>NZ_SDKD01000023.1 GCF_004521915.1 Brevibacillus migulae | reverse complement strand
CACCCGTCCGCCGCTAGGGTCGTAAAGACCCTCGCTCGACTTGCATGTATTAGGCACGCCGCCAGCGTTCGTCCTGAGCCAGGATCAAACTCTCCAATAAATTGGTGTTTAATCGTTGCTCAAGCTTTAAGCTTGGCTTATTTGAAACAAGTAATTGATTGGTTCGTTTCAACGCTTTCGCTGTTCAGTTTTCAAGGAGCATTTTTTCCTTATCGCTCGAGGCGACTTTTATAATCTATCACGTGTAGCTGTCTCAAGTCAATACTTTCTCCACAAAAAATATCTATGTTAATTTTTCCTCCTCCAGTTTTCGCTTCCGGACGTATTTGGACAGTTCAGATGGCCCCGCCACGCGCGCGTACATCCGAAATAAGATATTGTATCTTTCCTCCATCGCACGTCTGACCAGAAAATCAATACGCTTATCACCCAGATCCAGCAGCATCTCTTCCAATTCCCGTTTCAACAAATAGGCAAGTTCCTGACATTCTTTTTTACTAAACAAGAATCCGAGCAATGAGAGCCCTCCCCTACCACTTATGGAGTTATACCAATAGCTTTTCCATTGCTAAATTTGCCTATTCCTTTTTCATAAGGTTAAACATATTTCGCACAATTAAAAAAGAAAGCGAAAAGCACTCTGAAAACAGAGAACTCTTCGCTTTCCTCCCCGAGCATACTTCACCTTTATCGGAGAAACGGTGACTCGCCGATCGTTGCCTTTAAAAGAGCTGGTGTAATGGCACTCTCGATCAAAGCAGCCGCTACTAACAATAACACAATGACGAGGACCGTTGCCGGAAGCTGTTTGACACTCATCAGCCACTCTCGCTTGACTTCGCCCCTAGCGTTTACGTTCCACGCAGAACCAATCGAACGCATCGCCAAGATCCCATAACGAATTCCGACCCCGGCGGCAAAAATGACCGTCGGCAATTCCAAAATACCGTGGGGCAATATCCCCACTACCAAAATGAGGAGAGTATTTGAACCAGCAAAGGTTAGTTTTTGAAAAATATAACCAAGCAGCACTCCGTTCGATACAAGGCCAAATACAGGGAAAATCCCAAAGAATACACCTAACAGCATCATGAATAAGGCACTGGTCACGTTATTGAGGAAAATGGTCCAAAACGTTACTCCTACGCTTCCCCCACTATGTTTAATCTTTTCCGCAATGCCTTCGATTTGCTTGAGCATTCGCTTCGCCATCTCATCTACCAGATCCGCTTGCACAAACCCAATAAACGCTCCCGCTAACAACAGGACTCCTGCAATATAAAAATATCGTTTGTTAACCAACCAGATATTGCGCAGGTGTTCGAGCATCAACTACACCCCTTGTTTTTATATATTTCCAGCATATGTATCTTACCTGAAAACAGCGCCCTCGACAAAGAATATACTTGCCCCCTCTGCATAAAATGAGAAGGGACAAAGGAGGGTGATACCAGTGAGATTTATGTACGTAGTCAGCACAACGCGATTAAAGCAAATCATGATCATTGCCGCCGCATTCCTTTTTGCAATCGGTATCGCTTATGCCGAACGCGACACGATTGCTGCATTTTCTGATGGAGCAAAAATCCAATCGCCGCAAGCCATTTTCAAAGTAGATACGGACGAGAAAAAAATCGCGCTGACATTTGACATCAGCTGGGGAGAAAATCGGGCCATCCCGATCCTTGACATTCTCAAGCAGAAAAAGGTGGGCAAAGTAACCTTCTTTCTGTCATCACCATGGAGCCAACGCCATCCGGCCATTGTCAAACGCATCGTGGATGATGGCCACGAAATCGCCTCGCATGGCCACAAGCATGATTATTACAGCAAGTATGCCGACGAGGAAATTCGCAATCAAATCGGCAAGGCACATACCATTTTAACCGAGATGACGGGCAAAAAACCGACTTTGATCCGCATGCCCAATGGCGATTTTGACAAACGAGTGCTGCGAATCGCAGAGCAAATGGATTATACGGTGATCCAGTGGGATACCGACTCGAAGGATTGGATGAACCCGGGCGTCGATCAAATTGTAAAAAATGTAGTGACCAAAACACATCCGGGCGATATCATTCTGATGCATGCCAGCGATTCCTGCAAGGAAACCCACCTGGCCCTGCCGATTATCATCGATAAGCTTCGTGCTGAAGGATATCAATTTGTAACGGTGTCCGAGCTGATTGCTGGCGCGAAAGCCAATACCAAAGAAGTAAATTAAAAGCTGATCCAAACAAAGGATCAGCTTTCTTTTTTGGTAAGGCGATGCAAGTGCAGCACCTGCCAAACATTACATGCCATCAATGGAATAATAAACGAAATGATGGAGCTTGCATGCTGCTCTTTTAGCCCCGGAATCCATTCGAGTGCCGTCACAACAAATAAAAAGAAGATCGTGGGCACCCACGCTGTCGGGTTCGTCAGCTTGACCTTTACGTAAGCAAACACGATGGCGGCAATCAGGAGTCCCACCGGTTCAATCAGATAGGGCCACAGGGATTCCCCGCGCGAAAGTGTATTGTAGCGCAGATAGGCCATATCGAAAAAAGTAAACAGAATGAAAAACACCTGTATATTTCTCCATAAAACGCCGCCCCTAAAAATGCTGAGCATCATGTAATTAAACGTCATATAGGCAAATAAGCCCATCTGTGCCACTATGCTAATCGTAGCCCCGAACAAAAGGTTCGCAAGCGTTCCCATAAAGAAGTTACCCATTGTTGACTTGGTTAATTCTGTCCAAGCGATCAAAAAGCCCGACAAGACTCCGCCAGCGCCACCAATCAGCAGCGTGGTCATAAAGAGCCAGCCGAATTTGCGTAAATTCACAGATTAGTCCCTCCTATCCATCGTCTTTGATTGTACCAACCCCAGCAAGAAAATACTAGCGTAAGAACCGAGGAATCTGCACACGCTATGCCTAGTAGGGAAAAGGAGGACATCCCATGCGAAAAATACGTTCCCCTTATTGGGTGCTGCTTCCCTTGATCATCATGTTGACGAGCTGTGCATCAAGCGGGCAAAGCCAGACACAATCACAGCCCGATTACAAAACGATCAAGGACATGGTGGTCGACATCTTACAGACAGAGGACGCCAAAAAGTCGGTTGCTGCCATGATGAAGGATGAAAAATTCCAATCGAGCATGGTCCTCGATCAGGAAACAGTCAAAACATCCTTGATTCAAACCATTTCCAATCCGAACAACCCACAGGTAAAGGAAATGTTTCGCGATCCGAAATTCGCGAGCACCCTGGCAAAATCGATGAAAGAAGAGCATAAAAAAGTGATTAAGGATCTCATGAAGGATCCGGAATATCAAAAGATGCTGATAACGGTCATGAAGGATCCCGAGTTTGAAAAAAACATGATGGATCTGATGAAAAGCTCCGCTTATCGTCGACAAACCATGCAGATCATGCAAGAGGCCATGCAAAGCCCGCTCTTTCAAGCAGAAATGCTGAAACTGATGACGACAGCCACTGAAGAAATGCTGAAGCCGCAAACGAAGAAAAAAGGCGGCGGAGGTGGCGGTGGCGGCTCAAGCGGTGGCGGTGGCGGCAGCTCGGGTGGCGGAGAAGGTGGCGGCACTGGCGGTGGAGGCTAATGCCATTGCCGATCATGAAAAAAGGTGAGCCGCGAGAAATCGACTCACCTTTTCTTATTTTAAGAAGGATTCACATTGCTTTCAGCACATTTCTTCACTACGCGCTCCGCCAGCTCCCTATACAGCTTACCAATCGGCGAGTCACCCTGATACACCGATGGAGCATAATCCGGTTCGGCTGGATGTGTTTCCGGTTGTCCCAAGGGGATTTGCGCCAAAAGCTCACAGGCTAATTGCTCCGCCAGCTTCGCTCCGCCGCCTCGTCCGAATACATACTCCTTCGAACCGTCTTTCGCTTCATACCAAGCCATATTTTCCACTACCCCAATCACCTGATGACCGGTACGAATGGCCATGGACCCTGCACGCGCTGCCACAAAGGCGGCTGTCGCATGAGGTGTCGTCACGATAATCTCCTTGCTTTGCGGGATCATCGTATGCACATCCAGCGCCATATCGCCTGTTCCCGGCGGCAAATCCAAGAGCAAATAATCGAGATCCTCTCCCCAGTGCACTTCCGAGAAGAAGTTGCGCAGCATTTTTCCAAGCATCGGACCGCGCCAGATGACCGGAGAATTGTCTTCTACAAAAAAGCCCATCGACATGACTTTGACGCCGAACTTATCCACTGGCAAAATGGTTTCTCCGATCACGGTCGGACGCTGTTCAATATTCATCATGTCCGGAACACTAAAGCCATAAATATCCGCATCAATAATGCCGACCTTTTTCCCGAGGCGAGCAAGGGCTACAGCCAGGTTGACGGTTACGGTAGATTTTCCTACGCCGCCTTTCCCCGATGTAATGGCAATAAACGTCGTTTTCGAATCTTTCGCCAGGATCGGATTCAGGACTTGGGCTTGTCCCGGCACCATGTTATGTGTCTGATTGCCCCGCAGCTGTGCACTCAGGGCTGCGCGCTCCTCATCCGTCATCGCTCCGAATCGAACGTGCACCTCAGCGGCACCCAAGCTCTTTACCGCCGCAACGACATCTTCCTCAATCTTTACCTTGAGCGGACAGCCGGAAATGGTCAAGACAACTTCCAGACTGACGCGGTCACCGTCAATCTGGATATTGCGGATCATATTCAATTCAACCAGGCTACGATTAATTTCCGGATCCTTTACATCCTTCAACACTTCCAGGATCTGTTCTTTTGTTAACATATTGACACCCCTGTTCCTTATCTCGTCTGGGTCTTATGTAAGCATTTGCGCGTCCATTATAGCATATACCAAAAACTTGAGCATGAGTCCGCTCACACTTTGAACAGGTATTCTCTACGTACCCGGCTTTTCTCCTGCATAGTGGCGCAAT
Organism: Brevibacillus migulae; assembly: GCF_004521915.1. GTDB lineage: Bacteria > Bacillota > Bacilli > Brevibacillales > Brevibacillaceae > Brevibacillus_F > Brevibacillus_F migulae. The sequence goes on along the minus strand of NZ_SDKD01000023.1, from coordinate 61,311 downwards.
ATCCCTTGATAGATTGCGTTCGCCATCGCCTTTTGATATTCCGTGGAACGCAGCTGCTTCGCTTCCGCTTCATTCGAGAGAAACCCTACCTCTACCAACACTGCCGGACAGGTCACCTCACGAATCAAAAACACGTCATCGGTAATGATCGGCTTTCGATTTGTATTTTCCAGCACGCGTTTGATTTCATCCTGAATGAGTGAAGCCATTTCGCCACTCTCTTTGAAGGCTGGAAAATAAAAGGTTTGGGCACCCGACCAGCGCGAGGAAGGAATCGCATTCAAATGCACACTGATCGCAAAGTCTGGCGCAGTCTCATTGATCAGCTTTACTCGGTTCCGTATATCCTCCGACTTTCGTTTGCCGACACGCTGCGCCTCCGGTGAAGCCAGATCCTTATCCTCTTCACGGGTCATCACCACAAAAGCGCCAGCCTGCTGAAGAAAGTCCCGCAAATACATGGTGATGGCAAGCGTCACTTCTTTCTCCAACACTTCGCCATCCTTGCTAACCGCACCACCGTCCACTCCTCCATGTCCTGCATCGAGGGCAATCACCGTTCCGGCTAAGGGCAGGGACCACGTCGACCACGTCGTTGGTTCCGGTCTTTCATACGTAAATATTACGATGAGCAAAAAAAATGCAAGTAGCCAGCCAATCGCTTTTCTTGTCACCGTCAAACTCCCCTTTGTCCCAGCTTCTTTTTCATCTTATGGGACAGTGGGACAAAATATGATCAGATAAAAACGAAAACCCCCTTGCCTCGATAGAGACAAAGGGGTTGCATAAGCATGTATCGTACTCGATTAGCGCTTGGAGAACTGAGGAGCGCGACGAGCAGCTTTGAGACCGTATTTTTTACGCTCTTTCATACGTGGGTCACGTGTCAGGAAGCCTGCACGTTTCAAAGCGCCACGCAGTTCTGGATCAGCTTTCAGGAGCGCACGGGAGATACCGTGACGAATCGCACCTGCTTGACCAGTGTTACCACCGCCAGCAACGTTTACGAGAACATCGTAACGACCGAGAGTTTCAGTCAGAACGAGCGGTTGCTTAACGATCAATTTCAATGTGTCCAAACCACCAAAAAACGTATCCATGTCACGCTTGTTGATCATAACACGACCTTCGCCTGGAACCAGACGAACACGCGCTACGGAATGTTTACGACGACCTGTACCGTAGTATTGTACTTGAGCCACGAGTCTTTTCCTCCCTTACAAATTATCCGCGGATTTGCCATACTTCTGGCTTTTGTGCATCATGTGGATGTTCAGCACCAGCATAAACTTTCAGCTTAGTGAACATTTGACGACCCAAGCTGTTTTTAGGCAGCATGCCTTTTACAGCGATTTCAAACAAACGATCTGGGCGCTTTTGCAGCATTACGCCTGCAGGAGTCGCTTTCAAACCACCCGGATAGAGAGAGTGAGTGTAGTACATTTTGTCAGTCAACTTTTTACCAGTCAACTTGATTTTGTCCGCGTTGATTACGATAACGAAATCGCCAGTGTCAACGTGCGGAGTGAATTCAGGTTTCAATTTTCCACGCAGGATGGAAGCAACTTCGCTTGCCAGACGGCCAAGTGTTTGACCTGCTGCGTCTACGATGTACCATTTACGCTCAACTTGGAGCGGTTTTGCCATATATGTGGTACGCATGTTTGTCCCTCCTAATCATTTCCGTAAGTAACCGTTATTTACTGGATAAACACGGGAAATGCAACGGTAACAACTTTTCCACGTGTATCATACGTTCGTTTTTCAATACCGGGGCTAGAGTGGGCGCTAGCGCGTATTAAAAATACCAAGGAATATCGTACTACATAGGCGTGCCAGAGTCAAGAGCGAACTTGACTGGTAATAAAATCATTCTTTCATTCATACACAACTTCCCACATGGTCAACCCTTTTGCTTCTGCTGTCTTTCCCGCCTTTTCGCGGTCATGCGCCTGCAGGATTGGAATCATCTCCTCCGGTGGACGCTTGCCTGCTCCCACCTCTACCAGGGTGCCTGCAATGATCCGCACCATGTTGTACAGAAAGCCGTTCCCCCGGCAAATGACCCAGACCAGATCCCCTTCGCGCTCCACCCGGCAATCATAGACGGTGCGAACCTTATCCTCCGCAAAGGTTTTGGCCGAGCAAAAGGACGTAAAATCGTGCGTCCCGATGAGCAACCGGGCGGCAGCGTTCATCCGCTTGACGTCGAGCGGATGGCGTATATGGGCAGCATACCGATGGCGGAAAAGATCCGGAACAACGCCATTGTCAATGCAATAGCGATACTCCTTCACCTTTACATCAAAACGGGCGTGGAAGCTTGCATCGACTTCCTCCAGGGAGCGGATGATGATCGAATCAGGCAATTGATTATGCAGGACATAGCGCCATTTTTCCGTAGGGATCGTGCTGTTCGTATCGAAATGAAAGACTTGCCCGCGGGCATGGACACCTGCATCCGTACGGCCGGAGCCTGCGATGGTAATGGGTTCTCCGGTTACTCGCTGCAGCGCTGCCTCGATTTCACCCTGAATGGTCACTTGATCAGGCTGTGACTGAAAACCGCTGTAGTCTGTACCGTCATAAGCGACAATGCCTTTTAACCGTTTCACTCTCTCCACCATCCCATCAGTACTCCCAGCAGGATCGCGATCCCTGCCAGCAGCGTATCCCGCCATGACAGATGCAGCTGCCGCAAACGCGTACGTCCTTCTCCCCCGCGGTAGCCCCTCGCCTCCATAGCCAGAGCCAATTCCTCCGCTCGGCGAAAAGCCCCGACAAACAGCGGGATCACGATCGGAATCATGTGCTTAGCCCGTTGGATGAGCGGGCCGGTCTCAAAATCGACACCTCGCGCCTTTTGCGCCTTGATGATCTTATCTGTCTCTTCCAGGAGAGTGGGGATAAAGCGCATGGCGATCGAGAGCATCAGCGCCAGCTCGTGAACCGGTACATTGAACCGCTTTAGCGGAGCGAGCAATCGTTCCAAACCATCCGTCAAATCCATCGGTGTGGTCGTCAGCGTCAGCAAGGCCCCCATCGTAACCAGTGCACCCAAACGAAAGGCCATGTAAATCGCCTGCTGAACCCCTGCCTGTTCAATGGAGAACCATCCCCATTGCACATAGACCGCCCCTCCTTTTGTAATCAACAAATGAAGAATGACCGTTATGACGAGCATAAACCACACAGGTTTAAGACCACGCAGCAAATATACGCCCGGTATCCTCGAGGCGGCTGTCACCATGAATAAAAAACAAAGCAAAAGTCCATAGCTGAACCAATTGTTGGCCCAAAAGACGAGCAGGGTAAAAAAGAGTAAGAAAAGCAGCTTGCTCCGTGGATCGAGCCGATGAACAAACGAGTCACGCGGAACATACTGACCAATCGCAAAATTTTGCAGGAAGTTCATAAAGACGCCTCCCTTCGCTGCGTTAACCGCTGCAACAGAGCTTTAAGCACCTCTTCCTCGCGATAGAGGCTTGCTGGCAGCTGCTTATCGGGCGGCAGCTGTTCATTCAGCTTGGTCAGAAAGTCTACACTGGCAGGTACATCCAGAGAGAGCTCACGCAGCCTTTCACTTTGCGCAAACACATCTGCCGGTTCTCCCATCATGGCCACTTTTCCATCCGCCATCACAAGCAGGAGATCAGCGTACCTCGCCGCTTCCTCCATGCTGTGTGTGACCAGCAGCGTCGTCAATTGTCTTTCCTGGTGAATCTGATAAATGTTGTCCAGGATCTCCCTGCGTCCGGCCGGATCAAGACCAGCGGTAGGTTCATCGAGGACGAGAGCTTTGGGCTGCATCGCTAAGACGCCTGCAATCGCCACACGTCTCATCTGACCACCGCTCAGTTGGAACGGTGAGCGATCCTTGAACTCCTCAAACGGCAGTCCTACCAGATCAAGTGCTGTTCTCCCCAGCTCCAAGGCTTCCTCAGGCGTTGCGCCAAAATTAAGCGGGCCAAAGGAGACATCCTTTGCCACCGTTTCCTCAAACAGCTGATGCTCCGGATACTGAAAGACCAGCCCTACCTCTTTGCGCATCTGTGCCGGAACCTTTGTATCAGCGGAAATCCTCCAAGTCCCGACCTGCACGCTTCCCTCAGTAGGCTTGATGAGGCCATTGAGATGCTGAATCATGGTAGACTTTCCGGAACCTGTTTGGCCAATGATCCCTACATATGCTCCAGAGGGAATGGTGAAGGAAAGTCCGTGGAGCGCCGCTTTTTCGAAAGGTGTGCCTACAGCGTAACGATAGCTTACGTTTTCAAAAGTAATTTGCATAGCTCCTCCACCAATTCCTCCTGGTGCAATATCGGGGGAAGCTCCACACCATCGCGCACAAGATGATGACGCAGACGAACGGCATGAGGAACATCCAGGCCGATTGATTGCAGTTCTTCAGTCCGCGAAAAGATCTCCCGCGGTGGTCCATCGAGATAGACCGAGCCTCGCTGCATGACGATCACTCGATCCGCATCGAGCGCTTCTTCGGGAAAATGCGTAATGGTAACCACCGTAATGCCCTCATCCCGGTTTAATCGTTTGATCAGCGAGCAGACCTCACGACGGCCTTGCGGATCTAGCATAGCCGTAGCTTCATCCAGGACGATGACAGATGGTCTCATGGCAATGACCCCTGCAATGGCAATCCGCTGCTTCTGTCCACCAGAGAGACGGTGCGGCTCTTGCTTTGCGTACGCCTCCATATGGACGGCTCGCAATGCTTCATCGATCCGGTTACGCATCTCTGTCGGTTCGACACCCAGGTTTTCCAGACCAAACGCGACATCTTCCTCCACACTGGTCCCCACAATCTGGTTATCCGGATTTTGAAAGACCATGCCTACCGTTCTCCTGATTTCATACAACCTTTCCTGCTCGCTCGTGTCGTTACCATTTACCGTAACCACGCCATCATGTGGCAGCAGCAAACCGTTCATTAATTTGGCCAACGTCGATTTCCCCGAGCCGTTATGCCCCAAGATGGCGACAAAGGAGCCTTGCTCGATCTCCATATTCATGCCTTGCAGTACGGTTTCGTTCCAACCTGGTTCGATTTCATAGGAGAACGTGATGTCCTGCAGCGTGATGATTGGTTTTCCTTTCACGCTCTTCACCATCCCCACATCGGCGCGTCAATCTGTCTGGAAACAAGAAAAAAAGGGCACGAATCAGATCCGGTATCATCACCAGAATCCGCCCCCACCCTTTCATGTAACAAGCTGGTTATTAAACTAATTCGAGATATGCCATTGGTGCTGCGTCACCACGGCGAGGACCCACTTTCAGAATGCGAGTGTATCCACCGTTGCGCTCAGCATAACGAGGAGCGATATCATCAAACAGCTTTTGTACAGCGTCGCGTCCTTCTGCAGTCGCAACCTCTTTACGAACGAATGCTGCAACCTGACGACGAGCGTGCAGATCACCGCGTTTCGCCAAAGTGATCATTTTTTCAGCAATCGAACGCAATTCTTTTGCTTTCATCTCAGTTGTTTCAATGCGTTCGTTGATGATCAGATCGGTTACCAAGTCGCGGAACAGCGCTTTACGAGCTGAGGATCGACGACCCAATTTACGGTAAGCCATGTTCTAACCTCCTTCTTATTCGACCTAATCTACGCCGAATAAACTTCTGTGATAGGACGAAATCCAAGTGCCCTGTGGGTACTTCTCCTTACTCGACCGTTCAAAAGTCAAGTAAACGTCTATGTTGTTCCTAGTCTTCCTGACGCAGACCAAGTCCCAGTTCTGCGAGCTTCTCTTGAACTTCTTCAAGCGATTTGCGTCCCAGATTGCGAACTTTCATCATATCTTCTTCTGATTTCTGTGTCAGTTCTTGTACGGTGTTGATACCCGCACGTTTCAGGCAGTTGTAAGAGCGGACAGAGAGATCCAGTTCTTCGATGGTCATCTCCAACACTTTCTCTTTCTTGTCCTCTTCTTTTTCCACCATGATTTCGGCATCTTTCGCTTCATCAGTCAGGCCAACAAAGAGATTGAGATGCTCGGTCATGATTTTCGCGCCAAGGCTTACCGCCTCTTCTGGGCGAATGCTGCCGTTTGTCCATACTTCCAGCGTTAACTTGTCATAGTTGGTCATTTGCCCGACACGGGTATTTTCCACTTGATAGTTTACGCGTTTAATCGGTGTATAAATGGAATCGATCGGAATAACACCAATCGGTAGATCATCGGACTTATTCCCATCCGCTTGTACGTAACCACGACCACGTCCCGCTGTCATGCGAATGTGCAGACGACCGCCGTTTGCTAAAGTAGCAATATGAAGATCAGGGTTTAGAATCTCCACATCGCTGTCAGCACGAATGTCTCCCGCCTTCACAACGCCTTCGCCTTCTGCATCAATCTCGATAATCTTTTCTTCATCGGAATGAATCTTTAGTGCGAGGCCTTTGATGTTCAGGATGATTTCGGTAACGTCTTCTACGACACCCTCAACCGTCGAGAATTCATGCAAAACACCGTCGATTTGAACGGACCTTACAGCGGCACCTGGCAACGAGGAGAGAAGAATTCTTCTCAACGAGTTACCAAGCGTGGTACCGTATCCACGTTCTAGGGGTTCAACGACGAACTTGCCATAGGTGTTGTCGTCGTTAACTTCCACAACCTCGATTTTCGGTTTTTCTATTTCTATCATTAAACAAACCCTCCTTCAAAACGTCGAAATTCCAGGGTGGAACGTATCTCCCACCCTTTGAATTTCGTTCGGCGGTTTACCGTTGCGTGCATGACAAGCCAAGAAAGCAGAATTTACCATACTAGTATGGACATCTTCTGAACTTTATAAACCCATTACACGCGGCGACGTTTTGGCGGACGGCAGCCGTTGTGCGGGATTGGGGTAACATCTTTGATCATGTTAACTTCCAAACCAGCTGCTTGCAAGGAGCGGATTGCTGCCTCACGACCGGCACCTGGGCCTTTCACCAGTACTTCTAAAGAGCGCATGCCATGTTCCATAGCAGTTTTCGCCGCAGTTTCAGCTGCCATTTGCGCTGCAAATGGCGTGCTCTTGCGGGAACCTCTGAAACCGAGGGCACCAGCACTGGACCAAGAGATTGCGTTGCCATGTGGGTCGGTGATGGTAACGATCGTGTTGTTGAACGTCGAACGGATGTGTGCAACGCCAACTTCAACGTTTTTACGGTCACGACGACGTGTACGAGTAGCAGTCGCTTGTTTTCTTTTCGCCATGTTAGTTCACCCTCCTTTACTTCTTCTTGTTCGCTACAGTACGGCGAGGACCTTTGCGCGTACGAGCATTTGTTTTTGTGCGCTGACCACGAACTGGTAAGCCACGGCGATGGCGGATTCCACGGAAGCATCCGATTTCCATCAAGCGCTTGATGTTGAGGGAAATTTCGCGACGCAGATCGCCTTCCACTTTAATGCTTTTATCGATGTATTCACGAAGTTTCGCAACTTCTTCTTCAGTCAGATCGCGAACACGAGTGTCCGCATTAACGCCAGTTTCAGCAAGAATGCGTTGGGACGTGGGGCGGCCAATACCAAAGATGTAGGTAAGAGCGATTTCCACGCGTTTTTCGCGAGGCAAGTCAACGCCTGCAATACGTGCCATGCTTCAAAAGCACCTCCTTAAGTAATTATCCTTGTCTTTGCTTATGCTTCGGATTTTCGCAGATTACCATTACGTTCCCTTTTCGGCGAATAACCTTGCATTTTTCGCAAATCGGTTTAACCGATGGTCTAACTTTCATGGTTATTACCTCCCTCTTTCGGGATCATTTATAGCGGTATGTGATGCGACCGCGTGTCAAGTCATATGGCGATAGTTCTACGGTTACTTTATCACCTGGCAAGATGCGGATGAAGTGCATGCGGATCTTCCCGGATACATGTGCAAGCACCTTGTGTCCGTTTTCCAGTTCCACACGAAACATCGCATTCGGAAGGGGTTCAATTACTGTTCCCTCAACTTCAATCACGTCGTCTTTGGCCATCCGTTACTCTCCTTTCAACTGTCCTTCAGTCAGACCATGAGTTTCGTTAATCCAATGAACACACGCAGTTTCTGTTAGGACTTGCCTACGCGAGCCTTTTGTCAACACGTTGGACGACAATCCCGAACCTAGCCGCGAATCATATAGCATTGTCTATGCTCTGGTCAAAATCTCATAGCCATCTTCCGTAATCGCGATGGTGTGTTCATAGTGAGCACATTTTTTCCCATCGACGGTTACGACCGTCCAATTGTCCTCCAATGTGCGGACATAACGTTCGCCAGCATTCACCATTGGTTCGACCGCCAACACCATGCCCGGCTTCAATCGCGGTCCATGTCCGGGTGGCCCGTAATTCGGAATTTGCGGATCTTCGTGCAAACTCTGTCCGATGCCATGCCCAACATATTCCCGGACGATCGAAAATCCGGCTGCTTCAGCATGAAGTTGTACTGCGTGTGAGATATCGGAGAGCCGCGCACCAGGGATCGCTTTTTCCAATCCTTTGTACAGCGATTCTTCCGTCACTTTCATCAAACGCTGATCTTCCGTAGAGATAGTGCCGACTGCGTACGTCCATGCGGAGTCACCGTGGTAACCCTGGAAGCAGGCACCGATGTCGATACTAATAATATCTCCCTCTTGAAGCGTCCTTTTTCCCGGGATGCCATGTACGAGTTCTTCATTGACTGAAGTGCAGATACTTCCTGAAAAGCCGTTGTAGCCTTTGAACGACGGGACCGCTCCCTTGCTGCGAATAAACGTTTCTGCTAATTCATCGAGCTCTTTTGTCGTTACGCCTGGCTTTACTGCTTTGGATAGTTCTTGGTGAGTTAAAGCGACAATGCGTCCTGCTTCACGCATGACATCCAGTTCCATTCTCGACTTTAGAATGATCATTATCGCTTACCCTCGCAATAAAGACGCAATTTCCGCAAACACCACTTGGATGTCCTGCTCTCCATTAATGGTGCGAAGCAGTCCTTGCTTCGAATAGTAATCGATCAACGGCTGCGCTTGTGCGATATTGACATCCAAACGTTGTGTAACCACTTCCGGCTTGTCGTCATCACGCTGATACAGCACGCCGCCATCTTTATCGCAAACACCTGCTGTTTTTGGTGGATTAAAGAGCGTATGGTAGCTTGCCCCGCAAACCGGGCAAATCCAACGACCAGTCAATCGTTCGATCAGGGAACCACGTTCCACGTCAATGTGGATCACATGATCAATCCCACGGCCCAATTCTTTCAATGTCTCTGTCAATGCTTCCGCTTGTGGTACCGTTCGAGGAAAACCATCGAGCAAGAACCCTTTTTTGCAGTCATCCTGCGCCAAGCGCTCCTTCACGATTCCGATCGTCACTTCATCCGGAACCAGCAAGCCTTTATCCATGTAGGACTTGGCTTCCAAACCAAGCGGAGTCTCATTTTTCACAGCAGCACGAAACATGTCGCCAGTAGAGATATGCGGAATGTGAAATTCCTGAACGATACGCTCTGCCTGTGTGCCTTTTCCCGCACCAGGAAGACCCATCAAAATAATATTCACACTCATTCCCTCCGTCCCTTGCGCACTACCAAGCTTATCGAATGAAACCTTGGTAATGACGCTTAATCATCTGGCTCTCGATCTGTTTCATCGTATCAAGCACAACCCCAATCACGATCAACAGGGTAGTACCGCCGATGTAAATCTGCTGTGGCAGATTTGCCAGCTTACTGAAGAAGAACGGCAAGATCGAGATCAGCATAAGGAACAGCGCTCCGGCCAACGTGAGGCGATACAACGTACGTGTAATATAGACCTCTGTGTGCTTACCGGGGCGAATACCAGGAATGTAGCCACCGTTTTTCCTCATATTATCTGCCATCTGTACAGGATTAATCTGCACAAATGTATAGAAATACGTAAAACCGATAATCAGAAATGCATACAGTGTCATACCGAGCGGCGCGTTAACCTGGAAGTTTTGATAAATCCAGTTCGCTACGCCCGTACCGGATGCATCCGCCCAAAATTGAGCGATTGTCGACGGGAAAATCACCAGCGAGATCGAGAAGATAACCGGAATTACCCCAGCAGAGTTAATTTTCAATGGAATGTGTGTAGATTGACCGCCAAACATCTTGCGTCCCACCACACGCTTCGCATACTGCACAGGAATTTTACGAACGCCCTGCTGCATGAAAATAACTCCCACAATGATCACAATGATAACCAAAAGCACCATCAATACTTTTACAATACTGAAGAAGATGTTCTGGTTTGGATCTGCAAACTGTGTGGAGTAAATCGCCAATACACCGCTTGGGATATTCGCAACGATACCAGCCACGATCAAAATGGAGATCCCGTTTCCAATTCCTTTTTCCGTGATCTGTTCACCCATCCACATCATGAAGGCAGTACCTGCCGTCAACGTAATGGCGATCAAGGCATAGCTTCCGAAAGACGTATCCGTCAGAAGGCCAGGAGCCATATTGTTAAAACCGACTGTCATCCCGATCGATTGGATAAGTCCCAGCACCACCGTGAAGTATCGTGTGACCGTAGCGATTTTTTTACGCCCGACTTCACCTTCACGTGCCCATTGCGTAAACTTCGGCACCACTTCCATCGACAGGAGCTGCATAATGATCGAAGCCGTAATGTATGGCATGATGCCCATTGCGAAAATCGAAAAGTTTTGCAGCGCGCCACCGGAGAAGGTATTCAGGAAACCAAGGAAGTTGTTCGTGCTTTGTTGGAACACTTCCACGTTTACGTTCGGAACCGGAATAAAAGATCCAATTCGGAAGACGACCAGCATCATGAGGGTGTATAACACCTTCCGACGCAAGTCGCCTATCTTAAAAATGTTGGAGAGGCTGGCTAGCATTAGATCACCTCAGCAGTTCCACCGACTTGAGCAATCTTTTCTTGCGCTGCCTGAGAAAACTTATGTGCTTTTACAGTAAGCTTCACGGTCAATTCACCGTTAGCCAAAACTTTCACGCCATCGCGCACTGCGCTGATTACGCCAGTTTCTTTCAACAACTCAGGAGTTACTACTGTGCCTTCTTCGAAACGGTTCAAAGCGTCCAGGCTAACCAGTGCGAACTCTTTGCGGTTGATGTTGGTGAAACCACGTTTTGGCAGACGACGGTACAACGGGTTTTGTCCACCCTCGAATCCAGGACGAACACCGCCACCGGAACGAGCGTTTTGACCTTTGTGACCCTTACCGGAAGTCTTTCCGAGACCGCTACCGATACCGCGTCCAACGCGTTTGCGTACGTGACGGGAGCCCTCAGCAGGTTTCAGTTCATGCAATTTCATACGTTGCACCTCCTAACTGGTAAAGAATTATGCTTCTACCTCGTTTACTTCAACAAGGTGTTTTACTTTGAAAATCATGCCGCGAATTGCTGGGTTATCAGCTTTAACGACAGATTGATGGATTTTGCGAAGGCCCAAGGCTTTCACCGTATCGCGTTGGTCTTGAGTGCGACCAATCAAGCTACGTTTGAGGGTGATTTGCAATGATTTTGCCATGTCCCATTCCCCTCCCTTAACCTAACAATTCGTCAACAGTCTTACCGCGCAGTTTCGCGACGTCTTCCGCTGTTTTCAGGCGACCAAGGCCTTCCAGCGTAGCGTTGACCATGTTGATTGGGTTGTTGGATCCGAGCGACTTAGAAAGAACGTCACCTACACCAGCTAATTCAAGAACCGCACGAACCGGTCCACCTGCGATAACTCCAGTACCTTCAGAAGCTGGTTTGATCAATACTTTTCCGGAACCAAATTGGCAAAGCACTTGGTGAGGAACAGTAGTTCCTTTGAGAGGAACTTTGATCAGGTTTTTCTTCGCGCTGTCAATTGCTTTGCGAATGGCATCTGGAACCTCTTGAGCTTTACCCATGCCAGCGCCTACGTGTCCGTTGCGGTCACCCACAACAACGAGTGCGCTGAAGCTCATGCGGCGACCACCTTTAACCGTTTTCGCAACACGGTTAATCGCGACAACTTTTTCTTCTAGCTCTAATTTGCTAGGGTCGATACGCATTCCTTACCCTCCTTGTTTCGAATGAAAGGGGAAAAACTTTCCCATTCTTAAGATCTGTAAAAACGAGCGTTCTCGTTTGTATTAGAATTGCAGACCAGCTTCACGTGCTGCGTCAGCCAAAGCTTTGATACGTCCATGGTAGAGGTAACCACCACGGTCAAAGATCACGTCAGTTACACCTTTTTCTTGTGCGCGTTTCGCGATCAGCGTACCAACTGCAGTAGCAGCTTCCACGTTACCACCGTAGTTAATGCCCAATTCTTTATCGAGCGAGGATGCGGATGCGAGTGTTACGCCTGTAGCATCATCGATCAATTGTGCGTAAATGTGTTTCGAAGAACGGAATACGTTCAAGCGTGGACGTACCGCTGTACCTACCAAACGTTTACGGATACGCAGATGACGTTTTTTCCGTGCTTTATTTTTATCGCCTTTTGTAAACATTACGCGGCCTCCCTTCTCATGAAACTATGAAGCTTACTTACCTTTTTTACCTTCTTTACGGCGAACAACCTCGTCGCTGTATTTGATACCTTTGCCTTTATATGGTTCAGGCTTACGCAGTGCGCGGATTTCAGCAGCCACTTGGCCAACGCGCTCTTTGTTGATACCTTTAATGATCAGCGTAGTTTGGTTAGGAACTTCGATCTCGATACCAGCTTCAGGTGTTACTTCAACTGGATGGGAGAACCCGAGAGAAAGAGTTACGCCATTACCGGACTTCGCAGCACGGTAACCTACACCCACCAACTCCAGTTGACGAGTGAAGCCTTCGGATACACCAGTAACCATGTTAGCAAGAACCGCACGAGTCGTACCATGCAAGGAACGATGAGCTTTGTTGTCGCTAGGACGCTCTACTACGATTTCGGATTCATTAACGTTGATAGTGATGTCCGGATGAAATTCACGGACCAGAGTTCCCTTAGGGCCTTTTACCGTCAATTCCGTTCCGTTCTTGGTAACGGTAACGCCTGCAGGGACCGCTATCGGTTTTCTACCGACACGAGACATATCTTACACCTCCTATTACTTAGAGCAAATTACCAAACGTATGCGAGTACTTCGCCGCCTACATGTGCTTGACGAGCTTGTTTGTCAGTCATAACACCAGCGGATGTAGAGATGATCGCGATACCGAGACCACCCAACACGCGAGGTACTTCGTTATTTTTTGCATAAACGCGCAGACCTGGTTTAGAAATACGTTTCAGACCAGTAATTACACGCTCATTGTTTGCACCGTATTTCAAGAACAGACGGATAATCCCTTGCTTGTTGTCCTCGATGAACTCAGCATCACGGATGAAACCTTCTTCCTTCAAGATGCGAGCTACTTCTTTCTTGATCGTGGATGCAGGGATCTCCACTTTCTCGTGGCGAACCATGTTCGCATTGCGAATACGAGTAAGCATATCTGCGATTGGATCAGTCATAACCATGAGAGAAACCTCCTTCCCGTTAAATTACCAGCTTGCTTTCTTCACGCCTGGAATTTGACCTTTATAAGCCAACTCACGGAAGCAAATACGGCAAAGTTTGAATTTACGCAGTACAGAGTGAGGACGTCCGCAACGCTCACAACGAGTGTACGCTTGAACCGCAAACTTCGGTTTCCGTTGTTGCTTAATGATCATTGATTTTTTTGCCACGTTTTTCCCTCCTTACGATAGGGTTTATTTACGGAATGGCATTCCCATTTGAGTCAACAACTCACGAGCTTCTTCATCGGTTTTCGCAGAAGTTACGATTACGATGTCCATACCGCGAACTTTGTCAATTTTATCGTACTCGATCTCAGGGAAGATCAGTTGTTCCTTCAGACCAAGTGTATAGTTTCCACGACCATCAAATGCTTTGGAAGAGATACCGCGGAAGTCACGTACACGCGGGAGCGATACGTTCATCAACTTGTCGAGGAAGTGGTACATACGCTCACCACGAAGGGTAACTTTCGCACCGATCGGCATACCTTCACGCAATTTGAAACCTGCGATGGAGTTCTTCGCACGAGTTACCACTGGTTTTTGACCTGTGATAATTTGCAAATCCTCAATTGCAGTATCCAGAGCTTTCGCGTTGGCAACTGCTTCACCGACACCCATGTTGATAACGATTTTTTCTACTTTCGGCACTTGCATGATGGAGCTGTAACCAAACTTGCTCATCAAGCTAGGTACGATTTCGCTTGTATATTTTTCTTTCAATCTTGTCGCCATCTAGGACAGCCTCCTTTCCGACCTGACTACTTGTCGATTACTTCGCCAGATTTTTTTGCAACCCGAACTTTTGTGCCGTTGTCCAATACTTTGTACCCGATACGAGTTGGTTTACCGGACTTCGGATCGATCAACGAAACGTTAGATACGTGAATCGGAGCTTCTTGCGTTACAATACCGCCTTGTGGATTACTTTGGGACGGACGAGTGTGTTTTTTCACGAGGTTGATTCCTTCAACCAGCACTCGGTCTTTCTTTGGAAAAGCTGCCAGTACGCGGCCTTTTTTCCCTTTATCCTTGCCTGTAATCACGATAACCGTATCGCCTTTTTTCACGTGCATCGCTTGGTGCACCTCCTATCGAACAAACTGCATTATACCAACGCCGACCTAATTAGAGAACCTCTGGAGCGAGGGAGATAATCTTCATGAAATCTTTATCACGCAGTTCGCGTGCTACTGGTCCAAAGATACGAGTTCCACGTGGGGACTTATCTTCTTTGATTACCACCGCTGCGTTTTCATCGAAACGGATGAAAGATCCGTCGTTGCGACGAACACCGCTAGCTGTACGCACGATAACCGCCTTCACTACTTGACCCTTCTTGACAACGCCACCGGGTGTAGCGGATTTTACGGAGCACACGATGACATCACCGATGTTCGCAGTTTTGCGACCGGAGCCACCCAAAACTTTGATACACATCAGTTCTTTCGCGCCAGAGTTATCTGCTACAGCCAATCTGGTTTGAGTTTGGATCATTTGATGTTCCTCCTTTCGGTATCATTTACCCGAAAACTACCTTATAGAATAACAGCTTCTTCAACAATGCGTACCAATCGGAAGCTCTTGTCTTTGGAAAGAGGGCGAGTTTCCATGATCTCTACGATATCGCCGGTTTTTGCTGTATTGTTCTCGTCATGCGCTTTGAACTTCTTGGAATACTTCACGCGCTTGCCGTACAATGGGTGCTTTTTGTAGGTTTCAACCAGTACGACAATGGTTTTATCCATTTTGTCGGATACTACGCGACCTACCATGGTTCTACGGTTATTGCGTTGAGCAGTCATCGTCCGAACCTCCTTCCTTTATTAGCCGATTCCCAATTCTCTTTGGCGCAGGATGGTTTTCGCACGAGCGATATCCTTACGCACTTGCTTAATGCGAGCAGTGTTTTCCAGTTGGCCAGTCGCCAATTGAAAACGCAGGTTGAACAGCTCTTCTTTCAAAGAAGAAATGTTTTGCTCGATTTCGGCAGTGGTCAAATTGCGAAATTCATTAGCCTTCATGTGCGTCACCACCCACTTCTTCACGCTTCACGAATTTGCATTTGATTGGCAGTTTGTGCATAGCCAAACGCATCGCTTCACGTGCTACTTCTTCAGGAACACCGGCAAGTTCGAACATGATCTTACCTGGTTTCACTACTGCAACCCAATATTCAGGAGAACCTTTACCGGAACCCATCCGCACTTCCAATGGCTTCTGTGTGATTGGTTTATCCGGGAAGATTTTAATCCATACTTTACCGCCACGTTTGATGTAACGAGTCATCGCAATACGAGCTGCTTCGATTTGACGGTTTGTGATCCAAGCTGGTTCAAGAGCTTGCAAACCGTATTCACCGAAAGCTACTGTTGTACCGCCTTTCGCGTTACCTCTCATGTTACCGCGTTGTTGTTTGCGGTGTTTTACGCGCTTAGGTACTAACATGATTACTTGCCTCCTTCCTCATTTGCTTTCTTTCTTGTAGGAAGCACTTCTCCGCGGTAGATCCATACTTTTACGCCGATGCGGCCATAAGTAGTGTGCGCTTCAGCAGTACCGTAGTCGATGTCGGCACGAAGAGTATGAAGCGGAACAGTTCCTTCGCTGTAACCTTCGGAACGAGCGATATCAGCACCGCCCAGACGTCCGGAAACAAGTGTTTTGATACCCTTAGCGCCAGCGCGCATTGTGCGGGTGATCGTTTGTTTTTGTGCACGACGGAAAGAAATGCGGTTTTCCAATTGACGTGCGATGTTTTCAGCTACCAGAGTAGCATCCAAATCAGGTTTTTTCACTTCGTTGATGTTGATGTGTACGCGTTTGCCTGTCATTTCAGACAGAGTTTTACGCAGTACTTCAACCTCTTGTCCGCCTTTTCCGATCACCATTCCTGGCTTAGCGGTGTTGATTGTTACGTTAACGCGGTTAGCTGCGCGCTCGATTTCGATCGAGGAAACAGCAGCGTCTTTCAAACGCCCTTTAACATACTTACGGATACGCAAGTCTTCATGCAAAAGTGCCGCGAAATCTTTATCTGCGTACCATTTGGATTCCCAGTCGCGGATAATGCCGATGCGAAGACCTACAGGGCTTACCTTTTGACCCACACGTAATCCCTCCTTATTTCTCGTTTAGTACCACTGTGATATGGCTAGTGCGTTTATGGATGCGGCTAGCGCGACCCATTGCACGCGGACGGAAGCGTTTCAAGGTTGGGCCTTGATCCGCAAAAACTTTTCCAACAACCAGGTTGTTTGGATCCATTTCATAGTTGTGTTCCGCATTCGCGATCGCGGATTTCAACAACTTTTCCACTACAGGAGAAGCAGCTTTTGGCGTGTGTTTCAAGATCGCCAGTGCTTCACCCACTTGCTTACCTCTGATCAAATCGACTACCAGTCGAACTTTACGAGGCGCGATTCGAATGTTGCGAGCAACTGCTTTAGCTTCCATCTGTCTACCTCCTCTCTATTGAAGAGAAAAATTAACGCTTGCGGGATTTTTTATCGGTGTCAACGTGACCTTTGAAGGTACGTGTCGGCGCGAATTCACCCAGTTTGTGACCAACCATGTCTTCCGTTACATAGACCGGTACATGTTTGCGACCATCGTAAACAGCGAATGTGTGTCCGATGAAGTCAGGGAAGATTGTAGAACGACGAGACCAGGTCTTGATCACGCGTTTTTCGCCCTTTTCGTTTTGCTCTTCCACTTTTTTCATCAAGTGGCCATCCACGAAAGGTCCTTTTTTCAAACTACGTCCCATGTGTGAACCTCCCTTCGCCCAAGGCGTACGGTTATTGGATCACCCTACCTTACTTCTTGCGACGGCGGATGATATATTGATCAGATTTGTTGCGTTTTTTACGAGTTTTGAGACCCAGAGTTGGTTTACCCCAAGGAGTAACAGGTGCTTTACGTCCGATTGGAGCGCGACCTTCACCACCACCGTGTGGGTGATCATTCGGGTTCATTACGCTACCGCGAACGGTTGGACGTTTACCCAACCAACGGGAACGACCTGCTTTACCAATGTTCAGGAGCTCGTGATCGAGGTTACCTACTTGACCGATGGTAGCGCGGCAATCGTTATGAATGCGGCGAGTTTCACCAGAAGCCAGGCGTACGATTACGAAATCACCATCACGACCCAACACTTGAGCGGAAGAACCAGCGGAGCGAACCAGCTGTGCACCTTTGCCAGGTTTCAACTCAATGTTGTGGATCGTAGTACCTACTGGGATGTTTACCAGTGGCAGAGTGTTACCGGTTTTGATATCTGCATCTGCGCCGGAAACGATTGTGTCGCCCACTTTCAAACCAAGAGGAGCGATGATGTAACGTTTTTCCCCATCCGCGTAGTTGATCAGAGCGATGTTTGCGGAACGGTTTGGATCGTATTCGATCGTAGCTACACGACCTGGAATGCCATCCTTGTTACGTTTGAAGTCAATAATACGGTATTTGCGTTTATGACCGCCACCTTGATGACGAACGGTAATCTTACCCTGGTTGTTACGTCCAGCGTTTTTGCTCAAAGGAGCCAAAAGAGATTTCTCTGGTGTAGAGGTTGTGATCTCTTCAAATGTAGATACCGTCATTTGGCGACGACCAGGAGAAGTCGGTTTAAACTTTTTGATACCCATTTAAATTCCCTCCTTTACGGTAGTCGTCGTGCTTATACACCTTCGTAGAATTCCAGCTCTTTGCTGTCAGCAGTCAACTTAACGATTGCTTTTTTCCACTCAGAAGTATATCCGGAGTATTTGCCGTAACGTTTTGGTTTCGCAGGAACACGAGTGGTGTTAACTGCTTCAACCTTCACGCCAAATACTTTCTCAACTGCTTGTTTGATTTCGGTTTTGTTGGCTTTGAGAGGTACTTCAAATACGTACTTTTTCTCAGCCATCATGTCAGTAGTGCGCTCAGTGATGATAGGGCGCTTCAGAACGTCATGAAGGTGTTTCATTACGCGAGCACCTCCTCTACTTTAGCAACCGCATCTTTCGTTACGATTACTTTGTCGTGAGCTACGAGGTCGAGAACGTTAATGCCTGCAGCGTCTACGAATTTAGCACCCGGGATGTTGCGGGAAGAGAGTGCTACGTTTTGATCATACTCGGAAGTCACGATCAGCACTTTGCGATCTGCTTTCAAGCTGCTCAAAACTTGAGTCATTTCTTTCGTTTTTGGAGCTGCGAAGTTCAGAGCGTCCAATACGAGCAATTCATTGTTTTGCACTTTGGAAGAGAGTGCGGATTTCAGAGCCAGACGACGCACTTTACGGTTCAGTTTGTAACCGTATTTGCGTGGAGTTGGTCCAAATACTACACCGCCGCCTTTCCATTGTGGCGAACGGATCGAACCTTGACGGGCACGACCAGTACCTTTTTGGCGCCATGGTTTACGACCACCACCGCGTACTTCAGAGCGGTTCTTCACATCATGCGTACCTTGGCGTTGGGATGCTTGTTGCATCACGATCGCATCGTACAGTACCGCGCTATTTGGCTCGATGCCGAATACGCTGTCTGCCAATTCGATTTCGCCTACTTGCGCACCAGTTTGGTTGTAAAGAGCTACTTTTGGCATGTCAGTTCCTCCTTTCCTTACTTGTTCTTGACAGCCGATTCAACGACTACGTAGCTATTTTTTGGTCCAGGTACGGAACCTTTTACGAGGATCAGGTTGCGTTCTGCATCCACTTTCACTACTTCAAGATTTTGAATGGTTACATTGTCGCCACCCATTTGTCCTGGCAGTGTTTGACCTTTGAACACGCGGTTAGCTGCGATCGAACCCATAGAACCTGGGCCACGATGGTAGCGCGAACCGTGCGCCATAGGACCGCGAGATTGATTGTGGCGTTTGATGGAACCTGCGAACCCTTTTCCTTTGGTTACGCCGGCAACGTCAACAACGTCTCCCTCGGCAAAAATGTCTGCTTTCAACTCTTGACCTACCTCGTATTCACCGAGGTTAACTCCGCGAACTTCGCGAACGAAGCGCTTAGGTGCTGTGTTAGCTTTCGCTGCATGGCCTTTTTCCGGCTTGTTAGCGCGCTGTTCTTTTTTATCGTCATAGCCGATTTGGATCGCCTCATAGCCGTCGTTGTCTACGTCTTTCTTTTGCAGAACTACGCAAGGACCAGCTTCGATAACAGTAACAGGAATCGCTACTCCATTTGGACCGAAAACTTGGGTCATGCCCAGTTTCTTACCTAAGATTCCTTTGGTCATTTGTGCCACCTCCTGTACAAGTTTCATAAAAATTAAAGCGTGAAATGACCATTTGTTGTATCACGTCCCCATCGATGCGCAGGGGCGCTACCTTATGGTAAACCGTATGTTTCGCAAGCGCCGCGGTCATTCGCAAGACAACGCCTGCGTGTGTATCATTATTGGTGCTTACAGTTTGATTTCGATATCAACACCGGACGGCAGATCAAGACGCATCAAAGCATCAACCGTTTGTGGTGTAGGATTCAAAATATCGATCAGACGTTTGTGTGTACGCATTTCGAACTGTTCACGAGAATCTTTGTACTTGTGAACCGCACGCAGGATCGTGTACACTGCTTTCTCGGTAGGAAGCGGAATTGGCCCAGATACATTCGCTCCGGAACGTTTCGCTGTCTCTACGATTTTCTCAGCAGATTGATCGAGGATTTTGTGATCGTACGCCTTCAATCGGATACGGATCTTTTGTTTTGCCATTGTAGTCCCTCCTTCTTCGCCCATTTTATAAACGGACATTTCTCCGTGGAAATATCCTGCACCCCAGCCATGGCAAAGGGTCCGGGTGTGTCAGCAACCTCCCACATCATCGCAAGTCCATGACCAACATTCACTATTGTACTAAAATGAAATAGGCAAAGCAAGTTTTTTTTGCTTTAATATAGCTAGAAAACAATGGTTTTTTACACGTTGTTGAAAGGAGCAAACGATCGTGTCCGAAATCTCGCAAAACCCCTATGAAATGATCGGTCCCAAAACGCTTGAACGATTGGTAGAAGTCTTTTACGATCTGGTTGCCCAAGATCCCGATCTCTCACCCATATTCCCGAAGGACCTGACGGAGACCAAGGAAAAGCAGCGGATGTTTCTGACGCAATTCCTCGGTGGCCCTCCTCTGTATAGCGAACAGCACGGCCATCCCATGCTACGGGCTCGGCATATGCCCTTCCCCGTAACGCCCACACGTGCAAATGCATGGCTTGCCTGCATGAGCAAGGCGATGGATAAGGTCGGATTGGACGGCGAGCTGCGCAAAGCGATCTTTGAACGCTTGACGTTAACCGCTCACCACATGGTCAATACGCCCGACAGCAGCGAGAGATGATATGCGCCTGAAACGAAAAACCGTCTGAATCGATTTGCTTCGACCAGACGGTTTTTGCTTTTATCACGTCGCTTCTTATATAGAAGGCTGCGCAATCGTTTTCGCTTGTTTTCTCGCTTGCTGCGATCCGAGATACACTCCCACTACCACCAGCACGAATGCGACTACATGTATCCACTTCAGCTGTTCACCAAGGAAGATCGCTGCGAATATCAGACTGGCCAGCGGCATCCCATTTAAAAAGACTGCGGTACGACTCGCCCCTAGTTGACCGATGCCATAGTTCCAGCCAATGGTCCCAAGCCCAGTAGAGATTCCACCTGAAACCAGGATGACCAGCCACGTGAACGGACTCGTATCAATAGAAGCAATCACATCGAGTGGGTAGATCAGGAATGACGCGATCCACAGCAGCACGGCGGCAACGGCATGCGAATATCCCGTGATAATCAGTGCCGGAACACCCTGCATGGCAATTTTGCGTACCAGCAACCCTCCGATCACATACATCAGCATCGAGAAAAACATAATCAGGTCACCATGCCCGGTCAATTGCACCCCGGAGGAATTGTTCAACACCACGAGCAAGACGCCGCTGAAGCCCATGAGGACCCCGATCGTCTTTCGGAAAGACATCGGTTCCCCCAGAAAAAGCATTGCCAGAACCGCCGTTGTCAACGGATTCAGTCCCAAAATGAGCGATCCCGTGCCCGCGGTGGTATACTGCAGTCCCCAGGCCAATGTGATTTGATGCATCGTGATCATCGTGACAGCCACACCAGTGATGAGCATCATTTCTTTTTGACGAACTTTCACCAGACCATTTTTCCAAAAGATGATCGGAATCAGTACAAGGGTGCCCACTGTAATGCGAATAGCTGCAATCAAGACCGGTGGAAAAAAGGCAAGATACTTGACCATCACTACATTTAATCCCCAAATGGTGACAACCGCACATAAAATCGCATAAATCATTCGCTCTTTGGCTAACATCTTCTAACCGCCTTCTCTCATCGCACCTTTCAATTATCCATGTATTTTAGCATAGCTCGCGAAAATTCAATAAGGAAAGATTTTGATAAGTTTTATGAAAAGTATTTATAAGGATTTTCTGTATATCTAGGTCAAGTCCATTTCCTTACGTGTTTTTGTCCGTTTCTTTTGTCGGGATAGGAATGACATCGTAAGCAGCATGATCAACGTAAATCCGACAAGCCCCCACAGCGTCTTCGTCACCGACAGTTCTTCCATACCCAAGCCAGTCAGATAAGAAAGACAGGCCCCGCCAATTCCTGCCGATGCGATCAACAGACTGGTTGTTCTTTCTGTTCTCCCCGGGAGCATACGATTCGCCAGCAAGAGTGCGATCGCAAATATCCCTGACATGGACAGCCCTAGCAGCACGATCGATAGAAAGGCGTAGCGGATGTCGGCTAGCATGGGTAAGGTTGTTAAGACCAGAAGCGATAGGATGCAACTCCATAACAGGTATCCCGTATAACCTATCTTTTGCGCAATTCTCCCCGCAAATAAACGTCCCACCGACATGGCCCCCCAGAAAAACGTTACACTTAGGGAAGCAACCGAGCTATCGACACGGGAAAGCTCAATAAAAATCGAAGGCATATAATTTGCAATACTCATCTCGATACCCACGTACAGGAAAAAGAAAAAAATAAATGTTGCCACGATCGGCATATCTCCACGGTCATACGGCAGCCTTCCACCCTTCCCCTGTTCGGGTCGAGCTACAGGCTCCTGATGGCTAACCACAGGAAGATCCGTTCGAAACCAGACGATCATGAGCAGCACAGAAAAAGCCGCGATCATATACAAAGCCAACTGCCAGTTTTCATACACAATCAATACGCTAACCACAGCTGGCATGGTCAAGGCTCCAATACCAAAAAAGACTTCCAGCCGACTCATGGCCACAGCCGTATTTTCTTTCACTGAATCAATGATCATGGAACCAATCGCTGCTTCAATCGTGCCACTGCACAACCCGGCGACAAAAGCGATTCCAATCACACCATACCAGGGAGGCAGATTGCCGAAAGTAGCATAGCTGATTGCCAGCAAGCCCAATGCAAGCAGAAGCATGTTTTTTCTGCCAATCGCCCTGTTGCCTTCCGGAGAGGCAAGGACACCAGCAAGAAAACCGATAAATTGGGCAAACAAAACTGTACCACCGTCACTGTAATCCCGTTTGTAATAGCTCAACAGCTCCGGAAGCAATGCACCCGCCACCACATTGGTAACTCCGATCAACAAATAAAAACAGCAGCTCACCCACAACAAGTTCTTCACGTTCCATTCCCCTTTTCATTCATTGCCGGAATCTTTACAATAACTGTATCTATCATAGGAATTTGCGCAAATACATGTAAGTTAAGATTTGGTTCATTTTGTGCACGATTTTGGCATGTTTGGGGGTTAGCCATGGAGATCTTCCACGAAAAAGTGAGCTATGACAGTCCGGTTCTTGCCATGAAAGTTCTGCATGCTGACAATCGCTGCGGGTATGACGGCAAATGGCATTACCATAAGGAAATCGAGCTGCTCGTGATCCTGAAGGGGAGCTTTGAAATCCTCATTGAAGACCAGGCCTATCCACTTCACGACAGCCATTGCCTGCTGATCGGTTCCAATGAATTGCATCGCGACCGGTTTAAGGATTGGGACCAATTGGAGTATATTATTCTACAGTTCGATTTGGCCCAATACTTTGACCCCAGTAGCATGCCCTATATGAAGCTGTTCCTGGAGTGCCAAACTCCATTAAGCCAGCTCAATTATATTTTTCATGAACATCCCGGGGCCAAAGCCGACATCATTCAGGCCGTCACCGAGATTGACCGGGAGATGTCAGACTCTGCGCTCGGTTTTGAGTTAGCCGTTAGTATGCTGATGAAGCGCATTCTGTTAACACTGATCCGTTATGACACGAGAGGGATCCTGCGACAGCCATCCAATCCCCATGTCCTTCGCTTTAAGCCTGTCCTGGATTATATCGATGAAAACCTGTCGTCCAAAATCGATGCGTCTGCCTGCAGCAGGCTCATGAATCTCAGCTATTATCATTTTTTAAAAGCCTTTAAGCAAGCCATGAATATGCCTTTTCTCGAGTATGTTCATTTCCAACGGATAAAACGAGCGGAGCGGTTGCTATTAACCGAGGACTGGAATATTGAAGAGATTGCCGCCCATGTTGGGTTCACTCATACTGGCCATTTTTATCGCACCTTTAAAAAGTACAATCACTGTTCTCCCAAACAGTTTAAACAGATGAAACTGGCATAATGCAAAAAACCCCGGCAGCGATTGCTGTCGGGGTTTCTTTCATATCAAAATTACTCAGTGATGGTAGATACTACGCCAGCACCTACTGTACGGCCACCCTCACGGATAGCGAAACGAGTACCTGGATCCATCGCTACTGGTGCGATCAGTTCAACGATGAACTCTGTGTTGTCACCAGGCATGATCATTTCAACGCCTTCTGGCAATTGGATGATACCAGTTACGTCAGTTGTACGGAAGTAGAATTGTGGACGGTAGTTAGAGAAGAATGGAGTGTGACGTCCACCCTCTTCTTTGGACAGAACGTAAACTTCTGCTTTGAATTTAGTGTGTGGTTTGATGGAACCTGGTTTCGCCAAAACTTGACCACGCTCGATATCTTTACGCTCAACACCACGGAGCAGAGCACCGATGTTGTCACCAGCTTGTGCTTGGTCGAGCAATTTACGGAACATCTCAACACCAGTTACTGTAGTGTTGCGAGTTTCTTCAGCGATACCAACGATTTCAACTTGGTCACCGACTTTAACGATACCTTTTTCTACGCGGCCAGTAGCAACTGTACCACGACCAGTGATAGTGAATACGTCCTCAACTGGCATCAAGAAAGGTTTGTCAGTGTCGCGCTCAGGAGTTGGGATGTAGCTGTCAACAGCGTCCATCAGTTCAGCGATTTTCTTAGCCCATTCGCCAGTTGGGTTGTCCAGAGCTTCTTTAGCGGAACCTTTGATTACTGGGATATCGTCGCCTGGGAACTCATATTGAGAGAGCAGGTCACGGATTTCCATTTCAACCAGTTCCAACAACTCTTCATCGTCAACCATGTCGCATTTGTTCATGAATACAACGATGTAAGGTACGCCTACTTGGCGAGAGAGCAGGATGTGCTCACGAGTTTGTGGCATTGGACCATCCGCAGCAGATACTACGAGGATCGCGCCGTCCATTTGAGCAGCACCAGTAATCATGTTTTTCACGTAGTCAGCGTGACCAGGGCAGTCAACGTGAGCATAGTGACGAGCATCAGTTTCGTACTCAACGTGTGCAGTGTTGATTGTGATACCGCGCTCTTTTTCTTCTGGAGCAGCGTCGATAGAAGCATAAGCCATCGCTTGTGCTTTACCTTGTTGTGCCAATACAGTAGTGATCGCAGCAGTCAGAGTTGTTTTACCATGGTCAACGTGACCGATGGTACCAATGTTTACGTGCGGCTTATTGCGCTCGAATTTTGCTTTTGCCATTGAGGGAAGCCTCCTTAAATAATTGATAAGGGATATTTTTTAAAGAGAAAGGTTTACCCGTATGTAGGTAGATCCAGACAATATTGTAAACCTTTCTCGTTTGAATATAAAGAGCGAAACCTGTCACTTCTGAAATTATTGAGCGTCGCCTTTGGACTTCTTGATAATTTCATCAGAGATGTTGCGTGGTACCTCTTCATAGTGGTCGATAACCATCGAGTAGTTACCGCGACCTTGGGTACGGGAACGCAGTGTTGTGGAATAACCGAACATCTCGGAGAGCGGCACCATAGCACGGATGATTTGCGCGTTTGCTTGCGCTTCCATACCCTCGATGCGGCCACGACGGGAGTTCAGGTCACCCATTACGTCACCCATGTACTCTTCAGGCACTGTAACTTCCACTTTCATGATTGGCTCGAGCAGAACCGCGCCACATTTCTTCGCAGCTTCTTTCAGAGCCAAGGAACCTGCTACTTTAAACGCCATCTCGGAGGAGTCAACGTCATGGTAGCTACCGTCAACAAGCGTTGCTTTGATATCTACGAGAGGGAATCCGGCGAGAACACCGTTTTTCATGGACTCTTCGATACCCGCTTGAACTGCAGGGATGTACTCTCTTGGTACTACCCCACCGACGATTTTGTTTTCAAATTCGAAGCCTTTACCTGGCTCAAGCGGAGAGAACTCCACCCAAACGTGACCGTATTGACCACGACCACCGGATTGGCGAACGAATTTACCTTCCACTTTCGCAGCGTTTTTGAATGTCTCACGGTATGCAACCTGTGGAGCACCCACATTCGCTTCGACTTTGAATTCGCGCTTCATGCGGTCAACGATGATCTCCAAGTGAAGCTCACCCATACCTGCGATGATGGTTTGCGCGGTTTCTTCGTCAGTGAAAGTTTTGAATGTAGGATCTTCCTCGGCCAATTTGGAGAGGGCGATACCCATTTTATCTTGGTCTGCTTTCGATTTAGGCTCGATCGCAACCTGGATAACTGGCTCTGGGAATGTCATGGATTCCAAGATAACTGGAGATTTTTCATCACACAGTGTGTCACCAGTTGTAGTGTCTTTCAAACCTACAGCCGCTGCGATGTCACCGGAGTAAACCATATCGATTTCTTGGCGGTGGTTCGCATGCATTTGCAGGATACGTCCGACACGCTCACGTTTACCTTTTGTAGAGTTCAACACATAGGAACCGGAGCTCAATGTACCGGAGTATACACGGAAGAAGGTGAGACGACCAACGTATGGATCCGTCATGATCTTGAATGCAAGAGCAGAGAACGGAGCAGCATCGTCGGATTCACGAGTCACTTCATCTTCAGTGTCAGGAATAACACCTTTGATCGCAGGGATGTCAATTGGGGATGGCAGGTAGTCAACTACCGCATCCAGCATTGGTTGAACCCCTTTGTTTTTATAGGAAGAACCGCAAAGAACGAGAACGATGTTAGTGCTGATAACACCTTGGCGGAGAGCGCGTTTGATCTCTTCAGTCGTCAGCTCTTCTCCTTCGAGGTATTTCATCATCAATTCTTCGTCTTGCTCAGCAGCTGCTTCAACCAGTTCAAGACGAAGTTGTTCGCACTTGTCTTTCAGGTCTTCTGGAATTTCTACCGCGTCAGAAGTTTTACCCAAGTCGTCGGTATAGATGATTGCTTTCATTTCAACAAGGTCAACCATACCTTTGAATTGATCTTCAGCGCCGATAGGGTATTGAATTGGAACAGCTTTCGCGCCCAGACGGTTGCGGATTTGATCCACACACATGTCAAAGTTAGCGCCCATGATGTCCATTTTGTTGATGTAGCAAATACGCGGTACGCCGTAACGGTCAGCTTGGCGCCAAACGGTTTCGGTTTGCGGCTCAACGCCACCTTTCGCATCGAACACTGTTACAGAACCATCGAGTACGCGCAGGGAACGTTCTACTTCAACTGTGAAGTCTACGTGACCAGGGGTGTCAATGATGTTGATGCGGTGCCCATTCCATTGGGCAGTGGTAGCAGCGGAGGTAATGGTAATACCGCGCTCTTGTTCTTGCTCCATCCAGTCCATTGTAGCGGCACCTTCGTGCACTTCACCAATCTTGTGAACGCGACCGGTGTAGAAGAGAATACGCTCGGTAGTAGTGGTCTTACCAGCATCGATATGAGCCATGATCCCGATATTACGCGTATTCGGCAGGGAGAACTCGCGAGCCATGTGGTATGCTCCTCCTCATAAGTGGATATATGCGGGTATCCAAAGCGGATACCCACTTTGGATACTACCAGCGATAGTGAGCAAATGCTTTGTTTGCTTCAGCCATCTTGTGCGTGTCTTCACGCTTTTTCACAGCTGCACCTGTATTGTTAGCTGCATCCATGATTTCGTTAGCAAGACGTTGTTCCATGGTTTTCTCACCGCGAGTGCGGGAGTAGTTAACCAACCAACGAAGACCAAGAGTCGTACGGCGCTCAGGTTTCACTTCGATTGGAACTTGGTAGTTGGCACCACCAACACGACGAGCTTTTACTTCGAGTACTGGCATGATGTTTTTCAGCGCTTCCTCGAATACTTCCATCGGGTTGCGTCCTGTGCGCTCTTGAATGATACCGAACGCATTGTACAGGATATTTTGGGCAACACCTCGTTTACCGTCAACCATCAAACGGTTGATCAGACGAGTAACCAACTTGCTGTTGTGTACTGGATCTGGCAATACGTCACGACGGGTTACTGGACCTTTACGTGGCATGTGTCCCCCTCCTTACTTTTAAGATATTTTCGATTCACTATTCGCTTTTACGCGATTCTTATTTCTTTGCTGCTGCAGCACCTGGTTTTGGACGCTTAGTACCGTATTTGGAACGACCTTGTTTACGGTTGTTCACACCAGCAGTGTCAAGCGCACCGCGAACGATGTGGTAACGTACCCCTGGCAAGTCTTTTACACGACCGCCGCGAACAAGTACCACACTGTGCTCTTGCAGGTTGTGGCCGATACCACCGATGTAAGCTGTTACCTCGATACCGTTTGTCAAACGCACACGCGCGTATTTACGAAGCGCGGAGTTTGGCTTTTTCGGTGTCATGGTACCTACACGAGTGCACACACCACGTTTTTGTGGAGAGCTTTGGTTGGTTTGCTCCTTTTTGAAGGAGTTGTACCCTTTTTGCAGAGCTGGAGATTTGGACTTCTCTACTTTCGCGCTGCGACCTTTACGTACCAATTGGTTCATTGTAGGCATGATGAAACCTCCCTTCTTGTTTACCCATTTTCAAGACCACAGATCCAGGTGAGTCATTTTTGGGCCAAATAGAAAGTTTTTGCGGACAGACTCTTTGACAGAGCAACCTGCAAAAACAACACTAACTACTTTTTTTAATCGCGGCAGCAGCCGCGCCCACATCGATTCCACAGGCTCTTCCAAGCCTTTTCATGGAATCTACATAGATGACTGGAACACCCTTCTCTTTACAAAGGAGAGCGATTTTGTTCGTCAAACGCTTGTCGGCGTCTTCTGCAACATACACTTCTTGAGCGAAGCTGTGCTCTACCGCCTTAATCGTTTGATTGATTCCGATCGCAAGCTCCTTGGCCCGCTCTACTTTTTCATAAGACATGAGAATCATATCCTCCAAAGTATTGAGTGTCAGGCACACTTGAATATAATATCAGGTTGAATACTAGAAGTCAAACTTTATTTTCTCTTTCTCCTCAAAACTGCGATTGATAGAGAAGAAGCCCGTCAGTGACGGGCTTCTAGTGACTTCCTTCTACTCTACCGATACTGCTTCCAACTCATCCGCACCCAGTTCATTTGCTTGTGCTTCATACTCGGCACGAGATTGAACCTTGGTATTGCGGTAACGGGACATACCCGTACCTGCTGGAATCAGTTTACCGATAATCACGTTCTCTTTCAGACCGAGCAGGCGGTCTACTTTTCCTTTGATCGCTGCATCCGTCAAGACACGAGTAGTCTCCTGGAACGATGCTGCGGAGAGGAACGAATCCGTCTCGAGCGATGCTTTGGTAATACCAAGCAGAACCGGACGGCCGACTGCAGGGTTTTTCCCTTCGATCAGCACTTTCGCATTCGCCGCTTCGAACTCATGCACCTCTACGAAAGAACCTGGCAGCAAGTCTGTATCACCGCTGTCGATGACACGGAGCTTGCGCAGCATTTGGCGAATCATAACCTCAACGTGCTTGTCGTTGATTTCTACCCCTTGCATACGGTACACCTTTTGTACCTCTTGCAGGATGTAGTTGGATACGCCGCGCTGACCGCGAACTTTCAGCATTTCCTTTGGATCTACGGAACCCTCTGTCAGCTCGTCACCGGCATTCAGTCGGTTGCCGACCGATACCTTGATACGAGAGCCATATGGCACTGGGTAGACTTTGTTTTCCGCTTCCCCGCGAACTTCAATTTCACGACGGTCCTTACCTTCACGAATATCGATAACTTCCCCGTCGATTTCAGTAATAACCGCTTGCCCTTTTGGATTGCGCGCTTCGAACAACTCTTGGATACGCGGCAAACCTTGGGTAATATCGTCTCCGGCAACCCCACCGGTATGGAACGTACGCATGGTCAACTGTGTTCCAGGCTCACCAATCGATTGGGCAGCGATGATACCGACTGCTTCCCCGATTTCTACCTCTGCGCCTGTCGCCAGGTTGCGTCCATAGCAACGTTTACATACACCGTGGTTGGTGCGGCAAGTGAGAACGGTACGGATATATACTTCTTTCACGCCGATTTTCTCGAGATGCTCCGCCATATCCGCGGAAATTTCCTCATTGCGTCTGACGAGGATCTCGTTTGTTTCCGGATGGCGAACGGTTTCAAAGCAGGTACGACCAACAAGGCGATCGGACAGCTTTTCAATTTCTTCCTTACCATCCTTGATCGCGGAAACACGGATACCTTTATCCGTACCACAATCGTCTTCACGCACAATGACATCCTGCGCAACGTCTACGAGACGGCGAGTCAGATAACCCGAGTCCGCTGTACGCAGCGCCGTATCGGCAAGACCTTTACGTGCACCGTGCGTCGAGATGAAGTATTCCAATACGGTTAGACCTTCGCGGAAGTTGGATTTGATCGGCAACTCGATGATTCGTCCGGATGGGTTCGCCATCAGACCGCGCATACCTGCCAGCTGTGTAATCTGCGACACGTTACCGCGGGCACCAGAGTTCGCCATCATGAAGATCGCATTGAATTTATCCATGGATTTCATGAGAACTTCCGTTACTTCGTCCTTCGCTTTGGACCAGATCGCGATCACTCGGTCATAACGCTCATCGTCCGTGATCAAACCGCGGCGATATTGCGTCAAGACAGTGGCAACCTTCTTATCGGCTTCTTCGAGAATTTCTTTCTTCTTCTCAGGCACAACAATGTCGGAAACGGCAATGGTGATACCTGCTTTTGTAGAATAAGTGAAGCCAAGCTCTTTGATTTTATCAAGGATCACTGCGGATTCCATGGTACCGAAACGCTGGAAGCATTCCGAAATGATGGTTCCCAAGAATCCTTTTTTAACAGCCCCCAGGTCTGGAAGGCCTTTGATAAACTCTTTTACGTCTACACCTTTATCAAAGATGAAGTACTCATCCGGCACTTTGTGAGCCAGGTTCGCTTTGGTCGGCACGTTGATGAACGGAAGCTCAGGCGGGAAAATTTCATTGAAGATGATTTTCCCTGGCGTCGTAACCAACAGCGCCTTGTTTTGCTCTTCGGTAAAGGATGTCTTGCCAAGACGGTTCGCTGGCACTGCAATTCGGGTATGCAGGCTGATATAGCCGTTTTGGTAAGCTGCGATCGCATCGTGCGGATCGCGGAATACGCTGCCTTCCCCTTTGTCTCCCTCGCGCTCAAGCGTGAGATAGTAGGAGCCAAGCACCATGTCCTGAGATGGTGTAACAACTGGCTTACCATCTTTCGGGTTCAAGATGTTTTGCGCAGCAAGCATCAAGATGCGCGCTTCCGCTTGTGCTTCTGCAGAGAGCGGTACGTGAACAGCCATCTGGTCACCGTCGAAGTCCGCGTTGTATGCGGTACATACCAACGGGTGAAGACGAATCGCACGGCCTTCTACCAGAACCGGTTCAAATGCCTGGATACCAAGTCTATGCAAAGTGGGGGCACGGTTCAAGAGCACTGGATGTTCACGGATGACATCTTCGAGAACGTCCCATACTTCCGGCTGAACGCGTTCTACTTTGCGCTTCGCACTTTTAATGTTATGAGCGAGGCCTTTTGCGACCAGCTCTTTCATTACGAATGGTTTGAACAGCTCCAGCGCCATTTCCTTCGGCAGACCGCATTGGTACATTTTCAGGTTAGGTCCCACTACGATAACGGAACGACCCGAGTAGTCAACACGTTTCCCCAGCAGGTTTTGGCGGAAGCGTCCTTGTTTACCCTTCAGCATATGGCTGAGAGATTTCAATGGACGGTTACCAGGGCCGGTTACTGGGCGGCCGCGGCGACCGTTGTCGATCAACGCATCTACCGCTTCTTGCAGCATGCGTTTTTCGTTTTGCACGATGATATCAGGCGCGCCCAACTCGAGCAAACGCTTCAAGCGGTTGTTACGGTTGATCACACGACGATACAGATCGTTCAAGTCGGAAGTGGCAAAACGTCCACCATCCAATTGCACCATCGGACGCAGCTCCGGCGGAATAACCGGGAGCACATCCATGATCATCCAGTCCGGACGGTTGCCGGAGTTACGGAAGGCCTCCAACACTTCAAGGCGTTTGATCGCACGGTTGCGGCGTTGGCCTTGCGCAGTTTTCAGCTCTTCTTTCAGATGATCCACTTCTTTGTCCAGATCGATTTCGGCCAGCAGGCGCTTGATCGCTTCTGCACCCATCATCGCTTGGAACGCATACCCGTATTTTTCGCGATAGTTGCGGTACTCTTTTTCCGACAAGAGCTGTTTCTTGTCAAGTGGAGTATCGCCTGGATCGGTCACCACATAGGATGCGAAATAAATGACTTCTTCCAAGGAACGCGGGGACATGTCAAGAACAAGGCCCATACGGCTTGGAATGCCTTTGAAATACCAGATGTGGGAAACTGGGGCAGCGAGCTCGATATGCCCCATGCGCTCACGGCGAACTTTCGCGCGGGTTACTTCCACACCGCATCGATCGCACACGACACCCTTATAACGGACGCGCTTGTATTTTCCGCAATGGCACTCCCAGTCCTTGGTTGGACCGAAGATACGCTCACAGAACAAACCGTCTTTCTCCGGTTTCAATGTACGGTAGTTGATGGTTTCGGGTTTTTTCACTTCCCCGAAAGACCAGGATCTGATCTTTTCGGGGGAAGCCAACCCAATCTTCATATATTCGAAATTATTAACGTCAATCACAGGGCGTTACCTCCCTTGTACCGGAATCTTACTCTTCGTCCAAGCTTCCACCTTCGAGCACGAGATTGAGTTTCTCGCCTGCACCTTCATCTTCATCCTCGATTTCACGCATCTCAATCTCTTTCTCATCCTCGGAAAGGATCTTGACGTCCATACCCAAGCTTTGCAGCTCTTTAATCAATACCTTAAACGATTCAGGAACGCCTGGCTCCGGCACGTTTTCACCTTTGACAATCGCTTCGTACGTCTTCACGCGACCAACAACGTCGTCGGATTTGACGGTAAGGATTTCTTGCAAGGTGTACGCTGCACCGTAAGCTTCCAGTGCCCAAACCTCCATCTCCCCGAAACGCTGTCCGCCGAACTGGGCTTTCCCTCCCAGAGGCTGTTGGGTAACGAGTGAGTATGGTCCAGTTGAACGAGCATGGATTTTGTCGTCAACCAAGTGAGCCAGCTTCAGCATGTATACGCAACCTACCGTCACGCGACGATCGAATGGCTCGCCTGTGCGTCCGTCAAAGAGAATGGTTTTCCCATCTCGGTCCAAACCTGCTTCTTCCAGCGTTTCAAATACGTCTTCTTGGCGCGCACCGTCAAATACCGGTGTGGAAACGTGAATGCCGAGCATTTTCGCAGCCATACCCAAGTGCGTCTCCAATACCTGCCCGATATTCATCCGGGATGGTACGCCCAGTGGGTTCAATACGATTTCAACCGGCGAACCGTCTGGGAGGAATGGCATATCCTCTTCAGGCATGATCCGCGCGATAACCCCTTTGTTACCATGGCGTCCCGCCATCTTGTCACCAACGGAGATTTTCCGTTTTTGCGCGATGTAAACACGTACCAATTGGTTAACGCCAGGAGGCAATTCATCACCGTTTTCACGGGTGAATACTTTTACATCCACGACAATACCGGAGCCGCCGTGTGGCACACGCAGGGAAGTATCGCGTACTTCACGCGCTTTTTCACCGAAGATCGCATGGAGCAAACGCTCTTCAGCAGTCAGCTCGGTTACACCCTTCGGCGTTACTTTACCAACCAGAATGTCGCCATCCTGAATCTCAGCACCCACGCGTACGATGCCGCGCTCATCCAGGTTTTTCAGCGCGTCTTCACCCACGTTCGGGATGTCACGCGTGATTTCTTCTGGTCCGAGCTTGGTGTCACGTGCTTCGGATTCGTATTCTTCAATATGGATCGATGTATACACATCGTCTTTTACCAGTTTTTCGCTAAGCAAAATCGCATCCTCGTAGTTGTATCCTTCCCACGTCATGAAGGCTACGATAACGTTGCGGCCAAGTGCCAATTCCCCTTTTTCCGTGGATGGACCGTCTGCAACGATATCGCCCGGCACTACCCAGTCGCCTGTTTTCACAATCGGACGTTGGTTAATGCAGGTACCTTGGTTGGAGCGGATAAACTTGTGCAATTTGTACTTATCAAGATCGCCTGCTACTTGCTTACCATCGATCTCTTTGTAACGACGAATCCAGATTTCACGAGCGGTGACTCGTTCTACCTGTCCCGGATGCTTCGCAACAATCGCTACGCCAGAATCCTGTGCAGCTTTGTGCTCCATACCGGTACCAACAAACGGTGCTTGCGGAATCAACAGTGGCACAGCTTGACGCTGCATGTTAGATCCCATCAGGGCGCGGTTGGCGTCGTCGTTTTCCAGGAACGGAATCAACGCGGTCGCAACGGAAACAACTTGCTTCGGCGATACGTCCATATAATCGACTTTATCACGCGGAATGAACAAGTTTTCACCTTTACGACGGCAAAGCACTTGCTCGTTGCTGAATCGTCCGTCTTCCTCGAGAGGCTGGTTCGCCTGAGCAACGTTAAACACGTCTTCTTCATCCGCAGTCAGATAGGCGATCTCTTCGAGTACACGACCGGTTTCCGGATCGACTTTACGACGAGGTGTCTCGATAAAGCCGTAGTCGTTAATGCGCGCATAAGAAGACAGCGAGTTAATCAAACCAATGTTTGGTCCCTCTGGCGTCTCAATTGGACACATGCGACCGTAGTGGGAATGGTGAACGTCGCGCACTTCGAAGCCCGCGCGCTCACGAGTCAAACCACCAGGACCCAGTGCGGAAAGACGGCGCTTATGCGTCAGCTCAGCAAGCGGGTTCGTTTGGTCCATGAACTGGGACAGCTGGGAGCTTCCGAAGAACTCCTTGATCGCCGCGATCACAGGACGGATGTTGATCAATGCTTGCGGAGTGATTTGGTTTTGGTCTTGAATGGACATGCGCTCACGCACGACACGCTCCATACGGGAAAGACCGATGCGGAATTGGTTCTGCAGCAGTTCACCCACGGAACGCAGACGGCGGTTGCCCAAGTGGTCGATATCATCGGTAGAACCAACACCGTGCAGCAGGTTGATAAAGTAGTTGATGGAAGCTACGATATCCGCTGGCGTGATGTGTTTGACCGTTTTATCGATTTTTCCATTGGCAATCACTTTGATGATTTTCCCATCTTCATTCGGTGCGAAGATGTTGATGGATTGCAAAGTAATGGTTTCGTCTTCCAAGACGCCACCATGGGAACGAACATCAATGAAACCAACGCTTTCTTCCAGCGCTTGCTGGATACGGTCCATCACGCGGCGATCCACGATTTGACCAGCTTCCGCGATGATTTCACCCGTTCTGGTATCGACCAAGGTTTCAGCGAGACGTTGGTTGTACAGACGGTTTTTGATGTTCAGCTTTTT
This sequence comes from Brevibacillus migulae, assembly GCF_004521915.1. Taxonomy (GTDB): domain Bacteria; phylum Bacillota; class Bacilli; order Brevibacillales; family Brevibacillaceae; genus Brevibacillus_F; species Brevibacillus_F migulae. The sequence continues at coordinate 25,744 of NZ_SDKD01000023.1, read as the reverse complement.
ATTCATTTTGTAACGACCTACAGAAGCCAAGTCGTAACGCTTCGGATCAAAGAAACGGGAAACGAGCAAGCTCTTCGCGTTATCTACGGTTGGCGGCTCACCCGGACGCAGACGCTCATAGATTTCGATGAGCGCTTTCTCTGTGGAATCCGTGTTGTCTTTCTCGAGCGTGTTTTTGATGTATTCATCTTCACCCAGCAGGTTGAGAATCTCTACATCGGAGCTAAAGCCCAAAGCACGCAGAAGCACCGTAACCGGTATTTTACGGGTACGGTCAATGCGGACGTAAATCACGTCCTTCGCATCTGTCTCCAGTTCCAACCAAGCACCGCGGTTTGGAATGACCGTTGCAGTGAAGGCCTGCTTACCATTTTTGTCCACTTTCTGATTATAGTAAACACTAGGAGAGCGAACGAGCTGACTGACGATAACACGCTCAGCGCCGTTGATGATGAAGGTACCGGTCTCGGTCATGAGCGGGAAATCACCCATGAACACTTCCTGTTCCTTCACTTCTCCTGTCTCCTTGTTCAAAAGACGGACTTTTACGCGCAGTGGCGCTGCATATGTAACGTCACGTTCTTTCGACTCATCGACATCGTACTTCGGTTCTCCCAAACTGTAATCAATAAATTCCAGCACCAGATTGCCAGTGAAGTCCTGAATCGGAGAAATATCTTGGAACATTTCTCTCAGCCCTTCATCTAAGAACCACTGGTAAGACTTTTGTTGGATTTCGATTAGATTGGGCAATCCCAGTACTTCGTTAATGCGCGAATACGTGCGACGCTGGCGGTGTCGGCCGCATTGAATTACTTTACCTGCCAACTCATTCACCCCTCAGTTTTTCGTGCATGCATGAGAAATCTTGACTGCGCCAGGGTTTTTGGCGAAGTCACAGTTGCGGAAAATGCAGATGAAATAGCGTTTTGCCATCCATCCGCTAAAAACGGCGTAAACCGTTTTTCGCAAAAATAAAAATGGGTTAAACCAGTAACACCATTTTTAACCCAAAGAAACTCTATTTTAAAAGATTTCCCAACTATTTACACCTACATTCCTCCTCGGTTAAAAAAAGAGAAAAAAAGGTTGACAAATCAGGAATTGCTAAAAAATAGACAATAAACCCATATTGACATTTTACAATGTTACCACAACCAAAATTTAACGTCAAGTATGGAAATGAAAGTTATTGACATCAAAACTTTATTTAATCGCTCGGTAGATGTAATATCCTTTGCTTTTCTCGACCTCTTCTACCTCGCTGTAGGTTTCCTGCAACTTTTTCAACGCAGATGGCGCTCCCTGCTTCTTCTGAATAACCACCCACATTTCGCCGCCATCCCTGAGAAGCTCATACCCTTCGACAAAAATTCTATGTACAATGTCTTTCCCCGCCCGGATCGGCGGATTCGTCAAAATGATATCGAATTCTTGGCCTTGCACCTTCTCATATACATCGCTGACTTGAATCGTCACATTGTGAATACCGTTGATCTCCGCATTTCTGCGAGCTAACTCTACCGCGCGTTCGTTAATGTCGATCATTGTCACCGAACCGTCTACTGCCAGTTTTGCCGCCGAAAAACCGATCGGTCCGTATCCACACCCAACGTCCAGCACACGTGCGTTCGATGGAATGCGCATCGTTTCAATTAAAAGGACACTCCCATAATCAATCCGATCCCGCGAAAACACTCCCGCATCCGTAGTAAAGCGCAGCGTTATCCCCCGCAATTCAAAAGTAAACGTTTTTTCTTCATGGTGCAGATCCGGTTTATTGGTGTAGTAATGATTGTTCAACAGCTTCTCCACCTTTCAACGGTTCGACTCTACTGATTGAAGAAAACCCACACAGACAAAAGTCCTCTCCTGCCGTGTGGGAATCCTTGGGCTATAGAAAACCCCCCGCCAATTGGCAAGGGGTTTATCGATCAGCATACGCTAACTTATTTTACTTCTACAGTTGCGCCAGCTTCTTCGAGTTTCGCTTTGAGGGATTCTGCTTCGTCTTTGGAAACGCCCTCTTTGAGTGTTTTTGGAGCGTTGTCTACCAGGTCTTTTGCTTCTTTCAGACCCAAGCCAGTCAGCTCGCGAACAACTTTGATTACGTTGATTTTGGAAGCTCCACCGCTAACGAGGTTAACAGTGAATTCAGTTTGCTCAGCAGCCGCTTCAGCAGCGCCACCAGCAACTACAGCTACTGGAGCTGCAGCAGTTACACCGAATTCTTCCTCGATTGCTTTAACCAGATCGTTCAGTTCCAAAACGGACATACCTTTAATCGCTTCTAAGATTTGCTCTTTAGACATTATGATAATCCTCCCATCATGAGATAAAGTTTAGTGTTGAAACTTTTGCGTTCGCGACTGCGATTACGCGCCTTGCTCTTCTTTTTGATCCGCAACTGCTTTAACAGCAAGCGCGAAGTTGCGTACAGGTGCTTGGAGCACGCTGAGCAGCATGGACAAGAGACCTTCGCGGGAAGGCAATGCAGCCAGTGCTTTGATTTGATCAGCATCGACTACTTTCCCTTCGATAACGCCACCTTTGATCTCCAGCTTTTCATTTTTCTTCGCAAAATCAGCGAGTACTTTTGCCGGTGCAATTACATCTTCTTTCGAGAACGCAATCGCGTTTGGACCAGTCAGTTGCGCATCCAATTCAGTCAGGTTTTCTTGTGCTGTAGCCAGACGAGTCAAGGAGTTTTTGTAAACCTTGAATTCTACGCCTGCTTCACGCAGTTGTTTACGAAGTTCAGTCACTTGTGCTACTGTCAGACCGCGATAGTCAGCCACGACTGTGGATTGGCTTTCGCGAAGTTTCGTAGCGATTTCGTTAACCGCTTGTACTTTCTCTTCACGGATAACTGTAGGACGAATTTCTGCCATGGAATACACCTCCCGTAAAGCTAATGGATAAAAGCAATGCCCTCGCAGACTTTCGCTCGCGAGGGCATAATGGTTATTTTAAAAGAAACAATCCTGTTTCAATCAAATCTATCCACTACACGCCTCGGAGGGATATTAAGCTTGGCTTGCGAGGCAAGCGAAGCACCTTCTGTCTACGGCATGACACTATACTTTTTTAATCAACATCGACTATACTATCAACTTCTAAACCAGAAGTCAAACGTTATTATTTTACAGCTACGCGTACACCAGGACCCATAGTGGAGCTGATGGATACGTTTCTCATGTAAACACCTTTCGCTGCAGCCGGTTTTGCACGGTTCAACGCTTCAGTCAATGCAGCCAGGTTCTCAGCCAGTTTGTCAGCGTCGAAGGATGCTTTTCCGATAGGAGCGTGGATGTTACCAGCTTTATCAACGCGGTATTCGATTTTACCCGCTTTGATTTCGTTAACAGCTTTGGTTACATCGAAAGTAACTGTACCTGTTTTCGGGTTTGGCATGAGGCCTTTTGGACCGAGTACACGACCCAATTTACCTACTTCACCCATCATGTCAGGGGTAGCTACGACTACGTCAAAGTCGAACCAACCGCCTTGAATTTTGCTGATCATGTCGGATTCGCCTACATAGTCTGCGCCCGCAGCTTCAGCTTCTTTTGCTTTTTCGCCTTTTGCGAAAACAAGAACGCGTTGTACTTTACCAGTACCGTGCGGCAATACAACCGCACCGCGGATTTGTTGGTCAGCCCGTTTAGGGTCTACACCCAAACGGAATGCTGCTTCTACAGTCTCGTCGAATTTCGCGGAAGCCGCTTTTTTCACGAGCTCGATACCTTCAACTACTTCGTATACTTTATTCTTGTCAATCAGCTTAATAGCTTCTTGATATTTTTTACCACGTTTAGCCATCGTAGATAGATCTCCCTTCAATGTGGTCGTAGCGGTTTAATCCTCCCACAAACGCGCGGGGTACAGATGCACCCCGCGGCAACAACGACAATTAGTCTTCGATTACGATACCCATGGAACGAGCTGTTCCTTCAACCATGCGCATAGCTGCTTCAACAGTAGCTGCATTCAGGTCAGGGCGTTTCAGTTCCGCAATCTCACGTACTTTATCGCGCTTCAATGTAGCAACTTTTGTCTTGTTAGGCACACCGGAACCGGATTCGATACCTGCTGCTTTTTTCAAGAGAACTGCTGCTGGCGGAGTTTTTGTGATGAATGTGAAGGAACGGTCTTCAAACACAGTAATTTCTACTGGAATGATCATTCCTACTTCGGACTCTGTACGAGCGTTGAACTCTTTGCAGAAGCCCATGATGTTTACACCAGCTTGACCGAGTGCCGGACCAACTGGAGGTGCAGGATTCGCTTTACCTGCTGGGATTTGTAGTTTAATTACGCGGATAACCTTTTTAGCCACGTAAATACACCTCCTTGCTTCGAATTGTGGTTATGCGGGGGAATACCCCCTCCCACTTTTGGTGTGAAAGCCTCAACGTATGTAAGACTTCCGGATCTATAGTGAGAGTACGGGAAACCGCATCTTTTTAGATAATGTTAGGCATCTCATGAAAACCATCTTGAAATGTACCACATACGTGTCCCAATTTCAAGGTGATTCCTAATCCAGTTTTTGAACCTGCGTAAAGTCCAGCTCTACCGGTGTCTCGCGTCCGAAAATGTCGACCAGCACGCGAACCTTCTGACGATCTGGGTGAATCTCGATGATTTCTCCTGTACGGCCAGTAAACGGACCATCCGCCACACGAACCATATCGCGCAACTCGTAATCCACCCGTATTTTCGGGAGCTCGAAGCCCATTTGCTTGAGAATTGAATCGGCCTCTTCCGGGCGCAACGAAGTCGGTTTAGAACCAGACCCCGAGGATCCGACAAAGCCCGTTACTCCAGGGGTGTTGCGCACGACATACCAAGAGTCGTCTGTCATCACCATCTCAACAAGCACGTAACCAGGAAAAACCTTTTTTGTGACGGTGCGTTTTTTGCCGTCCTTCGTTTCCACTTCTTCTTCCGTAGGTACCAGCACGCGGAAGATCTTGTCTTCCATGCCCATCGACTCAACGCGTTTCTCCAGATTCGTCTTCACCTTGTTTTCATACCCGGAGTAGGTATGAACGACATACCAAGCTTTTTCCATATCCACGAGGACGCTAATCGTCCGTCCCTCCCAAATTCCGAATAGTTACTAGCGTAAGATGAGGTCAATCAAACGAGAAATGCCCAAATCAATCAGCCAGAAAAACACTGCCATGATGACAACCGTCACCAAAACAACTACCGTGTAGGTCGTCAGCTCTTTGCGGTTCGGCCAACGGACTTTTTTCAGTTCAGACATTACTTCACCGAAAAACGAACCTGTTCGGCGAAACCCTGCTCCGATTCTTGCCAAGAAACCCACAGTGCCACCCCCAGACTTCGTCGCGTCCATACTTACTTCGTCTCGCGATGAAGGGTATGCTTTTTATCGCGGGAGCAATATTTCTTCATTTCGATGCGTTCAGGGTTAGTACGCTTGTTTTTTGTAGAGATATAGTTACGCTCACCACATTCGGTGCACGCCAACGTTAAGTTTACTCGCATCATTGCCACCTCCGTCTCATTTCAAACCTGCGTTTCTTACTAAAAATAAAAAAACCTACGGGAAAAACCGCTACTTTTTTCCTGTATCCATCGCAAAGAAGTAACCATAGATAATCTCTCTATGGCTACCTAAACAAATTTATCACACCACTTCGTCCATGTCAACAAAACATCTTGACAACATAACCTTTTTTTGCTCCAAATGCAAATAATTTTTTTTGACGAAAAAACAGGAAAAAAGTCGATTACAGCGAATACTACTTTCAGGACAAAAAAAGAGAGACCCTTAACCTTAGAGGTGGATCTCTCTACCTTCCAGATATCGCTCGAGCTTGCGTTTGACACGTTGCAGCGCGTTATCGATAGACTTGACGTGACGGTCCAGCTCCTCAGCAATTTGCTGATAGGATCGCCCATCCAAGTAAAGCATGAGCACTTGACGCTCCAGCTCACTCAAGATCTCGCTCATCTTTCCTTCGATATCATCAAACTCTTCGCGATTGATAAACAACTCTTCCGGATCGGTGACTTTTGTGCCGCAGATAACATCCAGCAAGGTACGATCGGAATCTTCATCATAAATAGGCTTGTCCAATGAAACGTAGGAATTTAACGGAATATGCTTCTGGCGTGTAGCCGTTTTAATCGCCGTAATAATCTGGCGAGTGATGCACAACTCCGCAAAAGCCTTGAAAGACGTGAGTTTATCTCCTCGAAAATCCCGGATCGATTTATAAAGACCGATCATGCCTTCCTGCACGATATCTTCACGGTCGGCCCCAATCAGAAAATAGGAACGAGCCTTGGCACGAACGAAATTTTTATATTTGTGGATCAGGTATTCCAAAGCCTCAGCGTCGTTATCTTTTACAAGGTCTACAACTTCTTCATCGGACATCAGATCATACTGGGTAAGTTTCAACTCCTTGAGGTCAACGCTCACGACTATCCCTCCGGCGACTGATTTCCCACAACAATATCGTTATTATACATGACGCCATAAAAAAGCGTCAACAAACTCTCTTTTATTCCCTTCGCCATTTTTCGAAAATTTTTGCGATTTCGTCATTGAGCGGAATCCTTGAGCTGAAGCGTTCTTCGTGTGTTTTCTTCACTTGCTCCTTAATTTCTTTCCCTACACTTTCTATGTCTAACAGTAACTCCCTTGCCGATTTGCGCAGGGCACCCTGTCCAAAAATCACCCATTGCGAGGTTAAATCCGACGTTGCTACATAAATTTGTCGATTTTTTTCATAAAACTGGCCGACCAGCTTCTCGATTTTTTCGTCCGCCGTCTCTTTTTCCGCGGTGTAATAAATATCAATCTGATAGTCTTTCAGTTTTTTGCCGATTCCCGGAACCGAATAGGCGTCAAATACGACCAAGACCTTGATACCCGAAAAGCCCTGATATTCAGCCAGCTTGGAGATGAGCAGGTCGCGCGCTTCGTCCATTCGCTCCTGATCTTTCAAAGCGCGCAGCTCGGGCCAGGCCCCGATGATGTTATACCCATCCACAATCAGCAGTGACTTCGACTTTTTGCTTCTGGAAGCCATCTCATTTCACCTTCGATAAGAGCGGGTTCCTCGCACGGTATACTTCGTACATCAGCAGGGCTGCAGCAACAGAGGCGTTGAGTGACGTAACTTGTCCAACCATCGGCAAGCTATACAAAAAGTCACAGTTTTCGCGTACCAGTCTGCTGATTCCTTTGCCTTCACTGCCAATCACCAAAGCGAGCGGCATCGTGTAGTCGCCCTCGCGGAAATCTTGGCGTGCGGATGCATCTGTCCCCGCAATCCAGATCCCTTGTTCTTTCAACTCTTCGATCGTGCGCACCAGATTGGTGACCCGCGCGACCGGAACATACTCCACTGCCCCTGCCGATGATTTGGCCACGGTTGCAGTCAAGCTTACCGAGCGGCGTTTCGGAATAATCACCCCGTGCGCGCCTACCGCATCAGCCGTCCGCAAAATGGACCCGAGATTATGCGGATCCTCCAGCTCATCCAGGATCAACAGAAAAGGAACCTGCTCATTTTCTTTTGCCCGCGCCAAAATATCCTCGACTTCCACGTAATCATAAGCCGCCACTGACGCAATGACGCCTTGGTGGCTTTCCGTTCCTGCCAGCTGGTCCAGCTTTTTGCGGTTGGCCGTCGTGATCACGACTCCCTGATCCTTGGCCAGCGAAAAAATCGGACCCATCAGATTTTTATTCGTCCCTTCGGCCATCCAGATCTTGTTGATCGTCCGGCCGGAACGCAGCGCTTCGATGACCGGATTCTTCCCGACGATCCATTCTTCATTCTTGCGTTCTTCACTCATCCGTTCTGTTCTCCTTCCACTATGGCAAACGCTTGCTGCATGATTTGCGCGATCCGGTCTTCCCGCTCGTGCAAATATAAGTACCCGATCAGCGCTTCAAAAGCCGTGGCATGTCGGTAGTCGATAATATCCGCATTTTTGGCCACTGATCCGGACTTGGCATTTCGTCCCCGTTTCACCACGGATTGCTCTTCTTCTGTCAGCGTCGGCAAGAGCGTCAGCAAAATGCGCGCCTGCGCTTTTGCCGATACGTACCGATTCGCTTCCCGATGCAACAGATTCGGCTTTACCAGACCTCGAGCGATCAGGTGATAACGGACACAGTGTGAGTAAGTGGCGTCGCCCAGGAAAGCCAGCACCAAGGGATTGGCCAATTTGGGGTCACGCGTTAACTCTTCTCTTTGCATGAATCTTGCGCTCCTTACTTGCGACGCCAACGAACGCCCTGTGGTGTGTCTTCCAAAATAATTCCTTTTTCGGTCAGCAAATCGCGAATTTCATCGGATCGCGCAAAGTTGCGGGCTTTTCTGGCTTCCGTACGCTCTGCGATCAGCTTCTCGATTTCCTCATCCAACAGCTCCTCCGCTTGATCAAGCTTCAGACCCAATACTTCCGCAAACTCATGGAACAGTTGGCGATAAGCCTCCAATTGCTCACGGCCAACATTGTCGTTTCGCAGATAGAGGTTGGCTTCTTTCGCCACCTCAAAAAGGACCGTGATGCCGTTTGCGGTATTCAGATCGTCATCCATTTCCGCGATGAATTGCTCTCGCAGGCGGCTGATGGTCGCGCTTTGCTCTTCCGCCAGACCATTGGGTTCCTCCGGCCGGGCAGTTTCCATCCGGTGCAGCACATTGGTGTAAGCCGTCTTGATCCGATCCAGTCCATTTGCCGCCTGATCCAACAAGTCCTGGCTGAAGTTGATCGGCCCCCGGTAATGACCCGAAAGCAAAAAGAAACGGATCAGCTGACCGCTGTAACGTTCGACCAGCTCACGGGTCAACAAAAAGTTCCCCAGCGACTTGGACATCTTCTCGTTGTCGATGTTCAACATGCCGTTGTGCAGCCAATAGCGGGCGAACACCTTGCCCGTCAGGCATTCTGACTGCGCGATCTCATTCTCATGATGCGGAAAGACGAGATCGGTCCCGCCTGCGTGGATATCCATGGTCTCCCCCAGAAACTTCAACGCCATGGCGGAGCATTCAATATGCCAGCCTGGGCGACCTAGCCCCCAAGGACTTTCCCATGTGATCTCCCCTGGTTTAGCAGACTTCCACAGGGCAAAATCGAGCGGACTTTCCTTTTTCTCATTCACTTCCACCCGCGCCCCTGCTTGCAGCTCTTCCAAAGGCTGGTGGGACAGTTTTCCGTATTCATTGAAGCGTCCTGTACGGAAATACACATCGCCTTCACTTTCGTAAGCGAAGCCTTTTTCCACCAGACCTTGGACAAAATCAATGATTTCCGGAATGGTTTCCATGACGCGCGGCTGGATGTCGGGAGGGAGTACATTCAGCGAAGCCAGATCGGCGTTATACGCCTCCGTATAGCGATCGGCCAGCTCCTTCACCGTCGTATTTTCCTGATTGGCTGCACGAATCAGCTTGTCGTCCACGTCCGTGATATTCTGTACAAACGTGACGGCATAGCCGCGATATTTCAAATACCGGCGCAACGTATCAAACACAATGGCCGGACGCGCATTCCCGATATGGATATAGTTGTACACGGTAGGACCGCATACATACATTTTCACTTTTCCCGGTTCCAGAGAAATAAATTCCTCTTTCTGTCTAGTTAGCGTATTAAACAATCGAATGCTCATTTTGCTTCTGTTCCTCCCTTGTTGCTCGCAGCTCCTGCACTTCCTGGCGCAGCTGGTTCACCTCACGTTGCAAATCGCGCAGGATATCCGCAACCGGATCCGGCACGTTGGCATGGTCGAGGTCGCACTTCACGCGCTTGCCATCCTGAATCACGACTCTTCCCTTGATGCCAACCACAGTCGAATTCGGCGGCACTTCCTGCAGCACGATCGCTCCTGCCCCGATTTTGGCATTATCCCCAATTTTGAAAGATCCCAATACCTTTGCTCCGGTCGCGATAATCACATTATTGCCAACCGTAGGGTGACGCTTCCCTTTTTCCTTTCCGGTACCCCCCAGGGTCACTCCTTGGAAAATGGTGACATCATCCCCGATCTCACAGGTCTCTCCGATGACAACCCCCATACCGTGATCGATAAACAACCGCTTGCCAATCGTCGCTCCAGGATGGATTTCGATTCCCGTAAAGAATTTGGCTACTTGTGAAACGATGCGGGCAGACGTAAACCATCCCGCTTTGAATAATTTGTGAGCGACACGATGTGCCCAGATCGCATGCAAGCCCGAATACGTTAGCACCACTTCCAGCTTGCTGCGAGCAGCAGGATCTCGTTCAAATACAACTTGAATATCTTCTTTCAGTTGCTCCCACATCTTTTCCACCTCCAAGAGTAAGCCAATTGCTCACGGTCCATTCATCTTCGAAAAGCAGCACCCGCATATACAACAAACCGCCTCCACGCCTCAAGAAAGGCGCAGAGACGGCTTTTATCCGTGGTTCCACTCTGCTTAAGAAGCTGCTGACCATTACACGCTCGGCATGTCTTCTCACTCATTGTCCCGGATAACGGCAGGAAACCGATCCGTCTTACTGCCGGAGATCATAACCCGGGTTCAGCGGATAGCTCTCAGGTGCATTCCAAGATACTGCGCCGGATGGTTCCCACCTTCCCATCCTCTCTGGGGGGCCGCATTCCTATCTTGTACTTCTCCTGTTCAACGCTTTTTTGATTCTCATAAGCTGTGATATTTCTTTCTATTTTACAGATATTTATGACTTTGTCAGTACACGATTGAGGCGATCCAACACTTTGTCACGGCCAAGCAGGTACAGGGTCTTATCCAGATCGCGTCCGTGAATTTGTCCTGTTGTAGCTACGCGGATCGGCATAAAGAGCGCCTTTCCTTTGAAGCCTGTCGCTTTTTGCACATCTTTCAGGATCGTCTTGATGGTATCGACAGTATATTCCGGAGCATCCTCGATGTGCTGTTTCAACGAAGACAGGACAGCCGGTACTTGCTCCTCCAGCATGACGCCTTTTGCCTCCTCATCGTACACCACTTCATCCAGGAAGAAAAGGGCTGCCAGCGGTACGATTTGGGCGCAGTAGGACATTTGCTCCTGATAAAGAGCCACCACCTGTTTGACCCATTCATATCTGTCCGCGGAAAGCTCTTCCTCGATAAAGCCTGCTTTTTGCAGGTGAGGGAGGCACAATTCGGTAATGAGTTCAACCGGCTTGCTTTTCAGATAGTGATTGTTCATCCAGTTCATCTTGGCCGTATCGAACACAGCCGGCGATTTGCTGACACGATCAAACGAGAAGCGCTCAATGATTTCATTCATCGAGAAAATTTCTTCCTCTCCACCTGGCGACCAACCGAGCAGCACAAGGAAATTGACAATCGCTTCTGGCAAGAAGCCCAGATCACGGTATTGCTCGATGAACTGCAGGATGCTTTCATCCCGTTTGCTCATTTTTTTGCCTTCCTGATTCAAAATCAGGGCAAGGTGGGCAAATTGCGGTGCTTCCCAGCCAAATGCTTCGTAGATCATCAATTGGCGTGGCGTATTGGACAAGTGTTCTTCCCCGCGCACCACGTGGCTGATTTTCATCAAGTAGTCATCGATTACCACGGCAAAGTTATAGGTCGGGATTCCGTCGGGACGACAGATGACGAAATCTCCCATTTCTTTTGATTCAAAAGTGACCTCGCCGCGAATCATATCGTTCACCACATAGGTGCGGTCATCCGGTACCAGGAAATGAATCGAAGGCTGCCGTCCTTCTTTTTCATATTGCTCCCGCTCTTCTGGAGTCACATGACGATGCTTTTCAGCGATTTTCGGGGTTTCCCCTTTGGCAAGCTGCTCTTCACGCTCCGCATCCAGCTCTTCCTTGGTTGCATAACAGTAGTATGCTTTTCCTTCTGCGAGCAACTGATCAATATAGCCGCGATAGATGTCCAAACGATCCATTTGACGGTACGGTGCGTACGGCCCGCCGATATCGGTGCCTTCGTCCCATTCCACACCGAGCCATTTCAGGTTTTCCATCTGTCTTTGATCGGCATTTTCCACGTTGCGCAATTGATCCGTATCTTCAATCCGCACGATGAATTTGCCGCCGTTTCGCTTTGCGTACAGGTAATTAAACAGCGCAGTGCGGGCTCCCCCAATATGTAAATGCCCGGTCGGACTGGGCGCATATCTCAATCGGAATTCCTTCGTCATGTAAAGACACCATCCTTCATGTTCTCTAACAGTTAATGTTACACCTCGGAATCAGACTTGACAAGCAAGCATACAGCTTGCGCCGCGATTCCTTCTCCTCTTCCGGCAAAACCCAGCTTCTCGGTAGTGGTCGCCTTAACATTTACCTGAGAAAGCTCCTTTGCTTCCAGCGCCTTGGCAATCACCTCACGCATTTGCGGAATGTACGGAGCCATTTTTGGCGCTTGAGCAATGATGGTCGCATCTACGTTGCCCAGTCGGTAGCCGCGTTCTTTCACCAGCTTCCAGACATGCTCGAGTAGCTTGACGCTGTCTGCATCCTTAAAAGCGGGATCCGTATCCGGAAAATGACGGCCGATATCTCCTTCGCCGATCGCTCCTAGCAGCGCATCACTGATCGTATGCAGCAAGACATCCGCATCGGAATGACCCAGCAATCCCTTTTCATAGGGAATATGCACGCCTCCAATGATACAAGGCCTCCCTTCCACCAGTTGATGCACGTCGAAGCCTTGTCCAATTCGTATCATCGCTACATTTCTCCCCTTCTCCGTCGTATGATCTCTTCACCCATCCACAAATCCTCAGGTGTCGTCACTTTCATATTTTCGTAGCTGCCGCGCACGACCTTGACCGGATGTCCGATCCATTCGACCAGCATGGCGTCATCCGTCCCCATTTTTCCAGCTGCCTGTGCAGCCTCATACGCCTCGCGCAGTAGGGAAAGACGAAAAGCTTGTGGGGTCTGCACAGCCCACAAGCTCTCCCGTGCCGGCGTCGTTTCAACGGTCCCCGCAGGTCCAACCACTTTGATCGTATCTTTTACCGGCACCGCCATGATGGCCGCCTGGTCAATCAGCACCTGATCGATAATCGCATCGATCTCTTCCTTTGTCACAAACGGTCGGGCTGCGTCATGGACCAGTACGTAGGTGCAATTTTCAGAAAGTGCATCCATTCCAAGCCGCACACTATCCTGTCGCTCCGCTCCTCCGAGCGTTACTTTTACCGGATATGCGGTCTCTTGCAGCCATGCCCGGACATCCTCTTCATCAGACTGGCTAACCACCAGCACCACTTCGGATATTTTTGCATGAGTGCAGAACAGCTCTACGGCATAAGAAAGGATCGGTTTTCCACCCAGCGAAAGCCACAGCTTATTGCGGGCAGCTCCCATCCTTTTTCCGGAGCCTGCCGCTACGATCACGACGCCTATATCCACAAAAATCCTCTCCATGACTACAGTGTCCGCCACAGCATGCAGCCATGGCGGACCGTTATTTCTGTTTCGTTTACAATGCTTTTTCCAGCAGCTTCGGCTTGGCAAAAATCATCCGGCCTGCTGATGTTTGCAAGACGCTTGTCACCAAAACATCCACGTCAGAGCCGATATACTCTCGTCCGCCCTCGACGACGATCATCGTGCCGTCATCCAAGTAAGCGACACCTTGCCCGTATTCTTTACCGTCTTTAATGACCTGCACGGTAAGCTCTTCTCCTGGCAGCACTACCGGTTTCACGGCATTGGCCAGATCGTTGATGTTCAGGATCGGCACACCTTGCAATTCGCATACTTTGTTTAAGTTGAAGTCATTGGTCACTACTTTTCCGTTCAGGAGCTTCGCCAGCTTGATCAGCTTGCTATCCACTTCGGATACGTCTTCAAAATCGCCTTCCCAGATCTGCACATTCACTTTCAATTCTTTTTGGATCTTGTTGAGAATATCCAGTCCGCGTCGACCGCGATTGCGTTTCAAGGCATCAGAGGAGTCTGCAATATGCTGCAGTTCCGCCAACACAAACCCTGGAATGACCAAGGCCCCTTCAATGAATCCGGTACGGCAAATGTCAGCGATGCGGCCGTCAATGATGACGCTGGTGTCGAGAATTTTATGCTCAACGTTTGCGGTGATATTATTGCCATCCTTCTTTGCTTTTTCCTTCTTGCCAATCGAGAATACCGCCATGATTTCATCCCGTTTGCGAAAGCCGACCTGAAACCCGAGATAGCCAAGCAAACCGGATACAAGCAGCGGCAGCAAATCTCCAACGACTGGGATCGGGATACTGCTGATGGGCAGGAATAATAGAAAAGCAACAATAAGACCAATAATCAACCCTATCGCCCCGAACATCACATCGACGATCGGCAGCTTCAAAAGCATCTCTTCTCCCCAGTGAACGGTGTTTACGATGTAATCAACCAACCGATTGCTGACCAGGAACAGCAACACCGCGCCGACGACTGCGGCGATATACTGCGGCCCCGGAATTGCGCCGAAATTCAGCCAAGTGTTAAGTGCATCGAAAATATCGACCCCATAATGAAAACCAAGTCCTCCGCCGATTACAACGAAAAAGATTCTACAGATACGCTTTAACACGTTGTCACCTCCTCTTATTAATATAGACAGAAGCTGTAAAGAAAAACCCTGTCTTCCTTGAAAGTTTGTTGAATGTCATACGGCTTTCCCCCACTATAACAAAAGGTATTTTACTGTGTCAAATAGCCAAAAATTTTAACATATACACCAAATTATCGTCAACAACCAAATCGTTTTCCTGTTTTTCACGGTTTGACATACTCACGCTCCACTCTTTATAATTAGCAGTGAGTAACTGACAAAAAATTCTGACGATACGTTCAACTTAGAGTAGGGGTGAATCAATATGGGAACCAATTATTTGGACCAATTCCAAAAACAGGTAAGTCAATTGCTGATACGCCACCGCAGTGTGCTTGATGTCCTCTCAAAAACGCAAGAAGCTACCTCCCGAATCAATCGTTCGCTGACCAAAGCGATTACCGAATGCGGTTGTGTAGAAGTAACCGCGAAAAAACAACCTATTGATCCAGACAAAAGCCTGCATGAAAACCGCCCGAATTTGGAGACCCATTTCACAGGTCCTCTATGTGAACATTGTAAAGAAGTTCTCACTGCTGAAATTGGAAAAAGTCTGTTCTATCTGGCCGCGCTTGGCAACATTACCGATATCAAGCTTTCCGACGCTGTCAAAGATGAATCTGATAAGCTCAACACACTTGGTGTCTTTAATCTTTCTTAACGACCCTATATGTTCTACGTATGATCCGCCCAAAAGGTTTCATTGGAAAACCCCGCTTACTTGCAAGCGGGGTTTTCGTATGCTTGATCGTTATTCAAACGGGAGTGTTTCTTCCTCGTTTTGTTTTTTCTTTTTCCATTTTTTCATTAAAATCTCAACGTTTTTTTTTATTCCATACAGTGCATAAAAGGCCAAAGGCAGGAAGACAATTTTCGGAAACTGTGACGGGTAATAAATCGCAAATACCACAACAATCGCGATAATCAGCGGTGTGATCCAGTAGGCTGCCTTAGGAATCCCGACTTTTTTGAAATTCGGGTACTTAATTGACGATACCATCAAGAAGGAAAGCAGCAGCATGCTTGCAGCGAGCAAAATCAGGTTGAAAACTTCATGGTACAGCGCCAAGGTAGCCAATACACCACCTGCTGCTGTGATCGGCAGACCTGTAAAATAGCCGGGCGTACCAGCCTGTACATTAAACCGGGCCAATCGCAACGCCCCACAGATTGGAAAAATCGCGGTAATAATAATACCGATAATCGCCATGTGCTGAAGAGTGACCACATACATAATGAACGCGGGTGCGACTCCAAAGGTAATGACGTCAGACAACGAATCCAATTCCTTGCCGAACTCGCTCTGCGCATTGAGCATCCTCGCCACGCGTCCGTCAAGTCCGTCCATCAACATACCAATGATGACTGTAATCGCTGCATAATCGACATATTCATTGCCTTGAAAAGCGAGGATAATCGCTACGATTCCCAAAAATAAATTGCTTACGGTCAGCATGTTCGGCAGTGATTTCACGAACATAGACTACCTCCTGATTCGTTGTGTAAAGGGCCATCTCTTTTCGGTTTCAAGGATTGCCTACACGACTTAGTGGAAAAACAATAATGCTTCTATACTATTTTACATCAGATGTGTCTGTCAATGAACACCTGTTCTTGGATCCGCTTTAGCCCCTCTTTGATCGCTCGGGCGCGAATGCCGCCAATGCCTTCCACATCGTCTAGTTCCTCGATCGTTGCCATCATGATGCTGGAGAGATTATGGAAATGATGAACCAGGTTGTTGATGATCGCGATCGGCAGCCGTGGTATCTTGTGCAGAATCCGATAACCTCTCGGTGTGACCGACTCCTCCAGCAAATTATGATGGTGCTGATACCCCAGCAATCTCAGGAATGACCCCATTTCCACCAGCTCATCTGCCGTCAAGCGTTTCATTTCCTTGATAATCTGTTCAGGATGGATGTCATCATTGCGGCTATAGTCCCGTATCAGCATGATGGCTTCGTTTTCGATATTGGAGACAAGCTCCTCCAATTGCATGCTGATGAGACGACCCTCTGTCCCCAATTCATATATATATTGGGTAATTTCTGAACGGATGCGTAAAACCATTTCAATTCGCTGCAGTACGGACCCAACTTCAAAAAGTGTAACCAATTCCTCGAATTCCAATGCACCCAAATTGGTCAAAGCTTGATCAAGCACTGATTTGTACCGTTCCAATGTGGATATGGCCTGATTCGCCTTGGTCAAAATCACACCAATGTCCCGCAATACATAGCGAAAGCTGCCCTTGTACAGCGTAATGACATTCCGCCTTTGGGAAATGGCGATGACCAGATGGTGGCTCTGCTTGGCCGTACGCTCTGCCGTCCGATGCCGGGTGCCCGTCTCCGTGGACGGAATGCTGGAAGGGGGAAAGAGCTGTGCGTTGGCGTACAGGATCCGCTTCGCATCCTCACTAACTATAATGGCTCCATCCATTTTCGCCAATTCATATAGATTGGCGGGAGTAAAGTCACAGTTAATGGAAAAGCCACCGTCTACGATTCCTTTCATCTCAGGACCGTATCCGACCACGATAAGCCCGCCCGTTTTTGCGCGCAATACGTTCTCCAGACCTTCGCGAAATGGAGTCCCTGGTGCTACAAACTGAAGGACTTCGTTGATATCTTCTTGCTTCCTTACATCTGTCATGGTGTTTTACCCCCTCAGCACCTCGTGCAAGGCCTCCGAAATGTTTCGAACTCCAACCAGCTCGATATCGGCAGGCGCTTCCAAACCACGAATATTCTTTTCAGGGAGTATTACCCGTTTAAAGCCAAGCTTATGCGCTTCTCTGACACGTTGCTCAATCCGAGATACGCCCCGCACCTCACCGGTCAAGCCGACTTCTCCAATCACGACGTCGTGCGGATTGGTTGCGTGATCACGAAAGCTGCTAGCGATGGAAACGGCAATCGCTAAGTCGATGGCCGGCTCATCAAGCCGGACGCCCCCTGCGACATTCACATAGGCATCCTGGTTTTGCAGCATGAGACCTACCCGCTTTTCCAAGACGGCCATGATCATGGCAATTCGTTGATGATCAACCCCTGTAGCCATCCGGCGAGGTGTTGCAAAGCTGGTAGGGGATACCAACGCCTGAAGCTCAACCAACACCGGGCGCGTACCTTCCATACTCGCTACAACCGTGGAGCCGGCAACACCGACCGGGCGTTCCGCCAAGAAAATCTCTGAAGGATTGGCCACTTCCTCCAAGCCACGCTCCTTCATTTCGAATATCCCGATCTCATTTGTGGAACCAAAGCGATTTTTCACCGCACGCAATATCCGAAACGTATTATGCCGTTCTCCCTCGAAGTACAGCACCGCATCGACCATATGCTCCAGCATCCGCGGGCCTGCGATGGCTCCTTCCTTGGTCACGTGGCCCACAATGAAGGCAGCGATCCCGTTTCCTTTCGCGATTCGCATGATATGGGCTGTCGTTTCACGCACCTGAGCCACACTTCCGGCTGCGGATTGGATGGCAGGATGAAAAACCGTTTGGATCGAATCGATAATGATGATTTGCGGCTCAACCTGATTGACCTGCTGCTCGATCAGCTCCAGGTCATTTTCAGCCACCACATACAGCGGTGGGGTGTCCGATCCCAGCCGATCCGCTCGCAGCTTGATTTGCTTCACCGATTCTTCACCCGATACGTACAGCACTTTATACCCTTGTCGTGCAAGGGCAAAAGAAGATTGCAGCAACAGCGTAGATTTTCCGATCCCCGGATCTCCGCCCACAAGCACAAGGGATCCCGGAACCAACCCTCCGCCTAACACTCGATTCAATTCTCCAATGGTCGTGTCAAACCGTGGTTCCTCCTCGCCAGCCACCTGCGACAACGGCAAAGCAGCTGCCTGCTTCCCGTTGTTTAACGATTCATGCCGGGACGAGGTCGACTTGACGGTCATTTCCTCTACCATCGTATTCCAATTATTGCAGCCTGGACATTTTCCCATCCATTTGGGACTTTCATAGCCACATTCTTGACATGCGTATTTGCTTTTATACTTTGACATCGTCTATGTGCTCCTGTCATTCCCATTTCCATTCTTTCGATACAATGCTAACCTCTCTTGATTATGCCTCTCCTTTGCTTTGACGTAAAGGTGAATGGAGAGGAAAAACGAAAAGGGCTGCCCCATTTTTGGGACAGCCTCGTTTCCGAATCATCAGGTTGTTGTCGTTTCCAACCGTTTCACAACCAATTTGCCGTCTTCCGCATCGATATTGACCGTATCGCCTTTGTGAATGGTTCCCCTCAAGAGTTCTTCACTCAGCTTGTCTTCGATATTGCGTTGAATCGCACGGCGCAATGGACGCGCCCCGTACGCAGGGTCGAAGCCTTCTTTGGCCAATACCTTTTTCGCCTCTTCGGAGAGCTGGAAGTCGATCTCCTGCTCTTTCAGGCGTTTGCGGAGCTCGTCGGTCATGAGCGTAACGATTTGCTCGATATGCTCCTGCTCCAGAGAGTGGAAGACGATCACTTCGTCAATCCGGTTGAGGAATTCAGGACGGAAGCTCTTCTTCAGCTCATCCATGACTTTATCCTTCATATCCTGATACTTTTTCTCGGTATCGCCTGTCGTAAAGCCAAGGGACGTATTTTTCTTGATCATGCTTGCACCCACGTTGGAGGTCATGATCACGACGGTATTGCGGAAATCTACCGTGCGTCCTTTGGAGTCGGTCAGACGGCCATCATCCAATACTTGCAGCAGAATATTGAAAACATCCGGGTGAGCTTTTTCGATCTCATCCAACAGAATGACCGAATATGGCTTGCGGCGTACTTTTTCAGTCAATTGTCCGCCTTCGTCATAACCGACGTATCCTGGAGGTGCCCCGACCAGACGAGCAGTCGAATGTTTCTCCATGTATTCGGACATATCGATCCGGATCATCGAGTCCTCATCGCCGAACAAGGCTTCGGCTACGGCACGCGCCAGCTCGGTTTTCCCTACCCCGGTTGGGCCGAGGAAAATGAAGGAGCCGATTGGACGCTTCGGATCTTTCAAGCCTGCACGGGCACGGCGCACAGCGCGGGAAATGGACTTCACCGCTTCATCCTGACCAATCACGCGGTCATGCAGGATTTCTTCCATTTTCAGCAGACGCTCTGTCTCTTCTTCCTTCAGCTTCACGACTGGAACTCCTGTCCAGTTGGCCACGACAGATGCGATATCCTCTGGAGTAACCTCCATGTTCAGCTTGCCTTGGCGCTCTTTCCAGTCTTTCTTGGTTTTATCCAGTTCCTCACGCAGCTTTTGCTCTTGATCGCGCAGAGCAGCTGCTTCTTCAAACTCTTGGGACTGAACAGCCGCATCCTTTTCTTTTCGTACCTCTTCCAAGCGAGCCTCGAGCTCCTTGAGATTTGGCGGTACCGTAAAGGATTGCAAGCGTACCTTGGAGGCTGCTTCGTCAACCAAGTCAATCGCCTTGTCAGGCAGGAAGCGATCGGTGATGTATCGGTCGGACAGTTTCACTGCCTGTTCGATGGCTTCATCTGTGATTTTCACACGGTGGTGAGCTTCGTAACGATCACGCAAGCCGTGCAAAATGCGAATGGCGTCTTCCACATTCGGTTCGTCGACCTGAATCGGTTGGAAACGGCGCTCCAACGCGGCATCTTTTTCAATGTATTTGCGATACTCGTCAAGCGTAGTTGCCCCGATGCACTGAAGCTCGCCCCTCGCTAATGCTGGCTTCAGGATGTTGGAGGCGTCAATTGCGCCTTCTGCTCCGCCCGCACCGATCAAGGTGTGCAGCTCGTCGATAAACAGGATGATGTTTCCTGCCTGACGAATTTCATCCATGATCTTTTTCAGCCGGTCTTCAAATTCCCCGCGATATTTGGTGCCCGCCACAACAGTCCCCATATCGAGCGTCATGACGCGCTTGTCACGCAGTGTTTCGGGAATTTCGTTGTTCACGATCTTTTGTGCCAGACCTTCCGCGATCGCGGTTTTCCCTACGCCCGGCTCCCCGATCAGGACCGGGTTGTTTTTGGTGCGTCGGCTCAGCACTTGGATAACCCGCTCGATTTCTTTGGTGCGTCCGATGACCGGGTCCAAGCCGCCTTCGCGTGCATGGGCGGTCAAATCGCGCGCCAGGCTGTCGAGCGTGGGAGTATTTGCGTTCGGATTATTGCCAGCTGGCTGATGGGAGGACATCATTTCAGAGCTACCCAAGAGCTGCAGCACCTGCTGACGTGCCTTGTTCAGGCTCACGCCCAGATTGTTCATGATACGCGCCGCGATACCCTCGCCCTCGCGGATCAACCCGAGCAAGATATGCTCAGTCCCCACATAGGTGTGACCCAGCTTGCGTGCTTCATCCATGGAGAGCTCAATGACCTTTTTGGCCCGAGGCGTATAATTCGGTGTATAGTTGGTATTGTTGCCTTGTTCGGTGCCACGGCCAATGAGCGATTCCACTTCGCTTTGGATCTTATCAAGACCGAGCCCCAGCGATTGCAACGCCTTGGCTGCAATCCCTTCCCCTTCCCGAATCAGGCCCAGCAGCACATGCTCTGTACCAATATCCTTGTGACCGAGGCGAACTGCCTCTTCCAATGCCAGCGCCAACACCTTTTGCGCACGTTCGGTAAATCGTCCAAACATCATAATGAATGCACCTCCTGTATACTCTATTCCTTTATGCCATGTCTTTTGAAGTTAGCTTTTCTCGTATGAGCCGTGCTCTGCGCTCATCACGCTGTTCCGGCGTCAATTTTTGTCCTGCATGATGCTGCAGGAATCCGGGCTGCGTCATCACCAGCAGTTCATTGCAAGCAAATGTAGATACATTTTTTATTATGCCAATATCTATGCCCAGTCTGATATCCGATAAACGCTGCGATGCTTCTTTTGATTCCACGGTACGCGCATAGAGCAGGATCCCGTAGGAACGGTAAATGCGATCCTCCAACGCGATGCGCGAGTGCTCTTGCAAGTAGCGGCGGGCTGCGCGCTCCTGTTCAATGATCTGGTTAGCGACACTGAACAGGTTGGAAAGAATATCGGTTTCCGACATCCCCAGCGTCACCTGATTGGACAGCTGGAACAGGTTCCCCAATGCTTCGCTTCCTTCTCCATACAACCCCCGGACGACCAAGCCCACTTGATTGATGGCTTGCAGGATGCGGTTGATCTGCTGGGTCATGACGAGAGCCGGCAGATGAAGCATGACCGATGCCCGAATACCGGTTCCTACGTTGGTCGGACAGCTGGTCAAGTACCCCCGTGTTTCGTCAAACGCATAATTGAGGACTTTTTCAAACACATCATCGATCTTGGTCCCGATCTCCCACGCTTCATTAAGCTGGAATCCCGGCAGGAGCACCTGGATGCGGATATGGTCCTCCTCGTTCACCATGATGCTGATGGATTCGTCCTGGTTTAGCAAAACAGCGCCTTTTCGCGATTCCTCCGCCAAGTTCGGGCTGATCAGGTGTTTCTCTACCAGCACCTTTTTCTCTAGCGGATTCAGTTCATCCATGCGGATCAGTTCAAACTGTCCACGCGCTTTCATGGCGTCACTCTGCGCTACCTCTGTTACTTTATTGACAACCTCTTGGGCCTGGGAATCGGTCGCTAACATGGGAAACGGATGCTGCTGCAGATTTCGTGCGATCCGCAGCCTCGTGCTGACCACGATATCCGCTTCCGGTCCTGTCGCTTTCATCCAGTTGCTCCAAGGGTGCTGCATGAATCGTTGTTGCGTCATTCCTGCCACCTCCTCGCATTACGATTGGGCGATTTTTTGTTCCAAGGCTTTGATGCGATCGCGGATCTCTGCCGCTTTCTCAAATTCTTCCTTGGCCACATATTGCTGCAGGGCTGATTTTAATTGATCCAACTCTTTGCGTACCTTGATCTTGCCTCCGGTACGCTCGGGCACTTTCCCGATATGCTGGGTATTTCCATGAATACGTCTGAACAGCGGATCCAGACGATCCCCTAAAAAACGATAGCAATCACTGCAACCAAAGCGGCCGCTTTTGCTGAACTGCGCATAGGTTAATCCGCATGTTTCACAGCGAAGCGGTTTTTGCGTGCCAGCGGTTCCTTCCTTCGCTTGGCTGCCTTCCTTTTTGATCATCGGGTCAAAATTGAGCAACCCGGATAACAGCTGGTTAATGCCAAAGTTGCCAAAGCCTCCAAATACGTCGCCTTTTTCTTTTGCACACTGCTCACAAATATGATATTCCGTTTTTTCCCCATTGACGATCTTGGTCAGGTGCAATGTTGCTGGACGTTTCCCGCATTCTTCGCAATTCATACGGGACTCCCCCTTCCTGATTATGAGCTGTTAGCGAAACAGAATAGTTGTGATCATGTTTTTCAAGATATTGGCACGGAGCCGATCACGTAAGAGCGATTCTACCTGAAGAACATCCCGGGAGGTCGCCACTTTCATCAAAGCTGCCTCTCGTGCATTGATCAGACCTTCTTCATACAAACGCTCAATAATCGCATAACCGACAGCCTGTGTAATGCTTTCGCCAATTAATTCCTGGGTCAACAGTTCCTGCAGCTTGCTCTTGTTGACAATCTGCACTTTACGGATCCGGATATAACCGCCGCCGCCCCGCTTGCTTTCTACCACATAACCTTTTTCCATGGTAAAACGGGTATTGATCACATAATTAATTTGTGAAGGCACACATTGAAAAGATTCGGCTAGCTCACTCCGTTGAATTTCAACGGATCCATCCGGGCTTTCCTGCAGTATACGCTTTAGATACTGTTCGATCACATCCGAGATGTTTCGCAAAATGCCTCCTCCTTGCTCCAACGTAAAAATATTGACTTTGACTATCTTTGACTTTAATTATAATCATTTTATTTTTTTCTGCAAGAGGGTGCCATTCACTTTTATTGTTGTCAAATCCGACTCGCTTGAAACAAGCGGCGTCCACTGATTTATCAGCCGGTAGGATTAAAACTTGACTTGGTGGATCCTTCGTTCGTTTCACGAAAAAAACCATTCCTCGTTTCGGAATGGTTTTCTTGACCTGATTATGATGTCCCAACTTCAAACGGAAGATGAGCCGTTAACTGCGAAAAGTGACGGATGATTACATCGGCGCCGTCCAACTCCCCTTTTTTCGCAAAACCAAAATCACATCCGATCGTAAAGAGGCCGTTTACTTTCCCTGCCTCCACGTCAGAATGGCGATCTCCTACCATGACTGCTTGCTTGATCGGATAATCCTTGAGCAGTTTGGCCACCAGATCATTCTTAGACTTTGTTTGAAAGCGCCCTGCTGAATACAGATCCGTAAACAGGGAGCTGATCTCGAATTGCTTGCATATCGAGTCAATGTAGTCTTCAAGCCCGTTGCTTGCCACAAACAGTGAAACACCGGCCTTTTTTAACTTCTCCAATTGCTCACGGACTCCTGGATACAGATCACATGCCCCTTCCTTGAGCAATTCCTTTTCATGCTTCAACAACCATTCATTGGCCAACTCTTTGGTCTGGCTGTCTGCTCCTGGTAGCAATTTGTCCCAAAGCTGCTCAATCGTCATACCCAGCACATTGAGGAATTGTTCATCGGTCGGAATCTGTCCTGTCCAAAGATGTTTTTCCTGCAGTTCAGCAAACGTACGGTGAAATGCGGGCAGCGCCAGCTTCTCTGTTTGTAATAGCGTGCCGTCCATGTCAAAAAACACAGCATGTGAAATCTCCATCACGGGCCACCTTTCCCTATTCCCTGCCTGTTGCTGCATCGCTTTTTTAGTTATATCCAGCCATGTCAGCTTGAATGAATTGGGCTATTTTTATGGACGCATCCGGCTTCGCAATTCTCTTCGCCATTTGCGACATATGGTTGGCTTTGTCTTGATCCTCAATGAGATCTTCAATAAAGTAGATCAATTGCTCCGTTACATTGGCATGGAGCGCGCAGGAATTATTCAACAAAAAATGGCTGTTTCGTTCTTCCTGGCCGGGAAGCGGGTTATAGACTATCATGGGCACCTGCTTGCTGAGAACTTCCGCGGTCGTTAATCCGCCTGATTTTGTCACGATTAAATCAGCGATATGTAAGTATTCATGAAAATTCGATATAAAGCGCAGCGGCACCACCTCGTGCCGGTATGTCCCTTCTGCCACCTTGCGATACAGCTTGTCATTCAATCCGGTTAACACAAAGGTTTTCAGCGGCCTTTCGATTTCTTCAATGCCTTCCAATACCTTTTCCATCGGGCCAAGACCCAGACCGCCTCCTGACAAAATGAGGCATTTCTGATCCGGCTGCAACGCAAACTTCCTGCGCAATGCGTCCGCATCCAATGGTTCCAAAAAGTTTTTGGTGATAGGGATCCCGAGCGGCTTGAATTTCGAATAATCCTGGCGGTAAATGTCAACCAGATAATACAGCTGCTCATGGGCTATAAAGTAATAATTGATATGATGATTAATCCAGGATGGATGGATCGTATAGTCGGTAATAATCGTGTAAATGGGCTCTTTCCAATCATTTCGCCCTTTTAACACGGAAAGCATACAGCTTGCAAACGGATGGGTCGCTATAAACGCATCTGGCTGAACGCTATTGATGAGTTTTTTTAATTTATTTGCCAGCAATTTATTGACGAATACATTCACATCGAAAAAGCGGGTTTTCTCGGTATTATGATAGATCTTTCCCCACATACGCGGTGAGATTCGCAGCAAATTCATATAGCCTTCCAACAGAATCTTGTGGAACGTCGGACTGATATACTCCAAGGTATCAATCACCATGGATGTATAACCAACATCCGCCAAGCTTTCCTGGATGGCTTTTGCCGCTTGATTATGGCCATTTCCGATAGAAGCGGAAAAGATCAGGATTTTTTTCATTAGACTTCCCTTCTTATCCTTGTTCTTAGGCTACTCTCACTTTATATGCGCTCGCCTTCCATGTTAGTCTAGATCGAAGTAGAATCGCAAGGAAATATCATCGAGGCTTTCTGTCAATTTATGCAACAAACTATGGATCTTTTAAATTTCATTCTTATCCACCAAAAAAAGCCCCAATACCCGATGGGTATCAAGGCTGTTCGTTGCACCTTCAAAACTGGATACGCAGCAATTTATGCACAAGGACGTGCTTACGTCTGTGTTGCGACAGGATGTC
>NZ_SDKD01000022.1 GCF_004521915.1 Brevibacillus migulae | reverse complement strand
CGAGTCCCGTTGTCCGCTCACGGAAAACGTCTTGACGTTTTTCATCATAAACCGTTTTTGTGCCCTTAGCTCAGCTGGATAGAGCGTTTGACTACGAATCAAAAGGTCGGGAGTTCGAATCTCTCAGGGCACGCCATTTACACAAGAATATGATCTCGTACACTGGCTTGGGTTTGATTCCCATCGTTCTGCCCCATAGGGGAGTATAGCCAAGTGGTAAGGCACGAGTCTGCAAAACTCTTATGCCCCGGTTCAAATCCGGGTACTCCCTCCATGTTTCAATTTGCGGTCGTGGTGGAATTGGCAGACACACCATCTTGAGGGGGTGGCGGGGTGACCCGTGCGAGTTCGAGTCTCGCCGACCGCATCATTCACACAGGAAAACAAAATAGGGATGTAGACCCAGCTATCAATAGACAAGCAGTTGCCGAGGCAACTGCTTTTTTTATTTTGGCCAGCCTGTCGTCGCTGACAAAAGTCAGGCTGATTCCGAAGACATTGTCCCGTAAAAGTTCCCGTTCGCTTCCCTCCATTTTCCCAAGCGTAACTCATGAATCCCAATAACTCCTTCTATACAATAAATGCTGTACATGTTTGGTATCGGTAAAGAACAAAGAATGGGAAGGTGACAGGATGAAGACGGTAACAGCGGTCGAACTCCTCGTGCGTCAAATGGAAGCCGAGGGTGTTTCGTATGTGTTCGGGATCCCAGGTGGTCCTCTAATGCCACTATATGAAGCGATTTTTTCCAGAAAGAAAATACAACCGATTCTCACAAAGCATGAAGAAGGCGCCGCTTTTATGGCCGAAGGATACGCACGTGTGAGCGGAAAGCTAGGAGTATGCTGTGCAACCACGGGTCCAGGTGCAACGAATGCGTTGACAGGAATAGCGTGCGCCTACAGTGACTCGACACCTGTGTTATTGCTTACTGCGCAAGTAGGTACGGCAGCTTTCGGAAAGGGTGCATTGCAGGAGAGTACGGTCCATGGTGTTGATCTCGTCTCCATTTTTTCGCCGATTACGAAACTCTCGGTCATGATCCCAACGGCAGAAAAAATGGGTGAGATGACACGCCGTGCTCTTCGAACCGCTCAATCAGGACGGCCAGGTCCGATCCATTTGAATATCCCGGCCGATATCGCCAAACATCCTGTACCCCTTGAAGTTTTCCCGCCTATGAACTACAGGGGTGGAAAACCCGCTCCCACGATCATGGACGTTGTCAGAGTAGCCGAGCTGATTTTCCATGCGAAACGGCCGGCAATCTTGGCTGGTCACGGCATCGAGTGTGCAAAAGCGTGGGAGGAATTGCTGGATTTTGCAGAGCTGACCGGGATTCCGGTGGCGACAACACCAAAGGGAAAAAGCAGCTTTCCGGAAAACCATGCGCTCTCACTGGGAGTCTTTGGTTTCGCGGGTCACCAGAAAGCGACCGATTATTTGTTGTCCGGGGATGTGGATGTCCTGATTGTCATTGGCAGCAGTCTGGGTGACTGGCAAACGAATTCTTGGGACCCACGATTAACGCCCTCTGTCGCATTGATTCAGATCGATATTGATCCAATGGAAATAGGCAAAAATTATCCGGTCGATGTCGGAATAAACGCCGACGCGTCCGAAACGCTGAAAGCGCTCATCCTATGTATACGTTCATCCGGCAAAATGCTGAAAAAACCTGCGCTTCCGCTTGAAACGAAAGAGCAGACAGCATTCCAAGAGATTGACCATGGCACCGAAGGAAATGGCATACATCCGGCTATGGTGGTAGAGGCGATGCAAAACAGATTGCCTGCGGATACGATTCTGTTCGTGGATAATGGCAGCTGTATCAATTGGGGCGTTCACTGCTATTTGGCTCAAACACCCGGAGCGTTTCAAATCGGCCTTGGATTAGCCGCGATGGGCCATGCAGTTGCTGCTGCGATTGGCGGAAAGCTCGCGGCACCGGATCGGCCTGTGGTGGCTCTCGTTGGAGACGCTGCTTTTGCCATGAACGGAATGGAAATTCATACAGCCGCGGAATATAAGATCCCCGTGACTTGGATTGTATTGAATAATGGCGGACACGGACTGGTCCATCTGGGAGAGCAACACCAATTTGACAGCAAGTTTGACATTTCAAGCTTCCGCAAGTCGATTGATTTTTGCAAAATGGCAGAAAGTCTCGGAGTCAAATCGTATCGAGCAGAAACGGTTGAGGACTTTGATGCAGCCTTGAAGGGGGCGCTCGCAATGAACACGCCTTGCTTGATCGACGTGCAGGTGGATATCGATGTCTTGCCTCCCGGTATGAAACAACGGTTTGACATGCTGAACAAATCTTATGCAGGCGAACGTTACACAGCCCCCATTGGTTAGGAGAGAGACGAAGTGGCGAGGAATATTGGATTATTAGGATTTGGATATGCCCTGCCGGATCATGTGCGTAGTAACAGCGATCCGATCTTTTCACAGATTCGCACCAAAGCCAATTCACGAGGATTGTCTGAGCACTCACTTTTTACGGGAATGAAGGAGCGCAGGGTACTGCAACCGGGAGAGTCTTTGGCTGAGTTGATGACAAAAGCAGCTAGGCAGGCGGTGGATGAAGCGGGACTGGAAATGGGGCAAATCGATCGTTTGTACGGCTATGGATCAGTGGCGGAATATGTAACGCCAAACGTTCTATACAAGGTTCATCATGATACGGGACTGCCAGCATCGACTTTCGTAGTTCCTATTCACAGCGACTTCAGCAACTATACGGTAAGTCTGATCCAAGCTTGGGAGGCCATTGAAGCCGGACATTGCCGCTATGCATTAGTGGTGTCCGGTGGGCATTTTACCCGTCATGGAGATTATACAGCGGGTCATTCCTTGAGTCTGGGGGATGGAGCGGGCGCCGTGGTGATCGGACGGGGGACTCGATTCCGGTTCATCGATTACATCAGTGAGACCATTAGTGCGGAGTACGGATACATGACCGTACAGCATCGCGAACAAATTCAAGATGGTATACGTTCATGGCCGGTAGATGAATACAACCGAGCCATTCCAACCTTTGGAATCGAACAGGAAGAGGGGCTGTATTCTTTTCTATCGACGGGGATGGATGCGCCGCCTCGCATGATAAACCAGCTGCTGAAGAGGCATGGGCTGACGGGGGAACAGGTTACGTTAATCGGTCATCAAGCAAGCAGGAAGCTGATGGATCATTGGGCAAGCCTCATCCAACCAAAAGCATATTTGGACACTTTTGAGGAGTATGGGAATATGGCGCTGGCGTCCGTTGCCGTGACGTTGGCTCGGTTTCACAAGCAGATCCATACCGAGTATTTGCTCCTTCATTCATTGGGGCTCGGTTTTCATCATACAGCGCTGCTAATCCACTGTAACCACCGAAGGGATTGACGTGTGCCAGGTGCAGACTGTCGCCGGAGAGGCAGCGGGAGCACAGGAATTGCTGAATATCACTCCTGTGCTTACAGCTGCCTGACAGAAGTTCATGATCATGGCTGGCTGTCTGTTTAAACCCCGGCAAGCTCTTTCACGGCTTGAATGTAGCGGGTCAGCGTATCCATAAACGCCCGTGCGGCAAATCCGATGTATCGATCCGAACGAAACACGATACAGATGTCCTGACTGGGAGTGGGATTCACCAGCGAAACGACAGCAATCTCCTTTTTGCCCAGCGATTGTAAAAGCAACCGCGGCAGTACGCATGCGCCGATCCCTTGTTCTACGAGAGAGAGAAGGGACGACAAGGTAGTGGTTTCGATATCGGGCTGCAAACGAAAGCCGCTCTGCAAACAATAGTGGCTGATCAGCTGTCTGACTTGATGATCAGGTGGAAACATGACCATCTTCAAGTCCCGGAGGCGCTCGAAGGTAATTTCCCTCTCTCCTGCGAGCGGATGATCCGTTCGGACAGCCAAAGCGAACTCCTCGTGAAACAGCGGGACAACCGTTATGCGCTCATCCGGCGGAGGGGTAGTCGTGACCCCGATGTCGATGGTGCCAGCAGCCACCTGTTCTACAATTTTCGTCGTTTCGATTACGGACAGGGACAATTTGGGATAGGTCTGGTGAAATTTTACGAGCAACGCATTGAAAAGCAGATCCGCATCTCCTGGAAGGACACCGATCGTAAGGGAACCGCCCTGTATGTCTTTCATTTCGGCAATCGCATCGCGGGCATAGGCGATGTGGGAAAAAACAAGGCGGCTCTGATCGAGCAGGATTTTGCCTGCATCTGTCAAAGCGATCCGTTTCCCCATACGGTCAAAGAGCGGGACGCCCAGTTCGTTCTCCAGGAGCTTGATCTGCTGGCTGAGATTGGACTGCGTGGTACATAGTTTTTCTGAGGCTCTGGAAAAGTGCATTTCTTCGCATACGGCCATAAAGTATTCGAGTTGTCTAAGCTCCATGGATCCACTCTCCCGATGAAGACATCATTACTGCTACTAATGATTATAATCGGAATTACGCGATTGTTGGATGTTTTTGTAAGAGGTACACTTGATTTGACAGTAAGCGCGCGCGGTCAATCAAGGAAAAAACGGAGGAGATCCCTTATGTTGCAAAGCATGATTCATACAGCTGTTTCTGTTCGCCAGCTTGTCCTGCATCAGATCCAATCGATTCCCGAGGATATGTTTGATAAGCAACCTCCACAGTTTGCCAATACGATCAGATGGAATGTCGGACACATGGCTGTCTGTCTTGAATACTTTTTCTCGCTTGGGCTCCCGTTTCCTTCCAGCTTACCGGAGAGCTACGCTGCTTTCTTCCATACCGGGACGAAGCCAGCTGATTGGACGTCGGCGCCTCCAAGCAAAGAGGAGTTGGTTCAATGCTTGTCGGCTCAGCTGGCCAGCCTATCCGAAATTTCTCCCGACTTGCTTGAAAAAACACTGGAGTCGCCCATCGAGATGGGACCGCTGCGCTTTGAAACCGTGGGAGAGATATTCAACTTTGCGTTCATCCATGAAACGATGCACTTTTCCACTATTTCTTGCATGTTGAAGGTACTTCAGTACGAGTATCAAGAGGGAAAGTGAACAGTCATATCATTCGTTGTTACCCGTGACGGTACATGGTTGGCTGCTAGAGGAGCGGCGAAGTTGTCATCGTTACACAAAAAAAGCATTAGCTTTAACAGCTAATGCTTTTTTGTACGTAGATCCCAAGTCCTGCTTCAAGCTTTGCTTATTTGTTAGGAGTTTTTTCATGTTCTTTTATATACTTGCGTGCATTTTGGATAAGCTCAACAGACTCTTTTCTGCTAATTTCATCTTTCGGATGGAAATTCCCTTTATCGTCCAATTTTGTGAAACCGAGTGCAAGTGCCCGCTGAATCGTACCTTGGTAGGCGATATTCATTTCACTTTCATCGCCCAGCTTGACTGGAGAAATCTTTATCTTGGGGATGGTGTTTCGGGATTCCATGACGGACATAAGTTGATGTACGAATGTTTCCTTTGTCCACATTTCATTTGGATCTAGATCGGCTGGTAGATCAAAGCCTTGATTTGCTGCAATGATCAGCGCATTTGCATACCACGCGTTGTTGTTCGCTTTCTTGTAATAATCGCTAGCCAATGGGGCTTTAACAAAACGGATGCCGTCGAGATTTAAGTCCAGTGCATTGACGATCATTTGAATGCCTTCCGCTGCTGTAATGGTAGCCTCCGGTAGGAAAAAATCGTTGGTCCATTCGTTTTGTTCCAGATTATCTTGCATGATATGCGATGTGTCTTTATCCCATGTGATAGGGCGCTCTGTTAAAAAAGTAGCAGCGGAAGCATCGTGTTGCATCAATGACAATGACAGGATAGCGAAAGTGGAAAGAGCAAGAAGTGTTCGGTTTCTTTTCATGGTAGAGACCACCTTTATATTCGTATGATTGTTGAAAATATCCGAGTTTCCATGGGGGATGTTTGTTTTGTTTACGTCACCTCCATTCAACTTGTTTTTTGTCAGTAACGTAGTTTTTGACGTTATCCTTTTCCGAAACGTTTCAATGGGAATGACTCTGTAAATGAGAGGCTTATGTAAACAAATTCAGAAATGCAGATGTTCGGCCATGGCTGTCTTGAAAAGGGGATCGAGGCAGGCGATGACTGATGACGGAAAAAAGATAAAAAGATTGCGGTTTGCAAGGATACTAGTGCTTACAGCTGGATTGCTTGATTTTGTGGAGTGGAATATGGACCGGATTGAAGCCAAGTAAATAATAAAGGAAGGGATTGGTGAAAATAACTCCATCATCAAAACATGGATGAGGAGGACTCATGAAAGATGTTATATCCATGGATTAGCTTGGTAGTACTTGTGTCGGCCATATTGTTCATACCAAAGCGGTTGACTCTTAAAGAAAACGTTCTTGTCTTCTTGAGCGTAGGTTACATTGTGTGGAATGGTCATGTGGTTGTAGGCATCATGCTCGATCTATATGATTTTGGTCCTTCCGGAAAAGTTGGATTTCTTGATTGGTTATTTGTAAATCTTGCTCCCGCAATAACTGCGCTGTTATACCTCAACCTCAAATCGGATAAAAACCTATTGTACGCATTAACTTGGGCGATCCTATCTTTCCTTTATGAATGGGGGCTAGTACAATCTGGTTTCATGAAAAATCATGGATGGAAAACATGGTATTCCATTCCTGTGTATGTAATGGGTTATTTATTTCTTCCTTGGTTTCTTCATAATGTGATAAGAAAATCCGTTGGAGACAATCAAAGAAAAAGTTTTTCCTATAAATTCGATTCCATCAAAAGATTTCGTTTCAAAGAAAAAGCCAGATAAGACGATCGCGATTGCTTGTTGCGACGACGGTGATCGAAAGGATAAAAGTGGGTTGCTTAGTAGCAGCCTTTTTTTATTTACGCGCTAACATAAAAATACCCATAACCAAAGGTCATGGGTAATTAGGTTTAGGGGTAGTACTTCAACTGATTCTTCTATTATATCCGAGAATATCTCCATACACATTAGGAGCTATCAGGGTATTTGGCCAAAAAAAAGAAAGACAACCATCTGAGAAATTGGCTGTCTCTTGATTCCCAAGAACAACAACTAGAATCGTTGTATATTATTTTCTTCGTCAGTTAAGTTTTCACATTTTATAGGGAAGTATTGGTATTACCCAATGGGTTTTTCTCCGTCTGCTGAAATTACTGTGCACCCTCTTAGCAAGCGGGCATCAACGTAATCTATATGTTTCAGTTCGATCAGTTAAAACCGAGTGCAGACACGGGTGTAGCCTGTTACTTTTTATACCCGTATAATCCAAACCTGTCTGTCTCTTCCCCTCCTTGGTAAGATAACCCCATCGTATCCTATCAAGGAGGTTCTCAAGATGAAATCGATTGTTATTGAAAGAGCAGGCGGAGCCGAGGTGCTGCGAGTAAAAGAAAAGCCGGATCTTGTGCCAAGATATGGGGAAATGATCGTAGATGTGGCTTATGCAGGCGTCGGGCTCGTGGATATATTGGTCCGAAAAGGAGAGTTTTCGGAGTTGTTTCCGTTTCCGCTGATCCCGGGACTTGAGGTGTCCGGTTATGTACGTTCCATAGGAGAGGGTGTTCAGGGATTTTGGATCGGTCAGCCAGTAGCTTCCATGAAGCTGCTTGAACTTGGGGGCTACGCCACCCAGGCTAGAGTGACGCCGCAACTTACGGTACCGCTTGATGAGCTTGAAAGTGATTTGAACATGGCCGAGGCTGCAGCCTCCATCGTCAACCTGACTACGGCTTATATGGCAGTCAAACATGTGAACCGGATGAAGGAAGGAGACACCGTTCTGGTTCATGCCGCTGCAGGTGGCTTGTGCAGCTTTCTCGGGCAAATCGCCAAACGGTTTGGTGCCGGTACGGTGCTGGGTACAGTTGGCTCATTAGATAAAATCAAGCTGGCCGCTTCGCTTGGATATGACGAACTGCTGCTGCGTTCGGACTTTGTGGATGTAACCAAACAGATTGTGGGAAGCTGCCATCCTCCGCTCGTATTATGGGCAGTCGAAGGGAGACGCGTGGTATGAGGCGTTTGCCCAAAGGCTTTCTGAGGAAAGTACAGAGTTTGCGGCACTATGGGATCGTCACGATGTCAAAGAGAAGAAGGCACAACCTTTTCTGCTGAATCATCCGGACCTTGGTACGTTATCCTTTGAAATCAACACCCTTGGCCATATCAACGGCAACGAGGACATACACTGTTGTGTCTATACGCCGATGGCCGGTACCACAACCGAGGAGAAACTGATGAAATGTCCGTCGACTTAATCGCAAGGTGACTATGCAGTAACGGAGTCGGCTTAAACTCGATTTTTGGTGTGACTACTGGAAGTGGAAAATGAAAAAAAGAACCTGGACAGGTTTACCAGGTTCTTTTTATATTGCACATCAACAGACACGATGATATAATCAGAAGACGACTGTTTAGTCAAATTTAGTCACATTTATTCCATCTTACAACTTTATTGTAACATGCCGTTGAGCTCCTGTCAAATGTTTTTCTCAATTTCATGGTTAGGAGAGATGTTGGATGAGTTCTTTGGTTCTCGGTTTTCAGGAAATGGAAAAAACGCAACTATGGCTCGTTGGCGGAAAAGGGTTACATTTAGGGGAATTATCAAAAATTCAAGGAATACAAGTACCAGAAGGATTTTGTGTGACAACAGTGGGGTATCAAAGAGCCATCGAACAAAACGAAACGTATCATGCTTTGTTGGATCGACTGACCATGCTAAACGTAGAAGATCGAGATCAAATTGGTGAAATCAGCAGGAAGATTCGACAAACCATAATGGAAGTTGAAATACCTTCCGATGTTGTGAATTCAGTTACTCACTATCTCTCCCAATTAGGTGATGAACATGCTTATGCAGTGCGTTCCAGTGCGACTGCTGAAGATTTGCCACATGCTTCTTTTGCTGGTCAACAAGACACGTATCTAAATATCATCGGAATCGATTCCATCTTGCAGCATATCAGCAAATGCTGGGCTTCCCTATTTACGGATCGCGCGGTAATCTACCGTATGCAAAATGGATTTGATCACAGACAAGTGTATAACTCCGTTATCGTTCAAAGGATGGTTTTCCCACAGGCCGCAGGGATTTTATTTACCGCTGATCCGATTACATCCAACCGGAAGCTGCTATCCATCGATGCCAGTTTTGGACTTGGAGAAGCATTGGTCTCTGGCTTGGTATCTGCCGATTGTTATAAAGTGCAGGAAGGGGAAATCGTCGAAAAGCGGATCGCAACCAAAAAATTGGCGATCTATGGACGTAAAGAAGGCGGAACGCAGACCATGCAGATTGATCCTGATCAGCAGCAGACGCAAACACTTATGAAACAACAAATTTTGCAGCTGGCACGCATCGGAAGGCAGATCGAAGCTTATTTTGGTTGCCCACAAGATATCGAATGGTGTTTGGCTAATGACACATTTTATATTGTCCAGAGTCGGCCGATCACTACTTTATACCCGATCCCTGAAGCGAACGATCAGGAAAATCACGTTTATGTATCTGTCGGTCACCAACAAATGATGACAGACCCCATGAAACCATTGGGATTGTCTTTTTGGCTGTTAACGACTCCAGCAACCATGCGCATAGCCGGTGGAAGGTTGTTTGTTGATGTTGCACCGTTGCTGGCTTCACCTGCCAGTAGAGAAACGATGTTGAATACCCTGGGACAAAACGATCCGCTCATAAAAGACGCGCTCATGACCGTATTAGAGCGAGGAGATTTTATAAAAAAGTTATCAAATGATGAAAAAGAAATGAGTCCCGGTAAAAGCAAAAAAGGTATGTCACCTGCGGATTATCAAACATTAATCGACTACGATCCGACAATCGTTTCTGATTTGATTAAGCGTAGTCAAACATCGATCGAAGAGTTAAAACAAAACATCCAAACGAAATCAGGGCCGGATCTGTTTGATTTTATCCTGGAAGATATCCAGCAATTAAAGAAGAGTTTATCTGATCCACAAAGCTTTGGTGTAATTATGACAGCCATGAATGCTTCAAAATGGATCAATGAACACATAAATAAGTGGTTGGGTGAAAAAAACGCAGCAGACACGCTTTCTCAATCTGTACCGAACAATATTACTTCGGAAATGGGGCTGGCGCTCCTGGAAGTCGCAGATGTGATTCGTCCTTATCCGGAAGTCATTGAATATTTACAGCATGCAAAAACTGATAACTTTTTGGATGAACTGGTTACCTTAGCAGGTGGGCAGGAAACTAGAGATGCTATCTATGCTTATCTCAATAAATATGGTATGCGATGTGCCGGAGAAATCGATATTACCAAACCTCGTTGGCGTGAAAAACCACTTACACTTGTCCCTGCGATTCTAGGTAACATCAAAAACTTTGAGCCTAAAGCTGGCAAGCGGAAATTTGAGCAAGGGCGACAGGAGGCTTTGGAAAAAGAAAAAGGGTTATTAGATCGATTGAAGCAATTGTCGGATGGCGTGCAAAAAGCCAAAGAGACAAAACGAATGATCGATTTAATCCGGAATTTAAGCGGGTATAGGGAATATCCGAAATACGGTATGATTAATCGCTACTTCGTTTATAAGCAGGCTTTGCTGAAAGAAGCAGAACGACTCGAAGATGCTGGCGTGATTCATGAAAAAGAAGATATCTACTTTCTCACTTTTGAAGAACTTCACGAAGTCGTACGCACAAACAAACTTGATTATCAGATCATCAGCAACCGAAAAAACGATTATAAATTTTATGAAAAGCTAACACCACCACGTGTAATCACGTCTGAAGGTGAAATCATTGCCGGACAGTACAAACGAGAAAATCTGCCAGCCAAAGCGATTGTAGGGCTACCTGTTTCTTCCGGAGTGATAGAGGGGCGAGCACGTGTCATCTTACACATGGAAGATGCTGATCTGGAAGATGGAGATATTTTAGTCACCTCCTTTACTGACCCTGGTTGGACACCATTGTTTGTATCCATAAAAGGCCTGGTCACCGAAGTTGGCGGACTGATGACCCATGGGGCAGTTATTGCACGTGAATATGGCTTACCAGCTGTCGTCGGAGTGGAGAATGCTACCAAACTGATAAAAGATGGGCAACGAATTCGTGTGAATGGAACAGAAGGGTATGTTGAAATATTGTAATGGATAAATACGTCAAGTAAGAGCGTTGGGTAAATGGCAGTCAATTCCTGGCAGTAAAGGGTAACGATATTTCAACAATGACACCACGGCAGCCGATCATTCCGATCGGCTGCTTTATCATTGAAGTTACGGGAAAAAGAACGAGCTTCATTCAGGTGAAAGAAAGTAAAAATTTCTCATTGGAAAAAACTTCATAAGGAACCTTGACCATTACGTAACGTAACGGTTTATAGTGAAGGTACCGGTGAAACGCTAGCGACCAAGAAAGGGGCTGATCATGAAGCGACATTGGAAAGTAGGAGAACTTGCGAAAATGGCGGGAATCACGATACGAACTTTGCGTTTTTACGATCAGATCGGCTTGTTTTCGCCATCCGGCTATTCACACTCCGGTTACAGACTCTACACGGAAAAGGACATTTCACGCCTGCAGCAAATCTTGTCTTTGAAGGAGTTGGGGTTATCGCTGGAGCAGATAAAAGCCGTGATGGACGGAAATCAACTCAGCCTGTCAGACATTGTTGCCATTCAAATAGACCGCCTGAAAGAAAATATCCGCATACAGCAGAAACTCTTGCAGGAGCTTGAGAATGTATCGAGTCGGATGCAAAGGAACGAACCGTTTACCGTTGAGCATTTCATGAACATCATGCGGACGATGAGAATGAATCATGAGAAATTTTTCGCCGAGAGAAAATCGAGTATGGATCTCCATCTCGACCGACTTGGTGAATATTTAGACAAGCATCCGGAAGAACCCGGAGAAGGAGGTTTCGACTGTGACTGAAAGATCTGCCAAACATTCCACTTTTGTCATCGAAAGAAACTATAAGCATTCCCCTGCCCGCGTATTCGCTGCATGGGCGGGTCAAGCAGCCAAAGCCGGCTGGTTTCCCAAAGCTGACGAGTTCGATTTCCGCGTCGGCGGACGCGAAATCAATCGCGGTGGGCCGCCTGGAGGGCCCGTTTACACATTTGATGCTTGCTATCAGGAGATCGTTCCGGATAAGCGCATTGTATATTCGTACACGCTGGATATGGAAGACAAGCGGATATCTGTCTCCGTGACGACGGTGGAATTGGAGTCCGTGGATGGCGGCACGCGATTGATCTATACCGAGCAGGGCGTTTTTCTGGACGGTCTCGATACGCCCGAACAGCGTGAGCATGGAACAAGGCTGTTCTTGGATCAGCTTGGAGAGGCTCTTGACGGGGAATGAAAGAGGCTGCGCTTGAATTGGATATCCGGGCCGGTTTAAAGGAATGGATAGGACTTGTCGTGCTTTCATTGCCTGCCATACTCGTTTCGCTAGACTTGTCCGTAATGATTCTCGCGCTTCCTCACATCAGCGTCGGTCTCGGCGCTGACAGCACAGAGCAGCTATGGATCATGGACATATACGGCTTCATGCTATCGGGGTTTCTGATCACGATGGGTACGCTTGGCGATCGGCTCGGTCGCCGCAAGCTGCTGATGATCGGTGCAGCTGCATTCGGATTGGCATCGGTGTTGGCGGCTTTTTCCAACAGCTCCGGAATGCTGATTGCAGCACGGGCGCTGCTCGGCATAGCGGGGGCGACGGTATCTCCCTCGTCCCTGGCTTTAATCAGCAATATGTTCCGCGATCATAAACAGCGCTCCCTCGCCATAGGCATATGGTTCATGTACTCTATGGGGGGGATGGCGCTTGGTCCAGTAGTCGGCGGGGCGATGCTGGAGCTATATTCGTGGGGTTCTATTTTTCTGCTCGGTGTTCCAGTCATGGCGCTGCTGTTGTTGACTGCGCCCCATCTTCTGCCCGATTACCGGGATCCCGCCCCTGGTCGCTTGGATATGACTAGCGTCATGCTGTCGATGTGCACCATTCTCCCGGCAATATACGGCCTGAAGGAAATCGCTAAGCAAGGTCTACAGACGTTGCCGCTCATTGTCATCGCGGCTGGATTCGCTTTCGGGACGTTATTCGTAAGGCGGCAGAAACGGCTGGACAGTCCGCTTATGGACTTGCGCCTATTCGCAACCCCTGCCTTCAGCACGGTGTTGGGCGGTCTGTTCGGCATCACTTTGACAGGCGCTTCCATGCTTTTTATCGCACAGTATCTTCAATTCGTGGAAGGACTATCGCCGCTCCGGACAGCGATGTGCATGCTCCCGGGAGTGGTCGCGTCGATGGCAGGCATGTTTTTGTCACCGATCATTGCGAGGTGGATCCGACCGGCGTTTCTTATCGGGGCAGGACTTGCCGTCTCGGCAACTGGGTGTTTTCTACTGTCTCAGGTAGGGACGGCATCAGGACTCTCTACACTGATCGTCGGGTATATCTTTTTTAATGTGGGAGCAGCACCGTTTGCGAGCTTGTCCAGTGATCTAATTGTCGGCTCGGTCCCTCCGGCCAGAGCTGGATCGGCGGCGTCCTTGCTGCAGACGAGCGGTGAATTCGCATTCGCGCTGGGTATCGCTGTATTAGGCAGCATCGGTACATACGTGTATCGCACGCAAATTGCCGGCTTCATACCGAGAGATGTCACGACGTTAACAGCCGGAGCCTCCCGCGAAAGTCTGGCTGGGGCAGTCACGGCGGCAAAATCCTTGCCCGAACCTATTGCATCAACACTTCTTCTTGGCGCCCAGGCAGCATTTACCGACGGCATGCATGCTATTGTGATCATTAGTGGCGGGCTCATGATCGCTATCGCCGTACTCACCGTGATCAAGCTTCGGCATATACCTCCCATCGGGCAGAAAACATCAGATGAGTTGTAATTGTCTAGAAATGCTTGATGTTCTTTTCTGCTCTCGGGTCCGTGTCTGTCAAGCAGGTTTCATTATGAAACTTTTCTGTTTTTGGTGATTCGAAGACTGTAATGGGAATGCCATCTGTTACTTCTTTGATCGGGTAACATCGTTGAACGAAAAAGATCGGCAGATGAATAACGAAGGAGCAGAATGCTGTGGCAGCTGCTCCTTTTTTCATTGGGGAACGGACAATACCTTTATGAGTATACGTTAATCTCCAATGATAAACTTCATTCCCATATTTCTTTTCGGGATAAGCAATACTGTAAGGAGCAGCATTCGAATTTTTGCGTGGGAATGTCTGTAATATTTGGATCATGTGATATGTACGGTTTGCCAAGTATGGTTTTAAAGCTTATAATACTGAATTAACGTTCAGTATTTTTGTGTTTTTGCTTGTTTTAGGCAACCTTTATTTAGGTGGGAAGTTGGTGAAGCATCTTGAATAAAAAAAAGCAGCAAACGGAGCAGACAAAGAAGAAGATAGCTGATGCATCCAGAATTTTATTTATGCAAAAAGGTTACAAGGCTACATCTATAGAGGATATCGTGAAAGCGACCGGATACAGCGGCGGCAATATTTATTATCATTTCAAGAGCAAAGAGGGGTTGTTTTTACATCTAATTGAAATTTGGAACAGGGAATGGGAAGAAAATTGGCTGGCTAAGGAACATCTCTACCCTACCACGATCGATAAATTGTATGGAATGGCTGAACATTTGGCGATCGATTATCTAAATCATCCACTGACCAAGGCGGCAGATGAATTTTTCGACATGTCGGAGAAATCTTCGGATGTAGAGGAGCGAATCAACGAAATGGTCAATGGTTATATTGACTTTAATCGGCAGTTGCTTCAGAAGGGACTCGATAGCGGCGAGTTTGAAATCACAAATGTAACCGGAGTCGCCATTATTTTGGACAGCCTGTTGTTTGGGTTAAATCAACACACTCGACGAATGGAGCGGGAAGAAGCGCTGGCGACTTACCGGTTAGCCATGGATGTGTTTTTATTTGGCATTGTCAAACCGTCCCGCTAGCTTTTTTTACGCTATTATCTAGAATGAATATTCAGTGTTTTAGTAATCGATTGGAGGAATAAAGAATGGCGTTATTATTAAAAAATCAGGGGTCCTTATTGATCCTGATGTTCAATATTTTCCTTGTCTTTACGGGGATCGGGCTTGTTATCCCGATTATGCCAAAATACATGGAGAATTTGGGGATTACCGGGGGGATTATCGGCTTGTTAGTAGCAGCCTTTTCGCTGACGCAGCTTCTTTTTTCTCCACTAGCCGGCCGATTGGCAGATTCATACGGAAGAAAAAGGATGATTGTGATCGGCTTGGTCGTATTTGCTATTTCAGAAGGAATGTTCGGTGTGGCAAATTCACCCGTCCTGCTGTTTGTTTCCAGGTTGCTAGGCGGCATTAGTGCCGCACTGATCATGCCGGCCGTAATGGCCTATTCGGCAGATATTACAACGAAAGAAGAACGCGCGGCGGGGATGGGCTATATTACCGGAGCCATTACTACCGGTTTTATTATTGGGCCAGGCATCGGTGGATATATTGCAGCATTTGGTATTCGCGTACCCTTCTATTCCGCAGCGATTGCGGGGATCATTGCTGCATGCATCACATTGTTCATTCTCAAGGAATCACAACCTGTAAAAGAATCAGTATCTGACTCTCGTTCTAGTGCAAAACAACACGGCAGTCTTCTTGCCCAGTTCATGTACTCCTATAAAGAGCCCTATTTTTTAAGTTTGATCATTGTGTTTGTCATGTCTTTCGGGCTGGCTAATTTTGAAACAGTCTTTTCATTGTTTGTCGACCATAAGTTTGGATTTGAGCCGAAAGATATCGCCTTTATCATTACATTCGGTTCAATTGCAGGCGCAGTGGTCCAGGTTACGGCCTTTAGCTGGATCATGAATCGGTTTGGCGAGAAGGGTGTCATTTCAGTCTGTCTGCTCTTTGCTGGATTGTTTATCGTTCTTACGCTTTTTGTTCATCAATTTTGGATGATTTTTGCCGTTACCTTTATCGTTTTTCTGGCGATCGATATTTTGCGACCAGCGATAAGTACCCAAATGTCGATGCTCGCAAAGGATCAACAGGGGTATGTTGCCGGCCTTAACTCAGCCTTTACCAGTCTTGGTAATATCGCAGGTCCCATCGTGGCTGGATTTTTATTCGATATGAATATCAACTATCCGTATGCGCTCGCATGTATGATTTTGCTTATCTGTTTCGTTATATCGCTAGGAGTTAAAAAGCGCAACCTGCAGGATGCCAATGCGACTTCCTGACAACCGTCCATTCATGGCTCATTCCGACGGGATCGATCGTTCAAAGCCAGCGATTGTATGGCAATTCGCATTGCACTGCTGAGAGGAATCAACGTAGGAGGGCGGAATATAATCAAAATGGCTTCGCTTCGCCTGCTTCGGAGGACAAGGAGGAAAGGTGTATGATAATAAGAGAAATGATTGCAGATGACATTCTGCAACTCGCACAGCTGTATAAACAGTTTTGGGGCGAGGAATCTTCTATTGAAATCATGAACAAGCAGTTCACTAAACTTCATAAAAATGAGTCATACATCTTTCTCAGTGCGATTGAAAATAACAACCTAATCGGTTCTGTTATGGGGGTGATATGTGAGGAGTTATATGGGGACGGTAAACCTTTTTTGGTTTTATAAAATATGATTGTTCATAAAAATCATAGAAACCAAGGAGTAGGAAAAGCGTTAATATCCGAGCTTGAGAAACTCGCCATCAAAAAGGACTGCTCCCAAGTGATATTTGTAACGGAGAGAAATAGGGTTGGCGCTGTAAAGTTCTACGAGTCTGCTGGGTATAGTTCTCTGACTCATGTAGGATTCAAAAAGAAGCTAACATAACGGGGCAAAGCAAAAATCTTCGCCCCGTTAATGACGTGGGGAGCTGCGACCAGTTTTCGCTAGAGAAAGCTAACATACATTTTATGGGATTTCCTTTTGAAAAAGGGACTCTTTTCTTCATGCAAGACCATATGTCAAAAGATACGATGCAGGTGGTTTTGTCCCTTAAAGCTTTGACCAAAATTTGAAAGCATTCCTAGCGATCATCATAAAGCTTTTTTTCGAATGACGATTTCCGCTAAACCCAGATTGATCACCCAGCATGTCCATACTGCAATGGTATAGGAGGTGCCGTAGGGCAGGTGTAGACCATGATGAGTGGCAGCCACGATCAGATAGATGGTCATGTTGGCAAATGTAAGAAAAAAGCTGCGAATCATCCACGTACTGTGCCTCTGTATATCCTTCTTTTTTATCCAAGTAACCCCTAGCATGGTTGTCACAAGCCAAAGGGTATCCAAGACGATAAAACCGATTGTGCTGAATATCCCTCCACTCGCAAAAAAAGCGGCATACATGC
This sequence comes from Brevibacillus migulae, assembly GCF_004521915.1. Taxonomy (GTDB): domain Bacteria; phylum Bacillota; class Bacilli; order Brevibacillales; family Brevibacillaceae; genus Brevibacillus_F; species Brevibacillus_F migulae. The sequence goes on along the minus strand of NZ_SDKD01000022.1, from coordinate 62,912 downwards.
CGGGGATGAAGTTAAGCAAAATCGAGTAGAAATAAATTCGACCGTTCCATCGGTGTAAGAATGGTGATTTTACGCGAAGCCGTTTGATGAGGCCAATGGGTCCAGTAAGAAGTGCGATTAGGGCAAGAATGATATGAATCCGTATCATCAATATCCATAAGGTTGGATTGGATAAAGCTTGATCTTTGTTGGAAAGAAAACGGTGAAAATCCGGGTCGATCATAAAGTTTTTCGAAAGGGTGTGCATGAACCATAGAAACGAAATGATGAACAAAGTGATCATGAATCCTTTTCCTGATTTCACAATTTTCTCTCCTTTTATCTCGTTACCTGAAATATCTAATGGGTTGCTATCGCTAGAATATAACGAGCAAAGGAAAAAGGAAATGACTCGATAGAGCTACTATTCTAACGATTGCAAGGAATGAAGATTGGCGAAATGACGGGGGAGCTATGAAGAAGCCCTCCTGGTTGTTGGAGAAAAAATCATCTGTTCCAACAACAGGAGGGAAGGGGGAACCAGGCATCGTGGTTGAAAGCCATAAAGCATGGCAGGGGTCAGATGATTTTGCATGCAGATAATCAAGTACAGCGTTCAGTAAAGCTTCGGGACGTTCCACATTCGACAGGTGGACGATAGGTAGCATGAGAGTTTTGAGCCAGGAATCGTCCCAGCGATCAGTTTGCAATGACCGGGGTGAGTCACTGTATCGGATTGCCCCGCGATCACCAGTGTCGGGCAACAACAAGCGCCACAGTCCGACGCATATCCATCTCATTGCCGCAGTTCCTTTTATTGTTTGTTCGTGACATTTTAGTGTAGATAGCGTAAAATTCACATAATAATATTAAGGGATTGTGGGCATATGATCTTAATTACTTAGTAGTTCTAAGTAAAATACCGTTTAAAATGAGGTGTTTGTGTAGATGGACCAAATCGATTATAAAATCTTGTCGACGCTGAATGAAAACGCTCGGATTCCCATTTCTGAATTGAGCCGGATGATCGCGATGTCACAGCCAGCTGTAACGGAAAGACTTCGGAAGTTGGAAGAGCAAGGGGTAATAACGGGCTATCGTGCGGAGCTATCACCCCATAAGCTCGGCAAGCACACTACGGCATTCGTTTTGTTTAAGACCAATAACTGCAAGGATTTCCTAGCATTTAGCGAGACGGCACCCGAGATTGTCGACCTGTACAGAATTAGCGGGGAATACAACTATTTGATGAAGGTGCTGACTGAAACGAACGAATCGCTGGCCAGATTTCTCGATTCCTGCAATATCTATGGCTACTCAACTCCCTTGATTGTTCTCTCGACGTCATTCGAGGGCAAAAGTCTGGTAGCCAGCAACGTGTGAATGGTGTAACAAGGATACAGCATTAGTTGACGGCGGCAGGTTCTTGAGAAATCAATAAACGTTCCGCAAAATCTGGATCCTCCAGGAGTGGGCGACCGATGGCGATGGAATCGGCAAGTTGGTCTGCCAAGATGCGATTGGCGAGGCTGCGCGTATAAATCTTTCCGACGGCAATGACCGGAATGTTGAAATGCTGTTTGATAGCAGCCGCATGTGGCAGCTGATACGCAGTGTATACATCACTTGGTTGGATAGGGAGAAGCCCGCCACTGGAGACATGGATGGCGTCCAATTGTGGCTCGAGAGGCTTCAGCATACGCGCCCACTCTACTGGAGTAAGCCCCCCTTCGCAATAGTCGGTGGCAGAAATTCGAACGATCACCGGAAATTCTCTACCGACCTCTCCGCGAATCGCGAAGAGTACCTCTTTCAAAAACCTTGCCCGGTTCTCAGAAGTACCACCATAAGCATCCACGCGCGTATTGGATAAAGGTGATAAAAACTGGTGAATTAAAAAGCCATGTGCGGCATGAATCTCAATTCCGTCGAACCCCGCCGCCAGGCTGCGTTTGGCCGCCAGACGATATTCCTCTATGAGCTGTTCAATGCCTGCAAGAGTTAATGACTCAGGTGTTCCGTAATGCTCGTCGAACGCAATCGCGCTCGGCGCTACCAATGTAGTCGTGACTTCGGGCGAAGATTTCCTTCCACCATGGGATAATTGGATGAAGACGGGGGTGCGGTGTGCGTGGACAGCGTCCGTAATTTTCTGCAAGGGTTCCACGTGACGATCCGTATATATCCCGATATCGTTTTTCCATAGTCTGCCATTCGCAGAAACGGCAGTGGATTCAACAATCACGAGCCCCACATGCTTGGCTCTTCGACCGTAAAATTCAGTGTGATGGGAAGTGGCATACGCCTCGGGAGTGCCCATGTACTGCTGCAATGGCGCCATGATTAGTCGGTTTTGTAAGCGTAGCCCACCAAAAGAAATAGGATCATGTAATGTCACTGTCATCATGCATTCTCCTTTGTGATTGATGTAGTGACATTGTATGATGGTGGATTCCAAAATCAAATACATGAATTTAAGTATTTCGATTTTTAAAGTTTAATTCCTTAGTTATTTTGATTTGAAAACTTTAATTAATAAGGTGTTTGTGCGTTGGTGCTATTGTTCCAAAGAAGCATATGAATCTAAATCCCCACTGCTTCCATGGTATTCTGCCGTGTAACAGTGGGGAGTTATCATGCTTTTGTCGGAAAAATGGAGATAGGCTTCCTTCGTAGTTGGCGGCTATTCCAAAGCTTCTGCAATTTGCGCATCATTTGTCATGGCCGCAAACCAATTCGGATACAAGGCAACCGGGCGTGTCAATACATTCAATCTTGCCACATCTTCGCCGCTCAACGAAAGCTCTGCCGCGCGAAGATTTTCTTCCAATTGGGTCAATTTACTTGAGCCGACCAATACGCTGCTGACATGAGGCTGGGCGAGAAGCCAAGCAAGCGAGACTTGTGCTGGTGTCGCTCCATACCCTTGGGCAAGCTCGCGTACGGTATCCAAAATGCGGAAACCCCATTCTTTGTTATGCGGGAAAAAGTCAAAACCGCTCAGCCGATGTTGTTCATCACGCAAGTTCTCCTTGGTATATTTTCCGCTCAAAAATCCGCCTGCGAGTGGACTCCACACGGTTAGCCCAATCCCGTTGCGGATGGCAAAGGGAACCGTCTCATGTTCAATGTCTCGCCCAACCAAAGAATAATACATTTGGCCGTTAATAAAAGATGCCCATCGTCGTTCGCGCTGGATCGATACAGCTTGCGCAGCTAGCCAAGCTGGCCAATTGGAGTAGCCGATATACCGGACTTTCCCCTGACGCACCAGATCGTTCAAGGCTTCGAGTGTTTCTTCAAGCGGAGTGTAGGGGTCCGTTTTATGTACGAGGTAGAGATCGATGTAATCCGTATTCAAACGGCGCAAACTCGCTTCACACGCTTCAAACAGATGTTTGCGGGATAATCCTGCCTGCACGAGCCCAGGCCCAACGCGAAAGCCGCCTTTTGTGGCGATGACCGTTTCGTGGCGACGTGTACCAAGCAGTCGTCCAAGCATTTCTTCACTTTGTCCATCCGCATAACCGTCTGCGGTGTCAAAAAAATTGATCCCTGCGTCGAGAGCACGGTCGATAAGCTGCTGTGCCGCGCTTAGATCAACCTTGTAGACACTGGGATTATTCCCCGATCCGAAAGTCATCGCCCCGAATGCCAGTCGGGAAACAAGCAAGCCGGATTGGCCCAATCGTATATACTTCATCCTTTCTCCTCCTCTGCCTTCCAAAAATTGGCTGATACATTCAGTATACCGAATTTGTCAACGAATAGTACGGTTCAGAAAGGAAGATCTCATCCCGCCTGGCAATCTGGGAATGTTGAGCTGTTAATTCATATGATCGACGGTTTCTTGATTCCGAAAGTGAAAGATAGGGCATCCTTGCCTTGCGCAGGAAGAGCGTCCTGGATACACAGGACGCTCTTGTTATACATGAACTATAGACTTCTCCCTAACAAAGCCCCGACTTGTTTGGCCATAACGGAAGGCGGATAGGGCATTTCATTCCTGATCCACCATTCGATTACCCCAACATAAGCAGTCCCGGAAAATTGCAGCATAATATCTTCGCTTAAACCCGTATTTTTTCCGCTTTCGTTATCAATCTCTTCCTTGAAACCCTCCATCGTAAAATCAAGAAGCCGCGTTCGAAAAGATGGGGCTCCTTTGCTTGCCAACATGGTTGAAAAAAATAAATAATTTTTCTCAAAGTATTCAAAGAAGGGTTCAAGGGCGCTGATCCAATCCAGCTTACAAGCCCATTCCCCCATTTCCCTTAATTCATTAATATGTGATTCTATGAGTTTATCCAGCAGATCATATTTGTCCTGATAATGTAGGTAAATGGTTCCGCGATTTACGTTCGCCCGGTCAGCGATATCCTGAATGGTAATGTCATCGAAATTTTTTTCCGTCATCAGTTCAATAACAGCCTTTTTCAAGGATTCTTGGGTCTTAACAATTCTCCGATCCAGTTTTGCCATCGTAATCTTCACCAAACTTTCTAAAATAATCAACAGTTTTGGCTGCTGTGTTGATATATCAACATATTGCGCTGTTTTAACCATTGAAGGCCAGATTCTAACACCTATAATAATAAACATGAGTTGATTAAACAATGCGTTTTGTTTAGTAGATTCACGTTGTAAATATTTAACCATATTACACTGGTACCGACTCAATACGATTCGAAAGAACACCAATCTTACATGGATTTTAGGAGGTTAGAAGATGATGAAAGCAAATGCTCGCGCTGTATTCAGTCCAGAAGGTCCGTTCCAGCTGACCACGATCGAGCGTAGGGAGCTCCAACCACATGATGTCCTCATTGAGATTAAATACGCAGGTATTTGCCACTCTGATATTCATACAGCTCGCGGCGAGTGGGGGCCGGTGAACTATCCTCTCGTTCCAGGGCACGAGATTGCCGGCATTGTCACCCAGGTTGGTTCGGAAGTCACAAAATTTGCCGTTGGCGACCGAGTAGGGGTTGGCTGCATGGTTGACTCTTGTGGGAAGTGCGTGAATTGCCATAAGGGAGAGGAGCAGTATTGCCTGAGTGGTAATACGGGCACCTATGGGGCCATCGACAGATACGGGCAGTATACACAAGGTGGTTATTCCACCCACATCGTCGTAACCGAAGACTTCGTGGTTCGAATTCCTGATGGCCTGGAGCTTGATGTCGCCGCTCCTTTGCTGTGCGCCGGCATCACAACTTATTCTCCGCTTCGCCATTGGGGAGCCGCTCCAGGCAAAAGAATAGCTGTTGTTGGACTTGGCGGGCTCGGACACATGGCTGTGAAGCTCGCTCATGCCATGGGGGCAGAGGTTACGGTTTTATCACAGACATGGAAGAAGAAAGAAGACGGTTTGCGGCTTGGCGCGGACCATTATTATGCCACGAACGATCCCGAGACGTTTACGAAACTGGCTGGTTCCTTTGACCTCATCGTAAATACAGTGAGCGCGAAGATCGATATAAGTGCGTACCTTTCGTTGCTGGCGTTGGACGGTACACTCGTCAATGTCGGTGCTCCGGCGGAACCGATGTTAATTAACGTGTTTCCACTTATCCTTCATCGTCGGTCGTTTGCTGGTTCGACGATCGGTGGAATTCGCGAAACGCAGGAAATGCTTGACTTTTGCGCTGAACACCGGATTGCACCTGAGATCGAGGTGATTTCCGCTAAGCAAATTGATGAAGCTTGGGAGCGCATACTAGCTTCGGATGTCCGGTATCGATTTGTGATCGACATCAGTACGATGGAAATTGAATAAAAATCCATGCAGAATATGATGGGGCACGCCAACACCGGTGTGCCTCTTTCCATAGTGGAAGCTTTGCCCCAATCCATGATGTTTAACCGAGAAACGGAGGGTTTACATGTCAGAGAATAGAAAAGTTGCGCTTGTCACCGGTGGGAATCGAGGAATTGGATATGAGCTTGTCAAGCAATTGGCTTTGAGCGGTTTTAAGGCCATTTTGACAAGTCGGGATCCAGAAAAGGGTCATGAAGCTGCGCAAAAACTGAAAGAGTCATCCTTGGACGTTTCATTTGTACAGATGGATGTCGGGAATGAAGAAAGTAATCGTCAAGCAGCCATTACCGTAAATGAGCGATACGGAAGATTAGACGTACTGATGAATAATGCCGGCGTGTACTTGGATGGTCCTGAAGGGATAGTAACGATGGACCCTTCCGTTCTAAAGCAAACGATGGCAACGAATTTCTTCGGCGTTTACCATGTGATCCGTACCTTTATTCCCCTCATGCAAAAACAAGGCTATGGGAGAGTGATCAATGTCTCCTCAGAGTATGGGGCGTTAAGAGAAATGGCCGAACCAGGGGCTGGCGCTTACAAGTTGTCGAAACTTGCCCTAAATGGATTGACACGATTGATAGCGGCAGAAATCAATGGTGACATTAAAATCAATGCGGTTGATCCGGGATGGGTGAGTACAGATATGGGGGGCCTATCTGCTCCAAGAACGCCTAAACAAGCTGCTGAGTCGATCCTTTGGTTAGCGATGATTGGACCTGATGGGCCAAACGGGGAATTCTTCAGAGATGGGAAACGAATCGAATGGTAACCATAAGCATGAATGATTTGTTGTTACTTTGGTTTGATCATACCGTTTGACCAGCAGGCTGCTGTTCATACATGGAGAAGTGAAGGGAAGATAGGGGATGTATGATGAAAGTTGAACGAAATCACTTGCTTGTATTCATTTTGGCGACAGGTGTCTTTGGCATTTTAAATACGGAAATGGGTGTCATTGGTATATTGCCGTTAATTGCCGATAACTATCATGTCAGTATATCCAGCGCAGGGTTGGTCGTTAGTCTTTTTGCACTTGCGGTTGCAATATCTGGCCCAACGATGCCCATTTTGTTTTCACGCATGAATCGTAAGACAACCATGTTGCTTGTTCTTGGCGTTTTCATTTTGGGTAACGTTGTCTCCGCGCTCACATCAAACTTTACCGTATTAGTAATTGCTCGTGTGATCCCAGCCATTTTCCACCCGGTGTATGTGTCTTTGGCTTTTACGGTAGCAGCCACATCGGTTAGTAAGGAAAGGCCCCTAAAGCGGTTTCCAAAATATTTATTGGCGTTTCTGCAGGAATGGTGCTAGGTGTGCCTGTCACTAGCATGATAGCTGCTGCAACTTCCTTAAGCATGGCAATGTTATTCTTCGCTATTGTGAATGCTGCCGTATTCGTAACCACTCTCCTTCTTATGCCATCAATGCCTGTAAGTGAAAAACAGTCTTACGGCGCACAATTAACCGTACTAAAAAAATCAATCACCTGGCTGTCCATTGCCGCTGTCATCTTTATGAACGGAGCCGTATTCGGTGTTTATAGCTACCTTGCGGAGTATCTTGAAACCATAACGAAGATGACTTGGAACACAATAAGCTTTATGTTGCTTATATACGGTGCGGCCAATATTCTTGGCAATATCTTTGCAGGGAAGCTGCTTACGAAAAATGCTTTCAAATCGGTAGCGACTTTTCCGTTTGCGCTAGGCGCCGTTTACATCATCTGGTTCTTGATAGGACATTTCAGCGTTCCAATGGCCTTAATTGTTTCGCTCTGGGGAATCTTGGCTGGTATGGGGGCAAATTTTAACCAATACTGGATTACGTCCGCAGCTCCGGAGGCTCCTGAATTTGCTAATGGATTATTTTTAACATCAGCAAACCTAGGAACAACATTTGGTGCCACTGTATGCGGATTATTTATTTCAGGAATCGGCACACAATACGTTGTATTTGGAGGAATTCTGTTTTTGATTGCAAGTTCTGTATCCATTTTTCTGAGGAATTCCTTTTATCATCCTGTAAAACAATTGTCGTGACTTATATGTCACTGTGACAAATCACCCGTGGGTGTAGAAGATGCTGCCAAGCATTCGCAACGTTGTAGATAAAGTTACGGGATAAGGCGATAGAGAAGTTATCAGCTCTTGCACCAGCCGGATATTCACATAAAGATATTGTTAATATAAATAGAGAAATATATAATTCATAAGTTATAGGAATCCTTCTTAACCTGATGTGGTAGATGTTCAACTAACTGAAATCGATAGTTGAATAAGAAGAGGTATTCAGGAATGTATTATTTTTCCTGAATACCTTTTTTAAATTTCCAATTAGATTTCTAAGCACATACGCGATTTACATGTAGTTATTCAAAATAGTAATTTGCTCGATCGCAAAACCTATTCGACCCCTACTTATCGTTAGCGGTTTCTGTTTTTCTTGGTGAAAATTTGAAATACGGCACCAAACTTGTCTGTCACAACGCCGTAGGCGGGACTGAAGTAAATTTCTTGAAGCGGCATGTTCACCTGACCGCCTTCCCGCAACGAGTCAAATAATTGTCTCGAATGTTTCGCATCCTCTGTCGTAATACAAATGTTGACAAGATTACCTTTATTGTGAGGTTTCCCTGGATCCAAATCGGCTACGAACAGCTCCGAATCGCCAATTTTTAATACAGAATGAGCAATACGATTCTTGGCATCGGCCGGGAGCGGGTGTTCGGGATCTTCTGGTGCATCGCCAAACGTCTGCTTGAAAACAACAGTTGCATTCAATGCTTGCTCATAAAATCGGATTGCCTCATCGGCGTTTCCATCCAGCATGATAAAAGGGGTGAGCTGCAATTTCATCATTGACCATCTCCAATACGTCATATTATCTTTTCGTTTTTATTGTAATTAGTATTGGTGACAACTGTTGTCATAGTTATAAAAATGCCTTAGCTAAATGTCGGAATGCCTGACTACAAAGGAATCGCTGTACACCTATGGAATTGATTGGCCTTCATTTGTAATACAAATTATCCCAATGAGCTAGGCTCAGCAATACGCCAGACAGTTCCTCTGGAAACATTGACTTCGCCGAGTCGTCGACAGCACCCGTAGGTTTGAATAAAAAATTTTTTATACAACGAGAGAAAGTCTATTTTCATTCGTTGTTTATTGTGAAAGGCATTTTCGGATCATGTAGGAGGAATTCAAGAAATGAGGAGTAATGAACGAAATTACATAGAGAGGTTGCTGAGGCGGCAAGAGGATGCGCTGACATTTATCGTAGACAAGTATTTCGGCTTGGTGAAAGGGACGGTGTATAAGGTACTAGGCCCGTTAGAGAGAAGGGAAGAAGTGGAAGAATGCATCAATGATGTGTTTCTCGCTATTTGGAACCACGCTGGCCAATTCGAAGGAAATACAGACGACTTTAAGAGATGGGTATACAAAATCGCCAAATACCAAGCGATCGACTACTACCGCAGGCTAAAGAGACGTGAAGAGGTTACTTTGGAAGAAAACGTTCTCGTGCAGGAGCGATCAACAGAGGACCAAGTTTTGTTAAATGAGGACAAACGGGAGCTTTTGGCATACATCCATACCTTGCCACCGCTTGACCGGAAGATTTTCGCCATGAAGTATTTTTTGGGAATCAAATCAGATGACATTGCTCGGCAATTAGGGCTGACCAGAACGGCGGTAGACAACCGAGTGTTTCGCGGAAAGAAAAAGTTGACCGAACAGGCGACAATATATAGATAGGAGGAAAACTGCGTGAAAGATATTTACAGGCTATTGAATGAGGTTGAGACTGACGATATGGAAATAAGCGAGATTGAAAATGAAGTGGAAGTCACCGAGGTAGAAATAACGAGAGCGAAAAAACGCTTGATAAAAAATATAAGAAAAAATAAGGGCGGGAAAGCCAAGCGAATCATCGCGGCTGCAATCATTGGTGCCGCCATCGGGAGCACGGCGTATATCGGCATCAGCAATCCGGCGTATGCTGCATCTATACCGGTAATCGGTGACATTTTCCGATTTTTGGATAATGGTCGCACCGGTGTATATGATTTATACAAAGAAAATGCGAACGACATCAATATGGCAAAAGAAAGCAACGGGATTCAATTCAAGATTCAGGATGCCATTTTTGATGGGAAGACGGTTTCCTTTACCTATGAAATTACATCAAAGCGTGATTTGGGCGAAAAACCCTTAATCAGTATGCCCCCTTTGAATATACAAGGCTATACAGGCGGTCTTACAGGTAGCAATCATGTTGAAAAAATTGCAGAAGGCAGCTATATCGGACAAGCAGACTACAGCATCGATGGAGAAATGGATCGGGTCAAATGCATGATCACGTTTGATAGTATCCGCCTCATCGATACGAGCAACAAGGAAGAGATCAAGGGTAAATGGTCCTTTGCCTTCCAACTGGATGCAGTAAAGCGAAAAGAGATCATCGTGAATCAGTCCGTGGAGAAAGACGGTTTCACCATCAAGATTGATAAAATCCAGAAAACGCCAATGTCATTCGTGATGATGTATTCCCAACTGGTGCCGGAAGCATACCGGAATCATCTGGTGGACGTTACCGTTGATTTTGAGGTAAGGGATGATGTGGGGAATATTTATGAAGGCAGACAAAACGGAGGACAAGGAGATACTTCTACGGGGCTTATGAATTGGAGTATGACCTTCAAAAAGCTGGATGAGAGAGCGACGAAACTCGTAGTGATCCCGACCATATATTGTTCTGCCAACTCAGGCGGGGTTTCCTTTGATGAGAAAGGCAATGAGACAATTATCGAATCGAAACAATCGATAAAGAATCGCACCTTCTCGATGGATGAAATCACGATTGATGTAAAGTAAGAATTTCATTGAGCGGTTAGGGGACCGACACTCTTTTATTAGGAAGAAAGAAGGCAACGTGATGATGGTTCGTACCTTTGATGTACTGAAGCAATCTTATGCGAATGTAAGACGAACAATAGAATAGTTGCCTACTTGCAAAGAACCACTCCATTGTGTCAGGAGTGGTTTTGCATTTATATACTGATGAATACTTTGTGCCCAAACTGTACTTTGTTTTGATACATTACGGTGAACCGTATCATTAGTAAGCACGGTTATTTAGGGGAACTAAAGCAGCACCAGCCATGTTATGGATTGGTGCTGTTTTGAAATTTTATCAAATGAGGGAGGTATGATAGTGTTTTTTATTTTCCAATAAGGCAATGGTTTGGGCTATCTTTTCTACGCCAAATTGTATTTGATGGTCATGTACTTGAGAAATACATAAACGAATGAGATTGTCTTTCTTATATTCGGATAAGAACATTCTATTTGTATCATCAATGTGAATTCGTTGTTCAGATAATAAAAGAGCAAGTTTTTTTGCGGATACTTTTTCAGGCAAATATATGGAAAGATAAAATCCGCTATCAGGTTTCGTGTAATGTGTGCCTTGGGGAAGTAATTCTTCACAACAACGCTTGAGTAATTGCATCTTAGTAAAATAAACTTCTTTTATTTTTTTTAAATGACGATTATACATACCACTTTTTAAATAGATATCTAATGCGCCTTGTGAAAGGACGGAACTGGTAAAATCTGCACTAAATTTATAACGTAAGAAGTTTTTAATCATAATGGCTGGCAATACCACTCCAGCAATCCGTAGCCCTGGAAGAAATACTTTTGAAAAACTTTTAATATAAATTACTCTTCCAGATGTATCAAAAGAGAATAACGGATCGGATTTTTTATCCCGGTCTAATTCACCCAAAAAGTCATCTTCAACAATATAAACATCATATTTGTTTGCTAACTCTACTATTTTTTTCTTCTCATGATTTGTATAAGAATGTCCCAGAGGATTATGGAATCTTGGAATGATATAGAAAAACTTTATATCATTATTTTTAAAAATATATTCGAGGCGGTCGAAATTGATTCCATTCATCGATAATTCAATTCCAAAGGTTGTAGTTTGATGTATGTGGAGAGATTCGATCATGCCAAAATAGGTTGGTTGTTCTATGAGAATATTTTTTTTGCCGTTCGGAAAAGGCAGTGCTGTCAGTAAATGGATAGCTTGTTGTGAACCGGAAACGATTACTACACGATCGGGCTCGGTGAATACTTGTGAATTTTGAAGGTTTTTCACGATTTCTGAACGTAATGAGTGAAAACCTTGTTGATCTGAATAGGTGAAAATATCTTTCTTATACTTTTCAATTGCTTGATTTAAGCAATGTTGAAATTCAATATAAGGTATTAAATTGTTATCTGGTCCTGCAGATAAAAAATCAATCATAGCAGGATCATGAGCAGAGATTCTACATTCATTTACGATATAATAGCCGCTTTGAGGTTTAGCATATACCAAGTGTTCTTTTTCTAACTCACTGTAAGCCTTAATAACCGTATTCTTACTACAGCCAAACGTTTCAGATAGTTGTCGAACAGAAGGGAGTTTACTACCGGCAACTAGAGTCCCATTTGTGAGTTGATTCTTAATTTCTTCTACGATTTTTACGTATTTTGAACTCAAATAAATGACAACCTCCTTAAACTGTACCATGACAGATTTAGAAAATAGAGATTTCTTTTCGTTTTCTGTATCCAGTATGATCTGAATTATAACAAAACTGTCACTGGATTTGATTTTCTTAAGACAGATGAAATAAGAAAATGGTTGGGGAGGAAAACGAATGGAAAAGGAAAAATTAGGATTATTGTTAGGCTTAGTGGGAGTCATCTGCTTTAGCCTAACTTTACCATTTACCAGTATTTCTGTTGAATATTTTGGTACTACGGTTGTTGGGTTAGGAAGAACAGTGATTGCAGCGATTTTAGTTGGTATGATCCTTATTGTTCGAAAGGAGAAAATCCCGACTCGACCTCAATTGAAAAGTATCCTAATTGTCACAATGGGAGCTGTCCTAGCGTTTCCACTGCTTACTTCATGGGCAATGGAAACACTGCCAGTCTCACATGGAGCGGTTGAAGTAGCATTATTACCATTAGCAACAGCAGGGATTGCGATAATAAGAGCGGGGGAGAGACCTTCATTAAAATTTTGGATTTCAAGTGTAATTGGGGCAGGAGCAGTCATTTTGTATGCAATGCATTTAGGTTTTGGAAAACTTCAATTTGCGGATTTAGCACTCTTGGCTGCAGTAATTATTTTAGGCTTCAGTTATGCCGAAGGGGGCAAACTGTCAAAAGAAATCGGAAGTTGGCAAGTAATCGCATGGGCGATTGTGATAGGAGCACCATTTTTCGTCATTCCAGTAGGTATGAATTTTTCTGTTGAAATGTTACATGCACCTATTCAAGCTTGGATCGGTTTGCTCTATTTAGCCATTGTAAGTCAGTTTTTGGCATATGTTGCTTGGTATGGTGGTATGGCTCTAGGAGGAGTTGCGAGGGTTAGCCAACTTCAATATATACAACCATTTTTAATGATTGTATTTGCCACTATCTTTTTAGATGAATCAATAACGATTGTAACAATCATAACAGCGATCATTGTGGTTGTTTCGGTAATCGTTGGTAAAAATGCTCCGATATTGAAAAAGGAGACACCGGCGGAACAAATAGAAAAGATGGATTTGAGATAAATGAGGGAAAGAAAGAATGAGTGAATAGAAAACTAGATAAAGGAGTCCCATTTGATTTCATTCAAAGGCATGCGCTGACCTCCCCACATTGATACGTAGTGACAAATAGTAAGTTTGAACGTATCAGATTGAACATTTCTAAAGAAAAACTGCGAATGGTTTGTGGATTACTACAGCGGCTTACCTTCATGGTTTATTCAAGTATGAGTGATTTCCTTCGGCTCTAACGCCCTGAAAATATAGGAAATCACTGTAACATTTACGTTCTTACCGTAAACATGGCACTCATTAAAGCGGTAACGGTTTCATTCAATACATGGTACGAGAGCAGCAGTTTTAGAATTTACAATTCAAGTAAAGAAAGGACAGGGGATCGCCTTGTCCTTTCTTAATAGATGAAGATAAACGCATGATGAGTTTACGGTTTAATCAAGGTTTACAGTTCGACTTTCCAGTTGCCCATCATCTTGGCGACTTCCGGATCGCGGTACGATAAGAAAAGACTTTCCCGCGTATCGAGAGTGGAAATTTGTTGGATGTCGTCCGCGCTCAACTCAAAATCGAAAATATCGAAGTTTTCGATGATCCGCTCTTTGCGCACCGATTTTGGTATAGCAACGACTTTTCGCTGAACAAGCCAGCGCAACACGACCTGGGCGACGGACTTGTTGTGTTTTTCTGCGATCGAGGCCAGCACTTCGTTCCCGAACAAGTTGTTACGTCCTTCAGCGAACGGCGCCCATGACTGATGCTGCACTCCTTGCTCTTTCATAAAAGCGGCGCTCTCGATTTGCTGGTAGAACGGGTGCGTTTCGATCTGGTTGACGGCGGGCACGATTTCGTTATGCACGATGAGGTCCATCAGACGGTCGGGCAGGAAGTTGCTGACACCGATCGCCCTGATCTTGCCTTCGCGGTACAGGTCTTCCATCGCACGCCAAGCGCCGTAGTAATCGCCGAACGGCTGGTGAATCAGGTATAGATCGAGATAGTCGAGCTGCAGCTTCTTCAAGGATTTGGCAAACGCCAGCTTGGCACTCTCGTAGCCGGCATCCTGAACCCAGAGCTTGGTCGTGATGAACAGTTCCTCACGCGGTATGCCGCTGCGCTTGATCGCGCGACCGACCGCTTCTTCGTTCAGATAACCGGCGGCGGTATCGATCAGGCGGTAACCGGCCATCAGTGCGTCATATACCGCGTTCTCACATTCATCAGCATCGGGAATTTGGTAGACACCGAAGCCGATGATTGGCATTTTCACACCGTTGTTCAATGTTACAGTTTGCATTGTAATTCCTCCCATTGTTCAAATGTATAACAGCAAACGGCGCTTATCCCCTGAATCGGGCACTGCAGCGGGGATTCCACTTGCGACTCATATTGAGTTACACTTAGCTTAAAACCTTCGTGTAACACGAAGTCAAACTGTTTTCAAATTTTTTTCCTAGGAGGATTTCACATGCATACGGTCAAAGAAGCCGCCCTAATAACGGGACTCACCGAGCATGCCGTACGCTTTTACACGGATAAAGGTCTGGTGCCAAGCGTACAGCGTAATCAAAACAATATTCGGATGTTTGACGAAGAATCGATCAACTGGTTGCATGGCATCAAATGCCTCAAGCGATCCGGGATGCCGATTGAAGTGATCAAAAAGTACGTAGATCTCTGTCTTGAAGGAGATTCGACCATTCCGCAACGATACGCACTCATGATGGAGCACAAAGAAGACGCGCTCGTTAAGCTCGAGGAAGCCAAACAGCACGTTGCGCATTTGGAACAAAAAACCGCTCTATATCAGGCCATTCTGGAGCACGGCACTTTAGACACGACCAATCCTGGCAACTGGGACAAAATCAAGCATATGCATAGTGACGTATTTTACACGCCCTCTGTTCAGAAGGCGTGAGAGATTTACGTGAGACACAACCGTTCTGAAGAAAATACTCGGTTTAAAATTTCTGATTGGCTTGGCAATGAACAAGATTCACAACAGTCTTGATAGAACAAACGGGATCGATAGTTTCATCAATCAACCCAAGGGGAAGCTGCCGGCATGCCCAGCAACTTCGCACTCAGTTTCTTTGAAGTAGATTGAGGTGGGATATGGCAGAGTTCCAAGTTACTCAAACGTTGAGGAGGGATAAAGCTTTTATCATCAAAGGTATTCTCTTGGAGGGACGATTAAGTAAGGGAATGGAAATTCATGTATTCCTGAATAATTCCCTACAATTGACTAGCGGTATAACGGAAATCAGGAAAGATAAGGACCATTATGACATCGTAATTGGATGCTCAGATCAAGATGAGATAGAACTATGAGAAATGCTGAATTTGAATGGTGATGTAATTAGTATTCAGTAGTGATGATTGAGGTAATGGAGATCGATAGTGTAGTAAACGCAAAAAAGGATACCGGTGTAAATGCAGGCGGTCTTTTATCAACTAACGTGCAGTTTAACGTGGCTGAAGATAAAGATCTTGACCCTTACAATTTAATTAGGACTAAATAACAATTTGGTAATTTTACTTGAATACGGTTAAGACGATTCCCCGGCAATTACCAGGAAATCGTCCTGTGTCACATTTTTTTGGCGGTTCAGCCGTTGAAGTAGTGTCCTTCTTCGAGGTCCGGGATCAGCGAGGGCTGCACCGGCCACCATCCCAGGCGTTCCTGAGTCAGTGCGCTCGACGTCGGATTGTCGGCCGACGCGGCGAAGGAAAGCCAGCCGAAGTGGGCGTCTGCCTCTTCGCGGGAAATGCTTACGACCGGCAGGTTCAGGCGGCGACCGATGACGCCGGCAATGTCGCGGAATGGCACACCCTCATCACCGACCCCGTGCAACCGTGCCCCCGCCGGGGCGGCTTCCACCGCCAGCCGGAACAGGCGTGCCGCATCGAGGCGATGCACGGCCGGCCAGCGGTTGGACCCGTCTCCGATGTAGGCAGAGACGCCCTTGTCGCGAGCAATGCCGATCAACGTTGGGACGAAGCCATGATCGCCTGGACCGTGCACTGACGGTGCGAGTCGGACGACCGATGATCGCACCCCGCGCTTAGCTAGCGCGATCGCCGCCTCCTCGGAGCGACGCGGCGTAACCGGGATCGGCTCGTCATCTTCCGTCCCGAGGCGTCCAGGCGTAAGCATGAGCGTCCCCGAGGTGACCACGAATGGTTTGTCGGAGCCCTCGAGCGCTGATCCGATCGCCTCGATCGCCTGTCTGTCTGTCTCGGCCGCGGCCGCAAAGTCCGAGAAGTCGTGAATGAAGGCCAGGTGAATGACGCCGTCCGCTGTTAGGGCGCCGCTGCGTAGGACGTCGAGGTCGTCGAGGGCGCCGCGGTGCACGTCGGTGCCGGCGGCCATCAAGGCTGCGGCGGCTGTGTCCGAGCGGGCAAGCCCGATAACCTGATGACCTGCCTCGATGAGATCGCGAACAACCGCAGATCCGATGAATCCAGTTGCTCCGGTAACAAAAACACGCATAATGAATTCCTCCCTAAAATGAAAATCATTACTAACATTTGCAATGATAAAGTATAGAGTGCACTCAATAGCAATATAGTTCGAATCAATGCTATAATAAAAATATGGAAAACAAATTTTCGAGCAAACAAGTTTCTGAAAAGACGGGATTAAGCATTCACACATTGCGATACTATGAGCAAATTGGGTTAGTTGACGGTATAGAACGGGACGAAAATGGATATCGTCTTTATTCAGAGTCCGATATCGCATGGTTTCAAGTTTTAAGTTACTTTCGAGCGATGGGGATGCCCATACGGGAGATGCAGCAGTTTATCGCCTTGCATAATAGTGAGGTCTCTACAACAACAGCACGACGAGAATTTATGGAAGCTTATCGCGGGAAAGTTATTGATCAAATGAAGGAACTTGAAAAGACGCTGAAGAAAATCGATCTTAAAATCAATTTTTTCAAAAATCTAGAGGACTCAGATAAACTACAAGAGGACAGATAATAAAACAGCGATCATAACGTGTTAAGATCTCCGTTGAGCAAAATTTAGTCGCTAATTATACATCACATATAACTTATACCGAGTCCCTTGAGAGTGGGTTAAAAGGGGATTCGCCCTTCTACTATTATTTAGAATTCATTGGTAAAACCCTTGCTATTGGTGAACTCATTCAAAGTTATCCAAACTACCGCGAAAACGAGTTTGCAAAAATCCATACCGATGTTCCTATTGATATGAGATTGCTTTTCGCGCGAGCATATGAATCCCAATATAGAGAAAATGAATTGAGGAGACTTCATGAAATTCATCAGACTGTAGCGAAACATTTAAATAAAAGAGATCCACGTCAATTCCATTATGCGAACGTTAATGCGCAGTCCGAAATAAGGGGAAAAGAAACTATTAGAAGAACAAATAATGTTCGGTCTACTTGGTTGGTAATCACTGCTTGTTGCACTAACGGAGAACACTATTTGAATCAATCAGTCTAAAACCTTCTATTAGAAGCAAACGAGAATTAATTGCTCTAATTAGGAGGTTTTATTATGAATTTAAGTGAACTTTGGCACCAATATGAAGCGGATAAGCGAATCTAAGGTTTTAGTCCAAATACATTAAAGGCTTATGGCTTGCAGCTAAAGATGCTGGTTTCACATCTCGGGGATATAGATATATCTGAAATAACCCTGAGTGTCCTTAAAGAATACCTAGCTAAGCAGTCAGATCGCTTGAAGCCAAGCAGCCTAGGTCACCGTATCCGTTTTGTGCGGTCTCTATTTCGTTTTGCATATAAAGAAACCTATTTACCCTCCAACCCTTCCCTTAAACTACGTGAGCCTAGAATGGAGAAGCAAATTCCTAAGTTCTTGATGGAGGAGGATGTAATCCATCTGAAGATATCATGTCAGACACTAAGGGAAAGAGCGCTGCTTGAATTTCTCTACAGCACTGGCTGCCGTATCGGGGAGGTCGAGAAAATAAACATTGAGGATCTGAAATGGGAGAACTGTTCTGCTATTGTAAATGGGAAGGGTTCAAAGCAGAGAGAAGTTTACTTCACCACGGAGTGTAAAGTATGGTTGAAGAAGTATTTAGACAATCGTGAGGTAAAGCACTATTTGTAACTGATACAAAACCAGTTAAGCGAATGGCCATTCCGACGCTCAGGTGGGCATTAAAACGGCTAGCAGATCGTGGTGAAATCGAGGTAAATGTGTACCCCCATCGATTTCGTCATACCTATGCATGCAAACTTCTAGATAATGGGGCACCGTTAGATTTTATCCAGGGTATGTTGGGGCATGAAAAAGCGTCAACCACACAAATCTATGCTCAGCTTCGAGGAGAGCGACGGAGAGAACTTTATCGCTGATTTTTTTAGTGGGTGTAAGCGGTGGATTCTCTATTAGCGATCCGCCGCTATTCAACTATTGGGCAGTATATTCCAATATGTGGTATTATGATGGATATGGTTCCGTTAGGAGGATATCCATGGAGAATTTCTACGAAACCCTACATCAATTCGGTGAAAAGGACTTGCGGATGTTCTTTTACAAGTTATTGAATACAGTAGATCGCTATTGTAAGGACGGTAGCATTGAAGAAAAAAAGTTAGCAGAAGGAATCGCTAACATACTTCAAAGCCATATAGATGCAGTTCGCAACTATCAATTACAAACGTATGAACTCCAACAATATGTCCATCTGGTTTTCAGTCTCTCTGATGCAGGTTCGTTAAAAGTAACTCTCAGTAAGATCGGCAAACGGAAGCTATGCCAAGTCTTAGCATTCAATGAGTTGTTTTCAGTAGGACCAATATCTAACTTAGATACAACAAATGGACAGCAGAAAAGGTTCTTTTGGTTGATGGAATACGATGGGGATTTCAGATATGGTCAACATTCGAACCAAGAGCATCAGCTTGCCAATATGGTAAACGCAGTAAAAAACATCCCCGAAAACAAAACCATCGTCATTTGGTGCGCGGATAACGCACATGATCAAACTGGCTTACGCTTCGTGTTGCATTTGTTGAGAGAACGAAAACAGCCGGTTAATGTTGTCAATGTGACGAAGCTCTTTAATAATAATGGGTTTCAAAACAAAGAAGGAGTTATTCCCTATGCTATCGGTTTAATCGATCCAAAGCATTTTCAAGCAATCGTAAAAAAATATTATGAAGGTGTCCCTCTTGATCCTATCCAAAGAAGAAGGTATGAATCAGAATGGCTAAAACTTGCGGGAGAAAATCATGTGCTCCGTCTGTGGGAAGAAGGTACTGTTAGAGGCAGTGATGAAAGTGTACTAGACGAGGTTATAATAAGGTCAGTCATTGACCTGGAGCAAGAACAAGATGTGAATGGGTTTATCAAGGCCGGGAGTGTAGTCGCTAGGGTGTTGGATACATCGCAGCAACTCATAGGGGATTCATTTATTTCCTATAGAATTTGGATCTTAGTTAACCAAGGAATTTTATTGTTTAGAGGACTACCGGGGGCTTTGCATCAATTTTCTGTTAAACTGGGCACCCGTAGATTAAGCTAACGGGTTCGTTAGCCCAACAACTCAAACACAAAGGCAGTCGCTAGTAACCGGCTGCCGTCTGCATAATAAAAAATTGTTGAGACACTCGCGGCAAGGTTCGATGCACAGCTCCTAGGGAGCACTGGGCATTGCGTGACGCGGTCTAGACTTCATTCTGAGCTTTTTTTTAGAGGTTATAGCAGGTTACCTCAAAAAGAATTCCGCCCAGAGCTGTGAAATACAGGGTGTAACCGCCTCTCATCATTCTAGGTTCATGTTCCGTTGCGATGCCGATTGTCGCAAGTTTCTTATAGAACTGGTCGACTTCTGTCATCGTTTCGACATAGAACCCTAGATGGAAGTCTTTTGGGTAAGGAGCGGCTTCGTTTTGGTCGGACTTTAATTTACTAAGGACTAGGCTAAATCCATGGCCGTCAGTCATCGCGGCAATGAAGTCTCCTTTTTGATCGGAAAGTTGAAAGTCGAAAAGATTTTGAAAAAATGAAATTGCCTCTGACAGATCATTAACACATAAATTCAAATGGTTAAGTTTCATTTGATGATCTCCTCTCAGTTAAGTAGTATTTTCGTGTAAAACTCAAAAGCTGGCTGCTTTGACGAGCGGATCGTGATTAGCGATAACCGCGATGCAATCCTCTCTGTGAGAAAATTCACGGATCCATTGCAAAGACTGAAAAGCCATTTCGTCATCGCTTGTATATCCAGGCAGAACCATTTCATTCCACGATATCTCGGAATAGCCGGCATCGGAGACGAGCAGCACCCAACCATCCTGAACGCGTACAAGTACAGAGATCAATCCATCCGTATGACCGGGAGTAAGGATGAAGTAAATGCTTCCGTCGCCGTACAAATCTTTCCCCAGTTGTAGGGGACCGAATGGAATGGGATCAAGAGAAAAGGGATGGATGGCAACCCCTTGGCACTTGGCCTTTTGATGGGCTTTTGCCCCATTCCATTCTGGCTCGCTAACGATGAAAGACTGTGCTCCTTCAAGATGATGAAGGCCGCTGATATGATCGACATCCATGTGACTTATCAAAACATATCTGAGCTGCTGAACCGGTATGTTTCTTGCTTCCAATTGTTCCCGAATGGATTGTCCTGGGGGCAGATGAGGGTGGCAGATCTGATAAGCATAAGATCCTATGGCCGTTTCTGGATCAGAACGTACTGCTTCGCTCCAACCAGCATCAATGAGAATGGCTCCCTTTGGATGTTCAATCAAATAGCAAGAAACGGGGAGCAGGAGCTGATCTTGTTCCGATCTTGATCCTACAAGTGGAACATCCATTAGTTCAGCCGTTTTAAAAGCTAAGCGCTGATCGACCTTTACTTGGCCGCAGTGTAAAATATGCAATTTTGCGAACACATTCAAGGTGCGTCACCTCCCAATCTAATGGCGTTAGAATAATCTAATGGTGTTAGAATACAAAAACGTGGTATACTTGTCAAGTGAAAGAGGTGAATGCTTTGGCAAGACGTCGTACTACCCCATTACTAAACAATGTAACCGATGAAGGAACTATACATATTCCGCTTGACCGCAATCGAATCCTGGAAACCGCCCTACAGTTATTGGACGAGATTGGCTTGAAAGAGTTAAGTATGAGGAAAATAGCGGACAAATTACAGGTAAAAACTGCGTCCCTATACTACCATGTCAAAGATAAAGAAGAGTTGATGCAGCTGCTTTCAGACCGTATCAGTCGAGAAATGGTTTGGCCGGATAAGTCCCTTTCTTGGCAAGAACAGATTTATCAATGGGCGGGGGAGTTCAGAAAGGTTCTTCTTTCCCATCGAGATGCAGTAGAGTTGTTTCATCAAACGATTGCCATGGGCTACGAACGGCTAACCCAAATCGAAAAACTATATCATTTACTGGTTTCAGCGGGTTTTTCAGACCCCCACGTTCCGTGGATCGCCTCCATGCTGAAAAATTACGTGCAAGGCTTTGCAGCCGAAGAGGCTCAACTGCAGATCATTGCACGGAACCGTCATTCTACATTCGAGGAATTGGGCGAACAGTATGACCAATTTTATCGTCAACTACCGGAAGAACGATTTCCGAATATGATTCGCTTAGCTTCCCATACCACCAAAAGCGATTGGGAGAAAGAATTTCATTTTGGATTAAGTGTATTAATTGATGGTTTTTCAGCCATACTCCTGCGAGGAAATAAGGAAACTTAGACATTTGGAGAACCGAACCGTTTTTTATACAGGTAAGATTGGATTAACGGGGATCGAAAGCTCAATAAGGACATGACGGCAACCGGCCACAACAATCGGTTGCCGTTTTTCATTGAAGGAACAGACAGGGGCGTTCAAAACCCAAAAACTACGTCCACAAACTACCCGCAGCGCGAACCGATAATTTGAGGTTAATTTTCGAGTTCGGGAGCTGAAGCCTGTGCAGAGGAGCTTCCCATTGCATTGGAACTCTGGTACGATAAAAATACACTTATTAAATGCGTTTAATAAGATTCTGCAACCGGGGTGATGTTTCTGTGAGTGAAAAGATATCAACACCGAAAGAAATGAAGAAAGCGGTTCTTAGAGGCATTCGGACGATGCTGTTGGCATCTGGAAGTGCAACAAAGGTCGAGTTAAGCGAAAAGCTGGGAATCAGTTTTCCGACAATCAGCAAGTTTATCACCCAGATGGAGAAGGCAGGCGAGCTGCTTACCGTCGGTCTAGATGAATCAAGTGGGGGAAGAAGAGCACAGCGTTACGCTTACAACCCTGATTATAAGCTGGTCGCCGCACTGTTTCTCGAGAAAACGGAAACGCAATACACGATCTATAACGCTCTAGGCGAAGTGAGGGAAAAAGGGAGTACTTGCGGTTTTCTGCTGGACGATATTGCGACACTGGCGCAGCATGTCGAGGCTTTGATCGAACGGCATCCTCGAATCAGTTCGTTGGCTTTCGGTGTACCTGGATCAGTCAACGAAGGGCGAATCATCCACATTCCTGGATATGAGAAGTTTCAGAATTTTGACCTGAAAAGTTTTTGTGAAAACCAGTTTTCACTGCCTGTCGTCGTGGAGAACGACATGAATGCGGCGGTATTGGGTTATTACGACAAGTTGGACACCCGCGAGAATCTATCGCTGATCTATCTGTATTTCGGTCAGAACGGGCCGGGGGCGGGTCTATTGGTCAACGGCCATTTAGTGCGGGGAAAGACGTCATTCTCGGGTGAAGTCTCTTTCGTTCCCCTTTATGACGGCCGAAACTTCCAACAAGCGATTACGGACGCTGGAGGAAAGCTTATCGTCATGCACGAGTCCGTCGGGGTCGATGCGGTGAGCCGGCTGGTCGCCACGTTTTCAGCGATTCTGAACCCGCATGCCGTCATCTTTTGCCGCGATGAAGTAAGTGATGATCTTCTGGATGCCATCGCAGCAAGAAGCGCTTCCTATATGGTAAAGGAACATCTTCCAAAACTTACGGCGAGCGATTGGAGAGAAGACTATTTGCACGGTTTGAAGAGGCTGGGACTGAATCTGATTATTGCTGCAGACGATTGATTTTGAGGATAGGAGCTGCATGTATGGGGACGATTTTGCTCATTATTATTTATTTGGCTTTTATCAGTCTTGGGCTACCGGATTCCTTGCTTGGTGCGGCATGGCCAGTAATTGGTACGGATCTGGAAGCGCGACTCGGGATGGCCGGGGTGTTGTCGATGACCATTACGGTCGGTACGATCGTGTCCAGTTTATTTAGCGGGGCAGTTGTGCGTCGGTTCGGCACGGGGGTTGTGACGCTCGCAAGCTGTATCATGACGGCCAGCTCGCTGGTGGGATTTTCATACGCACCATCTATCGTATGGCTGATCGTCTGCGCAATCCCACTGGGACTCGGCGGAGGTGCTGTTGATGCAGGGCTGAACGACTACGTCGCGGCACGGTACAAAGCCCATCACATGAGTTGGCTGCATTGTTTCTGGGGCGTTGGCGCTACGGCTGGTCCGATGATTATGGCCCCGTTCTTATCGGGGAATGTTTCCTGGCGAGACGGCTATTTGACCGTGGCCGGCATTCAGATCGCGTTGGTGATCTTATTAATGGTAACCCTCCCGTTATGGAGGTCAAGAGCAGAGCAGCGAGGCGCTGGTCTGGGGGTGGAGCCATCGGAGACGGAAACGTCACTTGCATACGAGGGGACGTACAAACCTCAGCATGTGACAGGTGTCAAGTATGCATTGGCATCGTTTTTGTTCTACTGCGGGGTCGAGATGACGGTGGGCTTGTGGGGCAGCAGTTATTTGTTGAAGGACAGAGGACTGACTGCTTACGATGCCGCGCAGTGGGTTTCCATTTACTTTGCGGGAATCACCATCGGAAGGTTGATCACCGGATTCGTCACATTCAAGTTGAGCAATCGGATTCTGATCCGAGGAGGCCAGATCACTGCATTTGCGGGAGCGTTGCTCCTGCTGCTGCCGCTCCCGACTGGTTTCGCTTTGGCCGGATTGCTGATCATGGGACTGGGGCTTGCACCGATCTATCCATGCATGCTGCATGAGACGCCTGTACGATTCGGGAAAGAACGAGCACAAAAGATTATGGGGTATCAGATGGCAGTTGCTTATACGGGAAGCGCCTTGATGCCGCCGCTTCTCGGTCTGCTGGCAGGGTTCTCGACCATCGGCATCTTCCCGTTATATATTGTGGTATTGGCTGGAGCTATGCTGTTATTTTCGGAGCGGTTGAACGTTCTCCTAGACAAGCGGAACGAATTTTCTGCCAGGGGTTAGCATCGAACAAACGGGAAACGCACGTTAATATGTACACCAATAGCTGCAATAGAAACGGACTGGCGGCTTCTTTACGACAGGCTTTCTTGCAAGAATGATCTTGAGTTCTGATGCAATAAAATGAGCGAATACGGGAGGGAATCCTATGATTAAATTAGTGCTAACTGATATGGACGGAACGTTCTTGAATAGCAGCGGTGATTTTAACAGGGAGCTCTACAAGGATGTAAGAAAGATGATGAGAGAAAAAGGGGTAGTTTTCGCTCCAGTTACCGGCAAGCAATGTGAACGTGTAGAAGAGTTATTGGGTGAGGATGCAGATGATTTATGGATTTTAGGGGATAGTGCAACTCGTATCAAGCATAACGGAAACTTTGTATATGAATCTCTGCTAAGCAATACATTAGGGCTGGAGATCATCCGCGTACTCGAAGAAATTAGCTCAGAACATACCATTATCGCGTGTACAAGAAATGGTGCGGTCATCAAAGATGACATTCCTGACGAGGAAGCAGCTATTGTCAGAAAGTCCTATGCGCAAATAAGACAAATCTCTAATTTTCATGAAATAACAGATGATTTTGTTAAAATTACGATTCACGACCCTTTATTAAGGTGTATGGAAACCAGAGACAAATTAAAGCCGTTTTTTGAGTCAGCTTATATTGTTGCTTCGGAAGCTGCATGGATCGATATCGCGAATGCCAATGTCCATAAGGGCACTACCGTTGAACACTTGCAGCGATTATTGAATGTGACGCCTGAAGAAACGATGGCATTCGGAGATGGTTATAATGATTTAGAACTTATGACTCGCGCTACCTATAGTTTTGCTGTCCGAAATGCAGTTCAAGAATTAAAAGATGTCGCGAATTTTATTACCCGTTCCAATGACGAAGATGCTGTAATGAAAACAATCATGCAAATGCTATCCTTACAGGTAAACAGCCATCAATAGGTTATGATCCATGTGACGGATGATGAAATCCTGTCGACACATCGGTTGAGAAAAGTCTTGGCGGAGGAAGAACCCCTTCTGCTATCTTTTGATCAGGAAGCCTGGACGGATAAGTTGGGATATGAACGGTTGGACCGTGAGCAGCATCTGCTCCTGTTCCAAATGCTGCGGGCCAGCATGCTGCCACTTCTGGAAAATCTGACGCCCCAGCAGTTTGAGCGGGTCGGGCAATATCCCGATGGTGTGCGGTACACGCTCAAAGAACTGGTTGAATTGCGCGTCCTCCATGTACGTGACCACCTCGCCCAGATCGAGAGGGTAAAGCAGGCGTATCGGGAGTATCGGGTATAACCCTACAAGCTAGTTGTGATTACAAAAACGGAGATTGAGCAGCTCAAGCATGACACGTTGGCTGTCGACCAAAATGATCGGCTGTCGTGAATGAAACAAAAAGCCAGTTCAACGCTTATTTTCTTGTGTTGACTGGCTTTTTTCACGTGTTCATGGACAAATGGTTTTGGAAGAAAAAGAAAAGGACGGACCGGAAAATAAAGTTCTTGATAGGCGGCAAGAGCTGTTGGTTTATTGCTAGAAAAGATACATCCGTACAACACCGAGAATGACCAAACCGATCGTTCCCAGCATGACCAGCGTGACTTTTCTCAGCAATTCGTGTTCGCGATCCATCACGTTCACCACGGAGGCACCGAGAAGGACACGAGAAGGGCAGGCCATGATGGCATGGGAGGAAGCGGTATTCTGTCCGTAGGCAAATACCTCCGGGATCATTCCCAGCTGTTGTGCGGTCTGCACCTGCAATTTGATGAACATGGCGTTGGAACCGGTGTTGCTTCCTGTCAAAAATCCGCCCAACCCGCCGATCACAGGGGAGATCACCAAAAATGCAGTTCCAAAAGAGGCTGCTGCCGCTTGTGCAAGCGTCTGCGTCATCGTGGACGTAGCCATGATCTCAGACATGCCTACGAAGAACAATGTCGAGCCAATGACCGGTACCCCCTGTTTCCAAGTAGCTAGAATGCTTTTCTGCCAGATACGGCTGTCAGCCCGAAACATGATAGCGGTGAACAGGCAGACCAGAAAAAGGAAGAAGCCGGGAGAGTGAAGCAAGGGTAATGCAAATTGGTAGGGAGGGAGGGTAATGACGAAATGAGTCTGCAAAAAAAGAGACAACGGTGTAAACACTCGCGATAAAAGCAGCAGCAAGATCAGGAGCAGATACGGGCTGAACGTCTTCAGGATGCCCATTTGATTGTGCGCTGCGGCCGTCGTCACGGAGACTTCCGAGGTGGCCTTGTTGGCTGGTATGCTGCCGGAATCAGCTGCATAACGAATAAACAGAAGCTCAACCGATATAGCCACAAGCGATCCAAAAACACCGGCCAACTCTACACTCAGGTAGACGTTACACAACAAAACGGATAAGGCAAATGCGCCGCTCACCGCGAGCGTTTCCCAGCCTCTGCGCTTCACACCGCTCCAGCCACCCGCTATGAGCACCGCGATAAAGGCAAAGTAGAGGAAGGTCGGAAGCGATAGGACAGCACTACCCGTACCGAGTTGATGGACGGGAATATTCCCCAGATTTGCCCCGATGATCGTGCCCAGTGCGAGCGATCCCCAGGGAACGGCGCTTAAGCTGACGAGTGAAATCAATACGGCTTTGAATCGGTCAAAACCGAGTGTAATCAGGATGGGAGCAGTGACCACCATGGCAATGCCGAATCCGCTCGATGATTCTACCAGAGGGGACAAGCCAAATGCCAGGATCAGCACCTGACGGATTGGGTCTCGCGTCGATTGAGAGATGTAGGAAGCGATGGTATCGATGACGCTCGTTTCTTTCATCAGGTGAAACAGGAGAATGCCAAACAGCAGGACGTAGGCGACAAGTGAGGTTGTCAGCGCCCCTTTTACCGCGGGATGGAGCAGTTCCGCAAGCGTGGTGTCAAATGCAGGAGCTAGCAAGGACAGCAAGATGGCTGCGGCGTACCCGGCAAGCCCAGCTCTCCATGCAGACTGTTTCCATACAAA
The DNA here is from genome assembly GCF_004521915.1 of Brevibacillus migulae. GTDB lineage: Bacteria > Bacillota > Bacilli > Brevibacillales > Brevibacillaceae > Brevibacillus_F > Brevibacillus_F migulae. The sequence continues at coordinate 35,173 of NZ_SDKD01000022.1, read as the reverse complement.
CAGCATAAGCAATATAATGACGATGGGCGAAGCCGAGAGCAAAAGTTTCAGCATAGAATCCCCCTCCATTTTTTCCTATAGTACATACACGTAAGAAGCGACAGGTGACCAAGCCCTTCCGTTTTTATGAACAATTGGGTCATTGGCAAGTAATAAAGGATTTTACTATAGGAAATTATCGTTTATCATAGTAAATGTAAACTTGACTCGTCAAGATTATTTTTCCTTTAGTCAAAGAAAAAAGGAGAGGGGCGCGAGCATCATGAGCTTTGGAAAGAATGTAAAGCAAGCTAGAAAAGAGAAAGGCTTTACTCTCCAGGAGCTCTCTGACCGCAGCGGTGTAAGTCCTTCGATGTTGTCGTTAATCGAACGAGAGGAAAAAAATCCGACATTGCAGGTGGCCTGTCAGATTGCAGAAGCATTAGACTTGACCCTGTCTCGGTTGTTGGGAGAGCAGGAGCGTCGAGAGGTGATTGTCATTCGCAGAGGCGAGCGGATGGTGTATCGGGATGAGAAGTCAGGCTTTGAGCGGCATTTGCTCTCGCCGTCGTTTCCGTCAAAGGGGATTGAGTTTGTACTGAACATCGTGCCGACGGGCAAAGAGTCGGGTATGTTCCCTTCGCATAAACCGGGGGTAAAAGAGTACATCATGGTCGCACAAGGAAAGCTTCGCGTTGAATTGGGCAATGGACATTTTGTCGTGGATCTAGAGCAGGGCGATTCCCTCTACTTTGAGGCGGATGTGCAGCACCGCTTCATCAACACGGGACAAAACGATTGCCAGTATTATTTGGTGATTGATTCGTACGGAGAAAAATGAGTGTGAATGAAAAAGACCGACTGAAATCATCCCATTTCTGCGGTCTTTCCACTGGCGTTTTGTAGACGGATACAATCATCAATCGATCTGATAGGGAGAAAGAAATGCTGGAGGAGATCACTAGAGCAATCGCTTTTTGGATCCGTGTAATATGAAAAGTCACAGAGTGTTTGAAGCACGAACTAGAGTGTTGTTCGATAATACATTACATAATAATTGTTATGTTAACAAATTGAGTGCTCTCAAATTAACAGCTCAGGCGCATACGAACTATGTTCCAATTTCTTGCTTCCGTGCGCGGTTAGCAAACGAAGAAAAAAGTGATTGCCAATTCATAGACTTCCTCTCTATTGCATAAGCAGCTGTGATTGAAACCTTTTGTGTGATGAGACGTATTCCTTCTAGGTAGACACAGAACGCTAAGGCTTGGCCACAATTCATAACGAAGCAACGCTTTTTGAAAGTAAGCAGATGGAGGGAAACTGGTTGGATATCATTCTATGGATCATTGTCGTACTGTTGTTCGCATTGAGTATCGCAGGCATTTTCCTGCCGGTATTGCCCGATACGATATTGCTTTGGGCGGGCTTCCTGCTGTATCAATTTGGGATCGCGGAACCGGGAGTCGGGCTTCCTGCGTCCTTTTGGTGGGGAATGGTTGTCATGAGCATCCTTCTCTATGGTGCTGACTTGATGACAAACCTTTATTTTGTGAAGAAATACGGAGGTTCCAAGTTATCGTCCATTGGCGCAGTCCTTGGGATTATTCTTGGGATATTTTTCTTTCCGCCGATAGGGATGATCGTCCTGCCGTTTCTATTCGTGATTGGGATTGAGACGTTGATTCAGAAGCGTCCCATCGAACAAGCGGTCAAGGTCGGGTTTGGTTCCCTGATTGCTTTTCTGGGCAGCGCGGTGGTCAAAGTGGTGCTGCAGATCGTGATGATTGTGTGGTTCTTTTTGGCGAGATAGCATAAAGAAAGCCGGATTCCTCCTTGGGAAATCCGGCTTTTTTCTTTACTGAGGCCAACTAGTGAAAGAGACGGTAGACGCCAATTACTTTTCCGAGGATCGAGACCGATTCAAGGATAATAGGCTCAAGTGTAGAGTTCTCCGGTTGTAAACGGAAGTGATTCTTTTCTTTAAAGAAACGCTTCACAGTCGCTTCATCCTCGTCGGTCATGGCAACGACGATGTCGCCGTTGTTGGCGACGCTTTGCTGACGAACAATGACATAGTCACCATCCAGGATGCCAGCTTCGATCATACTGTCTCCGGACACACGCAGCATGTACACATTGTCAGAAGAGACGACGTTTTCCGGTAATGGGAAATACTCGTCCACATGTTCGACAGCCGTAATCGGTTGTCCTGCTGTTACTTTCCCGACAACCGGAACCCGTACAATCGATGTCTCGTATTCTTCAAAATTGCGATCATCTTCACCGAGCAGTTCGATCGCGCGTGGCTTGGTAGGGTCTCTGCGGATGAGGCCTTTTTTCTCCAGACGGGCCAGATGACCGTGAACCGTCGAGCTGGAAGCTAGTCCGACAGCTTCGCCAATCTCTCTGACGGATGGCGGATATCCCTTATCCCGCACTTCCCTGCGAATAAAATCTATGATGGATTGCTGACGATTGGATAGTTTTGACATGACGACACCTCAATTTTCGCTCCATTTTTCTATATTATACCATGGGATCTTGCGTTCGACAAACATAAGTTCGTTTTTTTCTATTGACATGAACATGTGTTCGCATGTAAGATAAAACCATAAAGCGAACAAACGTTTGTGGAGGGGTCGTAAATGAATACTTATATGATGAATCATTCCAAATATAATGGCGGGCAAGTTCACCAAAAGAAAAGAATGACGCGGGGACAAGCATTGTTTATCCTGTTTTGTTTTTGCCTGCTGTGCTTTATGCTTGGCGGTCTTGTGTTCTCAGCGGAGGCACAATCCATGGAAAGAACCGGAGAAGTCCAGGCTGAGGAGCCTGCTTACAAGTTGGTAGCGGTAAAGAAGGGAGATAGCATCTGGAACCTGGCCGTTCGTTACCATGAAGAGACGGATGGAGACATACGTTCGTATATGGCGGAAATCGTCGAATTGAACGGGCTTGATGACGTCACCATCTATCCGGGGCAAAACCTGAAAATCCCAGTCAGATAGATGTACAGTTTGTTTTCATCCTTCTGTTTCCATATGATATAATGGACGGACATGGAGCAGAGGAGGTACAGCTTTGATCAGCGAAGCAGAAATCAAACGCATTAATGAATTGGCGAAAAAGGCGAAGGGTAGCGGACTTTCCACAGAAGAAAAAGAAGAACAGCAGACATTGCGGAGGAAGTATATTGATGCGATGAAAACTTCTTTGAGATCCAGCTTGGATTCGATCCGATATGTCGAAGATCTTGATGAAAATGGTCCGAAACATTAAACTCTATATAGCACGTAAGGAACAAAAGACATCCATTCAATGTTGACTGGATGTCTTTTTCTGCAATGGAGAGGCAGGGTTATGATATGACATGGGTCGCTGTAGCGCTTGGCGGTGCAATTGGTTCCTTGATACGCTATATGCTGGGACTTGCTGCGAATGGAGGCAATTGGCCCTGGGGTACTTGGATCGCCAATATCCTTGGCTCTTTTTGCATCGGTTTGTTTTTTATCTGGGGGAAAGAGAAATGGCCGCCTCAGCTTTATCTGCTGTTCACGACTGGGTTGCTTGGAGGGTTTACGACGTTTTCCACGTTCTCGTTGGAAACGGTGCAGTTTTTTTTGCAAGGTCATCCCGGCCGTGGCTTGCTTTATGCAGTGATCAGTGTTAGCGTAGGGATCTTCGCTGCCTATGCGGGATATTTGGCCGGAAAACAAGTGGGTCTATAGTGGTTCAGGAAAGGTAGGTGGAGCATATGACCGTACGACACCAGACGATGGAAGAAGAACAAAAGCGGTTAGATGAAACGTTGCATGTGATCGACGAAGAGATTTCTCTCCTGCGTGAAGATCTCAAGGAAGCGACGGATGATTACGTGAAACAAGTCGTCAATCAAAAAAAGGCCAAGGAGCTTCATTACCTGGAACGCTATGGTAGAGAAAAACCGTATTTTGGCAGAATCGATTTTCGCAAACATGAATCAGATGATTTGGATCAGGTATACATAGGCAAGCAAGGGATTGTACGCAGCGACACGTTTGATTCGATTGTCGTCGATTGGCGGGCACCGATCGCCGGCCTGTATTACAGCGGGGAAAGCCAGGATGCTTTTTTTCGCACGAAGAATGGCATCGTCCGTGGCGAAGTGCAGCTGAAACGCAACTTTGCGATCGAAAAAGGAAAAATCACCGGAATTTATGATGGCGCGCTAAAAGAAACGATTCATCGTGAAATGGGGATGCCTGATGAATTTCTGGAAGAAGGCTATATCGACGAATTCTTGGCTGCCAGCTTGAACCAGACCAATGACAGTCGGCTAAAAGATATTGTCGCGACGATTCAATCGGAGCAAAACGATATTATTCGCGCAGAAAAAGATCGGGTGATAATCGTACAAGGGGTTGCGGGAAGCGGGAAGACGACGATTGCGCTGCATAGACTGTCGTATTTGATCTACAACTATCAGGATACGGTTGCTTCGAAAAAATTTATGGTGTTTGCGCCAAACAAATTGTTCCTTCATTACATTTCCGAAGTGCTGCCGGAATTAGGAGTGGATGATGTCCAGCAGTCGACCTTTTTGGAATGGGCAGCCAAGCTGGCAAAGCCGTTGCTTCCAAAGGGATGGCGGGTGATTGACCCGAACAAGCTGCTGACCCTCTTTTTTGAAGAAGCGCCTGAAGAAGAGCGGAACAACGCCTGGAAACGGCTGCACTTCAAGGGTTCAGTGGCGTGTAAGCAAACCTTGCATGCATATCTGGGGCACCTGATCAACGAACGGATCACGTATCAAGATTTACGCTTTATGTATAACAAGACAAAACATGTGTTCTCGATCAAAGGGGAAGAGATCCGGCACATATTTACCGAATCGCTTGCCAATCTGCCTTATCGTTCCCGTGTGGAGACCCTGCGCCGCCAACTCAAGCAGGAGTTGAATAAGCAGGTGTATACGCATTTGCGTGAACAAAAAATCGATCTGGACAAACAAGGCTTGGCACGCTTTGAAAAAATGATCGAACAGCGGTTGGACCAATATCTGGCTGAATGGCCCTCGCCGGACATTTTCGCGGCTTACCGGGAAGTCATGACTGATGCGGAATTCCTGCGCAGGTTGGCTCCCGAAGAGATTGATAACGACACGATTGCCATCATCACCGGATCGACAGCCGACATATTTGCCCGTGAACGGGTAGAGGCAGAAGATATTGCCCCATTGCTCTATCTGAAGCAGCTGCTGGAAGGGTTCGGTTCAACGGAGCAGTTTGACCATGCGGTTGTGGATGAAGCGCAGGATCTCAGCGCATTGGAGATCGCCATCGTGACGCTTCTCACAAAACGCAAATCGGTAACCATCGTGGGGGATATCGCTCAGGGCATTCACGCCTATCGGGGGCTATCTTCCTGGGATGAGCTTCGCAAAGGCATTTTCGGGGGAGAGACGACTGAGTTTTATAAGCTGGAGCAAAGCTATCGTTCGACGGTCGAGATCATGAATATGGCCAATCGGGTGCTTCAGAAAATCCAGCTGCCTGAGGATGTAAAAGCAAAGCCTGTTCTGCGGCATGGCAAGGAGCCTGAAATGATCCGCTATGAAGAACGCGCTGCGATGTGGTCAGATCTGGTCGAACGAATCAACACCCTGCAGTCAGAGGGGTTCCAGACGATCGCGCTTGTCACGAAAAATGGGGATGGCGGCAAAAAGGCGTACAAGGCGCTGCACAACAAGGTGGAGGGGATCTCGCTCGTTTCCACCAAAGATACTTCTTTTCCAGGCGGTGTGACGATCATGCCTGCCTACTTAACCAAAGGGCTGCAGTTTGACGTGGTGATCTTGCTGGATGGAGACGAAGATCACTACGCAGTTGCGGATGCAGATGCCAAACTGTTATACGTGGCGATGACGCGTCCGGTCCACCGTTTGTATATCACAGCCGTGAACCGATCATTCAGCAAGCTGTTGGATGAGTAAAGAACAGAAAAACGCGGGTTGGAAGGAAGGAACCTTTCGACCCGCGTTTTTTTGCGTTTGTATGTAAAATTAGTGATCGCCTGTATTGCCCTTCGATGGGTTGGTAATGACATAGCCTTCTTCAGGAAGGTACAGATAATCAATCACTACGCCATCCAGCAATTCCTGATCTTTTTGCATGATGACATCGATGTCTTTATCCGTAGAAACGACCACATCCTCATCGGTTGGCTTGTCCAGCGTGAGTCCATAGTGGGCGTGGTTTCCGTGTGCATGGGTAATATATACGCGCAATTTCAGTTCTTTATCTTCTTCTTGTTCCAGCACGGCAGCCAATTGTTTTGCTGCATTGCGAGTGATTTTGCATTTCATGGCTATTCTCCTATCTGTGAATGGGTTTCTTTCATCTTATCAGGAGTCGAATCGCGTTGCAAATGTCGAGAATTTTGCTACAATAGGTCTATTCCTTGGAGGGGAGCGGGAGCATGGAGAGAAAAATCATTGATTTACGCAGCGATACCGTCACAAAACCAACTGAAGCGATGCTGAAAGCGATGATGGAAGCTGAAGTCGGAGATGACGTCTACCGGGAAGATCCTACGGTACTTCGCCTTGAACAACTCGCTGCCGAACTGTTGAATAAAGAAGATGCGCTGTTTGTGACAAGCGGAACGCAAGGAAACCAGGTTGCCGTGCTGACTCACTGTCATAACGGCGATGAAGTGATATTGGAAGCAGATTCCCACCTGTTCTACTACGAAGGCGGAGCCATGGCTGCTTTAGCCGGCGTGCAGACGCGAACACTCACAGGGAGTCGCGGCGCCTTAGATGCGGCACAAGTAGAACGAGCGATTCGTGAAAAGAACATACATTTACCGAGAACCACGTTAATCTGCATGGAAAACACACACAATCGGGCAGGGGGAGCCGTCATTTCGCCCGAGAAGATGAAGGCCGTGTATGACGTAGCCCATGCACATGGAATTCCTGTGCATCTGGATGGAGCGCGACTATTTAATGCTGCTGTAGCGCTGGGACGCGACGTGACGGAATTTACCCAATATACCGATTCTGTACAAATCTGTCTGTCCAAAGGGCTGTCCGCGCCGGTCGGTTCAATCCTTGCTGGGCCGAAAGACTATATTGAAGAAGCGAGATGGTGGCGGAAAAAGCTTGGCGGCGGCATGCGTCAAGCCGGCTACCTCGCTGCGCCAGGTATCATTGCATTGACGGAGATGGTGAACCGCCTGGCGGAAGATCATCAGCATGCAAGGCTGCTCGCTGAAGGATTGAGCAAGTTTCCGGTTCGTGTATTGCCGGTGGATACGAATATCGTCCTCATTGATACGCAGGGAACCGGCATGACAGCGTTGGAGCTGCTGGCAAAATTGTCAGAGGAAGGCATACGGGCATCCGATTTTGACCGACATGTCGTTCGTTTTACGACACATCGCCATATAACGGAACAAGACATTCTCGACGTATTTCAGGCATTCGAAAAGATTCTGGCATAAAAAAGAGAGTACAGGGAGTATGCGCTTCCTGTACTCTCTTTTCTATTATAGAGGGTCGGTCCATTCATCCCAGTTGATGAGATCGTGATACATTTCTTCATCCCGTGGCGGGAAATAGAGTTCGTACAGGTCGGACAGCATCGCATCTGATTCCTCTAGCTTGCGAAGGGGATCCATTTTGCATCTTCCTTTCTGATAGAGGGTGGAGAAAATCCCCGATATGGGTTCAGGAATAGTTTGTCCGATAATAGGGAAAAACATGAGGAGAAAAACTAAAATTACCTATTGATTCTTCTAGACGAGCATAGTATACTCATTTTTGTCAACAAGTGAAGACAGCTGGATGGGTGTCCGAGTGGCCGAAGGAGCACGATTGGAAATCGTGTAGGCGGTGTTGAACCGTCTCGTGGGTTCAAATCCCACCCCATCCGCCATCTATACACCGTCATGCCGGTGTAGCTCAATTGGTAGAGCACCTGACTTGTAATCAGGGGGTTGTGGGTTCAAGTCCTATCGCCGGCATCCTTTCATTCAAACATACAAACACCTTTTTGATTCGAATGTGAATCGAAAAAGGTGTTTTTTTATGGCATGATTTCTTGAAATTTTACATTGTGTTCACGATTCACTAAAAGTGTACATGTATGATGGAGGAGAAACAGTAAGAAGCGAGAAGAGGGGGCGATTGTGTGGATACGGGGAGTCATCTGCTCTTTGGCTGTACACTAGCTGGCCTTGCTTACTTGGACCCGATGGTTTCACAACATCCGGGGGTTGCGGAAGCGGTGATGATTGGTACGGTGATCGGCTCGCATGCACCTGATTTTGATACGCTGGTACGGATAAAGGGGTATCGTACCTACCTGCGTTATCATCGTGGGATCACGCACGGCATTCCCGCATTGTTTATCTGGCCTTTGGTCATATCGTTGCCGCTCGGTGCGATCTATGGGTTGGAAGGATCCGCTTGGTGGTCTGTCTGGTTATGGTCATTCATCGCCGTCGTTTTTCACGTTTTTCTTGACATGTTAAACAGCTATGGAGTTCAATGCTTCCGGCCGTTTACGAAAAAGTGGATTCATCTGGACATTTTATCGATTTTTGAGCCCATTTTGTTTCTGCTGCATGTGTCAGCCGCCATCCTCTGGATCTTTTTCCTTGTTGATCCGCTTGTCCTTTTCCCGCTTGTCTATATTGCCACAGTAATGTTCATCATTCTTCGTGCCTGGATCCATCAAAAACGTGTGCATCAAGTGAAAAATTCCTTTCGGGAAGAAGGGGTTTGTCATGTTGTCCCGAGTTTTTCCTGGCATACCTGGCGATTTGTTTTGGAAACGGCAAACTGTTTTTACACAGGAAGAATCGTACGAGGCTGCTTATTATTGGAGGAGCAGATTCCCAAAGAAGAGGAGCATGAAGCCATTCGGGCCACGATGGGAACAGACGGGGTTCGAGCATTTCTCAACTTTGCCCAGCGAATTCATGTGACCTGCAAAGAAATGCAGGATGGATATGTTGTCAGCTGGAGCGATGTGCGATTCTGCTATAATCGGAAACTTCCATTTGGAGTAGATGTTCATTTGGACAAAGATCTCAACGTGCTGAGCCATCATTTAGGCTGGCGCAAAAAAACGTGGGATCCGCCATTTGTGTGACAAGGCGTAAAATGTGGTTCGGATAAAAAAGGGCTCTGCCAAGAATCGCGGCAGAACCCTTTTTGCTTCTCTATCATTATCTATTTTCCAGTTTGTGAGCTGCTTCCAAATACTCAGCTTTTCGTCCTTTTTGCAAAAACGGATACAGGACGAAGCCCGCCGCGAAAAGCCCGAGACCAAATACAAGTGTCTTCGCATCGGCAATGCCGCTGCGTATCACCCACAGAGAATAAGGGACTGCGAGGATGGCAATCAATCCATCCATGACAAGAGCGCGTGGTTGATTGCTGTACGTTTCTCTTGTGAATACAAGCTTCAATTGATAGATCGCGGAAACCAGATACGGCATCAAGGTCGCTAGTGTAGCTACAGTAATGACAAATTCAAACGCTTGCGCAATTGTCCCGGAGATCGTGGAAAAGATGAACAATTGGGACATGACATTCGTCACTGATAATGCGGTGACGGGGCTGCCCTTTTGGTTCACTTTCCCCAGGAAGGCAGGAAACATACCGGATTGGGCAGCTTGGAACGGCGCTTCAGAACCAAGCAATACCCAGCCGATCACAGTCCCCAGCAAGGACGTGAGGGCAAGCAGAGCCATCAATGTCGAACCGGAATCTCCGATCACCATGGACAATGCATCAACCAATGGTTTGTCGGAAGCTTTCAATACCTCTTGAGGTAAGACGCCCATCGTCAGGATCGTGATAGCCAAATAGATGGTCACAGCGATCAAGAGGCCTGCGATGGTTGCTTTTTTCACATCTCGTTGTGAACGGGCACGACCGGAAAGGACCACTGCTGACTCAATGCCGACAAAAGCCCACAAGGTTGAGACAGCAGCCATATTGATTTGACCCCAGAGGGAATGTGTAACTCCGTCGTCAGTCGTCACAGGTACGTACAGATCGCCCAAATTGCTGCGATCGAAGGCGAAAAGGGCTGCGACGATGAATAAAGCGAAGCCAAGCAGTTTGGTGAAGGTGGCGACAAAATTGATCTTGCCGGCACCCGATAACCCGCGGATCAAAATCGCATGGATGCCCCACAGCAAGGCGGAACATACAAGGAAGGTAATAAATTTCCCGATTTCGACGGGCAAGCCAAACACTGTGAATAAAATGGCTTCATTCTTCATGATCGGGAAGAATGTTGACAAATATCCGGCAAACGTGGTGATGATGGCGACGTTACCGGATGAATTGGCGATCCAGTAGCCCCATACCATGGAAAAGCCAGCCATATTTCCGGTGCGCGGAGAACGGAACAAGGCACGTGCGTAACTTTGCGGACCGGCTGTCAGCTCCGGTCGGCGGACGGACAAATTCCCGAATACGAGCGCAATCATTAGCACCCCTAATCCGGTTAACAGCCACGCTAGCGTGACGCCGAGCGGACTCGCTGCTTGAGCAAGCGTACTTGGTAACATAAATATTCCGGAGCCGACCATATTTCCTACCACAAAGGCGGTGAGAAGCCAGAAACCCCATTGTTTTCCCTGATTCATTTGTATGTGGTACCTCCTGAAAAGAAAAAAACGCGATGAACTCAGGTTCAGGGCGTTTTTGTATCCATTCGCTTTGTATTGAACGAAGGTCAGTATAGCACTTGATTAAACAAAAAGTCAATGAGATTGAACGGACGACATACGGTATGTTTTGGGAGTAAATCCCCCCTCGCTTAGCAATAATAGGAGTATGCCTACATTAAAGTGAGGGATGAACATGATTTCAGCAAAAGATCGCGCTACCATCGAAAAACAGATGAAGCGGGAAGAGAGCAAGATTGTCAATATCGTGTTGAAGGATGATCAACAAATTGCCGGTGAAATTGACCAGGCAACCAGTGACGGCATTTATTTGGTGGATGGACGGCATTATGCCTACCAAGATATTCAGGAAATCAACGGCATTTATTAATCGTTAGCGCAAGCCGTCGATCGGGAAAAAGTGTGTGAGCCCATCAGGCAGCACTCTTTGCCAAAATCCCCAGAGATGATCCCCCGGCTGTTCCCCGTAGGTGAGCTGGGCGTTTTTTTGTGCCAAGAGGACTTTTGCTTTACGGTTCCATTCAACAAAGTCGAACGTGCCGATATGGGTTTCTACTTGGAGCTCATCCAGTCCGACGATCATCCAGATGTTTAGCCATGACAGATCTGCTTTCTCGTTGAGCTGATCGAGGGTCGGTTTGAAGAATGCGCCGGAGAGGGCAAGGACATTTGCAAACAGCTCGGGAGCATCCAAGGCGATATGCAGGGAAACCGTTCCCCCCAGCGAATCGCCTGCCAGGATGCGTGAGCGAGAGTCTTTGCGGATTGGATACCGCCCCTCGACAAAGGGGAGCAGCTCTTGTATGAAAAACTGTTTATATCGTTCGTTAAGAGAACCGACTGGCGAGTATTCGCTGGTGCGTTTGCTTCGCTCGACGGAGACGCCGACGATGATGACGGGCTCCATTCCTTCTTCGAGGATCAGTTGATTGGCGATCGTCGCGATTCTGCCCATCGTAAAAAAGTCGTTCCCGTCTTGGCAATAGACGACGGGGTAGGAGAGCAGCTCATTGTATCCGGGCGGAAGATAGATCTTGATGGGACGAGGAGAATCGAGCAAAGTGCTCGGCACCGTTTCTTTTACAATGGTTCTTTTCAGGTAATCCTCCACGAAAATCAACTCCTAATTGCATGATTTTACAAACAAAACCTTGAAAAATTCTAATACAGATTTTATGATAAATGATAACAGATGATAAATAAACCCTGTTATATCAATACTGATACACTATGAACAGGGTTTGTCACTGAGGTATAACAGGGGTGTATAAGCGCGACAGGATTTCTCGAATTTTGTCAAGCGTGTCGCTCCACATTCCATAAAGAGGTGAACATGATGAGCGTTTCTACAGCAGTAGAACAAAAGGGAAATGAGCCCTTGCAAATTTTAGCGCCAGATGGCACCGTGGTCCGTCCGGATCTGATGCCAAATCTGTCTGATGATCAACTTCGCGATTTGATGCGCAAAATGGTATTCACACGTGTGTGGGACCAACGTGCCATCTCGCTCAACCGTCAAGGCCGTCTCGGTTTCTACGCTCCTGTAGCGGGCCAAGAAGCAACCATGATCGGTTCCGAATCTGCGATTGACAAGGAAGATTTCATTCTCCCAAGCTACCGTGACATTCCACAAATGGTATGGCATGGTTTCCCTATGTATCAGGCGTTCCTCTATTCCCGTGGACATATCCATGGTGGACAAATTCCAGAGGGCGTAAACGTATTGATGCCGCAAATCATCATCGCTTCCCAATGTGCGCAAGCAACTGGTGTAGCAATGGGCTACAAGCTGCGCGGTGAGAAGAAAGTGGCGATCACTTATTTTGGTGACGGCGCGACTTCCCAAGGTGACTTCTATGAAGGCATGAACTTTGCAGGCGTTTACAAACTGCCTGTGATCTTCTTCTCTCAAAACAACGGATACGCCATTTCTGTACCATTCGAAAAGCAAACAGCTGCCGAGAACATCGCTGTAAAAGCACAAGCGGCTGGTATCGCAAGCGCGCGCGTAGACGGTATGGATATCCTGGCTGTATACAAAGTGGTACAAGAAGCGAAAGAACGCGGAATCAACGGAGAAGGTGCTACGTTGATCGAAGCGCTGACTTATCGCTATGGTCCGCATACCATGGCTGGTGACGACCCGACTCGTTATCGTCAAAGCGAAGAGCAAAATGAGTGGGAGCAAAAAGACCCATTGATTCGTTTCCGCAAATTCTTGGAAAACAAAGGTCTCTGGAGCGAAAAAGACGAAGAGGCTGTCATCGAAGAAGCGAAGCAAGCAGTTGCAGACGCCATCAAAAAAGCGGATGAATATCCGAAGATGAAAGTTACCGATTTGATCGACGTCATGTTCGAGACCCTGCCTGACTATTTGCAAGAGCAAAAGGCAGAATATGCGGCAAAGGAGTCGAAGTAATCCATGGCACAAATGACAATGGTTCAAGCGATAAACGACGCAATGCGCGTTGAGCTTGCACGCGACGAAAAAGTACTCGTGTTCGGGGAAGACGTCGGCGTTAACGGCGGCGTTTTCCGCGTGACGGAAGGTTTGCAAAAAGAATTCGGTGAACACCGTGTATTCGATACACCTCTTGCTGAATCCGGAATCGGTGGTTTGGCAGTGGGTCTTTCCGTAAATGGCTTCCGTCCAGTAGCGGAAATTCAGTTCTTTGGTTTTGTGTTTGAAGTGTTCGACATGGTCGCTTCCCAAGCAGCGCGTATGCGTTTCCGTTCCGGCGGACGCTTCAACAGCCCGATTACCTTCCGTTCTCCATTTGGCGGCGGGGTAAAAACACCTGAGCTGCATGCTGACTCGCTGGAAGGTTTGTTCCTGCAAACTCCAGGGGTGAAGGTCGTCATTCCTTCCAACCCTTACGATGCAAAAGGACTGTTGATCTCTGCGATCCGCGATAACGATCCGGTAATCTTCCTTGAGCATATGAAGCTGTACCGCTCTTTCCGCGGTGAAGTGCCAGAGGGCGAATACACCATTCCAATTGGAAAAGCAAACGTAGTACGCGAAGGCAGCGATCTGACCATCATCACTTACGGTGCTATGGTACATACTAGCCTGAAAGCGGCAGAAGAGTTGGAAAAAGCGCGTGGAGCGAAGGTTGAAGTCATCGACCTGCGCACCATCACGCCATTGGACATGGAAACTGTGCTGGCTTCCGTACAAAAAACCAACCGGGCGATCGTGGTTCAAGAAGCACAAAAACACGCAGGTGTTGCAGCTGAAATCATTGCACAAATCAATGAGAAAGCCATCCTCCACCTGGAAGCGCCAGTATTGCGCGTAACTGCACCTGACACGGTATATCCTTTTGCGCAAGCGGAAGATATCTGGCTGCCAGATGTAAAACGCGTGATCGATGCAGCTACCCAAGTTCTTGATTTCTAAGAAACATACCGGCGGAAAGGACAGCTTTCCGCCTTTCTCAAGTCTTATTCATGACCACATCTGTTTGAGGAGGGTTTCTCGTGAGTCTTTTCGTATTTAAGCTCCCGGAATTGGGAGAGGGCATACACGAAGGCGAAATCGTGAAATGGCACGTTAAGCCAGGCGATCAAGTTGAAGAAGATCAAGTGATTATGGAAGTGCAAAATGATAAAGCGGTTGTAGAAGTTCCATCTCCTGTAAAAGGAAAAGTATTGGAACTGAAAGTAACCGAAGGAACCGTATGCGTAGTGGGTGACCCACTCGTATCTTTTGAAGCAGAAGGCGAAATTCCGAATCTGCCTGACCATGGTCATGCGGATGCAGCTCCAGCGGCGGCAGCAACTCCAGCGCCAGCAGCTGAATTGGAACCGGGTTGCGATATCGGTGCGCAAGTGAGTGCGAATGCAAACCAAGCATTGGATACGCCTCTGGCAGCTGCTGCACCTGCTCCTGCTGCTGCGCCAATTGATCGCAAGCATGTTTTGGCTACTCCATCTGTGCGTAAGTATGCACGTGAAAAAGGCGTACAGCTGGCTGTCGTTCCAGGAACAGGCAAATTCGGCCGTATTACCCGTGAAGACGTAGATCGTTTCGTTGCAGGCGGTGCAGTTGCACCTCAAACGGCAGCAGCAGCTCCAGTTGCGACTGAAGCAGCGGCACCTGCAGCGGTGGCAACAAACGCAGCTCAAGCAGCCGCGACACCAACTGTACATTACAATGCACAAGCAGGCGAAGTGGAAGAGCGCGTACCGTTGAAAGGCATCCGCAAAGCGATCGCGAAAGCAATGGTGAAATCTGCGTACACTGCTCCGCACGTAACCATTTTCGACGAAGTGGACGTAACCGGGCTGGTGAACCTGCGTAAAGAAGGCAAGCCTCTTGCTGAAGCAAAAGGCATCAAGCTGACCTACCTGCCTTTCATCGTAAAAGCTGTAGTAGCGGGTTTGAAAAAGTTCCCAGAGCTGAATGCTTCCATCGATGATGAAAAACAAGAAATCATCTTCAAAAAATACTACAACATCGGGATCGCCGCTTCGACAGACGAAGGTTTGCTCGTACCGGTTGTCAAATCGGCGGATCGCAAATCGATCTTTGATGTAGCATCTGAAATCAATGAGTTGGCTGTGAAAGCACGTGACCGCAAAGCAACCGCTGATGAACTGAAAGGCTCTACCTTCAGCATCACCAACATCGGATCTGCAGGCGGCATGTTCTTCACTCCAGTGATTAACCATCCTGAAGTAGCGATCCTGGGTGTTGGCCGCATCAGCGAAAAACCGATCGTGAAAAACGGCGAGATCACGGTTGGCCAAGTGCTGCATCTCTCGCTCAGCTTCGACCACCGTTTGATCGACGGAGAACCGGCTCAACGCTTTATGAACTACCTGAAGCAGCTGTTGGAAAACCCTACGCTGTTGATAATGGAGGGATAACAACATGGTAGTAGGAGAATTTACCACCGAACTGGACGTTCTCGTCATCGGGGCAGGTCCTGGCGGTTACGTAGCTGCCATCCGTGCCGCTCAAATGGGGAAAACTGTAGCAGTTGTTGAAAAAGCAAATGTTGGCGGCGTGTGTCTGAATGTCGGTTGCATCCCGTCCAAAGCACTGATTCACGCTGCCCATACGTATGAGCACAGCCAGCATACAGCTGACATGGGAATCACCATGGAAAATGTACGCGTTGACTTTGCCAAAGTGCAAGAATGGAAAGGCAGCGTTGTGAACAAACTGACAGGCGGTGTGTCTGGATTGTTTAAGGCCCACAAGATCCAGGTGATCGAAGGGGAAGCCTTGTTTGTCAGCGAAAACGAAGTGCGCGTATTCCATGGCTATGATGTGAACCGTTACCGTTTCAACCACTGCATCATCGCAACCGGTTCCCGTCCGATCGAATTGCCTGCGTTCCCATTTGGCAAACGCGTGCTCTCTTCTACGGAAGCACTGGCTCTGACTGAGCTGCCAAAAAGCCTCGTAGTCATCGGCGGCGGCTATATCGGTATCGAGCTGGGTACCGTATTTGCCAAGTTCGGCACTCAGGTAACCGTTCTTGAGGGCGGCGAACAGATCCTGCCTGGCTTTGAAGCGGACATGACTCGTCTGGTCGATCGCAAGCTGAAAAAGCTGAATGTCGATATCCATACCAAGGCGCTTGCGCAAGGCGTGGAAGAGACCGAGAACGGCGTGATTGTGAAAGCGGAAGTAAAAGGCGAAGCGAAAACGTTCGAAGCAGATTATGTGTTGGTAACAGTGGGCCGTCGTCCGAATACCGATGAACTGGGCTTGAAAGAAATCGGGATGAAGATGAACGAGCGCGGCTACATCGAAGTGGATAAACAAGGGCTGACAAGTATTCCAAACGTGTACGCCATTGGTGATATCGTGCCGGGTCCTGCTCTCGCGCACAAAGCTTCTTATGAAGGAAAAGTAGCGGCAGAAGCAATCGCAGGGCATCCGGCAGAGGTAGACTACAAAGCGATTCCAGCTGTAGTGTTCTCCGATCCGGAAATGGCGAGCGTAGGACTCAGTGAGCGTGAAGCAAAAGAGAAAGGATTCGACGTCGTTACAGGTCGTTTCCCATTTGCAGCGAATGGCCGCGCGCTTTCTGTAAATGCTGGCGAAGGTTTTGTGAAGCTGGTAGCTGAAAAAGGGACCAACATCGTACTCGGTGCGCAAATCGTTGGACCAGAAGCATCCAACATCATCGCCGAAATTGGACTCGCGATCGAAATGGGTGCAACGCTTGAAGACATCGAGCTGACCATCCACGCGCATCCGACTTTGGGTGAAGTAACCATGGAAGCTGCTGAACTGGCTTTAGGTCGACCGATTCATGTGGTAAAATAAAACAGATGAAAAAGAGAAGGGATTTCTCTCATCCCTTCTCTTTTTTTCGAGAAAACACGATCTAACAGAATAAATTATGGGGGGAATATGGTTTCATGACGGTAACGGGAATGATCCACAGCACAGCGGCGGTATTTATCATTGCCTGTATTGTACTGCCTTTCTTTGCGATGGGATTTGGCAAGCTTAGTGCTGCCCAGGCAGCGGAGCGTGCGCGGAAACTGACGGTATTTTTGCGTATTCCGAACTTCATCCTGCTGGTTTCACTGATTACAGGTTTGATGCAAAGCGGTTGGGTTTTTAGCACGTGGCTGTTGATGGTGATTATTGTCTTTCTCGCAATCGGGGCCATGATTGGGATCGCTTCGAAAACGCTAAAGACGATCCAGTCGGATGCACAGGCCGGACGCGATTACCAAGCGAGTATCAAGAAACTGCAGGTAGTCAGCATTTTATTGACAATCTTCATTATCATCATGGTTATCATCAAAGTTAGTTAAGATTTGCGGTATTTCGCGCTCTTGTATAAGTCATGTGTCGAAAAGTGATGCATGACTTTTTGTGTTTGGCTGTTCCCACTTCCATGCGTTTATTGTAAAATAGTGGGAGGAAAAGTCGAGCGGAGGAGACCGAAATGAATCAGTCACAGTCATTATTGGAAGAAGTGCGAAGTGACTTGGTAAAGGCTGCAGAAAAAAGAAGCTTTTATTTTATCGATCCGGAGATTCTGAAGATCAGCCAGGAATTGGACAAGCTTATCTTAGCGAATATGAGAAAATGGGCGAAGTGATGATAAGACGCCCCCCCTGCACATGGATGGTGAAGCAGGGTGGGCGTCTTTTTGCCTTCAATGGATCGGGTAAAGAAAGTGGCCAGTGCCAGAACGGGAGTGAAAAATGGGGATTCCCTCGTAAAAGACACTGGGGTACATGTGCACATATTGAAGTTCATCTGGATGTGGGTCCGTTTGCTGGTTTTCACCCTGTGGCGACGGAAAAGCTCGGGATTGGAGAAAATGAGAAAATTGTTCAACAGATGTGCAGGCTTCTTTGATTTGTGCCGCTTCTTTCTCGAGGAGAAGAAGGATGCGCTCCCATGTTGAAGAAAAAAACAATTCCCAATAAGCTGCCATAAACAAGAGGAATCGGCCTCTGACGAATTCCGGATCACGCTGCAGATCAATTTCGACTGGAAGCGGCTTTTGTACTTGCACGATTTTTTCGCCATGCAATGCAGTGGAACATGCTTCGTGAAAGGTCTCAAGCGGAATATTCAGCAAGTATTCATACATCTCTTCGCTATTCTGAATGTTTTTTGTCTGGTTCGGATGGAAGATCCACGGGATTGTACGAAGAAAAATCGCTGAAAAATAGTGAAAGTCTGCCGACAATTGCTCCTGATCGAACACAGCGAGAGTCTGGTTTACCCATTCCCGATGACGTTCTTCCGTCTGTGAACGGGTAAGGACGAGGAGGCTCGATGCCAATTCAAACAGAGGAGAATAAATGCAAGTGATGTGATTATGCAAAAGATTGTGAGGTGCCAAATTGATCATGGGTACCGCATCCCCTCTTAGCGTATACTTCTTTCATCATACGCAGGAAATTGGGACAAAGACAATATCGAAAAGCGACTACTCGGTAAAACCATTGAGAATACAGGTTTTTTCCACTATTAAAGATCTGGTGATATGAAGTTTGACCACAATTTGACCACATAGAGTCTACTTTTATTGTTGAACAGCTCATCTTTTCAAGACTTCGATTGGAAATTTGGACAAAAATACCGGCGGAGAGAACGGTTGTCGCTGTGTTGTTCGATCGGACCAGATAGTTAGGCAGTGGTTTGAGAAAGGAAGCGGTGGGATACCTTTACCCATTATTTATAGGAGATGTTGCATGAGTAATAAAAAAGTTGCCGAGTTTTCTCGACAACCGGGGTCTTACGTTATAGCGATTTACGTTTGCAAAAATATATCATTAGCGTTGGTGCATCTTTTCCCATTCGGTATATGGCACAATCCCGAGGTCCGGTTGCGGTTCATCCGGTAGCATACTGATAAACTCAAGCGAATTGCCATCCGGGTCCCTAAAGTAAATGCTGACGGCCGGCATCCAGGCATGTACCTCTGGATCTTCGCCTGTACGACTAATGTTACGGAGCGTCATACCAATATCCTTGAGATAGGTCAGTGATTCGCGGAATTGCTCGATATCCACATGCATAGCAAAATGTTGACTCACCCATTTTTCTCGCGGTACCTCCCAGACGCCGAGCATGCTATGTCCCGGCTTGCCAATCCAGAAAAACGCAACTCGTCGCGCTTTTTCGGTATAGGCATGTTGTAGCCCCAGTTTGCAATAAAACTGTATCGCTGTTTCCAGCGATGTTGTAGAGACATGAGTTTCAAACAGACCATTTATCATAATATTCCCTCCCTTTTGCTACTAGAGTAGCAGCAAGGTGGTAGCACAGCTATTGACAATTAGTCGTACGACTGTGCCGAACTCGGGGCCTAGGACCACGAATCGAAATATATCGCTGCTTAAAAGATGAATTTCACACATGTGTTACCGCATACACCGATTTATTATTTAATTGGATTGTATTGTTGATCAAACGAATTAACTAGTCATTGATCACAATAGTTACGGAGGGTACCGGAAACAAAATAAAACCCTGGTAGCCCCCAAGAATTTATTTGACACTATGTAAAACTTAGCTTCTTCATAAGGCATGTATGCAGAATCCATGGCCATTCCCCATGGCCAGATGCTGTATTCAAATGACCCGATTTGGGAAAGGCGATCGTAGGAAAACCTAATTTTAAATAGAGAGTTGAGTCATCGATACTACAATAAGGATCATCAGTTGAAATGACAACCCAGGTACGATCTGCCACACTTTCTAATTGTTGCTGATTTAATGGTACCGGAAAAAAAGTATGGGCGTCAGGGAGTATTTGAGTTGGTGAGGGAGGGGCGACAAGAATCACCTGACTTACCTTTTGGTTTGGATGAGTAGTTGCATAATGTAGCCAGAGAATAGAACCGAGACTGTGCGTAAGAACGATGATTTCATTCTCCGGAGGAATTTTCTCGAAACAAGTTGAGAGCTCTTGCAACCACACATCCTTAACTGGAGAGTCAAAGTCGGAAAAGGTAGGGTAGTGTACATCAAAACCTAGTTCCGCTAGTTGTGCGTGTAACCATGATTGCCAATGTTTAGGACCGCTTCCGCCCAGGCCATGAATAAGAAGAAAACTTGTTTTTTTTATATAAACCCCCTTTTAATAATCCAACTTAATAACTTTCGTAAAACATAAACGGTTTCTTTTTGTGAAATATAAAAATTGAAGGAAGAAACTTCATGTCGTTTAATACAACGGTAATTTGAGGAAAATGAACTTTGTTATCAGATAGCATTTGATTTTTTCCTAAAGAGCCCTATGAGTATGAGACAAATGATATAAAACACAGTAATCAATATAGCGAATATAGGGTACATAACAATGACGAATATCCCAAATAAGGAGTCTTGTTCTGTATAAAAAATATATGCAAGAAAGAGTAATAAAACAAGCCAAATGGCAGAAACGATTTTGTATGCCATACCAATCACTCTTTTCTGTATGTATGAAATTTGATTAATCATGTTTAATTATCAGGGTTTAATAAAAGAAAAAAAGTACCAATAAGAATTGGTACCTCAACTTGAAGATCATTCATTTATTTTCCCTCACCACATGTAAAAAGGGGAAAACATCCTCCTATCGTCACGGGAATGCAAATTAGATATAGGGTTTAGAACAATTGAGCAATTCCCCAAATCAAGAAAATGAAAAACATCACTGCACAAACGATACGGATCATATCGGTACGAAACTCAGAAGGTTCATCGTCGGAATACCATTTATCAATATTGTCCCAGAAAAAACGAGGCTTTAAAGCTAATAATCCAGTAAGTAGTAAGATGAAAAAATATAAAATGAAATCAAAAAATGTATCCATAAACACCCTCCCTTATTAAGGAGTTACGTTTTGACATTGGTAATCGTTTCAAAACTAAGCAGAAGGGGATTAACCAAAGCACACGTTGTCTAAAAGGGGTGAATGATAAGTTTCTTGTTTCGATTGGGGGAGAGGTAAGAACATCCTACCGGGTGGATGATGTTGCTGGGTTTCGTCAAAGACAAGGTTTCATTTGAACGTGATTCAAGTCCGCCTGCACAGGGAATACGATGCATGGATTCAGGTGATACCGTCGTTTTGCGGGACGATTGCAAGATCAAGCGGCTTTGATATAACTCAGCATTACATGTGGAGAACGGAGGAGCGTTATCACGATTGATAAGGAAGCCAATGATCTCCTTGAAATAGCTCACGAACAGTACTGTATGTACGAACGTGTAAGTCTGGGAAGACAATGGCGAGACGGCCGTCAGGGATTAAAAGGGCTTCATTAGATGATTCTACAACGTGTTCAATCCCTAATTCCTCGAGGGTTTGACGGAGGTAACTGGCTTCATCCCAGGTGACGAGGTAGTAAAACGATTTATTCATGTGATCACGCTCCTTGGCACCAGTATCCCATAAAGGGTTGAGACAAAAAAAGGAAATTCTATTAAGAGAGGGGGCATTTGAATCATATTGAGTTATTGTGAAGGGATTTCATCCATTCTTCAATCGTTCGCTTTATCAAATACCTATCAGCTGAGGATAAATCTTTGATTTCTTCCCAACTCCGATCACGTTTAACCTTAACAAGTTGTAAATAATACTCACCTTTCGGATCACTATCTGGATACCAACCTAGATCAATTAACAGATGCTCGTCAGGAATAGAATAGCTTCCTTTTTTCAAATCCATCATTACAATCTGTAATAAATCTTCCGTAAAGAAGGACCAGTTTTTAATGATGTCGTCATCTGGATCCTCTGGCATTTCGGGTAATACATCATAAAAATTGTTGTAAGTAACAGCGAATCCTGCGGGTATCTTTAGTGGCATTAGTTCCAAAGAGTTACACTCCTTATCCCTGTTATCTGATTCAATTGTATAAGTCATCATTACGTTATTGTCATCAAAAACATAAAGTCCTTTCGCTTGGAGTTTGTAAAGAGTAACACCACGCACAAGAGCGTACGGTATTAAGGCGAACGAAGACAAAATTCATTTAGACTTCTTGGCTTCACCATATAATTTATCAATCTTATCATTGATAAAGTGTGAGGCTATAAGGCTTAAAAAATATGTGGTAGCTGGTTCATCGGTTTTTAACCAAGATGCTATAACAAGAAACAATAATATCGACAAACCGAATGTACCTATCAAGTATCCAGTCATTCTTTCGGGCATTATAACTCTCCTTTAAAAATATTTCATTCAGATAAATCACAAATCATGAATGAGATAACGATTAGTTTTTGAGGAGAAAGAGGGATATTAAGGTATCAGTAAGTTAGCTTGCCATTGAGATAAATGTAAAAGAAAAAACGATCCAAGCAAGTATGACTGAACCAATCCATAAATTCGTCTCATAATCAACTTTGTTTACAATTTTTCTAATGATAGTTGTAAAGTTCACAAAAAACCAAATCGCAAGCAATGGGTTAAGGTATAAGGCGGAAACCGCTATGAAAGTATCCAAGAAAAATCACCTCAACCAAATAATACCATACATGAGCAAGATGATTTATCACAACCTATTAATTTTCTCTTTGTTACACAAGAGATCGCTGATTTTCTTAATAAGGTCGTAAAAATCATCAACCTTTTTTCTATCTACAATAGACTTTGGTCGTAAATCACACAAAATGTCTTTACACAAATCATCTGAATTTTTCTATCTCGTCCATTACTTATTACCTCAGCTTTAGTGAAGGGTAAATATTTCGTTATTAAAAAATGGATAGGCCTGGAAAACACTGCGTTAGCAGAAACTCTATCGAAATGTAAACACACAGTAGTTGGCATTTCACACAATGATATTAAGGATAAAGACGAGAAATAATTCAAAACAGTTAAGGGCAGCATGCTATACACATATTAAGCCAACATAAAAATCCCCCGATACGGGGGAAATTAATGTTTCAGGACTGATATTGCATGACGAACTTTATATGCAAATTGTATCGGATCGTCAATTGATTCAAAGTGTATATACATATAAAACCGCGCTGGGCAAATGCCTATTTTCCAAAGCAATAAGTTAAAAAATGGCTTCTTTTGAAAAAGGCGATCTAAATCAATAGAAAAGATGGATGACTGCCTTATGATAATAGAAGAAACTGCACACAAAGAAGTGTTTCGAATCATTCTGTAATGAACGAATACACAGGCGTTCTTGCTGAATTCAGAGGTTTTAATGAATATGGCCCTCCCAACCGAAGTTGGTTGGGGGCTTTTTGTATTACCACGTATTTGACCACGCAATGGCGAAAAAGAGAGGAAATCAATAGAAATACAGATAAATAATCGCACAGAAATTATCGATAAGACAGAAAAGGAAATAGAGTATTACCGATATCATGAAACATAGGATATCAATCTGCAGGTAAGAATAGATGGTTGGCTTGGACGCCAGCCCACAAATAAAGCAGGGTAGACCTGCCACGATGATGACTTGTCTACCCAAAGCTGTTTAGCCCTCTCTGGTCTGAATTTGGCGGGAATGGTTTTCTTGCTTCACTTGTTTGGATCCAGCCATGGGCTGACCGCCTGTTTCAATCGGCTCGAATTCGTTATTGTATACTTGATGCGGATTTTCGACCGTTTCATTAATGCGGTTATCCTTTTTCATCTGATCATCTCCTTCTGGTGTAGTATGTGATCCTTGCTGGCTTCCCATTCGAGGAGGAAAACGCGATTCTCTTGGAACAAGTGATGACTAATGAGGGTAATTATTGGTATCCTAATAGATACTGGAAGGAGTGGAGGAATAGACAATGAAAAAACAGAAAGCATGGATGGCCGTGATGAGCGCCTGTGTGCTCGTGCTTGCAAGCGGCTGTGCATCATCTCCCGAGCAGCCTGCCAAAGAACCAACGGCACAGCAGCCGCAGACACCACCAGCAGGGAAGACTCCTGAAAAAACGGAGCCCAATACGGCACCCAATACGCAAAAACCAACAGAGCAGCCTCAGCCTGCAACGGGTGGGCAGCAGCAGCAGCCAGCCCCGACTCAACCTGAAGCTGGAAAAACGGTGGCCGTCCCGCAAAAGAAGCCGACACCTGCGAATAAAAACAACTTAACCAATGAACTGATCCTGCATCCGTCTATCGTGATCGGAAAAACGACTATGGATGAGATGATTGCGGCGTATGGACAACCCGTCAAGACGGATATAAGACCAACACCGTATAAAGTGCCAGTAGCGGGAGGCTCAAAACCAGTCGAGCAAATCATGGCTTCTTTTCTGGTGAACCCCATAACAGGAGAAAAGTACGACAAGCCATATCCGTTTTACTTTACGAAGGAACGAAAAATATTGGCAGCAGCCCCCGTTTTTTTACTGCGGGACGAGCTGTATGAAAAACAACAAAAAGGAACTGCCACATTTCAGGACCTGATTAACTCCTATGGGAAGGTTACTCGAATCACGAATACCTTTGTCCAATTCATTGATTACGACCATCACATCGCATTGCGTGCTGAAAAAGCGGCCGATGGGAAAATGGTGGCAACGATTACCAAATACGATCTGTTTTACGCAGGGCAGCCTGCCGCTCTGGCAGATTATGAAGAAACGGCGAGACTCGCCCAAAAACTCAATGAAATCATGGGAGAAGACAAAAAGAAAAGGTAGCGTGATCACGGAATCATACACCGGCAGGGAGAGGGGAGTTTGAGGGCATGCCAACACTGATAGCGCCTGTTTTCAATTCGATGACTGACGAGCCCGTAGCGATCCCATTGGGTATCCCTTTTATGCTTGTGTCTGGCGAAGAATGGCTGTATGATGTCACGTCCAGGTACTTGCGAAATGAAATGAATGAAAATCGCTTTTTCTTTGATAAAAAGGTGAGTGCACAAAGCTTGTTCATCGTTGCCAAATATCCCGAGATGAAGGTGACCGATGAAGATCGAACGCTCATTGAAAGCTTTGAGCATAAGCTGAACTTGGCAGCACAAGCCGGTGTATGCTCGATACCGTATGTGATGACCAGAGAAAAGCCGACCCATGGGATCACCTACCTCAAGCGATCGTTGGAAGGCGATCCGATCCATTTTTCCGGAAAGACACGGAATATCTTCGAACGGTTACTTGCCCAGGATGGACAATTTCCTGATTTGGCCTATAACCGGTACATGCTTTCTCTGGAAAAAGAAGGCTGGGAAGACCGTTTGCTGGACTTGTGGATCGCATTGGAGTCGCTGTTTGTTCCTGATGGAAAAAAGGGCGAAATCATGTACAAGCTGCGTTTGCGGATTGCTTATTATTTCGGGCAAAGCTTGGAGGAACGCAAGCGCATATCGGATTTTATCAAACGCTCTTACAATCACCGTTCGGAAATCGTCCATAGCGGCAAGCAGTTAGGGAATGATTTGAAAGAAGAAATCCTGCTGCTGCGCAGTATGGCACGGGCAGCGCTGATTAACATGTATCTGGAGACCATCAGCCAACAGGAGCTTCGCAATCGGCTGGACGAATTGATTCTGTCAGGGGAAAGTTATCGGCAGCGCTATCAGCCTGCGTTTTTTGAAGAAATTTCTCTGTGACGTTCATCAATCTGGGAAAAGAAAAAGCAGTGGCACGCAATGGTGTGCTCACTGCTTTTTTTCTATGCCTATAATACCGCCCATGCATTGGGCAGGTATCTTCCCCGGTAATACGGGCAGGACGTTTTGGTAATGGCTTCCCCTTTATAAAGCATCATGGAGCTTGAACCTCCGTCCATCGCCATCGCATTGACGACTCCCTTTTGCTCCAGCAGATTCGCCAGGTCGGTCATGCTTGCTCCGATGGAATGGCCGGGCTGCCTGCCATCGATGACCACAAAGACAATGGTGCCGTCCGCTTTTTGACCGATTGCCGTACGGGGCTGAATGCCCCAGCTTTGAGCAGGACGATCCGTGAACAAATTTTTCCCATTCACAATGAGCTGTGGGCGAAAGCTCATCGCATCGCGGACACCCATATCGATTAATTGCTGAGCGGAATAGCTGCCGGTGATCAGCTTTCCATCATACGTGATGGCAAGTGCCGTATCGCCGCCCTTTGGATTGTAGTTTTGCAGAATCCGCCCGTCCGAAATCACAAGTCCAAAAGCCTGCTTTCCTTTTCCGTACCCATCCGGGTCATAAAAGCCGCTGGCGTTTACGATCCCGAGAGCTTGATGCTTCTTGGTAAATTCGTCAAGCAAATCGCCGCGATCCTTTCGTTGTGTGGTGACGAGGTGGACACGGTTGGGGTCAGAGATATACATGATTTTCCCTTTGAAGTTGTAGCTTCCTTTATCCACGCTGATTTCTTCGATGGTGATCAGCTCGCGCGGTTTTTCGGGCAACGTGGCAGGCTCAGGGGCAGGCTTCGCCACTGTCGGCTGTGAATTGACGATGACAGGCTGCTTGATTTCCTGCTTAAGCTTGTCCATCCTGTCTTCCGGCAAGAAGGTGTAAGGAGCCCAGTAATCGTGTTGTGTCGTCAGGAGGGTTCCTGCGGCCCATTCCCGCAGTTCCAGCCCTTTATCGGTGCCAAAAAGGAAGATGCCACCGCCGATTGCCATTATAAACAGCCACATAACGGAGAAAAAGAGAAAGCGCTTGACGAAGCGCAGTGGGCTGCGGCGTTTCCGCTTTCGTATCATCTTTTTTTGCTTTTCCATACGAGATAAGGTTTGCATATGTTCCCCACCATTTTCTATCTTGATTCCATTACATATGACGAATGGGGGGACAAAAAGTTTCGAAAAGGAGAGAGACGCGTCTGTTTTTGCATACGGGCATGAGATGGGAGCGGAAGGGAACAATACTGGCAGGAGGTGAGGATAGTGCGCGGCTATGATAAAGAATTTCAAAACCAGGTAGAGGAATATGCGAAAAATCCACCGGGGACGCGGAATCAGCGCACGGAGAAAGATCGTCATGACAAGATGGAAAAACGGGAAACCCGTCTGGACAGCAATAACCGCTAACGATTCGATTTGGAAATAGGCGAGGTCCCGCGCGGATTTCGCCTCTTTCAATCATAGGGAAAACATGGTAAGCTATCCCGTACGAGTGTTGTTAGAGGAGGAAATACGTGGTGACTTCGTTTGCATCATTGGAAATTGCAGAACCATTGGTCGAATTGATTAAGCAAAGAAAGATAGATAGTCCGACACCAGTACAGGCAGAGGCCATTCCTGCGATGATGGCGGGGAAGGATTTGCTGGCGCAGTCGCCGACTGGCTCGGGCAAAACCTTAGCATACTTGCTTCCATTGTGCTCTCGGCTGGACAAAGACAATAAAGAAATACAGGGGCTGATCCTGGCACCGACGCATGAATTAGTGATGCAGATCTTTAGAGAAGCAGAGCAACTGTTGGCAGCCCTGGACATGCACGCAGTCGCGCTGATCGGCGGTGTGGATGCGAAGAGACAGCTGGACAAGCTGAAAACGAGACCAGCCGTCGTGGTGGCGACTCCGGGCCGTTTGAAAGAGTTGTTGGATCAGCGAAAAGTAAAGGTACATATGGTGAAAATGGTTGTGGTCGATGAAGCGGACCGTATGCTGGATGAAGGGTTTGCTGCACCGGTGCGGGAGATCATGAAGCGCACCATGCGGGATACGCAGCGCGTCTTTTTCTCCGCCACGCTTCCGGATGCAGTCATGAAGATGACACAGCCCTTCGTACAGGATCCGGTGATGATCCGTGCACAAGCGCCTGAAAGCGAGATGGGGGTCAATCATATTGTGCTGGTTACCGAGGGCCGCAAAAAAGTGGATACCTTACGCAGGCTGCTTCGCTTGGTCAATGCCCGTTCGTCCATTGTATTTGTGAATACATTGGAGAAGGTGGATGAAATCGTTGACAAGCTGAAGTTTCATCATCTGGACTGCCGGCTTTTGCATCGCGATGCCAGCAAAGAAGAGCGGGCATTGACCCTGCAAAAATTCCGCAGCGGAGAGGTTCCGGTGCTGATCGCGACGGATGTGGCCGCACGGGGGATCGATATTCCGGGGATCGAATGCGTGGTTCATTTCGATCCGGCGACAGATGCTGATGCGTATATTCACCGCAGCGGGCGTACGGGAAGGATGGGGGCAGCAGGTCTCGTTTTTTCGATTATTACGCCGCAAGAGCGCTTCATTGTAGAGAAATTCTCCAAAAAAACAGGTATTCCCATCGAAGAAAAGGAAATGGCTTTTGGCGGTTTGATCAATCCGGGTGAGAGAGTGGGACGTCCGCAGACAAATCGCAGCGGACAGACTCGCAATGGAAATGGTGCCGCTAAGTCAAAAGCGAAGGTAAAGCGTCCCAAGCGTTGATCGTGGAGAGGGATACATAAGATAGACGGCTTCGGAACAAAGTAGAAGAAGAGTCAACTTCATCCCCACTTCGAATCGACACAGGAGGGTTTCATGCGCAGAGATCGTCTAGATGAAGAAGAACTGTTGGTTAATGGAAGTGTCGGCGGACAATCATTGTCCAAGCAAGAACGCCAGACTTTGAAGGGCGAAGCGGAAGAAATCAATCAGATGATGGAAAAAGCCAAGAATAAACCGATAAAAGAGTAAACGAAAGAAGCAGTCCATCTGGCCTATTGGCTAGTGTGACTGCTCTTTTCTTTCTCCAATAAGGAGCGGGCTTCCGCGAGAAATTCTTCGACATTCGCGTACGGTGGGTCAAGCTGGAGCAGCCGTCTGAGAATGCTGCGCAGTTCCCCAGGAATCGACAGTTCTTCTTCCCACGAACGCTCCTCCTGATCAGGGGATGCTTCATAAGTCGAGTAAAGCAAAAACAGCAGGAAGTGACCGAGTGCATACAAGTCACTGGCAGGCTCTACCCTCCGCTTGATTTGCTTTTCCAGCGGGTAATTGTCCACAGTGTCGCTTTCGTACGTAGCTGGGTCTCCTAAAAAACGAGCTAATCCAAAATCAATCAGATACGGTTTTCCTTCCCGCAGGATCACATTGGGAATCCGGACATCCCGGTGAATGATTCCCCGTTGATGGAGATGCAAAACGATTTCAGCGATCTCCATGACGAGCTGAAGCGCTTTGAGCTGGGGATATTCACGATGGTTTTCGAAAAGCAAATCTTCCACTGTACTTCCTGTCATGTAGGTCATGACTAAAAAGTAGTGGCCGCTTTGCTCAAATTGTTCTTTCACCTGGGGTATGCGCGGATGGGATAACGAACGAAGCACCTGGGCCTCGTAATGCTGCATGGCAGGGCCTTTTGGATGCCGACGCAGGCTGGGCTTCACCTGTTTCAATACGTACAGCTCTCCTGTTGCTTCTTCGACCGCGAGATAGGCAATCCCGTAGCTGCCCAATCCGAGGATCGATGTGATCCGATAGGAACCGAGCCTCGTCCCAACTGGCAAAGGCCGATCCGTCCATACCCGGTGAAACCATGCTTTCCATTTTTGCCAGAGCAACTGGCTTCACTCCTGTCTCTAGGCAGCTTTTTGGAACCATAAACATTATAGCAGGATACGGCATCGTCTGATATAATCAGAAGGTTCAATCTGGACGAGGAGTAGAGAAGAAATGAAGTTTTCCGTCGATTGGCTGGTCTTTTATGTAATGGAACCGGATCAAGGGGAGCAAGGAGCAAAGCAGATTCGCTTGACCAAGGCTCTTTCCCATGAAGAATATCAGGATAGTGAATTGAAAGTTTTTTTAGATAGTGAGTTTGCCAAAATTGCCAAACGTAAAGTCGAAGCCAATCCGAAGTCGGAGGGAAGTCCGACCAAGCTGGGGCAATTTGTCGTAGCGGAAGGGCATGGCGTGGAGACAAATCCAAACTACGTGCTGTTGCACAAATTGCTGGCTGCCGAAGAAAAAAACAAGGCAAAAGAGGTAGGCCAGGAGATTCTCCAGATGTATCTGCGCACCGCGCAAGTGCGAAGCGGGGTATTGATCCTTGTCAAAGCAAAGCTGGAGCGCTTTGACGATCATTTCCTTTTCCTGCTGAAATGCGACTTTGAACAAAAAACCGCGGTCATTACCGATGAACGCACATTGATCTCCAATGTTCAGATGGCGATCAATGCCAAGAACATGAAGGCGATTCTGTATCCCCACCTGATCGAGCCGGGGATGGTCGATTGGTACCAAGTAAAGATCCATCAATTTTCTCATGCCCGCTATTTTGAGGAATTTCTCAAATTTATTGAATATCCGCAAACCGTCACGGACATCGTCTCCCAGGAAGTGGTATCTCTTGCCAGACAGCATATCGAAATCATGTATCCCGAGCCCGAGCATGCGGAAGTACGGATGCGGGAGGAAGAAGCGATCGAATTGATGGCGGCAAGTCCCAAGCGAGAGCTGGCGGAACGCTGGGAGCACGAGACCGTCATGGAAGCCATGCATATCATCACGGACAGGCAGCCAGAAGTCGAAATGAGATTCAAGCTGGATTACATGCAAGTCAAAGCGTTGCTCGCAGATTACGGCACCAAGGTTCACATCGCGAAGGCAAATGATCGCTATTTGATCCTGCTGGAAGGAGAGAGCCTGCAATTTGAGAGAGGGATATCCCCTATTGAATTCCTGAAGCCAAGGTCATTGAAGGAAATCGTGCAGGAGATCGAGCGGCGGAGTATGGATGCGCCTCAAGCGAACCATAATGATGATGATTTACCGCCTTGGTAAGAGGCGAAAGACAAACCTTGATGGGGGGAGCATGCATGACAGCAAGCGAGTCGAACCGTATTCGTGAATCGTTAAAGCGTCGAGCATGGGAATTGCTGACCCGCGAGCTGCCTTCAGGCTGGGAGTGCACGGTGGAGGGCGAAGGATTGGTTCTCATTCATCAAGCAGGGGACCGAAATATCCGCAAACCAGTTTCGCTCGAAGCTTTGTATGCTCGTGTGGAGCAATATCCGGAGCAGAGAAAGGAAGCAATTTATACGGTTGTCAAACGGATTTTGGCAAGCGTCCATGGCTACATGACCGATCGCAAATTGCAGGGGAAGGAATCTGCCATCTACCCGGTACTGCGGCATCATTCATTTATCAGCCATGCAGGGGAAGGGTCAACGTATGTATTTCGGCCGCATACATCGGAAACCGTGATTGTCTACGCACTCGACCAACCGCATGGATACTCGATTATTGAGTTGTCCATGCTAGAGGAAGCGGGCTGGAGTCCAGAACTGCTGCATGAGTACGCCATGGAAAATTTGCGCAAACTGGAGGTTCCTGTCCGCACTCAGCAAGTCGGAGAGCATTTTATCCATTTTATCAACCCAGCTGATGGCTATGCAGCGAGTCGGGTTCTGCTGGATTCGATGCTTGACCGATACGATGCAGAAAAACGCGGCCGGATGCTTGGAGTCGCCATCCCCCATCAGGATGTGCTGATTTTGGCCGATCTGGCGGATGATCAGGGGGCGCAGCTGTTAGCGCGGCTTACCTATGATTTTGCCAGAAAGGGGCCTGTCCCGATTACACCGATCCCGTTTCTGTATGAAAACGGAGAGCTGGTCTCTTATCTCGTGATTCACAATGAGACCGGAAAGGAGCAAGAATAATGCTGACCAAACCGGAAAAAGAGCTGCTGGAAGATTTGATGGATGAGCTCTATGAGGATTTTGAGACGTACCAAAAGACATTGAAGCCGGGAGAGCAGATGAATGTCACCTATGAGCTTTTCCTGAGCATCGTGAAAAAGCTTGGCCTGCGTGAGCCAAGACAGCAAGCGCCGCGGCAAGCTTCGTCTGGAAAGCCTCAGGCAAAAGAACAGCGGAAGCCTGGGCCTATGAATATGAAACCGAGCATCCGAACAAAACCAAACGCCTCAACCAAACGTCCACCTTCCAAATAATCGATTGCGTCGAATTGCGGGCTGCCTGATGGATAACATCAACTCCAGATCGCTGCCCGCAGTAGGAGCAATTGCCCGCACACTTTCGCAGCAATGAGAAAACTTCCATAGACGTCCGCTCAAAGAAGTTATCAAGTCCTTCTTTCGGGAAGTTTCTGACAAAGTAAAAAAAGCTTCTATAATATACAGAAGCTTTTACCCAATCATCTCGAGAACCATCAAGGTTGTCAAAAGTCTTTCCTTGGCTTCTTCCCACGTTTTTCCAACCTTAACAATGCGCTCGGATTGGTACTCGGTCTCGGCGATAAACACACCATTACGTTCGTAAATTTCCATGATCAACCTTCCTTCCCGTTGTAACCTTTCACACATTGTATGCGTTCATTCCGAAAAAGATGCATACAAAATGTGTTTCGATGGAAGGAAGGGCCTTAAGATCACGATTAGGAAATCCGCTGCAGGAATAAAGACAGGATCCCGGCTGCAATAAGCGGACCAACCGGTACACCGCGCAAAAACGTCACTCCAATGATTGTCCCGACGAGCAGCCCGGTCACGATCAATGGATTGGCTGTCAGCAAATGGGCTCCACGTCCCCCGAGATAGGCCACAAAGATTCCAACGGCTATTGCGAGGAGTGCTTTCCAGTCGGTGAAGGACTTGCCAATCATCTCCGGTGTAATTTTTCCGCTGGCAACAGGGGCAAGAACACCAATCGTCAGAATGATGATACCGATTTGCAGGCCATATCGTTCCAAATAGACAAAGGACTTGTCAACATGGATCAGACGCAGCAGCAGTAAAACGGCGACTGAGATCGAAATGGAGGAATTGTTGCCGATGATCCCGAGAGTAAGAAACAGCAGCAAGATCAGATTGGTGATGTCCATTACTCTTCCAGCATCCCCACAGGATAGCCAACCGCTTCGTCACTGCCGGGAAAGCGTCCCCAAGCAAATACACCATTAAAGTAGTCGATGGTGAACGGCAGGTCGAAGCCATGCAGACGATAGGTTTTCCCGACAAAAAACGGCTCCGTTCCGATGAAGTAGGATTTGGCCATAAAAAATTTCTGTTCCAGGATTTGATATTGGGTATGATTGCCGCTTTGCTTGCTTTCTTCCATAAGCTTTCGCAGACGCTCCATTTCTTCCTGAAGCTCGGCCAAGGTCATTTGACTAAGTAAACGCATATGTGTATCCCTCCTTGTGCACATCCTATTGTATCAGGAAAAAGGGTTCAGTGCGATTGATCGCGAAACTAACAGGGAATGGAAGCACAGGAGGGATGAAGATGAACAATCGATTCGACTTGCACGGAAAAACCGCGATCGTCACAGGAGCGGGCAGAGGGATTGGGAAAGCACTTGCGCTGGGGCTGGCCGAAGCAGGGGCAAATATTGCAGCTGTAGCGCGGACTGCCGCCGATGTGGAGCAGACCGTGGCAGAAGCAAGAGAAAAAGGAGTGCGTGCTTGTACGATTCAGGCTGACCTGACAGCGACAGGTGCTGCGGATGCAATCGTTCAGGAAACGGTCGAACAACTCGGCGGGCTGCATATTTTGGTCAACAATGCGGGCATGAACATACGGAGCAAAGCGCTGGACGTGACCGAAGAGGAGTGGGACCGAGTCGTTGATCTTGATTTGAAGGCAACGTTCTTCATGACTCAGGCAGCCGGACGTTACATGGTAGAGCAGCGCTACGGAAGAATCGTCAATATCGCATCCGTCGGCGGGCTGGTAGCACTGCGCACAGGCGTAGCCTATGGGGCAAGCAAGGCAGGCGTCATCCATATGACCCGTGTCTTGTCCTTGGAATGGAGCAAATTCGGCGTATGCATTAATACCATCGCTCCATGGTATTTCCGGACGCCGTTGACAGAAAAGCTGCTGGAGGATCCTCAATATGTAGCAGAGATTTTGCGTCAGACTCCAATGGAGAGGATTGGCGAACTGGAAGACTTGATCGGGCCGACTGTTTTTTTGTCCTCGGATGCTGCCGCGTACATAACAGGCCAGACCATTGCGGTCGACGGCGGGATGTCCGTTTACGGATTTTAGCATGATCACATAAAAAAAAGAGACCTTCCCGAAAAGGAAGGTCCAAGTATTGGGGGCGTTCTGAGAAGGCAGATGCTCCGTACAGACCAATGCTTCCGCTCTCACCCGGAAGTACCAGTCCCAGCGTTTCAAGCACGGTAGGCATACTTACATCGAAAGACCTAAGCATGCTTACCGCCTCGAAGGAACCGCAGCGGCACATCTGCTTCTCAAAACGTTGAAATGTGCTTACAGGAATTATCCTACCAAGGAAATGTGAAATGGGAATAAAATAAAAATAAAGTTCAATCAAACAATATTTATTTTCCTTAATCGCTTATTTGGCGAAGATATGATTGCCGATGACAACCGCTTGTGGCCGTGACCAGATCCAGCTTGATGTTGCCAGCTCGGGATTGAAAAAATAGAGGCCGCCATTCGTCGGATCTTTGCCGCTTAACGCCTCCAGCACAGCTTTTTTTGTTTCCTCGTTGGTTTCAGCCGGCAGCTTTCCGTCTTTTACGACACTAAAGGCACCTGACTCCAGGATGACTCCGCTTACCGTAGTTGGAAATTGAGGGGAGTGCAGTCGATTCAGAACGACAGCCGCAATGGCCACCTTGCCCTCATAGGGTTCACCTTTCCCCTCTGCATAGACGAGACGGGCCAGCATGTCCAGCTCTTTCGCGGAAATACGCTGCTTTTGCAAGGCGCTAATCGTCTTGCTATCCAATTTTCCTGTCGGGGCAAGGCTACTCAACCTTTGGAAGGCACGGATAGCCGCGATCGTTTCAGGATCAGCAACGCCATCGATTTGTCCAGTAAACAGACCCAATACATACAAATCCTGCTGGAGCTTCCACACATCGATCCCTTGGCTGCCTTGCTTCAACATTTGCGGTGCCATGGCGGAAGTAGGCGTGATCAGGAACAAGAATGAGATAATCAAGAATACGGATATATGAATCACTCGCAAGCGAGTAAGTTTATAAAAAGACATGAATGTAATCCTCCTTTTCGCATCGTAATGATCGGATAATTGGTGCGATCGGGTCAGGTGCAAGTCTAACGTGCCTGCTCTCAAAAAACAACCGGTAATGATTGCTAAAAAGAAAAACACAGCCTATACAAACGGCTGTGTTTCAGACTGACGAGAAACCCCATATTTTACTGGGGTTTTTC
>NZ_SDKD01000021.1 GCF_004521915.1 Brevibacillus migulae | reverse complement strand
GTGTGAGAGGTCGGGGGCTAGCCGCCCCCTCCTACTCGATTTTGCACGATCAGGGGTTTGATTGCGCTAAAGCGCTGAGGCGTAAATCGTATAAGATAAACGAAGTCTTCGCAAAAAGACTTGGCTCAGCCAAGTTTATCTAACCTAAATTTGGTAAGAATGGAGAGTAAATTCGATACGGATAGAAGGGATTCATGGTGAATTTGGCAGAGATTCTGGTCTACACGGACATCCGTCAGCTCCATCAAATCGCAAATCACTATGGCTGTGAGTGCAATCCACACTCAAAAAATGATCTAATCACGACATTACTCTCCAATCTGCGGCATAAAAGCACGATACAGACAGAGGTTGAGCGACTGTCTTCTCCGGAAGTTCATTTTTTGATGCAGTTGCTCTTAGATAAGCGAAGCGTATTTTCGTTGGAAGATTTGATGGCAAAAGCGAGTGTCGCCATTGATTCTGAACATGAACAACGGATGGAGGAAGGACGAAAGCTCATTGCCGCAGCACTCCGGCGAGGGTGGGTGTTTCCGGCAAAAGGAAAGACAGTAGGGCAATATCAAATTCCTCAGGATTTACGGGAGCCCTATTTGAAAGCGTGGCTGAATGGAAAGCTGGACGAAGCGGAATGGAAAGGAACGCAGCCGGCTGCATATCGGGATGAAGGTACGGCCATGAGCGATGATCTTTATCAGTTTCTGCGCTTTCTGGAGAGAGAGCCGGTGCCGTTGACAGCTGATGGCGGCATGTACAAACGCTATCAAAGCCAACTGCTCCGCTTTCTCAGCGTGCAAGAGGAGCCTTTGCCTCCGCAAAAGTGGCGATTTGGCTACGGACTTCATTTTGATCTGTACCCTGATCGGTTCTCGCTGTTATATGATTACTGCTACTACCAGCGCTGGATCGAGGAGTCGCCGGGAGTCTTGCGGATCGCGGAAAAAGGAGTCGAGCAGCTGTTGACGCCCGTTTCCGAGCAAATCCAGCATGATGTAATTCGCTTCTGGCTGCGATTGTACAAAAGGGCGATACCCAATCTGCCGATGATTGTACAGGTGATCCCGGTAACGACCAGGGGAGGATGGCTCGCGCAGAGCAGTCTGGCCAATCTGCTGTTGCCATGGATTAAACCGTTTTATTATGATGAGCCGCTGAACATTCTGCACAACCGGATATTGAAAATGATGGTGCATCTCGGGCTGCTGAAGGTAGGGCAGCGCGGGGATGGAGAATGGATGTATGCACATACAGAGCTTTGCCAGTCATGGCTGAAAGCATACAATGGATTTACCGAATCCACGATACTGTTAAAGTGAGGGATTAGACATGGAATGGCCGAATATTTACGGGAATCAATCGGTGTCTGGACTGCTGTCGGAGATGGTGATCGACGAACAAGTCCGTTTATATCGCAAACGGACACTGTATAAGGAAATTGACGAAGCCCTGGAAAACAAAAACAAGGAACGATTCTTGTATCTGACAACCGAACTGCGGGAAATCATGGCGTATGAACAAAGGTAAAAGCGGTTGATTGCACGTGCATCCTCTTCGTGGTAAGCTAAATCAGCAGATTTACGCGAGAGGAAGAGAGCTATGCAATGGAGAATGGATGAATTGCAAAACTGGGAGGAGATGCGACTCTATTATGATACCGCACTGCTCCCTTTATATTTGTACAAACCATCTATAGATATACCCTCACATGCTGAGCGGATGACTTATCTCCTGAATGTGGCGGCGGCTATCGAGCAAAAGCTGAAAGGACGGATCTTACTCTTTCCGCTGTCCTATCAGATTAGCGAGGAGAGTTTCGTACACCAGCTGCCCAGCAAATTCCGGCATTACATTCTTTTGCAATTTAGTGGGCATCATGTGAAAGGGAGCCTGCCGCCAGGAGAAGAAGGGGAGATTCATACTTTTACGATTGGCGATGAAGACTTGACCTCGCAGATTCGTTTTGAAGTAACGGTGGACGTGCTGACCGAAGAAGTCCTCCATGCGTGGAAAAATCAATAGAATTGATTGAGAACAGCCATACTAAAAAAATCAATCCTCAATTTATGACAAAATCTCAACAATATCGGAAGCAATTGAATCGAGTCTTTCTGTTAACGCCTGTAGATTCTTGACATCTAAAATGGCGTTAGCTATGATTGGGAATGACCTAGTGTAATTATGTATTGTAGTACCTTCGTCACGTTATTCTGCAGATAAGGAGGGAAAAAGAGATGAGCGAAAAACGGGAAATATCCAGACGTACATTTCTAAACTATGCACTCATGGGAACTGGCGGTTTCCTAGCTGCAGGTATGATTACACCGATGATCCGATTTGCAGTTGACCCGTTGCTGAAGCACTCCGCTGGCGGAGATAAAGTAGCGGTAGGAAGCATAGATGAATTCGGAGCAGAACCTAAGCGCGTAGAATTCAAGGTGCATACCAAGGACGGTTGGTATGAATCCGAGTCGGTTCTTGCCGCATGGGTTACCAAGAATGACAAAGGTGAAGTGACAGCACTTTCCCCTGTGTGCAAACACTTGGGATGTACGGTGGACTGGAACAAGGGCGAGCATGAAAATGAGTACTTCTGCCCCTGTCACATGGGACGTTACAAAATTGATGGAGCCCATGTACTTGGTACTCCACCAACCAAATCGCTTGATCTTTATGAAACAGAAGTAAAAGACGGCAAGCTGTACCTAGGAAAAATCAAACCGAATCCTCTACCGGGGGTGACTGGCTAAGATGTTGCAAAAAATGTATGATTGGGTGGACGAGCGCCTGAATATCACCCCGATGTGGCGTGATTTGGCCGACCACGAAGTGCCAGAGCACGTGAACCCGGCACACCATTTCTCCGCGTTCGTGTACTGCTTTGGCGGACTTACGTTCTTTATTACCGTTATCCAAATCTTGTCTGGTATGTTTTTGACGATGTATTATGTACCGGACATTATCAATGCGTACGAATCCGTAAAGTATCTTCAAAACGAAGTAGCTTTCGGTGTAATTGTACGCGGTATGCACCACTGGGGCGCAAGTTTGGTAATCGTGATGATGTTTTTACATACACTCCGCGTGTTCTTCACCGGCGCTTACAAAAAGCCGCGTGAATTGAACTGGGTAGTGGGCATGTTGATCTTCTTCGTGATGCTTGGACTGGGCTTCACCGGTTATCTCCTGCCATGGGATAACACCGCTTACTTTGCAACAAAAGTAGGTTTGGAGATCGCCAACTCGGTTCCGGTGATCGGACCATACGCGAAAGCACTGTTGACTGGCGGCGACATCGTAGGTGCGCAAACGCTTTCTCGCTTCTTTGCCATCCACGTATTCTTCTTGCCAGGCGCACTGCTTGGACTCTTGGGCGCTCACTTTGTCATGATTCGTGCACAGGGTATTTCCGGACCACTATAAGTCTTCGACAATTTTGAAGAGAGATCTTTGATCTCGATCAAGGAGGGTATAGCATGGCTAAACATGATAAAGATGCTACCTTCGTCGGAGACTCGCGAATTTCGGCGAAGCGCATCCCTAATATTGCTCCATCTTACTCCGAGTTCCCCGGAAAATCGGAACCGTTCTGGCCGAACTTCCTGTTGAAAGAGTGGATGGTAGCGGCTGTATGTTTGGTAGGATACTTGCTCTTGACAGTATCCCATCCGTCGCCGCTGACAGACAAGGCAAACCCGAACGATACATCGTTTGTTCCGTTGCCTGACTGGTACTTCCTGTTCCTGTACCAAATGCTGAAATATCCTTGGGCGTCCGGTGACTGGGTAGTCTTTGGTACCATCATTTTCCCAGGGGTTGCGTTTACCGCATTGGTTCTCGCACCTTGGTTGGATGCCGGCAAAGACCGTCGTCCGAAAAAACGTCCGGTTGCTACGGGAATTATGCTTCTGTCCCTGATCGGTATTTTCTATCTGACATGGGCAGCCAATGATGAGCATAGCCGTCTGCACCCAAGCAATGGCGGCCACAGCGCTGGCGGTGCTACGGCACCAGCAGCTCCCGCAGAGAAGGCAGATTCGTCGTTTAAACCGGATGCAGTCTGGACCGCACAAACAAGCTGTCAAGGTTGCCATGGTGTGAATATGGAAGGTGTCGCTGGACCTAACCTGCAAAAGGTTGGTAGCAAGCTTGACGCTAACCAAATCGCCGACATCATCAAGAATGGTAAAGGCGGTATGCCTCCTGGTATGTTCCAAGGCAGCGATGATGATCTGAAAAAACTGGCCGAATATATGGCAAGCTTAAAATAAGCGATGAAAAAGCTGGCTGACGACTCGGTCAGCTTTTTTCTTCACCATTTTTCTCGCAACAAAGGCACAAATCTTTCCGTGACGGATGGAATGGGATCGGTCTGGGAATAAAAGGAAGCGACGTCGCAGCAAGCGATTATGGGAGACGATTGAGATGAAGGGTTTGTGGAAGTGGTTGTGGGCATCACTGATGGAACGTTGGTTTCTCTGGATGCTTTTCATAATCAACTTTTTAGGTACAATATATGGCTTCATCTGGTATGGAAACCAATTGGAGAGTACAGTGCCTTGGCTGCGCATATTTGTGCCGGACAGTCCGACGGGAAGCGGATTGTTTACATTGGTCATTCTCACCTACCTTCTCGGCAAGCACATTCCGCTCTTGGAAGCATTGGCCGGTATTACCAATTTTAAGTATGGCGTATGGGCGGTCGGGGTGATCATCGCTGGATGGGCCATGGGCAATGAAGTACGATGGACAGATATCATGCTCATGGCTTCCCATACAGGAATGGCGGTCGAATCTGCCCTGTATGCTCGTTTCTATAAGCTCAGCTGGCTGCCGGTCGGTCTGGCTGCCTTATGGACGTTGAATAATGACTTCCTGGACTACGTCATGTTTATTCATCCTTGGTTACCGGATGTATTGGTTCCTTATACGGGGATCGTGGGATTATGCACGGTAATGCTCAGTCTGATCTCCATTGCGATGATCTGGTATTTGAATCTGTTTCAACAGAGAAACAAGGTCTAATCTTGTCCTCCTTTCCATAGGCTAGTACTAGGGAAAGGAGGATTTTCTTTTGCGGAAAAATCGAGTGATTTTACTTGTGTTGATCGTAGTCGGTCTTTCTCTGGCTTGGCCTGTGCAATCATTCTTTTCCCAGTTGCAGAAACCGGAGCATGAAGCGCATCTGGTGGAATTGGATCAGCTGGCGGGTGATTTTTATCAGCTTACGAAAAAAGGGGACTTGGAAGCAGCGAGAAGCAAATTGAATCAGCTTGGCGAGATCTTTCCCAATCAAACATTGCCGACACGCATTCGCATCGAAAGTCTGAATGCGGTAACCCAGTCCATACTGGCGGCGAAACAAATGTACGCTAACCCTGCATCGGGTGAGGATAAATTGCTATGGCACGCCACACAGGTGAGAGTGGCCATTGATGCGCTCAGTCACGCCCATCAGCCGATGTGGAGGGAGTATTACAGCTCGTATGCCAATCAAATGCAAAACCTGCTGCAAGCGTCGGTGGAACGGGACAACGTAGCGTTTCTCGCGCAATTTGAAGAGAACTATCAGCTGTTTTTGGCGATTCGTCCGGCGATGAGTGTCCAGCTGCAGGCCGGTCAAATGGAGAAAATCGGAGCAGCTTATCAACGGATTCATAAAGAAATCCGAAATGAGCAGGTAGATTGGCAGCTGGTCAGGGAAGCACTTCGAGAGTTAAGCGCGCAGATGCAGGTCGCTTTTGTCGGAGAGGATAAAAGCACGCTTGCGCAATTCATTCATCCGCAATCTCCCTTGACGTTAATCCTGACGATAGCAGGTGTCGTGTGCTTGACTCTCGCTTATGTTGCATGGCGAAAATATCAAGCCGAACACGTTGGAACATTTGGGTAAGTTCGCGATGATAGGCGGGTCACAGACAACTCTGGTAGGTGGGATCAAAGCATGAATGCTGATAAAACGGGGGTATTTCTGATTACGGGGATCATGGCGTCGGGAAAATCTACGATCGCCGAGCTTCTTGCACGAAAGTTTGAAAGAGCCATTCATTTGCGGGGAGATGCCTTCAGGAGAATGATTGTGAGCGGTAGGGAAGAAATGCTGCCTGACTCGGAAGGAGAAGCGATACGACAACTGCGCTTGCGCCATCAAATTTCAGCTCGGGTCGCAGATACATACTTTGCCGCTGGTTTTAACGTTGTGTTGCAAGATGTGATTATCGGGCCAATGCTTCAGGAAACGGTTGATTTTATTCAACAAGGGCCACTCTATGTCGTGGTGCTGATTCCCGCACAGGAAGAGGTGGCCAAGAGAGAGGCGAATCGCTCGAAAACCGGGTACGGTTTGTGGACAATCGCTGAGCTTGATCGGCGATTGCGCGAACAAACACCAAGGGTAGGCTTATGGCTCGATACTTCCCATCAATCTCCAGAGGAATCAGTGGAGGAGATATGGGATCGGGTCTGGACAGAGGGCCGGGTCAGATAAAACGATGAGAATGAATGCGCCCTGACGGAGAAACAAACAAAAACGCGCCAAATCCGGCGCGTTTTTGTTTTGCACAAAGTATGTATGCTGAATCAATCGCGAAGCGGCTGCTTGTTTTCATCAAAGGTAAATCCTTCTCCCAGCACCTCATGGACATCATTGACGATGACGAAGGCATGTGGATCCACTTCTTGCACGATCGACTTAAACCGGACGATTTCATTACGGCTGACGACTACATAGACCACATCTTTTTCTTCCCCGGAAAATGCACCTCGACCCGATAGAAGCGTCACGCCCCGGCCAACGGCGAGAATTTGATCCGCAATTTCTTGGGCATGATTGGAAATGATGGTGAGCGCTTTTCCCGCATAGGCGCCATCCTGGAAAAAGTCGATCACACGTGCAGCGACAAAGACCGCGACCAATGTGTACATGGCACTTTCCACACTGAGGTAGATCAGGGAAGCCCCGATTACGAGAATATCACCGAAAAACAGTGTTCTGCCCATGCTGATGCCAAAGTGTTTTTGCAGCAAGCGCGCGATAATATCCACACCGCCCGTCGTCCCCCCGTAACGGAAGATGATGCCTAGTCCTGCGCCAACTGCCACCCCTGCATACAGGGAAGCGAGCAATTTGTCATTGAGAGGCAAAGCCAGTGTACCTTCAAAGAGGGATAAAAATACGGACAAGCTGACAGTTCCGATAATCGTATAAATAAACGCAGCGCGCCCCAGCACTTTCCACCCAAGAATAAAGAGAGGAATATTCAGCAAAAAGTAAACAATCCCTTGATCCACCGCCGGAAGCAAGAGTTTGATAATGATGCTGATCCCGGTAATGCCGCCTTCAGCGAGGTTGTTCGGAATATTGAAGGCATTAATCCCAAATCCCATGATCGCAGTTCCGATGATGATAGCTAGAATACTTTTCAGTCGTAGATTCATCTGTCATTTTTCGCTCCTTTACACCCGTGCCAGAGCCATTATATCGGACATGGATAGGGATGTCCACAATAGGCCGTCAAAGTGTGAACAGGATTTGGCAAACTGCTCCGTTTCGGGTAGGATAGTCGGTAGAGAGAATTGGTGAAAGGAGGTAGGAGGTATGACGGAGAAACGAAAAACACTGGAGGAAATCCAGGCAGAAGTGGATCAATACATATCCCAATTCAAAGAAGGGTATTTTTCCCCGCTTGCGATGATGGCGCGTATGACGGAGGAAGTCGGAGAGCTGGCAAGAGAAATCAACCATTATTATGGAGAAAAGCCGAAAAAAAACGATGAAGAAGAAAAGACGGTTGCCGAAGAACTAGGAGATGTCTTTTTTATCGTGCTGTGCTTTGCCAACTCATTAGGGATTGATCTGCAAGAAGCATTTGACCGGATTATGCACAAGTTCAACACGCGGGATAAAGACCGCTGGACACGAATCGAAGAATAGACAGGAAGAGGGGACAACCATTGCAGCCAATTCGAGTAGCAGTCGCGGGAGCAAAAGGAAGAATGGGACAGGAAGTCGTGAAGATGCTGGAAGCTGATGAGCAGCTCGTTTATGCCGGGCCCATCGATACGAGAAAGAGCGAGCAGGAAATCGCATACCAGTTTGCTGAGCTGAAGCCGGATGTAATGGTCGATTTTACGACGCCGCATGATGTCTATCGCAACATGGAGCTGTCGCTGGCGCATGGCGTCAGACCGGTAGTAGGGACGACCGGCTTGTCTGCGGCCCAATTGCAAGACTTGACGGAGCGCTTCAAGGCTGCTGGCTTAGGAGCGATTTTGGCGCCGAACTTTGCGATCGGGGCAATTCTTTGCATGAAGTTTGCAGCGATGGCGGCCAAATACATGCCACATGTGGAAATTATCGAGCTTCACCATGACCGGAAGCTGGATGCGCCAAGCGGAACCGCGCTAAAAACGGCGGAGCTGATCAGCCAAGCGAGAGAGCATATCGTGCAGGGGCATCCGGACGAAAAAGAACTGATTCCGGGAGCACGGGGCTCCGAGTATGACGGCTTCCGCATTCACAGCGTCCGTCTGCCGGGAATGGTTGCCCATCAGGAGGTATTGTTTGGTGCTGTTGGCCAGACGTTGTCCATCAGACATGATTCCATCAGCCGCGAATCGTTCATGCCTGGGGTGAATATGGCCATTAAGGCTGTGATGAACCTCGACCATTTGGTGTATGGATTGGAGCATTTAATCGATTAGAGAGAATGGGGAGAGACGGATGAGAGTAGCGTTGATCGCACACGATCGCAAGAAGGAAGAAATGATACAGCTGGCAGTCGCTTATGAGCCTATTTTGGCAAAGCACGAATTGTATGCCACCGGGACAACCGGACAACGCATCATGGAAGCCACATCGCTGCATGTAACGCGTTTTCTGTCAGGACCGCTTGGCGGTGACCAACAGATTGGTGCGATGATCGCACGCAATGAGATGGATGTCATCATTTTTTTACGCGATCCGTTGACCTCTCAGCCGCATGAGCCAGATATCATTGCCCTTTTGCGCCTGTGCGATGTGCACCGCATCCCGTTTGCGACGAATCTCGGTTCAGCGGAGATCATCTTGAAAGCGTTGGCCAATGACGAAATCGCATGGCGAAAAATTGTCCATGAGGAGCAGAAAGAATGATAGAAAGATTAGATATATTGGCGATCGGCGCCCATCCCGATGATGTGGAAATCGGGGCGGCGGGAAGCCTGCTAAAAGCAGCCAAACAGGGAAAACGTGTCGGCATCCTGGATTTGACCTATGCCGAGCTTTCCTCCAATGGAGATGTCTCCAGAAGACAGCAGGAAGCAGCAGCAGCAGATCGATTGATGGGCATCGCCAATCGGACAAATCTCGGGCTTCCGGATCGAGGTCTGGAAGGAGTGCGTGAGGAAGCAATCCGACAAGTCGTGCGGATCATTCGACAGACAAGACCCGCACTGGTCCTGGCTCCGT
The DNA here is from genome assembly GCF_004521915.1 of Brevibacillus migulae. Lineage (GTDB taxonomy): Bacteria > Bacillota > Bacilli > Brevibacillales > Brevibacillaceae > Brevibacillus_F > Brevibacillus_F migulae. The sequence goes on along the minus strand of NZ_SDKD01000021.1, from coordinate 87,181 downwards.
ATATGCACGATCGCCATCCCGATCATGAAAGTGTCAGCCGGATTGTACGTGAAGCGATTTTCAATGCAGGCATTCGCAAATATGAGGCGGAGGAAGCCGGTGCCGCCTACCGACCGGACCGTTTTTGCTATTATTTTATCAATTCAACCGTGACACCGGTTTTTTTCGTAGATATCAGCGATGTGTATCAAGAAAAAATGAACGTCCTTCGCTGCTATCGCAGCCAATTTGAGCGAGAAGAAAACACCGTTGCAACTCCATTGAATAACGGTTATCTAGAGGCGGTCGAGTATCGTGAGCGCCTATTTGGACAGCAAGCCGGCGTCGATTTTGCCGAAGGCTTTGTAAATGCTTCGCCATTGGTGTTTTCGCAATTGTAGGAGTATGTTCGAAAGCTGTTTTTGGCAAGCATGGTAAAGGAGAGTCTTTTATGAATATAGGCATCACGTGTTACCCTTCCTTAGGCGGTTCTGGCGTCGTCGCGACGGAACTTGGGAAGCTGTTGGCCGAACGTGGCCATAATGTGCATTTTATTACGTCAAGCATGCCTTTCCGTTTGGGCGGCTTTCATCCGAATATCTTTTATCATGAGGTGGAAGTTAACCACTACGACGTATTTAAATATCCGCCATACGACTTGACGCTCGCCAATCGGATGGCACAGGTAGCGAAAAATGAAAAGCTGGATATTTTGCACGTTCATTATGCGGTCCCGCACGCTCTCTGCGCCTACCTGGCCAAGCAAATGGTAGGGGATGGCTTGAAGATCGTAACGACGCTGCATGGGACCGACATCACGGTGCTCGGGTATGATTCCAGCTTGAGCGAGATGATTCGCTTCGGCATCGAGCAGAGCGATCTGGTAACGGCGGTCTCGCGGGATTTGATCCGTGAAACCAAGCAGCTGCTGCAAGTAACCAAAGAGATTGAACCCGTATACAATTTTGTGGACAAACGCCGCTACTATCCACGGGAAGTATCCCATCTGAAAAAAGTGTTCGCGCCTAACGGAGAAAAGGTAATCATGCATATTTCCAATTTCCGTCCCGTGAAGCGTGTACCGGATGTGGTGGAGGTATTTCGCCTGGTCCGAAACGAAATGCAGGCCAAGCTGATCTTTATCGGGGAGGGACCCGACCTGATCCACGCACGCAAGCAGCTCATCGATCTGGGACTGGCGAATGATGTCCATTTTCTCGGAAAGCAAGAGGATGTGGCAGAAGTGATTTCCATGGCAGACGTGATGCTGCTCCCTTCCGAAAAGGAAAGCTTCGGACTGGTCGCCTTGGAAGCGATGGCTTGCGGGGTGCCGGTCGTCGCATCTACAGCCGGCGGATTGCCGGAAGTAGTCGTGGACGGTGAAAGCGGCTTCTTGTGCGAGGTTGGGGATGTGCAGGGCATGGCAGAACGGACCCTGCAGCTGCTGCAGGACGAAAAGCTGTATCGAGAATTTTCCACGAGCGGCATCGAGCGATCCTGTGAAACCTTCTGCCACAACAAGATTGCAGCCCAATACGAAGAGCTGTACTTGCGTTTATTGTCATAGTGAATCTTTTTTCATTTGCTGTATTACTTTGGATACCAGGATAAACAACCCAAAGAGCATTTTCATGAGAAATCCTCCTTACGTCATTCGCTGTCTGTGGAGAAAGGAGACGAGGCTGATGCGAAAAGAAGCGGCCCGGCAAGTTCTTCAAACGTTGGAGGAGAATGGGTATGAAGCTTATTTCGTCGGCGGATGCGTACGAGACTGGCATCTGGGAAGGCCGATTCAAGATATAGATATATGTACGAATGCCCATCCTGGCGACGTGATGCGCCTATTTCCCGATCATGTGCCGACTGGACTCAAGCATGGTACAGTCTCCGTGAAGCGGGACGGTTATTTATTTGAGGTAACCACCTATCGGACAGAAGGCGATTATCTGGATTTTCGGCGGCCGGAGCATGTGACCTTTGTCGGGGAATTGCACCTGGATTTGGCCAGACGCGATTTTACAATGAATGCGATGGCGATGGATCAACACGATCGTCTCGAGGATCCCTTTCACGGGCGGCAAGATCTGGCGGATGGTGTGATTCGGGCGGTAGGTGACCCATCTGTACGGTTTCGTGAGGATGCGCTGCGTATCTTGCGTGCCGTACGTTTTTCCGTTCAGTTGGGTTTTCAGATTGAGCCGGAAACGAAGGCTGCCATCGCAGAAACAGCGAATCTGCTCGCACATATTGCCATTGAACGAGTGCGTGATGAGCTGAACAAGCTGCTGCATGGCTCTTTTCTCAAAATCGGGATGGAGACGATGGTTGAAACACGGCTGTTTCAGGGAATTCCCCTCTTGCATCACCTATTTGGCAAACCGGAGCCGCAAATATGGCGGATCGGCAAAGTGGAGACTTTGACGCAAAAATGGTCCTTGCTTTTCTACATGATGAATCTTAGCCCTATAAAAGCCAAAGAACTCTGTTTCTTCTTGAAAATGTCCAAGCGAGAAATTGAAACGATCGGGCGGAACGTCATCGTTCTCGATCGATTGCAACCAAAGTGGGACACACCAGCGGCGATGCCGTGGGACCGGTTGCTGCTGGAATATGGCTTGACGGCGTGTGAGGAGATCGAGGGACTGCTGCGTGCTTGCTGGTGGAATCATGAGGAGCGGGATACGCTGTCTGTGCTGCGTAAGACATACGATGCATTACCGGTGAAAACGACCAAAGAACTGGCGATCAATGGAAAGCAGCTGCAGGAAGCCTTGCAAAAAAAACAGGGAGACTGGATCGCTCATACATTGAATCATCTGCTGGTTCAAACGGCTTTACACGGTCTTCCCAATACGCCCGAGCGATTGCTGGAAGAAGCACGAAATGAGGTAGCGAGGTATGAAAAACATCAAGCATGAGATACTGAAGGCTTTCCATCAGCACCCGGGTGAATTTATCTCGGGAGAAGCGTTGAGCCAGATTTGCAATTGTACACGCACGGCCGTATGGAAGCATATCGAGGAGCTGCGCCAGGAGGGCTATCGCTTCGATGCTGTGCGCAAAGCTGGCTACCGCTTGCTGTCGGCACCAGACAGTTTATCGGAGGAAGCGATCCAGACAGGCTTGCAGACGAGAATCATGGGTCAGCGGATCTATGCGCATGATGAGGTCGTCTCGACGCAGATGTTAGCCCATGAGGTAGCGAGCAAAGGAGCTCCCGAAGGCACCATCGTGATCGCGGAAAAGCAAAACGGCGGAAAAGGGAGGCTTGGACGAGCCTGGCACTCGCCGAAAGGAACGGGCATCTGGATGAGTCTCATCATAAGACCTTCCATTCCCCTGTCCAAAGCCCCGCAGCTTACTTTATTGACCGCTGTTGCCTTGGCGAAAGCGATACAGCTGCATACGGGTGTTTCGGTACAGATCAAATGGCCAAACGATTTGCTCTATCAAGGGAAAAAATTTTGTGGTATCTTGACGGAGTTGAACGCTGAATCGGACCGGATCAATTATTTGGTCATCGGGATCGGGATCAATGTGAATACCGTCGAATCCGATTTTCCTGATGATTTGCGCGAGATCGCCACTTCCCTGCGGATCGCAAGCGGAAACGAAATCAAGCGAGCCGCGCTCTTGCAGGCATTTTGCCAGGAATTCGAAGCGGAATATCTCCATTACTTGGCACATGGATTTGATCAGATCAAGCAGGCGTGGGAAGCCCGTTCCATATCATTGGGACGCATGGTAACGGTGCGAACGATTCACACTACCATCGAGGGGAAATCCATCGGACTTGATCCGGAAGGTGTGCTAATCGTGGAGGATGGCACCGGCATTCGCCACAAAGTGTATTCAGCGGATATCGATTATGGTGCAGAGCGGTAATGCTTCTGTTATAATAAACTCGGATGAGGCTGTATCTCCAATTGCTGGGAACGGCACTCATCAAGTTGTATGTGTTTTCTTTTTCTTCCAAAAAAATCATCTGCTCTGAGCCTGTGTGGGACCGAGACAGAAGGAAATCCAAAAGTACATGTGTTTTCGTATGGACAACCTTCTTTCGCATTCGGAAAGAAGGTTTTTTTGGATTTACACGGGAGCAGGAAGCAAAAAGGAGAGAAGGTATGAGTAATCAAAGCAATCCGGTAACGACGGCAGACTTGCGCAAAAGCAAGCAGAACAAGCACCCCATCGCCATGGTGACGGCCTATGACTTTCCGTCAGCCAAGCTGGTCGATGAAGCGGGTGTAGACATGATCCTTGTCGGTGATTCGCTGGGCATGGTCGTGCTGGGGTATGATTCGACGATCCCGGTGACCATGGAGGACATGATTCATCATTCCAAGGCGGTTGCCCGTGGCACAAAGCGAGCGTTTGTCGTAACGGATATGCCATTCCTCAGCTACCATGGCACGGTAGAGGAAGCCGTCAAAAATGCAGGTAGACTGATGCAAGAGGGCATGGCCAAAGCTGTAAAAATCGAAGGTGGACTGGAAATCGTACCGGTAGTCCGGCGTTGTACGCAGGCGGGTATCCCGGTCGTTGGTCATATTGGTCTTACCCCGCAATCCGTCCATCAGCTGGGCGGCTATCGGGTGCAGGGAAAAGACATCGAATCCGCCAAACGGTTGATTGAAGAAGCCAAAGCATTGGAGGAAGCGGGTGCTTTTGCCGTGGTTCTGGAATGTGTACCAGAGGAAGTAGCGGCTCTCGTCACGGATAGCGTCTCCATCCCAACCATCGGGATCGGGGCAGGGGTGAAATGCGACGGTCAAGTGCTGGTGTTCCACGACGTGCTATCCTACGCTTCCCAAATCAAACCGAAATTCGTGAAAAGCTACGCACAGGTCGGAGAAGCAATCAAGCAAGCCGTATCCGATTACGTGCTCGATGTGAAAGCAAAGCGCTTCCCGGCAGCGGAGCATACGTTCACGGCTTCCGAGGAGACGATCAAACAGTTATACGGAGATGGGGTAAAAGCATGATTCAGACACTCATGGAAGAATCAACGATTGCGGCGCTGCGTCAGCGTATAAAAGAAGCCCGTCAAGCAGGCAAAACGATCGGTTTTGTCCCGACAATGGGGTATTTGCATGACGGCCATGCAAGCTTGGTAAGAGCTGCGAGAGAGCAGGCGGATTTTGTCGTGATGAGTATTTTTGTCAATCCGCTGCAATTCGGACCAAATGAAGATTTGAGCAGATACCCGCGGGATCTCGAGCACGATCGGAAAGTAGCCAAAGCTGCTGGAGTGGATTTGCTGTTTACCCCATCCGTGGAAGAAATGTATCCTTCTAGAGTGCTGACCAATATTACCGTGTCTCAGGTTTCTGAGCCGTTGTGCGGGAAATCAAGACCGGGACACTTTGATGGTGTGGCCACAGTCGTGATGAAACTTTTCCAAATCGTGCAGCCAGATCTTGCCTTTTTCGGACAAAAGGATGCCCAACAGGTGGCAGTCGTCGAACAGATGGTGCGGGATCTTTCTGTTCCTGTGCAAATCGTCCGCTGCCCGATCATCCGGGAAGAAGACGGGTTGGCGATGAGCTCCCGCAATGTGTATCTGAATGAGGAGGAACGTAAGCAAGCGACGATCCTCTATCAGACACTCCAGCATGTTCGCTCGTCAATCGTGACGAAGCAACCGTTGGACCGGATTATTGCGGAAATGAAAAACATGATCAGCACCCAACCTCTGGCCGACATCGATTATGCGGAAATCCTCCGTTATCCGGACTTGACGGCTGTCAAGGAGTGGAAATCCGGGGAGCAGGTGCTGGTAGCGCTCGCGGTTCGTTTCGGACGGACACGCTTAATTGACAATATGATCCTGACTATTTCGTAATACCTGAAGGAGAGTGTCGGTATGTTTCGGACCATGATGAAGGCAAAGATCCATCGGGCCACAGTTACAGAAGCGAATCTCAATTATGTAGGCAGCATCACCATCGACAAGAATATCATGGATGCCGTCGATATCCTGCCAAATGAAAAAGTGCAAATCGTGAACAACAACAACGGAGCGCGGTTGGAAACCTATGTCATTGAAGGGGAACCGGGCAGCGGCGTGATTTGCTTGAATGGAGCAGCGGCTAGACTTGTACAGCCAGGTGATGTCGTGATCATTATCTCCTATGCGCTGATGACGGATGAGCAAGCTCGCCATCATAAGCCTCGTGTCGCCATTATGGGAGAAAATAATAAAATTGAAACCATCCTGGCAGAGGAAGTACACGCAACCGTAATGTAGGTGGACGCGTACCAGAAAAAGAATAGAGCCACTCCCCTTGTGAGACAATGTTACTGACTCACTGGCGTAACAGGGGGGTGGCTTTTCTTATGACGTTGGAAAATTATTTTGCGCAGTTAACTTCCAAATTGCAAGAAGTGGCGAAGCAATGGCCAACTGCTACAGATAAGGCAAGGCTTGGTCTGGCCAACGAGCTGTTGGAGCTGCGCAAAGCAAGCGATCACGTGATTGATTTATGGATGAGATTTGAGGAGTCGCTCTCAACCGTGATCAAGACGGTGAAAGAAGAGCAATTAACTGCATTCATGCCTGAAGCGGATGATGAGGCTATCGCAGTCAATACAGCAGGTTCAGCGGAAGACACTGAACCCGACGAAGCCTTTCCAGCGTTTCCGGTTCATGGCGAGAAAAGACATCCCCACGAGCCGCTGTTTCGAAAAGGGGAAGGTTTTTACCACCTGCGGCTTTATCAGGATGCGAAAACATGCTTTGACGAATTGATGAAACATTCTCCAGACTGGGAAATGGGACGTCTCTATTATGCTTACAGTCTGTTATTGTCCGGCGATCAGGAGCAAGGATTGAAGGAGTTCCGCTTACTCAGCAGGACTTCCAGCTCGCAAAGAGTGATGAGCATCAGCTATAATGCCATCGGGTGTATCCTCGCCGACGAAGAGCAGTGGCTGGAGGCTGCGCAAGCGTTCAAGGCAGCGATCGAGGTGGATCCCGACTATGCCGATGCGCATTTTAACCTGGCGCTGTGCTATTTGCATGATGAAGAGGTTGAAGATGCGTTCAACTCAGTGGAACGCTACATGGAACTCGAGCAGGACGATTGGGAAGCGGAGGCGATCTGGCTGCGGGCCGCACAATCCTTAGTCAAATCTGATTTGCAGACAAAAGAGATGGTGCCGCCAGGGCGATTGAAAGTTCCCGCACGCGTTCTCGGCAGCAATACCCTGTATGAAATGGCAACCATGTATGAAGCCCGCGGACAAATCCATCGGGCACAGCTGTGCTATGTCTATCTGCGGGAGCAGCTGCCGCTTGAGGGCTGGGTTTATCAAGGGCTTGCCTGGAATACTTGGTTGATCGCCGGCACCCGGGTCGCTTTGCCGCTGATGAAAAAAGCAATTACCTTGACGCCGGAAAACCTTGATTTTCAGTTTACGTATGGGTGGATGCTGCTGTTTGATGGGAAAATGGATGAGGCTATTCGGGTCTTTCGCTCCATATTACAGAAGAAAAGCGACCATCATTTGACGCGCTCCGGCATGGTGTCGGCCTATGAACGAATGGGTGAGATGGAAAGTGCCAGACAGTTGGCTCGTCAATTTTTGCAGGAGACGGATAACCCTTATCTGCAATCGCTTGGGTATTTTCATCTGGGCCGTCTAGCGATTATGGAGGAAAATTGGCAGCTGGCGGACCAATATTTTCAACGCGTACAAGAGAATGATTTTCGTGAGGTCGCCTTATATCGTCGTCTGTGCGACACAAAACTGGGCAAGATTGACACACAGGCAGACACGGAGCTGCCCATCATACCTCTTCCGAAACCGTAGAGAAGGATTCCGGTGAATGTTGCCGAATTTCTGATAGGTACTTCAATTTTTGAGCTGCTTGTATGTTGATCGAGGTGACACGTTTGAATCGTTTTTTTATCGTAGATTTTGAAACCACGGGAAGCTCCCCTCGTCAGGGAGACCAGATTATACAAATCGGTGCGGTGACCGTTGAGGACGGAAAAATTACCGATACATATGCCACGTTTGTCAATCCGGGTCAAGCGATTCCCGCCTATATCACGCAGCTCACCGGTATTACGGATGAGATGGTTGCGGATGCACCCACACTGGAAGAAATCATGCCGGAAATGCTGCGGCGCTTGGACGGAAGCGTTTTTGTTGCCCATAATGCAACCTTTGACCTGCAATTCTTACAAGAAGCCCTGAGTAACCAGGGCTATTATACATTTGATGGACCTGTGATCGATACCGTGGAGCTGGCTCGTTTTCTTCTGCCGATGCAGGGAAGCTATCGGTTGGTCGAACTGGCAGACGATTTGGATATTTATCATGATCGTCCGCATCAGGCGGATAGCGATGCGCTGGCTACCGCACATCTGTTTTTGTATTTGTATGACCTGATGCGCCGCCTGCCGTTGCCGACGATTCAAAGGCTGCAGATGCTCGTTTCCTCCTTTCGTTCGGATGTCGGCGAGTTGCTGAGACAGATGGAAATGGAGAAGCTGACGCATGCGGTGCTCGAGGAAGGAGAAGGCGAAGAACAGGACGAGTGGGATATTTACCGGCAGATTGCCTTGCGCAGGCGGGAACCGGAAGAGGTACAGCAGCTGCTTGTGTCTGCTGGAGTCTATCCCATGCCTGAGATAGACGAGTCCGAAGAAGCGTTATCAGTGCAGATAGAGGGGTTTCAGCGGAGGGAATCACAGGAGGCTATGATCAAGGCGATCCGGGAAGCGCTGGAAGCGGGCAGCCATCTGCTCGTAGAAGCGGGGACAGGTACCGGAAAGTCATTTGCCTACCTGCTGCCGGCTGCTTATTGGTCCAAGAATCACGGAGAACCGGTGATCATCAGCACCAATACGATTACCTTACAGGAGCAATTATTTGAAAAAGACATTCCGCGACTGAAAAAAATCGTGCCTTTTCCGTTTACGGCGGCCAAGTTGAAGGGCCGAGGCAATTACCTATGCTTGCGCAAGTTCGAGCAGAGTCTGGATGAAAGTGTCGAGCAAAACAGCCAAGAGATGCGCCTCGTCAAATCTCAGATGGTGACCTGGTTAACCCAGACCTTGACAGGGGATGTGGAAGAGCTGAGCCTGCCGCCATCGGGTACGCTGTATTGGCAACAAGTGAAAAGCGACGCGCATTCCTGTCTGCATCGACAATGTCCATGGTTCAGCCGCTGCTATTATTTCCAAGCGAGGGAGCAGGCGAAGAAAGCCGATCTCCTGGTCGTCAACCATGCATTGCTGGTCACGGATTTGGCAACTGACAATCATATTTTACCGTCCTATCAAGTGGCGGTGATCGACGAGGCCCATCATCTGGAGGCGGCTGCGACCCAGCACATGGGGCGAAAATATTCGACGGCCCAGCTTCAGTTTTTGGTTGATCGTCTCGGTATCGATGTCACCGGACGGATTCAAGGCTTTGTGGAAGACCTGATTCAATGGCGAGTCGATACCGAGGAGCGCGCGAAGGAAATCCTTTCCAGCCTGGGGACCACCCAGCATCAGATACGCGATGATGTGCTGGGCTGGACCAAGCAATTGCATACATGGGTGATGAAGCGCGGCTTCGAGACGACCGATGCTGGCAGCGTGACCGTCCGTTACCAGCAAGCGTCGTTTGCGGGGCGCAATGGGGAAAAACTCATCACGAAAGCAGAGGGGCTGATCAGCAAGCTTCTGTCGTTCGCCGAAACGCTGGAGAAGCTGCTTGCCCTGACAAAAGGGGGGGAAGAGGCTCCCACCTATTTCATGAAAAGTGCGATGACCGATATGCGCGGATTGCTGGATGACTTGCACGAAGCGGCCGAGCATCTGCACTTCCTCATCCATTGCGACGATGATAACTATGTGTACTGGATGGAGGAAGAATCGCGAACGCAGCGCAAGCATGTCTATCTGTATGCGGCTCCTCTGGAGGTGGCGCAAGAGCTGTCTCCTCTGTTTACAGACACGCGCAGTGTGGTGATGACATCGGCGACGCTTACCGTGAAAAATAGCTTTTCCTATATCAAGCATACCTTTGGCCTTGATCAGCTGCCGGAGGAAAAGGTGCGTACCGTAAGCCTTCCATCTCCATTTGACTATGAAAAACAAGGTCTGATCTTGATTCCTTCAGGCTTTCCAACCTTAAAGGAGAATGACGCTGAGTTCATCGAGGCGGTCATTCAAGGCTGCCTGGATATCATTCGGGCCGCAAATGGCCGCACGCTCATTCTCTTTACCGCAAATTCGATGCTGAGACAGGTATATAACGGGATGAAGGAACGGACTTCTGAGGATGAGTTTCTCCTGCTTGCGCACGGGATTGACAGCAATAACCGGAGTAAGCTCGTACGCACCTTTCAGCGGGAACAAAGAGCGGTGCTTTTTGGGACGAGCAGCTTTTGGGAGGGAGTCGACATTCCGGGGGAAGCACTGAGCGCACTGGTCATCGTGCGCTTACCGTTTTCACCGCCGAACCATCCCGTCGCGGTTGGCAGGGGAGAGCTGTTAAAAAAAGCCGGGAAAAATCCGTTCATGTCGCTTTCCTTGCCTGAAGCAGTCATTCAGTTCAAGCAAGGGGTAGGACGGTTGATTCGCGACCAGCATGACCGCGGCGTCGTGGTCGTGTTTGATACGCGGATCATCGAATCCCGCTATGGCCGTGCCTTTTTACAGTCCCTGCCGCCTTACCAGGTGCGTACGGGATCGTGGCCGCAGCTGCGTGAGCAAATCGAGCCGTTTCTCACGGGCATGGAGCCTTCACCGGAATCATAAGATGAAAGCAATAGTCTTGTGAGGATTTAGGTGATAAAATATATGCTGTGGAAAAAGGGATACCTGTTCTTTTTGTCGATCGTGATGGCATGTTTTTTGTCTGGATGCGGAATCGACAGTCACCTGCAAAATGCGGTCAAGGTAGAAGATCCGTTCTCGGCGGAAAATGAGGACAATTTTACCGGAATGATCGTGACGTACTTAACCTTGCCAGTAGGGGAAAGCACATTGGTGAGATTCCCCAATGGCAAACATATGCTAGTCGATACAGGGGCAGCCCAGGACGTAAAGACATTGCTTGGGCTTCTGGCAGAGAGGAAGGTCACCAAGCTTGATTATGTGATTATCACCAATGATCAACCCGAGCAAGCAGGTGGCTTTCCTTATTTGGCCGAATCGCTGCAAATCGATACAGTGATGCTGCCCAAATTGACAGAAGAAACTGTTCGTCAGGCGGTCCCGATCAAAAGCGACAAAAAATTGATCCCTTTGTCCAAAGGGGATCAGATTGGGCTGGATAAGGACATCTCCATCACGATTTTGCATCCGAGTGAAAATTTGTTCTTGTCCCCGCAAAATAATTCGCTTGTTTTCCTGCTCAAGCAGGGGAAGATCCGTTTTCTGTTTGCGAGTGCGATCGGGGAGGATGCCGAGGAGCGCTTGATCGAGCAGGAGGGGAAAAACCTGAAGGCAGAAGTGCTGAAGGTGGCTTCCCAAGGCAGTAATCAGGCTTCTTCGCAGCCGTTTCTATCTCTCGTCGATCCGCAAGTTGCGGTGATTGAGACGGGGAAATCGCGTGCAGAGATGAAAACAAGCCAGGAAGAGATTCTCGAAAGACTCGGGGAATCCTGGGCTGAAACATACATAACCAGTCAGGACGGAACGATCACGATCCTGTCCAATGGCAGTGATTATCGTGTGTTAAAGGGGAAACGAAATTGAGGGGGTAAAGGAGACAGTGGCCAAGACGGAAAAAATCTCAGAAGCTGTCGTCCGACGTTTGCCGATCTACCTACGCTATCTGTCTCACCTGCAGCAGATGGGTGTCACTACGGTATCCTCCCAGCAAATGGGAAAGACGCTGGATTTCAATCCAGCGCAAATCCGTAAAGATCTCTCTGCTTTCGGCGATTTTGGTAAAAAGGGAATCGGGTATGATGTCAACTATTTGATTGATAAGATTCGCCATATTTTAAAGCTTGATCAAATGATCCATGTCGCGCTGGTGGGTGCGGGGCATTTGGGACATGCTATCAGTAATTACAACGCCTATTTGAAAGACAACATGAGAATTGTGGCAATCTTCGATGTAGACAAGCGAAAAGTAGGCAAAAAAATTGCGGGTATCGAGGTACAATCAATCGAAGATCTGCAGTGTGTCGTCACGGAACAAAATATTCGCCTGGCGATCATCACTGTACCAGCAAAAGCGGCGCAGGAAGTTGCGGATCAGCTCATGGATGCAGGGATCGAAGGCATCTTGAACTTCGCTCCAGTTACCCTGCGTGCATCAAAGGATGTCAAAATCGATTATGCGGACGTGACTTCCAGCCTGCAAAGCTTGGCCTATTACCTTAACTGAATGGAGAATGGAAAATGAAGACAATCATTACCCATGCAACGGTCTTGACCGTGAACGAACACGATGAAGTCATTCGCGACGGGGCGGTTGCTTTTGAAGGAGATAAATTGACCTACGTAGGGCCTACGCCTGCGGACGTTTCTGGCTACGACGAGGTCATTGACGCAAAAGGAAAATATGTGCTGCCAGGCTTAATCAATACGCATGGTCACGTAGGGATGTCTCTCTTGCGAGGGTACGCAGATGATTTGCCGCTGCAGCAGTGGCTTCAGGATAAAATGTGGCCGCTGGAGGCTCAATTTACCGGTGAGCATGTGAAATGGGGCACTTATTTGTCCATTATCGAGATGATCCGTACGGGTACGACCACCTTTGTGGATATGTACGATCACATGGATGAGGTAGCGAAAGCTGTCACGGAATCCGGGATGCGCGCTCGACTGTGCCGCGGGATGATCGGTCTTTGCTCGGAGGAAGAGCGTCAGCAAAAATTACGCGAAGCAACCGCCTTTGCGCAAAACTGGCATAACCAAGCGGATGGCCGCATCACGGTGATGATGTCGCCGCACGCACCCTATACATGCCCTCCGGAATTTATCAGCCAGATCGTGGAAAAAGCTGTGGAACTCGACCTGCCGATTCACATTCATATGTCGGAGACTCGCTTCGAGGTTGAGCAAAATGTAAAGGATTATGGGGTGCGTCCTGTCGCACATCTGGAGAACCTCGGCGTTTTCAACCGTCCGACATTGGTGGCCCATGCCGTGCATCTGACGGATGAAGAGATCGAGATTTTGGCAAAATACGATGTAAAAGTATCTCACAATATTATCAGCAATCTGAAGCTCGCCAGTGGAGTTGCTCCATTGCCGAAGCTGCTTGCAGGTGGCGTCAGCGTTTCGCTCGGAACAGACAGCACAGCTTCCAACAACAATCTGAATCTGTTTGAAGAAATGAAGCTGGCCGCGATCCTGCATAAAGGGGTAAATTACGATCCGGTGGCGATTCCAGCAGAGACGGCACTGCGCCTGGCTACTCGTTATGGAGCAGATGGGGTCTTCCAGGCAGATACGCTTGGTTCACTGGAGGTAGGAAAACAAGCAGACTTGATCATTCTTGACGCGAATCAAGCGCACTATCATCCGGCACACAACCCGATTTCCCACGTGGTGTACGCAGGCAATGGGCGCGATGTCACCGATACGATCGTAGCTGGCCGCTTCATCATGCGCAACCGTGAGCTGCTGACGGTTGACGAAGAACAAGTGATCCATGAGGCCAATCAAATGTTTGCTACATTGAAACGGTAAAAGGTCTCCTGCCCTAAGACAGGAGAGAAGTGCAGTACAGGTGTAGGTAGCGTATTTTTGAAGCTATTTACCGACTTGCTTGCTCCTCGCGCCACACTTTGGTCAAGGAAGTGTGGCGAAAAGACAGGGTGGTGGCGGGGGGGAACGTTCTCAGCGGTGAGGATAGTCCTGCCCAGGATGCGCGGTATTCCTGAAGCAATAACCCTGCTGCATCAGGAGATGTCGTCACCTTCGACAGATTCACGCGCTCACCTCCTTGGGGTGTATCTGTAGTATGACCGTTGGGCCTGCCACTATGTTTAGTAAGATTTCCGTGTTGTTCTAAAACCTTCCCATGCCTCATAAAGTAAAAGCAGGTATAGGTCTGCCAAGCCTATGGCAGAGCCTGCGAAAATGGGTCGGGGAGGTTTAAGCAGATGGTAATCCGCCCAAGACAATTGTGGCTGCTCGTGCCGTTCTTCATCGGACTGTTCTTTTTAGGTGCGGCGTTTGCCATGCTGCAAGACAAGCATGCGGATCGGCAGGATGGAATTCCGGTTATCGATGTCCAGGAGCGTGCCTGGAAAGATCGTGATACGATCGCGGAGCTAATCGAGCCGCTGCAAAAGGGAAAGGTTCCTTTTACGGTAAAGTGGAATCAGGATTGGCTGTCCGGCTATTTTCAAGGGGAAGGCTTTGACTTGAAAGGGAAGCTGGGCGGAAAGCAAATTGCGTTAAACCGTACCAATCAAGTGATCAATGTCTTGATCGACGGGCAGAAGCAAGATCCGCTGCTCGTGCCGTACGCTATGTATACTCCTTACGAACACGCGATGCTGATCAAAGGGCATCTTTCCTCCATCGAGCCGTTGCCGATCGTGGATCAAGGGAAACCGGGTATGCTCGGCTATCAGTTGAACTTGCCAAAAGCCGATGTCGAGGAGATTCTCGCCGTATGGCTGGGTCCATCCTTTCCGACAAAAGAAACGTTGGAAAAGATGGACAGGCAGGTTTCGATTCAATACCAATTCTGGTATGATTCCAATACGACGCAATTGCGGCAATTGGTGGTCCAGCTTTCTTTGGGCGGGAAGAACGGCGGCAAACAGGACCAACTGACATTTTTTCTGTAAAGATAAAGGAGTTTCGAAAACGTGTATATACGGATAGGAATTGTTGCATTATGCCTGCTTCTTCTCGGGTTTGCTCTGGCCTACGATCTTGCGTCAAGCGTTGTTGCCGAGAAACGTGCTTTTGAAGAGCAGGGTCGCAAGTGGGCGATGGAAAGAACAAGTATTACGCAAGTGGATGAGGTTGTTGAATATCGGGGAAAACAGGCATATACCGTCGTGATGGGAAAAAACAAGATGGGTACCCCTGCAATCGCGTGGATGACAGCGGATCAAGTCATTTTTGACACGATGGATCGAGCGGTTACAAAAGAAAGCGTGATGACTGCCTTGAAAAAAGGGTATCCCGGCATGCAAATTCAACACGTCGTACCCGGAATGGATGGGGATCGCCGCTTCTGGGAAGCCGCTGTTCTCGATCAAGAAGGGAAGTATCACTATATTCACTATGATTTTTATACAGGCCAAATCATTAAGTCTTACGTGGTCCGGCCTGCTTAAGGGGTCTTTCCGATGGTGGAAAGGCCTTTTTCTTTTGGAAACAACTACATTCAGAGAATGGTCTCGCTCTGTGCTATACTCATAATCGATCAGAAATTGATAGATGTTCGGTATAGCAAGGAGGGAAACAGATCATGCAAACCCGAAAGAAACCGTTGACGATCATGCTCTCGCTGATTGCTACGCTTACTCTTTTATTCGGCGGTTGGTATTTGTACCAAAAGATGGAGATTGAAGAGCCGATTCGCCAGACAGTAGAAGGGATGAAGTCAGCACAGCTGGCAAACCTGCATGTCGATAAAAATGAGGTCGATATTGCGTTAACCGTTACGCATCCGGAAATGTTTCCGAATGAATATAAACAATTGTCTAACTCCATGGAAGAAATGCTGGACAACAAAGATGTAAAAATCACTGTCTCCAATAAGGAAAGTGAGCTGCAGACGATTTGGACAGATGGCGTATTTGCCTTTACGGAAGCGGTAGATTTGCATCAATACAGCAAGATTCCGGCATTGCTTTCCCAATGGAAGCAGGAGCATCAGCTTGATGTTGTCGATACACAGATGGACGAGCAAAATGTGTACGTCTTTATGAAACGGGGCAAAGACGCTTTCTATGTCATGGTACCTCGTTTTCCAAATGAACAGGAGGTGCAGGTGAATGGGTAAAGAGATATTTTACGGAATCATCCCTGGCATCCTAATTTTCCTCCTCTTTTTGGGCGTGAATATCGCTCCTTTTGTTGTCTTTGGAGCAGTGCTTGCTGGCATCTACTTTTTGATGGCTCGCCAAGGCGGTGGAAATATGGGCGGCTTGGCAACCCGTAACAAAAGCAGCCGTCATACCGTTCCCAAAACGAATGTGACGTTTGCCGATATTGGCGGACAAGAGCGCGCGAAAAAGGAATTGAAGGAATCTCTTGATTTCTTGATTCACAAAGACAAGATTGAGCAATACGGCATTCGCCCGATCAAAGGGGTATTGTTAGCAGGACCTCCGGGGACAGGGAAAACCTTGATGGCGAAAGCTGCCGCCAATTATACGAACTCTGCGTTCCTAGCGGCATCAGGGTCCCAGTTTGTTGAGATGTATGTAGGGGTTGGTGCCCAACGCATCCGTGAAATGTTTAAGGAAATCCGCACGATGGCCGAAAAGAATGGTCAGAGCAGCGGGATCATTTTCATCGACGAGATCGACGTCATCGGTGGAAAACGCGAAGGGCAGCAGCAGCGTGAATACGATCAGACGTTGAACCAGCTGCTGACCGAGATGGATGGGATCGCGACCAATGATAAGCCGCGCATTCTCGTGATGGCCGCGACCAACCGGAAAGATATGCTGGATTCCGCCCTGCTGCGTCCAGGTCGTTTTGACCGTCACGTCACGGTTGATTTGCCGGATAAAGCAGCGCGCCAGCAAATTTTAACGATTCATACCGAGAACAAGCCTTTGGCCGATAATGTGATCTTGGAGCAAATCGCGCAGGAGACCTTCGGCTTTTCCGGAGCACAGCTGGAGAGCGTAGCCAACGAGGCGGCGATCTATGCGATGCGCGACAATGCAAGCAAGATCGAGAGAAAACATTTTTCCTATGCGGTGGACAAAGTCATGATGGGTGAAAAGGTTGACCGTGAAGCAACCGGTGAAGAAAAGCGACGCGTTGCCATGCATGAGCTGGGCCACGCGATCGCGAGTGAGCTGGTGCGTCCGGGATCGGTCTCACAGGTAACGCTCAGTCCCCGCGGGCAAGCTTTAGGGTATGTGCGTCAAAATCCGATGGAAGACCGTTATTTGTATACCCGCGATGCGCTGGAAAAACAGATCATCGTATGTCTCGCAGGGGCGGTGTCCGAAGAGATTTATTATGGCGGCCGAAGCACAGGTTCCAAAAATGACTTTGAACAAGCATTAGGCATGGCGCAGGAGATTGTGCAAAGCGGGATGTCCAGCTTGGGGATTGTCAACATGAAGCTGGTAGACAACAACCGTGTACATGAAGAAGTCAATCGTCTGCTGGAAAACCTGCTGGAGCAGACTCGCGAAATGCTGAAAAAATACGATCACGTGTATCAGACAAGTGTTTCCATCCTCTTGGAGCAAGAGGTCTTGCACGGTGATTTCTTCCGTGACTTGCTCAAACAAGATACGGCAAATGCAGAGCTGGCAATGTAAATTGCCGGCTTTTTTGGTGTTTATGAACAAAAGTGCAGCGAAGGCTCCGCCAATGGTTTGACGAAGCCACGTATACGTACATGTCGTCAATGGGATAACCATACAAAAAAACTCCTCTAAATGGGTGCCCATCAGTTTTGTCCCTGAATAAGCTACACAATGACAGGCTGAAGTGTGAGAGGAGAGGAGACAAGTATGGCGAAAATGAATCGCAGAAAAGCGGTTAAGGGCAAACGAAGCACCGCGGAAGGAAAAGCGCTTGACAATAGTCTTGACGAGCTTTCTTTCTTAGAAGAATTGGAGCTGACGGACCTTGATACGGAAAGTCCGTTAGCCAATCCTGTAGCTTCTGTCACCCCCATCCCGTTGATTCCAAAAAGCAATAATAGTGCGGCCAACCAAAAGAAATTTACAAAAATGGTAACGGAGATGAAGGAGCAAAAGGAAATATCCTCCATTTATACAGATGATTTGACGGATCAGTCGGTCACTACTGAAAAAATTGCGAATCGCGCAGTGGATGGTTCCAAAATAAAACCCGGTTCCATTGAGACAGCTCATCTCAAAGATTACGCGATCGACAATACGAAATTGGCTCTAAATAGTGTGACCACGAGCAAAATTGCGCCCAATTCCATTACAGGCGAGCATCTGGTAAATGGCAGTATTTCCGGAATGAAGCTGCAGGAGAGATCCATTACTGGGGATAAAATCATGGATGCAAGCATAACTTCCGAGAAGCTTGCTGATAAGACAATCGATTCGATCAAGTTCGTGGAAGGTTCCATTCAGACCAAGCATATTCAAGATCAAGCGATCACGAGCGAGTTGATTCAGGATCAATCGATTTCGTTTGAAAAAATCAAACCGGGTGCAATCAATACAGTCAGTCTTGCCAATCAAGCGGTCAATTCAGCGAAGCTTGAAGACGGAGCGGTTACCTCAGATAAAATAAGAGACGGTGCTGTCACTTCGGCAAAACTCAATCAGGAAAGCATTGATTCCCATCATCTTCGGGCAAAATCGATTAAAAGCGGGCATCTGGCTGAACAGGCTGTAAAAAAAGAACATTTGGCCAATCAAATCATTCAAGAACAACATTTAAGCTCCGGAGTAGTGGGTGCACAGCATTTAAAAGCGGAAGCGGTGACGAGCGACAAACTTGCAAAACGGGCCGTTACGGATGAACACTTAAATGACATGGCGGTTACCGAAACAAAAATCGCAAAGGATTCGATCAACAGCAGACATATTCAGCCACTGGCAATCCAGAGCGGGCATTTGCAGGATTTCATCATCACGCATAAGAAAATCAGCGATCAGCAAGTGACTACGACGAAAATAGCCGACCAAGCCATTACTGCCGAAAAATTGGCTCATCGCAGCATTTATCAGCATCATATCGTGGAGGATTCGATTCAAACCGTTCATCTCCAAAATCAGTCGGTGACCAAAGAAAAAATCAGCAAGGGTGCCATTCAGACGACGCATTTGAACAATCGTGTCATTGGTAGCGCCCAGCTGCAGGAAAATGCTGTGCAAACCAATCATTTGGCCGATCATTTGATCACGACTTCGAAGCTTGCAGCAGAATCCGTTTCCACGGATAAATTAACTGATATGAGCGTAAATACATCCAAGCTCGCAGATGATGCTGTCTCCTCCGCGAAAATAGCCAATGAAGCCGTAAAAAGCAGGCATTTGGCCAAAGGCGCGGTAACCACGGATGCGATCTCGGATAAAGCGATTCAATCGTCGCATATCCAACCGCAGAGCATTCTGGCTGAGCATTTTGCTGATGAAATCGTATCGAGTAAAAAACTGCAAAATGGTGCGGTGACGAGCGAAAAGCTGGCGGATGGCAGTGTAGATGGGAAGAAAATACAAAAAGAGACAATAGCAGCTGCTCATCTGGCAGAAGGAGCCATCACCGGCGATAAAATTGCGCCAACCGCGATTCAGTCCACACATGTTTCAGCTTCAGCAATCCAGACGGTTCATCTCGAGGAAGCGAGCATTACCGATACAAAGCTCAAAGACGGAGCCGTCACGACCGAAAAGCTGGCAGATAGCAGTGTAACAGGAGCGAAACTGGATAAGCACGCCGTTTCAGCGATTCACCTCGCGGAAGGTGCAGTAACCAACCATAAGCTCGCCAATAATGCCGTGGAATCATTCCATCTTACCGAGCAGGCGGTGCAAACTCACCATTTGGCGGAGCAAAGTGTCATTTCCAACAAATTGGCGGTTGGAGCCGTAACCAAGGATAAATTAGCCGATCGCATCATTGATGGAACCAAGCTTCAGCAATCGAGTGTCACCGCGGAACATCTGGTGGATCACACCATCACGGACGATAAACTGGCGGATGGCAGCGTGACGTCCAGCAAGCTCTCCCTGGACAGCGTGACCACCGATCATCTTCAAAATGCTGCTGTTACAGCCGAAAAAATAGCTCCCGGGAACATCGCATCCACCCATTTGGCGGAAGGAGCGGTGACGTCCCGTACGATCGCAGATCATTCGATTACAACCGGCAAGCTCGCACATGGTGCAGTCACCAAAGTGCAATTGGCGGATGGCAGTGTAGACGGACAAAAGATCGAAGCGTCCAGCATCACAAGCGATCATTTGCGCAGCCAGTCCGTGACAACCGACAAATTGGCGGATGGCAGCGTCGACTCGCAAAAATTGAAGCCGGACAGTATCTGGACAGAGCATCTCGGAAAAGGCAGCGTGACGAATGAAAAAATAGCGGACCAATCGATTGAGGCCAGACACTTGACCAAAGGGGCCTTTCAAGCGTCCCATTTCCCGGAAGGCAGCATTCAGACTACGCTGATTGCCGATCATGCCATCACGACGACAAAGCTGCGCACCGGGGCAGTAACCCGGGAGAAAATGGCGGACAATAGCGTAGACGCCCAAAAGCTCGCGCCGGTCAGCGTATATGAAGAACATCTGGCGAATGATGCCGTTTCGAGCAGCAAGCTGCAAGATCGAAGCGTTACCACGGATAAGCTGGAAGATGGAGCAATCACCACAGAGAAATTGGCTGACAACAGCATAGCATCTGACAAATTGAATTTTACCCCTGTGCAAGCGCCAGCAGCGCGGCGGGAAGTGCTCCAACAATTCGGCATCATTTCTTTCCGGCTATTGCCCAGCGAGCAAGACGTCATCTTAACCGTTCTTTTGGAAGAATCCTACCAACATGTTAACTATGCCTTTGTGGCAACAGCGACGACCGCTTCCGTGCTAACGGTGATCGCAGAGAAGGAAGCGGATCAGGTGAAATTACTGGTGAAACGGACAGTTGAAGGCGTCGAAGCAAGCGGGATGATCAACTGGATTGCCATTGGCGAAAAAGGAAATATCCCAAAAGATGCCATTACCGTTGATCAGAACGTCGCAGCGGTCGAATTACCAGAAGCAGAGCAGTCTGAAGGTGAGCAGCCTGAAGGTGAGCAGCCAGAAACGGAGCAACCAGAATCTGAGCAGCCTGCTGAAGTTGAACGGTCAGAGTCTGAGCAACCAGAAGCGGAACTTGACGAAGAAGTCATCTTATTCCCGGAGAACGATGATGAGGAAGACAGCGTGGATGAAACCTTAGATGACGAAGATGAACTTGAATTGGTAGAATGGACGGAAGAAGAGCAGCAGCGATTGGAAGAAGAGGGAGTCGAGGAATCCATCCTTGATCAAAAGAACGCAGATGAAGTAAATAATCAAGTGTAAATGATGAGGTACAGCGGAGCTGCCCTTCTCTTACTCGCGCGGGAAGGGCAGATACTGCTGCACAGCCTATACATAGGAAAATGCGTATGATAGGCTATCCGTAGAAGGACAAGCTTAAATTGGATACATAAAATTTATTATGTTAACTTGTTCGGAGGGAATTTTCGATGAAACTGGCGAAACGCGTATCTTTGTTGTCACCATCACCAACCTTGGCCATTACCGCTAAGTCGAATGAAATGAAAAGGCAAGGCTTGGATGTGGTCGGTCTGGGCGCAGGCGAGCCCGATTTTAACACGCCTACCCATATCATTGAGGCTGCAGAGCGTGCCATGCGCGAGGGGAGGACCAAATACACGGCTACAGCCGGTATTCCCGAGCTGCTTCAAGCCATTAGCGAGAAGTTTGAACGGGACAATGGGCTGACCTACAGCACGAAGCAAATCATTGTGACCAATGGTGGCAAGCATGCACTGTACAATTTGTTCATGAGTCTCCTCGATCCCGGTGATGAGGTCATCATTCCGATACCGTATTGGGTCAGCTACCCGGAGATGGTGAAGGTGGCGGAAGGCGTTCCCGTGTTTATCGAGGGATATGAAGCCAATGCGTTCAAAGTAACTGCGCAGCAAGTAAAAACCGCGATTACCCCGAGAACCCGGGCGATTATCCTCAATTCTCCAAGCAACCCTACAGGCAGCATCTATACGCGCCAGGAGCTGGAGGAAATTGTAGAGGTTTGCTTGGCCCACAACATCCTCATGGTTTCTGACGAGATCTATGAAAAATTGATCTATGATGGCCATGAACATGTGAGTGTGGCGACGTTCAGCAAGGAAGCTTATGAAAATACAGTCATCATCAACGGCATGTCTAAGCCGTACTCCATGACTGGATGGAGAATGGGGTACGCTGCGGGCAATCAAACGTTGATTCAAGCGATGGTGGATCTTTCCAGTCATAGCACCTCCAACCCGACTTCCTTTGCCCAGTATGGTTCATTAGCTGCATTGACAGGAACACAGGAGCCGCTGGAAATGATGAAGCGGGAGTTTGTGAAACGCCGGGATCGCGTCGTGGACCTGCTCAATCAGATCGAGGGGATCTCTTGCCTGAAGCCGGAGGGAGCTTTTTATGTGTTCCCGAATGTATCAGAAGCGATGAAAAAGATGGGCTACGATCATGTGGACAAATGGTGCGAGGATCTGCTGGTCGAGCAAAAAGTCGCTCTCGTGCCCGGCAGCGGCTTTGGCTCAGCGAATCATGCACGCATCTCGTATGCGGCTTCCATGGAGCAGCTGGAAAAAGGAATTGAGCGCATCCGTCAATTTGTCCGCAGAGGCTAGTAGTTCCGAGACGGAGGGTTTGTCCGCTTCGTTCTTTTTGCTGATCTGTTTCATTGAATTTGGACAGGCTCAATAGTATAATTGTAACGGTTCAATTGAATACGGGGGGATTTACCACATGTTGACAACCATTGCCCGCATTGGGCAGCACGTAGGTGAAGAAGTAAAACTTGGCTGCTGGCTCTATAACAAGCGCAGCAGCGGAAAAATCCAATTCCTCCAACTGCGCGACGGCTCCGGTTTTATCCAGGGTGTTGTTGTCAAAGCCGAGGTAAGCGAAGAGACTTGGGAGAGAGCAACCCAGCTGACACAGGAAAGCTCTTTGTACATAAGCGGTATCGTGCGTGCAGACGATCGCGCTCCGAGCGGTTATGAGCTGACCGTCACCGGTGTGGAAATTATCCAGATCGCCGAGGAGTATCCGATTTCCTTGAAAGAGCACGGTGTTGACTTTTTGATGGATCATCGCCATTTGTGGCTGCGTTCACCACGTCAGCGTGCGGCGATGGCGATTCGTTCCGAGATTATTCGTGCAGTAGGGGAGTTCTTCCATGAAAACGGGTTTTATAAAGTAGACCCGCCGATCTTGACGCCGACTTCCGCTGAAGGAACGACCAACCTCTTTCACACCAAATATTTTGATGAGGATGCATTCCTTTCCCAAAGCGGACAGCTTTACATGGAAGCGACTGCCATGGCGCTTGGACGAGTGTATTCATTCGGTCCTACTTTCCGTGCTGAAAAATCGAAAACTCGTCGCCACTTGATCGAATTTTGGATGATCGAGCCGGAGATGGCGTTCGTTGATCACGAAGAAAACCTGCGGATTCAGGAAGCGTTCGTTTCCCATATCGTTCAATCGGTATTGAAAAACTGCAAACAAGAGCTGAAAACGTTGGAACGCGATACGAGCAAGCTGGAAAACGTATTGGCGCCATTCCCGCGCATCACCTATGACGATGCAATCAAGCTGCTGCAAGAAAAAGGCAGCGAGATCAAATGGGGCGATGACTTCGGTGCACCAGATGAGACCATGATCGCTGAACATTTCGACAAGCCGGTGTTTATCACTCACTATCCAACGGAGATCAAGGCCTTCTACATGAAGCCGCATCCGGAACGTCCGGAAGTCGTGCTGTGTGCGGACCTGATCGCACCGGAAGGATATGGAGAAATCATTGGCGGCAGCCAACGGATTGATGATCCCGAGCTTTTGGCAGAGCGTTTCAACGAGCATCATCTGTCCGAGGATGCTTATAAATGGTACCTCGATCTGCGCAAGTACGGAAGCGTGCCGCATTCCGGCTTTGGTCTTGGCTTGGAGCGTACGGTCGCATGGATTTGCGGTCTTGACCATGTCCGTGAAACCATTCCATTCCCACGTCTGCTCAATCGTCTGTACCCATAAATCCCGCAACGATCTGGAACCACTCTGTTTCCAAATGGAGACAGGGTGGTTTTCGTTTTCCACTAGGCGCGTCTTGTCCGATGCTGATATAATCATGGAAGAGGTGAACCCTACATGGATCGACATATTCTTCAACTTCTTCAGGCAGGGGTAACATCTGTTTCCAATCTGCTATTATCCTCGTATAAACGGTTAGGATTAAGCGATGAGGACATGATGCTGTTCATCCATCTGCTTTCTTTCCAGCAGGAAGGCAATCGATTTCCGACTTTGCAGCAGCTCGAAGAACGCCTGTCCATGTCGCATTTGCAATTGGTGCGCGTGTTGCAAAACTTATTGAAATCAGGCTTCCTTTCGATTGATGAATACACGGACCCCGCGAGCGGGATCCGGCATGAAAAGTATAATTTGGAGCCGCTCTACTCGAAACTGGCTGCGTTCCTGCAGGACGATGCCATGGTGCAGGTAAGCGCGGCTTTGGAGCAGGGATGGTCAGATCCGACGAGTTTATACAGCCACTTTGAGCAGGCATTCGGCAGGCCGCTTTCTCCAATCGAGATCGAGACGATGCATCTGTGGCGGGAGCAGGATGGCTATTCCGAAGAGCTGATTCTGACTGCGTTGCGAGAGGCTATGTCTGTGGGGAAATTATACATTCGTTATATCGATCGCATTTTATTGGAGTGGCAAAAACAAAAAATCACCAATGCGGAACAAGCTCGCGCATACAGCTTGCGATTCCGTCGACAATCCAGCACGTAAACGTATAACATCTGATCAACCACTGGGACTTTTGTCTCGGTGGTTTTTTCGTACCCATTTACTTTTGTACTCATACCCTATAACGATAGACAAATGCTTACAGAAAGCTTGCCTGTGGAGGAGGTCCGTCGATGATGGATAAACGGAAACGACAAGATCGGATGCAGTGGGTGACCCCAGGTGTTTTTACAGGGGGAACCGCATTACAGCATATCGTTGAGCACATAAGCGTCACCAAACCGCTGGATAAAAAAGAGAGCCAGTCCTATCCACTGGAAAAGGGAGAAGAACTCGAAGAAAAAGTGGAGCGATTGGAGGCGCAGTTGAAAGAATGGGAGCAGCGCTGGATCAAACAGATGAGGATTGCGCAGCAGGAGAGGGAGCGTCTGCAACAGCTGGTGCTGCTGTTAAAAAAAGAGTGGGAGATGGAACGAGATGAATATCGCGATCGTTAGTCCCGGCCCTTTTTCCGTTCCGCCAGTCAAGGGCAGCTCGGTGGAACATGATATCGATGAGATTACGCGTGTGATCGACCCAGAGCATCACGTGACGATCTATACACGGACATGTCCGACCTATCCGGCATCCAGCCGTGAAGGAAACCGGACCTTTGTCCGTTTTTCCTACGACCGGCGTCCTTCCCTGTATCTGCGCAAAGTCATCAAGGATTTGCGGAAACGGGAGGCGGATGTCATCCTCGTCGAAAATCGCCCCGGCTATGTTCCCGCTTTGCGAAAAGCCTTTCCGAACAAGCCGATCGTATTGAATATGCACTCGCATGTGTATGCCTCCAAACGAATGATCGATCCGGTTACCATGAGGCGTGTCGGCAAAATGATCGATGGGATGATTACCAATAGTGAATATTTGCGGCAGCATTTTATTCAAGAGCATCAGATCACGCCGGAAAAGGTGCATGCCATCCATCTGGGTGTGGACAGTGAGATGTATCACACGGCAAAGCTGGAGCGAAAGGCCAAAAAATTGCGCAAGGAGCTGGGTCTATCACCCAAGCATCATGTCCTTTTGTACGCAGGTCGATTGATGCGGGAAAAGGGGGTGCATGTGCTGCTGCGCACCTTCCGTGAAATCAGCAAGGTGGATCCGCAAGCCCGTCTCGTGATCGTAGGGGGAACCGGGTACGGAAGCAATCGCTTAAATCCGTATGTAAAGCTGCTGCGAAAATTGGCCAAACCATTGGGGGATAAAGTGAAGTTTGTGAATTTCGTTCCTACGAAGGATATGCCTGCATGGTACCAATTGGGAGATGTCGTGGCGACCCCATCCTTATGGCAGGAACCATTTTGCCGCGTGAATCTGGAAGCGATGGCCGCCGGCAAGCCGGTCATCTCCACGGTACGCGGAGGAATCCCTGAAGTCGTGCGCAATCAGGACGATGGCTTTCTTGTGCCGCCAAAGGATTGGAGAATGCTGGTTCCCCGGCTCTGGCAATTTTTCTGGCAGACGCCCGCGATGCAAAGCGAATTGAGCAAAAATGCGCGTAGTCGTGCCCAAGCTTTATCGTGGCAAGCGACAGCTGCCGCTTACTTGGATGTATTTGAGCGGCTCGTTCATCCCGAACAGCATCTGCTCGAGAAAAAGACAGAACGTTTTCGCAAAATTGGGTAGATGGGTTGTCGCCTTTTCTTGACACAAGGAGGACAATAGCCCTTACGCCAGTATTCGGAATGCCATATTTATAATACACAAGTACAAAAGCACAACTAGGGAGTGATAAAAAGATGAAAGGGTTAATATTGTGTGCTGGACGTGGCACCAGGTTGCATCCCTTTTCGTATTCACAACCCAAAACTCTCCTCCCAGTGGCAAATCATCCCGTCCTGCACTATTGTATACGCAAATTAATCGAGGTTGGCATTCGCGATATCGGTATCGTCATCAATCCTTCCCAAACACAGATTGTTGATTTCGTAGGTGATGGTAGTCAGTATCAGGCTACCATTACATTTATTGAACAAGAGCAGCCGCTTGGCATCGCACACGCCGTGAGATTGGCGAGGCCATTCATCCAAAAAGAACCGTTTACGCTTTTGTTGGGAGATAACCTGCTGATGGACTCCCTTCATCATTTGCAGCAGGCGTTTCAGCAAGAGCCTGTGGAAGGGGCCCTGCTGCTGAGTAAGGTAGAGCGCCCGCAGGACTACGGCATTGCCGAGGTAAAAGACGGTCATATCATTTCGATAGAGGAGAAGCCGCAGCAGCCCAAAAGCAATTTGGCTGTCATCGGCGCCTATGTGTTTACGAGCTCCATATTCGATGTGATCGAAACGCTGCAGCCATCTGCCCGTGGGGAATATGAGATAACCCACGCGATTCAGGCGCTGATCGATCATGGCAGTCGGATCGCGCATACCGTTACGGACGGATTGTATTCGGATGTGGGGACCATACAAAGATGGCTGGCAGCTGATCGCTGGATGCTGCAGAAAGAGCTGGGTCAACAGGTGAAGGTCGGGACCACCAGTACCGTGATCAACTGCGAGTTGGTTGGACCCGTATTGATCGGAGAAAATTGTCACATCGAAAATTGCAAGCTGGGACCCTATGTTTCCATTCAGGATGGCGTAGAATTGAAAAACTGTACGTGGATCAAAGGGAGCATTCTCCTCGAGCAGTCATCGCTGATTGATGTGAACTGGGTCATTGAAGACAGTTTATTTGGACGTTCCTCTTATCTGACAGGGCAGCATAGCGCGGAGACTGGGGTCTTCATCGTAAGTGACAAGTCGTCCATTCTCATTCCGGCGCAGGGACAGAGGGATAACAATGATGGGTGACCCGTTATTCACCGTGGTGATTCCGACCTACAACCGTGCCAAGTATATCCGCAAAGCGATTCGCAGCGTGCTCAAGCAAACCTACAAAGGGTGGAAGCTGTTGATCATGGATGATGCCTCTACGGACAACACCAAGAAAAAGGTAGAGCCCTATTTGAGCCATCCGGATATCCAGTATTACCGCATGGAGGAAAACTCCGGCATTTCCAAAGTGATGAACACCGCACTGACGCTAGTCGATACGCCGTACATGGTGCAGGTAGACTCGGATGATTGGTTGCCGAAAAGAGCGTTGTCCACGCTTGCCAACCGCATTCAAAAAGCAAGGCGAAATTATGCGCTCTATTATGGCAACGTCAATCTGTGGCGGGTCAACAATCGGTTAAAATATCGCAAAGCATTTTTAATCAAACATCGCGAATTCAAAAGAAAATATGACTTTCTCAAGTATACCAGCTGGATGGTGGCCCCACGCTGCTACCGTGTAAGTGCGCTGCAAAAGGTGGGCGGCTGGGATACATCCGATCGGTATGGCGGACGGATCATGGAAGACAGGCGAATCATCTTGCGCTTGATCGACCGCTATCCGGTAAAGTGGATTAACCGTGTGCTCTACAATCGGACCAAGCACCGCAATCAATTGACGGATGCGAACTCAAAACGAAAACGAAATCTGCTGCGCCGTCGAACCTTCAATTACTATTTACGCCGTTGGGGCAACAAATATCGCGCGGTGTATGGCTATCGGAATGGTTACTTGATTATTAAGAAGCTCAAGCGTGTGAGGAATAGGAGTAAGAAACGGGCGTAGGGAGGGGAGACGTTGAAGCGCGTGTTGGTATACCGTCGCAAGTTTTTGGCGAAAAGTGAGACCTTCATTTATCAGCAGCTGATTGGCCACAAACAGGTAAAACCCGCAGTTTTGACCCGCAGCCGCCCCATCAATCGCCGCCAATTTCCGTTTTCTCCGATCTATGTGCGCCGAAGCTTCAAGGGACTCGTACCCTGGTTACGAAAAAAGAAAATCAAATGCTTGCATGCGCGATTTGGTACGGCTGGCGTGGAAATTTTGCCGATTGCCAGAAGAGCAAAGCTTCCGCTGATTGTTTCCTTTCACGGCTTTGATGCAACGAAACTGGTCAAACAAAGCAGCAGCTACCGAATGAAGCTAAGGAGACTTTTCCGCCATGCCGCAGCGGTCACCGTCGTCAGTAACCATATGAAGCGGCGGTTGATCCGCCTCGGCTGTCCGGCTCATAAAATCACACTGATCCGCTCGGGCATCAATCTGCAAAAGTTTCCTTACCTTCCCACACCACCCGTTAAGGATGGGAAGTACCGCATCTTAAGCGTTGGCCGATTGACGGAGAAAAAAGGAATGAACACCCTGATCAAAGCCTTCCGCAAAGTCCATGAGAAGTATCCGCAAGCGCGATTAACGATCGTGGGAGAAGGAGAGGAGCGAAGAAAGCTGAAGAAGCTCGTTCGGCGGTTACGCTTAAAAAAGCAGGTAACCTTCACAGGCGCCCTGCCGCATGACAAGGTCAGGGAGCAGATGGAAAAGTGCCATCTGTTCGTCATTGCGTGCAAAACAGCCAAAGATGGCAATCAAGAGGGAATTCCGAATGTTCTCATGGAGGCGATGGCGACCGGGCGTCCGGTGGTTTCCACTTATCATGCGGGCATTCCCGAATTGATCGAGCATGGCAAGCACGGTTATTTAGTGCCGGAAGGGGCAAGTACAAAACTCGCCAAAATGATCACAACTGTGCTGGAAGAGCAAGAGAACTGGCCGGTTATTACCACGCTTGCTCGCGAACGTGTAGAACAACAGCATGATATTGAAAAGCAGCGGGAAATCCTGGAGCGGTTGTATTTGCAGGTACTAAAAAAAGCGAGGTGATTCAATGAATCTATTGGTGATCGGTACGGGTTATGTCGGCTTGACCACCGCTGTTTCTTTTGCCATGCAAGGACATCACGTAACAGGAATTGACGTGATAGAGGAAAAAGTAAAACTGCTGCAGCAAGGCAAATCGCCCATATACGAACCCGGCCTCGAACCTGAACTGCAGCGTGCACTCACGAAAGAAACGCTTGCCTTTTCCACCAGTATGGCGGAGCACGTAGGCGAGGCGGATGTCATCTATTTATGCGTAGGAACACCGTCCGGCAGCGATGGCTTCGCAGATTTACGCTATCTGGAACAAGCGGTGGAAACGTTGCGAACGTTTGTGCAAGCTAGTGAGAGAGAGCACGTTGTCGTCATCAAAAGCACGGTGCCGGTCGGTACTTCCGATCGTATCGCTGCCATCTTTGCTGAAGATAAGCATGTGCATGTTGTCACAAATCCGGAATTTCTGCGAGAAGGAAGAGCACTGCAGGATTCGTTGGAACCTTCTCGGATCGTGATTGGTGCGGATCGTAAAGAAGCCATTGCGATCATGGATCAGCTGTATGCCAAAATTACAGCGCCTCGTGTATACACGACGCGGACCAACGCAGAAATGATCAAGTATGCATCGAATGCTTTCCTGGCGACCCGCATTTCCTTTATGAACGAGCTGGCAAGGTTGTGCCATACGCTGGGAGCCGATATCGAAGTGGTGGCAGAGGGGATGGGTTTGGACAGCCGTATTGGTCCCGAATTTTTAGGAGCGGGAGTCGGCTATGGCGGATCATGCTTTCCGAAAGATACCGAAGCGCTTATCCAGCTGGCTCGCCGTCATCAATCCTCCCTATCGCTATTGGAAACAGTCAGGGATGTCAACCGCAGTCAAGTTGATTGGTTTGTCGAGCGAATGGTGGAAACCATCCAAGGAGTAAGGCAAAAACGAATTGCGCTTCTCGGTCTTTCCTTCAAGCCGGAAACCGACGATATCCGCGAAGCTCCTTCACTCACATTGATCGAGCGCCTGCAAAAAGAAGGGGCGATCCTGACCGCCTTTGACCCGATCGCATCTTTGCATGTCAAGCAGCTTTACCCGAATCTTTCCTATGTTTCCTCTCCCTATGATGCCTTGAAAAATGCGGATGCGGCGATCCTCGTCACGGAGTGGAAAGAATGTGTGCAGCTGGATTGGCAGCGGGTGAAACAACAGATGGCGCAGCCTGTGCTGTTTGATGGACGAAATGCTTGGCCAGCCGGATTTTTGAAAGAGAACGGCTTTACCTATCTGGGTGTTGGCCGCCATGCATAGAGAAGCGTAATAAAGCCGATCCCGATCGATCGGCTTTTTATGCATTTGAAGTTGGAACGATTTTCCGCTACGATGAGGAAGTAGGCATGAGAACCTGAAGGGAGTGTCGTGAATGAATAAAACCAAAACGCTGCCAAAAAGAAGCGAGGTTCCAAACGAGTGGAAATGGAAGCTTGAAGATATTTATGCGACGGATGCCGCATGGGAGCAGGACGTAGCAAAGATCAAGGAAATGACCGAGCAAATCAAAGCGAAGCAAGGGACGCTCGCAGAATCGGGCAAAAACTTGCTTGACACCTTGCTTTTACAAGATGAAATTACCAAAATACTCGATCGTGTGTATGTATACGCGAGAATGCGTCGTGATGAAGAAAACAGCAACAGTACATATCAAGCATTGACCGATCGAGCAAGCAGCCTGGCTACACAAGTATCCAGCGCGATGTCATACATACAGCCAGAGATATTAGCAATCCCCAGCGAACAGCTGGAAAAGCTGCAGCAAAGTGAAGAAGGTCTGGAGCAT
Source organism: Brevibacillus migulae (assembly GCF_004521915.1). GTDB lineage: Bacteria > Bacillota > Bacilli > Brevibacillales > Brevibacillaceae > Brevibacillus_F > Brevibacillus_F migulae. The sequence continues at coordinate 55,981 of NZ_SDKD01000021.1, read as the reverse complement.
TATCGCCTGCTGTTGGAGGAGATTACCCGCTTCAAGCCGCATACGCTCAGCGCCTCCGAAGAAGCGATCATGGCACAAGTAAGCGAGCTTGCTTCGGCGCCAGGGAAAATTTTCGGCATGTTAAACAATGCAGACATCAAATTCCCCATGATCACGAATGAAAAAGGGGAAGAAGTAGAGCTTACCAAAGGACGCTATACGCAGTTCATGGAGAGCAAAGACCGCCGGGTCCGCAAAGAAGCGTTTGAAGCGTTGTACGCTACCTACGGGAAGCATCGCAATACGATTGCGGCAACCTTGGCTTCGGTCGTAAAACGCGACGTATTCTATGCCAGAACGCGCAAATACGAGTCCGCATTAAAAGCCTCATTGTTTGCAGACAATATCGACCAGTCCGTCTACGACAATCTCATTGAAACGGTACGGGAGCACTTGCCACTCATGCATCGTTATGTTTCGCTTCGCAAAAAACTGTTCGGTGTGGATGAACTGCACATGTACGACTTGTATGTTCCGATGGTGCAGGAAGTCGAAATGGAGATCCCCTATGAGCAAGCGGTGTCGACGATCAAGGAAGCGCTGAAGCCATTGGGCGATGATTACGGCAAAGTGCTTGAGGAAGGCTTCACTTCCGGATGGATTGACGTTTATGAAAACGAAGGCAAAACGAGCGGTGCCTATTCGTGGGGGGCATACACGACACATCCGTATGTGCTCATGAATTACCAAGACAACGTAAACAACATGTTCACCCTGGCACATGAGATGGGGCATGCCTTGCACAGCTATTACTCCAACAAGAACCAGCCGTATACGTATGCCGATTACCGCATCTTTGTGGCTGAGGTGGCATCTACGCTGAATGAGGCACTGTTGATGCATCATATGCTGGAGAAGACCACGGATAAAGGAGAGCGCCTCTACCTGATCAATTACTATCTGGAGCAATTCCGCGGTACGCTCTTCAGACAGACGATGTTTGCCGAATATGAAAAATTGATTCATGCCAATTCGGAGAAAGAAGTACCGTTGACTGCCGATTCCTTGAGCGAGTGGTATCGCGAACTTAATGTCGCATACCATGGAGATGAGATGATTGTCGATGAGCAAATCGACTTGGAATGGGCGCGCATTCCACACTTCTACAATAATTTTTACGTCTACAAATACGCCACCGGATTCAGCGCGGCAACGGCACTCTCCAAGCAAATCCTGGAGGAAGGCCAGCCAGCGGTCGAGCGCTATCTCGCGTTCCTGAAGAGCGGCGGTTCCGATTACCCGCTGAATCTGTTGAAGAAGGCCGGCGTTGATATGACCTCGCCGCAGCCGATCCGGGATGCGTTGGCTGTATTCAAAGACCTGCTGGATGAGCTGGAAGAGCTGGCGGGTGCGAAATAGAATAGAGAACACTTTTTGCAAGCTGTCGAGAAAATCGGCAGCTTTTTTCGTGGCCAGATGCTGGTTGTCATATCAGCTGCTCATCCGGTTGCAGGGCTGAACGGGTTCATTTTGGGAAGACTATCCATTAAGTCCAATCGATGGAGGAGTAGTATGGAGGAACAAAAGACATATGACCCGGAAGTGTTCTTGGCGATGGCTCTCATCTTGTTGGCTGGCCTGATGACCATCTATGTGGCCACACAGGATCACCTGCAGACGCTTGTTTGGAAGCAATTGACCTGGGCCACAGTGGGAGCGGAATGTTTCTGGCTGCTCCGCAATGTTGACTATCGGTACTACGCCCAGCATGCCCATTATTTTTATGGAGCCGGTATCCTATTGCTCTTGTCCGTCTTTGTCATCGGGAAAAAGGTGAATGGAGCGATCAGTTGGATTGACCTAGGGCCGCTGAATGTACAGCCTTCTGAATTGACGAGAATCACGACATTGATCATGTTGGCTCGTTTGTATGAGTGGAATCAGGGGGTCTTTCTCAAGACGGAGGAGATTGGGAAAGCATTGCTTTTCGTACTGGTCCCGACCGGACTCGTACTGCTGCAGCCGGATCTCGGAATGGCGCTGATCTATCTTGCCTTGTTAGGGGCATTTTTTGTGATGAGCCGAATCCCTAAAACTGTTTACATAAGTGTTATTATGACAACTTTCATCTTCGCGGTTTTTCTCTATGGCTTGTATAGCTATTCTCCCTCCTTATTTTTTCAAGTTGTCCGACCGCATCAATTTGATCGTCTCCTGTCCTTTATGGATCCCGAGTCTGATCCATTGGGAAGCGGGTATCAATACATACAAGCGCGAAAACTGGTCGGAAGCGGCCAATTAGGCGGCATGACGAATGCATGGGCGCTTACCAGCAGCAGCTCCAAGCTTCCCGAGCAGCATACCGATTTTATTTTCGCAGTCGTTGCGCAGCATTGGGGATTTTTGGGCGGAAGCATCCTGCTGCTGCTCTATTTTTTTCTGTTTTTTCGCTTGATTGCCTGGGCGATGAAGACACCTGATCTATTCGCGGCTTTTTTCATCAGCGGCATGGTGACAATGTGGGCCTTTCAGGTGTTTGTGAACATTGGGATGAATATCGGTCTATCTCCGATTACGGGACTCACTTTGCCGTTCATCAGCTACGGCGGCAGCTCCTTGATCTCCAACCTTATCGCCTTTGCCATGATCGTCAGTATGCGTCATCCTTCTCCCTCTTGGAAGTTGAGTCAGCTCGAATAAGGGGACTTTGTTTTTCATCTCCGCCTTAAGGAGGAGGAAAGTTCGTTCTGCTGACGGTTCAGACACAAAGGAAAAACTGGCAAACTAAGGAAGGAAATCATTCGTATGGAGTTGGAGGAATAACGGTGAAAAAACGTGTAGTGGTTGCCATGGCAGCAGTACTGCTGACAGCATCGGGATGTGGCGGAAACACACCGGCTGAGGTAAAACCGGAAGCCAAGGCAAAAGTGGTCGAAGTATTTACAGTGGGCAAGGATGCGCAAGGTGTGTCGATGACGGCAACCGGTTTGGTGGAAGCGAAGCGGGATACGCAGCTGGCATTTGGAACATCTGGGAAAATCGCGCAGGTGCTAGTGAAAAAGGGAGACAGAGTCACCCAGGGGAAAGTGCTTGCCTCTTTGGACGGCAGCTATTATCAGAGTGCGATGACGGCAGCAGCCGGACAGGTGCAGGAAGCGGCAGCTCGCAAAAGAAAGACGATCAGAGGTGCAGATGCGGAACAAATCGCGCAGCAGCGCTTGGAAGTGGAAAGCGCGAATCAGCGCTATGAAAAGGCGGTTCAAGACTTCCAGCAGGGGGAGCGGCTCTTTGCCGGAGGTGCAATCTCGCAAAGCGAGCTTGACAAATTAAAGCTGGAAAAGCAGCAGGCGGAAATCACGGCGAAAAATGAAAAGATCGCACTGGATGATTTACTGAAGGGCGCAGACACCGAAGACGTCATCGCGGTAGATGCCTCCTTGAAACAGGCGACAAGCGAAGTGCAGCGTGCCAGACAAACGCTGCAAGACTCGCAGATCATCGCCCCTTTCACAGGGACTGTAGTCGAGGTAACGCAGCAAGCGGGAGAGCTGTCAGGACCTGGCCAATCCCTGATTCATCTGGTCGACTTGTCCGAGATCAAGGTCACGATCGATGTGACGAATGATCAAATTGATCAATATGCGCTCGGAGCCAGCGTGAACGTGTCCAAGGACGGACAGAAAAAATCCAGCGGCAAAATCACGTATATTTCCCCGGTCATTGATAAGCAAACAGGAAAATACCGCGTGGAAATCACTGTGCCTAATCCGGATCAATCCTGGCGCGGAGGAATGGTCGCTACTGTCGAGGCTCCTCGTAAAATAGCAGGTGTGATCGTTCCGCTGGAGAGCGTAGGCATCAACCAGACCCAGCGCTATGTGATGGCTGTCGAAAACGGTCTGGTCAAGAAAAGAGCAGTAAAGACGGGTCAAATCATTGGTGATTTCATTGAAGTCGTGGAAGGCGTAAAGCCTGGCGAACAGCTCCTCCGTACGGGTATTACGTACTTTGTTGACGGAGAAAAAGTGGTAGCGAAAGGAGAATAACGCGGCATGGAAAAGATCATTCTCTTTTTGCTGAAACGAAAATTAATTGTTTTTCTCTGCACCTTTCTGATCGCCATCGTGGGGCTTGGCTCGGTATTCAGCTTTAATGTGGCGCTGGTGCCGAAAGCGAACATTCCCAATATCAATGTCAACATTTCCGGCGGATCTTTGCCTCCTGAGGAGATGGAAGATAAAGTAACCGATGAAGTGGAAAAAGAGATTAAGTCACTGGCGGGAGTGAAGGACTTTACTTCTACGACCGGCACAGGCTTTACCCGCATCAATATCAACGCGAATGAAAATGAAGGCGAAACCGTCAAGCAAGAAGTGCAGAACATTGTCAACCGTCTGCGCAATGACTTTCCGGAAGGCGTAGACAATATCACGATTACCCAGAGCAACCTGGGTGATGAAGAGCTGATCGATTATGCTTTGGTCGGTGCAGATCCCCAAGCCATGCTGAGCATTGCCAAGAAAACGATCAAGGATCGGCTTGAGTCTGTACCGGGTGTCAAAACAGCGGAAGTATACGACAGCACGTTTCAAGATAAAATCGCGATTACGCTGCGTCCAGAACGATTGTCAGCCTATCAGCTTACCCCGACGGATGTCATCGAGCAGCTGCAGGTGAGCAATTGGAAGCAAGCGGTCGGTACTTTGGAAAACACAGGGTTCGATACAGTCATCATGATTGATCATACGTTCCAGACGGTGCAGGAAATCAATGACGTGTCCATCGAGACGGGGCAGGGAAGCGTTCCCTTGTCACAATTGGCGACCATTGAAGACCTGCGGGGGACCATTAAAGATGCCGTTTCCTTGACGGACGGAAAACCGTATGTGCATATCAGTGTGAAAAAAGCGGATGGAGCGGACTTGATCACGACCCAAGAGGCGGTAGAAGAGGTCGTTTCACAGATCAATAGCGAATCCGGCGGAAAATATGAGATGAAGGTCATTTTCGAAGCCGTCTCCTATATCAAGCATGCGGTATCCAATCTGAGCCGCGATGTGGCCATCGGTGGTATCCTGGCCGTGATCATCCTGCTCGTGTTCCTGCGCAACTGGCGAGTTACGCTGGTGATTGCCACCACTCTGCCGCTATCCGCACTGATGACCTTTATCGCGATGAAAATGGGCGGATATGGCATTGATCTGGTGACATTGATTTCACTCAGTTTATCGGTCGGTCTGATCGTCGATGCAGCCATTGTGGTGCTGGAAAGCATTTATCATTTGCGGGAAAAAGGAGAACCGTTGACGAGTGCGATTGTGAAGGGGACGCGCGAAGTGTTGACCCCGGTAATCGCTTCGCAGCTGACGCTGGTCATTGTTTTTCTGCCTCTCGTATTTGCGGATTTTGAAGATTGGTTACGGCCGATTTTCAATACGATCGCCTTTACGGTTACCTCCACGATCGTGGCTTCGACGATCGCAGCCATCTTTTTTGTCCCAGTATTTGCGGATCGCTTCCTGCGCAATGACAAAAACGTCAAGCTGGAAGGCGATCAGCCTGTGAAAGAACACGCGATCGTCAGAACGTTCAATCGAGTCTTGCGAGTTGCCCTTCGCCATCGGATCAAAACGATTGCCATAGCGGCTGCGTTGTTCATCGGCGTCATGTTTCTTGCGCCATTTATTAAAATGGGGCAAGGCTTGAACCCAAACGAAAATCTCGTGTATGCACAAATCTTCCTGCCAGAAGGCACGCCTTTGGCTACGACCCAGGAAGCAGGCGTCTTGGCCGAAAAATCTTTGCGGGAAGTTCCAGAAGTGTTGGATGTGTTCTTCTTTGCGGAAAAGGATGAAGCAGAGATCTATGTCACCTTGGTAGGAAAAACGAAGCGTGAACGTGACAAAGAGGCGTTGGAAAAAGATATTCATGATCGCTTGACTTCCATAAAAGGGATCGAACGAATCACAATGTCATTTGGCGGAGCGGGGGAAGGAGCTCCGATCAAGCTGGATGTGATCGGGGAGGACTTGGAAACAACACGCCAGATCACGAGTGACGTGGAAGCGATGTTGAAAACGATCCCTGGCGTCACCAATGTGCGCAACGACTTTGACCGGGGCAGTGAGAAGATGACCCTTGTTCCCAAGCAGGATGCGCTGGCAAGACTGCAAGTCGATCATCGCTCCATGCTGCGTCAGATCAACGGCATGATTGGCGAGCAGCAGATTACGACGATGACCCAGGATGGGTTAGAGGTGGACGTGATCGCCCGTTATCCGGAAAATTGGCTGAAGCATCCCGATCAATTGCGCCAAGTGATGATCAAGGCAGAAACAGGTGCGCTGGTCCCATTGTCTGAATTAGTGGACTGGAGCTATAGCAAATCGCCGATCACTTTGCGCCACGATGACGGAGAGCGGCTCGTGACCGTATCTGCCGAAATGCTCGGAACGGATCTGGGGACGGTTGGCCGACAGATTGAAGAAAAACTGACCGAGCTTGCGGTTCCCGCCGGATATCAGGTCGAGATCGCCGGTAAGCTGAAAGAACAAAGCTCGAATATGACCCAAGGGTTGTTTGTGTTCCTCGGAGTGCTCGGATTGATTTACGTCATCATGGTGGCGCAATTCGGTCGTATGTCCCAGCCGTTGATCATCATGTTTACGATTCCCATGGCTCTTGTCGGTGTCGTCATCGGTTTTGTGCTCACACAGCGCATTTTCGGTGAAATGGCGATGATCGGGATCATCATGCTGGTCGGGATTGTCGTCTCCAATGCGATATTGCTCATCGACCGGATCAATCTGCTGCGTACCCGGGGCATGGATTTGCAGGAAGCCATTATCCAAGGCACCCGTGATCGTGTTCGCCCGGTCATCATGACCAAAGTGACCGCGATTTTGGGGATGCTCCCCATGGGTCTGGCGATGGCGGAAGGCTCCGATTTGGAAGCGCCTCTGGCCACAGGTGTGATTTCCGGGTTGATCTTCCATACGATTGTCACCTTGGTGTTGGTGCCAGTGATGTACTCGTTATTCGAGAGCTTCCATTCCTGGCGCTCTCGCCGAAAAGAAGCACGCCAACAACGAAAACAGCAAAGAAAAGCGGTAAAATCGGATCTGGCTTCAACAGAAGGATAAGCGATGGAAAAAGCGAAAGCGTAGACACTGTGTCTACGCTTTCTTTCGTTTGAAATTGATGTTCGACACGAACGGAAGAAACTGTTGGAAATAGCCACACCAATTTTGGGATACTGATGTTCTAAAACACAGCAACCGCACTCAAAGGTTATTCTTTCTTTTTTTATCATTGATCAAAAGCAAAGCCGTTGTAATACCCCAAACCGTTGCTGCCATATAAAATAGCATTTTTGTGCCAATTTCTAACGATACAGCGAAGAAGATCAAAGGCAATACCTGCAAAATAGCCGAAATCCGGCCTTCTCGTTTCGTAACAATCCAAAACAAAAACGCCAAAGACAGCACAAAGAAAATAATGGAGAAGAACGAAGGCACGAGTAGCTGCTCCCTCCTTTAAATATGTAGCATCCAGAAATCGCCCAGTTGTCGTCGCAACTTAGTCTAATTGTCCATACTCTCTCAAACGTAATCGTGTATCTTCCGTGACAGAGAATTCAGCTTTCCCACAGTTCGTACAAACAAACATAAGCAGACGCAGAGTTCCTTGAAACAGGTCACCAAGCTCTCCAAAAAACAAATTACTGATTGCCGAAGACCGCTGTAGCTCCTGTTCTCCAAGGGATAACATTTCTAGTTTACAGTTTGGGCAGATGCACATGGGCGGAAGGGATGGATGGTCTGCCTCATCCATTTCAGCGGGAATCGGTTCGCTTTTATCAAATTCAACCAGCTCCTTCCCGCATTTGTGACAATAGTCAACGTTTTTTTCCAAAATAGTATCGCACCATGGGCATTCCATTAGACCACCTCTATGATTGTTTCAATCAACTCGCATTGCTTGCTTTGTTTTCGTTTGTTATACGTATGGAAGCTACTGGAGGTTTCCGAAGATAAGGGATCGCTTAAAAGGAAAGCCATTTGGCGGGTCCAAAAACTTGGCGCAACGGTGTTTCGTAAGGTAGAATGGAGGGCAGACAGACAATATGCAATCGTTTCCAAAGAGGGAGGAGTACATATGGATTTACAGCTGACAGGGCGTACCGCGATCGTATTGGCTTCAACCAAAGGGTTAGGGAAAGCGACTGCCTTTTCCTTGGCAAAAGAAGGGGCCAATGTAGTGATTTCCGGCCGTGACGAAGCGGCCTTAGAAGCGGTTGCTGCGGAATTTAAGCAGGAAATCGGCAGGGAACCATTGACCGTTATGACAGACGTGACAAAAGCAGGGGATATTGAAAGGCTTGTGCAAGCGACGGCAGAGAAGTTTGGCACGGTAGATATTCTGATTACCAACGCCGGAGGTCCACCGGCAGGCACATTCGAGCAGATGACCGATGAACATTGGCAGCAAGCCTTCGAATTGAATTTGCTCAGTGTCATACGTTCCATCCGTGCGGTGCTCCCGTATATGCGTGACCAGCAATTTGGACGGATTGTTAATTTTGCTTCTTCCTCATTTAAACAACCGATCGATAATCTGATTTTATCCAACACTTTCCGGACAGGGATCGTCGGATTGGCAAAAACACTGGCCTCCGAGCTTGGGCCGGATGGCATCCTGATCAATACCGTGGGACCTGGACGGATCGGGACCGATCGCTTGGCTTATCTTGACGCTGTACGGGCTGACAAAAGCGGTCAAACCGTAGAAGAGGTCCGCCGGCAAATGGAGGCGGCGATTCCGGTCGGCAGATACGGGGAGCCGGATGAGTTTGCCCGTGTGATCACCTTCCTGGCATCGCCAGCCAATAGCTATGTGACCGGCCAATCCATCCTGGTTGATGGCGGAATGGTCAAAGCCATTTAACCGAAGCGTATACCTCCCCAATTATCTTCGAAGAAAGGAATGGTTACATGAGTAAAGAGAGTTCATTTGATATCGTTTCCAAGGTTGATTTGTCAGAAGTGACCAATGCCATCAACACGGCGAAAAAAGAGATTGAAAACCGCTTTGACTTCAAAGGCAGCAAGAGCGATATCTCTCTCGACAAAGAGGAGATTGTCATTGTTTCCGACGATGAGTACAAGCTTGGGCAGGTAAAAGACGTTCTCCTGAGCAAGCTAATCAAGCGTGAGGTGTCCATCAAGAACCTTGACTACGGCAAAATTGAGCCTGCTTCTGGCGGTACCGTCCGTCAACGGGTAAAACTGGTCCAAGGAATTGACAAAGACAACGCGAAAAAGATCAACACCATCATCAAAGATACGGGCTTGAAGGTAAAATCACAAATTCAGGACGACCAGATCCGTGTGGTGGGCAAAAGCAAGGATGAACTGCAAGCGATCATTGCGGCCATTCGAAAAGCAGACCTCCCGATTGAAGTCCAATTCATCAATTTCCGCTAACAAATTCAATCCCTGATCATGAAAATGTTGCCTTTCTGATTCTATCTCTCCCTTTTTTCGCGTATGCATGTACAAAACGGGGACAAACGTTATTGTGGAAAGGGAGAGTAGAGTGATGAGGGTATTGATTATTAACATGCGACAACTGATCGTTGGCATTATTGTTCTGCTCGTCATCTTGATTGGCGGTGTCGTACTCTTGGTAAGCGATCCGCTTTCCGTATCCGACTCGTATCGACCTGATGTGGAAAGCGTATTTACCACGGCGCCGGTAAGCGGTGACGAGTTCAACAGCGCAAAGCCGGAGCTGGCTTTGGATGTAACCGTGGAAGGCACGACCGCGAACGTGAAGATGCTGACCAAAAACTTCGAGTTTCTGCCGCTGAACAGCGAAATGTCCGATCCTACGATGCACGGGCAAGGCCACGCGCATGTATACTTGGACGGTCAATTGAAAGGGAAAGTGGATGAATCAGAGTTTCTTTTGAAGCAGCTTCCAAAAGGGGAGCATGAGCTCCGGGTAGAGCTTACCTATCACAATCATCTGCCTTATAAGGTTGAGCAGGTAAGAATGATTGAAATCAAATAATCGTGTTGTTCACAGCCGCGCCTATAAGGGCGCTTTTCTTTTTTTGTGCCAGAATAAACGGAAAAACGGCCACTCGGCAGCAAAGTGCCAGTGGCCGTTCCTTCCGTATTCCTTATCCTCTAGCTGCTTCAAAGGCGGTAATTTTCTCTTCGAGCTGCAAGGTGATCCCGATGTCATCCAAGCCGTTTAACAGGCAGTAGCGGCGGTATTCATCCACTTCAAAGGAGTAGGAGAGTCCTTGCGCGTCTGTCACGGTCTGAGCTTGCAAATCGATCGTCAGCTCATAATCTGGATTTTGCTCGGTTCGCTTGAATAATTCTTCGACTTGCTCCTCAGACAGCTTGATCGGTAGAATGCCATTTTTAAAGCAATTATTGTAGAAGATGTCGGCAAAAGAGGGAGCGATGATCGCCCGGAATCCATAGTCCAACAGGGCCCAAGGAGCATGCTCACGGGATGAACCGCAGCCAAAGTTGTTGCGCGCCAATAAAATGGTCGAGTTGGCATAACGCGGTTGGTTGAGCACAAACGTATCGATAGGCTCACCTTCTGCGGTAAAGCGCCATTCGTAAAAAAGGAATTGTCCAAAGCCCGAGCGTTCGATTCGTTTCAAGAATTGCTTCGGGATAATGGCGTCGGTATCCACGTTCACCCGATTGAGCGGTGCTGCGATTCCGGTAACGGTCACAAATGGATTCATTGGTAGACTTCCTCCTTTTTCTCGGTATACCATTCACGCACATCGACGAAGTGGCCAGCGATAGCTGCCGCTGCCGCCATTTCCGGACTGACCAGATGGGTGCGCCCTCCACGTCCTTGTCGACCTTCAAAGTTGCGATTGGAGGTAGAGGCACAGCGTTCGCCCGGCTGCAAAATATCAGGATTCATGGCCAGACACATCGAGCAGCCGGATTCGCGCCATTCAAAACCAGCCGCTATAAAGATTTCATGCAATCTTTCCTGTTCCGCCCGTTCTTTCACCGCTTGGGAACCGGGCACGACCATCGCATGGACATGGGCAGCCACTTTTCGCCCTTTTGCAACCGATGCGGCCTTGCGCAAGTCTTCAAGACGTCCATTTGTACAGGAACCGATAAAGACGCGATCGATCTTGATCTCACTCATAGGCGTGCCTGGAGCGAGGTCCATGTAAGCCAAAGCATCCCGTGCCGCTGTCTGCTCATTTGCAGTGGGGAAGGAAGCGGGATCAGGCACAGCGCCGGTGATACTTGTACCCATGCCAGGACTGGTTCCCCATGTTACTTGCGGGGCGATGTCTGCAGCTTCGATCTCGACGACTCGATCATAGACAGCACCTTCATCTGTGGAGAGCTGCTTCCATTTTTCGACGGCTGCCAGGAAGTCTTCTCCTTGGGGAGCGTAGCGGCGTCCTTTCAAGTAGGTAAAGGTGGTCTCATCCGGTGCGATCAGGCCCGCGCGAGCGCCTGCTTCAATCGACATGTTGCAGACGGTCATGCGCTCTTCCATGGAGAGTCCGCGGACTGCCTCGCCGGTATATTCGATGACATAGCCTGTGGCAAAGTCTGTGCCGAATTTTGCGATAATCGCCAAAATTAAGTCTTTTGCAGTGACGCCAAATGGAAGCTTTCCGTTCACGCGCACTTCCATCGTTTTTGGTTTATGCTGCTGCAAGCACTGGGTCGCCAGCACATGCTCCACTTCGCTGGTGCCAATACCGAAGGCGAGTGCGCCAAAGGCTCCGTGTGTGGAGGTGTGGCTGTCTCCGCAGACGATGGTTTTTCCCGGATGGGTAAGTCCAAGCTCCGGTCCGATGACGTGCACGATTCCTTGATCCGGGCTGTTCAGATCCGCCAGCGGGATGCCGAATTCCGCGCAGTTTGCCTGAAGTGTCTCCATCTGTTGGCGGGAGATCGGATCGGCTACATTGAAACGGTCAAAGGTAGGCACATTATGATCCATGGTAGCAAAGGTCAGATCAGGGCGGCGAACGCGTCGGCCGGCAAGGCGCAATCCCTCAAACGCTTGGGGGGAAGTCACCTCGTGAACCAAATGCAGATCGATATACAAGAGGCTTGGTTTCCCTGCTTCTTCATGAATGACGTGCTGATCCCAAATCTTTTCGAATAAGGTGCGGGGCTTCATGTAGAATTCCTCCTCATTACTTTCTCTTTTATAGAGTTGTACCATGGCAAAGGCTATAGGTCAAAGATATAATAATTATAGAGGCTATAGGATATTGTTATGGAGGTTCAGGATGGAGTTTCGACAAATTCGCTATGTACTGGCTGTCGCTCAGGAACACAGCTTTTCCCGCGCGGCCGAGCGCTTGCATCTGGCGCAGCCGTCATTAAGCCAGCAAATCGCCAAGCTGGAAAAAATGTTTGATGTGCAGCTCTTTCACCGTCTGCCGCAGCATGTGGAGCTGACGGATGCAGGAGCCCGCTTTGTTCAGGTGGCCAGTCAGATCATGGATCAGGTGGAGGGACTGGAACGCGAAATGCGTTCTTACGCACAAGGGGAGAGCGGGAGACTTTTTGTAGGGAGCCTGCCGATTACCGGTGAATATGTGCTGCCCGAGGTCATCTCCGAATTTTCACGGATGTATCCGGGGGTTGAGCTTCAGCTTGTAGAGGAAAGATCAAGTCAGTTGGAACAGCTGCTGGCTAGAGGGATCATTGATGTGAGTCTGCTGACGATGCCCATTTCCGAGCCGTCTCTGGCTGTCGAGCCAGCGATACGGGAGGAAATCTACCTTGCGCTGCCGCCCGAGCATCCGCTAGCCAGCGCACAGGAGGTTGAACTGTCGGATCTGGCCGATCAGCCCTTTATTTTATTGAAAGAAGGGCAAGGCTTCCGGCAAATTACCCTGACGCTGTGTGAGCAAGCCGGGTTTCGTCCGAAGATCGTGTTTGAAAGCAGCAACATCCACACCGTACAATCATTGGTGGCAGCTGGCATGGGTATTTCCTTCGCGCCAGCCATGATCACGGCTGCCGGGCGTACCAGCGCGAGACCGGCCTATGTCCGGTTGGCGACCCGTCCCGAGCGGACATTGGTGGTGGCATATCGGCGCGACCGACATTTGTCCAAGCCGGTGAAAGCCTTTATGGATATGCTGGTGCGTGTCGGGACCAAAGTGTAATCGCCAGGTTGCGGACATGCGACAAGATTGGCTGCTTGTGATACACTATGACAAAGATCGTGAAAGGATGGTTTCTATGAGAGAGGTAAAGACAGAAAGCGATTTTCAAGAAGCGATTCAATCCGAAAAGCCGGTTGTCGTAAAGTTTTTCACCGATTGGTGTCCGGATTGTCACCGGATCGATCCGTTCATGCCAGAAGTGGAAGAAAACTATAAAGATAAGATCGACATGATCGCGGTAAATCGTGATACCCTGCCGGATTTAGGGCAAAAATACGATGTGTTTGGCATTCCGAGCTTTATCGCTTTTCAAAAAGGCAATGAACTGATCCGTTTTGTCAGCAAATTGGGCAAAAGCCGTGAAGAAATCGAACAATTCTTGGACCGCGTCGTCCAGGTCAGTGAAACACTCCAACAACAGTAAGGAAGACAGCCGATGATTGCGTGTGTGAAAACAGGAGAATGGTTGTCGGGAATTTTGGGTGCCGAGGATGCAGGGATGCAGCTCGGCATTCTTTTGCGTGAAAAATGGAGATTGCCCAAGAAAACCGTGCATTTGCTCTTTCAACAAAAAGAGGTATTGCTGCAGGGTTCACCCGTCGCACAGCATACCGTGACAGAAGCGGGGCAAGAGATAAGGATGCGCGTATGCCTGCCTGAGCCGTTGGGAATAGAACCGGTTACGGGAAAGCTCGAGGTGCTCTATGAGGATGATCATCTGCTCATTGTAAACAAACCCGCGGGACTGCTGCTTCACCCGACCGAGAAAGCGCATCGCCAGACGCTTGACCATCTGGTATCCGGATATTTCCTGCAGCAGGGAATCCAAGCAAAGGTGCGGCATGTGCACCGGCTCGATCAGGAAACATCAGGAGCGGTCCTATACGCCAAACATGCATTATCTTCCGCTTTATTAGATGAGCGCTTGCGATTGAGCCTAATCAAACGGACCTATCTCGCTTTTGTGCATGGGCGCTTCACCAAAAAGTCCGGCACCATCAACGCTCCAATTGGGAAAGACCGGCATCACCCAACGAGGCGCAGAGTAAGCCCAGGGGGAGATCCGGCGATTACGCATTATCAGGTAATCAATCAATATGCCGATGCCGCCAAGGTCGAATGTGTCCTCGATACGGGCCGTACACATCAAATCCGGGTCCATTTATCGTACCTCGGGCATCCATTGTTGGGAGATGCCTTGTATGGAGGAAAACCGTTGGGTATTGCCAGACAAGCCCTTCATGCAGTGAACCTGCAGCTTGTACATCCCTTTGGCGAGAAAAGCATCCGGGTGGATTGCCCGCTTCCCGAAGAAATGCTTCGGTTAGAACGACAGTTGGAAGGGTAGCGAAGAAAATCCGCTACCCGATACGCATTTCACCTCCGGCGTGAATAGACTGCAGTGAGAAACGCCAAGAGGGTGTTGAAATGAACAAAGTAAGGATTGGGATCTTGACCTCGCGGGTGGGAAGCCGATTTTCCGAGCCTCGATACTTCCGGCAATTGATTCATGAAGGTGCGCGTCTTGGTTGTCAGGTGTTCCTTTTTGCCCCGCAGGATGTGGATGTCGGCAGCCGCAGCATCTATGGCTATGTCCCTGCAGGAGCAAAGGGATGGATCCGACGCAAAATCACCTGGCCCGATGTAGTGATCGATCGCTACCGGTATTCGCCGACAGCCGCTTTTCAACGCTATGTAGCCTTTCGCAGAAGAAAACTGTTTCCGTATACCAATAACCGACTGGCCAACAAATGGAAGGTACATCAAGTTCTGATCAAGGATGAACGGATGCATCCATGGCTGCCTGATACGCAATTATTTCAAAAGGCGACACTCCGCAGCATGCTGCGGAAGCACTCACAGCTGTATGTGAAACCAGTCAACGGTACAGGCGGCAGGGGAATATTGAAGATCGAACGGACAGAGGAAGGCTATCATCTGCTGGGACGGGATCATAACCGCGTGAAGCGTTCCATTCGAACGAACAGCCAGCCTTCCTTACTCACAAAGGTCGAGCGCTGGGTCAATCGCGGTTATTATATAATCCAGCAAGGTCTTGCGCTTGATTTGAAACCAGGAAGATCGGTGGATATGCGGCTCCTCCTGCAAAAAAATCAAGATGGCGTATGGTCGATCACAGGTCACGGGATCCGCGTAGGTGGTCAACAAAGTGCAACCTCCAATCTCCACGGAGGCGGGACAGCGGTTGATTCGACCCGGTTTCTGGCTGCAAGATTCAACGAAGAAAGAGCAAAGGAAATCGTCGCTGAGTGTGAAAAGCTTGGGTATCAGACCGCAGCCACCATCGAGAATCATTTTGGGCGAATGCTGGAGCTGGGGCTGGATATTGGAGTCGATCGGGATGGCCGTGTCTGGCTAATCGAAGTGAATCCGAAGCCAGGCAGAGAAATTTTCAAGGAGCTCGGACAGTTGGCTCTCTATCGTCAGGCGATACGAAAGCCGCTGCAGTACGCCATGCATGTGGCGAGTACAGAGTAGATAGGTCAGGCATGATAAAAGGGAGTGGCTTCACCGGACACTGGACGGAGCCATTTTACCGGTGAGTCTTTCGGTTGCATTCAATCATCGCGTATGGTAAAATACTTGTAATTTCATGAATGGAGTTGAAACGTGTAATGGATTTTTCTTGCTAATGAAGGTATAAAACAACAAAAGCGATCGTTATTTCGCTTGTTTTATTCTTTATGTGCAAGAAAGTTACTACACTTTTCACTCAGACGGATATGTCCTTATCTAACTCCACCGTGTGGCGTTAGATTTGCTGTATGTATTTGAGCTGCGAGAAAGTAACTTTCTTGCAGCTCTTTATTTTTCATACAGGGGGATGATTTGATGTCATTAATCCAAGTGACCAACCTGACATTTGCCTATGAGGGCAGTTTTGATAACATCTTTGAAGACGTAAGCTTCCAGATCGATACTGATTGGAAATTGGGATTTACGGGAAGAAACGGGAGAGGGAAGACGACCTTCCTTCATTTGTTGCTGGGGAACTATGAATACAGCGGTAAGATCTCGGCCAATGTCCAATTTGAATACTTTCCTTTTCCGGTGGAGAACAAGGAACAGAATACCCTAGACGTCATCGAGGGCATCCTTACCGACTACCATCATTGGGAACTGATGCGCGAACTTTCCTTATTGAAGGTGTCCGAAGATGTGCTGTATCGGCCTTTTGCTACTTTGTCCAATGGAGAGCAGACGAAGGTGATGCTGGCTGCGTTGTTTTTGAAGGAAAACAGCTTTCTGCTCATTGATGAACCGACCAATCACCTGGATATGCATGCAAGAAAGCTTGTCAGTGATTATCTCGATACCAAAAGCGGCTTTATTCTGGTATCCCATGACAGAGCATTCCTGGATAACTGCGTCGATCACATCCTTTCCATTAATAAGACCAATATCGAGGTACAAAAAGGGACGTTCTCCGAGTGGTGGGAAAATAAAAAAAGGCAGGATCAGTTTGAGTTTGCCGAGAATGAAAGGCTGAAGAAGGACATTAAACGCTTGTCCGAATCTGCAAAGCGCACAAACCACTGGTCCCACGAAGTGGAAAAAACCAAAAATGGCACCCTAAATTCCGGTTCCAAGGTTGATAAAGGGTATGTTGGCCATAAGGCTGCCAAGATGATGAAACGCTCGAAATCAATCGAGCAAAGACAGCATTCCGCGATCGAGGAAAAAGCGAAGCTCCTGAAAAACATTGAAAACCAGGACAGCTTAAAGATTTCCCAGCTGACCTACCATAAAAACCAGCTTGTAGAGCTTGAGCATGTGTCGATTTTTTACGGGGAGAAGCCGGTTTGTGCAGATGTAAGCTTTACGATCGGGCAAGGGGAGCGAATTGCGCTTGCAGGGAAAAATGGCTCCGGAAAATCAAGCATCATCAAACTGATATGTGGAGAGGAGATCCAGCATACGGGCACTTTCAGAAGGGGGAGCCAGCTGAAAATCTCCTATGTGTCCCAGGACACCTCTCATTTGCAAGGGAGCCTGACGGATTACGCGAGAGACCATGGAATCGATGAAAGCCTATTTAAATCGATTCTAAGAAAACTCGATTTCTCCCGCATACAATTTGAAAAGGATATGTCCGCTTTTAGCGGCGGGCAAAAAAAGAAAGTGCTGATTGCGAAAAGTCTTTGTGAGAATGCTCATTTGTACATTTGGGATGAACCGCTTAATTTTATCGATGTGATTTCGCGGATGCAGATTGAAGAGCTGCTGCTCGAATATACACCTACCATTCTTTTCGTGGAGCATGACAGTGAGTTCTGCAAAAACATCGCTACTAAGGTAGTACAACTCTAGAGAAAAACGATCGTCTCATAAAAGTACGCAAAAAGAAGGAAGCACCCCAGTGGCGCTTCCTTTTTTGTGTGTTTACACCAGCTTTGGCGGTACACGATGCTGAGTGGCTTGCTCGTATGCATAAGCGATGCGGATCAGCTGAGGCTCACTGTAGGCCTTCCCGGTAAACGTGATCCCCAGCGGTTTTCCCTCTGGCGTATAGCCGGCTGGTACGGTTATAGAAGGATATCCCGCTTTTGCAGCGATTCCCGCACCGTAGTTGGCTGGAAAGACCAGAGCATCCAGTCCGTGCTCGACAAGCGCTGCGTCGATCCCGTCCGTTTGTGAATCGTACAGATCCCGCGCCCTGCTTTCCAGATAGGCCGGTTCGGTTAGCGTCCCGCTTGTGGCTTCCGCTTGTTCCAGAATGCTCTGCCCATAGCGAAGAGCTTGTTCGGCATGCTCCTCATTGAAACGTATGACATCCTGCAAGCTGTGGATCGGCCAATGATCGGGAAGAGCTCGCAAATAAGCGTTCAGGGCGGGTTTGAACTCGTGAAGCATTACGGCCATGTCCGGAGTTAGCCGGGAGGAGGACGGGATGGTGACCGGATCAATCACAGTTGCCCCCTGTTGGGAGAGTGTCTGAATGGCCAGCTCCATCAAAGCGAGCTGATCCTTATCCAGATCATCATAATAGACGGGGCGGGCAATTCCCAGACGAGCACCTGCTAACCCCTGAGGGTCGAGAAAGGGGGTGTAGTCCGTATACGCTCGGCCGATGCTGGCAGCTGTCACCGGATCAGCTTGATCGACTCCTGTCATGGCGCCGAGCAGTATGGCTGCATCTGCGACGGTACGGGCCATGGGACCTGCAGTGTCTTGTCTGAAAGAAATCGGAATGATGCCGCTTCGGCTGATGAGCCCGACTGTCGGTTTGATTCCTACCACCGAATTGGAGCTGGCTGGACTCAAAATGGAGCCGGAAGTTTCCGTACCGACTGCGACCATGGCCAGGTTTGCCGCTACAGCCACCCCCGAACCCGAGCTAGAGCCCCCAGTATCGAAAATCCCCGGGCCATATGAATTTCGAACCTGACCTCCGCGTGAGCTATATCCATTCGGCATATGATCGGTCATGAAATTGGCGAATTCCGTCAGATTAGTTTTGCCTAGGATAACGGCCCCTGCCTCGCGAAGCCGTTCTACGACATACGCATCCTTTGCCGCATAAGAATGGGCCAAGGCCAGAGAGCCTGCACTCGTATGCATCTTGTCTGCCGTATCGATATTATCCTTGATCAGGACGGGAATCCCGTGCATAGGTCCCCGAGGGCCGCGCAGCTTGCGCTCTTGATCAAGCGCTTCTGCGATTTGGAAGGCATCCGGATTCCATTCGAGGATCGCGTTCAAATGGACGCCAGCTTTATCGTAGACAGCGGCTTGTTTCATATAAAAGAGGACCAAATCACGTGCAGAGAGTTCTCCGTTCGCCATCTTTTCCTGAACTTGCGCAATCGTTGCTTCCACCAGCCATTGATCATTCATTCGGCTCTCTCCTTGTCCAAATCGATCTTGTAACGAGCATACCACATTCATTCCATGAAAAAAGAGGAAAAGAACTATGAAAGTGTGGAGAGGGGAGGGGATTTACTGCTGTAGTAATAACAAAGGCTCCGTCGAGTAGGGACGGAGCCTTAATGGTGGTTATGAGATTACGCTTGCTGCAGCTTTTGTTCTTCCAATAATTTTTGCTCTTCGATGTATCGGTTGCGCGGATGCTCCTCGCATTCTTTGGAGCAGGAACGTTTATGCTCGATTTCGCACTCAGGGCAGACGATATGCTGCAGGTTGCACTCCGGATTGGCGCAGTTCACATATCTGTCTTCCTTCTTGCCGCAGTGGTAGCAAGTGCCGACCACAACATCTTCTACTTGGTTGATCGGAACGGAGATGCGCTCATCAAACACGTAGCATTTTCCATCAAACAGTTGACCTTTTACTTCCGGATCTTTTCCGTAAGTGACAATCCCGCCATCAAGCTGGTAAACCTCTTCGAAGCCTTCGCGCAGCAGGATGCCGGATAATACTTCGCAGCGAATACCGCCTGTGCAGTAGGTAAGTACTTTTTTATCTTTGAACTTGCTGAAGTTTTCGCGAATCCACTCAGGAAACTCACGGGAAGATTCGACCTCTGGGCGGATGGCACCGCGGAAATGGCCGATGTCATACTCGTACGCGTTGCGGCCATCAAGCACGACGACATCGTCGCGTTGCAACATTTCGTACCACTCAGCCGGTTTCAGATGTTTGCCGGTCAGACGGTTTGGATCGACTTTTTCTTCCAAGCGCCAGGTCACGAGCTCAGGCTTGTGACGGACAAACATTTTTTTGAAAGCATGGCCGTCTGCTTCATCGATCTTGATCGGCATATCAGCAAAACGAGGATCTTTGCGGAGTTGAGCGATGTATTCGTCAGTTTGCGCAATCGTTCCGGATACAGTACCGTTCAATCCCTCTTCTGCCACGATAATGCGGCCTTTCAGCCCGATATCTTTACACATTTGCAGATGGGCGGCTGCAAATTCTTCTGGATTTTCAATAGGGACATATTTGTAATACAGCAAGATACGGTATGGTTTTTGTTCCATCTGTTAATCACCTCTAGTTTTGCGTTATTTCATATAAGGAACGAACGAATACGCTCGATATTGAAAAAAAGATCCTCTACAGAAAGAATATTTTACATGATGACACCACCGTTTGTCTATGGGAGAGGCTGGAGATACTTGTTTTGCTGAAAGTAAAGAAAAAAATGTCGAAATTTCTGTTTGCAATTTCCGTCGAGTATGTTATTAACAGATTTCAGATGAAAATCAATATCTAGTATTTGCTTTGTCGAAAAATTTATACCATACCCATATGTTGATTGATTCACTCTCTTTGTGTTAACTTAATCACTATACCTAGTACATCAACTTCGACAGTTTTTTTCATTTTACTAGAGTTTATTCCCGTAAGGAGTGTCCTGAGCATGACCATTGCGACCATTAGCATCGTGAAGCGTAACGGAGAGAGAGAAGACCTGCGTGTCGACAAGCTGAAAAAAGTGATCGGCTATGCATGCGCGAATTATCCAAATTGTGATCCGTTGGAGCTTGAATTAGATTCTCACCTGCAATTTCGCGACGGGATGACTACCAAAGAAATTCAACGTACCGTCATTCAGGTTGCAGTAGAGAAGACAAGCGTTGAAAATCCAGATTGGCAATTCGTTGCAGCAAGATTGCTTGCTTATGATCTCTACAAGGATGCGGCAATCAACCGCAATTATCGCGGACATTTTGGATACGGTGACTTTACCCAATTGATCCATACGCTCACGGAGCAAGGGCTCTATGGTTCCTATCTGTTGGAAACATACTCTGACGAGGAAATTGCCGAACTCGGGGCATACATAAAGCCGGAGCGTGACCAGCTGTTTAATTATGCCGGTCTTCGTCTGCTGGCGGATCGCTATATGATCAAAAACCGCGACGGCGGTGTGATGGAACTGCCTCAAGAGCGATTCATGGTCATTGCGATGCATCTGGCAAGCAAAGAAAAGGATCGCGTAAAACATGCCAAAGATTTCTATGATGTTCTTTCGAAGCTGGAAATCACGGTGGCTACACCGACTTTGGCGAATGCGGGAACCCCTTTCCACCAACTGTCTTCCTGCTTCATTGACACGGTAGATGATTCGCTTGCGAGCATTATGAACACAGCCAATGCGACCTCCATGGTTTCCAAGTTTGGCGGGGGCGTAGGCATTTACTTGGGCAAGGTGCGCAGCCGCGGTTCCTCTATCCGTGGACACAAGGGTGCGTCAGGCGGTATCGTACCTTGGACACGCCTGTACAACCAGATCGCGATCAGCGTGGATCAGTTGGGTACCCGAGCAGGAGCGTTTGCCATCTATTTGGATATTTGGCATGCGGACATTTTGGACTTCTTGAACTTGAAGACCAACAACGGGGACGATCGCATGAAGGCTCATGACATTTTCCCTGGTGTATGTATCCCAGATCTGTTTATGGAAAAGGTAAAAGAGCGTGGCAGCTGGTACTTGTTTGACCCGCATGAAGTGCGTGAAGTGATGGGCTTCTCGCTGGAAGACAGCTTTGGCGAAGAATTCAACAAACGCTATGAACAGTGTGTACAGGAGCCTCGCCTCACCATTAAGACAGAGATTCCTGCCATCGAGATCATGAAACGGATCATGTCCAGCGCGTTTGAAACGGGAACACCATTTGTTTTCTTCCGCGATACGGTAAATCGTGCGAATCCAAACAAGCATGCCGGCATGGTTTATTCCTCCAACTTGTGCACGGAAATCATGCAAAACATGAGTCCGACTACGCTGATCAGCGAAGAAGTAGAAGATGGCGAAATTGTAACGCGCCAAAAGCCAGGTGATTTTGTCGTGTGCAACCTGTCATCGTTGAATCTGGGACGTGTAAATTCCTTTGAGGATATCGCGCGGATCGTGCCGATCCAAATGCGGATGCTGGACAATGTAATCGATCTGAACTTCTATCCGGTGAAGCAAGCGCAGCAAACGAATAAAAAGTATCGCGCCGTTGGTTTGGGGACAAGCGGTTACCATCAATACTTGGCGCAAAACGGCGTGAAATGGGAAAGCGAAGAGCATATCGAAGTAGCGGACAAGCTGTATGAGGAAATTTCTTACCACGCGATCAAAGCATCGATGGAAATTTCCAAAGAAAAAGGGCATTACCCGGTATTTGAGGGCAGTGAATGGCAGACTGGGGAATACTTTGCGCAGCGAGGCTATGAAAGCGAGCGTTGGCAAGAGCTTCGCAAGCAAGTGGCGGAGAACGGCATGCGTAATGCTTGGACGTTTGCGGTAGCGCCGACCGGAACAACGAGCCTGATCGCTGGTTCCACAGCTTCCACCGACCCGGTATATGCCAAATTCTTTATCGAAGAAAAGCGGAACGGAAACATCCCGCAAACGGCACCAAACCTGAATGAAAAAACATTCTTCTACTACAAGGAAGCGCATCGTATCGATCAAATCTGGTCGATTCGTGCGGCGGGAGCAAGACAGCGTCACATTGACCAGGCGCAATCCTTCAACTTGTACATCACACCGGATATTACGGCGCCACAGTTCCTTGATCTGTATATTCAGGCATGGGAAAACGGCTTGAAGACCATTTACTATGTGCGTAATCAATCCGTAGAAGTGGAAGATTGTGTGAGCTGCTCTGCTTAAGAACAATTAATCGAGGTGTAAAGAATCATGGATTTGCAAAAAAAACGCTTGTTTAACGAGGAAGGCCAACGCGGCACGCAGCGTCTGATCGGGGGAAATACTACCAATCTGCGCGAGTGGAACCGTATTAAATATCCATGGTCGGCCAAGCTGTACCGTACCATGCTAAACAACTTCTGGATTCCAGAGGAAGTGCCGCTTGCCAGCGATGCCAAGCAATTTGAGACGCTATCGCCGGCAGAGCGCCGCGCATTTGATAAAACCATTTCATTTCTGAACTTCCTGGACTCCATTCAATCAGAAAACCTGCCGAACATCTCGGACTACGTGACCGCACCAGAAGTGGCCTCTCTGTTGAACATTCAGACGTTCCAGGAAGAGATCCATGCCCAATCGTACAGCTATATTCTCGATTCGGTATGCTCCCCTGCAACTCGTGACAATATTTATGATGAGTGGCGCACGGATAAACGCTTGCTGGAGCGCAACAAGTTTATCGCTGATCTGTATCAGCAGTTTGTCGATCAGCCGAATGACCGCAACTTCCTGCGTACCGTGATGGCCAACTATTTGCTGGAATCTCTGTATTTCTATTCCGGATTCTCCTTCTTCTACACCTTGGCGCGTCAAGGAAAGATGACAGGGACCGCTACATTGATCAAGTACATCCAGCGCGATGAGCTGACTCACGTCGTATTGTTCCAAAACATGTTCCGGGAGCTTCGTGTGGAAAATCCGGACATGTTCACCCCTGATTTGATCGATGAGCTGCGTGAGATGATGCGCACAGCGGTTCAGCACGAAACAGGATGGGGCCAATACATTACCAACAATGAGATCCTGGGTCTCAATAACGATATCATCGAACGTTACATCAAGTATTTGTCCAACCAACGCTTGAAGGCGCTCGACATCGAGATCTTGTATCCGGAGCAGGTCGAGCATCCGATGAAATGGGTGGATTCCTTCGCCGATATGAACAGCACCAAAACCGATTTCTTCGAGCAAAAAGTGACCAACTACACGAAATCAAGCGGATTGAACTTTGGCGATCTGTAAGGTTCCCTTGCTCATGCAAAAGGAGAGAAAATGGACATGAACGACAGTCAACGAGTGACTGTGCCAGTGCGCGTGCTTCGTTTACATGAAGCGGCGGTCATCCCGAAATACGCAAAAGCCTTGGATGCTGGGTTTGACTTAGTTGCAGTCGAGGATACCTTGGTGGCGCCTGGTGAAACCGCGAAGATCCGGACTGGTCTTGCCTTCGCGATTCCCGACGGATATGAGCTTCAGGTAAGGCCGCGCTCCGGAATCAGCGCCAAAACCAAGCTGCGGATCAGCAACGCGCCGGGAACGATCGACGCCGGCTATCGGGGAGAAGTGCAGGTTCTGATTGACAACATTCGTATTGCCAGCGGCATACAAGGCAACGAATGCTTTGATATTAGTGAACAACCTGTACAACTGGATGCTCCTGCAGATCGCCATGCCTATCTGATTCGCAAAGGTGATCGCATTGCGCAAGGCGTGATCAGCATTGTGCCGATCGCCCAGTTTGAAGAGGTCGCGGAGCTGGATGAAACCGAACGCGGTACGGGCGGATTTGGCAGCAGCGGAGTGAAGGCATAAAATAACACCCGTGATTCTCGTTTCATGCGAAAATCACGGGTGTTTCTTGTTTATGATTATGATTCTCCACGCTGTTTCGAACGCATCGTTTCTTTGCTCACGGTGTTAGAAGCGCGGGTTTGCGATGGATTTTCCTTCCCGCCCATTTCATTTTTGACTCCATTTTGCTTGGACACGGTATTTCACCTCGCTTTACAGCGGATTCATTGCGAATATAGTGTTTCCAGTCTGACAAAACATATTGCTCTTTTTCACAAGTCCCTCTATAATTTCCCCGAGACATCAGGATATGATAAAGGATGGGTATGAACATGACGTGGGATGTATTGACCATCATGGGCACGATTGCGTTTGCGATTAGCGGAGCGATTGTGGCGATGGAAGAGGAATATGACATTTTGGGTGTATTTATTTTAGGACTTGTGACCGCATTTGGCGGGGGAGTAGTACGCAACCTGCTGATCGGGATTCCGGTCTCAACCTTGTGGGAGCAAGGATTGCTGTTGAAAACGGCGCTTTTGGCCAGCCTGATTGTGTTTTTTCTGCCGATCAAGCTGATTCAACGATTGAATAAATGGGTGACTTTCTTTGATGCCATCGGTCTGGCGGCATTTGCGATTCAAGGTGCGCTGTATGCGACCCAGATGAATCATTCCATCAGCGCCGTGATCGTCGCTGCGATTCTGACGGGAAGCGGAGGCGGGATTGTCCGCGATGTGCTCGCAGGAAGAAAGCCGCTGGTGCTGCGAGACGAGATATACGCTTTTTGGGCGATGCTGATCGGATTGGTCATTGGAATTGGAAAAGTAACTGAAGCGGATACGATGCTGCTTTACACGCTTTTTGGCGCAGGCGTACTGTTCCGGATGCTATCGGTTTTTTATCAATGGCGCCTGCCGCGTCGTTCGCTGCATTCAGTGCAAAAGGATGTGTCGTAAGAAACGGCATGATTGTAGTATGATGGTTCTATGCCATGGAATGGAAGGGAGAGAGAACAAGATGAAAATGCGTGTTTCTGCCGTACAGTACCACCTGCATACGATCAAAAGCTTTGCCGAATTCGCCGCACAGGTCGAGCATTATGTCAGAACTGCTGAAGAATTCGGATCTGATTTTGTCCTCTTTCCGGAATTGTTTACGACCCAGCTCATGTCGATCGGGGATGGTGACCGGAAAGCTTTGGATATTCAGGAGCTTCCCAATTTCACGGATGACTATGTTCGCTTGTTTACCGAGCTTGCGAAAAGCACGAAGATGCATTTGATCGGGGGCACCCACATCATAAGGGAGGGTGACCGCCTCTACAATACCGCTTATCTGTTCTACCCGGACGGACGGATTGGCACACAGAAAAAGCTGCACATTACCCCTACAGAGGTAAAGGAATGGGATATGGCTGCGGGAGACTCCCTGCAGATCTTTGATACGGAGAAAGGCCGGATTGCGGTCCTGATCTGCTACGATATCGAGTTCCCGGAAATCGTGCGTATGGCGAAAGCGAGAGGGGCCGATGTGATCTTCTGTCCATCTTGTACGGATGACCGTCATGGTTTCCACCGCGTCCGCTATTCCTGTCATGCACGAACCATCGAAAACCAGGTCTATGTCGTGACCACAGGGACAGTGGGTTCCTTGCCGACCGTCGATTTTATGAGGGGGAACTTTGGACAAGGAGCCATCCTTACGCCCAATGACGTGCCGTTTCCACCGCGCGGTATCATGGCGGAAGGAGAAATCAATGACGACATGATCATTACCGGCGACCTGGACCTGAGCTTGCTGTATCAGGTGAGAGAAAGCGGTTCGGTCACCACGTGGCGAGATCGTCGGATTGACCTGTATCCGGATTGGAAATAGGGGGGAGGCCATGCTGTACCGGAAAGAGTTTTATGCGTACGGCGGCGACAAACCAGTGAAAGCCGTGATCCGCAATTATCAAAAAGAGGATTTTTCAGCCCTGATCGACATCCAGCGGGAAAGCTTTCCGCCTCCCTTTCCCTCCGAGCTCTGGTGGAATGAAGAGCAGCTGACCAACCACATCACGCTCTTTCCCGAGGGAGCCTTATGTGTGGAAGCAGAGGGACGGCTGGTCGGTTCCATGACCGGGCTGATGGTGGACTTTGATCCAGCGCATGCCGAGCATACCTGGGAGGAGATCACGGACCATGGATATATTCGGAATCACCAGCCGCAGGGCAACACGCTATACGTCGTAGATATCTGTGTCCGGCCGAGCTATCGCGCTTACGGGTTTGGCAAATGGCTCATGCAATCCATGTATGATGTCGTGATCCAGAAGGGATTGACCAGACTCCTGGGCGGCGGACGCATGCCCGGCTATGGAAAAGTGGCCGACCAGCTCACACCCGAACAATATCTGGATGAGGTACTTCAAGGAACGAGAAAAGATCCAGTGATCAGTTTTCTGCTTCGCTGTGGACGGACACCCCTGCAGGTCGTCCCAAATTACCTGGAAGATGAGGAATCACACAATTACGCGGTGCTTATGGAATGGAAAAACCCATTCCGCCACAAACATACTGGGGGGCTATAAATGGAATACATACGCATTACCCATATCGATGATCCATTGTTTACACAAATGCACCAGTTGATGCAGACGGTGTTTCCGGCCGAAGAGGTGCTGGATTTTGAGCTGTGGAGAGAACCGTTGGAAGATCCGGGCATCCGAGTGTTTGTCGCGGTGCATGAGGGGAAAGTGGTTGGCGCGACCGAATACCGCTACTACGAGGATCTGAATGTAGCGATGACCGATTTCACAATTATTGGTCGGGAAGGTCTTGGCATCGGGCGTTTCTTGGCGCGTAAACGTCAAGATGACCTGATCGCGGTAGCGAAAACCGCTGGCAAAGAAATCTTTGGCATGTTCGCCGAGATTTACGATCCATATCGTGCGGGCGTCCACAGCTTTGGCGGCATCAAGCCGATGGATCCGTTTGTCAGACGGGAGGTCTTGTCTCATCTGGGCTACAAACGACTTGATTTTCCGTATGTCCATCCATCCTGGCAAAATGACGGGGAAGCAGTGGCGGAGCTTGATCTCTGCTTCATGCCGTTTGACGAGAATACCAATCAACTCCCTGCAAGTTTGATCAGCACGTTCCTGAAACGCTACTACGCGGTCCTGCCGAACAAGCCAAAAGCATGGCTCGAGATGGTCGATGATCTGGATGCGAAAGAAAGCGTTCGACTGTTGCCAATCTGATGCATAAAAGCGTATGATTACGGCTCAAGATTGCCGTTCATGCGCTTTTTTCCTGAATGGGAGGAATGATTCTTGAAGGCTGCAAATACGGCGAAATTGATAGTCCAGCTGGCAATCCTGATTCAGCTCTTGTGGTACAGTGGTTGGCTGCCAGCGGAGGTAACAACATGGTTTCAGCTGATCACGCTTGTCCTGCTAGGGGCCGTCCTCTTTGTCTTGCGAAAAAAACGCAAGAAGCCGCGAAAAAAGCCTGCAGTGAAGGAGAAAATAGAAGAGGCAGCCAATGAATGATCTGCTTGCTTGTACAACATTTGACGCAATTTGCTGAAAGTTCTTCTCCGTTGGTCAGATGATTTATCTGATTCTTTTGTGATATAGTGGAAACAATGCATAAAAATTTTTTTTGCGGAGGTAGAGACATGAATTTGCGCTGGAATTTGGATGCGCTGTATACATCGTTTGATGCCCCTGAGTTCGCGCAGGATTGGCAAACATACGAAAACGAAATGAAGTCCCTGCAAGAATGGGCAGCAGTCTCGCTGACAGAAACCACAGATGCTGCGGCAAAAATGGAAGCCTATATCACGAAGCTGACCCGCAGCCTTCAGCTGCAATACAAGATGATGAGCTTTGCGGAATTGACCGTCAGTACCGATGCGAAGAATGAAAAAGCGCTGCAGGTGATCGAGCAGCTGGAAGAAAAAAGCGTTGGCTTGGTAGAGCCGTCTGTCTTGTTCCAAAAGTGGATCGGTGGAGTAGACAATCTCGATCAAGTTATCAGCTCTTCGGCCCTGTTGGAAGAGCATCGTTTCTTCTTGCTGGAAAACGCAGCAAAAAGCAAGCACCTGTTGAGTGATAAAGAAGAAATCTTGCTCGCCAAAATGAAAAATACCGGCTCCAATGCGTGGGCGAAGCTGCAGGAGCTCTTGACCTCCACATTGCTGGTGGACATCACGATCGATGGGGAAGAGAAGCAGCTCCCCCTGCCGGTCGTGCGCAACATGGCGTATGAAAAAGATGCCAATCTGCGCAAAACCGCGTATGAGGCTGAGCTTCGCGCCTACAAAAAAATTGAAGAATCATCGGCAGCCAGCTTGAATGGGATTAAGGGCGAAGTGATCACCATAGCCAAGCTGCGCGGCTATGAATCGCCGTTAGCCAAAACCCTGGATGATTCCCGCATGGATATGGAGACCCTGGAAGCGATGCTGTCCGCGATGCGCGAAAGCCTGCCTGCATTCCGCAAATATTACCGGAAAAAAGCAGAGCTGCTGGGGCATCAAAATGGCCTGCCTTTCTACGATCTGTTTGCCCCGATGGGGGAGGTCAATATGACCTTTACCTATCAAGAAGCTCGTGATTTTATCGTGAAGCATTTCGGCAGCTTTAGCGAGAAGCTGGCCAACTATGCCGCTACCGCTTTTGACAATCAGTGGATCGATGCAGAGCCGCGCGAAGGAAAACGCGGAGGCGCATTCTGTTCCAATTTGCATATGATCAAAGAAAGCCGGATTCTTGCCAACTTTACGGGAAGCTATAATGATGTAAGCACGTTGGCGCATGAGCTCGGCCACGGTTACCACGGAGATGCTCTGGTGGATGAAACATTCCTCAACAGCGATTACCCGATGCCGATTGCGGAAACGGCTTCGATTTTCTGTGAAACCATCATTGCCAACGCTGCGATGAAAAATGCTACGGATGAAGAGCTGTTTGCGATACTGGAAAATGATATCTCCGGTGCGGGTCAAGTCATTGTCGACATTTACAGCCGTTATCTGTTCGAATCCGAGCTGTTTAAACGCCGTCTGGAAGGCTCCGTTCCTGTCAAAGAACTGAAAGAAATCATGCTGTGGGCCCAGAAGGAAGCATACGGAGATGGACTGGACCCGAATGTCCTGCATCCGAACATGTGGACATGTAAACCGCATTACTACTATGCGGACTACAACTTCTACAATTTCCCTTATGCATTTGGCTTATTGTTTGCAAAGGGCTTGTACGCGGTTTACCTGCAGCGCGGGGAAGCATTCGTGGAGCAGTATGACCAGCTGCTGTCCGTGACAGGAAAAATGAACATTGCGGATGTCGCAAAAATCATGGACGTTGACGTGCGCAGCGTTGACTTTTGGCGTGGATCCTTGCGTTTGATTGAAGAAGACATCGAGAAATGGATCAGCTTAAAATAAATACGTGATGAGAAAAACGCCCCTTGAAGGGCGTTTTTCGCGTTTACCAGAGGGAAGCCAGCAATCGTTGATCAAACAGATTGGTGTCGATCGGACAGGAACGCGAGTCACGGCCGTACTGCCAACCGTACACCGTAGCGGCACAGGGCGGCTTCACCGGCTGGAAGGCAGGGGCATTTTCCTCGCGAGTGACGCCGGGCTCGGGTTCCGCGCTCCATAATACGGCTTGCTGGGCAACCCGCCTATCTTTGGCAACTGCTTGACAATAAGCGTTGCGAAAATCGCCGCGAACCGGGTCACAATAGATGCCTGGCCGATAACCGCTGGGATACATGGCGTCCACCCAACCGCGGATCCATGCCTCATCGATGTCGAAGAAACGTTCCACATTGGCAAAGAGAGTAATGCCCTTGGGCGCTCGGAGCCGACGTGCATGAAAAACGGCATTTCTGGCGACAATTTGCCCGCGCTGGAAACCAACAGCCGCACGAAATTGATTATATATAGGCAGTATTTTGATACCTTGCCGGTGGATGAAGTTGATCTCCGCCGGGGTGAGTCCTTCGGAAGCATTGGGGACAGTGGTCAAATAACGCCCCCATACCCTCGGTTTGCCAAAGTTACGCAATACACACTGATAAAGATCTGCCGTCACATGTGCGGCAGAATCAACGCCCCATACAGTTGCCATCGCATTCCCTCGCTTTTCTCTGGCTGTCTTCGCTGTCATACGTATATGCGCAGAAAGCGTACGTTGTTCGCCTAGAAAAGGAATAGCTGCAGGAGAGGGAGGAAAAGATAAGTGGAGAATAAAATTTGAGGTGAGTGAAGGTGAATGGATTGCAGCTCGTAGACCTTCTGAAGGAAACAGAAAACAAGATGCTTCATCTTCATAAAGCAATTGACAAGGTGAGCACGGAGCCGGAATTTAAAGAATCGGTGGGCGTTCTCACAGAAGTGGTCAGGGATTATCAGCAGCAGATCGAGAAAGTTAAATCGGCATTGAGCAATATTCAAGTGGGCAACAATCAGCATCAGGAGCATCAGCAAGGTCAACAGCAGGGGCAAAAGTAACGTGAAAAACCGCCAGCACGCAAGTTACTGGCGGTTTCATTCATCGGTTTTACGAAAACATTAATTCCAGTTCAAATACCGCTTCACCCCATAGAATGGATAAAGCTTATTCATATTCTCCACTTTTTCAAAGCGCACTTGATCCCCATTGGCATGAACCATCGTACCATTTCCCAGATAAAGCGCTACGTGTGAGACGGTTCCGCGCTGCAATGCATCATAGAAGAGAAGATCTCCAGGCACAGCTTTTTCGAAAGGAACTTCTTCGCCGGAAGCAAACTGCTCTTCAGACGTACGCGGAATTTTGACCCCGAGTTTTGCCATCACATACGATGTGAAGCCACTGCAGTCAAATCCATCCAAAGTCGTCCCGCCGAGTCGGTAAGGGATGCCCAACAATGGTTCAATGATCGGCATGAGCTCCTTTGCGTCGGCACTTCCCATCACAAAGTCGTGGTCAACCGAAGCGGGAGATGCTTTCGGCAGCTCGGCAGCCACAAACTCAGCGGCTACATAGGCAGTCGTTCCATTATACTGGACGGTGAGCCACTCAGTTCCCTTTTCCACGACATCCAGCTGCATCCCATAGGATACTTTTCCGACGATGGCGCTTTCCGTGGAAGGGAAGGCGCGTACATTCAGACTGGGCACAGTCACGTAAAGCGTCTCTGTTGTCACCGTACTCGTCTCCGATACCTCCTGCATGGCAGAAGCGGGAGTCAGGCCAAGAAATGCAGGCGGTTCAGAGACAGGAGCATTATTCGGGTACGCTTCAGCAGGTGCAGCATTTGTGTCCGCACCCGGAATCGAGAGGACTTGTCCAATCGACAAAC
The DNA here is from genome assembly GCF_004521915.1 of Brevibacillus migulae. Lineage (GTDB taxonomy): Bacteria > Bacillota > Bacilli > Brevibacillales > Brevibacillaceae > Brevibacillus_F > Brevibacillus_F migulae. The sequence continues at coordinate 24,261 of NZ_SDKD01000021.1, read as the reverse complement.
GATCTGAAGGCAGCTGATTGTAAGAGCGCAACTGGTCGGCAGATGTTTGATATTGTCTGGCAATTTTGGAAAGCGTATCCCCTTTTACGACAGTATACGTGTCTGCCCATACCGGAAGAGGGGTGGACAGCAGTACTGTTGACAAGCAGATAAAAGTAAATGTTTTTCGCATGTTATCACCACAATCGAGTCATAAGTTGTCAATATGTCAAATTGTACCTGATATTTGTCGAGGAATCTATGAAAATATGAAAGCAAACCAGAAAAATCGTTCTTTTTTCACAAATCCATCGAATCGTAAGGCACAGAGAGAATGGGCAATTTTCAAAGGGGTTTATTATCTTTCTAAATCGGGAACTTGTTTTTAAGGATGAACGAATCTTTAGACGAGAACTTGTATGATGAGAGAGGGGCAGCTAATGAAGCTTACGATCAAGAACAAATTAATTTCTTCCTTTGCATTAGTACTTCTCATCCCGAGCCTGGCAATCGGTGGTTTCGCCTATCAGACAGCCAAAAACAAGGTAGAAGAACAAATGATGAATGCCGCCAGTGGGAATGTCGAGCTGTTGAAGCATACGATCGACCAGTTTATAGATCCGAAAGTGAAAGATATGACGATCCTTGCGCAGGAAGTCAAAGCGGAAGATGTACCGGAGACGTGGGACAAATTAAACCGCTATCAAGCCGCTCATCCAGAATTGGAAGTCACGTTTGTGGGTACGGACAAAGGATTATTTTTAAATTCCCCGAAGACCAAAATGGCGGATGACTACGATCCGCGAAAACGGGCTTGGTATCAGGATGCCATGGCGAAAAAAGACCAAGTGATTATCACCAGTCCTTATGTTTCGGCGATGACGAAGAATCTAGTGATTACCTTTGCCAAAGCCACAACAGATGGAAAAGGAGTCGTGGCCGCAAGCCTGACGCTCACGGAACTGGATAAAATCGTGAAGAAAGTAAAAATCGGCAATGAAGGCTATGTTCAGGTGTTGGACAAAAACCGCAAATGGATTATTCATCCAAGTGCGGAAGTAGGCTCTGAGTTCAAGGGAGAGACTGCGGATAAAATCTTTGCCACTGATACCGGGGAGTTTGCGTACGGTGGATCGGACGGAACAGAAAGATTGATGGCATTTGATACACATCCGCTTACCGGTTGGAAAATATCCGGGACGCTGAGTACGGATGAGGTAGCCAAAGAGGCGGGGCCAATTTTTACTAATACGCTGATCGTATTGGTAATCGCTGTGCTTTCCGGCGCGTTCCTGGTGTACTTGATTACCCGTTCGATTAACAAGCCGCTGGATATGCTGATTGGTGCTGCAGAGAGAATCAGCGAAGGAGATCTCACCAGACGAATCGAGTTGAAGACAAACGATGAACTTGGCAAGCTTGGCGTGAGCTTTAACAAGATGGCAGACTCGCTGGGGCTGTTAATATCGGAAGTGAGTCATTCAGCCAATCAGTTGGCCGCTTCATCCGAACAGCTGACAGCCAGTGCCGAACAGACTGGCAAAGCCACGGAACACATTACGTACACGGTACAGGAAGTGGCACAGGGAACAGAGCATCAAATGCACAGTGTCGAGCAAAGCGCAAAAGCGATTAATGAAATGTCTGCAGGCATACAATTGATAGCGGCCAACGCGCATAGCGTTTCTTCTACGGCGGTACAAGCATCGGAAAGCTCAGTGGAAGGCGGTCAAGTCATTCAGACAGCGATCCAGCAAATGCATTCGATCAGCGGTACTGTAGATGGACTAGCGCATGTAGTCAAAGAGCTGGGTGAACGTTCCCAGGCAATCGGCGAAATCGTCAATGTCATTACCACAGTGGCTCAACAGACCAATCTGCTTGCCTTGAATGCTGCTATCGAAGCAGCAAGGGCTGGAGAGCACGGACGAGGATTTGCCGTCGTGGCAGACGAGGTGCGAAAACTTGCCGAGCAATCATCTCGTTCGGCACAACAAATTGCGGAGCTGATCGCGACTATCCAAAATGAAACAAGCAGAGCCGTCCAGTCGATGGAAACCGCTACAAAGGAAGTCTCAGCGGGGATTGGTGTTGTCAATACGGCTGGTGAATCATTCAAGCAGATCGGACGGTCTGTGAGTGAAGTGACGAAGCAGATCCAGGAAGTGTCACAATCTGCTCAACAGATCTCTGCAGGTTCTGCGCAAGTTGTCCAGTCCATCGATAGGATATCTGAGGTGACAGCATCGGCTGTATCTGGAATCCAGAATGTCTCAGCGACCACTGAGGAGCAATTGGCTTCGATGGAGGAGATTACGTCTTCCGCAAACGCCCTTTCGAACATGGCGGAAGAATTGCAGGCGCTTGTGGGGAGATTTAGGATTTAAATATGGTACGAAATCTTTGAATGCACAGAGAAAGAAGAGGCGGGAGACCGTCTCTTTTTTGTTTGATTAACATTATTTCCTTGTCGATTATTTGTACTGTTCGGTACGAGGGGACATTTAAGAATTAAGTGGATTCAGTGGACATAAGATGAATCTGAAATGGAGGAGGTGTATTTATGCTGAACCCGAGAAATGTGCGGAAAAGAAAATGGTTGAGTAGATTGCAGAGCGTAAACGCTGTTCAGTGGAAAAAATATGGTCATTTTGCGGAGAGTGTTGGCAGCCAATTCGTTCAAAGGAAGGAAAGACTTTCGTTTCGAGTCTTAAATCGCCACTGTTTCCATTAGTCCGCTTAAGTCTAATACTTCTATTTATAAGACTGGATATTTGCCATCCATCCATACGAATTGACTGAACATCATAGTTAAGCGGAAGTTGTTCTGCTGTTTACCTCCAGTTTACCTGCATCCCATAAAATAGGGATCACGTAGAACTGGAGGTGATTGAGCATGACATATAAGAGAACCTGGTGGACATCAAAAAAGTGGGGGCATGTAGCATCCATGACCCTGCTTCCATACACGGTCATCAAGACGCTATGGGCGAATGGAGTGGTCATACTCGCATCCGTGAAAGGAATCGAGGGGCTTCATGCCACCATGAAAACCAGCGCAGATCCCGTCAGTGCATTTTTATACGCCAAGGGCATCGACGTGTCCGCCGTACTCGCGCTCATCGCTACGATGCTAGCTCTGGCTTTGGTCAAAGATTCGTGGCGTGTGATCCCGTGTTGGATACTTCTCGTGCCGGCATACTCAGCCGGAGCCTTCTTCATCTATATGTGCTTCTCAACCTTCTACCAACTGGCTGTGGGCTCCATACGCATATCCGATATGCGGGAGTTTGACCCATGGGTTCTGCTCCCCGTATACGGTGGATTTTTCGTCTGGGGAGTCGCGATCATCTTGGCTGCCATTTCTTACGGGATTCGAAACAGCCGCAAAGTTCGTTCGCATGCGTAATGGATTTCACTACACGTTTGGAGGTGAGGTAAGCGTGAGCAAGTTCAACATTCCGGTTGGGATCGGCTATGCCGGTTGCCTTTGGGCGATCATGTATGCGGTTTTTGTTCGATTCTATCAAGCTGCGGGTGGATCGGTCGGGCTGCCGGGCAGACTTGTTAACCCCGAGGGGTTTCAAATGGCAAGTTATATCGCTGGGGTAGTGGTCATGCTCTTCGGTTTTTTCTTGCTCGGTCTCGTCAAGCCATGGGGAAAAACCGTTCCGGCGTGGATGCCGTTGATCGGTGGAAGCAGTGTCCATTCTCTTTTCTTACTGGTCCCCATGCTTATCGGCAGTACCTTCGCGATCGCTCACGGGGTCAGCGGGATCGTCACGAAAATCCTGCATTTGGCAGGGATCATTACCATCCATTTCCCTGGTTGGATCGTTCTCGATGTCCGCGGACTAATTTTATGGGATCTGCTGTTTTACGAGCCATGGTTTACCGTCTTGGGCATGTTGGCGAGCATGGCGGCATGGAATTATGCGAGGAATTCCAAAATTTCACTCCCCATTCTGCGGCGATCTGCTATCCTGTATGTATGCGTGGTTATGCTTGTCACGGTGTTATTTGTACGTACGATACTGTTTCATTTCCTCGGGTAATGAGCAGGAATAAGGGGGAGTTGGTCTGCGAAATGAATCGATATTAGTGGTCGATGACGAGGAAGGCATTCTTGTTATGCTTGAAAATCTTTTTCGCAAAGAAGGATACACCAGGATTACAAAAGCCGTATCCGCCGCTGAGGCGCTTTTGGCGGTGAGAACGACACGGTTTGATATCATCATTTTGGATGTCATGCTTCCGGACATGGATGGATTTTCGCTGTGCACGGAGTTGCGAAAAACCATTACGACCCCTATCCTGTTTCTTACCGCCCGTTCCAGTGACATGGATAAGCTGCAGGGGCTGTTCTTGGGCGGAGACGATTATGTAACCAAGCCGTTCAACCCGATGGAAGTCGTTGCACGGATACAGGCTCATTTGAGACGGAGCGCTTTGTATTCATCTGATGTCGGAACAGTGGAAAATTTGTATCGGTACGATACGTTTACGGTTAACCGGACGACGGGGCAGCTTATCATCAATGATGTGGATACTCCTTGCCCGGCCAAGGAGCTTGAGCTGCTGCTTCATTTTTGCAAACACCCGAATCGGGTATTCACCGCCCAGCAATTATATGAGCAGGTGTGGGGAACCATGGTCCAAGGGGATGAGAAAACAGTCGTTATCCACATTTCCAGACTCCGAAAAAAGCTGGAAGCCGATCCGTCCCACCCCAAACTAATCGTTACGCTGCGAGGAATCGGATACAAATTCGTTCCGCCGTCGGGAGAGTAAAGACGTGAATGTGATACTCCGCATAGCCCTGCAACTCTTGGGGGCTTTCTTTATTCTATTTGTTTGCATTCAAACAATTGCGATTGTGACGGCTTGGTTGTTTTGGCCTCAAATGTTCTTGTCCGGGGAAAGCTCGGGCTTTTACGAAATTTTCGTGGTGGCTTTGTGCGCCCTGCTTTTTCTTCTTTCCTTGCTCCTTATTGGCTGGTACTTGGGCAAGCCGGTTTATGTGATGATGGTGTGGATCAGATGCCTGGCAAACGGGCAATACGATATTCCTCTTCACGGGCACGAGATCCACTCACGCAAACGAACGTTGAAGTTACCGTATGCGGTATATAAGGAATTGTTCGAGCATTTGCGGATGCTTGCGAGTACGCTTCGAAGAAACGAGGAGGAGCTCCGGGAGTCGGAACAAATGAAACGAGAATGGATTCGAGGAATATCACATGACTTAAAAACGCCGTTAACCTATATATCCGGGTATTCCGCCATGCTGATCAATTCGGAGTATAGCTGGAGTGCGGGTGAACAAAAGCAATTCCTGTCTATCATTCAGCAGAAGGCTGTTCATCTGCAAGAACTGGTACAGGATCTGAATGAAACGATTTACGGACAAATCCCGCTAAAAGCCGAGGAAGCGGATATCGTTGAGCTTGTCCGGAGAACCGTGGCGGATGTCAGCAGCGCACCTTGGGCGACAGGTTACCTCTTCGTGATGGATCCGGAGCCGGAACGCATCTCGTTATTCTGTGATCCGAAGTTGATGACGCGAGCGATTCGTAATGTACTGGTCAATGCCGTTGTCCATAATCCGGAAGGTACCGAGATTGTGGTTCGAATCTCGCAGCTTGTCGATCGAATCATAGAGATCCAGGTCGAAGATAACGGAGTGGGATTCAACGAGACGTTCGTGAATAGCGGTTCAGCTAAAACATCTTCTTCCGAACGCTCGGGCTTGGGGTTAACCATTGCCAAGAAATTCGTGGAAGCCCATGGCGGATATTTCATTATCTCCAGCAAACCGAATGAGGGGACGTCCATATCAATCAGGTTGCAAGCGGCTCAAAGTTAGGGTGAAGTTGAGCTTCCGTTTACTTTCTGTTTACGAACACCTCCTATACTGAAGCTAACATTGTATAGGGGGTTGATCTTCATGAAACTCGCAAAAAAGAGTACAGTATCCCATGAACAAGCTACTCAATCGATATCATTGATTTTAGGCTGGTGGAGGCGCTGGCCGGAATGGACTCGTTACGCAGCGTTCGTTTGGACGCTCGTGTATGGCTTGCTGGGGGCGTATTGGTCGTTAGGAGGTTCAGGCTTTCCGTTTGGCTTGTTAAACGACCCGAATGCGCAAAGTTGGGCTTTTAGACATGCGACTGCGGCGACTGCAGGTCCTGTCATCGCAATTCTCTGCTTTCTTGGTGCAGCAGTCCTATTCATGAACAAACGGAATGCTCGCGGCATGACTCGAAAGTTTACGCTGCTTTATGCCTGGAGTGCCGCGACGCTCCTCTGCCTCGCGATCCCGGATGCCCGCGTTCTCATAGGAGTGGCTTACGCTCCCATTTCCTTGATCGGGGCTCTTTTCGGGCATTCGTTCCATTATTTTGATTACTTCACTTGGCCGGTTGTAAACCAATATATTTGCCTGGCAGGCGGTTTGCTTTGGGCTGCGACAGCGTTGTCCTTCCAACGGCATTTCCGCAATGCTTGCTCCTATTGCGGACGTAACCGTGATGGAAGCCTCTGGATGGCTTCGAGTTCAGCGCAGCGATGGGGGAGGTGGGTGACCTATATTGCGATCCTGGCCCCTGCTTATTACGATATTACCCGCCTTGCCTGGCTGTTTGGCATACCACTAGGGATTACGGAGGAATTATTTCAAAGCCTTCAGAATTCAGGGGCGGTGTGGGCTGGAGCAGGACTTGCCTTGGTATCGATTACTGGGGCCATTCTTACACATGGCCTGATAAAGCCATGGGGGGAGACCTTCCCGCGTTGGTTTCCATATTGGGCTGGGAAGCGCGTCCCAGTTGCTTTAGCTGTCGTTCCTGCGGGACTTGTCTCCATCCTCTTAACCGTAACGGGAATTCAATTCGTAATCGAGATTTTCTTGAGCGGCGATTTTCAAAATTGGGGCGCAACAACGCCTTTGCTGCTGTTCCCAATTTGGGGGATTGCGTTAGGAGGCGCTGTGATTTTCTACTTTGGCCGGAGGCGGGAGTACTGCAGCGAACATCGTTCATAAAAAAGTCAATGTTCCGTCAATGATCGTTCACAGCTTCCTTCCAAAAATTTGAGGTTTCCACTGTAAGATGGTACTAGAACAACGAAGGAAAGAAGGGTGAATGATGAAAAAAACCATGCTTTTATCGTCAGTGATCGCAGCTGCGCTGATCTTTACCGGATGCTCCAACGAGGCGAAACCGGCAGCAGAATCGACAGCAACGCAGACAACTGCGCCTGCGACTGGAGAGAATGTCATCAACATTGAAGCAAGTAACTGGAAATTCAATCAGGACCGCTTCGAAGTAAAAGCAGGTCAACCTGTGACCGTCAATCTGAAATCGGCGGAAGGATACCATGGCATCGTGATTGACGGACTGGGTGTGGAAATCACCAAGGAGGGAAGCCAGACCTTTACTCCTGACAAACCTGGTGAATACCAAATCAAGTGCAGCATCCCATGCGGTACGGAACATGGGAATATGACTGCCACGCTTGTGGTGAAATAACAGATATTCCGATTCCGATAAAGCGCAAGTCCGTGACGGGTTTGCGTTTTTTTTTGCATAGAAAAAAATGAATTGTCCATCTAAAAGGAAAATTCCAACAAAAACAGAAATACGTTAGGGAATGAAAGGAGGAGTCTGTATGAAGCAGACGGACCAAAACTCATCCCATGGTTTTTCGTTGGACATTCCCGCACAGTATAATTTTGCGGCAGAAGTCGAAAAGTTTGCCCAGCTCCATCCCGAAAAGTTGGCGGTCGTCGTGCGCAAGGAATCCGGCGAGGAAACGAAGCTGACTTATCAAGAGTTGATTCAAAAAGCGAACAAAGTCGCAAACGCGTTCACGGTGCTTGGCATCACGAGAGGGGATAAAGTATTGGTATTGGTTCCCCGCGGAGCAATCGCCTATGAGCTTTACCTGGGGTTAATCAAGCTGGGGGCCGTGGTGCTGCCGGGATCGGAAATGCTGCGCAGCAAAGATATTGAATATCGGGTCAATCATAGTGGAGCAAAAGCAGTCGTAGGCTTTGCCGGTGTTGTTTCCGAGGTGGAGGCGATTCGCGGCGCATGTCCTTCCGTGCAGCATTATGTGATCACAGAAGGGGAAGCGGAAGGCTGGCTATCTTTGGAAGGGCTTACAAGTGCAGCGGATGATCACTTTGAAAGCGCGCCTACACGATCTGACGAGCTTGCCTTTTTATCCTATACCTCCGGGACGACAGGCGGACCAAAAGGGGTCATGCATGTCCACGGATGGCCATACGCTCATCTGGCGGTGGCTGCCACGCATTGGCTGGATGTTCGCGAGGAGGACATGGTCTGGGCGACGGCAGGACCAGGTTGGGCCAAATGGATCTGGAGTCCATTTGTTTCCACATTGGGGAAAGGGGCAACCGCCTTTGTCTACACCGGCCGTTTTTCCCCGGAAACCTATCTCCATTTGCTTGAGACCTATCCCATTACCGTCTTTTGCGCGACTCCTACCGAATATCGGTTGATGGCGAAAAGATCGGATCTGGATCGCTATCAGATCACCAAACTTCGCTCAGCGTGCTCGGCAGGGGAGCCGTTGAATCGGGAAGTCATTGAGACATTCCGCCGCACGTTCAACCTCACAGTGAGGGACGGTTACGGGCAGACCGAGAATACATTGCTTGTAGGAACGTTTGTGGGTGTCGAGCCGCGTCCAGGCTCGATGGGGAAACCATCCCCCGTCGTAAATGTTGCGATCATCGATGAGCAAGGCCAGGTACTGCCCAAGGGTCAAGTTGGGGATATCGCGATTGAGCGGAATATGGTCGCCTTGTTTAAAGGCTATTTGAATGATCCAGAGCGGACGCAGCGAGCTTTTCGCGGCGACTGGTATGTGACAGGGGATCAGGGCAGGATGGATGAAGACGGCTATATCTGGTTTGAAGGGCGTGCCGACGATATTATCATATCGGGAGGCTACACCATCGGACCGTTCGAGGTGGAGGATGCACTGGTGAAGCATCCAGCCGTTGCCGAATGCGCGGTAGTAGCGAGCCCGGATCCCGAGCGCGGCCATATTGTCAAAGCCTACGTGATACTCAAAAAAGGGACCGAAGCATCCGATGCGCTGGTCGAACAACTGCAAGAGCATGTGAAGCGGTTGACGGCTCCCTATAAGTACCCGCGTAAAATCGAGTTTGTCGACGAACTGCCAAAAACAACATCCGGAAAAATTCGCCGCGTGGAATTACGCATGCGTGAAAAAACAAAACAATACGAATAAAGTGGCGAGTGGCAGAGAACTTTCGTACCCGATTGTGCTCTGCCGCTTGTCTCTCACAAAACGTTTCATGGGGGATCGGGATGAATCGGATGAAAAGAATCGATCAAATCCACCAAGCGATACTTCATTTAGCCTCCAAACAGGGCATTACCGCTCAAGAACTGTCTGAAATGCTGGGTCTATCCCGCGCCAATGTGTCGAGCGATTTGAACCAGCTGTGGAAGGAAGGGAAAATTAGAAAATCGAATGGACGTCCCGTTCGGTTTCATTCCAATATGGAAGACAGCAAGTCAGATGCGGTCGAAACGGTATTTGACAAGTTGGAGAACGGAAACAGAAGCCTGCATACCTCCATCGAGCAAGCCAAGGCGGCCATTCTTTATCCGCCAAATGGGATGCATACGTTGATTCTGGGAGAAACCGGCGTCGGCAAATCCGCGTTTGCCGGGATGATGCATACCTATGCGGTGGAAACAAGGAAAGGGAAGCGGGACATTCCCTTCATCACCTTCAACTGCGCGGATTATGCGAATAATGCCCAGCTGCTGCTCGGACACCTGTTCGGTGTGAAAAAAGGAGCGTACACCGGCGCGGATGCAGATCGCGAGGGCTTGATCCAAAAAGCAAACGGTGGAATTCTGTTTCTTGACGAAGTGCACAGATTGCCAGCGGAAGGCCAGGAAATGTTTTTTACGTTCATGGATAAGGGGATTTATCGCAGACTGGGCGAGACGGAAGAGCGCACAGCCATGGTTCAGGTGATCTCTGCGACAACCGAAAATCCAGAATCCGCTTTACTCAAAACCTTCATGCGGCGCATCCCGATGGTGATCAAGCTGCCTTCCCTGCGTGAACGCGGGCTGAAGGAACGGTTCAATCTGATTATCCAGTTTTTTCGCGAGGAATCCTTTCGTCTCAAAAAAGAGATTCATGTATCGGCCAATGCCATGCGAGCGCTCCTGATCTATCCGTGTCCGAATAATATCGGTCAATTGCGAACCGATATTCAGCTGGCGTGTGCCAAGGCGTATGCGGACTACATCACGTACCAAAAGCAGCAGCTCGAGATATACAGCTGCGAGTTGGCTGAATACATCAAGGAAGGGATGCTGCAGGCAAAAGAATATCGGCAGCCTCTGGAAGAATTGATCGGCAATCACAAGCCGTTTTTTGTGTTTCATCCGGATCAGGAAATCATGCTGTTCGAAAAAGAACCGGCGCCCGACAGCAGCAGTCTGTACGAAAACATTGAAAAAATGGTGAAGGATCTTCGCGAGCGCGGAGTGAGCAATGAAGTGCTGGAGCTCGATCTGGAGAATTACTTTTCCCAATACATTAAAGGAATGAACCGGCAATTCCGCAAAATTGATTTGAGCAAAATCCTGCAGCCGGAAATTGTCACGCTGGTCGAACAGATGATTGCCTATGCGCAGAATAAGCTGCATAAGGAGGTAAGCCAAAAGGTTCACCATAGTCTGGCTTTGCATATCCAGACATTGTTGGAGCGGGTCAAGCGCGGCAAGCAAATCGTCAATCCGCAGCTGAATCAGGTGCGGGCAAAGTATAAGCAGGAATTCGGGATCGCGCTGGAATGCGTAAAAATGGTCGAGGATGCTTTTCAGATTGATCTGCCGATTGACGAGGCGGGCTTTTTGACGATGTTTTTCATCCTGCCGGAGCTGGAAGCAGATGAGGAAAACGAGCTGGTTACCGTCCTTGTCATGACACATGGAAAAGGGGCGGCATCGTCCATGGTGGAAGTCACCAACCGGCTGCTGGATGTCAATTACGCCCAAGCGATTGATTTGCCTTTGGAGGAAGAGCCGCAGGAAGCTTTGAAAAAAGCGAAGGAGATTGCCAGGCTGGCCAGTAGGAAGGCAGGCATGCTGATATTGGCCGATATGGGATCCTTGCTGACGTTTGGCGAGATTATTGAAAAAGAAATGAACATACCGGTAAAGGTCGTACCGCTGGTCAGCACCCTGCATGTGATTGAGGCGACCCGAAAAGCGATGCTGGGACATTCGCTGGCCGAAATCTATCGGGATGTACGCCATGTCGCATCCTTTGATATCACGGAGCCGCAGACGAAGCCGGCCAAGCATCTGGCCAACAAGGCCATCATTCTGACAGCCTGCTTGACGGGTGAGGGCAGTGCCCTGGCGATTAAAAATATGCTGCAGCATCATTTGCGCTTTGACGAACAGCTATGTGAAATCGTCCCGCTCAATATTGTCGGAAAAGAGGATATGAAGGACCGCTTGCACAGATGGAAAAAGGAAAAGAACATTCTGTGTATGATCAGCAGCTTTGCACTCGACAACGATATCCCCACCTTCAGCATTGAGGATGTCTTGAACTTAAAGGCCATTCATGAGATTCAGAAGAAAATCGATGTGGCGGAAACCTATCATCGGATGGGAGAAGTGCTCAACAGCCATCTCAAGCACGCGTCGGGTGAAGAGCTAGTCGCGGATGTGCGGCATACATTGGAGCAGCTTCAGCAGTCTTTAGCAATGCGAATACCTGAAGATGCCTTGATTGGATTATGTCTGCATATGTGCTGTATGGTGGATCGCTTACAGGCGAATGAAACGGCGGTGAATACTGTAAAAGCAGACGAATTGTCGATGAAGAATCCCCATCTGGTCAATCAAGTCAGAGCTTGCTTGTGGCCACTAGAAGAAAAGTATGACATCGTCATTACGGAAGAGGAGCTGTCTTTTTTGATGAACTTTCTGGAAAAAGGCGAAACACTGTCTTGCTAGTGTTTAAAAACCGGGCTCATGCCCATTTTTTGTCAAAACAGTATGAATGAATGCAAAACAGTAGCAAAATCCCCCTGCCCAAATGTAAGCGCATTCATGATTGTAGTGTTTTGGCACGATGCTTGCTAATAAAAAGAGAAAGGAGGGGGGTGTAAGGATGAATATTTTGCTTTGTTGCGCAGCGGGCATGTCGACAAGCCTATTGGTGACCAAGATGGAACAGGCAGCGAAGGAAAAAGGCCTCTCCGGTAAAATATGGGCCGTATCCGTCGATGAGGTCAACAAGCATTTGGCAGAAGCCGATGTCCTGCTCTTGGGTCCACAGGTGCGTTACAAGCTGGCACATTTCAAGAAGGAAGCGGAAGCGGCAGGCATTCCATGCGATATGATCAATCCGATCGATTATGGGATGGTCAATGGCGCCAAAGTGCTGGACCAGGCATTGAGCATGAAAAAATAATGTGGGCAAAGAATTGGGGGGATTACGATGCAGGCGTTCATTTCCTTTTTGGAAAACAGGTTTATGCCCATCGCAGGCAGAGTCGCTGAACAAAAGCACTTGCAAGCGGTTCGGGATGGAATCATTCTTACGATGCCATTGCTGATTATCGGTTCGTTGTTCCTTATTCTCGGATTCATTCCGGTTCCCGGCTATGACGAATTTATGGCTGGTGTTTTTGGAGAGGCGTGGCGGACGAAATTGCTGTACCCGGTGAATGCCACCTTTGATGTCATGGCGATAATAGCTTCCTTTGGGGTTGCTTACCGTTTGGCTGAAAAGTACAAGGTAGATGCATTGGCTTCCGGAGCTATTTCAGTGTCCGCATTTTTGTTGGCAACACCGTTTCAGGTGAATTTTACGCCAGAAGGGGCGACACAGGCCGTACAGGTCGGGGGAGCGATTCCGGTTACATTGATGGGAAGCCAAGGCTTGTTTGTAGCGATGCTTGTTGCCATCCTTTCCACGGAAATCTACCGGTTTGTCATTCAGAAAAAGATCGTGATCAAATTGCCTGATGGGGTGCCTCCTGCCGTTTCTCGTTCGTTTGTTGCTCTTATCCCCGGATTTTTCGTTGTCTTGGTTGTTTGGCTGATCCGCTTGATCATTGAAAACACCTCATTTGAAAGCGTTCACAATATTGTTTCGCAGCTATTGGCCGTTCCACTGGGTGCATTGGGGGGAAGTTTGTTTGGAGCCATCATCGCGGTGATCCTGGTGCACCTGCTATGGACAGCAGGGATTCATGGTGCGGCGATTGTCGGTGGGGTGATGAGTCCGATCTGGCTTTCCTTGATGGACCAAAACCGGGTAGCCTTCCAAGCTGGCCAGGAATTGCCAAACGTCATTACCTCGCAGTTTTTTGACTTGTGGATTTACGCAGGGGGCTCCGGCGCGACATTGGCAATGGTCGTCCTTATGCTGTTCCGCGCCCGCAGCGAGCAAATGAAAAGCTTGGGTCGACTCTCGATCGCACCGGGACTCTTCAATATTAACGAACCGATCACCTTTGGGATGCCGGTCGTGATGAATCCGCTCATGATGATTCCTTTCATCATAGCTCCTGTGGTGCTGGTCATCGTTTCCTATATAGCAATGTCCACCGGGCTTGTAGCGAAGCCAAGCGGAGTAGCGGTCCCCTGGACGACGCCGATTCTCATTGGCGGATATTTAGCGACGGGCGGAAAAATTTCCGGAATGGTGCTGCAAATCGTGAATTTCTTGATCGCCATGGCCATTTATTATCCATTCTTCAGCATGTGGGACAAACAAAAGCTGGCGGAGGAAAAAGCATCACAAACCACCATTTCAGCGTAGAACTTGCCTGAACACAAAAAGAATCTATAGACAAAGGGAGAAGAGATGCGGATGAAGCTGATTGTCAATGCCGATGACTTTGGTTATTCCAAGGGGGTCAATCTCGGGATCATGGAAGCCCACAAAAACGGAATCGTCACGTCTGCCACCATGATGTGCAACATGCCGGGATTGGCACATGCGGCGGAGCTGGCCAAAGCTGCGCCCGGACTTGGGGTCGGCATCCATCTTGTACTCACTTGCGGATCGCCTGTATCACCGGATGTGCCTTCGCTCGTGGACGAACGAGGTGAATTCCGGAAAAGACAGGAACAGCTAGAGCAAGCAGAGCCAGCGGATATTGAGCGGGAGTTCGTTGCACAGATCGAGCGGTTTTTGGCGACCGGGTTGCGTCCTACCCATTTGGACAGCCATCATCATGTGCATGCTCATGAGAAGGTATTTCCCATCGTGAGGAGGCTTGCGGAGCGCTATCAGCTCCCGCTCAGACGCATCTCGATGAACCCAAGCCATGAAGCGGAGTTCCAAAGCATCAAGACCACACATGCTTTTGATGGCAGCTTTTATGGCGAGCATCTCACGGTCGATACCCTCGCGCAGATCTTGCAGCAATACGAAGGCTTTGAAACGGTTGAGCTCATGTGTCACCCAGCCTTCATCGATCAATCGGTCTTGACGGGAAGCTCCTACGCGCTTCCCCGGTCGACGGAGCTGGCTGTATTGACGGATGAGCGGGCGAAAGAAATCATTCGGCAGGCGAATATTGAGCTAATTACGTACAAAGAGATCGTGTAACTTAGCGGATAGGTGGGAAGAACGAGATGGAGTATGCAGACACGGTGTTTCAAATTATTTTGTATGGAGGCAACGCCAGAAGCTCCTCGATGGAAGCGATCGGTTATGCAAAGCAAGGCGACTTCAAAGCTGCGCACAGTGCGTTGGAGCAGGCTGCCCAGGAATTTCAAAAAGCGCATGAGATCCAGACCACTCTGATTCAAAGAGAGGCTGCCGGAGAAAAAGCAGAAACGACCTTGCTGATGATCCATGCTCAGGATCACCTGATGAATGCAATCACGGTGCGGGATATGGCTGTTGAATTTGTCGAGCTTTATGAAACGATCTACCAAAAAGGAGGCGTAACGAAATGAGCGGATTGAAAATTGCTACGATTGGCGGAGGATCCAGCTACACACCGGAATTGGTGGAAGGCTTTATCAAACGGTATGAGGAGCTGCCGATCAAAGAGCTCTGGCTGGTCGATATCCCGGCAGGCGAAGAAAAATTAAAGATCGTAGGTGCTTTAGCCAAACGGATGGTAGAAAAAGCAGGCGTGCCGATCGAGATCCATCTGACGCTGGACCGCCGAGCAGCGTTAGCCAATGCAGATTTTGTCACGACGCAATTTCGTGTCGGCCAATTGGACGCGAGAGCGAAGGATGAACGCATTCCTCTGAAATACGGCGTCATCGGGCAAGAGACAAACGGTCCGGGCGGCTTGTTCAAAGGTCTGCGCACGATCCCTGTTATTCTGGAGATTTGCAAGGAGATGGAGGAGCTCTGCCCGAATGCTTGGCTGGTTAATTTTACGAATCCGGCAGGAATGGTGACGGAAGCGGTGTTGCGCTACAGCAATATCAAAAAGGTGGTAGGTCTTTGCAACGTGCCAATCGGGATGCGGATGGGCGTTGCCAAGATGCTGGAAGTCGAACCGGAACGCGTTTGGATCGATTTTGCGGGCTTGAACCATATGGTATACGGGTTGAATGTATATCTGGATGGGAAGGTCATCACAGAGGAGCTTATCGATCGCTTGACGAGCGCGGAGTCCGGTATCACGATGAAAAACATTGTGGACATGGGCTGGAACAAGGAATTCATCAAAGCGCTGAAAATCTTGCCTTGCCCGTACCACCGCTATTATTATCAGACCAGCAAGATGCTGGAGCATGAGCTCGAAGCTGCCGAAAAAGAAGGAACACGTGCCGAAGTGGTCAAGCAGGTGGAAGCTGAGCTGTTTGAAATGTATAAAGATCCCGAGTTGAATGTGAAACCACCGCAGCTGGAAAAACGCGGAGGGGCATTCTACAGCGATGCTGCTTGCAGTTTGATCACCTCGATCTATAATGATAAGCGTGACATCCAGCCTGTCAACACGATCAACAATGGGGCGATTGCCAGCATTCCGGCAGATTCCGCAATTGAAATCAACTGTGTGATCACGAAGGACGGACCCAAGCCGATTGCGATCGGCGACTTGCCGGTCCCTGTTCGCGGGCTTGTACAGCAGATCAAATCATTTGAACGTGTGGCTGCCGAGGCGGCCGTTACCGGTGACTATGGAACCGCTTTGCTGGCGATGACGATTAATCCGCTTGTCCCGTCAGATGAGGTAGCACAGAAGATCCTCGATGAGATGCTGGAGGCACATAAGGAATATTTGCCACAATTTCAACTCGCACATATCCATGGCTGACTTGCAGGAAAGAGCAAAATGTGGTACAAAGACAGTTGATCCAGATCGTATCACGATTTGTTCAACCATACTGTTACGTGGATAGTGAAAGGGGAATTAACATGGTATCTAAACAAGTAACCATCGCACACGAACATGGACTGCATGCACGGCCAGCTACGCTGTTCGTAAATACAGCCAAACAATTTGCTTCTTCCATCGAGATTGTAAAAGGCGAGAAAAAAGCAGATGGTAAAAGCATTCTGGGTGTAATGGCATTGGCTGTCAAACACAATGAAACCGTGGAGCTCGTTACAAATGGTCCAGACGAGCAAGAAGCACTGGATAAACTTGCGGAGCTGTTGGCTACTCCGTAACAAATGCAAAGAAAACCTTATGGCGGTCTCATCGTCGTAAGGTTTTTTTCTGTCTGCCGCACAAAGCTTCCACGCCTGCTTTTCATATTGACGAATCCATCATGCCTCCCTATAATTTTCAATAATAGTTTCGCACAATCGAACCGGCGAAGATGAGGAGAAGTAAAGAAGGGCCCTGATGTAAGAGAGCTGTCCCTTGTGCTGCGAGGAGAGTCTTCATCCCTTTTCGAATATCACCTCTGAGCCGCGCATCCGAACCACGAGTAAGATGCGCCGGAAGCAACCGTTATCTGCGTAAAGCCAATTTTTTTGGCGGGAAAAGTCTGTTTATTCATAAAAAACAGAAGAAGCTGAGTGGTACCGCGAGCACAATCGCCTCAGCAAGGGAGAATCTCATCCAATGGGAAGGGATACCTCTTGCAGGGGCGTTTTTTGCATACAAGAGAAAGAGAAGAGTGGGAGGCCGAGTGGACAATGAGCATGGTCAGTATGGAGGACATCACGGTAGCTAGTCATGCCTTAAAAGAGGTGGTCATCAAGACTCCCTTGCAGTACAACGCGATCCTGTCAGAACGGTATCGCTGCAATGTTTATCTGAAGCGGGAGGATCTGCAGGTTGTCCGTTCCTTTAAATTGCGTGGGGCGTACTACATGATGCAGACGTTGACGGAACAGGAGCGCCAAAAGGGAGTGATTTGCGCGAGTGCAGGGAATCATGCCCAAGGGGTAGCGTTTGCATGCAGCCATCTTCAGGTTCAAGGAAAAATCTTTATGCCCAGCACGACACCGCGACAGAAAGTGACGCAAGTGCAATTGTTTGGCGGCGAATGGGTGGAAATCGTGTTGACCGGGGATACCTTTGATGACGCCTATCAGGAAGCTGTACATTATGGCGCGGAGCATGGAATGACCTTTGTCCATCCATTTGACGATCCTCGCGTCATCGCGGGGCAAGGGACGGTGGCTGCGGAGATTTTGCAGGAAATGAGCCAGCCGGTGGATTATTTGTTTGCCGCAATCGGCGGGGGGGGATTGGCTTCCGGCGTGAGTACTTACGTCAAAGCGCTCAGCCCAGAGACAAAAATGATCGGTGTGGAGCCTAGCGGTGCGCCATCGATGCGTGAGGCCATCGCGCACAACGATGTCGTCAGCTTGCCGCACATCGATAAATTCGTCGATGGGGCGGCCGTGAAGCAAGTGGGCCAGCTGCCGCTGATGATTTGCCAAAAGCTGCTCGACGATATTGTCCTTGTGCCGGAAGGAAAAGTGTGCACGACGATCCTGGAGATGTATAACGCGAATGCGATTGTCGTGGAGCCAGCCGGGGCATTGTCCATTGCCGCTCTCGATCTGTACCGGGAGGAAATTGTCGGGAAGAATGTCGTGTGCATCGTCAGCGGAGGCAACAATGATATCGATCGGATGCAGGAAATCAAGGAACGCTCTTTGATCTATGAAGGACTGAAGCATTACTTCATCATTAATTTCCCGCAGCGCGCTGGTGCATTGCGTGAATTTATCGATCGGGTGTTAGGGAAAGACGATGACATCACTCGCTTTGAATATACGAAAAAGAATAATAAAGACAACGGTCCTGCACTGGTAGGAATTGAGTTAAAATATAAGGAAGATTATCAAGGGTTGATCGATCGGTTAAATAAGCATGGCATCGCGTATACGGAAATCAACAAAGACGAGAATCTATTCAATCTATTGATCTAACTTCGCACGCGGTGCCGTACTACAGCGATCGGCTGACAAGAAAGGGGGAAAGAGAGTGGCGCTTGATACACTTCGAGCGTTTGTGACGGTGGTGGAGCATAAAAATTTTTCCCGTGCCGCTGAGCTGCTGCATCTGTCTCAGCCTGGCGTCAGCTTGCAGATTCAGAGCTTGGAAAACGAGCTGGGGGCAACGCTGCTTCATCGAACATCCAAATCGGTGACACCGACGAAAGCAGGAGAACTGCTCTATGAGCGGGCAAAAGAGATCCTTTCTCTGTATGAAGAAGCGCTGCAGGAAATTCATCTGCTGCAAAATACGGTATCGGGAAGTCTGCAGATCGGGGCGAGCTACACGATCGGGGAATATATTTTGCCGAAGATGTTGGCGCGGTTCACCCGCCGTTATCCTGAGGTGGAGATCGCAGTCAAAATAGCCAACACGGATGAGATCGTACGTGGGGTACGTTCCGGAGAACTTGAAATAGGGTTAGTGGAGGGGGCAGTCTCCTTTAAAGATCTCAAGATTGAAGCGTTTATGCGGGACGAGATGGTGCTGGTAGCTTCCCCAGTCCATCCCCTTGGAGAGCTGACGGTATCTGCTGAACAATTGCAGGATCAAGCGTGGATCTTGCGGGAAAGCGGATCAGGAACCCGTAAATTCAGCGATCAGTTTATTGAGGAACATGGACTGCGGATGAAGCGTCATTATGTATTCAGCAGCAGTCAGGGCGTCAAGGAGGCGGTTTCCAACGGCCTGGGGATTGCCTTGCTTTCTTCCTGGGTCGTGCGAAAGGAGCTGCAGACCGGTGACCTTCGGGAAATCCGGTTGAAAAATAAGCGGTTTTACCGACATTTTTCACTTGTACTGCCGCAGTCGGCTGCGCCAAAGAAGGCGACGTCCGTCTTTTGGCAGCTGGCAAAAAAAGAACGGGAATGAATAACAGCCAGAGCACTCTTTCTGCTGAAGAGATGCTCTGGCTGCGCTTGTGTCAGGCAAGCAGGATAGTTTCCAGAAAGCCGAGGATCATGAGGACTGTCGTTCCCAGGCTTACGACGAGGATCGGCTTACTCCCATAGTCGCGCAGCTGGGACAGTTTTACGACAAGGCCCATACCAGCCATCGCCATCGTCAAGAGAAACGTAGCGATAAACAAAAGCACATGGATCACAGACGTTGGCAGCATCGCGAGGGAGCGTACCCCGCCCATCAGCAGAAAACCGATGATAAACCATGGAAAGATCCCTCCGTCTTTTTGTGAACTCGGTGACTGGGTTGAATGTTTGGAACGGCGCAACCATAGCTGGATCCCCAGAGCGACGAAAACGAGTAGCGCCACTCGACACAGCTTGGCGAGCAAAGCGGCATCGATTGCCGCTTCTCCCCCCGGAGAGGAAGCTGCCATGACATGAGCGATTTCATGGAGTGTCAGCCCGGCAAACAAGCCAATAGTAGAAGCTGATACGTCCAAGAATGGAAAAAGCAGGGACAATGCGATGGTACAGAGTGTTCCTGCCAATGCGATCGTGACGACCGAAAGCGATATGGCATCCTGTTTTGCTGAGGTCTGGCTGCCTATCGCTGCGATGGCGGAAGCGCCGCAGATCGAAGTGCCTGATGCCAGCAGAAGAGAAAGCGAATGATCAAGCTGCATTCTTCGTCCGAGTGTGTAGACAACCCATAAAGTAAGCAAGATATTGATTGCGGAAATCACAAGCAACGAAAGCCCGGATAGCATGATCAGATGAAAATCGAGTCGCAGTCCCAAGAGAATAATCCCGGCGCGGAGTAACTGTTTGGCGGAAAAGGACACACCCGGTGAAGCGGATGGAGGGATCGACAGCAGGTGATTGGCGGCCATTCCCAGGACAATCGCAATGATAAGTGGCCCGATTGTATCTAATCCGGGAAGCTGAGCCAATACCATCGCAATGAGAGCGAGGAGAAACGTGAGCGAGACTCCTTTGAGCCAGCCGTTCATTTTCAAGTAGCATCGTGTGATTTTCAGAGAGCGTTTTGCTAGCATACCGTAGCCTCATTTCTAATTTGGTTCTCTGTCAAAAACATTACGCTTCTCCGTTCACAAAGGGAAATAATGATCGACTATCAAACGCATAAGGAATCATTATACTTTGGCAAAGTGTAATCCCTGGCCATAAAACTGGTATAATAAGCAAGCAAATACTTGCAACGTACGCTGAAGGGAGCTTTCCAACATGATCATCGAAGTATTTCAAGATACGGTCTGCCCATGGTGCAGAATCGGAAAAAAGAATTTGATGGATGCCGTGCAAGCATGGACAGGTGAACCGATTTTGATTCACTACCGCACATATTTTCTGGACCCGAATGTCCCGAAGGAAGGATTGCCTTTCCGTGAAACCATGGCAGCGATAAGAGGGGACGCAAGCTTGGTCGAGCCCATGCTGAATCAAGTGACAGAAGCGGGGAAAAGCGTAGGCGTGACGTTCCGTTTTGACCGTGTGGAAATGCGTCCAAATACATACGCATCCCATGTCTTGCTGAAGATGGCGCCAAAGGACCGCGAAGAGGAAATGGTGGAAGCTGTCTATCGGGCTTATTTTGAAGAAGGTCTCGATATCGGGGATGTAGCGGTGCTTGCCTCGATCGCACAGGATTTTGGCATTACAGCTGCCCAGCTGCAGCAGGCACTTGACCAGGATACATATAAGCAGGAAATTGAAGAAGACCTGACTTTTGCGAGAGATCTGCAAATCAAAGGCGTACCTTTTTTTGTCATTGACCAAAAACTTGCGCTCTCTGGCGCTCACCCTGTTGAAAATTTCCTCCGTGCGTTTCAGCAAGCCGCTGAGGAGGAATAAGCGTAGCCTTGACAACAGAATGTTCAGATAATAAGCTATTATCAACTTTTGCCAGCAAATGAGAGGAAGGCAGAACTGATGATCGAACTGAAATCTGTGTCATGGCACCGGGCGGGTAGGCCGATACTGAATCAAGTCGATTGGCGCATTCAGCCCGGAGAGCATTGGTGCTTGTTTGGATTGAATGGGTCCGGCAAAACAACTTTGCTCAACCTGTTGAACGGGTACATTTGGCCGACGAAAGGTGAAGTCACCGTATTGGGCAAACGTTTCGGAGAAGTGGATTTGCGGGACCTGCGCAAAATGATCGGACTCGTCAGCACGTCCCTGCAGCAAAAACTGTACGGGCATGAGTCGGTTGAGGAAATCGTGATCAGCGGAAAGCATGCCTCTATCGGTCTGTACGAGCAGACAACATCTGAGGATGAGGAGCGGGCCGCATGGCTACTGGAGCGGTTAAGAGCCACGACGTTGCGAGGCAGATCATTTCAGACATTGTCACAAGGGGAGCAGCAGCGCGTATTGATTGCTAGAGCTTTGATGGCATCGCCAAAGCTGCTTATTTTGGATGAGCCTTGCAGCGGTTTGGATCTGTTGGCGAGGGAACAACTCCTGCAGCTGATTGGACAGCTTGCGCAGGAACCGGATGCACCGAACCTGATCTATGTCACGCACCATCTCGAAGAAGTGCTGCCGGCTTTTTCAAAGACGCTGCTCTTAAAAGACGGTGAAGTGTTTCAGGTAGGGTGGACCTCGGAGCTTCTTACCAGCTCAAGTCTGAGCGACTTTTTGGGTGTGCCTGTTGATGTTCAACAATGGAACGGGCGTTATCTGGCAACAATCCGTTGATCTTTTGTAGAGAGAAGAGGGACAACTATGCAGGACATTCGCAACGTATTTTGTGTTGGACGCAACTACCGTCTTCATGCGCAAGAATTGGGCAATGCTGTGCCGACGTCACCGTTTTTGTTCTCGAAACCAACCCATAGTCTGGTGGAAGCGAAGGGACAAGCGATCAAGCTGCCAGGAAATCGCGGGGAAGTACATCATGAAGTGGAGATCGTCGTACATATCGCCAAAGATTATCAACCGGGTTTGACAGCCGATGATCTGATCGATAAGATGGCGCTGGGTATCGATTTTACGCTGCGCGATATACAAAGTGAGCTCAAGGCGAAAGGATATCCATGGCTTTTGGCGAAAGGTTTCCCGAATTCTGCTGTCCATACCGCTTTTCGTCCTTTCCCAGGGGTTGCGGCGTTACAGCAGACCGATTTTCAGCTGCTTAAAAATGGCGAGCAGGTGCAAATCGGCAATATTCGCGATGTGATTTTTGATTTGGATACGATCATCCGCTTTTCCGTAGAGCATTTTGGATTATCGGCAGGCGATGTGCTCTATACCGGAACACCTGCGGGCGTGAGTGCGGTTGCGGATGGCGATCATTTGAGCATGGTCTGGGGAGACGAGGTCTGGGGAGAATTCACCGTATCGTTGTCTAGCTAGATGATTGATTAAAAAAAAGAGTCCCTTTTGCCACTGGCAGGGACTCTTTTGCGTTTCAGTTAGAGACTACATGAGGTAGCGCAGGTAGAGATAGACGGAAGAAATCACGATGGAGAGAATCATCAACGGAAAGGCGATAAGCATGAACTTGACGAAGGAAATATGATGTCCTTCCTTTGCCGCGAGTCCAGCCACGATGACATTGGCGCTCGCGCCGATCAAGGTACCATTTCCGCCCAGACACGCTCCCAGCGCCAGGCTCCACCAAAGCGGCTCAAGGTTGGTGATGCCCATGCTGCCCATTTCTTTGATCATCGGGATCATGGTCGCCACAAAAGGAATGTTGTCGACGAAAGCGGAGGCGATCGCACTCAGCCAGAGGATCAGCATCGCTGTCGCGGTCAAGTCACCGCCTGTCAAATCGATGGCCCACGAAGCGAGCGCGGATATCACACCCGTTTCGACCAGGCCAGCCACCAATACAAACAGCCCGATGAAGAAAAAGATCGTGGTCCATTCCACCTTGGCAAGCGCTTCTTCCAAATAATGCTCACCTGTCAGCAGGAGCAGCAGGAAGGCGCCGGCCAATGCCACTGTGGCTGATTCCATATGAAAGATCTGATGGGTGAAAAAGCCAAGTATGGTCAGGGCAAGTACGGTCAAGCATTTTTTCAGGAGTTTGTGATCGTTGATTTCATCTTTTTCATTCAAGCTCATGATGCTGGCTTTACGTTCCGGTGTGGTGATTAATTGCTTGCGATAAAGCAGAACGAGGATCGCCAGTGTGACAAACAAAATGAAAAACGAGATGGCTGCCAAATTATTGACGAAAGCCATAAAGGTCAATTCTTTTACGGCACTGCCGATCATGATGTTGGGCGGATCACCGATAAGCGTAGCCGTCCCACCGATGTTCGCAGCGAGAATTTCCGTGATCAAATAAGGCATGGGTGAAACCTGCAGCTGGCGGGTAATGCTGAACGTGACAGGTACCATTAACAAGACAGTCGTTACATTATCCAGCAATGCAGATGCAAATGCTGTAATCAAAGCAAGCGCGATCAGAATGCGGATTGGATCACCTTGTGCCTTTTTGGCAGACCAGATGGCCACATATTTGAAAACGCCGGTCTCCGCTGTGATCGATACGATCAGCATCATGCCGATGAGCAGTCCTAACGTATTGAAGTCGATATGGTGGATGGCGATTTCTTGATCAACGATCCCAAAAACCACCATCAGAATCCCGCCGATCATGGCGACGATGGTTCGGTGCAGCTTTTCTGAAATGATAAACGCGTAGATGATGAGAAAAATGGTTAAGGCATAATAAGCTTGTTGTTCCATGATTACCTCCCAAGAAACAGTATGGTGAAATATCTCTGTAGATTGACTGGAATGATGTTTGTAGCATCCCCCCTTACATATGGAAAAATGGCTGAATAAAACAAAAGGAGCCTATATGATTAGGCTCCTCAGACTGACGAGAAACCCCATATTTTACTGGGGTTTTTC
>NZ_SDKD01000020.1 GCF_004521915.1 Brevibacillus migulae | reverse complement strand
GAGCTGACGAATACTAATCGGTCGAGGACTTATCCACAACACATCCTTTTAGCAAAATGCCTTGCGTATCCAGTTTTGAAGGGACAAACGACCAAACCATCCACAGGCGGATGGTTTTTTTGTTGATAAGTCAGTACGCATTAAGAGGATGAATGTGTGCTGACTTTTTTGTTGATGGCGAAAAAAACAATACTGAGTCAATAGATGACTGTTTTTGATCGAAAAATGAATGAATTTGAATGATTTTGGTTGTTTATGAAAGGTTAGTGTTGTATAATCAAAATCGAGAACGGGATAGATAGCAGTGGACATGGAAAGGAGGCACCATGTTAACTCCTGAACGTCATCAATTAATCTTGTCTTTGCTGAAGGAAAAAGAGGTTGTCAGGATTCAAGAACTCGTTGATACAACTGGTGCATCGGAATCGACTATCCGGCGTGATCTAAGTGAGTTGGAAGAGCAGCGCCTCTTAAAACGCATTCACGGTGGGGCAACAGCATTACAGAATAAAATAGAAGAACCGACCATACTTGAAAAAGCAGTCAAAAACGAGCAGCAAAAAATAGCCATTGCCAAATATGCTGCCAGCTTGGTGAAAGAACGTGACTCCATTTTCCTGGATGCCGGTACGACTACCAATCAAATGCTGCCTTATTTGCCCGGGAATATCATCGTTGTGACCAGCAGTCCTGACATCGGATTGCAGTTGATCAAAAGAAACATCAAGACCATCTTGCTTGGTGGTGAATTGAAAGCGGCTACATTGTCAGTGGTCGGCAGGGAAGCCATCAAATCGATCGGTCAATATCGTTTTGATAAATGCTTTTTGGGGATAAACGGGATTGATAAGCATCATGGTTTGACAACTCCCGATCCGGACGAGGCCTATGTAAAACAGCTGGCCCTGCAGTTCTCGGATGAACGCTATGTCTTGTGCGACTCCGAAAAGTTTTCTGGCGTGACATTTGCCAAAGTAGCTGATCTGCGAGGAATAACAGTGATCACCGATGACGGTTTGTACGAGGAAGACCAGCAAGAGTACAGCAAGCTAACAAATCTAAAAGTGGTGAAATTATGATTTACACAGTAACCCTGAATCCCTCGATCGATTACCATGTGAGTCTTTCTGCGCTGGATAAAGGAACGATCAATATCGCGCAAAAAGAGTGGAAAACGGCAGGGGGAAAAGGCATTAACGTATCCAAGGTCTTGCGCATTTTAGGAACGGATAGTACTGCACTCGGCTTTATCGGCGGGTTTACAGGCACCTTTATCCAGCAGGAATTAGAGCAGGAAGGGATCTTGCATCAATTGATTCGCGTGGAGCAGGACTCTCGCATCAATATCAAAATAAAAGCGGAGGACGAGACAGACATTACCGGACTATCTCCAGAGATTCCCGAATCTGCCTTGCAGCAATTACTCGATCAGCTTGATCAACTGCAAGGAGGAGATTACCTGGTCCTTGCGGGAAGTGTTCCGAAAAGTGTGCCGGCTGATATTTACCAGAACATCATGGAACGGCTTCGAAACAAGGGGATCCATTTGTTTTTGGACGCGAAGGGAGCGGCACTGGCAAGTGGTTTGCAGGAAAAACCTTTTCTGATCAAGCCGAATCACCATGAATTGGGTGAGCTGTTTGGTACCACGATTGAGACGATGAAGGACGCTGCGAAATATGGCCGACTTGCGTTGGAAAGCGGAGCGCAAAACGTCATTGTCTCCATGGCGGATCAAGGCGCAGTGTTTGTCAGTGAACAAGGAACTTTCGCCGCCCGTATTCCGAGCAGCAAAGCAGTCAACTCCATTGGGGCAGGTGACTCGATGGTAGCCGGCTTCTTATATGCGCATACAAAAGGCTGGAAGGCCGAGGAAGCTTTTCGTTTTGCGGTAGCGGCGGGAAGTACAACCGCATTGTCCGAAGGTTTTTGCACACAAGAAAAGATCGCTGCGTTTTTACCAAACGTTACGATAACTTCAATGGCTTAGAAGGGGGTCATTTTCATGGGAAATCAGATTCGAATCGTTGATTTGCTCAAGCTTGATACGATCCTTCTTCCTTTATCCGCTGCGACAAAGGAAGAAGCTCTGGATCGTTTGATCGAGAAATTGCATGAAGCAGGCCGTTTGCAGGATAAAGAGGAAATGAAAAAGGCGATCTGGGCACGGGAAAACCAAGGCTCCACAGGAATTGGCGAAGGGATTGCCATTCCACACGCGAAGACAGCTGCCGTCAAGATCCCCAGCATCGCATTTGGCCTATCGCATGAAGGGGTAGACTTCAACTCTCTGGATGAGCAAAAAGCACATCTGTTCTTCATGATCGCCGCGACGGAGGATGCCGACCAGGCACACTTGGAAACACTGGCGCAGCTGTCGCAAATGCTGATGGACGAGTCTTTTCGCCAAGAACTGCTGAAGGCCGAGACAAAAGAACAGGTGCTGGATATCGTTCAACGCAAAGAGCTGGAGATTCATGGTGGAAATGAAAGCGCTTCAAGTGAACCTGCACCAGCAGCCTCAACCGTCAAAGTAGTGGCGGTGACCGCATGCCCAACCGGTATTGCGCATACGTACATGGCAGCGGATGCGTTGAAGAAGAAAGCGGAAGAGCTCGGGATCACGATCAAGGTCGAGACCAATGGCTCCGGCGGTGTAAAAAACAAGCTGACGGCTGAGGACATTGCGGAAGCTACCGCTGTGATTGTAGCTGCAGACAAACAGGTGGAGATGGAGAGATTTGCAGGTAAAGTGGTGATCGAAGTGCCTGTCGCGCAAGGCATTCGCAACGCTCAAAGCTTGCTTGAACGTGCGGCGAAACAAGAAGGCAGCGTCTATGGCGCAGGAGGACAAAGCTACCAGGACAAAATTCAGGCTGCGAAAGCGGAGAACAAAAGCAAGCAAAATCCGATTTACAAGCATCTGATGAACGGCGTATCCAACATGCTACCGTTTGTTGTGGGTGGCGGGATCATTATCGCGCTCAGCTTTATGTTTGGCATCAAAGCATCCGATCCGAACGATCCGTCCTTCCACCCATTGGCAAAAGCGTTGATGGATATTGGTGGCGGAAATGCATTTGCACTCATGATTCCTGTATTGGCAGGCTTTATTGCGAAAAGTATTGCGGACCGTCCGGGTTTTGCGCCAGGGATGGTGGGCGGTATGCTGGCGGCATCGTCCGGGGCCGGATTTTTAGGCGGGCTGATTGCCGGATTCTTGGCTGGCTATATCGTGGTTGGCTTGAAAAAGCTTTTTGCAGGTTTGCCTGAGACGTTGGAAGGGATCAAACCGATGCTGCTCTACCCGCTGTTCGGGATCTTGTTTACCGGCTTTATCATGATTTATGTGGTATCCGATCCGGTCGCAGCAGCGAATGCAGCACTGAGTGACTGGCTAAAAAACATGGGCCAGGGCAATGCGATCATTCTGGGAATTGTGTTGGGAGCGATGATGGCGTTTGACATGGGCGGTCCTGTAAACAAAGCAGCCTTTACGTTTGGGATCGCGATGATTGCAGACGGTAACTACGGTCCACATGCGGCGATTATGGCGGCGGGTATGACGCCTCCATTAGGCTTGGCACTGGCCACGACTTTGTTTAAGAAGAAGTTTACCGAGGAAGAGCGTCAAGCCGGGAAGACGGCTTATGTGCTGGGCGCATCGTTTATTACCGAGGGTGCCATTCCTTTTGCAGCAGCCGATCCGACACGGGTGATTCCGTCCATTATGGTGGGTTCTGCGGTGGCTGGCGGTTTGTCGATGGCCTTCGGAGTTACCTTGCCCGCGCCTCACGGGGGACTGTTCGTATTGCCGGTGGTAGGGAATGTCGGCATGTATATTGTGTCCATTCTCATCGGTACCGCGGTGACGGCGTTGATGATTAAAGTGTTGAAAAAAGATATAGCGAATTAAAGGTTTATGTACGAAGCCGCCAGCGATGGAAGATCGTTGGCGGTTTTTTTGTCTTGCTAGGAAAAATGTTACAGGTAAAAATAAATTTGGCTTTTCTGTAATGGATCCTCTCAAACCAAGGTATAAGAAGTGAATGAAAAAAAGGGAGAAGGAGGAACAAGCATGGAAGAAGATCAGGAGTGGATCAGCCTCGTGTTGCAAGGGGATACGCAGGCATATACGCACATCATCAACAAATACAAAAACAAAGTATACGCCCTTCTGTTGCGGATGGTGAACCGGCCGGAGGATGCTAAGGATTTGACGCAAGAATGTTTTATCAGGGCCTACAACTATTTCAAAGCTACAGCCCGACACACGCCTTTTCCACCTGGCTTTGCCGGATCGCGATTAATCTGTGCATAGACGCGCAGCGGAAGCAAAAACGGATGATTGAAAACCTCCAAGAGAGTGTGGATGACGGTGTACGTTTTGAAGAACGGAGCCCGGAAACGATTTATTTGAGAAAGGAAAGTGAAAGGGAGCTGCACCATCTGATCGATGAGTTGCCCGAGTCGTATCGCCTGGTCTTGCTGCTGAGATACGTCCATGACCTCAGCTGTCAGGAGATTGGGGAAATGCTGAATTTGCCGACGAATACCGTGCAGGTGCGTCTGTATCGTGCACGGGTAAAGCTGCGGGAATGCTATCAGGCTACTATGGAAAGGGGGGCGGTCCGATGAGATGCCACGATTGTCAAAAACAACTGCTGGCGTATCTGGATGGCGAAGTCACATCTGCGCAAAAAATGGAACTGGAAACACATTTGTTAACATGTGCTCGTTGTGCGGAAGCGTTAGCGTTGCTCGAGGAGGAAACCGTGATGCTGAAGAAGGTGTTGAATGCCCCCGCACTCGCTGAGGATTTTGCTGACCAATTGGTGAAGCAACTAACCCCCTATCAACCTGCGGCACAATCACCATTGGCACAAGCTGAGGCCGGTATGCCGCCAGCTGCACACTCATTCCCTCAGACAGGACGAAGATTGCCCAAAAGCCGGCAGCGTATGCGCACGATCGCCCTATCGCTTGTGCTCGGATTGTGCTTTTCCATGGCACTGGGCATGTATCTGTCTCCAACATTTGCTGCCTATATTTCATCCTTCATTAGCCGCATCGGCGGAGAGGAAGGCTTGAAAAAGGCAGCCGAGCAGGGATATTCTACACCGATCAATAAGGCTGTCACGTCCAACGGGGTAACGTTTCGGATAAAGGACATCATTGCCGATACCAATCGTTTGGTGGTGTCCTATACACTGGAGGATTCGCATGGCAAGATCTTGCCTAATTTGTTCATCCCTTATTGGGAAGACAATAAGGTCAACATCATGGATAAAAACGGAAACATAATCGATGAAGGAGTCAGTTTTCAGCAAGGAGCTGGCTATGCAGACTTCATGTTCACGCTGCAAAATCCGCCGGATGATGTGATCGTCCACTTTGATATTCGCAAATACGGGTCCAAAGAAGGCAGTCCCGTCAACTGGAAGATGGATATTCCCGTGAACTTGACGAAGAGTCTGGCGGCAAGCAAGACAGAGCAAATGGAAAAGAGCTATAAATCCCCGGCAGGCTATGACTTTGTACTGAACAAAGTGACGTATTCACCGAGCGCGGTCCGCTTGGATATTACGTCAGAACGGACGAAAAAAGAAATGGAAAGAATCCGTTCGATGGCGTCCACACTGCAAATGAAAGAACAAGACATCGGACTTCTCGGGGAAATGCAATTCTCTTTCCGGATCGTGGATCAAAAAGGGCGTACCGTCGCCGATTCCCAGAGAGGGCCAATCGATCAAAATCGCTTGATCTATTTTAATCCGGTAAAGTCTACCGAAGAAGGGAAAGGGCTTTATTTAGCGGCGTATGTACCCGGGCCCGAATCAGAAAAATTGACCTTCATCCTGGATTCGGTGAAGGTAAGGGATCGAGCAAACTTTTTCATGGAATTGGATCCAAAGCAGCTTGAAAAAGGGCCGATTACCAAGGAGTATCCGGAGTTGGGCAGAAGTTATACGCTGAAAGGAATGAAAAAAGGGACGGATCCGGAAACCAATGAGCCCGCATGGGAGATTGAACTGGAAGGGATCACGCCAGAGGACGACGACGATTTTCCCCATTATTGGAACCTCTATGATGCAAAGGGGAACCATTACGAGGTGAAGTCTGATTATTCACGTTCGGAATTGGGGGGGAAAATAGGTGAAAAGCATCACCTAAAGCAGGTTCTCATCATCAAGGATCTGACTGAGGTGAATGGTCCACTGAAGCTTGATCTGCAAACGTATTGGAAAGAAATCGACAACCTCGGCTGGGAGGTACCGATTCCTCAGGCAAAAGAATAAAAGAGAATTGACACTCCACCCCGGATGCGAAATGATCGAAGGGAGGAGGGGAAAGCATGGGAACCTTGTATGCGATAGGAGAAGTATTGATCGATTTTATTCCGCTGCAAAAAGGGGCGGCGTTGAAAGATGTGTTCTCGTTTGAACGGGCGCCCGGGGGTGCTCCCGCCAATGTAGCGGCAACCGTCGCCAAGCTTGGGGGGCAGGCTTCGATGATCACGAAGCTGGGCCAGGACGCTTTCGGTGACTTTCTGCTAGAACAGCTGCAGCAGGCCGGGGTCGCGACGGATCAGATCAAAAGAACCGCAGAAGCGAAGACAGGCCTTGCCTTTGTATCCTTAAAGGAAGACGGGGAGAGAGATTTCTCCTTCTACCGGCAGCCTTCTGCTGATTTGCTGCTGACGGAAGAAGAGATTGAGGCGCATTGGTTTTCCCAGGGCGACATCCTCCACTTTTGCTCCGTCGATTTGGTGGAAAGCCCGATGAAGCATGCGCATCGCAAGGCGATCCAATTGGCAAAAGCCGGCGGTGCGATCATCAGCTTCGACCCGAATGTGCGCTTGCCGCTGTGGGAGCGTCCGCTCGATTGCAAGAAGGCGATTCTCGAATTTTTGCCGATGGCTCATCTCGTCAAGGTGTCGGACGAAGAACTGCCTTTTCTCACGGGTGTAACCGATGCTGAAGAAGCGATTCATACGTTGTTTACAGGCGATGTGAAAGCGGTGCTCTATACAAAGGGAGGAGCGGGAGCGGACCTTTTTGTGAAAGGTAAGGCCTTTTCCTCGCCGGGATACCAGGTAGGCGTGCAGGATACGACGGGGGCGGGGGATGCGTTTATCGGGGCGGTGCTTTACCAGCTGCTCGAGAGACAGGCCGATCAGCAAACGCTGGCAGAGACCCTGATTCAGGAGCATGCGCAAATTCTTTCGTTTGCGAATGCATGCGGCGCGATCACCACGACGGGTAAGGGAGCGATGAGCGCTTTGCCTGGCAAGGCTGAGGTGATCCGGTTGATGACAACGGAATAAAAGCATACAAGCCACTGTCTTCACGAAGTGGCTTGTTCTTGTTAACCGGTTTACCGTTGGAAGAATTCCACCCATTCTCCGTCCGGACCATAAATGAAGAAGTAGCGATACCCGTTTGGCAGGGTGACGATCTCTTTGTCCACGAACAGGGCACCGAGCTTGCTGACGCGTTCATATTCTTCCTCGAGGTTATCGACATGCACAGCGAAATGATGGACTTTCCCCTCGGAAGGCAGATTGTCGTTATACCCATGGATGATCTCCAGCTCGGTTTCATCGGAATTGCCAAATCCAAGAAAAGCTAACTGAAATACGCCATTGGTGTGGGTGATTTTCCCTTTCAGCTCGAAGCCCACCATTGTCTGGTAAAAGGCGATGCTCTTTTCAAAATCCTTCACAACCATTCCTACATGATCGATCCGCTTCTTTGCCATTTCCCTGCCAACCCCATTTCGTATTTGGATAATGATACTATAATAAAATCACTCCCTTCCAAGTTGTCAAGATTGCTGTATCAAGGGGAGGGCCTCGCGAAGCGTATGCTTTATGTTTCAGTAAAAAAGGTTGACAGCGGTGGCTGGAAGGTGTTTAATTCCTAGTAAACAGGTATGTTTTATGGAGAGTCGCACGAAAAAAAGTGCAAAAATTAACACGATTTTTTTCGTGCAAACTAGTAAGATATAGCTAAAGGTAAAGGCAGAAAGGCGGAATGAAGGAAAATGGCAGAAATTCGTATTCGCAAAACCGATGAACGTATTTCCGGACAGGAAAACGTAAAAGAATTTTTAGAGAAATATGGTGTATTGTATGAGCATTGGGATGCCAACAAGCTTCCGGAAGAGCTGAAAGATAAGTTTATCCTCTCCGATGAGGAAAAAAATACGATCCTGGCAACCTATGATGCCGAAATCCGTGATCTGGCAGAACGCCGCGGCTACCGTACCTGGGACATCGTAGCTCTGTCCGAAAGCACGCCAAATATCGAAGAACTGTTGAAAAAATTCGAGCAGGTGCACACACATACCGAAGATGAAGTGCGTGCGATCACCGCTGGTAACGGCATCTTCATCATTAAAGGCGATGATGAGGTGGGTTATTTCGACGTCGAGCTGGAAGCGGGAGATGTGATCTCGGTTCCCGAGAACAATCCACACTTCTTCACGCTGATGGAAAACAAGAAAGTGGTAGCGGTTCGTCTGTTCATTGAGACAGAAGGATGGATCGCGCATCCGTACGAAGATCCTGCCTTTCAAAAATAAGTAGGTTGAAAAGTGAAGGCTCCCTTGTAGGTCGCTACAAGGGAGCCTTTCTTATCCACGAAGAAAGCCCTAAGAGAGCACTTGCTCAATCCGTTCCAGGGCCCAATCCAGCTCTTCTTTTGTAATCACGAGCGGTGGCGCGAGGCGGATGGTGGTATCATGTGTCTCCTTGCACAGAAGCCCGAGCTCTTTCAGGCGCTCACAATAAGGGCGAGCTTGCTCGGTCAGCTCGATGCCGATAAACAAACCGCGGCCGCGAATCTCACGGATGCTCGGATGAGTTAGCTGCTGAAGACGCTCTTTCAAATAAGCCCCCAATTCAAACGAACGTTTGACCAAATCCTCTTCTTCGATGACATTGAGTGCTGCGGTCGCTACTGCGCATGCCAGCGGATTGCCGCCAAAGGTGGAACCATGGGACCCCGGCTCAAACACACCGAGAACTTCCTTATTTGCGGCTACTGCAGAGATCGGTAAGACGCCGCCGCCCAATGCTTTTCCCATGATGTACACATCAGGCGTGACATCCTCCCATTCGCAGGCGAACATTTTCCCGGTGCGCCCAAAGCCGGTCTGAATCTCATCGGCGATCAACAGCACATTGTGCTGGCTGCACAGCTCCCGCGCTTCACGCAGGAAGCCTTCGGAAGGGATGATGATGCCTGCTTCCCCCTGGATCGGTTCGACAAGGAAGGCAGCGGTATGAGGCGTGATGGCTTGGCGCAGCGCTTCGATGTCTCCGTACGGAATGGCGGTAAAACCTGGCGTGAACGGGCCAAAGCCGCGGCGGTACTCCTCGCTCGTCGAGAAGGAGGTAACGGTGATCGTGCGTCCGTGAAAATTGCCTTCACATACGATGATATCCGCCATGTTTTCCGGCACCTTTTTGACATCATAGGCCCAGCGGCGTGCAGCCTTGATGGCGGTCTCTACCGCCTCTGCGCCGGTGTTCATCGGCAAGATCATTTCTTTACCGGTCACCTGCGCGAGCTTCTCATAAAAACGGCCCAGCTGATCATTGTGAAAGGCGCGGGAGGTAAGGGTCACTTTGCCGGCCTGTTCGATTAACGCTCGGATGATCGCGGGATGGCGATGGCCTTGATTCAATGCCGAGTAGGCGCTGAGCATATCCATATAACGATTGCCTTCGGGGTCTTCCACCCATACGCCCTCCGCTTTGGAGATCACGATCGGGAGCGGAAGGTAATTGGTGGCACCGTATTTTTCGGTCTGTTCAATGATGGAATGCGTATGTGCAGTCATAGAAACCTCCTGGATGAGTATTCGAAAAAAGAAGATGCAAGGAGCGTGCCAGCAAGAGGGGAACGCATGGATCGGATGGTCGGCCGTGCTAGCAAAAAGTAAGCGCAAAAACTTTTGGCGATTGCGCAAAAGAATTATGCTATAATGCAAAAAAACTTGCCTGAGGGTGTTGAAAGCAAATGGACCGCGGAGCAGCACAGCCAGACGTACTGATGAATCATGTATTTTCGTTTTTAGTCGATCATGTATCCATAGGCATTCATGTCGTTGACCGGACCGGAAAAACGGTCATTTACAACCGGAAAATGTCCGAGATCGAATCGATGCCGATCGAAGAAGTGTTGCACAAAAATATGACCCAACTGTTTGCCTTTTCACAGGAGCAGGAAAGCACGCTGCTGCTGGCGCTCTCCGAAGGAAAAACGACGACGGATGTGAAGCAAAGCTATTTTAATAAGCATGGCAAGCAGATCACCACAGTGAACTCCACTTATCCACTGTATGACAATGGGGAGATCATCGGTGCGATTGAGATCGCCACGGACGTGACCCAGCTGGAAAAAGTAAAAAGCGAGAATGCCAAAACCAAAGAGCCGAAACGCCATACTTTTCAAGATATCGTAGGGGAAAGCCCAGCGATCAAAGAGACGATCGAGATTGCCCGGCGTGCGGCCCGTACGAGCTCATCCATTCTCATCATCGGAGAAACGGGTACGGGAAAAGAAATGTTTGCGCAAAGCATCCATTACGAAAGCGAGCGTGCCGCCAAGCCCTTTCTCTCGCAAAACTGTGCGGCGCTGCCCGAGCATTTGGTGGAAGGCATTTTATTCGGTACGAAGCGCGGGGCATTTACGGGAGCAGTCGATCGTCCGGGATTGTTTGAATTGGCCGATGGAGGAACGCTTTTTTTGGATGAGTTGGACTCGTTAAGCCTGACCCTGCAAGCCAAGCTCCTGCGTGTGATCCAGGAGAAGACGGTGCGTCGGATTGGGGACACCAAGGACCAGCGATTTGATGTACGCTTGCTGGCGACGATCAGCATGGACCCGATTGAAGCGATTGCCAGCTATCTGCTGCGCAAGGATTTGTACTACCGATTGGGCGTGGTGAATTTGTTTATCCCGCCGCTGCGTGAACGTGCAGAGGATATTCCGGTACTGCTCCAGCATTTCATCGGGGTGTACAACCAGCTGTTTGGCATGAAAGTGACTGGGATGGAGGAATCGCTTCTCCAGCAGCTGCTTGGCTACGAATGGCCGGGGAATGTAAGGGAGCTGCAGCATGTCGTCGAGGGAGCCATGAATTTGATCGTACATGAGACGTTGATATCAGCGAAGCACATCCCTGCGCATGTGAAGCGGCATGCCCAGCGGGTGGGCGGCAGGGAGCAGCGCGACATCCCGGACCGAGCAGCTCAGCCCACATCCGTGCTGGCGGAAATCAGGAGCTCGTATCAGCAGCATGAACGCGAACAGATGGAGGAGGTCCTGCGCAAGACGGGATACCATATCACCAGGGCTGCAGAGCTGCTTGGCATGAGCAGGCAGAGTCTGCAGTACCGGATGAAAAAGTACGGCATTGAAAAGAAAAAATGACCCCGCGATGAGGGCAGAGTCATTCAAGCTTGATAACCCATCCTGGAGTCGGCAAAAATAAGCAGAGCGCTTTGTTGCTCATCATAGGACACGTCTCCGTCTTTGGAGTAATACCACCATTTGTGGACAGGCAGATCGTCATGCGTCTCCACCACAAACAGATTGAGCTCCATGCGGTTTTCCAAAATGTCCGCAATGATTTGTTGATCGGTGAGGTGGATGGTGAACAGCCAGCCTCCGGAGCGTTCTTCTATCGTAAACGGCACGGGAGTTTTGGTGGTTTCCAAAAAGGGTCTGCTGCCGACCATATGCTTGATGAGCAGATCGAGGCGTGTAGGCATGGGAGTTCCTCCTTCGTATGTTCCTTGACAAAAGTAACTATAGCACAGTATGATACTTACGAAAAGTAAGTTTAAATAAGGCACCTACCTTACGCACCTAATGGAGGCGGAGTCATGATACAAGTATATCCAGCAGAATCGCGGTTTACAGCTGATCACGGTTGGCTGAAAAGCAATTTTAGTTTTTCGTTCGGCGAGTTTTATGATCCGCAAAATGTCAGCTTTGGTCCGCTCCGTGTGTTTAATGATGATGTTGTCCAACCGTTGAAAGGGTTTGGCGCTCATCCTCACCGCGACATGGAGATTGTTTCTGTCGTCTTGAAGGGCGAGATCAAGCATGAGGACAGCACCGGCAATTCGGAAATCTTGCGGCCCGGAGAAGTGCAGCGGATGACAGCAGGAACAGGCATCATACACTCGGAGTACAATTCCTCTGCCACGGAGGAGCTTAATTTTCTCCAGCTGTGGTTCATGCCGGCCGAGCGGGGGCTTGCACCATCGTATGAGCAAAAGAAGTACGATCAAGAGGCCATGAAGAATCAGCTGCTGACCGTGATTTCCGGTGCCCCGCAATCCGATCGCGAGGTGTTTATCCACCAGGATCTGACGCTGTATCTGTCTGACCTCGATGCGGGGAAATCGATTACCTTTACGCAAAAAGAGGATCGCAGAATCTACCTGTTTGTCATCGAGGGGGAGGTTGCCCTGAATCAGGAGACTTCTCTCAAGAAGCGGGATGCTGCGAGGATCACCGATGTGACAGAGCTGACGATTGCGACAACTGTTGGCGCTTCAATCATGTTAATCGATTTGCCGTAATAAGCTTTTGAGGTGGTTGGGTATGGACCTGATCGCCTCTTTCTTTTTTCAGAGGGAGGAGGAAAAACGGAAAAACGTACCGAAGTTCCAAGGGAGATAGAGAATCATTAGGTTTACCGGAGAGGAGCTAGCCGAGTTGAGCAAATATTGGAACCCTTTTGTAAATGAGCTTGATCCATATGTACCGGGAGAACAGCCCAAGGACAAACGCTATATCAAACTAAATACAAATGAAAATCCGTTTCCGCCATCGCCGCTGGTCCTGCAAGCGATCCAGCAGGCTGCCAACGGAGACCTGCGCTTATACCCGGATCCGAATGCCGACGAGCTGCGCGCGAAGATCGCAGAAGTCCATCAGGTCAAAGCGGGGCAGGTGTTCGTCGGGAATGGCTCGGATGAGATTCTCGGATTTGCCTTCCAAGCTTTTTTTGATCCGGCGAAGCCGATCCTCTTCCCGGATATCACCTATAGCTTTTATAAAGTGTACGCCAAAATGTTTCGCGTCCCGTATCAGTTGGTGCCGCTGCAGGACGATTTCCAGATGTCGATCGAGCCGTTTTCGCAAGACAATGGCGGGATCATCTTCCCGAATCCGAACGCGCCGACAGGAAAAGCGCTAGCGGCGGATGATATCAAACAATTGCTCGACATGCATCCGGACCGCATCGTCATCATTGATGAAGCCTATATCGATTTCGGCGGAGAGTCCATGATCCCGTATGTGCAGGAATACCCCAATCTGCTGGTGATCCAGACGCTGTCCAAATCCCGGTCGCTGGCTGGTCTGCGCGTCGGGTTTGCGATCGGCAGCGAGGAATTGATCGAGGGCTTGCAGCGGGTGAAAAATTGCTTCAATTCCTACACGCTTGATCGGTTAGCGCTTGTCGGGGCGGTTGCTGCGTTTACCGATGAAGCCTATTTCGAGCAGACGAGAAATGCGATCATACAGACCCGCACCCGTGTGACGGAAGCGCTGCAGACAATCGGCTTCGGAGTCGTCGAATCCAGCGCCAATTTCATCTTCATCACACATCCGGAGCATCCGGCGAGCAGCCTGTTCGCCCAGCTGAAGGAGGCCGGCGTACTGGTACGCTACTTTAACCAGCCGCGGATTGATAACTATCTGCGGGTCACCATCGGCCTGGATGAAGAGATGGACCAGTTTTTGCGGATTGTCCGCGACATATGTGAAAACGCCAGAAAGGGTGAAACTGATGATATCTGATTACCTGCAGCGTAAAGTGGAGCAAGGCTCCTGGATTCGCAAGCTGTTTGAAGAAGGGATCAAATTGAAGAAGCAGTATGGCGAAGACGAGGTGTTTGACTTCTCGCTCGGCAATCCGATTGTCGATCCGCCGCAGGAGCTGCATGATATTTTGATCGATATCTTGCAGAGTCCGGCACCAGGGCTGCACCGTTATATCGAGAATCAAGGGCTGCCGGAAACGCGCCAAAAAGTGGCGGAGTTTTTAACCGGGCGTTTTGGCAAAACGTTCTCTGCATCCACAGTGGTCATGACCGTCGGAGCAGGCGGCGGGATGAATGTAGTGATGAAAAGCATCCTGAATCCGGGAGACGAGGTCATTCTCTTGACGCCGTATTTCGTGGAGTACGATTACTATGTGGAGAATCACGGGGGCAAGGCTGTCCATTGCGAGCTGGACGAGGTCTTCCAGATCGATGCGGAAAAGGTGGAGGCTTGTCTTACTCCGAAGACGAAAGCGATCATCCTCAACTCGCCGCATAATCCGACGGGAACCGTGCTGACGCAAGCGAGCGTGGATGCATTGGGTGCGCTTCTGGCGAAAAAAGAAGCGGAATACGGGCATGCGATATATCTGTGCTACGATGATCCATACGGACAGCTCGTGTATGATGTCGTGCCGCCAAATCCGTGCAAATCCTACAGGCACACGATTGTCGTCAGCTCTTTCAGTAAAGACTTAGGGATCGCAGGCGAGCGGCTTGGCTATATCGGCGTGCCGGCAGACATGGAGCTGGCCGATACGCTGACCAAAGCGTTCGTGTTTTCCAATCGCATTTTGGGCTTTGTCAATGCGCCGTCGTTTATGCAGCGTGCCATCGCCCGCATGGAGTCACTGACGGTAGAGCCGACCGAGTACCGCAAGCGCCGGGATGCGATGGCAGAGATTTTGCGGGAAGCGGGCTTCTCCTTTGTCTCGCCGGATGGAGGTATCTTCATCTTCCCAAAAACACCGATCGAAGACGATGTGGAGTTTTGCCAGATCGCGGCAGAGAAACACCGCATCCTCATCGTGCCGGGCAGCGGATTTGGCAGAAAGGGTTACTTCCGCTTGTCCTACAGCGTGCCATTTGAACAAATTGAGCGTTCACGCGATCGATTCAAGGCATTGTACGAATCGTTCACCAAATAGATAAAAGGGAAAGCCCCTCGGGATGCACCCGGTCGTATCGACCAACGTGCACTGAGGGGCTTTTCGAT
Source organism: Brevibacillus migulae (assembly GCF_004521915.1). Taxonomy (GTDB): domain Bacteria; phylum Bacillota; class Bacilli; order Brevibacillales; family Brevibacillaceae; genus Brevibacillus_F; species Brevibacillus_F migulae. The sequence continues at coordinate 86,468 of NZ_SDKD01000020.1, read as the reverse complement.
TTAATAAGGGTCTGCCTCGTGACCCATCCGTTCTGCTTTATTGACGGCCTTGTCGGCAGCTGAAGCGGCGTTCGCCTGAGCGAGTCCTTCAGCGACTCTGCGGCCGTAGTCAGGATCGGCCTTGGTGAAATGATCGATCATGCGATCCTGAATATCTTTGCGGCATACCTTCAAGGCATTGACCAGATTGGAAATGAGTTCTTCCCGTTCCCACTCCTCGAAGCTGCGGTAAGTTTCGCCAGCTTGGGCAAAATCGTTGGTGCGGTCGATTTTTTGTCGCACCAGCTTTGCATTGTAGGCAGGTTGATGTTCTTTTCCGGATTCGGCAGCCTCCTTCAATCCGCCGAGGGAGGACGGCTCGTAGTTCACATGCGGATTTTGCCCGGGAGCCTGATCCACAAAGTAAGTCATTTGTCCATCTCGCTGGTTGGTCGCCACGTGCTTTTTCGGCGCATTGATCGGGAGTTGCAGATAGTTGGTCCCTACCCGATAGCGCTGTGTGTCGGAATAGGAGAACGTCCGGCCCTGCAACAGCTTGTCATCGGAGAAATCAAGGCCGTCGACCAGGACGCCGGTGCCAAAAGCAGCCTGCTCCACTTCCGCAAAGTAATTGTCCGGGTTTTTGTTCAGCACCATTTTTCCGACTGGGAGAAACGGAAACTTGTCCGTAGGCCACAGCTTGGTTGGATCAAGCGGGTCAAAGTCAAGCTCGGGATGCTCATCGTCGCTCATGATCTGCACACAGAATTCCCACTCCGGATAATCGCCGCGCTCGATCGCTTCGTAGAGGTCCTGGGTAGCATGACTATAGTTGACTTTCTGAATCTCATCCGCCTCAGATTGCTTCAGGTTTTTGATCCCTTGCTTGAGCGGTTCGAAATGGTATTTGACCAAAACCGCTTGTCCTTCCTGATTCACCCACTTGTATGTATTGACGCCGGAGCCTTGCATTTGCCGATAGTTGGCGGGAATCCCCCATGGGGAAAAGACAAAGGTGACCATATGGGTGGCCTCGGGAGAAAGGGACAGGAAGTCAAACATGCGCTCCGGATCATTCAGGTTGGTGACAGGGTCAGGGCGGAAGGAGTGCACCATGTCTGGAAATTTGAGCGGGTCGCGAATGAAAAAGATCTTCAGATTGTTGCCGACCAGATCCCAGTTGCCATCCTCCGTATAAAACTTCACGGCAAAACCTCGGGGGTCACGCAAGGTTTCCGGTGAGTGGCCGCCATGGACAACGGTGGAGAAGCGGACAAAGACAGGGGTTCGTTTTCCGGGCTCTTGAAACAGCTTGGCACGGGTATATTTCGCGATAGGCTCATCCCCTACCTTGCCGTAGGCTTCGAAATAGCCATGGGCGCCTGCACCCCGCGCATGGACGACACGCTCCGGGATGCGTTCACGGTCGAAGTGAGTGATCTTCTCCAGGAAGTGGTAATTCTCCAGCGTTGTCGGCCCCCGGTTGCCGACCGTCCGTACATTTTGGTTATCCGAGATGGGATGGCCCTGCCGGTTGGTCAGTGTGGTTTCCGTTTCCCCATCGCCCATGCGTCGATCATGGGAACTGCCGGCGCCAGTCACTGCCGTTCCGGTGGAATCTTGCCGATTGTTTTCCGTCATGAGTCAGGACACTCCTCGCTTTTAAGTATGAACAGTGGATATTATTAGCAAAATATGGTCGAGATATTTAATACTTGCATAAACAAGTATTTTGCAGTACGATCTTTTTACATAGGAGTGAGGAGAGGAGGAGTGTTATGGACTTTGATGTGAACGAGTATATAAAAAGGTCTCTTGGGCGGAAGTTGGGGGTTTCATCCCGGCTGTTTGGCAACCGCATGAATCGGCATTTCAAGGAAAATGGCTTAAATGTGACCCCGGAGCAATGGCGGATCTTTGTGAATCTACGCAAGGATGAGGGGAAAACCCAGAATATGATTGCCTGTGCCACCGATAAAGACGAACCCTCCGTTTCCAGGCTCATCGACAATATGATCAAGCGCAATCTGGTGAAGCGTGTGCCCCATCCGACTGACCGCCGTACGAATCTGATCTATTTGACCGAGGAAGGCGCGCAAATGCAGGAAGACCTGATCAACCTCGCGCTGAAAACGGCAGCGGAAGCAACCGAAGGTGTAAATGAGCAGGACTTGGAAACATGCCTGCGTGTCCTTGACAAAATTATAGAAAATTTGAAGTAACTTTTTTGCAAGAATACTTGTTTAGACAATAATTTTTTACAAAAATGAGTGAGAGAGAAAAGAGGGTGGAGCATTTGACACAACAAGCGGCTGTACAAGATACGGGAACAGGCGAGAAGCTGATTCGCGTACTGTTTTTTACGCTGATCTTATCGGTCATGAATGCCTCGATGTTTAACGTCGTGCTGCCGACGATCAGCAAAGAGTTTCAGATTACGTCCTCGCAGGTAAGCTGGATCGTGACCGGTTATATGATCGTCTATGCCATCGGTTCGGTGACGTATGGGAAGCTGGCGGATAAGTACCGGATCAAAGATTTGATTACCTTTGGTCTGATCGTATTTGCACTAGGTTCACTAGTGGGGGTATTTGCCACGCATTATTGGATGGTGATTCTGGGACGGGTCCTGCAGTCCGCGGGAGCCTCGGTGATTCCGGCCACTGCAATGATCATCCCGGTGCGATACTTTCCGCCTGAGAAGCGGGGGCGGGCACTTGGTACTACGGCTAGCGGTTTGGCGTTGGGCACGGCGATCGGGCCCATCGTATCCGGACTGGTGTCGAGCGTGACCAGCTGGCGGGTGCTCTTTTTGATGTCGATCCTGGCTTTGATTACCTTGCCTTTTTATCGCAAATATCTGGACGATGAAAGAGGGACCACGGCCAAGACAGATATATTTGGCGGCTTGCTGCTCGCGGGTATGGTTGCGTCTTTATTGCTCGCCATTACGTATGAGACTTGGCTGCTCTTCCTGCTAGGCATCGCATTTTTTGTCCTGTTGGTGATACGGCTTCGGAAGGCTGACTCTCCTTTTATTCAGCCTGCCTTATTTAAAAACAAGAAATATACGTTTGGCGTAGGAACCGCATTTTTGGCCACTGGGCTTGCTTTTGGCATCCCGTTTCTGACACCGCAGCTGCTGGCGAATGTGAATCATTTGTCTCCAGCGATGATCGGGCTGATCATGTTTCCGGGCGCGATTTCCTCAGCCTTGCTGGGGCGAAAGGGAGGAAGGCTCGCAGACGAAAAAGGGAACCTGTTTCTCTTCTATCTGGCCACAGCATTTCAGTTTATCGCCTACAGCCTATTATCGGTAACTGCCGGTCTGTCCCCATATCTGATCCTGTTTGTCCTGATTTCCGGCAATCTGGGGCAAACGTTCATGCAGATTGCGATGTCGAATACGATCTCCCGTACATTACCAAAGGACCAGGTCGGTGTCGGGATGGGGCTCTTCTCGATGCTGAACTTCATCTCGGGGGCAACCGCTACTACGCTGATCGGCAAAACACTCGATGTGGGTTCGTCCGCACCGTTTAACCCATTGTTGATCAATCAAGGAGCGATTGTTTACAGCAATATCTTTTTAACCTTGGCTGCGCTGGTCATTCTGGTAATCATTTTGTACCGTAGTCAACAAAGACCAGTAAAATAGTTGCAGGGAATTTGCTCTATGTAAAAAAACAACATTTAGGTAGCCCAGTTCGTTCATCGATGCTGGGTTATCTTTTTTTCTGGATAAAAAACATTTTTCTGGAAAACCATCCCTATTTCGGCTGTAATAATAACTGTTGATTGATACATAAAGAAAACAATTGGGGGGTAAAAACTTGGAGACATTTGTAAATTGGCTGAATGGAATCATTTGGAGTCAGGCACTTATCATTCTCTGTTTAGCAACAGGTCTTTTTTATTCGTTTGCAACCCGGTTCCTTCAGCTAAGACACATCAAGGACATGGTGAAGTTAATGTTTGAAGGCAAAAGCTCCGAGGCAGGGGTATCCTCTTTCCAAGCTTTGTCGCTGGCTTTGTCCGGAAGGGTAGGGACAGGAAACATTGCCGGTGTGGCAACGGCCATTGCTTATGGCGGTCCGGGTTCTGTCTTTTGGATGTGGCTGATTGCCTTTTTGGGAGCGGGTTCGGCGTTTGTGGAAGCGGCGCTGGGGCAGGTCTATAAACGCAAGCAAGATGGACAGTTCCGCGGTGGTCCTGCGTTTTACATCGAGAAGGGCCTGGGGCAAAAATGGTATGCGGTCCTGTTTGCGATTGTAACCGTTCTCGCAACCGGCGCGCTATTACCGGGCGTGCAGGCGAACAGCATTGCAGAGGGGATGAAAGGCGCATTCGGCATAAGTCCGGCCATTACGGGGATTGGACTGGTAATCATCCTGGCAGCGATCATCTTTGGCGGAGTGAAGCGGATCGCCAATGTTGCGCAGGTCGTGGTACCGTTTATGGCGCTGGGGTATATTCTGGTGGCTCTTTTGATCGTGATCATCAACATCGCTGATCTGCCAGCGATCCTTGCGCTCATCTTCCGCAGTGCGTTTGGCGCAGACGCTGCTTTTGGCGGGATTATCGGTGCGGCGATTTCCTGGGGGGTTAAACGCGGCATCTATTCCAACGAAGCGGGGCAAGGAACCGCTCCGCACGCAGCTGCGGCAGCAGAAGTATCCCATCCCGCGAAGCAAGGCTTGGTACAGGCCTTTTCGATCTATGTAGATACATTGTTTGTTTGTTCGGCGACTGCTTTCATGATCTTGATGACCGGCATGTACAACGTTCATCCGGAGGGGGCAGCACCGATTGTTACCAATATCGATGCCGACAAGCCGGGACCTGTATACACACAGATGGCAGTGGAATCCGTACTTCCTGGCTTTGGCGCGCCTTTTGTTGCAGTAGCGCTTCTTTTCTTCGCTTTTACGACGATCATGGCGTACTACTACATGGCAGAGACGAATCTGGCGTACCTGAATGGAAAGGTCAAGCGCGTCTGGTCGGAGTATGCGTTGAAAATTGTCATCATGGGCATGGTCTATTACGGCAGCGTGAAGACAGCTGAGCTGGCATGGACACTGGGCGATATCGGCGTCGGCAGCATGGCATGGTTAAATATTATCGCCATCCTGCTGTTAACCAAGCCGGCTTTGCGAGTATTGAAGGACTATGAAGCACAAAAGAAAGCAGGATTGGATCCCGTCTTCGATCCGGTCAAACTCGGCATCAAGGGTGCGGATTTCTGGGAGAAGGAATACGTCCATCCAGATGCGGCGGTAGCGGGGAAAAAGCAGAAGACAGTGTAAGCAGCTCGAGGAAACAAATCATCATACCCCGAGCAGGTATATGCGACCCTGAAGAGACAAATGAAAAAAGCAATATCTAATGTGATTAAAGCGTGATAGTAGAAGACTCCTGTTGATGAATGATGACAGGGGTCTTTTTTGCTATCGGAACCGGACAGCCCCCCTCCCCAGCAAGTGTGGCAAGTATGCAGCCCCGACTTCCCTTCCCCCACTACCAAGTATGCATAATCATTTTTTAGTCATCGCATACAGTTCAGCCAAAAAATTGATTTACAATGAAAAAATTGGAAGTTAGAATTACTTTTATGATTAAATGGCTAGATATGGCTATTGACATGTGATCCAGAAAAAAATCTTGGAATTTCGCTTGACTTATAGGGTAGGGGGGTATAGTATTAAGGCAAGGAGAAAAACGCAACTCACTTTTACATAGAGGAGATTGAACAAGATGAGCACGCAAGCGATGCCGGCAGTGCAACCGGTGCAAGGAATGTCACGAGGACTTATGATTTTTACCTTTTTGCTCGGAATCTTTATGGGGGCGTTGGATCACGGTATCGTCGGTCCGGCCTTGAGTTCCATCTTTTCCGCTTACCAGATCGATGCTTCCTGGGGAGTGTGGAGCTTCACGATCTACACATTGACGTTTGCCGTTAGCATTCCGATTCTCGGGAAGCTGTCTGACCGGATCGGCAGAAAGCAAACCTTCATGTTGGGCATCAGCTTGTTTGCGATCGGTTCCCTGCTCGCCGCTTTTGCCCCGAACTTCGCAGTGTTCCTTCTCGGGAGAGCGATTCAGGCGATAGGGTCTGGGGGTATCTTCCCGATCACGGCAGCACAGATCGCGGCGACGACGCCACCACAAGAGCGCGGCAAGGCGATGGGACTGATTGGCGTGGCTTTTGGGATCGGCACCATTGCAGGGCCGGCAGTCGGCGGGTTGATTCTCTCGGTGCTTGACTGGCAGTGGATCTTCCTGATTAACATCCCGATTTCCGTATTGATCCTGCTCATGGTCGCTGGTCTGAAGCAGCAGCAGCCTGTCGTGAAAAAACCGATCGATTATCCAGGGATTCTCGTTCTAAGCTTAATGATTTTGGCGCTGATGTACGGCATCTCCAGCAGCAATGTGGTCTTTATCGCGATTGGCCTGATCCTGCTTCCTGTTCTGCTTCTCATTGAACGCAAGCAAGCAGATCCAGTGATGAACACGCAATACTTTACGAAAAAAAGCGCGTTGACGTTCTTGCTGGCCTCTCTCATTTCCGGTTTTGTGATGGCGACTTCGATTAACTTCTTGCCTGTGTTTACTGAGTCGGTACTGCATATGGCGAAGGGCAGCTCAGGCTTGCTTGCCACTCCGTTTGCGGTCGCTTCGGTGATTGCGTCTTTGATCGGCGGGAATCTGGTCGATAAAATCGGCGCGAAAAAGGTACTGGTGCTTGGATTTATCATCTCGATTCTCGGCGCTGTATCTCTCGGTTTCGTAGTAGAATCACTTGTCAGCTTTATCGTAACCATCGTAGTGATGGGCTTTGGGGTAGGGATCATTATCGGCGCACCGCTGAACGTACTGATTCTGCAAGTGGTAGATCCGAAAGACACCGGAGCCGCGGTTGGCTATCTCAGCTTGTTCCGTTCCTTGGGTTCGACGCTAGGTGCAACGGTAGCGGGCAAACTAATCGGGCTCGCGGCAGGCTTCACCTATCTGTTCTCGGTAAGTGCGATTGTGGCTCTGATCAGCATCATCATGATCCTTGCTTTTGCAAGTAAAAAACAGATGGCGTAAACCATTTAGATAGAAGGGATGGATAGCATATGGAAAAGCAGACAACGCTTCAAATCAGCGGAATGACCTGTGCGGCCTGTGCACTTCGCATCGAAAAAGGCCTGAAAAAAGTAGAAGGCGTATCCGAAGCATCCGTAAACTTTGCCTTGGAGCAAGCTTCTGTAACGTTTGATGCAGAGAAAGTGGATGCAACCAATCTGGAAGAGAAGATTCGTTCCCTCGGGTACGACACCGTCAAAGAAACGGTCGACTTTCAAATCAGCGGGATGACCTGCGCGGCTTGTGCCAACAAGATTGAAAAAGGCTTGAATAAGCTGCCGGGCGTCACCAAGGCAACCGTGAACTTTGCACTGGAAACCGCCCATGTCGAATACTCACCGGCAAATGTGACGGTTGCAGACATGGTGCAAAAAGTAGAGAAACTGGGCTACCAAGCGATACCAAAGCAGGAGGAAGGCGAGCAAGTCGATCATCGCCAAAAAGAAATCGCCAAGCAAAAACGCAAATTGATCATTTCAGCCATTCTCTCGTTGCCGCTGCTCTGGGCGATGGTCAGCCACTTCTCGTTTACGTCCTTTATTTGGCTGCCGGAGATTTTCATGAATCCGTGGTTCCAGCTGGCCTTGGCAACACCCGTGCAATTTATCATCGGCAAGCAATTTTACGTAGGAGCTTATAAAGCACTTCGCAACAAGAGCGCAAACATGGACGTGTTGGTTGCGCTGGGAACATCGGCTGCCTATTTTTACAGCCTGTATCTCACCGTTCAATCGCTGGAGATGAGCAGTCATCACCAGGTTGAAATGTATTATGAAACCAGCGCGGTATTGATCACGCTGATCCTGCTTGGAAAACTGTTCGAAGCATTGGCCAAAGGCCGTTCCTCGGAAGCGATCAAATCGCTGATGGGGCTGCAGGCAAAAACGGCGCTCGTCATCCGTGACGGGCAAGAATTAAGTATTCCTGTAGAAGCAGTCGTCGTGGGCGATATCCTCATCGTCAAGCCAGGCGAAAAGGTGCCGGTGGATGGCGAAGTCGTGGAAGGAAACTCATCGGTCGATGAATCGATGCTGACAGGCGAAAGCATTCCGATGGAGAAGCGTGTCGGTGATCATGTGATTGGGGCGACCATCAATAAAAATGGTGTATTGAAAGTAAAAGCGACAAAAGTCGGAAAAGAAACAGCGCTCGCGCAAATTATTAAAGTAGTGGAAGAAGCGCAAGGCTCCAAAGCGCCGATTCAACGGATTGCTGATGTGATTTCCGGTATTTTTGTACCGATCGTGGTGGGGATCGCGGTTGTTACTTTCTTCGTCTGGTATTTGGCGGTAGAACCAGGTCAATTCGCCAGTGCGTTGGAAAAAGCGATTGCCGTACTGGTCATTGCGTGCCCTTGTGCCTTGGGGCTGGCTACGCCGACCTCGATCATGGCAGGCTCCGGACGTTCGGCGGAGTTGGGTATTTTGTTCAAGGGCGGCGAACATCTGGAGGCCACTCACCGGATCGACGCGATCATCCTCGATAAGACCGGGACGGTAACAAAAGGGAAGCCAGAACTAACCGATGTGATCGTGGAAGCAAAATTGGACGAATCTCAATTCCTGGCGATGGTTGGAGGAGCGGAGAAAAATTCGGAGCATCCATTGGCTGAAGCGATCGTCAACGGTATCAAAGAAAAAGGGATCGAGCTGCCGGCGACAGAGGAGTTTGAAGCGATTCCCGGATTCGGGATCCGGGCAGTTGTGGACGGCAAAGAGCTTTTGGTTGGCACAAGAAAGCTGATGGCCAAATACGAGGTAGATGCCAACGCGGCGTTCGGAGAGATGAGCTTGCTGGAGGAAGCAGGAAAAACAGCGATGCTCGTGGCCATTGAGCGCAAATATGCAGGTATGGTTGCTGTAGCGGATACGATCAAGGAAACATCGAAAGAAGCGGTGGCTCGTCTCAAGGCATTGGGCATTGAAGTCATCATGATCACCGGAGACAATGAACGTACGGCAAAAGCGATCGCAGCACAAGTGGGCATCGACCATGTGCTGGCGGAGGTGCTGCCGGAAGGAAAAGCAGCTGAAGTGAAAAAGCTGCAGGAAGCAGGCAAAAAAGTAGCGATGGTCGGGGACGGCATCAATGATGCCCCGGCACTGGCGACCGCCGATATCGGGATGGCGATCGGCACCGGTACCGACGTGGCGATGGAGGCGGCGGATGTCACCTTGATGCGCGGAGAGCTGACCAGCATTCCGGATGCCATCTTCATGAGCAAGAAAACGATGGCGAATATTAAGCAAAATCTGTTCTGGGCCTTGGCGTACAACGTCATCGGCATTCCAATCGCAGCTGCCGGGTTCCTGGCTCCTTGGCTGGCAGGGGCAGCGATGGCGTTAAGCTCGGTATCGGTCGTGTTGAACGCATTGCGGCTGCAAAAAGTGAAAACACCGCATTAAGATAGCCTCAAAAAAGCACGGGGGAAGCAGCCCTGTGCTTTTTTGATTTTCATGTTGTTACACATAAATCCATGTATTTACTATTTGCTATGAATGCGTTATCATTTAATTGTGGAACGATGTACCACAATGCGGAACAAAGGTAAAGGAAACCTCATATACTGATGAACGATGGGAGATGAAATGATGGAGATCAGATACTCGACGCATCCTGATCACGCAAAAACGTTTACGACGGAAGAAATTCGCAAGCACTATCTAATCGAAGAGTTATTCGTCCCAGGAGAAATCAAGCTGGTCTATTCCATGGAAGACCGGACCATCATGGGCGGGATCACGCCGGTGGGAGAGACTGTTTCTCTGCCGGGCTATGACGAAATCAAGGCGGATTATTTCCTGCAGCGCAGAGAAGTGGGCATTTTCAACGTAGGCGGCAGTGGCAAGATTACCGTTGATGGCGAGTCGTTTACGATGGAAAACAAGGACTGCCTGTATGTAGGACTCGGCAAAAAAGAGCTCCTTTTCACCAGCGACAATCCAGAAACTCCGGCCAAATTTTATCTGTTCTCCGCTCCTGCTCATAAGGAATACCCCACTCAGCACGTAGCTTTTAAAGAGATCGAAGGCAACCGCTTGGGTTCACTCGAAAGTGCAAATGACAGAGTAATCCGAAGAATGATTCATCAAGACGGCATTCAAAGCTGCCAAGTCGTGATGGGGATGACCCAATTGCAAACAGGCAGCGTATGGAACTCCATGCCGACCCATACGCATGACCGCCGGATGGAAGTGTACCTGTATATTGATCTGGACGAAAACGCGAGAATGTTCCACTTCATGGGCGAGCCGCATGAAACCAGGCACATTGTCATGAAAAATGAACAAGCTGTGATTTCCCCGCCATGGTCCATCCACTGCGGTTGCGCCACCAGCAACTATACGTTTATCTGGGCGATGGCCGGCGAAAACAAAACCTACACGGACATGGATCAGGTGACCATGGATCAATTGAGGTAACCTCTTGCAAAGGAATGAAAGCGCTATGATCAAATGGCGGACGCTGCTGCAGATCCAAGAGACGGGAATAGTCGCTGTGGTGCGGGCTGATTCTCCTGAGGAAGCCGTACTGATTTCGCGAGCGTGTATCAGCGGCGGGATCAAAATTATTGAAGTAACGTTTACGACGCCAGATGCGGATGCGGTGATCAAGCAGCTAGTGGCTGAATACAAGGGCCAAAGCGATGTCGTGATCGGGGCAGGGACCGTATTGGACGAGATCACAGCGAGAATCGCGATATTGGCAGGGGCTGCGTTCGTTGTGAGCCCGGCGTTCGATCAGCAAGTCGCCAAGCTGTGCAATCTCTACACGATTCCGTTTATGCCTGGATGCCTGACCATCGGCGAGATCAAAGAAGCGCTGATGTATGGTGTGGACGTAATCAAGTTGTTCCCGGGAAGCTCGGTCGGTCCCGATTTTGTCAAAGCCGTCAAGGCTCCGCTGCCACAGGTGAACATCATGCCTACGGGCGGGGTAAGTCTGGACAATATCCATGAATGGTTGAATAACGGTTGCATGGCGGTGGGGGTCGGCGGGAATTTGGTGACGGCGGCGAAAAAGGATCAAGACTACAGCAAGATTGTCAGTCTAGCCAGTGAGTATGTGGAAAAAGTCAAGGAAGCCAGAGGAATCCGCTAAAAGGCTTCATTCGCCTTTCAAAGCGGGAGACAGTTGACCGCTCCTATCCACGCAGATGACAGTCACAAAGCAGATATTGGCAAGCACTGCAAGATGGACAGATCCTGCAGCTGCATCGTTGCCAGATCCGTTTGGCATGGCAGGAGCGGAAAAACGTTCAGCGCCAGATCTTATATCTGACCTACTAAATTTTAAAGGAAAAAGTGTCGATTTTCAATGACAGGCCAGGTTTCCACGGGAAAGCAGCAAGGGATGAGAGAGGCCTTTGCCGTCTAGTATCAAAATAGAAAGCGCTTACGCAGCGCGTTGGATAGAGAGAAATATCGATTATTCTTTCCCGAGTTCACGTTCACACAGACCAATTGGAGAGGCAGGGTGTATAGACATGAAGATTATGAAGACGATGGAACGGATTCCAGGTGGACTGATGCTGGTGCCGCTGTTTCTGGGGGCGCTAATTCATACATTGTTTCCTGATGCCGGCAAATATTTCGGTTCCTTTACCAATGGATTGATGACGGGTACTGTGCCGATTTTGGCCGTATGGTTTTTCTGTATGGGAGCTGGCATCAATATCAAAGCGACGGGTACGATTTTGCGAAAATCGGGCACGCTGGTGGTCACCAAGATTGCAGTGGCATGGGGAGTTGCGATCGTGGCGGCTGCCTTCATCCCGGAGGGCGGCATCCAGACAGGCTTCTTCGCCGGATTATCGGTTCTTGCCCTGATCGCGGCGATGGATATGACGAATGGCGGTCTGTATGCCTCGATCATGCAGCAGTACGGCACGAAAGAAGAAGCGGGCGCATTTGTACTGATGTCCCTCGAATCGGGACCGCTGGTAACCATGGTGATCCTGGGCACGACCGGATTGGCCGCTTTTGAACCGCAAGCTTTTGTGGGCGCGGTCTTGCCCTTCCTGATCGGGTTTATTTTAGGCAACCTGGATAAGGATTTCCGTGACTTTTTCAGCAAAGCCACACATACGATGATTCCGTTCTTTGGCTTTGCTTTGGGGAATTCCATCGATCTGACCGTGATCGCGAAAACGGGTCTGCTGGGAATTTTGCTGGGCTTGGCCGTGATCGTCGTGACGGGCATTCCGTTAATGCTGGCTGACAAATACATTGGCGGCGGAAATGGCACTGCAGGACTTGCCGCGTCCAGTACAGCGGGTGCAGCTGTGGCCAATCCGATGATTATCGCGAATATGAAGCCTGAGTTTCTTCCGGCGGCAGAAGCGGCTACGGCGTTGGTAGCGGCATGCGTGATTGTCACTTCTATTTTAGTGCCAATCTTGACCGCTTATTATGCAAAGTACATGCAAAAGAAAGGCAATGGACATTTTGTCCAGGACGATAGAAAAGCGGCTGTGTAAGGAACGAAGAATAGGTTTTCATCACACAAAAGGAGGTTCCTATGAGTAAGATCATTACGGTAGGCGAACCGATGGCTCTTTTTGTGGCGGAACAAGAAGGAGCATTGGAAGATGCGGAGCGCTTTACCCGCTATGTGGCGGGAGCTGAAGTCAATTTTTCCATCGGCATGTCGCGCTTGGGGCATGACGTCCAATACATCACCCAGCTGGGCACGGATCCATTTGGGAAGTATATCGCCAGATTTTTCGAGCAAAATGCGATTGATACCACGTACGTCACCTATGAACCGCGATGTTTGACCGGAATGATGTGGAAGCAGAAAGTCACGAGCGGGGATCCTGTGGTGTTCTCCGCCCGCAAAAATTCCGCAGCTTCGCATATGGGTCTGCACACGATCGCCAATGTGAGTTGGGAAGGAATCGATCATATTCATCTGACCGGAATACCTCCGGCCTTGTCCGTCGGTTGTCGGGAGATGGTGTACGAATTGATGGCGCAGGCGCGGAGAAGAGGCGTGCAGATCTCGTATGATCCCAATTTGCGGCCGGGTTTGTGGCCAGACAAGCACGAGATGGTGCAGGTGATAAACGATTTGGCGCGTCGGGCTGATATCGTTCTCCCGGGCATTGAGGAAGGAAGGCTGCTCACCGGCAAAGAGGATGAACAGGATATTGCCGATTTCTATCATGCTGCCGGGGTCGATACGGTCGTCATCAAGCTAGGGGCAAAGGGAGCGTACACAAGCTCAGGCGAACAGTGTTTTTATACGGAAGGTTTCCGTGTGGAACGGGTCGTCGATACCGTAGGGGCTGGCGATGGCTTTGCTGTCGGAGTGGTAAGCGGGCTGTTGGAAGGATTGACTCTGCAGGAGGCAGTCAAGCGTGGGACAGCCATTGGGGCGCTCGCGGTAATGGCCCCGGGGGACAATGACGGCCTGCCCAAGCGGGAGGGATTGGAAGCGTTCATGGCGAGCAAAACAGCATAATAAGCGGCTTTTCAGTGCCCATATAGAAAAGGGGGATAACCTGCTGCAGGTTGTCTCCTTTTTCATGTTTATGGAAACTTAACAAAAGATAAAAATACTGTTATATAAATTTTAATGAACCTGTTTTATAATAAAAATCCCTTGATTATATGGGTATATTTACAGTTTTCGATATCTGTATTATATTTATTTGTAAATCTGTTCATAAAATGGCAAGGAGGGTATTGAGATGAATTCATCATTGACCTACTCCCCAACTTTAGACATACACCAAAACTATCGCAATGCGTATGAAGCAAGCCTCGCTCAGTGGCGGGTCCCTTATGAGTCCCGTTACATCCCTACAAGCTTTGGACAGACGCATGTACTGATAAGCGGTCCCGAGCAAGCGGAGCCTATACTGCTCATCCACGGCGCCATGTACAGTTCAGCGATGTGGTTTCCCAATATTGCGGCATTTTCCAGTCAATATCGGATCTACGCGATTGATATCATTGATGATAAAAATTTCAGCATGCTGGAGAAGCTGCCGCAAAATCGGGAAGAGTATGCGGTTTGGCTGCAAGAGGTGCTCGATGGGCTGGGGCTGAAGCAGGCAAAAATGGTCGGTCTTTCCTACGGGGGGCAGCTGATCGTCAACCTGGCGATCTATGCGCCCGCGTATGTGGAAAAGGCTGTGATCATGAGTCCTGCAGAGACGTTTGTCTCTTTTCGTCAATCCTTTTATAAATACGCCTTTGGCCTTGCTACCGATCCGAATGGTCCTGACTATTTCCAGCGCTGGTTGTTTGGGGACAGGTATGAAGTGCCGGCGTCTTTTGATCAACTGTTTCGGGCGGGCATTAAGCGGCAGGATGCTTTGGCTTCAATAAAAGAAAGAACGCGGGTCTGGCCATACGTATGCACGGATGAAGAATTGCAGCAGATTAAGCAGCCGCTTCTTGTGCTGTTTGGCGAGTATGAGGTCATGTATGATCCCGAGGAAGCAAAGATGCGTGCTCTTCGCCATTTGCCACACGCTGAGGTGGAGATTGTGGAGAAGGCGGGACATGTCTTGTCCATGGAGCAGCCGGCATATGTGAATGAACGTGTGTTGCACTTTTTCAAAACAAGATGATACAAAAAGAGGCTTCTGGCGATACATTCGCACAGGAGCCTCTTTTTATTGATCGCGGAGAGGTTAAAACTTTTTCGCAAGCTCCTTTGCTCGTCCAATCGCTTCTTCCTTGATGGCTTCGGCACGATCAGGGAACTGGTTATGTCCTTCGACAAACAGCCCTTCAAAGGAAGGCACCCCAAAAAACTGCATGATGATGCCTAGGTAGCGGTGCCCCATTTCCATTGCTGCCGCAGGGCCTTCGGAATAAATGCCGCCGCGGGCTTGGATGTGCAGCGCCTTTTTATTGGTCAACAGTCCGACCGGGCCTTCCGCGGTATATTTGAATGTTTTGCCGGCTGTACAGATCGAATCGATGTAGGCTTTCATCACCGGTGGGAAGGAGAAGTTCCACATCGGTGTGACAAAGACGTACTTGTCTGCCGCCACGAATTGATCGGTCAAGCCGGAGAGAATGCCCACTTTTTCCTTTTCTTTTTCGGACAGCTGATCAAAGGTACTGCCGGAACGGAGCTTGCCCCAGCCGCTGAACACATCGGCGTCAATATGCGGGATGTTCTCTTTGTACAGGTCGAGGGTAATCACTTCATCGCCGGGATTGGCCTCTCGATAAGCATCAATGAAGGCTTTCCCGACAGCCATGCTGTACGATTGGGTGTGGTCATGCGGATGTGCAGTAATATACAGAACAGTTGCCATCGAAATCGCCGCCTGCCTTTGTAATGGGATTGGTGTTTCCACTACATAGGGTGGGTTCTTTCAAATGATTTATCCGCGGAAAAAGGCGGGATCTATATCGCTGCTTGATCCGTAAAAGCCTGTAAACAGAATGAACAAAATGATGTCAATTCGCTTAGTCTCCTTTATTTCCGTTTTATTTTCTTCGATTTTCAACGTTGTTATAATGAAAACACTTTTGAAAGCGCATTCTTTCTGGAACTGGGGGAGACACAATGTTATCTGTACTCGGTTTTATCATGGTTGCCGTCTTTATGTTTTTGATTATGACGAAGCGTCTTTCTGCGCTGATTGCTTTAATTTTGGTGCCGGTTGTTTTTGCGTTGATTGGCGGATTTGGAGCTGATTTGGGCAAAATGATGCTGGAAGGCGTGAAAAATATTGCGCCGACGGGAATCATGCTGCTGTTTGCGATCCTGTACTTCGGCATCATGATTGATGCAGGCTTGTTTGATCCGGTGGTCTCCAAGATTTTGAAAGCGGTTAAAGGAGACCCGTTGAAAATCGTCATCGGGACAGCGATCCTTGTACTGGCGGTATCGCTGGACGGAGATGGAACGACTACGTACATGATTACGATTTCTGCCATGCTTCCTCTCTATGTACGCTTGGGGATGAGTCCGTTAGTGCTGACCTGTATCGCAATGATGGGGAGCGGAGCGATGAACATCATTCCTTGGGGTGGGCCAACTGCCCGCGCCATGACCGCCCTTCATCTGGATGTTTCCCACCTGTTCACCCCGTTGATCCCGGCTATCATTGGCGCGGCTGCGTGGGTTATCACGGTCGCTTACATTTTAGGCAAAAGAGAGCGAGCCAGAGTCGGCATTCTCCAGCTTGATTCCGAAGTGGTCGCGCAGATCGCGGCAGGGACGGAAACAGGCGCAGCCGATTCAAAACGTCCGAGATTATTGTGGGCGAATCTGCTGTTAACGATTGTATTGATGGTTGGTCTGGTGATGAGTTGGCTGCCGCTTCCGATCCTCTTTATGTTAGCGTTTGCAGTTGCTTTGATGCTGAACTACCCGAATCTGGCGGAGCAAAAAGAACGTGTTGCCGCTCATGCGGGAAATGCTCTGGCTGTCGTATCCATGGTGTTTGCCGCAGGTATTTTTACGGGTATCCTCTCAGGTACGGAAATGGTTGATGCGATGGCACACTCGCTGGTCGCGCTGATTCCGGAATCGTGGGGCCCGCATTTGCCGGTCATTACCGCCATTACGAGCATGCCGTTTACCTTCTTCATGTCCAATGACGCTTACTATTTTGGCATTTTGCCGATTATCGCGGAAACGGCCGCGGCCTACGGGATTGATCCTGTTGAGATTGGGCGCGCATCTTTGTTGGGGCAGACCGTCCATTTGTTAAGCCCGCTGGTTCCGTCCACGTATTTGCTCACCGGGATGGCTGGTGTCGATTTTGGTGAACATCAACGCTTTACGCTGAAATGGGCGGTTGGCAGCACGATTGTGATGACTGCGATTGCCATTGTAACGGGTGTCATCTCCCTCTAATATGGAATACAGGATTTCGAACGGGATAGGGGCCTTTCATTAGGCCTCTATTTTCTCAATTTATTGAAAAGGAGTGGGGCCATTGCGTTTCCAAACCAAGCTGATGCTGCTGATCGCTTCGCTGCTGCTGCTGGTCATGCTGATCTTTGGCCTATCCTTTGAACATATGCTGGCGGCTTCTTTGCGGCAGGACATCGGTTTGCGGGCTTTGAATGTGGCGAAGACAGTAGCGGCCATGCCGGAAATCGTGGATGCTTTTTCGGCAAAAGAGCCTTGGAAAATCATCGATCCGATTGCGGAGAAAGTCCGGCTGGAAACACAGGCGGAATTTGTGGTGGTGGGCAATCGCGAGCGAATCCGTTTTTCCCATCCCATCCCCGAACGAATCGGCGAGTACATGCAGGGGGGAGATGATCAGGCGGTCTTGGAAGGACACGCAATCATCTCCGAAGCGGTGGGTTCATTAGGCCCGTCCTTGCGTGGGAAGGCCCCGGTCTTCGATAAGCAGGGGCAGGTGATCGGAGTGGTCTCGGTCGGCTTTTTGATCGAGGACATCCAGCAGACGATCCAGTCTTACCGCAATCGCATTCTGCTCATCGCTCTTGCTACGCTGCTCCTGGGGATCGGAGGAACGGTCATGATCGCCCGAAACGGGAAGAAAGCCATCCTTGGTCTGGAGCCATCCGAGATTGGCCGATTGTATCGGGAAAAGAGAGCGATTCTCGAGTCCATCCGGGAAGGCATCCTTGCCATCAATGAAAAAGGCGTCATTACCATGGCGAACCAGACGGCGCTGCAAATGCTGGGGCTTTCCAATCGAAAAGATATAACCGGCAAAGAAGTCGATGAACTTCTTGGCAACTCTCGTCTGCTGGAAGTGTTGAAAACAACAAAGGCCGAATATGACCAGGACCTGCTGATCGGCGGAAAAGTGCTGGTCGCCAATCGGGTGCCGGTGACGGATGAGGACCATCGGCTGCTGGGGGCGGTTGCCAGCTTGCGGGACAAAACAGAGCTGCTGAGAGTGACGGAGGAGCTTTCCCAGGTCAAAGAATATGCAGATGCCTTGCGCGCGCAGACGCATGAGTATTCGAACAAGCTGCATCTGATTTCGGGCTTGATTCAGCTGGAATCCTATGAAGAAGCGATCCGATTCATCACACACGAATCCGATGGACATATTAACCATACCCGTTTGATCATGAAGGAAATCCCCGATACGCTGCTCGGGGGACTCTTGTTGGGCAAGCTCAATCGCGCCAACGAGCTGAAAGTTGAGCTGCAGATTGATCCACAGAGCAGCTTCCGGGATGTGCCCGCATCGATTGATCGTTACCATCTGATCACCATCATCGGGAACATGATTGACAATGCGATGGAAGCTGTGCTGTCGCCGGAGGCATCCGCCAAGCGCGTACATGTGTTTTTGACCGATATCGGGGAAGATCTGCTGATCGAGGTGGAGGATTTTGGACCGGGCATTCCCGAGGAGCATGCCGAACGCATTTTTGAAATCGGCTTCTCTACCAAAGCGCAAAAAAATCGCGGCTACGGTCTGTATCTGGTTCGTCAAGCGTTGGAGCAATTACACGGTTATGTGACCTATACACGCAATTCATTTGGTGGTACGATTTTTACCATTGCTATACCTAAGAACGCTTCAGCACGAAGGAGGGAAGCGGAGCATGAAGCTCACAGAGCAGGAGCAGACGTTCCACGTCCTGATCATTGAAGATGATTTGCGGATCGCCGAGGTGAATCGGCTGTTTGTAGAAAAAGTGAAGGGTTTCCATGTCGTCGGCATCGCGGCGAATGAGCTGGAAGCCAAGGAACAGCTGGATATCCTCCAGCCAGACTTGATTCTCCTCGATATTTATTTTCCTGATATGAACGGACTGTCGATATTGTCCTATGTGAAGGAACGCCACTATGACACGGACGTCATCATGATGACGGCTGCCAAGGAAGTGGATACGGTGGTGGAAGCCATCCGTTTGGGCGTATTCGATTTTTTAACCAAGCCATTGATTTTCGAGAGGCTTCAGCAGACGCTGCATCAATATCGTGAGTTCAGAAGCAAGCTGCGGTCGTTCAAGGAAGAGAACGAACACATCAGTCAGGACGAGATCGATATGCTGATGAAAGCAGGGGGCCTGAAGGGGCAAAAAGAGCTGCCCTACGTGAAGGGCATCGATAAAATCACGCTGGAAAAGGTATCCGCCTTGCTGAAGCAAACGGGGGAGCTGACGACCGAGCTGGTCAGCCAAGAGATCGGGACAAGCCGATCCACGTCGCGCCGATATTTGGAGTATCTAGTCCTTAAAGGAGAGGCCAGGGCCGATCTTGTTTATGGCGTCGTGGGACGTCCAGAACGGGTTTATCGGAGGGTGTAAGCATGAATCAGCTAGAGAAATGGCGATCCGATTTTCGTAATTTCCCCAAGGGAATCCGCTTGTTCCTCACTTTTTTGATTGCATCAGCAGGAGGAGCGGTCTTTTCGTGGATGCATACCCCCCTGCCGTGGCTGCTCGGGCCTTTGCTGGCGATGGTGGCCTGTATCCTGCTTGGGTTTGACAAGCTGTGGATCCCCGGTTATTTCCGCAAGGCGGGTCTGATCGTAGTGGGGATTGTGCTCGGATTGCGGATTACACCGGAAATATGGCAGATGATGACGCAGCATATCGGGGAGATGCTGGTGGCGACGATTTTCACGCTGCTGTTCGGCATGCTCAATGCGTGGATTGTCCATCGGGTGTATCGGGTCGATTTGACGACCTCGATTTTTAGCAACATTCCCGGCGGACTGTCGGAGATGGTGACGCTCGGCCAAAGCCAGGGAGGGAATCTCCAGATTATTTCCATGTTTCACTCCATTCGCATTGTCGTGATTGTGATGCTGACCCCTTTTCTGGTCACCTTTTTGTCGCATAAGGCGGCTCTCCCTGCTGTAAGCGGCGGGAATCAGGTGCTTGGATGGTGGACAACGGTTGGCTTGCTCGCGGTGTCTGCCATAGGTGCCTTTTTGGCGACAAAGCTTCGGGTGCCGGCGGCGTTTTTGCTGGGGCCGTTGTTTGTGGCAGCTCTCTTTTCTGTAAGTCCTGCTTTCTCGGACGGGATGCACGGCATGGCCAGCTGGCTGGTCAATGCAGCGCAGATCGCGATCGGCATCAGTATCGGGGTAGAATTCAAAAGGGATGAGGTCCTGCAATACCGAAAGCTGTTTGTGGCAGGCTTCTTTCACGCGCTGCTCTTATCCGGTCTGAGCATCACGTTAGGTATCGCGCTCGCTTATTCCTCAGGCATTCATCTGTTCACGAGCATGCTGGCCACCGCACCTGGCGGCATTGCCGAGATGAGTTTGACGGCATTGGCCATCGGATCGGATCCGTTGATGGTCACAGCGTTTCAACTGTTCCGGGTGCTGTTTATCGTGACGGTTTTCACCGCCTGTATTCGCTGGTATTTACGCCGAGTAAATAGGAGGAAGACAGATAACGGGGATACAGCCGCCTGATAACCATCTGCTGAAAAGTCGGGAGTGTGATGACGGTTGACGTTATCGTTAGGAAAAAGATTGCGGGAATTTCGGGATGCGAAAGGCTACACGCTGCTGGAGCTATCCGAGCGATCGGGGGTGAGCCGTTCCATGCTTTCGCAAATGGAGCGGGATGAGAAAAACCCGACCATCCAAGTTCTCTGGCAAATTGCGGCGGCTTTGGAAACGAAGGTCAGCCATCTCATTGGCGAGACAGAGGAAAAGGAAGCGATCGTGATCAGGAAGGAGCAGGCCCAGCAAGTTTTCGACCAAGCGACCGGCTGTCAGCGGACGCTGCTCTCGCCTGCCTTTCCCTCTAAAGGCATTGAGTTTTTGCGGTGCATCCTCCCGCCTGGAAAAAGCACGGGTACGCTCCCCGCTCACGAATAGGGAGGAAAGGAATATCTGCATCTGGTGGAAGGATCACTGCTAATTATTTTGGCTGAGCAAAAAAGCTATCGGCTGGAGGCAGGGGATTCCTTTGCCTTCGAGCTGGATCAGCTTCACCGCATGGAAAACGTGGGAGACGGAGACTGCGTTTATTTTGTGGTGATCGATGCGAATTCATAAAAATAAATTGTTTCGTTGAAAGCCTGATCAGGGGAAACGCCACTGATTCAGGCTTTTTTATTTTCCCACCACATTTCCAAAAGTTTTCCACACTTCTCAAAGGGAAAACAAAAATTCCAAAAGTACACTAAAGCTGTGACTAGGACAAACAAACTCAATCTGAAAGGATGATCCATATGTTTAGTACGAAAAAAGTAAAAATGCTCGTAGGCGCCATGGCGCTGGCTTTAAGCGTAGGAGGCTTGGGAGCAGCTTATGCGGCAGCGGAAGATCAAAGCGCCGCGGCAACCACTGTTCAGCAAAAAGCAGATCAAGGAAAACACCTGGGCCGAGGCAGCATGTTTGCCAACAATGAAGAACTTCTCTCCTTGTTGAATCTCTCTGCAGAAGAGCTGCAGGCCCAATTGAAAGAAGGCAAAACGCTGGCGCAAATCATCGAGGCACAGGGAGCTTCGGAAGACGAAGTGGTTGATCTGCTGGTGAAGCAGCAGCAAGAGCGTCTGGCCCAAAAAGTGAAAGCTGGCAAGCTGACACAGGAGCAAGCCGATAAGCAAGAAGAAAACCTCGAAGAGATGGCTAAGAAAATGCTCGAAGGCACCGGCTTCGGCCCAGGCGGAAAGGGCTTTGTGGGTGGCGGTCACTTTGCGAACAACGAAGACCTGCTGAAGCTGCTGAAGCTCACGGCTGAAGAGCTGCAAGAACAGCAAAAGGCAGGCAAATCGCTGAAAGAGATCGCGGAAGCTCAGGGAGTAGATGTGGATGACGTGATCGACCTGTTGACCAAGAAGCATGAAGAACGGTTGGCCGAGATGGTAAGCGCAGGCAAGCTGACCCAAGAGCAAGCGGACGCACAACGTGAAAAGCTGGATCAAATGATCGCCAGCTTGGTGGAAAATCCGTTTCAAGGAAGAGGCGGCATGGGCTTCGGCTTCAAGCTGAATGATAACGAAGACTTGCTGAAGCTGTTGAATCTCGACGCCGACAAGCTGAAGGAAGAGCTGCAAACCGGCAAATCTCTGGCGACCATCGCAGAAGCGCAGGGTGTTGAGGAAGACAAACTGATCGACTTGCTGACGAAGCAGCAGGAGGAAAAGCTGGCTGAAGCAGTCAAGGCAGGCAAGCTGACCCAAGAGCAAGCCGATAAAATGAGCGAAAATGCTGCTGAGAAAATCAAGAGCTTAATTGAAAATACGCACCAAGGAAAAGGATTTGGCGGCGGCTTTCATCTGAAAGAGAATGAAGACCTGCTGAAGCTGCTCAATCTGACCGCAGAACAACTGCGGGAAGCCATGAAAGCGGGCCAATCCCTCGCTGAGTTAGCGCAAGCCCAAGGCGTAGATGTGGATGACGTGATCGATTTGTTGACAACCCAGCGTGAGGAGCAATTGGCACAAGCAGTGAAGGATGGCAAGCTGACGCAAGAGCAAGCCGATCAAAAGAAAGCAAACCTGGAAGAATCGATCAAAAAAATGGTAGAAAGCAAGCATGAAAAAACGGAAGAAAAAACCGTAGCAGAGTAAAAGCAACGACGAAAGCAGGTGGCCTGTTCACCTGCTTTCTTTCACGGTACCCACTCTCAAATTTGTTTCAAAGAAAAAAATGGTTTAATGGATTCATAGTGTGTCTTTTGGACTAATAAGTGCTAGTGATAGAAGGAGAAGGAGGAAGCTAGATTGAGACTGAGCAATTTCAAGACGGTTGCTTTATCGGTTATGGTTCTTGGTTTGATTGCAGGCTGCTCCTCGCAGCAAACCGGTCAGGCCGGAAGAATGGGCATGTCCCAGCGTGCCGTTCCGGTTGAAGTGAAGAAAGCAGCCACAGAAGATTTTGGCATTAAGCTTTCTCTCAGCGGGCGTCTGGAAGCGACCCAGCAAGTAAGTGTCACTCCGAAAGCATCGGGACGGGTGAAACAGATCCACGTGAACATCGGGGATCAGGTCAAAGCGGGACAGCCGTTGGTGACGCTGGACGAGCAAGAAGCCGGCATCCAGCTGCAGCGCTCCCAGGCATCTCTGTTATCCGCACAGGCGAGATATGCCGAGGTCTTGGAGGGTACGCCTGAAGAGACGGTGCAGCAGACACAAAATACGCTCGCAGAAATGCAGAACAAGTATAACGCTGCGAAAAAAGAATTGGAACGGACCGAAGCGCTCTACAAGGAAGGCGCTATTTCTGTTGCAGAGTATGAGCAGGCAAAAGACGCGCTGGTGAGTGCAACCACGAGTCTGGAAAACCAAAAGCAAAAGCTGAAAACGGACCAAAAAGGTCCAACCAAGGCTGAGTTGGATTCCGCGACGGCTACTTTGAAACAGGCACAGGCTGATTATCAGCTGGCGCAGCTGGATGCGAGCAATCTGGTGGTCAAGGCACCGATCGATGGCATCGTCGGAACATTGCCGATCACGGTGGGCAGCAACATTTCCACCAGTACGGAAGTGACGACATTAATCAATCTGTCCACGATGAAAGTGAAAACGCAGGCGACCGAGTCCCAAGTCGGCATGTTCAAGAATGGGCAAACGGTCGAGGTCAACATTCCATCTGCCAATGTAAACACAAAAGGAACCATTACCTCGGTCAGTCCATTGGCCGACGATACGAAATCCTATCCGATCGAGATCCAGATCCCGAATCCCGATCTTACCTTAAAAGTAGGCATGATTGCTTCTGTAGAGATGACAGGAGAACTACATAAAGCGTTGGTCGTACCGCGTGAGGCGGTCATATCCAAAAACAAGGAAAACTACGTGTTTGTTGTTGAGCAGGAAAAAGCGAAGCAGGTGCAGGTGGAGCTTGGTGAATCTGATGGTGAAAAGGTAGAGGTGCTAAAAGGATTGGCGGGTTCGGAATCCGTTGTCGTAAAAGGCCAGAATACGCTCTCTGACGGCGCTACTGTCACCGTGATCGATCCGAATCAACCAGTAAATACCCAGGGCCAAAAAGGCAAGCGCCAGCAAAACGGTCAAGGAAATGGCCAGCAGCAAGGGCAAGGACAAGGACAAGGCAATCAGGGACAAGGCAACCAAGGGCAAGGCAATCCAGGGGCAGGCGGCCAACAGCAACAGCCTCAAGCCAGCACACAAGGGTAGGTGAACCCCATGCATATTTCTGATCGTGCCATTCGTCGCCCCGTAACCGTGATGATGGGTGTCCTCATTGTGATCATCTTGGGGGTCATCTCGCTTAACCGGATTCCGATCGACTTGTATCCGGATATAGAAATTCCGACGCTCGCAGTGTCCGCCAGCTACTCGGGTGTCGGTCCTGAGGAAATGGAGAATCTGGTGACCAAGCCGCTCGAACAGGCGGTTTCTACGGTCGCAGGCATCAAATATGTGCGATCCACCTCGCGGGAAGGCTCGTCACAAGTCATTGTCGAGTTTGATTATGGCGCCGATCTGGACAAAGCGCTGACGGATATTACGCAAAAGGTGGAGCGGGCCAAACGCTCTCTGCCTGATGATGTCGACTCTCCAACCGTCATGCAGTTTGACCCGAACAGTACGCCGGTACTCACGATGGCGATCTCCTCCAGCATGGGGGCGGATCAGCTGCGCACGCTGGTGGAAGACCAGATCGTTCCGTTTCTGGAACGGGTAAACGGCGTCGCTTCGGTGACCGTATCCGGCGGTTTAGAACGAGAAGTGAAAATTTTGATCGACAAAAGCAAGCTGGAGCAATATGGACTCACTCTTGCCAATATCAATCAGCAGCTGAATAACCAGAACAATGACGCTGCAGGAGGAACGATCTCCGAGGGCGGAACGTCGTACACAGTCCGCTCCATCGGGAAATTTAAATCCATCGATGACATTCGCAAAGTATCCATCCCCCTCCAGGATGGGCAGATCTTCCTGGAAGACATTGCGGTCATCACGGATGGCTATAAGGATGTTTCCATTGAAAGCACGATGGATGGGAATCCGACGGTCACCTTGACGATCATGAAGCAATCCGGAACCAATACAGTCGCGGTAGTCGATGGCATCAATGAAGAAATGGAAAATATCAAAAAGAACCTGACTTCCGATATTGCCGTCATGAACATTTCCGACCAATCGGAATATATCCGCCAATCGATCAACACCTTGGTGCATGATACCCTGATCGGGGGCGTGCTCGCCATCCTGATCATCTGGATCTTTTTGCGCAGCGTCAGCAATACCTTGATCATCGGGACGGCGATTCCGATTTCCGTCATCGCGACCTTTGCGTTGATGTTCTTTACGGATATGTCCATCAATACGATGAGTTTGGGCGGTTTGACGCTCGGGATCGGGATGATCGTGGATGACGCGATCGTTGTCCTGGAGAATATCCACCGCCACCGCGAGACCGGTCTGCCAATCAGAGAGGCAGCGGTCAAAGGGACAAAAGAAGTGGCGATGCCGGTTATTGCAGCTACCTTGACGACCGTAGCCGTATTCTTCCCGATTGTCTTTGTGGAAGGGGTAACGGCACAGCTCTTTAAAGACTTGGGAATTACCGTATCCTTTGCCCTGTTGGCATCCTTGGTCGTATCGCTGACCGTGACCCCGATGCTGACGGCAAAGTGGACACCGGCTCATGTGAAGCATACGGCTGAGCATCTGGAGAAAAAGGAGAGCAAGCTGCTGGCCTTTTATCGCAGCGTGCTGGCATGGTCACTCGGCCATCGTAAATCCGTCGTGGCGATCGGCTTGGCAACCCTCGTAGCAGGGGTAGGGCTTGTGCCGTTTATCGGTTCGGAGCTCATGCCATCGGGAGATCAGGGACAAGTGAATATCTCCATCTCCCTGCCAAATGGTACCGAACTGGAGAAGACGAGAGAAGTGCTTACCAAAGCCAACGAGATTGTCTCCCAGGTACCGGAAGTCGAAACGATTTTCGCAAGCTTGGGATCCGGGAATGCGACACGCGGCAATAACGCTTCGACGAACCAGGCATCGTTTTTGCTGATCTTGAAGGATGAGTCGCAGCGTGATCGAACAACGGCTGAAGTCGTAGAAGATTTGCGCACCCAGCTGAATCGTTTTCCGGGAGCGCGCTTGCGGGTAAGTGAAACAGGCGGCATGATGATGCCAGGTCTGGGCGGCGGCGGTCAAAACGCGCAGGGCGGTTCATCCCCGATTTCCTTTGCGATCCGTGGTAACGACGCGGATACGTTGAAGGATGTGGCTGAGCGGCTGACTGCGGCGATCAGTGAGGTTGAAGGCGTACGGGAAGCCGATAATACGCTGGAGGAATCCCGTCCGGAAATCCAGGTCGTGCTCGATCGGGTGAAAGCAGCCGCGCTTGGAGTTACCCAATCCTCTTTGTCTAGCGCCATTCAGACAGAGCTGAGAGATCAGGTAGCCACCAAGATCGAGCGTGATGGTACAGAGATCGATGTCACCGTGACGTATGAAAAAGAGCAAGAACCAAGCATGCAGGATATTGAGAATCTGACGATGACCACCTCCAAAGGGGAAGTCGTGCAGGTAAAAGACGTGGCCACAGTCGCGCTGGCCAGCGGTCCGCAAACCATCCAACGCTACAATCAAGCCCGGGTAGTCAACGTGACGGCAAGTACAGCGTCTAACGTCGATCTGGGAACCGTAACGGATAGGATTAATCAAGTCGTCGCCAATTTTGCCACTCCGCCCGGCTATGTGATTGAGCAGCAGGGGCAAAACCAGCAAATGGATGAAACGACCAGCAGCATGATCGTGGCGTTTGTCCTGGCGATTGTGCTGGTGTACATCATCCTGGCAGCGCAATTTGAATCGATGATTTATCCATTGTCGATCATGCTGTCCGTACCGCTGTCGTTCTTCGGGGCAAGCTTCAGCTTGTTCATCACGGGACGCACCTTGAGCATCCCGGCCTATATCGGGATTATCCTGCTGGCAGGGATCGTGGTGCGCAATGCGATCGTGCTGGTTGACTTCATCAACATCCTGCGCCGTGATGGTATGGACCGTACCGAGTCTATCCTGCTCGCAGGCCCGACTCGTCTTCGTCCGATTTTGATGACGACGTTATGTACGGTACTCGGTCTCTTGCCGCTTGGCTTGGGGCTGGGGGAAGGCGGAGAAAGCCAGGCGCCGATGGCCACTGTAGTGATTGGCGGCTTGCTGTTCTCGACCTTGCTGACGCTGGTTGTCATTCCAGTCGTATACACCATCTTGGATGATTTCGCGCTGCGCTTCCAGCGTCTGACGCGATTCTTCAAGCCAAATCGCAAGCTGAAAACAGCGAGTCTGGAAGAATAGACGTGTATAATAGAAGAAAATAGAACCAGGAAGCTCGGCAGCCGCTGAGCTTCCTTTCCACTATATGAAAGAGGGAAGAGCATGCGCATTCTGACGGTAGAAGATGAACGTTCACTGCTCCAAGCCATATCTGCAGTACTGACCGATGAAGGCTATCAGGTGGATTGTGCAGACCGGGGGGACGAGGGACTCCTCTTGGCGGAGCGGGGAATCTATGATTTGCTTGTGTTGGATATCATGATGCCGGGCTTGGACGGGCTTTCCTTGGTAAGGAAATTGCGGGCGAAAGGCGTCATGACGCCTGTCTTGTTTCTCACCGCGAAGGATAGCGTGGAAGCGAGAGTCGAAGGACTGGATGCCGGAGCCGATGATTATCTGGTGAAGCCTTTTGCTGTAGAGGAGCTGCTTGCCCGGACCAGAGCGATTTTGCGCCGCAATGGGAAGATTGGCATGGAGGGGGAGCTCTCCTACGGTCCGATCTCCGTAAAAACGAATGAGCATGACGGGTATGTGGACGCCCATCCGCTCAAGCTGACGACCAAGGAATACGATTTGCTCACGTACTTTTTGCATAATAAAGAGCAAATTCTGACGCGTGACCAGATTTTCGACCGCGTATGGGGGATCGATTCGGATGCCAACTACGGCATCGTGGACCTGTATGTCCATTATTTGCGCAAAAAATTGGCCGATCACGGCTACGACAATTTTATCCGGACGGTACGCAATGTCGGGTATATCCTGAAGGGGCAATAGGAACATGTTCAAGAAAACCCGCATTCGCCTGGTGACCCTGAATGTCTTGGTATTTGTGCTCCTGCTCAATGGGCTGGGGTGTGCACTATATTTCACGATTCAGTTTCGCCTGCTGAATCAAGTCGACCGCGAGCTGCTGAACGTCGCCACGCGGATGGCAAATAGTCCTTTTCCTTATTTGCGGCTGGAGAAACGAAGATGGTCCGATGAAGACTGGCGGATGGTCACCATATTGCGGGATCGGCGCGGGGAGATCGTCGGCAAGGAGATTGAAGAATACCTCGATCTGGAGGTCCTGCGGCTGCTGGACAAAGTGGATGGCATGAAGGAAGGCATCGAGACAGTCAATTTTCATGAGCAGACCTACCGGGTCGTGACGCTGCCGACCGATAAACGGGTAGAGCGCCCGGGAGGAGATATTGCGATCAGGCAGATCCAGCTGGTCTATAACTTTGAGCCGGAAACGAAGATGCTGGACACCCTGCTCTATGTGCTGGCGGCCGGGGGCGTGGTCAGTGTTCTGATCGCCGTCATAGCGGGTCTATTCCTGGCAAAGCGGGCGTTGATCCCGATCCAGCGTTCGTGGGAAAAGCAGCAGCAATTCATCGCCGATGCCTCCCATGAATTGCGGACGCCGCTCTCGGTCATTTTGTTGAATTTGGAGCGGTTGTTCCGCAATCCCGACCATACCATTGAACAGGAAAGCGAGCCGATCATGGTCAGTATGCAGGAAACCAAGCGGCTCAACAAGCTGGTGGCTGATCTGCTTACCTTGGCGCGATCCGATTCCAATGAGATCCAGATCCTGCGCCAGCGCATCAGTGTCGATGAAATTGTGCAAAAAAGCGTGCAATCCTTCCGACCGCTTGCTGGGATGAAAGGGATCGAGATCGAGACGCATATCGAACAGGCATTGGAGACGATGGGAGACCCTGAGCGCCTCCATCAGCTGATGATCATCCTGCTGGACAATGCCTTGAAATATAACGAAGAGCAGGGGAAAATCCATGTAGCCTGCCAGCGAGACGGAAATTGGGTCTCTATCGTCGTCAAAGATACCGGGATCGGCATTTCCAGAGAAGAGCTGCCATTCATCTTTGATCGATTCTATCGCGGGGATAAAATGCGCTCCCGCAGCAAGGACGGGACGGGATTGGGGCTTTCTATCGCCAAGTGGATCGTGGATGCCCACGGCGGAAAAATTCGTGTAGAGAGCGAAGAGGGCAAAGGAAGCAGCTTTACCATCACGCTGCCGTTCAAAACGAAGGAAGCAGCCTGACAGCATGGGCAAGCAAGCCGGATTCCCGTGACACCAGTGGGGATCCGGCTTGCTGTGTTCTTCCACTTGCATCATGCGAACGTTTTCCTTCATTATAAGGAATACAGAGACTTCGGCAAAAGGAGGGGGAGCGACGGCCATGTATAAACTATTGCTTGTAGACGATGAAGCCGACGTACGCGAAGGCTTGATGCAAGAAATCGATTGGGAGGAAGAGGGGTTTGAGGTCGTCGGAACAGCCGAAAACGGAAAAGAAGCATTAGAGCTGATCGAAAAATATATGCCGGACGTTGTGGTCACGGATATTAAAATGCCTTTCATGGATGGCATGCAGCTGTCCGAGGCGGTTCGCAAGCAATATCCGACGACCAAAATCATTATCCTGACCGGCTTCGATGAATTTGAATATGCGCAAAAGGCGATCAAGCTCCACATCGACGAATACGTACTGAAGCCATTTTCGACCAAAGATCTGCTGCAGGCTGTCGGGAAGGTAAAAGGAAAGATAGCCGAAGAGATCGCGGAAAAAGAGAACATCCAAGCTTTGCAGGAGCATTATCGGGAAAGCTTGCCTGTCCTGCGGGAGGTATTTCTCGTTTCGCTGATCAACCGCGTGCTGCCCGAAAACGAAATCAGGGAGAAGGCCAGCAACTATCAGATTGATTTGGATGGAAAGCATTATTTACTATGTACGATCAGTATGGATCACCCGGGTGAGCATGCTCGTTTCTCACCGACGAATGAAAAAGAGCTGCTGCTGTTTGCGATTTTGAATATCACGGAAGAAGTGATCAATCGCGATCACCGTGCGATCGTCTTTATCCATCAGGATCGGGTCGTGATTCTCATGACATTCTCCGAGGATAACCAGCAGGACCTGTTGGGGAATACGTTGCCCGCGCTGGAGGAAATCCGGCTGAGCGTAGAAAAGTACCTGCGGCAAACGGTCACAGTCGGTGTTGGAACCTTGCGCAGCGAGCTCACCGAGATTCCGTATTCCTATGAAGATGCCATCTCGGCCCTCGATTATCGCTTGATTCTCGGGAATAATCGCATTATTTGCATCGATGACGTCGAGGAGCGTTCGGAAGATCAGCTCCGCTTTGATGAGCTCAAGGAGCAGGCCTTGGTACGCTGCTTGAAAGTGGGAACGCTTTCAGAGTTGAAGGAGATCGTGGAAGAGCTGTGCAGCAACATCGCCCACGCACATGTCTCGATCAAGGATTGTCAGATCTACCTGCTGGAAATCCTGACGGCCATCCTGAAGGTAGCGAAGAGTGCCAACCTGAATGTAGATGAGATTTTGGGCAGCAGCGTGCATTTGTTTGCGGAAATCAATAAGTTCCACACGCTGCAGGAGGCATCGGATTGGATTATCGGTGTGTGTACCAAGATTATGAACAGTATCGCCAATGAGCGCCAGTCTTCGTACAAGCATCTGGTGGAAAAGGCGATTGCCTACACCAAGGAGCATTTTCACGAGAGCGACATCTCGATCAACAAGGTGTGCAGCCACCTGCATATCAGCACAGGCTATTTCAGCAGCATTTTCAAGAAAGAAACCAAGATGACGTTTGTCAGCTACTTGATGCAAATCCGTATGGAGGCTGCCAAGGAGTATTTGCGGACGACCGATTTGAAAGCGTTTGAGATCGCTGAAAAGGTAGGGTATGCCGATCCCAACTATTTTAGCTTTTCGTTCCGCAAGATGTGCGGCATGTCGCCCAAAGAGTACAAAAACAGCGCTCGAGGGGAATAAATGAAAAAGCAGATACGCGCATTCATCGACCAGTTGAAGATCAAAAGCATCCAATTCATCATTACGGCTTCCTTTACCCTTGTCACTTTATTGGTGATGCTCTTTGTGGGTGTGATGCTGTACAGCAAATTCTCCGAGACATCCGAAGAAAACGCCATCTTGAATACCCAGCAGATGATCGAGCAGGTTCATTACAATCTGGAGGATTACCTGGCCAGCATGACCGGACTGTTCGAGCTGGTAGATGATAAGATCCATCAGTCGAAGCAATTTCCTGATGGGAATCTGACCAAGCAGCTGGAAATGATCCTCGAGACACGAGAGGACATCGTCTCGATGGCGGTGTTCAGCAAATATGGGGAGCTGCTGGCGGTTGTTCCGCAAGCGGATATGCGGCGCAATACGCGGTTGACGGAGCAAAGCTGGTTCCAATCGGCCCGCAGAGACCCCTATGATATTTCTTTCTCCTTGCCGCATATCGAAAACCTGTTTAAAGGGCCGTATACATGGGTGGTTTCCATGAGCAGGGGAACAACCATTGCACAGGGCGGGGAAAAGGCCGATGCCGTATTGTTGGTCGATGTCAATTTCAAAAAGCTGGACAACCTGTTCCAGCGGGTCAGCTTGGGGAAAAAGGGGTATGTCTATATCATCGATCTGGCCGGCAATATCGTATACCACCCCCAGCAGCCCATGATCTATGCAGGATTGAAAAATGAAAATCGCTCCATCGCCCTGCAAAATTCGTATGGCAGCTATGTGGATGAATCCACCGGGGAGAGACGGCTCATCACGATCAAGACGGTCGAGCATATCGGCTGGAAAATTGTCGGGGTCTCCTACATGGATGAGATCGCAACGACCAAGCAGGAGATCAGCGGCTTCATGTTTTGGCTCCTGGTGTTTGTGATTGTAACGGTTCTGTTTCTGCTGACGTATATTTCCGCCCGCATTTCCCGTCCGATCAAGATGCTGGAGAAATCGATGGAAAAAGTGGAGCGGGGAGATTTTACCGTCAACCTTTCCATTAAGGGCAGCCATGAGGTCGAACAGCTGTCGCGGCGGTTCAATGTGATGGTGAAAAGGGTCAGGGAGCTGATGGATCAGGTCATCTTGGAGCAGGAGCAGAAGCGCAAAAATGAACTGGAAGTGCTGCAGGCCCAGATCAATCCGCATTTTCTGTACAATACGCTGAATTCGGTGGTACGTATGGTGGGGATTGGGAAGAACGAGGAAGTCATCACGATGATTACGTCGTTATCCCGACTCTTCCGCATCAGCCTGAGCAGGGGGAAAAATATTATTTCCGTGCAGGAGGAGCTGGAGCATGTCCGTCACTACCTGATCATTCAAAAGATGCGATATAAAAATCAGTTCGAGTATGCGATTGATGCGCAGGAAGAGGTACTTCGCTGCAAGACCTTGAAGCTGATTTTGCAGCCGATCGTGGAAAACGCCATTTACCACGGGATTGAAAAGATGGCCGACCCCGGTATGATCTGGATCAAGGTGGAGAAGATCGACGACAACCTTCTGTTTCAAATCCGCGATAATGGCCTCGGCATGCCCGAACACGTCAGGGCGAACATTCTCACGGGTCAGTATAAAAGCGAGGACGGCTCGGGTGTTGGCACCCGCAATGTGCATGAACGAATCCAGCTGTTTTTCGGCACGGAATACGGACTGGAGATCGAAAGCGAACTGGAGAACGGCACGAATGTGAAAATCTGGCTTCCTGTGCTGAAGGATGAGGAGTAGGGGGGATGAGCATGAAAAGAACGACCCTGGCAGGCGGGTTGGTCCTCCTGCTCTTGACCATCATGGTAGCTGTCAGCTCATGTACAGTCGCGACCGATGATGCGGATAAGAAAAAGAACGTGGCGTTGATTGTCAAAATGAAGCACGGTGACTACTGGAATACCGTCAAAATGGCGGCGGAAGTGGCTGCCAAGGAGTTTGACGTCAATTTGAACTTCTATGCGCCCGATTATGAAGAGGATATTCTGGGGCAGGTGGAATTGATCAAACAAGCGATTCAGGATGGAACGGATGCGATTGTGCTTGCGCCAAGCGACCCGATGGCGTTGGAAACGGCCGCACAGCCTCGGGTGGGCAAAAGTATTCCCGTTATCATCATCGACTCGGAGATGGAGTCGGCCAAGGCGAAAAGCTTCATCGGCACCGACCAGTACGACTCCGGGCTAAAGGCGGGAGAACGGCTGGCGCAGCTTGTAGGAGAGTCAGGCAAGGTAGCGATTTTAAGCTATGTGACAAAAGCGGGGAATGCGGAGCACCGGGAGAAAGGTCTGCTTGAAGCGCTCCGCCGCCACCCGGGGATTACGATCGTGGCAAAGGAATATACGGCTTCGGATAAACAGTTGGCCAGTGATTTGACGAGCCAGCTCATCACGGAACATCCTGATCTGGACGGCATCGCCGCGCTGAATGCCACGCTTTCTCTTGGCGCAGCGGAGGAGATTGATAGAAGGGGCTTGGCAGGCAGCGTGCGGATCGTGGCCATTGACAGCCCATCAGAGGTTCTTTCCTATATTCAGGAGGGCGTGATACAGGCGACCATTACCCAACAGCCGTTCACCATGGGCTATCTGGGTGTAAAGCATGCGGTTGATTCCTTGCGGGGAGTACAGGTGCCTGCCCGCGTGGACACCGGTACCAAGGTCATTGATTTGGAAAATATGTTCTGGTCGGAAAATCAAAAGCTGCTGTTTCCGTTTGTGAAATAGTTTCCAAGGGATAATTATATTAATAAAAATTAGTTTATCTATATCGTGAGAAAGGGAAATCATCTTTATGCTTGATTTATGACAACTCTTAAAAGGAAAGAAGGCATAAGGACGATGCGGTTCAGTATTCGATTAAAACTTGCAGGTTGCCTATTATTGACCGGTATCATTTATATAGCAGCCTGTCTCATGGGTGTCATATTTATGGGGAATGTCGGTGAAAAAACAGAGGAGATCCAGAACGTCTGGGTACCCAATCTTGCTATTCTCGGGAAAATTAATGGACAAGTCGTCGACACCGAACGCTTGGTGCTGCGGATATTGTCCGAGCCGAAGCAGACCGAGAGAGATAGATTAACGACAGAAGTTAACGACACACTTGCGTCTCTTGAAAGCAATTTGAAAACCTATACGGCCAACGCCGTCACTGCGGAGGAAAAGCAAAAAATACAAGAATTCGAAGCGAAGTGGGGGGAATTTACTCAGCAAATCCCGCCCATTTTGAGCGCTATCAGCGCCAACAATCAATCGCAGGCATTGGATCAGTTTATGAAAGCTCATCCCATTTACCGAGAAGCCGATGATAAGATCGACGAATTGATTGAGACCAATAAAAAAGGTTCGGACGAGGCAACAGCAAGATCAATGGAATTAGTCCAATCAGGCCGAAGCCAATCAATCACGTTGATCATAGCGGCAGCCCTGATCGCCTTGGCGATCGGGAGTCTTGTATCACGAGCAATCGTCATTCCCATTCGAAAACTGGCGGTGCAAATCAAAACCGTTTCAGATGGGGATCTTACCGTGCAACCGCTCATCATCAAAAACAAGGATGAAATCGGGGACTTGGCCAATGCTTGCAACAAAATGGTCGGCGATCTGAAAAGCATTGTCAGCCAAGTGAAGGATGCCTCGATGCAGGTGGCTTCATCGTCTGAAGAGTTGACCGCCAGCGCAGAGGAAAGCGCACATGTCACAGAAAAAATCAATCTGGCCATGCAGCAATCTGCGGAAGGAATGGGTATGCAATTGCAAAAGGTAACCGAGGTTACTGATTATATTCAGCAGCTTTCCGCAGGCACCCAAAAAATTGCGGGCAATGGCGATGAAATGTCTATGCTGGCAGATACGGCATCCCGGGCATCCGAGAGTGGGATCAATGCGGTCAGTGAATTGATTGGGCAGATTGACAAGATCAATCGGGCGGCATTGGATACCGGCACCGCGATCAACACGCTGGGAGAAAGCTCTAAAGAGATCGGAAGCATCGTCAATCTGATCACAGATATCGCGAACCAGACCAATTTGCTGGCGCTGAACGCAGCGATTGAAGCGGCGCGTGCAGGGGAGCACGGACGCGGCTTTGCCGTCGTAGCTGATGAGGTACGCAAGCTTGCCGAGCAGTCTGCGGCTTCGGCACAGCAAATCGCGGGCTTGATTCAAGTGATTCAAAAAGAAGTGGAAAATGCCATGCAGTCCGGCGAGCAAAGCGCTCATGAAATTCAAGAAGGCCTGGGGAAAACACAGGAGGCAAGCCGTTCCTTTGCATTTGTTCAGGATGCAATCGCAAGCCTTACGTCGAAAGTGAAGGAAGTTTCGAAAGCGGTGGACCGCCTGAATGAAGGCAGCCAGCTTGTCGTCAAAGCAACCGATGAGGTCGCAGGGATGGTTTCCGAAGTGGGAAGTGCCAGCCAGCAAAATGCGGCGGCAACCGAGGAACAGCTTGCCATGATGGAGGAAATCGCCTCTTCCTCCAATGACCTTTCGCGCTTGGCGGAAGAGCTGCAGTCGACGTTAACAAAGTTTAAAGTATAGGAGAAAGGATCGAGAAAAGTGAGACGCCAGCCCTATCGGCCGGCGTCTTTTTTCTTAAATAAGGACAGTTGATAGGTAAATTCTCACATGATGAGAATTTTTATATTTTTGCTCGGAATATTCAATTACGAATTTTGCTGAAATCGCTTACATTAAATGTGTGACATAACACTTTTTTAAAGAGTCCAAAGGGGGATTCAATCGTGAAAAAGATCGTTTCGACCACTCTTATTGCCGCACTGGCTTTGTCCATCGTAGGATGCTCTAGCTCTGGTGGCGGCACTCAGTCTGGTGCAGGTGGAGGAGCAACTGGAGGCGAAGCTGCCGCTGGTCTTCCAAAAATCGGTGTAGCCATTTACAAATTTGACGATACTTTCATGACTGGCGTACGCAACGCGATTTCTGATGCTGCAAACGGGAAGGCAGAGGTTGACATCGTAGACAGCCAAAACTCCCAACCAACACAAAACGACAAGGTTGACCTGTTCATCACCAAGAAAGTGAATGCGCTTGCAATCAACCCGGTTGACCGTACGGCTGCTGGCGTCATCATCGACAAAGCGAAAACCGCAAACATTCCGGTTGTGTTCCTGAACCGTGAACCAATGCCGGAAGATATGCAAAAATACGACAAAGTGTACTACGTAGGGGCGAAAGCGGAAGAATCCGGAACCATGTCCGGTGAGCTGATCGTGGACTACTGGAAAGCACACCCAGAAGCTGACAAAAACAAAGACGGCGTACTGCAATACGTGATGCTGAAAGGTGAGCCAGGCCACCAAGACGCTGAGCTGCGCACCAAGTTCTCCGTAAAAGCGATTGAAGACGCTGGCATCAAAGTAGAAAAAGTAGCGGAAGACACTGCAATGTGGGATCGCGTAAAAGGCCAAGAGAAAATGGCAGCTTTCCTTGCTTCCTCCGGAGACAAGATCGAAGCGGTACTGGCTAACAACGACGATATGGCCCTCGGCGCGATCGAAGCGCTGAAAGCGGCTGGCTACTTTAAAGACGGCAAATACGTTCCGGTAGTAGGGGTTGACGCGACTGCTCCAGCTCTGAAAGAACTGGAAGCGGGCACACTCTTGGGTACAGTATTGAACGATGCGAAAAACCAAGGGAAAGCAACATTGGAAATCGCTGCAGTATTGGCAAAAGGTGAAACGCCAACCAAAGAAAACACTGGTTTCGATATCACTGACGGCAAATACGTATGGATTTCTTACAAAAAAATCACCAAGGATAACATGGCTGACGCGCAATAAGCCTACCATCTGACAGGCTTGCCAAGTGGCTTAAACCAGCAAGGGAGCAAACTTACACTGCTAACGTTGCTCCCTTGCTTTTACTTATTATGTGGGGATAACCCAGGCTCAGCCGTCGCCTAGTATTGACCTGTAGGAGGCGTTACGATGACTCAACATGAATTTTTATTGGAAATGAATAACATTTCTAAGGAATTCCCCGGAGTGAAGGCGCTCGACGGCGTGACCCTGAAGGTTCGTCCCGGTACCGTTCATGCGCTGATGGGGGAGAATGGCGCAGGAAAATCGACATTGATGAAATGTCTCTTTGGCATTTACAAGCCTGACGAGGGCGAAATTTTGATCAATGGCCAAAAAGTTGAGATTCAAAATTCGAAAGATGCGTTGAACAACGGGGTCTCCATGATCCACCAGGAGCTCCATCCAGTACCGTTTCGCAATGTAATGGAAAACATCTGGCTCGGCCGTTTTCCGGAAAGAAAGTTTGGTCCGATTTCCTTTGTGAATCATAAGAAAATGCTTGAGGATACACAAAAGCTGTTTGCAGACTTGAACATGGATCTGAATCCACATGACATTGTGAGAGATCTGTCTGTTTCCAAAATCCAATCGATTGAAATAGCGAAGGCTGTCTCCTTCCATTCCAAGATCATCGTCATGGACGAACCTACCTCCTCCTTGACCGGAAATGAAGTAGAGCAGCTGTTTACGATCATAAATGAGCTGAGAAGCCGCGGCGTTTCCATCATCTATATCTCCCACAAGATGGAGGAAATCCTCCGCATCTCGGACGAAGTGACCATCATGCGCGACGGTAAATACATCGGGACATGGGCGGCGAAAGAGCTGACCACCGACCTGATCATTTCCCGAATGGTAGGACGCGATTTGACCCAACGTTTCCCTCCGCGCAGCAATGTGCCGGGTGAGGATATTTTACAGGTGGAAGGGCTGACCTCGCCATTCCCGAACTCCTTCAAGAATGTCTCCTTCAATCTTCGCAAAGGGGAAATTCTCGGGGTCGGCGGACTGGTCGGGGCGCAGCGTACAGAGGTTATCGAGGCGCTGTTCGGATTGCGCTCGGTCGCTTCCGGAACCATCTCTATCAATGGCAAAAAGGTGAAAATCAAGTCGCCGACTGATGCGAAAAAGCACAAGATCGCACTGTTAACGGAAGAGCGTCGCGTAACAGGGATCTTCCCTGTACTGAACATCTTGGAAAATACGGTCATCGCGAATCAGAAGCGCTACGAGACACCTTATGGACTGCTTAACAGTAAAAAGCAAAGAGAAGAAACCGTCCAATATATCGAGATGCTGCGGACGAAAACACCTTCGTGGAAGACGCTGATCAAGAACCTGTCCGGGGGGAACCAGCAAAAGGTCCTGTTGGCGAGATGGCTGCTCACTGAACCGGATATTCTCCTGCTCGATGAGCCAACCCGAGGCATTGACGTAGGCGCCAAATATGAAATCTATTCCATTATTGCTGACCTGGCCAAGCAAGGCAAAAGCATCATCATGATCTCTTCGGAAATGCCGGAATTGCTCGGCATGTCCGACCGAATCATGGTGATGTGCGAAGGGAAAATGGCAGGTATCGTCGATGGCAAAGACGCGACAGAACAAGAAATCATGCGCCTTGCTACTAAGTATCTGGTTTAGGAGGAGAGAAAAACATGAATACCGTTGGTGTAAAACGCGTTCAACATTTCCTGACACAAAACGCCATCTATGTGGTATTGATCGTTCTCATTGCGGGAATCGCTTTATACGATAGCACATTCTTATCGTTTACTACATTTCGCGATATCTTGCTGCAATCATCTACACGCGCCATTATTGCTCTCGGCGCGGCCTTCATTCTGATTGCCGGAGGGACAGACCTTTCCTCCGGACGCGTAGTCGGTTTGACCGCGGTAATCTCGGCTTCCATGCTGCAAACCATGGATTATCCGCGACGCTTTTTCCCAGACATGCCGGAATTGCCGCTCTGGCTGCCGATCCTGCTGGCCGTCATCGCCGGCTTGATCGTAGGCTTGATCAACGGTGTGATCGTGGCAAAGTTCAACGTACCACCGTTCATCACTACGCTCGGTACGATGGTTATCGTATATGGCGTGAACTCCCTGTACTTTGACATGAAACCAAACGAATCCCAACCGATCGGTGGTCTGCGTGAAGACTTTGGTCATTTGGGGACCGGCTTCTTCGGACCAAGCGGACCATACTCAGTGCCCTACATCGTCGTCATCGCGATCGTGATCGCCGCTCTGGTCTGGGTTGTCTTTAACAAAACGAAGCTTGGCAAAAACATGTATGCCATCGGTGGCAACGTACAAGCGGCAACCGTATCCGGGATTAACGTAGCAGCCAACCTGATCATCATCTACGGAATCGCAGGTGCTCTTTACGGTATGGCTGGTGTGCTGGAAGCGGCGCGTACAGGCGGTGCAACCAACAACTACGGTAACATGTACGAGTTGGATGCGATCGCAGCCTGCGTGGTCGGTGGCGTATCCGTTAACGGCGGGGTAGGTACCGTTCCAGGCGTATTGGCTGGGGTATTGATCTTCAGCGTCATCAACTACGGTTTGACGTTCATCGGTGTCAGCCCATACTGGCAGCTGATCATCAAAGGTTTGATTATCGTCGCGGCTGTTGCGTTCGATATCCGTAAATATGTAGCAAAAAAATAAGCGATTGCTGATGTGAAATCCCCGGCAGGAGAGCCTGTCGGGGATTTTTGCGTCCATTGTACGGCATCGATCCTGGAAAGCGTGTTTCCACCCTTATCGCCTTTCTGTGAGGGCTGTAATCACGAAAGAGACTCTTAGCCCATATGCTGTATGAAAATCCAGTAAAAAAGGAGTTCGTGACAGCACATGAATGGCTATTTGCCATTATGGCGGATATGTCCTTGGACAGGTCTCTTACACCGCTTGGACGCCGTCTCAGGTACAATTGAACCAAAAGCTTCGGGCATTGTGGGAGCAGCATATCTATTGGACAAGGTTAGTGGTGAACAGCATAATCGGAGAAACTCCCGATCAAGGTGAAACAATCAAGCGACTTCTTTTTGCTGCTGTTCTGGAACCTTTTTATGGAACGGCGATTGCTTCTAAGTTTGCCGAGTTGTTGCGTGGCCATCTTACAATCGCGGCCGAGCTTGTCCAGGCGCTGCATAAAGGCAATTTTGCTGCAGCTGCCGATGCACAAAGACGGTGGTTCGCCAACGCCGACGACATCGCTATCTTCCTCGGCAGAATCAATCCATATTGGTCGACTGAGGAATGGAGAAGGATGATGCATGAACATCTAACCCTGCTCAGCAGTGAAGTGGCTTCTCGCATTGCGGGAAACTATGCGGAAAATATCGCACTCAATGATCGGATTGAACCACAGGTGCTTGGCATGGCAGACGTGATGACGGTCGGTATCATCCATCAGTTCCCGACGGCTTTTTTGGGTTAGTCAAAACGGATTCAACCATTTTTATTTATCCCTTTCATTTTCTTTTTGTATAATAAGGGAAGGGCTCCAAGGCGATACTTTCCAGGTGTACCTTGTGCCCATTCAAAGTTATTGGGGATTCCGTTCTTCTACCGGAGTCTCCTCTTTTTTTGAATCTTGTTCTTCTTCTACTTCGTTCTCTTTATTTGCCTTCAGGTTAACATCCAGGATGTTATTGATCCGAATTTGCAATTCGACGTGTTTAAAAGCGACCACAAGCACGAGGAAACAAACCACGATGGCTAAAACAGTTATCCAGTCCATCTTTTCTGCCCCCTAATCTCCCCATGGCGGATTCTCTTGTCATCTTCCATTTTTGGGCTACTTCTTCTTCTGTCTTTCCTTCAATGATTATGCTCTTGATGAAATCGGGTATTTGTTGCAACAGTTGCTGGATATTCATATCCGATAGACTCGACGACATCACATCCTTACCGTGGATTTCCTCCACCAATCCGTGTTCCCTATGGTGTTTGATTTTTGCATGATACGGAAGCTGCCATGCAACGCGTTTAAGGAGCTTACGACACTACTCTTTCATCTGTTCATCATTCATACCGATTGGATTCCTCCCTTCAGGGCATGGGAACACTTGTTCCTATTATAGCATATTTCTGGAAGTGGATGGGGAATACATCGCCCCCACTGATATAGGTAATTTTTTTGCGGAAAACGCAACCGACTTCCCCCAAAATTCTATTATTTCCTCATGCTTCTTTGACAAAAAAAGAATCGACTCCCTCCAGGGGTCGATTCTGAGAAGTGCAAAATATATAAACAGGAACATCAACAAAAAGGATTGCGTTTTATAAAAATAGAGTTTATAGAGACAATTGGACAAATGAATGGCAGTCCAGACCTGTTGACGGTCCGAGACTGCCATTTTGCCTTACAGATAAAAGAGGGGAGCGGTCCTCAATCAAGTGGTTTCAAGTGTTTCAGCTTGCTCTGCTTCTTCCTCTTGGATATCCTCTTCCTCCGGCGATTGCGGTTCAATCGTCACCTTCACCTTGACAGTTTCCTTGATCGACTCATCTTCGGTAGAGGAAATGGTCACAGTCAGGGTCACGGTTGCCTTCTTCTGGTTAGGGATGGCGGTCAGAACTCCCTCGTCGCTGATGAAAGATTCGTCCGAGCTGTTTGTCACTTTGAAGGTGAGTCCTTCTGCATCATTAGGCAGTTCCAGTACTTGTTCACCCAGCTCCGAAGTATTGACTACCTCCGCTTTGAAGGAATCCGCTGCTTGTCGGACCAATTGTTTTGCTGAACCGGAAGCAGGGGTCTGTGCTTGTTGATCCATGTCTTTGATTGCAAATGCTTTCCAAGCTTCGTACGTTTTGACGAGCTGCTGACCCTCTGGTTTGGATGGGTCAATCAACGCGCCGACCAGACGCAGCTTGTATTTGCCATTGCCCAGCTGCTTGGCTTCTTCCGTGCCGTCATAATAGGTGCCGTCCAGCTTGTTGAATTTGATTGGACCGCGCGGAATCAGCGCATAGTTGCGGAAGAGGGAAGCCATCGTGCCGATATAAGTGTCATCGTAGCTCCATACCTGGACTTCGATGGCGTTCACATCGGTGACTTGCAGGAGAGCCTCCAGAGTAAAGTCGTCTTCCTTGCCGTCGCCATTTGGCGAAATCGTCGTATCGGAGAGCCTGATATTGGCGAAACCAAA
This sequence comes from Brevibacillus migulae, assembly GCF_004521915.1. GTDB lineage: Bacteria > Bacillota > Bacilli > Brevibacillales > Brevibacillaceae > Brevibacillus_F > Brevibacillus_F migulae. The sequence continues at coordinate 44,377 of NZ_SDKD01000020.1, read as the reverse complement.
GTTGTTCTCTTCCGGTCTGTCCCCGATATGCACGGCAAATGGCAGGTGCAGGTCCGGATGGCCGTCCTTGCTCTTGAGCAGGACTTCCCCTTCGTATACGCCTACTTTTGTCCGGCGATCGGAGGACAGGCTCAGTGTGAACGTCTCGGTGTCGTTGCCACCAGCACGCACCTCATCGGTAGAGAGGCTGACTTTGATATTGTCCACATTTGGTGTCGGCTGTGGATTGTAGGGATCCGAGGTCACCTCATCGTGCATGATGACCTCGGCTTCATAGGCAGCATCCTCGTCTCCGGTATTTTTCAGCTGCAGCGTCTTGGTGATTTCCTTGCTGCCTGCACGCACAAGTCCAAAGGAGAGGTTCTCTCCATTGTACGTGATGGTTTTCGGTTCGAGATTTTCATCCAGGATGGTGATTTCCTCTACCGTCTGAAGCAGGGCAGGGGTTTGTGCCGCTGCAGCGCCGTCGACGCGGCCAGCGCCTTGCGAATAGACATCATACGGCGTGCCTTCCTCATCTTTGATCCGCTTGGCGGTATTGGACAAGGCAGCTTTCACATCAAATGGCGTCCAGTCCGGATGGGCCTGCTTGAGCAAGAGGGACAATCCGGTGACGTGCGGTGCCGACATGCTGGTCCCGTTGTAGCGGGCGTACGCGAGATTGTAGTTGGCATCATCGAGCTCTTTGCCCCATGCCGCCACGCTGGAGAGGACGGAGACGCCCGGTGCCGTCACATTTGGCTTGATGCTGTACTCTTCACCCAAAACCGGACCGCGGGAGCTGAAGCTGGCCATCAGGTCGCCGGAGCTTTGCGTCACTGGATAGTCGGACGAAAAGCTGAAGGTGAGGGTGCTTGCCTTTTCCGGATCGGCGAGCAGCTGCTTGGCCAGCTCACGTCCTTCCACGCCGACCATGTCAAAGGTGGGGATCGCCTCCAGCTGATCGCCCAAGACGGTGCCGATATAGCCGGCGCGATCAGGGAGATCAAGGTCGGCCTGGCCGTCGCCATTTGCATCATTGCCGTTGAAAATCACAATCGCTTTGGCACCTGCTTTTCGCGCATTGGCGATTTTGGCATCAAAGGCTAGCGTGCCGCGGGAGACGAGGGCCACTTTTCCATTGACATCCACCTTGGCAAAGTCGCTTTCCGAGCCGAGGTTGGCGTAAACGACAGGGAGAGGATCCGTGCCGAGAAGCTCGGCAAAGTTATCTTTGTTGATTTGATAGGCCATCACATGGAAGTCATAGCTTTCGCCAAAGGAGGATTGGGCGGAACCGTCATACAGGACGCTGGGCGAATCAACCGCGCCGACCGTGATCGGCAGCTTGGCGCCGGATGGGGAGCCCGCCGTATAAAAGTAACGGCCGACCTCATCGTCCGCAGAGTTTCCGCTGGAGACGACGGTCACGACACCTGCCAGCATCGCGTTGTTGACAGCGATCGCGTCAGGGGAGTCCGCATTTTTCTCCATGGCAGAGCCCAAGGAGAGGTTGATGACATCCATTCCATCCTGGACAGCCCGCTCGATTCCGTCGATGACTTGGGCAGTGCTGCCGCCATGACGACCCAATACACGGTAGACGTAGAGATCGGCCTCATAGGCGACCCCTTTCACCTGGATGTCGGAAGTCGGATTCGCAGCGCGGCCCGCGATGGTGCCGGAGACGTGCGTTCCATGCGCTGAGCCCTCGTACCCGGTGCCTTCCGGATCTTCCTCAACCGGGATAGGCGGCTCTTCGTATGGGTCGGAGTCTTTATCATAGGCGTCGTATCCGCCTTTATAGGCATCGGCGATATCCGGGTGCAGGTAGTCGACACCTGTATCGATGACGCCTACTTTTAACCCTTCCCCGGTCAGGCCTTGTTCCCACATATCCAGGACACCGATTTGTTTTAACGGACCAATATCGTACTTCGGTTTGTCCGTGCTGTCGTCGAGCATGTCAACTTTCACTTCAGGTGCCGCATACTGGGTATTTTCGTAAATGGCTTTTACGTTCGGGAGTTTGGCCAGTTCTTCAATTTTATTAGCGGGCAGCGTAAGCTCCACAGCATTCAGTACGTGCGAAAATTTACGTCCTACTTTAATCTTAATGTTTTCGCTTTTTGCTTTTTTCAAAAAGGCATCTTGCTCTTTGTCTACCTTCCGTTCCAGTTCTTTCGCGGACATGGAGCTTGCCTTTTTTCCTGCATGCTTGGCCACAATGCCTGGCTCGCTGGCAAGCTGGACGATGACGCTCACATTTTTGCTGGATTTTGTGTTGAGCTGAGGATCGATTGTGACTGAGCCTTCTGCATACTCAGCCTCCGCCTTGGTGACCTGGTTGACCTTTTCCAGATCATGCTGGAGCAGTTCCTCCGAGGCGTAGGCACTGTAGGGAATGCCGCCGAGGAGCATGGCTGCCGCAAGTGTGAGAGAGGACAAGCGGGTAATCTTCTTCATTTTTTTCAATCTCTCCTTTTCAGGAATAATGGTTGAAAAAAGCTAGACAACCATTTCCGTGGTAGGGGAGAGAATTCCTTTTACTGTAAAAAAGAGTTTTTCTTGGCTTTTCAACATGCTTTGACAGGACCTGATTATCATTACCGTCACTTTTCCTCGGAAAATTGCTAAAGATATCGAGGTGTCGAAAAAATAGGCCCCCCTTCCGTCCGAGGGACGAAAGAGGGGCTTTTGGCCTACATGCTTGGCATAACGCCAAGTTCTTGGAAGAGCTGCATATTGTTCATCATGAATTGTTGGACTGCAGGCATGGCTTCTTCTGCGATCTGATTCATTTCCGCATCTGTCGCCGTCGCCAGATTCACAGAGTTTTCCGCTGTGATGGATGGCAGCTTCACTTCACCGACGATCTCCGTAGAAGATTTCATGGAGAATCCAAGGCTGCGCGGCATATCAGGAGTGGTTGGTTCAAAAGTAAGCTTGAACGCCATGTCGCTATCCTGTTTTTTGTCCGCTTTCGTCACAGTGGAATCCAGAGTACCGGAGAATTTCACCGGATCGGTGCCAGCTTCTTCGGCGTTTACAGTGAAATCATACTTGCCGGTTTCCTTGTTATCCGCCTTGCTGGTCGAGAATTTGCTGGTCAAATCAAATTTGAACTCAGGTTCGCCATTTGTTTCTCCGTTAAAAGAAAGCGATACATTTCCTTGTTTTTCTGCATCTGTACCGGTTGCTTTATAGGAATAGACAATCTCACCGCTATCTTCAGCTGTGTCTGTGCCGGAGATCTTCACATAGACGTTTTCCTCGTCTTTGTTTTTCCAAGAAGCGATTTCCACGACATCGCCGGAATCCTTTGGCGTTGTGCTGATCAGCTTGCGGGACAGGATCTTGTCTTCGCTATCCACGAAGACGATCATCTTGGTGCCGTAATCGTATTCCTCGTCCTTCAGAGCTTCTTTCATTTCATTGATGGAATCAGTGAATTCCTTTTTCAGCTCTTCACGGTTGAGCGGCTCGATGTCAGGGGCTCCGCTGTCGATCAGCAGCTTGGTAACCTTATCGGCACGGCTGAAGTACAGGTCAAACAGCTTCTCATCTGCCAGCGCTTTGTCTAAGATCTTGCCGAGCAGGGTTTTCATTTCTTCGTTGCTGAAGGTGACGGTAATTTCCTGAGCAGAGGTTTTGAAGCCGTCGCGCTCGAAGGTTGCATTTTTGTTCACTGTGATCTGTTTGTCAGTAAGGGCATCCGCATACAGCTTCACATATTCTTGGAAAATCGGCATGATATCTTCTTTGCTTACCTTTACGGCTTCGATATACTCAGGTCCGGTTACGAAGCGTTTTGGCAAATCGCTAGTGCCGAGTTTCTGGTCAAGGGCTTCTCTATCATTCAAATCAAGAACCCCGTATTTTTTATAAAAGTCAGGGAGCAAAAAGCTGATGCGGGTTGGTTCCATCAAGGTCTCTGCTTTGAGGAAGTCCTTGTCTTTCAGCATCAGGTTCAGCTTGGAGTACTGTACTCCTTTTTTCTGATCCGCTTGGCTGTCTACCTGGAGCTTTGCTTGCTTCAGCAGGTCAAGCACCATCATGGCTTGCGGATCTGGAATATCGGCATCGATGGAGACATTGGACAGCTCCATCGTCGAATGGACAGGGTTATCGATGTAAGGTTTTACATCCGCGTCATAGCGGCTCATCATCTCATCAAAGCTGGACTCCAGCTCCTTGAGATTGTTGGCTTCGGCTTCCAAATAGATCGACTTTGTGCTTTTGAACAGATCAAGCTTGGCATACGCGGTTCCAAATCCGACCACCAGCACGATCGCAACCAGCACCCCGATGAGCAGCGCCTTTTTACTTGTGGATGGTGGCGATTTCTGTTCCACGTTAAGATTGGTTTCCATGTTTTCCTCCTTAAAATCTTTAAATACGGAAAAAATTTCCGAAACAACTCCAATATTGTAGCAAATAATTGGGAAATTGCTATCATTTGTGAAAAAAATAGGAGCTATGACCCATAGGAGGGCTTGTTTTATAGGTGATGAGAACTGCATGAAGGCATAAGGCGATAGGCGATTTTCGAAAGTGCTGCAGCCATTTTCGAAGTATGTCTGCATAAGCTGAAGGCCCGGAGAAAAGCTCCGGGCCTTAGAGGATGATGGTATCTAGTCGTAATAGGTAACCTCTGCGGGAAAATGGAAATAGTGGTCATTGGCTCTGGAATGGATGCGGAAGCCCTCTCTTGCAAAATCCTGATCCTGATATTTGGCCACGTAAGTAAAGTCGATATCATAAAAATCAAAATAATTTTTGATAAAAGGGAAGAAGCGGACTTCATTGGTGCTTTTACGCGGACTCGCACTGAAATGAAGAGGCGCCACGCCATAAGCGTCGAGTGAAAAGACGCCGGCTGCCGCTTCAGTCATCCGGAAAAACTTGCGGACAGCGTTTGTTGAGTAGGCAGTATAGTCGATCTCACTGACGGCCATCAGCTTGATTCCCAGTTCTTTTCGAAATGCAAGAGCCTTGTCCACTTTTTGGCGGAAAGACTTGCTGAACACGCTGGGAGCTTTTTTTGCTGTGATATCTGTCGGTTCCAGAAATTCTTCAAAAAGATAGATATCGTTTTTTCCCAATGCGGTGGCGACCCCTTTCGGATTGAAAACCGGATCAACCGTACTGGCAAAAATATCCTCAGGCTTCCAGGCGTTTGCAAAGACAGAAAGGTCGAGTTGGTGGATATATTGGACTATTTCGTTTAAGCGTTTGCGTGAAACCTTATAATCGTAGCCGGCATCATCCAAAAAGATGCCATCTACCCCCATGTCCTTCCACTGTTTGCTTCTGGACTTCAACTCAGCAGAGGAGTAGTTAACGGTGGTGACACCAAGATCGACATAACCAAAGATCTTTGCTTTTTGATTAAGGTCTTTGATCTGTTTGATAATGTTCTGGGTTGAGAGGTGGTGGGAATGAGATTTTTCTTCAAGGCTCTCCCCAAAAACAATCACGTCATAACGGGCAAATAGGTTGGCTGCCTCCGTGTCATCCCAGACCTGATTAATGCCCTGTGGAATGCCATAGTAGATGAGAAGTCTGTGACCGGTTGATTCCTCAGCCTCCGCATTGAAAGAGAAGGAAGTTATCCATAGCAAGTTGCATACAAGAAAAAGAAGCACTTTTCTAGCAATATGTCGCATCAACATCGAGTTATACGCCTCCTAGTCGCCAAACTTCCCCATAATACTATCAAAGCTAAGGACGTAATGGCTACGACAATTTTCCTGCTTGATTAGAAAATGTAGAGATTGAGTGTGTAGAATGAGGTGACAATTTCTTTCAGCGTGTTATATGATTGTAGTCATTGGGAACTATTGGAATTAGGTATTTAGAACTATTTGATGGAATGCAAAGTAGTTAGGATGGGGAATGCAAATGAACGTTTTAATCACTGGAGGCTATGGATTTATCGGTTCGGCGGTAGCCGAGAGATTCCACAAAGAAGGCTATAAGGTTTATATCATTGACAACCTGTCATCAGGAAATCAAAATAACTTGTCCATCCCGCACAAATCGTACCGGTTGAATGTGGAAGATCGAGGGTGTGAGGAGATTTTTCGCAGTGTTGGGTTTGACGTAGTGGTCCATCTGGCGGCACAGACAGATGTATCTACATCCATGGAGCGGCCCGTCAGCGATACACAGACCAACATTCTCGGATTGGTGAACATGCTAAACTGCTCCCGTCAGCATGGAGTCAAAAAATTCATTTTTGCTTCTTCAGCTGCGGTTTATGGCCACTGTGATGAGCTTCCGTTAAAGGAGGGCACCGTATGCGCTCCGATTTCTCCTTATGGCATGAATAAGCTGCTGGGCGAAATGTATTGTGAAAAGTGGAGAGACATGTACGATTTGCCCACACTATGTTTGCGTTTTGCGAATGTTTATGGACCCAGACAAAGCAGCAAGGGCGAGGGGGGAGTCATTTCCATTTTTCTGCGCCGCTTGCTGGAAGGGCAGCATCTGACTGTGTACGGCGATGGGAATCAAACTCGTGATTTTATTTTCGTTGATGATATTGCGGATGCCGTGTATCGTGGGGCAACTTCAGATGCAAGCGGGGTTTACAACGTATCGACTGGAAAAGAGACCAGCGTCAAAGAGCTTATAGAGGTCATGGGCTCGTTTGCCAAGATCCGACACGTTCAATATCTGGGGGAACGTCCAGGCGATATCGCCCGTTCTTCGATGGACAACACACGCATTAAGCATGATCTCGATTGGGTGCCGCTTTACTCCTTACAGGAAGGTCTGCACCGCACATTTGAATGGGCCAGCCAGCAAGAGGTAGCCGCTGCAGAAGAGGTTGTCCCTAAGCGAAAGAAGCCGCAGTGGTGGAAGAGCGTTCGTCCCTTCTTGGAGAACGCCGGGGCCTTTGCGATCGTTCTCTTTTTGTCTTGGGACCAAGGCGGATTTTTGTATCAGGATAACTTCGACTTCCGGCTTATTTATATTTTGCTGATGGGCCTGGTTTATGGAGCGCGTCAATCAACCTTGTCAGCTTTGCTGGTCATTGCATTGTACGTTGGGGATAGCTTTGCGAACGGGCGTGACTGGGCATCGCTCCTGTATGATCCGGAATCGCTCTTTATTTCTGCGATCTATCTGTTCTTTGGACTAGCTGTGGGATTTGTTACCGACAAGAACCGGAAAGAGCTTCAGTTTGCCCATAATGAGTTGGCGATTGAGCAACAGCGGTACAAATTGCTGCTGGAGGTTCACAGGGATACAAGGAATGTCAAGGATTCGCTGCAACGTCAGGTCCTTACGAACAGGGATAGTCTCGGACGATTGCACACGATATTGACAGAGCTGGAGAGTCAGGAGCCGGAGCAGGTCGTAAGTGGCGCTGTCAAGGTTCTTGAGGAATTAATGGAAACCAACCGGATCTGCATTTATTCTGTTTCCGGTTCAGACTATTTGCGATTGCGCCTGAAATCGAACGATACAGAATGGCATGTCTCTCGCTCGCTCCATGTAAAGGAAGCACCTGAGCTGGAGAAGATTATCAAAAAGCAGCGGATATGGGTCAATAAAAAACTTGTCCCGGATCTCCCGTTGCTGGCGGGTCCGGTTGTCCATGAAGGAAGAACGGTTGCATTGGTATGTGTCTATGAGCAAAATTTTGAGAACTTTACCTTGTATCATGAGAATCTGTTCAAGGTTGCGGTAGATCTGATCTCCCGTTCGCTTTCCCGTTCCTTTACATTTATCGATGTGACGCGCAACGATCGCTATGTAGAGGAAACACAAATCTTGAGAGAGGCAGCGTTTCAGGAGATATTGCGGAGCAAGCAGGCTGCCAAAGAGCGTTACCAAGCCGATTTCACGCTGCTTACGGTCCAGCTTCCTGATGAAAGGATGGCACAGATCGCTGAACGATTGTATGTCCAACTTCGTGAAACCGACTATATCGGTCTTTGGAAAGGACAATTGGTACTGCTCTTGTCCAATTCAGGGGTGGAAGAGGCTCAGGCAGCGATGAAGCGCCTCGAACGCCAAGGAATCCATACCGGACAGGTAAGCGAGGAAGCGTTGTATGCTTGAGTGGATGTTCGTTTTGTACTATCTGGTGGTCGCGGTTTACTCGGGTATCTTATACCGGGAACGAGGGTGGGCCGGGAGCAGCCTTGCTCTTACAGCCGTATTAATCCCGTTTGCGGGAATCATTTTGGCAACGACAGCCGACAAGGCAGCGGCCAAAACACTTTCAAAACCGATGAATCCCAGACGCTTTGAAGAGATCTTGGATATCAGTGAACAGGCGGAGATGATCAACCGGGTAGAGCTGCAAAAAGAATTATCCGTTATACCGATTGAAGAAGCATTGGCAATCGGCGACCTGACAACCCGGCGTCGGGTGATTCTTGATGCGTTAAAAGAGGAGTCGCTTGATTTGGTAAGTTTCCTTGCCAAAGCATCGCGGAATGAGGATAGTGAAACCTCCCACTATGCTGTTTCCGCCATTTTGGAGATGAAAAGGGGAATGCTTGCGGAATTGCAGCGATTCTCCGTGGTGATGGAGAGAAAAGGACATGATGCTGACTTTCTGTCTTCTTACGCTGCCGCGCTGAAAAAATATCTGGGCACGGGGTTGATGGATTCGGAGACAGAACGTACTTACAGATATTTACAAAGCGAAGTTCTTGAGCGATTGAGCAAGGATACAGATCCTGGGGAGGATGTATACGCCGAGTGGATCTCATGTGAGCTCAATCTGGGGAGATATGATCGTGCTGAACAAGCGAGCATGCTGTTTTTGGAAAAGCATCCTCGATCGGAGATGGCTTATTATATGGCACTTAAGCTTTACTTTACATTGCGTGCAGGAAATCGGTTTCAGGAAGTATTGGAGCTTTTGAAAAAGTCCCGGGTCCAAGTCTCACATCCTACATTGCAGTTGATTCGATATTGGGGTAAGGGTGCTACCTATGAGGATTAATTCAAAATCGTTAAACCGAATTCTGTTGTTTGTCCTGTGTGTATTGCTGCTAACGGTGCTGATGCAAATATCCCGATCAGACCTCTTGCTGCAGTGGAACCTTTCGAAAGAATCGCAACATACAACCCGTCCGCAGATAAAAAATGCCCTTACCGCCGAGGAGACAGCTCGATTGCAGACAGAGCGGTTCCTTATCATCTATGACTCCCAATGGCCGTTAAGCGAAAAAATCAAGTGGAATGCGGAACAAGTGCTCACAGCTATGAAAAAAAACTATCGGAGCGTGGAAGTGGGACAACTTCACCAGATGGGCGAACATCCGACGGCGATCATCGTAACCATGTCGGATTGGACGGCCCTCCTGCGTGACGATTGGATTGACTCATACGTAAGGGAAGGGGGCCGCGTTTTATTCGCTGCTGCCCCCGAAAATAACGATGCGCTGTTCGCTTTATACCGGAAGCTGGACATGCTCGAGGTAGGGGGCTATCTCGATACGTCCGAGGTCCATTTGAAAACAAGTATTCTACCGGGGTTCGCAGATCAAACATACAAGGATCAAGCGTTACTGAATACGGTGCTTAGGGTGAAGCTTGGTGAGAAAGCCATTATCCACGCGACGGCAGGAAACGGCCTGCCGTTATTGTGGGAGGTTCCTTACGAGAAAGGTTCATTTGCGATCTTTAACGGCACCGTTCTTCAGGATAAAGTCAACCGTGGATTGCTCTCAGGGGCGATTAGCGTACTGATACCGGATTTCATTTACCCCATCATGAATGCAAAGGTCATGTATATCGACGATTTTCCGGCTCCTTTTCCGCAGACAAGGGATCCAGCCCTGTTCCGGGACTATCACATGGATGTACCTTCCTTTTTCAAACGCGTATGGTGGCCAGATATGATTCGCCTGGCTCGTTCCTATGATCTGAAATATACAGGTGTGCTGATCGCAACTTACGACGATCGGGTCAGCCCCCCTTTTGATTGGACCACGGAGGTTGATAAGGAAAGTCTGGTCACGTACGGGCGTGAGTTGTTGCGGGATGGAGGGGAATTGGGTATCCACGGATACAACCATCAGTCATTGACCTCACAGTCTCGGCAATCGGATGCACTCGGCTACAAGGTGTGGAATGGGGAAAGAGAAATGTACGATTCACTGGTAGCCGTGCGGGATTATGTACATTCCATCTTTCCGAATCAAGAACTCCATACATATGTACCGCCTTCCAATTCCCTCGATGAAGAGGGGAGGAAGGCATTGAAAAGAGCGCTGCCGGATCTCAAGAATATCTCCTCCTTATACGGTGAGGACCCCCATGATATCTCCTACATTCAGGAATACGGAGTTGGCAGCGACGGAATCATCGATTTGCCAAGGGTAACGTACGGTTATCAGATTGGCACATACGAAAAGTGGATGATGGCCAATGCCGTCGCATCGGTTGGTGTTTTCTCCCACTTTGTCCATCCGGACGATATATTGGATCAGCAGCGAAGCAACGATGCATCCTGGTCTGAAATGTATGAGAACCTGGAGCGATTCTTGAGACAGGTGAAGGAGCGGGCAGGCTGGCTGCGGAGCATGACTGCCTCCGAAGCGAGTGATGAAGCGGAGCGGTGGATCAAAGGAGAGCCGGTCTTCGAATACCGGGACAACGCCCTGTTCGGCTACATCAATCATTTTGCCGGTACGCAGTACTTCTTGCTACGCTCAGATAAAAAGGTACGGCGGCTGCATGGCTGCGAAATACAAAAAATTGATTCCGATGTGTACCTGGTCAAAGCGAATCATGAGAAATTTTCGATCGAATGGATGGAAGGAAAATGAAGATTTGCCTTGTAGCGGAAGGGTCCTATCCGTACATTACCGGTGGTGTGTCCAGTTGGATTCATACACTGATTGCCTCGATGCCTCAGCATGAATTTTGTATTTTTGCGATTGGGGCTGAAGAAAAGAACCGCGGAAAGTTTCAATACAATCTGCCTGATAACCTCATAGAGGTGCGAGAAGTTTTTCTGGATGCCTACCTGCAGGAAGAAGGGCATTGGGGCCAATCCTACTCATTGAGCAGAGAAGAGAGGCTCGCAATGCAGGGCCTTATCTCCGGCGATAGCGATACCGATTGGGACGCGTTGTTTCAATTAATGCGAGACAAACGCTGGAAGAGCTCCACCGAATTTCTGATGAGCAAAGATTATTTCGACTTGCTTAGTGAATTGAGCCGCGAGCGTTATGAGGAGCTGCCGTTTCGAGAGATGTTTTGGACGGTGCGCTCGATGCTTCTGCCGCTTATGCAGATTGTCCGTCATGAGCTGCCCGAGGCTGATGTGTATCACACGGTATCGACGGGATACGCAGGGGTCATTGCCAGCCTCGGCAAGCATCTGTACAAAAAACCGATGATCCTGACAGAACACGGTATCTATTCACGGGAACGCGAAGAAGAAATCATTAAGGCTGACTGGGTAAAGGGATATTTTAAAGACCTGTGGATTCGATATTTCTACGGGTTGTCTCGATGCGCTTATGGCTATGCCGATCATGTGGTGAGCCTGTTTAACCGGAATAAAGAGATTCAAATGGAGCTTGGCTGTGAGGAATCGCTCATCAAGATTATTCCAAACGGGATCAAAATCAATGAGTATACGGCACTCCCTGCGAAGGAAGAGAATGACTCAACCCTTCATATCGGGGCGATTGTACGCGTGGTTCCCATCAAGGATATCAAGACCATGATCCAAAGCTTCGCGCGGGTGAAAAAAGAGATCCAGGAAGCGAAGTTTACGATCATGGGGCCAGTTGACGAAGACCCCGAATATTACCAAGAGTGTCTGGAACTTGTGAAGTTGTTGGGTGTCGAGGATATTACATTCACTGGCAGTGTAGCGGTTAAGGAATACATTGGGCGAATGGATGTGATCGTCCTCACCAGTATCAGTGAAGGTCAGCCGCTTGCGGTTCTCGAAGCGATGGCGGCTGCCAAGCCTGTCGTAGCAACGGATGTGGGCAGCTGCCGGGAATTGCTTTACGGGAATGAGGTCGACGGTGTCAGTGGGCGTGCTGGGTTAATCACGCCCGTGCTCGATGACAAGGAGATCGCTCGTGCCATTGTCCTATTAGGCAAAAACCCGGCGCTGCGTAAGGATATGGGGGAAACGGGACGGGCACGTGTTCTTCATGCGTATACACATGAACAGTTTATCTCCCAATACACCGAACTTTACGAAACATTGAAAGAGAAGGGGTGATACGGTGGCTGGTATCGGGTTTCAATTAAAGCGCTTGTTTGACCGAGAAGGATTGGTGGGGCGTGTTCAGGCGATCTCTTACGCATCCATGGTTACGGTTGGCCCCATTCTCAGCTGTATGCTGGCCGTTGCTTTCATTCATTGGTTACTGGTTTCCCATCGTGCCCCCTTCCTTGCTCGTGAATTGTTTCAAGGGGGAACCTCATACGCGTTTGCCTTCTCCTTTATCGTGACCGGGCCGTTTTCCATGTGGTTAACCCGCCTGGCTTCCGATCAACTATACGAGAACATGCATGATCAGCTGCTTCCTACCTTCTACCGATCGTTGCAGATAACCATGCTGTGTGCGGTTGTGCCAGCGATTCTTTTTCTGTTGTTGGTCCCGCTCACCTTCGGAGAAAAGCTGAGTCTGTTCATCTTGTACATGGAGCTCGTCGTCATTTGGATGGAAGTCGTCTATGTTTCAGCCATGAAAGCCTACCGGCGGATCGCCAATGCTTTCGCGGGAGGGATGGGGTTAGCGGTTATCAGCACATGGCTGTATATCTGGTTGGCAGCGGAACAGGTATCAGCTGCTGGGCTCTTTGCCTGCTTGGCGGTCGGCTTCCTTTTGACTGCTGCCGTATTGCTGTGGGAAATTGAGCGGTTTTTCCGTACCCCATATTCACATGCATCCTACGAATTAGGAAAAGAATTTCGAAAGTACCCTTCCCTGAAATTGATCGGATTGTGCACATCAATATCCATGTTTGAGCATCAGTTTGCTCAATGGGTGTTCAACGGGGTCTGGCTGAAAGACACCTTTCTTCTATCACCGGAATATGATGTCGCCACCTATTATGCCGTATTGTCGGTTCTGCCCACGCTTGTCTGGTTTGCAGTATCGGTAGAGACAGCCTTCTATCCAAAGTTTCGCCAATACTATGATCTCATTTTGGGCAAAGGGACGATTCACGATATCGATCGGGCAAGGAATGAAATGGAGAAGGTCTTGTTCGGGGAATTGGCCCGGATGATGGGGATACAATTCGCTTTTTCACTCGTTTCGGTAGCCTGCGGCATTCGGTTCTTGCCCTATATCGGGTTTACCGCGCAAATGATCGATACTTTCAATATTTTGGTAATGGCTTTTTACGTGTATATCATGACAAGCATTATGGTATTACTTCTGCTTTATTTTGACGATCGGAAAGGTGCCGGTGTTCTTGCGGTCATTTTTTTGGTCAGCAACATCACGGCATCGATATTATTGCGGGACGAGCAGTATCAGGGGCTATCCCTCTTTGCAGCATCGTTTCCGCTGTTGATTGCGACAATTGCCAGGTTGGTTTTCCGGTTGCGTCAGCTTCACTATGCGACGTTTAGTGCTCAGCCTCTTTATGAAAGGAAAGGACTAGATGTGCGAGTAAAATCCGGTCATCAACCGACTTTTCAAGGTAAGGGAGTAGGATGAATGAAACAATGGCAATATGGCGTGCATCTGATCCTCATCATGACGATGATCGTCTTTGGTGGGGGCTGTGCGCCGAATGGTGAAGGCAAACCTGCAGAAGTCAAGCAAGAGAATCAAGTTCAAGTACAGGCTTCACACTCCCCAAGCACATTGCAGGAAAACAGGCTCATCTACAAGGAGGATCAACCGGATTCCATTGTCCATTTCTACCTGACGATTACCGAGGATAATGTTACAGCCGACCCTCCCATGACATGGGCTGAGTTGAACCGGATTGCATTTGTGGAGCAGAAGAGTGACAAACGAAAAGTAAACGTCATTTTACAGGAGGGCACCGATCAGGGACCCGGCGCAGGAATGTTTGGATATGGGGAGTCACAGCCGAATGCCACTGCAAAGGTAAGGGGAAACTCGAGCATCAAGGCACCGCAGAAATCCTATAAAATCGATCTGTTTGATCACGCGGGATACTGGAGAAACCAGCAAACGATTAACCTGGTCAAGCACCCCTATGACTTTACGCGGATGCGCAACAAGCTGAGCTTTGACTTTTTCAAAAAGATCCCTCACTTCACCAGCTTGCGCACGCAATTTGTCAATCTGCATGTCAAGGATTTGACGGGTGGGGCGAAACAGGCAGAGTTCGTGGATTACGGACTGTATACACAAATTGAGCAGCCAAACAAAGCGTTTTTGAGACTGCACGGACTGGATCCGTATGGCCACTTGTATAAAGCCGTTTCATTTGAGTATTTCCGCTATGCAGATCAGCTGCGGGTGGTTGATGATCCGGCCTATAATGAAAAGCAATTCGAAACCATTCTGGAGATCAAAGGGTGGAATGATCATACCAAGCTGATTCGGATGCTTGCGGACATCAACGATTTGAATCAGGACTTTGATGTGGTCTTTGACAAGCATTTTGATCGGGACAATTTCATGACCTGGATGGCGGTTAATATTCTCATGGACAACGTGGATACCAATTCACAAAACTTCTATCTCTATTCACCGCTCAATTCGGAAAAATGGTATATACTCCCTTGGGATTACGATGGCGCGTGGGGGTATTATGATGGACCGCTGAAGTCAAATCGTCGAGCCCCATGGCAGCGGGGAATCGCCAATTATTGGGGGACGACCGTAGTCAAACGGTTATTCAAAAATCCGAAAAATGTCGATGAGCTGGTCGCCAAGGTACAGGAGCTGGGAACCATCATCACCCCTGAGGAAAGCAAGAAGATGATCGATACGTACAAGCCGATTGTCAGCCCCTATGTCCACCGAGCTCCAGATAGCCGGTTTTTGCCTGGGCCATTGGATATATATGAGAAGGAGCTTGCCCGGATTGCGCAAACCCCCAAGGACAGTGAGCAGAAATTCATGGAGAGTCTGCAGCGACCGATGCCCTTTCATCTGGGAGATGTGGAGCAGGCGAACGGCAAGCTGATATTCAGGTGGGACATGTCCTATGATCTGCAAGGCGATGAATTAACCTATCACTTTCAGTTGGCAAAAGACCCGTCCTTTAGTCGCCCGCTCATTGACCGTCAGAATTTGACTGGCACTACGCTGGAGGTACAGGAGACGGGGAAAGGGCGCTTTTATTGGCGGGTGATCGTGAAGGACGCGAAGGGAAATGAAATGACTGCCTTTGATACGTTCCAGGACGAAAATGATAATTTTTACCATGGTGTTCGCGAATTTTATGTGAAATGAAAAGGCAGGGGGAGGCTCCAGCATGCAATGGCATGGCAAAAAACTTCGGCATGAGTTGAAATACTATCTCAGTCACCATGAATATGTGGGGCTCCGCAATCGCATACGTTCCCTCCTCCCGCTCGATCGCCATTCGGTGACAGAGGACGGCTATCATATCCGAAGCCTTTATTTTGACGATATTCCGGAGAATGCCCTGCACGACAAGATTAATGGCGTTTTTCAGAGGAAAAAGTACCGCATTCGGATTTATAACGTCAGCGATCGGATGATTAAACTGGAGCGAAAGAGCAAATGGAATGAGTACGTGTCCAAGGAAGCAGCCCCCTTACAGCGAAAGCAGGTCGATCGGCTGCTTGAGGGGGATATCGATTGGCTGCAGGATGAGGAACATCGGTTGTGTCATGATTTTTACCAAGACCTGCAAAGAGGGACCATGAAACCGTCCGTGATCGTGGATTATGTACGGGAAGCATACATTGACGAACTGACGGATACACGGATCACCTTTGACAAACAACTGGCTTCCGGGCTACATTCCTATGACCTTTTTGATCCCGATCTTCCCACTTGGCAGGCAGTCGAAGGGCAGCGATTGATTCTCGAAGTGAAGTATAACAAATTCCTGCCCGGACAGGTCGCGGCCTTGCTGCAGATGTCCGCACATCAGCGTTCCACGATATCCAAATACGTGCTTTGCAAAGAACGGCAAAAAGTATATTGGTCATAACAGGGAGAGAAGATATGGACGATTTGGTCAATTTTCGAGATATTATCAAAAAAAGCGCGCTGAACTTGAATTCCTTTGAGAGCGTGTCCTATGTTGACATGCTGCTGGGATTACTGGCCTCTTTTCTCATCGGAATGTTTATCTACTATGTCTATCGAGCGTGCTATCGCGGGGTCGTTTACAGCCATAACTACAATGTAACCTTTGTTCTCATGACGATCATCACCAGTCTGATCATCATGACTATCAGTACGAATATTGTATTATCCCTTGGGATGGTAGGTGCGCTTAGCATCGTTCGTTTTCGGACAGCTGTAAAAGATCCGATGGACATCATCTATATGTTTTGGGCGGTGTCGGCCGGAATTGCGACGGGAGCCAAGATTTACCCTTTGGCGATAGTCGGCTCTCTCGTGGTGGGCGCCACGATCTGGTGGCTGTCTCGGAGGAAGGTTGCCACAGCCCCTTATCTTCTCATTCTCCACTATGAAGCCATTGCCGAGGAGGAAGTAAAGCGCTCAACCCGGAGGCTAAATGCCGTCGTCAAATCCAAAACGGTGCGAAAAGACCTGACGGAATTGACGGTAGAATTGCGGCTGCGTGGAGACAACACCTCTTTTGTCAATGAGCTATCCGCAGTGGAGGGTGTAAAGGATGTATCGCTCGTCAGTTATAACGGGGAATATGCGCAATAAGTGTTTTCTACCTTGTTCCTTGGAAGCAATTCGCCTATTGTTTAGGTAACGGATTGTGACAAGGTGAAGGGAGAGAGCTTACCAATGAAGTGGTGGAACATGAAAGAGCCTGTGAATACGTGGACGCATTTTGTTCCGTTTCTTGCGGGGATCGTTGGACTTGTATTCCTGGTGATCGAATCCAGGCATAATGCTTCCAAGCTGATCACGATGAGTATTTTTGGCGTCAGCATCATTTTGCTGTATGGGGCGAGTACAATCTACCATTGGATTCGGACTACCCCCTCCAAAGAATTGATTCTGCGAAAGATCGACCATATGGCTATCTTCGTGCTGATTGCAGGCACGTATACGCCGGTCCTCTACTATGGCTTGGAGGGCGGCTGGAGATGGACGATGCTTGTGGCCGTATGGGTGCTCTCAGCGATCGGAATTGCGATGAAGATCTGGTTCATGAATCTGCCCCGATCGGTATCGACGGTCTTCTACGTCGCTTTAGGCTGGCTGGCCGTTGTTCCTTTCTACAAGTTGATTGAAAATCTGCCGATACAGGCGATCATGCTGATGATAGCAGGCGGAGTTGCTTATACGGTAGGCGGAATAATCTATGGTACGAAAATATTTAACTTCGTCCCCAATAAATTTGGCTTCCATGAGGTGTTCCATCTCTTTGTCGCTGCAGGGACGCTGCTTCATTATTTGATGATTTTCATCTATGTCGTGCCGATGTAAATAATCAAAACGAGGGAAAGCGACCCTCGTTTTTTCTTTGTCCGCAATCAACGTGACTATTACCATAAATATATTTATGATTAAACCGATAAAACATAATTTGTTTTATAGCTATATCGGCCTTAGAATGACGCTGTAACCAAATACAGTACAAACAGGAGGCTTTACAAATGGCAAAGAAAGTATTAATCGTTGTCACGAATCATACAGAACTTCACGCAGGAAAGACGACGGGGATCTGGTTGTCCGAATTTGCGGAGGCATACACGGCATTCACAAAGAAAGGGTACGAGGTCACGGTAGCAAGCCCGCTTGGGGGAGAAGGTCCGGTCGACCCGGGCAGCGTGGATGAAAACACGCCGCAAGACATTCTGGAGGCAAAAAAACATTTGGAAAACACAGTGAAGCTTGAAGACGTATCCGCCCAAGATTTCCATGCGATTTTCTTGCCGGGCGGTCACGGGACCATGTTTGACCTTCCGAAAGATCGCAAGCTGCAGGAATTGCTCCGCGATTTCTATGAAGGAGAAAAGGTCGTTGCCGCTGTATGCCACGGACCGGCTGGACTGGTTGGGGCGACTCTGTCTAACGGCCAACCGCTCGTCGCCGGTAAACGGGTGAATGCGTTTACCGACAGTGAGGAAGCCGCCACAGGATTAGGTCCACATCTTCCGTTTCTGCTGGAAAGCAAGCTTCGCGAGTTGGGCGCTATTTATGTGGCGGCTCCGGATTGGTCCGCACATGTCGAGGTGGACGGCAAACTGGTTACAGGGCAAAATCCTCAATCGACGATGGCTGTCACAAAAGCTGTGATTGAATTACTGGGTTAAGGGAAGTATGGGAAAAAGAATGGAAGGGGAGGGAATCGTATGAGTGCAGATCAAGCTGCCCATCGTTCGGAAAGAGCAACCGTGCCTAAAGCGGCGACCATCGCCTTATATGCGCTCACGCTGGGGGCATTTGCCATCGGGATGACCGAATTTATTATCATGGGACTGCTTCCGGAAGTGGCCGAGAATCTCCAGGTCTCCATTCCGCTAGCGGGCCTGCTCATTACCGGATATGCACTGGGCGTGGCGGTCAGTGCTCCTTTCATCACGATTGCCACCCACAAGATGCCACGCAAGGCGCTGCTGCTCCTGCTGATGCTTATATTCATCGCAGGAAATGCGCTTGCCGCTCTCGCCCCGAACTACGGGGTGTTGATGGCGGCGCGCATTTTGGCTGCATTAACGCACGGGTCCTTTTTTGGAGTAGGGTCTGTCATCGCGGCGCAGCTGGTTCCGAAAGAAAAACGGGCGGGGGCCATCGCGATCATGTTTACGGGCTTGACGCTGGCAAACATTCTGGGAGTACCGATTGGAACGTTTTTGGGGCAAGCATACGGCTGGCGCTCTACCTTCTGGGCGATCACGGTGATCGGTCTGATCGCGTTCCTTGGTATCGTCATGCTCGTCCCGAAAGTGACAGCTGCGCCGTCCAGCCTCCGCCAAGAGCTTGGCGTGCTGCGGCGTTCTTCCGTCCAGATTGCGCTGTTGATGACCGTATTCGGCTTTGGAGGAGTTTTCACCGCATTCACCTATATTGCCCCGATCTTGGTCGAAATCACAGGCTTTGCCCCGAGTTCGGTATCTTACATCCTTGTGTTGTTTGGCATAGGGATCACGGTCGGAAATATTTATGGCGGGAAATTGGCTGACCGCAAATTGCTGCCTTCGCTTATCGGCATGATGGTCTTGCTGGCTGCTGTTCTCGCTTTATTCAGTCTGACGGATCAGCATAAGCTCCTCACATTACTCACCGTTTTCCTTTTAGGGATCGCCGCATTTGGTACCGTTCCGGGGTTGCAGCTCCATATGCTGAATACGGCCAAGGAAGCGCCTACTCTGGCTTCTACGCTTAACATTGCAGCCTTTAACCTGGGGAATGCGATGGGTGCTTATATAGGAGGCGTAGTGATCGATTTGGAGATTGGCGGGGGGCTGCATGCTGTGCCGTGGGTGGCTTCACTGGTGACCATCGTGGGAATCCTGTTTACTTTATGGGGGGCAAGGCAGCATAAAACAGAAGCTCGTCTGTGACGTTCGTGATCTGTTTGCTGAAAAGACCGGCTTTTCTCCTTTATAATGGATGGGACAATCACGGGATGAAAGGAAAAACGAATGGTTGACTTTGAATGGTACCGAAGTTTTATCTATATTTATAAATACAGCTCCGTATCAGAAGCAGCCAAGACCAGAATGATGACCCAGCCTGCCATGAGCCAGCATCTGGCGTCTTTGGAGGCAGAGGTGGGAGAACCATTATTTATTCGAACACCGAGAAAAATGGTTCCCACCGAAAGAGGAAAAGAGCTGTATACGCAGTTGGCTCCTCTGATTGAATCATTGGAAGAGACGACAAGAAACTTCAAGACGACTTCATCATCGACGGTGCCGGTAGTGAGAATCGGTGCAGCGCATGAATTTTTCCGGGAGAATATTGCCCCCAAGCTGGGGAGTTATCCGATGCGGGTCATTGCTTCCTACGGCATTGCCTCAAGCATTCTGGATTTGTTGATGGAAGATAAGCTCGACATCATCGTGACCTCGCAAAAGCTGGCGGCACCCGGGGTGGAATATATGCACTATGTGGAAGAAGAGTTTGTCGTGGTCGCCCCAGTGGATTTTTCCGAACCGGACTTTACGAAGCAGGAAGATCTTGAAGCTTGGCTTTGCAAACAACCGTGGATCAGCTATGGCCTTGAATTGCCGATCATTCGCAGGTTTTGGCGCCAGCACTTTCAAAAACGACCGCGTATACAACTCACGCATGTTCTGCCGGATCTCCACAGTATTTTGGCTGCTGTTGAACATGGAGGGGGGATTAGTTTATTGCCGGCGTACATGCTGGCAGATCCCCTTCAGCGAAACAAAGTGAAAATCATTTGTGAACCATATAAAGTAAAGAATGATTTATATCTCGCTTATCCGGTAAAAAATCGTAACTTGCCCAACTTGCAAGCCGTGATAAAGCTGCTTATGCAGATATAAAAAGTATGCAAAGCTCAGAAACAACCATCGTCTACTTTAAGGGTGACGGTGGTTGTTTTTTTCATATAACACAGGCAACGAGGAAAAGCGCATTTTCTGGTGGAGCGCCTGCGGAGTCCCGCCAAGCGAAGAGTCGAACACGTGGATCCGAAGGGCAAACTTGAGTCATCGTCGAATCATCCCTGCTTTTTGTCCTTCCCACGTGTTCGATTCGGAGCGGACAGTAAATACATCCTTGCGGGCGGAGAATGAAGCGGAGCCAGAAAATGCACTTCTCCCCAACCACTACAGCTACGAAAATAATTTTTCCGAAAATCACCAACAAACCGATGGACAAAATTATAAAAACTACTATATAATAATTATTATAAAAAAGAGCCTAAAACAAATTTCTGTGCAACACCAGGGAGGAGGGCAACGATGAAGTTCTATGATTATCATCATCTCAACCATATGAAGGAACAGGTTAAATCGAAAAAGACACTGTGGATCACACTGCTACTCACATTGTTTTTTACCATCGTCGAAATCGTTGGCGGACTGATGTCCAACTCACTCGCCTTGCTGTCTGATTCCGCTCATATGATTTCCGATGTCATCGCGTTGTGCTTGAGTATGGCGGCCATTTACATGGCGACGAGAAATCCCAACCGAAAATATACCTTTGGCTACCTGCGCTTTGAAATCATCGCCTCATTTTTAAACGGTTTGGCACTTGCCATCATTGCCATTGGAATCTTTGTCGAAGGGATTCAGCGGATGCTGCATCCACAGACGGTCGACCTGCAGCTGATGCTGACCATCGCCTCGATCGGACTGGTGATCAATATCATTTTGACGGCCGTGCTCAGCAGCAGCATGAAGGAAGAGGACAATCTGAATGTGAAGAGTGCGCTCTGGCATTTTATCGGGGATTTGCTCAGCTCGATTGGGGTCATCCTCTCAGGTGTCATTATCTATTTCACCGGATTTGTCATCTTCGACCCGATTATCAGCATGGTGATCGGAGCGATCATTTTTACAGGCGGTGCGAAAATTACACGGGAATCCTATTTGATCCTCATGGAGTCGGTACCTGAGAAATTTGATCTGGATGAAATCCGTGCTTCCATCGGCCAAGTGGAAGGTGTAGAGGATGTCCACGAGCTGCATCTCTGGGGCATCTCTACCGACCACTACTCCCTATCCGCTCACGTATTCATCCGCGGCGATATTCAACCATTCTGTGTGATCCTGGCGATTAATGAAGTCCTGAAGGAAAAATACGGGATCGAGCATTCGACCATTCAAATCGAAAATCCGGTCATCCATAATCATGGAGAGTACGGGAAACGGTTTGTGGCGGAAATGGCCGCTAAATGATATCGAAAAAGGAAAAAGCAAGATCGTATCGCTTGCGCGATGCGGATCTTGCTTTTTTNCGCTTGCGCGATGCGGATCTTGCTTTTTTTGGTCGATAAGAATTTATAAAATTCTCATCGACATAAGAGCAACTAAAGCTCCGCCAAGGACTTGGCGGAGCTTAGTTTTTTCTAAATGGATAAGAATAAGCACCGCCAAAGGTTTGGCGGTGCCAGGTTATTTGTTTGAGGTACCGATATGCTGGTCATTTATGGCTGTCTTCTTGCTCATGTGGGTGATCATGATGATGATGCTCGTGGTCATGGTCATGGTCATGATGCTCATGGCTATGTTCATGATGATCACGCGCATCCACATGGTTTGGCCCGGACTGGCACATCATTTCGGCATGAAACAGAGCGGAATTTTCAATTTGGATCGTGGAGTGCGTAATCCCGAATCGTTTTTTCAGCATTTCCAAGGCCTCACGCAGCACCTGATAACTGGAAACGTCGTCATCCACATGCAGATGGCAGGTAAGGGAGTCAAATCCGGATGTAACGGTCCAGACATGCAAGTCATGAACACTTTGCACGCCCGCAATTTCGCCCAGCGCACTGCTTACCTGTGTCGTGTCGATCGAGGAAGGCGTTCCTTCCATCAGGATATTCACCGAATCCTTGGTCACGCGCCAAGCGCTGGTAATAATCAGGATGGCAACGACGATACTGATGATCGGGTCGGCGATGTACCAGCCGAATTTCCACATGAGGAAGCCGGCCACGATAGCGCCGACAGAGCCAAGCATGTCGCCCAATACATGGAGAAAGGCGCTGCGCATGTTCAAATTGTTTTTAATGTCTCCGCGCATTAACACATAGGCGGCAGCAATATTGGCAAGCAGACCGACGAAGGCGATGCCCATCATTGACAGACTGGATACTTCGGGAGGGGCAAGCAGTCGCTCATATGCCTCCCAGAAGATGTATAAGGAAATCAAAACGAGTGTGACGCCATTAAATAATGCAGCCAGGATCTCAAAGCGATAAAAGCCATATGTCTTTTGCGGCGAAGGTGGTCTAGAAGCGAAGATCATGGCGATCAGACTGAGCAGAAGGGCGGAAGCGTCGCTCAGCATATGGCCGGCATCGGATAAAAGCGCAAGGCTATTTGTCAGAAAACCGCCGATCACCTCGACGATCAAAAATGCGGTAATGATGATGAGAGAGAAGAGCAACGCTTGTTTGTTTGCTCCTTTCCCGTGATGATGACCATGGCTGTGATCATGTCCGTGTCCATGACCGTGGTGATGATGAAGACCCATGGAAAAACGCCTCCCCGGAGTGTTCTCTAACGTATTATGTACTTTTTCAGTATAGTGTGCCAGCAACAAACATTCAAGTAAATGTTTGAATGTTTCTGCAAGACACCTGTCCCTCTTTTTTTGCTATAATGAAACAGAATTTGAGTTCGGAAGGTGGATATCACTTGGGTATTGTCGATTTAACCAGTTTAACATGGGAGCAGTTCTGGATTGGTGTGGCCTACATCATGATCAGCGGCACACTATTTAGCTTGGGGATTCTTCGGCTGGTGCAGCAGCGGGTGCGTGCGGGGCTTATCATGCTGGGCTCGGCTGTCGTAAGCGCGGTATTGATTTTTTCCGTTATTTATCACTTCTTCTTACCGTAAAAAGAGACAAGAGCTCAATGCTCCTGTCTCTTTTTTATTGAAAAATCCTCATCGGTTATAAGAGCTACTAAGCTCCGCCAAAGAATTGGTGGAGCTTACTTATTCAAGCGATTCAGCTAGCACGCTTCCTTTTGTTTCGACAGGAAGCGAAGATACATGGTGCGAAAGGCATCCGGCCGAAACAGATGAGCCGCATGACCAGCGAACGGGATTTCCCGATAGATGACATGCGGAATGAGCGTGGGCAGATCATACAGACAGGATTTATACAGATGGTCAAAGCCGCCCATCACCCACATCACGGGAAGGGTCAATTGTTTCAATCGCGCCTTAAGATCGAACTGAATGCGGTGGCGGAGAGATTCCACGATCACGGAGGGATGCATGGTTAACCCGAGACGGTAATAGACCTTTTTGGAAATGAAATAAAACGGATCAATGCCTTGGCTCCACAGGGGGAAAATCTTGCTCGTATAGTCATTCAGCCAATGGGAGTAGGGCTCATCACGACGGTTCCAGAACTCTTCAAAGACGGAAAATAAGGCGGAGGGATTGTTGTAGTGTCCGCCAATGCAGCACAGGCTGGTTACTTTTTGGGGAAAGAGGGTGGCGAAAATCGCGCCGATATAGCAGCCGTAGCTCAAAGTGCACAGATGCGCTTTCTCCACTTGGTGCAGGCGGTAAACGTCCTCCAGCTGCTGGACCAGATCGCCAAGCCGAAACGGTGCCTCTGTGCCTTTGTCGTTCCCATGGCCCAATAGATTGTAGGATATGACCCGATAATGGGGGGATAGGGCGATTTTCTCTTTTTTAAAAGCCCGATCATTTCCGACCAATCCATGGATAAAAATGATGGTTTCCTTCTCTCCAATCCGTTTGTTTGCCAAGCGAGACGTTCGCTCCTTTCCGTGTTCCGATGTCTCCTTTTGTACGAAACGAGGGGCAGGATGGTTTCACATTTTTCCGCATGTATTGTCAAGGCGTCCAAGATCCACTAGGGTAAAAGAGAGAAGAAGACGGAAAGAAGGGCAACCATGAAACGATATTTAGTCATCAGTGATATCCACGGGGAATTGGCTAAGCTGGAGACGCTCCTGCAGCTGGCTGCGTACCATCCGGAGGAGGATCAATTGATTTTGCTGGGAGATTATGTCGATCGGGGGCCGGATGCCAAGGGCGTATTGGACAAAGTGATGCAGCTGAAAGAGCAGGGCGCCATCGTGCTGAAAGGAAATCATGAGGACATGATGGTAAAAGCGATGAATGGCGACCGGCATGTCTGGAACCGCTGGACGAAGGTGAACGGCGGTGAACAGACGCTGAACAGCTATGGTGTCACGCTGCCGCTTGAGCCAGCTGAGGGAGAAGAAGAAACGATGCTCTCCCGCGGCGTATGTGCGGCACTGGACGAGCATGTCAATTTCATCGCGGAGTTGGATGTCTATCATGAAACCGAAGAATACATCTTCGTCCACGGCGGCGTTCATCCGAGCACGCCGCTTGCGGAAACGGACCCGTATCTGCTGCTCTGGATTCGCGACGAATTCCATAAAGGGTATGCGGGAGAAAAGCCGGTCATTTTTGGCCACACCTCTACCGATACGTTTCATGGAACCGGAAAATATGAGGTGTATTTTGGCTCCAATCAAATCATCGGCATCGATGGCGGTGCTGTCTATGGCGGCCGATTGAATTGTCTGGAACTGCCGAGCCGAAAGGTATTTCATGTCGAATAGCATCGATTGCTGATAGCAACGCGGCTTCGCCTCAAAGGGCAGGGAAGCCGCGTTCTTTCTATATGGTATTCATGTGCGCTTTGTTTTTTTGGCCAAGACAAGTACAGGCAAGAGGAGCAATGCCGTATAGGCAGCCAGCACAAATAAGACAAACACAAAGGAATGCGTATAATTACGTGCATTGGCCTGATGGATCCCATCATCAAACAAGCGTTTTGCTTCCACCGAAACGGCATCGAAGCGGCATTCGGATGGTACGGTGGCGAGATTGCCGGATCGCGCCATGATCGGATAACAGCCCTGCAATGTCTGCAATACGCGCTGTTTCTGTTCCTCGGAAAGCTGATAAGCTGCAGGGTTTTCTCCCAGCTGCTGTACAGCTGCAAGACTGGACTTTTCGGCATAATGACCGAGCGAGCCAAGCCATACCATGCCGATGATACTGATCCCGATCGCGAAGGATACCTGCATGCCCGTGGTCAAGATGCCAGAAGCCGAGCCGATATCGCTGCTGGGTATTTTGGAAAGGATGATGTTCGTTAAGGGAGCAGCGAGAAACCCTTGACCGGTGCCCAATACTGCCAGAGCAGGCAGCCAAATGAGGATGTCAGGGGAAGCGCCGGTCCCTTGTACGGAAAAGGCGAGCAGCAAATAGCCGCCTGTCGTCAACACGGAGCCGATGGTCAACACATGTGTCCCCCATTTTCCTGCAACCCTGGCGGAAAAAAGGGAAGCGAGAAAATAGCCGACGCCCATCGGCAAGATGACGAGGCCGGCTTGTAAAGCCGAAAAACCTAGTCCAATCTGCAGCAGGTAAGCGGCAACGAGGAAAAAAGCTGCCTGTGAGGACATCAGCAAAAAGACGACGAGCATGCCGAGGCTGAACACCGGTTGGCCAAACAGCGCCACATTCATCAGCGGTACCCGTTGGCGAAGGGATACCCGTTTTTCAAGCCAGATAAACAGCGCCAATACGGGGAAGGACAAGAGCAGGCAAATCGTGAGCATGAGCGGCCAGCCTTCCTTTTGACCTTGAACGAGCGGATACACGAGCATGAGCAGCCCGGCCGTAATCAGAACGGCACCGAGCCAATCAAGACTGATGCTTCCAGGTGATTTGGACTCAGGGATGAAAGGAGTCATGAGGAGGATCAAGATGCCGATCGGGACACAGAAGAAAAACACCCATTTCCAATCAAGTCCCCATAGATTGATTTGCAGCAGCCATCCGCCAATGATCTGTCCGGTCGAGGCGGCGAGACCTTGGGAAGCTCCATACAAGCCGAAAATCATCCCGCGTTTCTCCGGGGGATAGGTAGCCTGAATGAGCGATAGCACTTGAGGTGAAAACAGCGCGGCTCCAAGTCCTTGCAGTATACGTGCGATCGTCAGCATTTCCACGCTGGTGGACAATCCGCAAAGCAAGGAAGCGAGCGTAAAGCCTGCTACGCCGATTTGCAGCATCTTTTTGCGGCCAAATCTGTCGCCGAGCCGGCCGCCGATGATGAGCGTGACGGCATAAGCCAGCGTATAGCCGGTAATGACAAACTGGACATCGGAAAAGCTTGCATGCAACCCTAGCTGGATCGAGGGAGTCGCTACATTGACAATGAAGATGTTGGCAACCGCCATAAAGACAGACAAAAGCATGACCGCCAGCAATAGTCGCTGCCCGGATTGGGCCTTCGGAGCCGATTCCAAGCTGAGAGAAATTGATTTTGACGTTTGGGACATGGGACTGTCCTCCTTTTCGGGCATGTGAAGCAATTGACAAGCAAATCTGTTTTTTACTAAAATGAGGTAGACAGATCTGTCTCTTCCGAAATGATACAGACAGATCTGTCTCAAGTCAACACCCAAATACCCGCTAATTGGAAAAAGGTGAACACGATGGAAAAAAAGGAAACGGCAAAAGAGCGGATCCTCCGGGTAGCATCCGAGTTATTTTACCGGGAAGGCATTCGAGCGGTCGGAATCGATCGGATCATCGAAGAATCCGGAGTCGCAAAGGCGAGCTTTTACCGCAACTTCGCTACCAAGGATGATCTGATCGTAGCCTATCTGGAAAATAAGTCGCGTGAGAGCTTGGGGAGGGTCGACGAGGCCGAGCAGCGCTACCCGGATTCTCCGAAGATGGTGTTGAGCACGCTGCTCGACAATTTGATCGATCGTTTAAACGCCCCTGAGAATCGCGGTTGTGCCTTCATGAATACAGTGGTCGAGTTTCCGGATGCCAATCATCCCGGTCATCAGACAGCGGTCGAGCATCGCCACGAGCTGTGGAGACGAGTCGAAGAGATTGCTCGCAGGGGAGGCGCACAGCATCCTGAGGAATTGGCGAGCCAGCTGCGCATGTTATGCTCCGGCGCCATCATGGTCTCCTATACGGACAAGGCCGCTTTTCATGCTGAATATTTGCGTAATGCGATCCGGCTATTGATTGAGAAGCACGCTGTCCGCTAACTTCATGCTGCATGGAAAAACCACCAGGTTCCTTTCTGGTGGTTTTCGGCGTGTCCGATTGATCGCCCATTCTTGCGCCCATCCATCCAAGCCGCAGGGTGAAATATTTTGAACCGAGGCTGCATAGATTGATGGAAAAGCTTTAGTTGCCGGGTAACCCAGGGGAACGTGGCAATTGCCGCGTAAAGGAGAAAAATCCAAAGCGTTAAACGATCGATTAAATTAACAAAATTATTTGACTATTACAACGGGCGGATGTATGATTTTGGTAACTTTGTTAGTAATTTTAACTAACTGGGGGTGAAGCCGACCCGTGGGTGGTCCGAAAAAGCCGGTCAGCAATAAGCTTGTGAAACGCTTAAACAAACAAGAAATCTTGCAGCAAGTCATCCATCACGGGCAAATCTCCCGAGCGGATATAGCCAAGCGAGCCCAATTGAGCCGACCGTGCGTCTCCATGCTTGTCGATGAGATGATTCGTGACGGTTTGCTGCGGGAAGTCGGAGTGGGCGATTCCTCTGGCGGGCGAAAACCGATATTGCTTGCCTACAACTATCAGGCTTATGTAATCGCCGGAGCTGTGTTTGAAGGCAGCAAGCTGGAGATGGCGATCGCCGACCTGCAGGGAGAATTTCTGGCCCGCTGCCAAGCGCCCGTGATCCTGCCTGCCCGAGAGGAAGATGTGATCCGGGAGCTGGAGGCAGGGCTTAGCAAGCTTTTGCAAAAAAGCGGTCTTTCCCGCGACAGGCTCCTCGGGATTGGCATGGGCCTGCCTGGAGTCACCCAGCAGCACAGTGGCACGGTCAGCTTCTCGCCGACTACCGGATGGATGTCGCTGCCGATCCAGCAGCATCTGGAGGAGCGGCTTGGCATACCAGTCATGATCGACAATGACGTTAACATGATGACGTTGGGAGAGTGCGCCCGGGGGGCAGGTGCCGGCTGCGCGAATGTGGTCTACATGTATGTCGGTATGGGGATTGGTGCCGGCTTGATCATGGATGGCCAATTTTTTCGCGGCAGCCGTGAAGCGGCAGGAGAGATTGGCTACATGATGATTGGACCCAGCGATAGCCGGCAGGGGAGCGAATTCGGTGTATTCGAAAAGCATTACTCCGTCCCCGGCATCCTGCAAAAAGCAAAAGGCATGCGTATTGATTTGCATGCTGGCTCGAGTGTCGTCGAACAGCTGATCCAGCAAAAAGAGCAGGGTAATCCTGACGCGGCGGCGCTTTTGGAAGACACGCTGCGGCACTGGAGCTATTGTATGGCCAATATCATCAGCATGCTGAATCCGGAGCTGTTCATCCTCAGCGGAGAGATGGCCCGGATCGATCCGACAGGGTTGAGGCAAATGCACGAATGGCTGTCCGAGTGGGTTCCCGTGATGCCGCGACTGGTCAAAGCGAGTCTCGGCGAGGACGCGGGCCTGATCGGAGCGGTTCACAGTGTATTGGGAGCATTCCCGTTTGGAGAATTGATCGAAAAATAGAACAGTTAAGGGGGAACATGAAAGTGATGATGTTCATACGTCCATTGCGCACCTGGATGAAAGGTCTTTTCGTCAGCTCGCTTGCGATATCCTTGACGGCCTGTGGAGGAGGGGGACAACAACCTGCAGCCGCGCCGCCCGCATCCGGCAGCACCGAGCAGCCTGCGGCCCAACCGGCACCCTCTGCCGAACCGCAAAAACTGGTCATTTATACCGCCCGCGATAAGAACATTTTTGAAATCGTCCTTCCAAAATTCAAGGAAAAGCATCCGGAGGTTGAGGTGGAAACGCTGGAAATGGGCGCTCAGCAGATCCTGGAGCGCGTCCGTGCTGAAAAAGCAAATCCACAGGCCGATTTCTGGTGGGGCGGTACCTCTTCCGCATTGACTACAGCCGCCAATGAAGGTCTGCTGGAAAGCTACAAACCTACCTTTGCCGATAAAATCCCCGATCTCTACAAAGATCCGCAAGACCGCTGGTACGGCGAAATGCTTCTCCCCGAAGTCATCATGTACAACTCGCAAGCGATGAAAAAGGAAGATGCTCCCAAAGACTGGGATGAGCTGCTCGACCCCAAATACAAAGACAAGATCGTGATCCGCAATGTCCTGCCATCTGGTACGATGCGCACGATTTACTCCGCTATGATCTACCGCCAAGGCGCAGACACCCCCGAAAAAGGCTACGAATGGCTGAAAAAGCTCGATGCCAACACGAAGGAATATACCCAAGACCCGACCAACCTTTATCTCAAACTGGATCGTCAGGAAGGCCTCATCTCGCTTTGGAACCTGCAGGATATCCTGATCCAGAGCAAAAAGAACAACCATCCGTACGACTTTGTCTATCCTGCCAGCGGTGCGCCGATCCTCGTCGATGGTGTCGCACTCGTAAAAGGGGCAAAGAATCTGGATGCGGCGAAAAAGTTTTACGAGTTCCTGTTCAGCCCGGAGATCGCCGCCCAATTGGCGAAGGAACGATTCCAATTCCCTGCACGTACGGACATCAGCAAAGACGAGCTGCCTGATTTCATGAAAGAGCTGGAGCTGAAGCCTATGGACATCGATTGGAATGTCATGACGGAGAAAGAAAAGGAATGGATGCAGTACTGGGATGAAAACATCAAGGGAAAAGGCGGCAAGTAATTCGCTCATCCCCATCCTGCAAAATAACCGGAGCAGATCAACCGTAAAACGGCAGTACGGGCAGCGGTCATTCCTCGGGGAGGCCGCTGTCCCGAGGTTGATCAGCTTCATCGCATACGAAAGAGGGGAGGAATCCGGATGAGCAGCGTCACATTGGACCATGTCACCAAGCGCTTCGGCACGGCAAAAGGTGTCGAAGACGTACATATACAGATCCGTTCTGGGGAATTTTTTACGTTCCTCGGGCCCAGCGGATGCGGCAAAACGACTACGCTGCGCATGATCGCTGGCTTTTATTTTCCAACCGAGGGACGCATTCGTTTTGGCGAAAACGATGTGACCACTCTCCCGCCCAACATGCGCAATACCGGGATGGTGTTTCAAAACTACGCCTTGTTCCCCCATATGACCGTCTTTGAAAATATCGCCTTTGGCCTGCAGGTGCGCAAGCTGTCCAAGAGCGAGATCAAGGAGCGGGTCGAGCGGATCCAGCGGCTTGTCCATCTGGAAGGGTATGGAGAGCGCCGGATCGATCAGCTCTCTGGCGGACAGCAGCAGCGGGTGGCGTTGGCACGCGCGTTGGTCATTGAACCGCAGATACTCTTGCTGGACGAACCGCTTTCCAATCTGGATGCGAAGCTGCGGGAGGAGACCCGCTTTGAAATCAAGCGGCTGCAAGTCGAGCTGGGCATCACGACGATCTATGTCACCCATGATCAGGCAGAGGCGATGGCCATGTCCGACCGCGTGATGGTGATGCAGGGTGGCCAGGTGCAGCAGATCGGCACGCCGTCGGAAATCTATCATCAGCCGGTCAACCGCTTCGTCGCCTCGTTTATTGGAGAGACCAATCTGCTGGAGGGCACCGTCACACGGATAGAGGGCGGTGAGGTGGACGTGCGGCTCAGCCCGGATGTTGTCGTGACCGGACTGGCCAAAAATGCGTCGCCTGCCTGCCAGCCCAGGGTGGGAGAAAAGCTGACCTTGTCCGTTCGTCCCGAGCTGGTGAAAGAATGGGAGGGCGAAGAAACGGAAAATCTGCTGCGCGGCCGGATCCTGCTGTCCGAATTTACCGGCGCATGCGTCAACTATATTACCCAGGCCGGCCCTATCCAGCTGCGCAGCATGCTGATCAATCTGGGCAGGTCGGTGAAACAGCGCGGGGATGAGATCACTCTATTACTGCCCAAAGAGAGCATCTATCTGATCGGATGAGGAGGGGACATGATGAAAGCAGAACTGCATAAACAAAGCCCAGCTCCGGCAAGGCGGCGTCTGGCGCTGATGTCATCTCCCTCCTTCATCTACGTGCTGGTCTCTCCCCTGTACGTGATCCTGCTGGCTTACGTGATATATCCGTTATATGAAACGTTTCTGGCGAGCATGAAAATCGAGGAGAAGTTTTCCTTTGCCAACTATGCGCGCTTTTTCAGCCTGGAGCATACCGCCAATCTGGAGGCACTGTGGACCAGCTTGTACATCTCGGTTCTCAGTGTGATTACCTGTGGCATCGTCGGCGTGACGATGGCGTTTCTACTGGAACGTTATGAATTTCCGGGGCGCCGCATCCTGTCTGTCCTCGCTTTGGTGCCGATGGCTTTGCCGCCGCTGATCGGGGTTTTGTCGTTTACCTTCTTGTACGGAGAGAGCGGCATCATTCCGCGGGCATTGAAGGAATTGTTCCAGCTGGAGCAGGTGCCTTTTTCGCTGAAGGGTGTCGGCGGGGTGCTCGTCGTCCACACGTTTACCATGTACACGTATTTTTACATGACGGCATCCGCCGCGATCAAGGGCTTGGATCCTTCCTTGGAAGAAGCAGCCGCAAGTCTCGGAGCAAGCCGATTCACGATCTGGCGGCGTGTCATCCTGCCGATGCTGACGCCGGCGATGGTCGCATCGTCGCTATTGGTGTTTATGATCGCGATGGCTTCCTATACGGCGCCGCTGATTTTCGGCATCGACCGGACGATGACCATGCAAATCTATCTCTCCCGGACGAACGGCGATCTGGATATGGCAGCGACGCAATCTACGATCCTATCGGTGGTGTCGATTTTGTTTCTGCTGCTCATGCGCTGGTATCAGGGGGCGAGAAACTATCAAAATCTGAGCAAAGGTATCAGTGTCCACCGTACAGAGATTACGAGCAAGCTGGGCAAATATGTGTCGATGGTATTGTCCTTTATCGGTACGATCGTCCTGATGCTGCCGATTCTCGTGCTCGTGCTGATCTCCTTTTCGGTCAACAGCACATGGACGATACAAGTATTGCCGCCAGAGTACACGGTGCAGCACTATATCGACCTGTTCACGGACAGCAAGACGTGGCGGCCGATCGCCAACAGCTTGCAGCTCAGCGCGATCGCCACCATCGGGATTATCATCTTCGGCGTGGCGGCGGCCTACGTGATGGTTCGTCTCCCGATTCGCGGCAAGACTTTGCTGGATGTGCTGATCATGCTGCCATGGGCGCTGCCCGGCACAGTCGTCGCGATCAATCTCATCGCGGCATTCAGCCAGCCAAATGTGTTCAGCTTCGGTCAGGTGCTCATCGGTTCCTTTTGGATCATTCCGCTCGCGTATTTTGTCCGCCACCTGCCGCTCGTGTTTCGTTCCACCTCCGCTACGCTGATGCAAATGGATGGCTCGGTGGAGGAGGCGGCACGCAATCTTGGGGCAAGCTGGTGGTACAGCTTCCGACGCGTGGTGTTCCCGATGGCCTTTGGCGGGGTGCTGGCCGGGGCGCTGCTGGCCTTTGTCCAATGCATCGGCGAGTTCGTCGCCTCCATCCTGATCTTCACTCCGAGCACCACACCGCTATCCGTTGCGATCTTCCAGCGGATGTACAATTTTGAGTTTGGCACGGCGTGCGCCTATGGCGTCCTGCAAATCATCGTGATCATCATCGTCCTCTTTCTTTCGCAAAAGCTGGCTGGAGACAAAGCCAACACCGCCGTGTAACGATTTTCCTGTTAACGGTCACCATGATCTCCACTACATAGAGAAAGGCAAGATTGATGAAGAGGAGGAGTGTTCATTGAGTAAGGTCAACCGTCTCAAGAAGCTGTTCTCCATGGCGGCCGCCACCGCTTTGGCCAGCACCTTGGCCATTCCCGTCATGCCACAGACTGCTCATGCGGATCGCGGGGTTGTCGATCTATGGAAAGCGATCAAGCCGCTGACCACGATCGCCAGTGCGATGAATACGGGCGCCCATCCGGATGATGAGCACAGCGCCATGCTGGCTTATCTGTCACTGGGCAAGGGGGTCAACACATCCAGTGTCATCGCCAATCGGGGTGAAGGCGGGCAAAACGAGATCGGCAGCGAGCTGGGCAACGCGCTTGGCATCATCCGTACACGCGAGCTGCAGGAAGCTTCAAAGGTAACGAATGTCACGCTTGGCATTTTAAGCGAGGAGATCAATGACGCGATTTTTGACTTCGGGTTTTCCAAAAGCCCGGATGAGACGTTGAGCAAATGGGGCGAGCAGGTCGTCTACGAGCGCCTGATCCGAAAAATTCGCGAGCTGCGTCCCGATGTAGTCATCCCAGCCTTTCTCAATGAGCCTTCCACGCACGGACACCACCGGGCGATCAACGTGATTACGGTCAAAGCCTTTACGGACGCAGCGAATCCCGCTGTTTTTCCGGAGCATTTGAAGCAGGGACTGCAGCCATGGCAGGTGAAAAAGCTGTACGTGCCGGCGAATAAGGACGACTACGATGTAGCCATTCCTGTTGGCGAGTATGACGAGCTGTACGGCGCCTCTTATCTGCAGCTTGGTGAAGAATCGCGCTTCATGCATAAAAGCCAGGGGATGGGCCGCCATTATGATGAAGGCCCCAGCTTCAACTACTACAAGCTGGAGAAGACGACGGTGCTGCAGGCGCCGCAGGAAAAGGACTTCTTCACCGGCATCGCCTATACGTATGAGGATCTGGCGAAGGAGGTCGCCGCGAATAACGGGGGAGCCGAAGTAGCCGCGAAACTGCGCGTCCTCCAAAAGGATGCCGACGAAGTGATCGCCGCGTATCCGCAGTTCGCCAAGGTAGCCAAAGAAGTCCACGAGATGAAGGCCGATGTGGATCAGACCGTCAAGCTGGTGAATGCCTCGAGACTGCCGCAAGCAACCAAGGTCGACGTGCTGCATCGCCTCAAGGTGAAAGAGCAGCAGCTGAACAAGGCAAGCGCGGAGGCGCTCTCACTCGTAGTCAAGGTTCGGCCGGAGACTGGGGAATTGGTGGCAGGCCAGACCAGCAAAATCAAGGTAACCGCTTATAACGGCGGCCAAGTGAAGATCAATGGAGGCAGCTTCCGGCTGAATGCACCCGCAGGTTGGAAGGTAAAGCCTGTCGGTGTCACCGCTTTTGCGAATTGGGATTATAACGAAACGGTGACGGCAACCTTTGAGGTGACCGTTCCTGCCAATGCCCCCTATTTCCATCCGTATCATGCGCCCATCATCACCGCTGATCTGATGTATCAGCCGGCGCAAGCGAAGACGATGGTTACTCATCGTGCGGTGTCGGCAGACCCGATCGCGGTATTGCCGCCGTATTCGCTGGCGGTCAGTCCGGAAGCAGCGGTGCTGAATACATTAAAGGCGGAGGAACCGATTCCGGTGAAAGTGACCGTACGGAATTATACGCCAGGAGAGGCAAGTGCCAACATCTCCCTGCAGGTACCGCAGGGCTGGAAGGTAGAGCCTGCATCCCAACCGCTCACCTTTGCAGCAAAAGGAGAAACCAAATCGGTGGCCTTCACTGTGCAACCCACAGCTGCTGTACAAAAAGGGAAGCACACCATTACGGCAGTGGCAAATGGCGGAACACTGCAAAGTCAGCACGGCGCCCAGATTATCCATTATCCGCATATCGGCAAGACCTATTTGATCCAGCCTGCCCAAGTGACAATCCAGGCATTTGATCTGGAGGTCCCCGAGGGCCTGAAGGTTGGCTATGTGTCCAGCGGCTTCGATAATATCGATCAGTATCTGCAGCAGGTAGGGGTCGATGTCACGAAGCTCTCTGCCAAGGACATTGAATCGGGAGACCTGAGCCAGTATGACACGATCGTGCTGGGCATCCGCGCTTATGGCTTCCGTCCGGAGCTGATTCCAAGCAATGCCCGGCTGTTGAAATATGTGGAAAATGGCGGCAACCTGGTCGTCCAATACCACAAGCCGGAGGACAAATGGTCGCCGGGGCTGGCTCCGTATCCGATCACAATCGGCACGCCGCTGATTCAATGGCGGGTAACGGATGAAAATTCGAAGGTCACGATGCTGGCTCCTGACCATCCCTTGTTTAACCAGCCGAATAAAATAACAGAGGAAGACTGGAACAACTGGATTCAGGATCGCTCGGCGTACAACCCTGCGCAGTGGGGCGGTGAATACACCGAGCTGATTTCCAACGGCGATCCCGGCGAGAAAGAATTTACCGGCACCTATCTGACCGCGAAGTACGGAAAAGGCACCTATACGTACAGTTCGCTCGTCTGGTATCGGGAAATTCCGGCGCTGGTGCCGGGAGCAATCCGGATGTTTGTCAATATGGTCAGCTTGCATCAGTAAACTTGCACGCAAAGCAGGGAGGCTCCCTTTTCGGATGGGGAGCCCTCTGCCTATCCGGGAGAGGAGAGGGAGAAAGATGGA
The DNA here is from genome assembly GCF_004521915.1 of Brevibacillus migulae. Taxonomy (GTDB): domain Bacteria; phylum Bacillota; class Bacilli; order Brevibacillales; family Brevibacillaceae; genus Brevibacillus_F; species Brevibacillus_F migulae. The sequence continues at coordinate 8,286 of NZ_SDKD01000020.1, read as the reverse complement.
CTACCGTGAGCTCATTTTTCAGCGAGAGGGGCGTACTTTTCCAGGAAAGACCTATACGGAGACCGTACTGGAACCCGCTTATAACGAAGCAAAGCAGCATCTGCTGCAGCCGATGATGGCGATCAACAAGGCACATCTGATCATGCTGCGTGAGAGAGAGCTGCTTTCGGAGCAGGAAGCAGGGACCATCGCAAAGGCGATTTGCGGCTTGGATCTGGAGGCGCTGCGCCAGTCCACCTACACGGGACAGTTTGAGGACCTGTTTTTTCAGGTGGAAAGTGAGCTGCTCGAGAAAGCGGGAGAGGTAGCAGGCAACCTGCATCTTGCTCGCAGCCGCAATGATATGGGGGTCACCATGTATCGGATGGTGCTGCGGGAAAAGCTGCTGACGGCGATCCAGTCCGGTCTTCATTTGCAGGAGCATTTACTCCAGTTTGCCAAAGAGCATGCGGAGACCGTGATGATCGGCTATACGCATACCCAGCAGGCACAGCCGACCACGCTGGCTCATTATATCCTGGCGGTCGTGGACAGCATCAGCCGTGATCTGGAACGGCTCACCCATGCGTATCAGACGTGCAATCACAGCAGCATGGGCGCTGCAGCGTTGACCACATCCGGCTTTCCGATCAGCAGGGAGCGGATGCAGCAGCTGCTGGCCTTTGAAGGGCTGGTCGAAAACTCCTACGATGCGATTGGCGGAGCGGATTACTTGGGCGAAGCGGCGACGGCTACACAGCTTGCGGCGATTACGCTGGGCAGGGTCGTACAAGATTTTTTGCTATGGTGCACCCAGGAATTTGCCGTGCTGAAAGTAGCCAGCCCGTATGTGCAGATCAGCTCCATCATGCCGCAAAAACGCAATCCGGTGTCGTTCGAGCATATGCGTTCGCTGCTTTCCAGCGCGGTTGGCAATGCTTCCGCTGTCCTGACGATGATGCACAACACCCCGTTTGGTGATATCGTGGATACGGAAGACGATATGCAGCCGTATGTGTGGCGGGGACTGTCCGTACTCGAGCAGGTGTATCGCTTGCTAGCTTGCGTAGTGGGAACGATGGAGGTAAACAAGGAGGGACTGCTGGCCAGGGCGAAAGGCAGCTATGCGACGGTTACCGAACTCGCCGATATGCTGGTCCGAACAAATCGGCTCTCGTTTCGTACCTCCCATCGGATCGTCAGCCAAGTGGTCAAACAGGCGCTTGCTGCCGGTCTGCGGGCAGATGAGATCACCCTGTCACTCATAAACGAATCAGCAGTAAACGTGCTTGGCCATCCTCTCCAGCTCACGGAGGAGCAGGTGAAGCAATCGCTGGACCCCACCCATTTTGTCCAGATTCGCAGCTTGCCGGGAGGACCTGGCCCGGATGAAGTCCGCCGGATGATCCAGGTGCGCGAACAAAAGCTGGTGGACAAAGAGCGCTGGCGAAAACAAGCGGTACAGACATGGCAGGATGCGCAGCAGCAGATGGACCAGATCGTAGCGGAATGGAGTGGATATGCATGAGGGAAAGGAAGCTGCCGCTATTGGCGGTAGACGGCGGGGGAACGAAGTGCTTGGCGGTTTTTGCCGATCGCGAGGAGCACATCCTGGGACAAGGGCGTTCCGGCTCCTGCAATTATCAAGGGATTGGCATCGAGGCCGCTTCACGTGAAATCACCGCAGCCATTCGTGCAGCCATGGAGGAAGTCCGGCAATCAGAACCGCAAATCGCAGGAGATGGCCCCTGGAAAGTGGAATGCGCTGTTTTCGGCTTGGCGGGTCTGGACACGGAGCATGACAGGACCATTCTTGACGCGATGATTCATAACATTCTGGCCGAGCTGGATATCCAGGTCGATCAGCTGCTGGTGGAAAACGACGGGTTTGCCGCATTGCTGGGGGCGACCGGTGGAGAAGCGGGCATCCTGGTCGTGGCGGGAACCGGCTCCATCGCTTTTGGCATCAATGAAGCGGGGATGACCGCGCGTGCCGGCGGCTGGGGACACAGGGTCGGTGATGAGGGAAGCGGTTATTGGATCGGCAAGCAGGCGATCACGGCGATTCTCAAAAGCGCGGATGGACGGGAGCAAGCAACCGCGCTGACGAATGAGATTCACAGCTATCTCGGTTTGGCGAATACGGATGCGCTGGTCAATTGGACGTATGGACCGGACTATTCGATCGAAAAGGTTGCGGAGCTGTCGCAGCTGGTCAGCCAAGCGGCCGAGCAAGGGGACAAGGTAGCTGCGGGCATATTGCGCATGGCGGCAGAGGAGCTGGTGCAGACGGCAAAAGCGGTGATCGATCGGTTATCGCTGGGGCCGCAGCGGTTTGCCATGGTGCTGCAGGGCGGCGTCTTGCAAAACGCGCGTATGGTCAGAGCGTACGTAGAACAGCAAGTGAAGCTGTATGCGCCAAACGTGCAAATCGATACCGCCAGGAGAGACCCGATCTACGGTGTGATCGCGCAGGGGATGTTCCTTTTGCGCCATCAAAAGCAGGACAGCGAAAAAGAGGTGTAGCAAGATGAAGAGGCTCTTATTTCTCTTTCCCCATCCCGATGATGAGTCCTTTGCCTGCGGAGGAACGTTGGCCAAATATCATGCGGCAGGCTATGAAACGTATCTGGTCAGCGCGACTTCGGGCTGCAAAGGAAGGCCAGGGCCGTTTTCCCTCACTTGCCGAGAAGAGGTGGCACGCCACCGGGAACGGGAGCTGCAAGCGGCTGCTGCGATATTAGGCATCACTCGGCTGATTTTTTACCGCATTCCCGATGGGTCCCTGGCCGCGCAGGATACCGGGGAGCTGGTGAATCGTATAATGGAAACCATGAGGGAGCTTCAGCCCCATGTCGTCGTCACGTTTCCGCCGGATGGCGTGACCGGACACCCGGATCATATCGCGCTTTCCCAGGCGACCTACCAAGCCGTGCAGCAATTCGAGCAGGAGAGTGCCCGTGATGGGGCGTGTAAGCTGGACCTGTACTATGTCTCGATCCCGCATTACTATGATCACTGCCCGGACAAAGGGCCGAATCCAGCCGTCCCGATTACCGGAAAAGTAGATATCAGCGCATATCGCCAGAAAAAGGGGGAAGCGCTGCAGGCCCATCGCAGCCAGGTCTACTCGGTCAATCGCGCCTATCCTGGCGTGATGGACGGGGATTTTGGCGTGATTGGAAGCTATGAATACTATACGTTGGTCAGGTCGAATGGCCGGGAGATAGCGATTGCGTCTGGTGGAAACGGCAAAGGGATTCCGTTGATCGAGTTATAGAGTAGGGTCGATTGCTGAGGCAGTCGGCCTTTTTTCGTCGATAATTCCAATCATCCGTTCAAATTTCCTCGTAGTCTGATATTTACATACATACTGTATGTATGTTACGTTATGGCTATTACATGCGAAGGAGAATGTGGATATGAAAATTTCCAGTTTTTATCCGGTTATTTTATCCAGACAGGTAGCGGCAAGCGCAGCGTTTTATCAAAATTTGTTTGGATTTGAGACGGTATTCGAGTCTGACTGGTATGTAAGCCTTCGATCGCCACAGCATGCTGAACGGGCATTTGAGCTGGCTATTTTGGAATTTGGGCATCCTACCATACCTGAAGGCTATCGTCATTCGGTAACCGGATTAATTCTCAATTTTGAAGTGGATGATGTAGATGCCGAGTACGAAAGACTGATAAAGTTGGAGAAGCTTCCCCTTCACCTCGACATCCGAGATGAAGAGTTCGGACAAAGGCATTTCATTACGAGCGATCCAAATGGCGTATTGATCGATGTGATCAAGATCATCCCTCCTTCCGAAGCTTATAGCAAACAGTACAATGAGCAGTTGTGGGATGATGAGAAGGCAGGCAGTAAGGAATAAGTTATATCGGGACCGAACTGGCCGAGCGGCTCGCTGGACGAATCCAGGAAAGCGATCCAGCTCTTGAAGCTTGTCGAGAAAGACCGGAAAACAGGAGAATGAAACGAATATGAAAAGAAGCAAGGAAGAAGCATACGAAACGATTGTCAAGCTGTTGGAGGTGGCCAGACAGCATTTTGCTGAGCATGGGTACGCGGACTCCTCTATGGAGGAAATGGTAGCTGAGGCTAGGCTTACGCGAGGTGCTCTCTACCATCATTTTGGCAGCAAAAAAGGTTTGTTTCATGCTGTGTTGGAGTCGGTTCAGGCCGAGATCGGCGAGCGGGTTGAAGCCGAGGCCAGCCAAAGCAACGATCCATGGGAGCAACTGCTTCTGGGATGCCGCGCTTTTGTCGCAGCAGCTGTCGAGCAGCGAAATAGACGAATTTTGCTCATAGATGGCCCTTCAGTTTTGGGGTGGGAAGCCTGGCGCAGGATGGATCAGGAGAACTCGATGAGACACTTGCGTGAACAACTGCTGCTGATGCAGCAACAAGGATATCTTAAGCCGGTACCTCTTGATGCTATGACTCATTTTCTTTCGGGAGCACTGAATGAATCCGCATTGTGGATCGCACAAAGTCCAGATGACGATCAATCGTTGGAAGAAACGATGTCCGTGATCTCTCATTTTCTGAAAGGCTTCAACAACGATTGAATCAAGAACCATTGTGTAGACAACGGTCTCCCGCCGGAATTTTGGAGTAGCCAAGCGGTTTTCATTGACTTTCCCGCACGATTATGACTATAAGTTATTAGGCAAAAATTCGGTCATAGGCGAAAGTGAGGACGGAAAATGAGAGTAGTGTTTGGCAACCCCAATTTTCGCAAGCTGTTCTTTTCCAATTTGTTTAACGGATTTGGCCAAGGGATGACGATGATCGGGATCGCCTGGTATCTGGTCGAAACGACGGGGACAGGCAAATTGCTGGGCTCGACGATGCTGTTTTCCTCAATCTTGGCGTTTCTCATCGGGCCGTATGTCGGTACCGTGATCGATTGTTTTTCCCGCAAGAAGATCATGCAGACCGAACAGCTGGGTGGCTTTGCGGTTTTGGCGGTCATGGCGGCATGGGGATTCTGGGGTGATTATCAGATCTGGATGCTAATCCTCATTTACCTGGTGACCAATTTCATGTATCAAATCCGTTATCCGACCCAGTCTGCGCTGGTACAGGAAACTTTTGAAAAAAAGCACTATAACGATATCAATTCCTTGCTGGAGATTGAGAACCAGACTGCCGCGGTGCTGTCAGGAGGCCTTGCCGGGTTGCTTTTGGGCCAGTTTGGTCTTCAGCCGGTCCTCATGCTGAACGCATTGACCTATCTCATCGCCTTTCTGTTGATGGCACCTATGGATTATGTGTTTACGGCGGAAAAGCAAGCCAAGCAGCAGGTGCGGACATCCTGGTGGGAGCAGTTTTCCCAAAGCTGGAGGTTCATCCGGGAAAAAAGGGGCTTTATGGTCTTTGGGGTTTCCTCGTTGATGCCGTTTATTTCGATCATGATGATCAATTTGCTCAATCCGGTCTTTGTGAACGAAGCGTTGGGAGGAGATGTCAGCATCTTCTCGCTTGGAGAAGTAACGTACTCCATAGGCGCAGCGGGAGCGGGTCTGCTGGTGGCAGGGGTGATTCGCAAATTTGGCGGGTTCCCTTCGATGGTCAGCAATATCCTTTTGATGGCTGTCGCCTATGTGCTCATCGTCGCGCTCCCGAACAGCTGGGTGTTCGTGATTATGTCCGCCTTTTTGGGCTGGTGCAATGCGTCCACCCGTCTGATCAGGCAGGGTCTCTACATGGAGCTGCTGCCCAATCATTTTATGGGGCGGGTGATGAGCTTCCTGCATTCGCTTGGCACATTGATGAGGCTGACCTTGCTCGCCTTGTTTACGTTCATGATTGATTTGACCGGAGCTTCAGCAGGATACCTCGTATTGGCTGTTCTTTTGTTGTTCGCGATGTTGGGGATTATCGTCTCCATGCGCTTGCTGATGGGCCAGATTGAACCGGTGCGAGAGGAATAGTCATTTGTGTGCAATTCAATTTGACAATCGCAAATGCAGGAGGCTATCATTTCGTGTAAATAGCACCGGTAAACGGAGTGAATAGCCATGAATACGGACGAATCCGTAAAGCTGGAGAATCAGCTCTGCTTTACGTTTTACGCTGCATCTCGCGAAATATCCCGCATGTATCGCCCCTATTTGGAGACGATGGGGATCACCTATCCGCAATATTTGGTCTTGCTTGTTCTCTGGGAGAAGGCGGCATGCACGGTAAAAGAGCTTGGGGAGCATTTGTTTCTGGATTCAGGGACGTTGACCCCTCTGCTGAAAAGAATGGAAGAAGCCGGGCTGGTTACCCGTCAGCGCTCAAAAGAGGATGAGCGGGTGGTCGTCATCGGTTTAACCGAAAAAGGACATTCTCTCCGGGAGCAGGCTTGCAAGCTTCCGGAAACCTTGCTGCGCGGCAGCGGGCTTGGGACTGAGGAGTATCTGGATTTTCTCCGTCGTGCCAAGCAGCTCCTCGGGCATATTCATCAGCTTAATGAAAATGGAGCCAGATAAAGCAAAGCACCCCTCCACGATGGTATCGGAGAACGTTGGTAACCGATGCATACGGTAGGGGTGCTTTTATCGCTGCTGGTCTCAACAGCCGATTGGTGTAATCGGAAATTATATTGGTTGGCAAGTGCGGGAGGGCGGTCTGGGGATCCTGGTTGCAAGTACCGCAATTGGTAAGAAATCGCCATGTATGGATCGTGCTAGAATAAGGGAGTTCAAATCGTTACAGAGAGATCGGAAGCAAAGGGAGGAGAGAAAAAAGTGGAGAACCAAACAGGAACATTTGGGAGCAAAAGCAATTTTGTCGTGATCATGGTCATGATCCTGGGTGTATTTGTTGCGATTTTGAATGAAACGCTGCTGAATGTGGCTTTGTCCAAAATCATGCATGACATCGGCATTGAGCCGAGCACCGCGCAGTGGCTGACAACCGGATATCTGCTCGTGATCGGTGTGCTGATACCGGTCACGGCCTACCTCCTCCAACGGTTTACGACCAGAAGCATGTTCCTGGGGGCCATGGCTTTGTTTACGGCTGGCACTTTCGTGGCGGCGATTGCACCGGGATTTGCGCTGCTGTTGATCGGGAGGGTGCTGCAAGCAGCGGGGACGGGACTGCTTTTTCCGCTGCTGACCAATGTGGTTTTTGCACTGGTCCCGCTGGAAAAAAGAGGCTCAGCCATGGGGACGATCGGCATCGTGATTACATTTGCTCCTGCGATCGGTCCCACTCTTTCGGGAATCATCGTGGAGCATTTCAGCTGGCGTCTGCTCTTTTACGGTGTACTTCCGATCGCCTTGTTCGTCATGGGCTTTGCCTTCGCAAAGCTGAAAAATGTGACGGAAACAAGCAAGCCGCAGATTGACTTGTTATCATTGCTTCTGTCCACGGTTGGATTCGGCGGGATCGTCTACGGCTTCAGCAGCGCTGGTGAAGGGCATGGGGAATGGGGGAGCAATAAGGTCTTGGTCCCCATCGTGGTCGGAATCATTTCGCTGGGGCTGTTTACGTGGAGACAACTGATTATCCCGCAGCCGTTGCTCAATCTGCGCGCATTTGGGTATGGCATTTTTCGGACATCGACACTGATCATGATGATTGTCATGATGGCCATGTTCTCGGCAATGATGCTGCTGCCTATTTTTCTGCAAAGCGCGTTGGGGTACAGCCCGCTGCAGGCAGGTCTGATCATGCTGCCAGGAGGCGTGGTCATGGGGATCATGTCGCCGATTACCGGCCGTCTCTTTGATAAATTTGGGGCCAAGTGGCTGGCGGTGGTCGGATTGGCGCTGATTGGCAATACGCTTTGGCAATTTGCCTTTATTACGCCGGAAACCACCTACAGCAAAATCATGATCTTAAACACGCTCTTGATGCTGGGCATTTCCATGCTCATGATGCCGGTCATGACCAATGCGCTGAATGAGCTGCCGCCTCCGCTCTATCCGCACGGAACCGCGATTATCGGTACGCTCCAGCAGGTGTCCGGAGCTGTCGGGACGGCCCTGCTGGTGACGGTGATGACGACAAGCTCGGAGCAATTTTTGGAGCATCCGACGAGTACACAAGGAGACGCGGCACAGCAAATTCTGGCGATCACGGCTGGGATGAAAAGTGCGTTCTTGCTGGCATTTGCACTTGTCGCGATCGCGTGGGCAGTCTCATTTTTCCTGAAACGGGCAGCTCCTCCGAGAAGCGAGCTCGAAGGGGAGCGGGCATCTGTCCATTGAGAGCATCGGTGAGGCTTGAGCTTGTGCCAATAAAATAAAAAAGCTGCCTGGAATGAACTGCACCCCAATTGTTAGACACACCTAACAAGAGGA
>NZ_SDKD01000002.1 GCF_004521915.1 Brevibacillus migulae | reverse complement strand
TAGAGAAATAAAAAGGCTGTCGACTTTCTCGACAGCCTGAAGCAGGCATCACGATGCCTGCTTTTCCTTTCACGTATCAGCGAGTAATTATTCAGTCGTATCCACAATCCCATGTCGAGTCAGGATAACGGCTTTTCCTCGGACCTTAATGGCAGAAGTATGCTCGGTAAATTGAGCCAGCATGACCTCTCCCTTGTCCAACTTTTCCGTGTGATGAAACCGCGTGTCTGTACCGCGCGTTAACCCTATGACATTCACGCCGTTCTCCTTTGCCTTAATGACAAAGAAGTCTTGCTGTCCTTGAACATTTCCATTATCAGACAAACTGCTTCCTCCTCACCTAGCCGTAAATACGACTGGTAATTTTATCGACATAACGTTGTGTCTCTTGCGGGAGTTGCCTTGCTTTTTCCTCAAACTCGGCATCGGTATCGATATCTAAGCGGTCAATGCGGCCCGGGCCAGCGTTGTAAGCAGCCAGCGCCACCTTCACATTCCCATCGTACTTCCGCAGCAAATCACGCAAATATTTGGTGCCGCCTTTGAGGTTTTGCTCCGGGTCAAACGAATCCGTCACCTTCAAGGAACGAGCTGTACTGTCCATCAGCTGCATTAATCCTTTGGCACCTGCGCGCGAGACTGCATTTGGGTTGAAGTTCGACTCAGCCCGTACCACCTCACGCACCAAATTGGCATCTACTCCATAGGATTTCGCAATCCGCTCGATTTTCTCCATGACGCTTCCCTGATTCATCGAAGCTTGAGATCGGCCGGTTCTCAGGGCAGAAGAGGTTTCGTGGCTCACCTGCTGCTGGCTTGTATAAATACCATCATATTGAAAAGTAGGGCTTCCGTCCAAATCAGCAAGGATCTCTTCCGAAGAAACGATCATTTGACTGTTTTCCATTTCCTGCATTAACAGATCCTCAAACGTGCTATCCTGTGCGGAATCGGTCAGGTTTCCCCCACCCAGCTGGTTAGGCTCTGCTGTATGTACGTTGCTCAAGCTCTGGATCCACGCACGAAACTGAGGAGTCACATTCATTCCCTCTCACTCCTTTGCCGACATAGTTCTATTATAGTGGACAACCAGATGTTCGCCAAGTTGATAATTCCTGTCAATACTCCCATGCTGAAACAGCTGAGAGGGAGAAGCGCAAAAGAAAAACGCTCCTTCTGATGGCAATCAGGAAAGGAAGCGTTGGTTGATTTCGCTACAAGTATGGTCGGAATGCAGGGATTCGAACCCTGGACCTCACCCACCCCAAGGGTGCGCGCTACCGGGCTGCGCCACATCCCGACTGTACTTAGAAAATATACAATATAATACAATCCATGTCAAGATAGATTTAGGAGACGATATGGACTGACGTCACGTGATGTCCCTTTGCTTCCAGCTCCTTGGTCATCTCATCGGCCTCCCTGCGTCCTCCCGGGAAGCGAAGCAACAGGATCACCTTGCCGTTTTGATTATGATGAAGCTCCGCAATACTGGTAATGTTCCCGATGCGATCGGACACCAAGGAGGCAACCTCTGCCAGTACACCTGATCGGTCATCGAGTTCCAGCGTCATGCGGATGCCAGGTTTACCCGCCCCTAGGATGGTAATCAGGGAATCAAATACATCCGCTTCGGTGATGATGCCGACCAGCTTGCCGTTTTCCACGACCGGTACGCCGCTGATGCTGTTATTGCGCATGATCAAGATGGCTTCTTCTACCAACATATCTGGGGAAATGGAGATGATCTTTTTCGACATCACATCTTTCACTTTTACTTGTTCCAGTAAATAATGAACCTCATGCTTGGACAGCAAGGTAGCTTCCGATGGCGATGCTTTCAGGCAGTCTCCCTCCGTCAAAAAGCCGATGACCACGTTGTCAGCATTGACAACCGGAAAACGACGAATCTTCCATTCTTTCATTTTGGCTATGGCTGCTGAGATGGATGTTTCGGCAGTGACGGTCTTGGGATTGGTTTTCATCCATTGTCGTACGATCATGCGTGATTCCCCCTATGATCATGCCCGTAATAGGACTGCAAACCAATTGTATTACAAGCATTCCCGAAATAAAAGAAGAACTCATCCAAGGAAAGGACAAGTTCCGTTTTTCGCCTTATTTGATCAGACTGAATACTTCTGCACGCGCCGCACTGTCGTGTTCGAAAATTCCGCGCACTGCTGAAGTAACGGTTTTCGATCCAGGCTTTTTAACACCGCGCATGGTCATGCACATGTGTTCTGCCTCGACTACCACTACCACACCGTGCGGATCCAGTTTTTTCATGATCGCATTCGCAACAGTCGCCGTGATTCTTTCCTGCAGCTGCGGGCGTCTTGCCACCGACTCAATCGCTCTGGCCAGTTTGCTCAAGCCGACGACACGACCGCCGCGAGGAATATAGGCGACGTGCGCCTTCCCAAAAAACGGTACCAGATGGTGTTCGCACATCGAGTAAAACGGAATATCTTTCACTAGAACCATTTCCTCGTGCTCTTCGCTAAAAACGGTTTCGAAATATTTTTCTTCGTCGACCGCCATTCCCTCAAATGCTTCTTCATACATTTTCGCTACGCGCTTAGGTGTATCCAGAAGCCCTTCACGATCTGGATTTTCTCCGACTGCTTCCAGAATCATGCGGACGGCTTGCTTTATTTTTTCGTGATCCACTTTCACTGTGTTTCCTCCTTCTCTCCGGTGAACTCCCCACTGTCATTGTTGACCTGAACCGGAGCTTGCTATGCATAGGTCGTCCATCTATTTTGCGACAGAACAAACCCATATTACCATAATGGTTGGAAAAAATGCAAAAAATCCACATTTTGCAATGTGGATTTTTTATGTAGGTACATCAGGAATTGTTAAATTACTTGATGGAGTCCTTCAGTTGCTTACCTGGTTTGAAAGCTGGGATTTTGCTAGCAGCGATTTCGATTTCTTTACCAGTTTGTGGGTTACGACCTTTACGAGCCGCGCGCTCACGAACTTCGAAGTTACCAAAACCGATCAATTGCACTTTATCACCTGTTTTCAAAGCATCCGCAATCGCATCAAGAACTGCATCAACTGCTTTTGCAGCGTCTTTTTTCGTAAGTTCAGTAGTCTCAGCTACCTTTGCAACGAGTTCTGTTTTGTTCATATCTTTCACCTCCCCTCAAAGGGTTGCTATAGTTATTACAACTTTTAACCGAAATCCCTGATTTTATACGCTTTGTTGGGTGTTTTTACCGTTCTGACAAACCTATAGTAATACACCACTCTTGTAAATTCAAGCCTTTTCCTGTCGAAATCTACCGAAATCAAAAAAGACCCCCTGATAATAGGGAGTCTAGCACCTTTTACTAGGTCTTTTTTACTAGTTTTACAGAATAATCGCGATTAAACCGCCGGAGCCTTCGTTAATGATTCTGCCAAGTGTTTCTTGCAGTTTGTAGCGCGCATTGTCCGGCATCATTGTAATTTTCGCCTGAATGCCTTCTCTTACGATGGAATGCAGGGAGCGTCCAAAAATATCGGAATTCCAGATCGCCAATGGATCTTTGTCGAAATCTTGCATCAGGTAACGAACCAGCTCTTCGCTCTGTTTTTCCGTCCCGATGATCGGTGCGAACTCGGACTCTACATCGACGCGGATCATGTGGATGGACGGTGCTGTTGCTTTCAGACGGACACCGAATCGAGGCCCTTGGCGGATCATCTCTGGTTCGTCCAGCGTCATTTCATGGAGAGACGGCGCTGCGATGCCATAGCCCGTGGATCTTACCATGTGCAAGGCTTCTGCCACCTGATCGTATTCCCGTTTGGCATGTGCGAACTCCTGCATGATTTTCAGCAGATGGTCTTTACCTGAGATCTCCACCCCGACGATTTCCATTAAGATCTGGTCATACAGCTCATCTGGAGCGTACAGGTCAATCTCAGCAATCCCTTGCCCCATGTGCATGCCAGCCAAAGCTGCTCGCTCCACAAAGTCATATTCGCCGAAATGTCCAACCACGCGGTCCACATCGCGTAGTCTGCGAATATCCTTGACGGTGTCGCGTACAGCTTCTTCGTAGTTTTGGCGCAGCCAGTGACCGCCCTCCAGCACCATGACCCAGCTTGGCAGGTTCACATTTACCTCGTGTACTGGGAATTCAAAGAGCACTTCCCGGAGCAGGACGAGGATTTCGTTTTCACTCATGTTATCAACGGAAAGCGCCAATACCGGTACATCGTATTTGTCCTGCAGCTCTTGTCGCAGCGATTGGGTTTCTTCTGAACGTGGTCTGACCGAGTTCACCACAATGACAAATGGTTTCCCCACTTCCTTGAGCTCGCTTACGACCCGCTCTTCCGCTTCTACATAGCCTTGACGCGGGATTTCCGCAATGGAACCATCCGTAGTGACGACGATGCCAATCGTGGAATGCTCCTGGATGACTTTTCGTGTGCCTACCTCGGCCGCTTCCTCAAATGGAACAGGCTCTTCATACCAAGGCGTGTTCACCATTCTTGGACCGTTATCATCCTCAAAGCCTTTCGCTCCATAAACCGTATATCCAACGCAGTCAACGAGGCGGACATTGATACTAAGTCCTTCTGCTACGTTGATTTGCACCGCTTGATTCGGCACGAACTTCGGCTCTGTGGTCATGATCGTACGGCCAGAAGCACTTTGCGGCAGTTCATCCGTAGCGCGAATACGTTCGGATTCGGTCTGGATGTTGGGGATCACAACCTGTTCCATAAATCGCTTGATGAATGTGGATTTCCCCGTACGAACAGGCCCGACCACGCCCAGATAAATATCGCCGCCTGTTCGTTCTGCAATGTCTTTAAAAATGTCAATACGCTCCACCTTCGATGACCTCCTTCTATTTGTCTATTTTTACACTATGACTGTTTTTCCGATTTATCCCTCTATTTCTCCACTTGCACAGGGAATCTCGTACTAGATTTGTGGACAGTACATGTATATGTAAAAGATATATGTTTAGAACAAAAAAGGTCTTTCTCCTTTGGTTGCCCGCTAGTATGCCAACCAAGCTTCATGAATAACGAGGAGACGTTTTTTCACGTTAGCAAATTTGGCTACACCCAGCTTTTGGCAAGCCTTCGTTGCACTTAGGTGGATACGAATTTTTTACATACTTATCCAGCAAAAAAAGCGCCCCGAAGAGACGCTTTTAATCGATGATGAGCGGTAACAGGCGTGGTTCTCCGTTGACCAGCTCATAAGGAAATGATTTGATGGGTACAAACATAGATTCCCTGGCCAACACATAGCGAGGGTCTGTTTGAGGTGGCACTTGCAGCTTTGGATTGTTGCGCAGGGTGGTTGCAATATCCGCCGCATAATCAATGCCCACTTCGCCCCGCTCATTCATGATTAACGGGAGCCATTGATTGGTGATGGAACTGTTTACCTGCACATCCTGCATACCGATGGCTTTGCCGGATATGGTGAAATAACCGTTGCCGATTTCCTTTTCCACAGGAAGTTTGCCATAGTGGCTCACATAGCGATTCACTGCCGTTTGCACATCAGCTACCTTGCTCACAGCTGCCAGATTGGCGAGCCGAACAAGCGGCTTTGTTTCGACGTCTACGAGTACATATTTGTAGACACCGCCTTTTTCAAACGCATTCGCCGGCACATCCGGCACGTATTTTGGCATGAGCATGCGGAAATCCACTTCATATTTTTCGAAAATCGGGGTATCCAGCGGTTTGGTCACGATGGGCAGCACGCCTGTATCCGTGTGGTATTGATCAATCGCTTTTTGTGTCGCTTCCAGATAGAACGTGCTGGGCACTTGATTTTGCGCCAAGCGTTCCTCGGGGTAAAGGCAGCCTGCCAGCAATGACGATACCACTGCCACGATCCCGATAAACGCAGCATGCTGCCACATTCGCTTGATTTTTCTATGCAAAGGCACATGAGTTGCTACCATTCTTCTTCCTCCTCGGCTCGCTGTCTCTCCAACGCAGCCTGTACAATTGATTTTAGACGGTTATCGGGTATGCGAACGACGCAATCCTTCCCGGTCACCCGAGCCTGACAGCCAAGACGGATCTGGTCCAGCAAATCCTTTTCCTGCATTTTGCGGCGCTCCAGCTCGCTGGGGGGACTGACTTCTCCCTGCTCAATCACCACTTTACACATCAGGCATGAAGCATGCCCGCCACACCGCTGCGGGATGATGATCCGATGCGCACCAGCGAGACTTACGAGGGTTTGCCCTTCCCGTGCCTTTACCGTCTTTCCCCCAGGCAAAAAGGTTACTTTGGGCATAGCGGTTCCTCCGGTTCAATAAGGTTGGTGCTGTAGCGTAATCGGCCCTGGAGTGGTCACCTTGATTTGGCAGCCTAGACGATATCCCTGTGCACGCTCCGCTTTTCGCAGACGCAGCTTTTCTTCCTTGGTCACTTCGTTGAGGAATTCGGCACCCTCCACGACCAATGTACGGCACTGAGCGCAAATCCCGCGTTCACAAGCATAACTCCAAGGGATTTTTTGCTTTTTGGATAGTTGGACAATGCTGATGCCTACCTCGGGCTCCACTTCTACCGTGCCTGTCCTAGATTGTAAGATTAGCTTCACCTTTGACCGCCTCCTATGCAATCAACACGATCAAAATCATACCCAATGTGACCAGCAGCAACAAAAAGGCAAGCGCTTTTATCAGAAAACGAACCCATCCGTTTTTGAATTTCCGCGAGAAGATCACCATAATATTGCAAACAAACATAAAAAAAATAGCCAATAAAGAAATATTCATTTTTGTCATTGGATCAATCGTCATAACCAATACAGCACCCTTTACAAGTTTTCTCTATCTTTGGTCATTATAGCATACTTTCCGTGACACGAACCTAGTTTCAAACAACCGCATAGACTGTTATGACGATATGAAATGGAGGGAAGAACATGAATCAACGCAAGTGGCGTAATCCATATACACCGCTATCCAAAAAAACTGGTCAATCGACCGCAGGTTCCAATGCCCCTGCTTCCCTTGCCGTGACCGCAAAGAAAACGTTACCCACTCTTGACCTGCGCTCATCCGTATCCAAGATGCGAAGCAATATTAAGGGAATCAGCAGCACCATCCGGCAAATGGAAGAAACCATGGATACGCTGTATGGAGCGATGGAAATAGTGGACTCGATTGGCAATCGAGCCAGCAGAGGCTCCACAGCCCCGCAGGGAAGAAGCGGCCGGGAGCTGCCTGCTCCTGAACCGGATGACACGGACACCCCTTCCGAAAGCGGCTCAGGAGGCAGCAATCCTTTGGCGAACATCGATATGAGCCAGCTGCTCGGACTTTTGCAATCCCCCTTGGTCCAATCCTTGCTCAGCCAAAGCACCAGCTCTTCAGCAAAACGAAAAAAAGAGGGATGATCTCCCTCTTTTTTTCGTGCACCGTATCCGCTTGACATGCATGATTTTTCCTGCACGGCAAATGCGTGTGGCAGCTGCCGCGCAGGATGCTGTAGGCCAGCCATGTCCCTGTAGAGCCATGATTGTTCCTAGTCTTACTTTATGGATAATTTCAATTGTGGGTAACGGTCATAATCGCCCATTTCTTGCAGGGCTACAATAACTTTTTCAGTGACTGCACGTTGTTGATATCAATCTGCTTGTCACGAAACATCTGCAGGATTTGTTCTTCTTTTTCGGGTGTGATGGATGCGCCGCTGAATGCAGAGAGCGTCCGGATTAACTGGCGTAATTTGGCCTCATCCTCGAAGTCACTTTTTTTCATTTGACCCGCAATGGATCGGAGCTGCCCTTCATCCAGTCCAGGCGTCGACTTCCCGCGCAATTTATCGAGAAACAGGCGAGACACACTCTTACTCATCTGAACTCCTCCTTCATAGACAATAGGTTTCAAGCTATCTTATGAAGGAGTCCATTTTTTGGTGATTCGCCTAGAGCGGCTTTCCTTCCATCCAATCCATTTCGTATGTGCGCATGCGACCCATCAGTTCTTCTACACCCTGCCGCGGCGTTTTTTGCTCAAACAGGATCTCGTACATGATGCGCGTAATCGGCATCTCCACATGCTCACGTTCAGCCAGCTGATTAGCCGCCTTGGTTGTGCGGACACCCTCCACCACCATGCCCATATTGGACAGAACTTCGTCAAGAGAAATGCCTTGTCCAAGCATATAGCCAGCCCGCCAGTTGCGACTGTGCTTGCTCGTGCAAGTCCCGATCAAATCTCCCACACCGGCTAGTCCCAAAAAGGTCGATGGATTGGCTCCCATGTTGACACCGAGTCGGGTAATCTCGGCTAGCCCCCGGGTCATCAAAGCGGCTTTGGCATTATCTCCAAAGCCCAGTCCATCGGAAAGGCCCGCTCCCAGCGCGATGATGTTTTTGAGCGCACCAGCGATTTCGGCGCCAACCATGTCAGAATTGGTGTACACGCGGAAATAATTGGTCATGACTAGATCCTGGGCTTCCAGCATGCTTGTTTCAGAAGAAGACGAAACAACCACCGTCGTAGGGGCCTTGATGATGACTTCCTCCGCATGGCTTGGACCCGTCAGGACTGCCAGACGTTGAGCGAGGTGTGCAGGTACCTCTTCCTGTATGACCTCCGAAATCCGCTTCAGACTATCCAGTTCAAACCCTTTGATCGCATGAATCAGCAATACATCCGGTTCGAGGAATGGCGCCAATTGCTTCATGACTCCGCGAATGGCATGGGAAGGCAGAACGAGGATCACTGCCTTTTTTCCCGTAACCGTTGCTTCCAGGTCTGTACTCGCTGTAATTAGCGGGGACAACGATACATTTGGAAGATATTTATGATTGATGTGACGCTGATTGATTTCTTCTGCAAGCTCTGCATCACGCATCCAGAGCGTTACCTCATGCTGATTATCGGCGCATACCGAAGCCAGTGCTGTGCCCCAGCTGCCCGCACCGATAACGGCCACTTGCTTCTTCAACCACATCTCCCCCCTTCACTCATTTCAAATCTTTTGGTGTCTTTTCCCCGATTTTACGCTCTTTGCCTGCCAATAAATTGCGGATATTCGAATAATGTCTGACGAAACCAAATACCGTGATAATCAGAACGACAAGGCAAAGGGGAAGGTTATGCGTTAAAAAGTATAGGAGAATCGGAAATGCCGTTACAAACACGAGTGAGCCCAAAGAGACATAACGGGTAATCGCAATGACAGCAACGCAAAGAAGCACGCTGATGATAAACGCAAGCGGGGAAATCAGGAGAGCTACCCCAATTGTCGTCGCAATGCCCTTGCCTCCACGAAATTGAAAAAAGATGGGCCAATTGTGCCCGATGATCGCGAAAATTCCTGCAAGTGCACCGATGACAGTATTGCTGTCGGATATCCACCAAGCAAAAGCTACCGCCGCCATCCCTTTGATCGCATCCAAGAGCAATACAAGGATGGCCGGCCCTGTCCCTAACACACGCAAGGTATTGGTAGCCCCGGCATTTCCGCTCCCGTGGGAACGAATGTCGATACCGGCTACTTTTTTGCTGATCAGATAACTAAAGCTAATCGAGCCTAACAAATAGCTGACCACCGCGGATAAAACGAACTCCATCGCTCTTTTTCTCTCCCTAAGTTTTTTGTCGTGTCAGGATACGGATGGGCGTTCCCTCGAAAACAAAAGCTTCCCGAATTTTATTCTCTATGTATCGCTCATAGGAAAAATGCATAATCTCCGGATCATTCACGAACAAGATGAACGTAGGAGGCTTCACTGCCGCTTGTGTTGCATAGCTGATCCGCAAACGTTTTCCCTTGTCGGTTGGCGGAGGCGTCATGATTTGCGCTTCGTTGATCAATTCGTTCAAGGTAGAAGTCGAGACGCGCATCGTGTGGGCATCGGCTACCTCGTTCACTTTTGGCAAAATGGTGTGGATGCGCTGCTTCGTCTTGGCTGATACGAACAAGATCGGAGCATAGGAGAGATATTTGAACCCATCGCGGATCTCTTCGATGAATCGGTTCATCGTCTTGTCATCCTTCTCCACCGCATCCCACTTGTTCACAACGATAATGATGGCCCGCCCGGCTTCATGGGCATAACCGGCAATTTTTTTGTCCTGCTCGATAATGCCTTCTTCTCCATTCAGCACTACCAGCACAACATCCGAATCCTCGATGGCTTTCATCGCGCGCATGACGCTGTACTTCTCCGTGGACTCATACACTTTGCCGCGCTTGCGCATCCCTGCCGTATCAACGAGGACATACTTTTGTCCTTCGCGGGTAAAAGGGGTATCAATCGCATCGCGGGTAGTACCGGCCACATCGCTGACGATCACACGCTCTTCTCCCAGCAACGCGTTGGTCAAAGAAGATTTCCCTACATTCGGACGTCCGATAATGGACACGCGGATGACATCATCCTCTTCCTCTTCTTCTTCCTTTTTCGGGAAATGCGATATCACCGCATCCAGCATATCCCCCAATCCCAAACCGTGCGATCCGGAAATCGGGAATGGTTCGCCTAAGCCAAGCTGGTAGAAGTCATAGACTTCCATCCGCATCTCGGGATTGTCCAGCTTATTGATGGCGAGCACAATCGGTTTTCCCGTGCGATTAAGCATCCGTGCCAGCTCCAGGTCAGCATCGGTCGCACCGGTACGGCCATCCGCGATCATCACGATCACGTCCGCTTCATCAATCGCGAGCTCTGCCTGGACGCGCATCTGCGTCAAGATCTCATCCGTCTCGCCAAATTCAATTCCGCCGGTATCAATTACATGGAAGTAGTGGTTTAACCACTCGCCTTTTCCATACAAACGGTCACGTGTAACTCCCGGCATGTCTTCTACAATTGCAATACGTTCACCGACAAGCCGATTAAAGATCGTGGACTTTCCTACATTCGGGCGTCCAACAATCGCGACAACAGGTAATCCCATGGTTTTCAACACTCTCTCTCGTCTAGCATTTTTCGTTAGTAATCATACCATACTCTATGAATGGCGAACAACGATCAGCGTATTCGCGTTTAATTCGTGTACCATTGCATCTAAAATTTTTTCCAACGTAAAGGCAGTCTCTTGCAATTCCTTGGGGGACTGTACGACGAAAATGGGGGCTCCTCCAGCAACGGCTTCCTTCTGGGTTGTTACGACGGCGACAATTTTGGTGCTCATTTTAGCTTCCTCCCTTTGCATTGACCGGCGCTTCCTTTGGCATGCGTATCGCACTCTCCAATATCGGCACATTTTCAATGACGACCCGTGCTTTTTCCGCATCTCGCACGAGCGGCAGAAGGAAGACTCCCAGTCTCCCCGTCTTCAAATCCCTTTTCACCATCGGAGTCAATGAGGGTTCCCCTTCATCGGTATAAACCCCTAGAATAGTGGCAGCGTCGTGAAGAATCGCTTGGCGCTGTCCCGGGTGAGAGATCGTGACATTCGCGTTGAGGTTTTTCGGACGCAAGATAAAACCCATGCCACGTTCTCGAATCGTCTGCTGCCCATCCTGCAAGCCGACGTTCATGATGTAAATATCGCCTACATACAGATCCTTGCCTTCCACTCGCAGTTCGGCAGGCACCACCTCAACGATATGCGACAATGACTTGCCGGATTTTAAAAAACGGGCCAATACCAAGGATAGCAGCCCGACCAGCACACCTCCCCACCACGCAAACAGGACGGTGGCGAACGTGGTCACGAGAGCGCTCAGGATCACCAGATAATTGCGCCCTTCGAACACCATCGCGATCCCTTCGATATACGTCTGTCCCCGAGGCACCAGCTCATGCTGATCAATTTCCGACAGTGTCTTTCGCTCCATGTTCCGAACATCACGGAACTGCTGAGCGGCCAGCGATAAAAACGTAATCGCGGTGTAGTCCTCTTTCAGCAGGGAAGGCACCGCTACAGCACCAAGAGCCGACGCGATTACACCGAGCGATACGTGAATGATTTTCCCGTGCGGATGAGTCGGATATTGCCGATAATCCGTCTGCAGCAGATAGAGTCTGGTCAGGATGCCAAAACCGAAGCCGATGATCAAGGGAATGACAAATTCATTCGCCAGCAATTTCGTAATCAGGATGCATCACCTTCTCACATAGGTCTTCGCCTTCCATTTCTCTACGAGATGGACCCGCAAGAGACTGAAGCCTTTTGTCATCACGCTCCACGCAAAAGCCACCAGGATCCAGAGCGAAAGCACACTCCAGAGCAAATCCTGCGCATACTCCCCTCCGACGATGCCGTTCTCCCATTGCGCTTCATTGCTGATCACATACAATCCATCCGCGAGCGGCAGGGATAGAAGCAAAATCACCAGCTGCTGCTGCCATTCTCTTACCAGCAGAAAGGTGGTGCATACCAAGACGAGCGGCAATAAAATATGCTCATCCATGATCAGTAAAACAGGATCCCAGAAAAAGAGCTTTCGCGCAGCAAACTGGAGAAAGACCGAAAACAGCACGGAAAGCACACAATAATGCTTCCCCTCGGCAGGGAGCACAGACCAGACCCAAGCAGCCGCCATTATCGGCAAAAGCGTCCCACTTACATTGATAGACACAGGCAAAAAGTAAAGCTGCCAATTCGCATAGGCACAGACCAAGCTGAGCATCAAACCGGCAAGAGCGACGGCTCGGCTTACTCGTATCCGTTGCAGCGCTCGATCAAACAGTCCCATCCAAAGCAAACAGAGCAGACACCATTGCGTAATGAGCGAAATGACCCCGTCGTTCATGTTCCTCTCCTCAGCCTCGAGAATCTCTCCAAAAGTATGCCCAAAGCTGAGAGTTTCATAACGCGCCCTGTCTGATCCCGCGTTGGACGGCCCATGACCATAATTCACTGCTCAGTGTGTACGGTCGTGCCCTGAGTTGCGATAATTGCTCACAGCCTAGTGCGGTAAGCGTCATGCGGATCTGATGGTGAAGATGGTCGACCGCCTCCAGACATTGCTCCATCGCTTTCGTCTGGACCAGCTCGAGAAAGGTACCTGCCATGCCGGCTGCAGAAGCTCCCAATGCGATGGCCTTGCATACATCAAGACCGTGCCGAATACCCCCGCTGGCAACAAAGTCTACATCCGGCCGTTTCCAGGCACCGGCTTCCAAAAGGCTCTGCACTGTGGACAATCCCCACGTTTCAAACATGTGCAGCGGGTCATCTCGCCGCTTATTTTCGATTTCCGCAAAATTGGTGCCGCCATGCCCCCCAACGTCGATGATGCGTACACCGACGTCGACGAGACGCTGGTAGGTTTCCCGTGACATCCCAAACCCGACCTCTTTGACGATGATCGGAACCCCCGCTTCCTTGACCATCCGCTCCACATTCTGCAGGTATCCGGTAAAATCACGATCCCCCTCCGGCATGATCAATTCTTGCATGACATTGAGATGGATTTGCAGCCCATTGGCTTCGATCATAGCAACTGCCCTTTTTGCCTGCTCGACACTGGCCTCCGCGCCTAAATTCGCAAAGATAATTCCTGCTGGATTCTCCCTGCGCACGATGGAATAGGTTGCTTCCACCTCCTTGTCCCTCATCGCTGCCATTTGCGAGCCAACCGCCATCGCCAGTCCCTTTTCTTTTGCGACGATCGCCAGCTTCTGGTTAATCTCCTGTGTTTCAACAGAGCCGCCTGTCATTGCGTTGATCATAATCGGTGACGAAAGCTCCCAACACGCTAACCGGGTAGCAAGCGAGGAGTTACCATAATATATATTCGGTAAACTATTTGGCAAGAAAATCATCTCATCAAAATGACTCGATTTCTCTCTTTTTGTCGCTAGCGCGTGTTGGACATGCTCCCATTTCCTTGATGATCTGCTCATCGTATCACCCACCCTTTTTACGCAAAAAGGGGATACGCCCATGTGCGCATCCCCTCATTTCGCCATTCTTATTTGAACTTGTCTTTCAGGTCTCCAAACAAATCTCCCAACGTTACTCCCAAGGGTTGATTGTTTTCTTGCTGGAAGCTTTGCTGTTCGCGGCGATTTGCACGCTCCACTTCGACGGTGCGATCTTCCTCAAGCGCACGAATGCTCAGGCTGATGCGCTGCTCGGAAGGGATCACGTCGAGAATCTTCACTTGCACCTCTTGCCCTTCTTTGACGACTTCAGAAGGAGCATTCACATGGCGGTTGGCCATTTGCGAGATATGGACCAAGCCTTCGATGCCAGGAGCCAATTCAACGAAAGCCCCAAAGGAAACCAAACGCTTCACAGTTCCTGTGACCACGTCGCCCTTTTTGAATTGCTGGCCAGCGACATCCCATGGACCTGGCTGGGTTTCCTTCATGCTCAAGCTGATGCGCTCGTTATCCTTGTCGACTTTCAAGATTTTCACCTTGACCTTGTCGCCTTCTTTCACTACATCCGACGGTTTATCGACACGTGTCCATGCCAACTCGGACACATGAACCAATCCATCCACACCGCCGATATCGACGAACACGCCAAAGTCTGTCAGGCGCTGCACGGTACCATCCAACACTTGGCCAGGCTGGAGATTCTCGAGGACGCCTTGCTTTTGTTGTTGTGCCTCTTGCTCCAACACCGCTTTGTGGGAGAGGATCACTTTGTTTTTCTCTTTGTCCATTTCTACTACTTTCAGCGTCAGGGTATTGCCTACATAAGAGGAGAAATCCTCAACAAAATGACGCTCGACCATGGATGCCGGCACAAAACCGCGCAGTCCCACGTCTACCACGAGGCCGCCTTTGACGACCTCTTTCACAGGAGCCTCAATGATCTCTCCCGACTCCATTTTTTGCGAAAGCTCATCCCATGCTTTTTCCACAACCAAAGCTTTTTTGGAGACGACCAGCTCTTCTTTGTCATCATTTATTTTCGTCACTTTTACTTCGAATTCGTCTCCTACTGAAACGACATCAGACACTTTTTCAACATGAAGGCCTGACAGCTCACTGATGGGGATTAGGCCGTCATATTTGTAGCCCACATCTACCAAAGCCTGCTTTTCTTCCACTTTGGTCACTTTTGCTTTGACAACATCCCCAACAGAGAGAGTTTTCACATCTGTAAGGCTCGTTGCGTTGCTCGTTTCTTCCATCATGAACAAAACCTCCTTGAATACCACCCAACTCCTGCGCTACGGGATATGAAGCGGCGATAAAAGTATATATTGCAACCACTGCCGGTGAGCAAGTGATTAGCTGATGACGTCAGTGTTACAGGTAAAATTAGTATTCTTCCACATCTGGTTTTCCATACTTTGCACTGCGTTTTTTATGTCTATCTATAATTTATATGGACGAATGAGTTCTTTAATGCTTTGCATGATGAGTTCTGTTGTTTCTTTCATGAGTTCCGAATCCGCTTTTACTGCTCGCTGCGCAGACAGATCTATCGGTTTCCCATAAATAATCGTGATTGGCCGAAATGGTTTGTAAGGACCCACAATACCTACGGGAATCACGCTCGCATCCGATTTAAGAGCAAACATGGAAGCCCCTGATAACCCCTCACCTACTTCGCCGGTCGTACTTCTTGTGCCTTCCGGAAAAATGCCGAAGATCTTGCCTTCCTCCAGCAGCTTTAACGTATTGCGGATCGCGCTTCGATCACCTGCACCACGCTTTACCGGAAATGCCCCGAATTGGGTGATCAAGTAACCAATAACCGGGATTCGGAACAGCTCTTCCTTGGCCATAAAGTGGACTTGACGTTCGATCCCGCTGCCAACCAGCGGCGGATCGAGCAAGCTGATATGATTGGAACAAAGAATCACTGCCCCTTCCGTCGGGATATTCTCCGCTCCGATCACACGCCAGCGATAGATCGTTGAAAATAACAATCGAAAACAACCGCGAAAAAATCGAT
Organism: Brevibacillus migulae; assembly: GCF_004521915.1. GTDB lineage: Bacteria > Bacillota > Bacilli > Brevibacillales > Brevibacillaceae > Brevibacillus_F > Brevibacillus_F migulae. The sequence goes on along the minus strand of NZ_SDKD01000002.1, from coordinate 390,828 downwards.
ACAGCTTCACTTTGCTTTTTCACCCATTCGCTTGCAGATTTCCAAGATTTGCTCGACAACCTCATCTATCGTTTTTCCTGATGTGTCTACAAGCACGGCATCCTCAGCCTGCTTGAGCGGCGCTACTTCACGTTCGCTGTCTCGTTTATCCCGCTCGGCAATTTCGGCTTCCAGCTCCTCCAGTGAAGTTTCATGCCCTTTTGCCTGCAGCTCAGCTAAGCGCCTTTCCGCACGCTCCCTGATTGAAGCCGTCAGAAAAATTTTCACTTCGGCATTCGGCAATACGTGTGTACCGATATCGCGTCCATCCATCACGACGTTTCCTTCTTTTGCCAGTTCCCGCTGCAAAGCGAGCATCTGCATGCGCACTTCACCATGGCTGGCGACGATCGAAGCATACTGGCTGACTTCCGGCGTGCGAATTTCGGAGGTTATGTCAATCTCGTTCCAAAACACAAGTTGTTCCTGTTGATTGCGAGCCAAACGGATACGGTTTTTTTCCAATAATCGGGAAACCGCTTGTTCATCCGTTACTTCGATTCCTTCACGCTGCACTGCCCATGCCAAAGCCCGGTACATGGCTCCGGTGTCGATATAAACGTATTGAAGTCGAGCAGCAACGATCTTGGCTACTGTACTTTTTCCTGCTCCTGCTGGTCCGTCAATTGCAATATTCATCCTTGTACCCACCTGCTGCCAAATTTGTCGAATTTTCACAACGATCACACCCAAAAAGAAAGAAAGCTTCGATCGAAGCCTTCTCGACGAAGCTGTTGCTGACCTTTAGGCCCATTGCTTGGTATATCATACCATATTTCCGGCGAGTGAGCAAACCTCATGGCTGCGGGGAAATGCCCTCCAGCCGTTCCGTTTCCACCAAAACATTCCGCACGGGAGCGATGTCTTTGACAAGCTCACCTGCCAAAAGCAATGCAGCACTGAGGGAAAGCAGCAAGATAATGCCCCTCTCAATCCTTCGTGAAAAACGTTTGAAGCGTTCGTTGTAGTCGTTGGTTCTGTTCATACGACAGCACCCCTATTAACCGCTTTGTTTATTCACCCATGCCTTTTTTGCGAAGCTCCAGCTGGCGTTCATAACAGGCTCTGATCACTTTTGCCTGGTCCGCCTGCGATATTGTTACGAATTTCAGGGAGACCCATTGATGCTCTCCTTTTTCCTCAGGCAGCTTGCAGCGTGTCACTTCCGCTTCCGCATACGAATGGGAAATCACCCCGGCCTTATGAGGGAGCGCCATCCATACTTCCAGCTTATCCCCTACCTTTAACCGATAATGATCCGGACAGGTAAAAGCCATCCCCCCGCCACTGAGGTCGGTTGTCCGAGCAAGAAAATGGTAGTTGCGGACATTATCCATCGTTTTCACAGCGATCTCGACATGAGTTTCCACCCGCAAATAATTGCGGCGCTGCATCCGTGTCAAAGCTTCTTTCTCCGGAAGCCTCATCAGAAGCAAGCGGACGTTTTCTTTTTGCTCTCCTTCGACTTCCGTCTGAAACTGATAGGTAGAGCCATCCTCTGCAAAATAGGAAACCTCGATGTGGGTGCCAATGGGAAACTGCGACATCTTGCCGGTTTCTTCCTGAATCGGCATTTCGATGGCTACCTGTTCGCCCTGAATATCTGCCACGCGTGATTTGTAGGTTGGTTTGCTTATATTTTCATCCATGCTGACTTTTTTAATGCGTAACAATTGGCCAATTCGTGGTAGCACACTCACAAGAGCTCCTCCTCCATACACTGCTAGCCCATATTATACACGCTGATGGAGAAGTACGGCAAATAGGGAAAGCTTCGCCAGGGCTTTCCCTCTCCGATCAAACTCGCTTGTCTCACGAACTCAATTTCACGATTTCCTCTTCGTCCCCTGTTTTGGCATTGATATAGACGCGATATACCTCATCCTGCAGGTGTCCGGTAAATTCGTAGCAAAGAACCTCCTTGCCGTCCTTTTTCCCTTCGATGATCGCGAGGCGGGAATTGCTCACCCGTACATTCGGATTGACCATCGTACGCGCCTGCTGCTGACTGATTTTCGGCTTTTCCATTCTGCGCGGTTTATGGTTGAACAGGTACTCCACGGCATGGAAGCCGGTAACATCCCCTGTATCCAGCGCGACTTTCAGCGTAATCGCATCGGGATAAATGCGGACCCCATTTTTCTCGGGAACAAACACAAATACTCCCAGTCCGTCGTACGTATCGCTTTCAGCGGCCACCATATCGGCGTAGCCATGCGCCTGAAGGAATTTTGCCCCGCTCACTGCGGCCTCATCCAGCGTCAGATTCTCTTCCTTGATATCGCGTTCATTTAACAGCCAGCTCACTTTTCCGCCACGTTTGGTCACTTCCAGGTTAACCGGACTGACCAATGGCCCTCCTGTCAAGCGTATGCTGTAGGCTTGGTATTCGTTCGATCGACCATTTTCCTCGACATCTGCTTTCACAGCATTCCGGTTAAGCCCGACGAACTGCAGCGCCGTAGCCACGGCCTCTTCCTTGCTCACTGATCTTCCGCTGATGCCCTTGATCCGTTGTTGTTTCTTGTGATCAAGGCTCTGTACAGTGACGCCCCAATCGACCTCGGGAAACTCCTGCACCCGTTTTTCAACCGTGCGGAAGCCATCGATGATCGTGTTGTCCGACTTTTTGTCATCAGACGCGAGGGCCGTCTCTACGTCCATCCAGCGCAGCTTTTTGTCCAGCACGTCTGTTTGCACATGATCCAGCTGCTTCATGATTTCCGTCGAATTTTTGTACAAGCTTTGCAGCGTCTTGTACTCTTGCTGCGAAAGGGGCTCTGCATTCAAGTCTCGAACGGCAACCGCATAAGAGAAATCAGCTACTTTTGCTAAAAATTCTTCGGTATTGTTAAACGGCATTAGAGTGAGCGGCAGTTGGCCCACATCGGACTGAGCGGCATACGCCAGTCTCCAAACATTCGTCAAGCAAGGCGTAATTTGCTTGCGGCTGTTGATAACGAGTGACTTGCCCAGCTCATCATGCAATTTATCAATGTGGTAATTCAAATCATGAAACGCTCGCTGATATTGATTTTCCGCCTTGATCAGAATCGAGTTTTTTTCAGTATTCTCCTGGTACCCCCACATTCCCGCTCCGGCAAGTGCCAATACCGCTACCGGGAAAAGGACGCGTGAGACAGCTCCATACACCACAATGTTTCCTCCCTTCTAGAGTCGCCAGTCCACCATCTTGCTTACCGGCAAAAGATATGTTTGCCGATGCGTTTCACCTGCGGCCTGCTCCATATCCACTTGGAGGTGGCCGTCGCCGGATTGAAATAATATGTACATCCTCCCGTTGGATCCCAGCCCTTCAAGGCATCCTGCACGGCTTTTCTCGCCCGCTCGTTGGGTTGCAGCCAGATTTGTCCATCCGCCACAGCCGTAAATGCCCGCGGTTCAAAAATCACACCAGCAGGAGTCTCAGGGAAATTTGGGCTTTTCGTCCGATTCAGGATGACTGCCGCAATGGCCACTTGACCGATATAAGGTTCGCCCCTGGCCTCGCCGTACACCGCATTGGCCATCAGCTTCAGATCATTCGCGGACAGCTGGGAAGGATGGAAGGTTTTCGTTTTCTTCGCTTTCTTTGCGGGAGCTGCCCAATCCTGAGTACTGACCGCTACCGCATCCTGCCCTTTCCACTCCTGGCTCGATAAGACATACACCACCCCGACTGTCGTCAGTGCCACCATGACCAGCAGGATATAAAACAAGCTCCCGCGCGTCCTCTGCATGCCATTTGCCTCCTTCGCCTTCACATGTTGCTCTTTCTTAAAGTAGTGTGAGTGGGAGCTTGGGGCTTTATGCAAAAAAAAGAAGAACTGGCAAATACCAGTTCTTTCCGCTTAGGAATGCCCTTCTTCAAGAATATCAAAGTGCCGATCATTGTCACACAGACACTGTTTGAAACCAGTATCCACTACTCCCTCTGGACCTCTTCGCCCCCGAAGAGTAAATCGCTCACCACATACATTGCAACGAATGGTCACTTTTGCTCGTTCGTTCTTTGCCACGATTCGTCTCCTCCTCAAGAGCTAGTGTGGACGATTTCGACTGGTTTTAGAACCGAACTGATGCGCACGTTCAATATTTTTTAACCCGAACCACCACAGGAGCAGCATGAACGGCAGAATCATCCAGAACCAATGCTCCGTACTTAAAAAGATCAGATTGTAAACGGCATGTAAACTGACCGGTACGAGCAAGGAAAGCAACAAACGGCGGTTTTTCAAACCTGTCTCCTCCGTGAATTTCCCCTTGCCCAAATAATAGCCCATCCATATCCCGAACAATGCATGACCGGACACCGGCAGCAATGCCCGCCAAAACGCAATATTCATCCCGTTAATCCATAGGTAAAAAAAGTTTTCAAGTGTAGCAAAACCTAGTGAAATCGCTACAGCGTACACAATCCCGTCGTAAGGTTCATCAAATTCCACATGTTTGTAGGCGGTCTGGTAGACGACCAGCCACTTGAAGAGCTCTTCAACCAGCGCAGAGGAAACAACCGATTGAAACCAGACTGCAGTCCAGTTCCATTCCGTCTGCATAATATATTGAAGCATCATGATCGGAAACACGAGCAAAATCCCAAATAAAAAAGATCGGATGACCATCGAAATGGGCTCCGGCTGTAAATTGTCACGCAGATAAAAATAGCACAATAGTGCAATACCGGGAGCAATCGCTGCACCCACCAAGGCAATCATTATGTATTGCTCCTTTACATGGACTACCATTCATCGTACCATGAAAGATAGTTTATTGAAAACCCGCAACAGGAGAGGGTATGTCATGAAAAACGTGTTAGTGATCAATACCGGGGGAACCATCGCCATGTCCGTGGATGAACAGGAAGGCGTAAAACCGGTTGATGACCAAGCAGTCCATAAGATTTTGCCATATGTCCAACAGTACGCGGACGTTACCATGATGAATTATGTGAACTTGCCGAGTCCGCACATTACACCACCCATCATGAATCAATTGCGTTTGAAGATAAATGAAGAGTGGTCCAAAAAACCATACGACGGCATCGTAGTCACTCATGGCACCGATACGCTGGAAGAGACCGCATTTTTCCTTGACCTCACTCTGCCAATCACGGTTCCGATCGTGGTCACAGGCGCTATGCGCAGCAGTAATGAATTGGGAGCAGATGGCCCCGTTAATTTGATTTCGTCTGTACGCACCGCCATCGACCCTTCCAGTCATAACAAGGGCGTGCTGGTCGTATTCAATGACGAAATCCATGCAGCCCGCCACGTCACCAAGACGCATACCAGCAATGTCGCAACTTTTCAATCGCCGCAATACGGGCCGATCGGTACCATTACGAAAAAACATGTGGTCTATCACCATGCCCCGCTCGAGCGTGAATATTACCCCGTGGTTCACGCGAACGCCAATGTGCCCTTGTTAAAAGCGGTGGCCGGGATGGAGCCCGCGTGGATACAGTTCCTGTTGGAGCAGCCGATCGATGGACTGGTCATCGAAGCCTTCGGTCTGGGGAATCTGCCTCCTGCCATTCTCCCCACCTTGCAGAAGCTGTTGGATAAATCCGTTCCGATCGTGCTCGTCTCCCGCTGCTTCAATGGCCAGGTGCAGGATGTGTATGACTATGAAGGCGGCGGCAAAAAATTAAAGCAAATGGGAATGATTTTCTCCAATGGTCTGAATGGCCAAAAGGCACGATTGAAGCTCATGGTCGCCCTTGAACAAACGAAAGATTTTACGGTGCTGCAGCAATACTTCGAAGGTGATATCCTCGGATAAAAAGAAAAAGACCCGATTCCATTTCGGGTCTTTTTTTGTTATGTTTACACCCATCCACGGAAACGGGATGCTTCCGCCATTTTGCGGGCGCCCACCATGTAAGCGGCAAGGCGCATGTCCACACGACGAGTTTGGGACAGCGAGTAGACGTTGTCGAAGGATTTCACCATGACCTTCTCCAGCTTTTCTTCCACTTCTTCCTCGGTCCAGTAATACCCTTGGTTGTTCTGTACCCATTCGAAGTAAGAAACCGTTACCCCGCCAGCGCTTGCCAATACGTCTGGTACCAGCAAAATGCCGCGTTCGGTAAGAATTTTGGTAGCTTCCAGCGTCGTTGGTCCATTCGCTGCTTCCACGACGATCGAGGCTTTGATATTGTGCGCATTCGCAGCTGTGATCTGATTCTCGATCGCTGCTGGAACCAAGATATCGCATTCCAATTCAAGAAGCTCTTTATTGGAGATTGTGTTTGTAAACAATTTGGTAACCGTTCCGAAAGAATCACGGCGATCCAACAGATAATCAATATCCAGACCTTCTGGATCATACAATGCGCCGTAAGCGTCGGAAATCCCTACCACTTTGGCTCCGGCATCATGCATGAATTTGGACAGGTAGCTGCCCGCATTTCCGAAGCCTTGTACAACTACGCGAGCGCCTTCGAGTTGAATGCCGCGGCGTTTCAGTGCTTCACGGATGCAGATGGTTACCCCTTTGGCTGTCGCAGTCTCACGGCCGTGGGATCCACCCAATGCGATTGGTTTTCCTGTAATAAAGCCAGGAGAGTCAAATTCGCGGATACGGCTGTATTCATCCATCATCCACGCCATAATTTGCGAGTTCGTAAATACGTCCGGAGCCGGAATATCTTTGGTCGGACCTACGATTTGGCTGATCGCGCGTACATATCCGCGGCTCAACCGTTCCAATTCACGGAAAGACATTTCACGCGGATCGCAAATGATACCACCTTTACCGCCTCCGTATGGAAGGTCAACGATACCCGCTTTCAAGCTCATCCAGATTGAGAGCGCTTTAACTTCATCCTCAGTCACATCTGGATGGAACCGGATTCCGCCTTTTGTAGGACCTACAGAATCGTTGTGCTGCGCACGGTATCCCGTGAACACTTTTACTTCTCCATTATCCATGCGAACTGGGATGCGAACTTGCAGGACGCGCAGTGGCTCCTTCAACAGTTCATACATCGATTCCGGGTAACCAAGCTTTTCCAAAGCTTCTCTGATCACCGTTTGAGTAGATAAAAGCAGATTCATACTTTCTGTTTGCTTATCCGACCCTTGGGTGCTGCCGGCTACCGCTTCGTGTTTACCCATTATTTACCACCTCAAAATTGTTGTCGGTAAATCCATCGTTAAGTATACACGCTTGTATCAGGGATGAGAAGCTAAAAATTGCGCTTTTTCCTTTTCAAATAAGAGTCGCACTGTCCCAAGCGTGCCATTTCGGTTTTTTATCAAGGAAAGCGTGATGTCTGCCGTCTGTCGATCCGGGGAGCTTTTCAGCGGCATCGCCTCATATTGCAGGATTGTGTCTACCGCTCCTTCTACCACTGGTTGGAGCTCAGTCTCTCCCTGCTTCTGAATAGAGGCAGAGGTTATAATGGCTGTGTCCCATTGTCTTGACCAATGATGCAAAAAGTATGCGGCAAGCGCTTGGTTATTGTGGATAAGATTGCCGTTTCCATCCCGCATGGTGATCCGGAAGAAATCATCAATGAAAATGACCGGAACCGAACCGATTGATTGGATAATGCGGTTAATCGTCTCTTCAATCTCTTGCAAGGTCACGTCAAATGTTCCCTCAATCGTCCACATTTGCTTGGCAATCTCCGCATATTGCTGCGCGGCCGCATTAATCCGTTCTACTTCGATTTTGCCTGCCAGCACATCACGTGGAGGCACTTTCAGGATCCTTGCCATACTACGGCACCAAAGTTTATAGGCTGTCATTTCCCACGATACATAGACAACAGGCGTGCCGTTCTCCGCGATCTGATCGGCCATTTGCCGCAGAAACATCGATTTTCCGCTGGACACCCCACCCGTGATCAAATATAGTCCTGTCGTTAACCCACCTACCAACTTGTTATCAAGATCGGCAAAACCGGTTTTAATGCCGGATACCAATCCTTTCTGCCGTTTTGCATATTCCTCCGTAAAAACGGTCACATTGCGTGCGTCAGGAAAAACAGGCATTTTTAGATTTTCCGAAACTGCCTCATTTAATAAGTTCATATACAGATCCAGTGGTTCTTGAACGCGAGTGAACAGATCGTTAACATCATGCAGCCCTTCAGGCAACTGAACGACAAAGATCTCGGTAGCGATACCTTCCAGCATTGCTGCGATCTTGACGCTCTCTCTACGGCCGGCATCATCATTCGAATAGCTGATAAACACCCGTTTCCCACTCAACGCTTGCGCATGCTGCTCCCGAAATACCGAGAACTCAGGAAGAGCAACTGCCGGCAATTTTGCCTGGGATAAGGAGAGTACATCAAACACGTTGCGGGTCACAATAATATCATCGGCAAGGTCGATGATCGGATGATTGAAAAAGACATCAGACTGCCCAATCAAGCTGCGATATTTGGGCTGCCGGTTATCAATCGCTCTGCCAACGAGATCTACGACTTTTTCTTCCGCATCCATAATCGGAAAGACGATGCAATTCTGAAAATATCCGCCGAGCATCCCTTTTTCCGCTTGAAAGCCTATTTTCACATTTTCAAAACCTAAGCGAAACAGTTGGACCGTATTCGCTTCGATGCCCCTTCCCTTCAAATACTCGAGGGCTTCCGGGTTCATCTGATTTGCAAAGTATTCAGCCATTTCGTTCAAGTCTTCCCAAGAAAATCGTTTGGTTACTTTTTGCCGATCTTCCATCATTTCACCCCCCAGTTCTGTCACAGTCATTCCGCTCCCTTCTCAACTTGACGTTTTCTTCCAAACGCGTTATGATCGCGATGATTTCAGACCAGTCACAAGGAGGCCACTATGAGTCTGAAAAAAATCCTATTTGTCTTCGCACATCCTGATGACGAAAGCTTTACGGCAGGTGCTACGATCGCCAAATATGCAGCGGCTGGAGATACGGAGATTTCCCTCTTGTGTGCAACTCGCGGGCAAGCTGGAAAATGTGGTGAACCGCCCATATGCAGCCGTGAAGAATTGCCCGGGGTCCGCGAGCAAGAGCTGCGAGAGGCAGCCGCGATATTAGGAATCCACAACGTCGACGTGCTCGATTATGAGGATAAACACTTGGCGGATGTCCCGCTGCCCGAGCTCGCAGGTAGAATCGAAGCGGCAATCCGGCAATATCAGCCACAGGTCGTCGTAACTTTTGCGCCTCATGGCATTTCGGGTCATCCCGATCACCACGCCATTTCTGTTGCAACCGATCACGCTGTCACCCACATGAAGCCAGATAATCCGGTATGGAAGCTGTACCATGTGACGTTGCCATCAAATGCACCATTTGTGAATCGAAATGTGCATACAGATCCGCCGGAAAGCATTACAACCGAGATCAATGAGCCCGCATACGTTCCTGTTGTTGCAAAAGCACTGCTTGCCCATCGTACGCAGAACATGTCTGTCGGTCGCGTATTCTCTGGCATCTTCGAGGGCGATTACAGCCATGTCCGACAAGTGAATTATTTTATACTGGTATGGCATCGCATCTTCGACTACCACCTGTCCGAAAAGGAAACGGATTTATTTGCTGGTATTCGTTGATACTTCCCTATACCCGCAAACCCGTACAACTGAAACTAAGAAACCTTGCTTCACCAAACATTTCGTTGCAGCATCATAAATTGGCAAGTTTATCCTTTCCGATTTTCCAAGCAAAAGCGCCCGGCTATGTAGGAGACCAGGCGCTTGTTTTTATGCAAAGTGCTTGCATATCTCTTTTACGGCATCATCCGCGAATACCACTTTCCCGTATTCCTCCAAGACATGAATCGTCGTTGGTGTCGCTTCCCCGTATTCGGAGAGGATCGCAATCATTTTCTGATATCGTTCAGGCTCCAGATCAACCTCTTCCAGAACCAAGTAATATTTCCCTTGATAAAAGTAAGCGGATCCTCCATACGTCAAAAATGGATTTACCCGATGAGCTGCTTCCACCATATGTTCAAAGTCTCGGAAGGAATAGATAACCATATCGGTTTCTTCCAAAGTGACTTCTAATTCGTAGACATCTTCTTCGAATTCTTCTTCGCGTTCTGTCGATGAGCCGGTTTTCCCGCGTGTAACGATTACGACCATTCCTTGTGCTGGCAAGGCGAACACTTCAACGGCCACAGGACCTGACACTTCAAATCCTAATTCATGATAGGCCTGTTCCATCATGTCGTTGAACAGTTCATGTACTTTAGGAATGTCACGCCACATGTCTTCTTTTTCAATTCCTCGCTCCGAAAGATCGTCAAACGTTAAGAAAATCCGTATCTTATCCGTACCAAGGCGTTCAACACGCATGACTGTCCCTCCTCGCCATCCGTCGTATTACAGGTTATGAATTACAGCCTGTAAGGGTTCTCCGCAAATTCTCACAACTGTCCCTGGTGAATAGTCCTATTTTGAGCTGCATTCATAAAACCAGTGTAAGTCTATCTGATTCCATCATTTTATCATATCCGTGGACAAGATCATAGCACGAGACCCGCTGGATGTAAATGGACGTAAGCACTTTCGACAAAGCATGGTGAAATCTACCCGTTCTCATGGAATTATGTCAGATCCTGCGCTTTCCCGGGAAAGCAATCGTCTGGAAAGATCGCGCATGCATGAATGATCCGATGTTAACGGATAACCTTTATGTAGGAGTTTCTCCTGATTAAACGTATACTCGTATGTAAGGAGAGGTGAACAAAAGATGAAAAAACGGTACCTTGCCCTTTCTGCATGCCTCTTGCTTGGTGCTTGTACTTCGCTTCCAGTCCATACACAGCAGTCCGCCAAGCCGCCAATCGATAACACTTCCCCGCAAAAGCATGCTGCGGACATGAAGCCTTCCCTCAAGCAGCATCCGCCTGTCCGACCACTGAAGGCGACGGACGTTCCCGAAAACCCTGCATCTGCTGCAGCATCCCTTTCCTCCAGCCGCTATGTGATCAATACTACCAATTATCTCATTGCCAACGAAGAGCATCCGGAAGAAAAAGTACTGCTGCTCACCTTTGATGATGGGCCAACCGGAGAAGCGACGCTTTCGCTATTGGACACATTGGATCGCCATCACGCCAAATCGATCTGGTTTGTCAATGGTCGTCAGCTTGCGACCAAAAACAAGGATGGCCACGTGGAAATCATTCCTGAAAAGGCGAAACTGCTGCAGGAAATACATAAACGCGGCCATCTCATCGGCAACCATGCGTGGTCGCATGAAAACCTGCGCAAGCTTTCACCGGAAAGACAACAGGAAGAAGTCCTGAGCACCAATCAGGTCATTGAACAGATCATCGGGGAAAAGCCGAGATTTTTCCGCCCTCCTTTTGGTGCCTACACCGATACCATTCTGCAATTGTGCCAGGCGGAAGGCATGAGTTCCATCAATTGGTCGGTTGGTTCGCTTGACTGGGAAGCCAGTGTCTACCGCAAAGAAAATGGCATCGCCAAGCAAGTATTGTCAACCGTACACAAGGGTGGAAACATCCTGTTTCATGATCGGGTCTGGACTGCCCGGGAACTGGATCATATTTTGACCGAGCTCTCGGCAGAAGGTTATCAATACGTCTTGCCTACCGAAGCAAAATGAGCTTCGGTTATTTTTTTCGATGCTGATATTTGCGTAGTTCTTCTTGCAGGAGAAACGCGCGGATCATCGTTCGGATTTTGAAGAGAACCACGATACTTATTAGTACGATCATCGGCAGCGTAAGTTTCATGATATGTACAACCAAAAGGAAGAGGGATAAGCCAAAGAAAACGAAATGCATACTCTTTTCCCAGGTTGGCAGCCCTTGACGAAAAAAGCTTGCGCGCCCGTGTGTAACCATCAAAAAGTACAGGATTCCGCAAGATAAAAGAAAATAAAGAATCGAAAAAACGACGTGGAAAGGCTTGAACATCATGACGGCAATCAAGTCGGAAATCTCGTGTTTGAAAATCAGTTGACTCGGGAACTTTTTCAATGCAAGTTCACCCGTCAGCCATGCCACATACCCCAGGAAAAGATTTCGCACAAACACATACATGGCGTTTTGCCTCCTGCACGTTGCTACCAAAATCAGCAAAAAAAGAACGCCACTCCTTTTTTCATTTCGGAACGACGCTGCTACCATGTTTATGCATGTGTATGGGGATTGATGTAGGATTTCTTGCCTGCAAGCTCGAACAGACGTTTATGGATCCAGATGGCTGCTTGAGCCCCATCTCCCATCGCAATGGTGGACATTTGCGAATGGGCTGCTACGTCTCCCACAGCCCAGATATTTGGATAGCTCGTTTCCTTCGTCCGCCCATCCACCACGATATGTCCATTGGACAGCATATGGAGCGGAAAAGATCGCAGCAGACCTGTGTTCACCACAGCTCCCCGAAAAGCCACAAAGCCTTTTTCTACAGGAAGCTTATCCCCATTCTCCAGGTGAACGGCTTGAAGCCGCCCCTTTTCCTGTTCGATGCGGATCACTTTTTCCGCAATGAACTTTATGTTCTCCTCTTGCAGATGATTGCTCACTTCTGGGTCGATTTCTTCATTCGTATGATTGATCACCAAAAGATCATCGGTAAAATATTTGAGAATTCGTGCAAGATGGGCCGCTTGCGGACCGGAGCCTATGACAACTGTTTTTTGGGAAAGCACTTCGTAACCGTCGCAGTCCGGGCATATGTATACGCTCTCCCCCAGACAATCACCCAAACCGGGAATATACGGTATGGCATCTGTAATCCCTGTTGCCAGGAGCAATGTCCGTCCTGTATAAGCGGTCGTACCTTTTTGGGTCTTGATGCGAAAAATCCCATCGTCATCCTGGTGAATCTCTATTGCACGATCCGGTAGAAATTCGACACCCACTTGTTTCGCTTGCCTTGTCCCCATCATTCGCAGGTATTGGCCGCTGACACCTTCCGGAAACCCAAGGATATTGCGATAATTTTTTGCAAGCGTCGATCTGCCTTTACCGTCGTCCACGACGAGTACCTGCCGTCTGCTTCGTCCAAGCTGGATCGCCGCCTGCAGTCCGGCGATTCCTCCTCCGACGATCACGGTATCATAGATCACGGGCACCCCTCACCCTCTTCCGTTTTTATCAGGATGCCCGAATCACGAATCCCTCATGATTACTTTTTTGGCAGCGGAATCGATAAAACCGTACCAGTCAGCAACTGACCGTCCTTCGCGATCCCGTTATACTTGGCGATCGTATCCACTCCACGTGAATTTCCGTAATACTGCCGGGAAAGCTTGAACAGGGTGTCGCCTTGCTTAACGACATGACGAACCACTTGAACTTGCGTGTTTGCCGCCGGTTGCGCCGCTTGACTGGAAGCCGGCTGCGATGGCTGTGGCGACGCCGCTTTTGTTTCTGACGCCGGTTGCTCCGGCTTCTTCTCAGTAGGTTGGGCAGCCGTTTGCGGGGTTGGTTGGGTGCTTTCGGGGTTTGCCTTCGTCGTTGCTTGGCCTGTGGCCGGTTGATTTGCCCCCACTGGCGACGCGTTTGTTTCCGGCCCCTTCGTTTCAGTCGCAGTGCTTGGTTGCGATCCTACACTCTCTTTCGCAACCACCGGCTTCACCTGTACCGTTGTGGTTGCGGAAATTTCTTTCTCGATGAAATTCGCTTCAGGCACATTTCGGCTCTTGACCATTTCCAACACAAACAGACCGATAAACAGCGCCCCAAAGACCACAAGGCCCAGCTTCACCAAAGAATTGTAAGAGATTCTTTTCTGCTTCGAATGACGGAGCTTTCGCGAAAGCATCGGGCTTTGTCCTTGAAGTTCTTCGGAAACATGGTGTTCCGTTTTTCGTTCTGTGCGAGATGACCGCATCGTTATTCGCTCCTTTCAGATTGACCCTCTCTTCGTATATAGAGAGCCAGAAAAAAATCTAACAGGCTATGGGCGATAATCGGCGCCAGCAACCCCTGACTATATTGAAATAACCACCCGAGAAGCAGGCTTGTGCCAAATACGCTGCCCAAGAGGATCGGTTTCCGCAAATACCGGACATGTATCGCTGCAAACAGCAGGCTCGTCCACCCATTCCCCAGAAGCGGCTGAATGGCGCCGCGAAAAAGCCACTCCTCGCTTAATCCTACGTACACGCAGACCAAAAAAGTCGAAGGGATGGACATGCCTGTAAACAATTTTCGACTCAACTCCCCATCATCCTGCCAATGGGGTGGGAGAAAATGCTCTAAGCCAATGCTAAGAAGCGCGATCATGACGGCAATTCCGATGGCAGCGAGAGCCGCGATGCCATTGAACACTAGGAAATAGTCTCCCGTACCTTTCCAGCCTACCTGCCAAAGCGTTCCGATGATTCCCAATAAGAGCAAAAAGGATTGTGTAACCAAAAGATTCAGCCGTAACGAACGCGCATCCATTTGGGAGAGACGATCACTCAATCGTTATCGCCTCCTTTTCTTTTCTTACAGGCAACAAACGGCGCAACGCCCCATGCAAATCCCAATGATCTGGTTTCTTTTGTATCTGCGTAAAAGGTTGTTGCTCGTAAAAGGAACGGTCCAACCCGCAGCATGAGCAGCATTGTGCGGTGTACTCCGTAGCGCGCTGCCCTTCAAAATAAAAAGAGAGCGCTTGTCGCAAGCAGTCTTTTTCATGAAGCCAAGATTTCATTTGCATGAGCTTATTTTTCCGCGTGCGCTTCAGCTCTTCCAGCGTGCGGCTGATCTGCATGGCTGCCCCTGAAACATCAACTTTTTCGAGCCTGTAACGATACTGATCCTTCGTTTTCGTAAGCTGCGAGACGAGTCCATGTTGTTCCGCATAGAAGAAAAGCATGTCCAGACTTTCATCTGGCAACCCTGCCATCGCTGCAAGCTCCAATGCGGAAATGTGCCCGGAACTGGTGGCAAGCAATTGCACAAAACGGAAAACTTCCTCGTATACCGGGTACTCGTTGGCCAGCATGTATTGATGGATAGCCGCATCCTCGGGGTTCAGGTATAGACCGGCATAGCCCGGCTTGCCATCTCGTCCGATTCTGCCGACCTCCTGCGCGTATTCTTCCAGTGATCCCGGGAAGTGATAATGCAGGACATAGCGGATGTCCGGCTTGTCAATCCCCATGCCGAATGCATTCGTCGCAAAAATGACATCCAGCTCTCCCGATAAAAACTGTTCTTGTATCAGCACTCTCTCCATCGCGGACATTCCGGCATGGTAGGCTTGCGCCCGAAGCACACCTTCTTCCATGCAGGCAAATGCCAGCTGGTCCACCGTTTGCCGTGTGCGTCCATACACAATTCCCGGCCCTTGCAGCGATTTTACCGCTTCAAGCACGTGCTCCCGCTTTTGCGCCTCACTAGACACCTCAATCAAATCGAACGCAATATTGGGGCGGTTCACCGATTGTGCGATCACATCTGCCTCATCGATGTGAAATAGACGGCAAATTTCCGTTCGCACATGCTGGGTGGCGGTAGCGGTGACCGCCAGCACAGGGGGATTCCCCAGCTGCTGGACAGCGTCAGGCAAACGCAAGTAATCCACCCGGAAATCATGGCCCCATTGGGAAATACAGTGCGCCTCATCGATGGCCAGCAATGACACACCGCGTCGTTTTAAACGCTGCAAGATAGTTGCTTGCTGCAATTTTTCGGGCGAAATGTAGATCAGCCGATAGCGGCCTTGATCAATCTCGGTGAGCAGCTTTCTCGTTTCTGTCGGATCCAAGGCACTGTTGATATAGGCCGCTGAAATGGTTCGTCGCTGGCGGATGCGTTGGACCTGATCGACCATCAAGGAAATCAGTGGGGAAACAACGACGGTTACACCGGGTAACAGCAAAGCCGGAAGCTGATACGTGATCGACTTCCCCCCGCCGGTAGCCAATATGCCCAATACATTTTTCCCCTGCATGATCTTTTGCACGATTTCCTTTTGTCCCCCGCGAAATCCAGAATAGCCAAAATGGCTGGAAAGCATTTGCTCCAACTTATCCATGCTCATCGTCTTGCCTCCCCGATCGCCAAAGCTAATCTGATTTGCAGATAAGAGTACCGATCGTCCAAGGCCTCTCTAATCAGCCGAAGTCTGCGTGTATGAAGTCTTGCACTTGTTTCCAGAATCTGCCGTCTCGCTTCATCGGTAAGGTATGGGGATGCATCCCACGCTGGCTCATGGAATGCGATATCTACGAGATGATCTTCCACCGTATTTCGGGTAATCCCGCGGATTTGCGCAATTTTTTCAATCGGAATCTGCTTTTGCAGCAAACGATACGTTTCCTGCGCGCTGCTGCTCATCTGCGATCCTCCGCTTTGCTCTTCAGGCAAAAGGGCGGCAAGCAACGGATAAAGGTCAGGCGTTTCTTTCACCTGAATCATCACGCTTGCGACCCCGAATCTCCATTTGACCCGAATCAGAGATGGAGGCAGTTTTTCTTGATAAGCCAATTGCTGCATCGTCAAAGCAGTTTGATGGGCACCCGAAAACTGCTTGACCAAAAGCGGTTGAATATCGCTCGGAAGGACTTCCAAAGCCTTGTAAAGCTCCGCAAACACTCCATCCATCCAACGCTTGCGATGAGTGGGGTCATGCAGCTGCGACTTGACGAACGATTGAATTTGACGGTCTTGCACGACCGGGTAAAAGGAAGGGTTTCCCTCTAAAAGGCAGGATAGGGTTTGCACCATCAGATGCAGTCGCAGCCAAAACGTTTGTAGATGTCCATTCACCCACGGATGCTGATGAAACAGTCCCAACCATTGATCGACCCCATAGGTTGTCCAGCCCTGGCTAACCCATTTTTCTCCCTCATCCGTGAGAACAAAGGTTGTTTTATTTCGATCCAAATCCTTTTCGCGGATATAGCCTTGTCCAATCAGCTGCTGCAGAATCTCTTCCCATTGCTCTCTCAAAAGATGAGGAAACAACCGATAATACGGGTAGAGGCGAAAAAGGTGAACATCCTGTAAGGTCTGGTTGGCCCGCCGACCGCGCAATATGTGATAAAAGGCCTGCAGTGTTCGTTCATTGGCTAACGATTTCATACCGTTTAAGGCGATCATTTGTACAAAAAGGTTTTCCTGTTCACTCAGTCTTTCCATAGCCACTCCTTTTTTGTTCACGACAAGAAAACTTTACGCTATACTTTTTTAATGAATCGGAAAGTCTTACTTTACGGTTCACATGATTGCAAACAAGGCTTTGCCAAGTTTTTCTCATTCATTTCGATTCTATGATAATTTTGGAGGCTCACATGGCAACACGACTAAAAAAATCGGAATTTATCGTAACTTACAGTATCATCATATCACTTGCCTGCTTCATTGGCGGATTTTTTTTAGGGGCAGGCTATATGAAAAACAGTTATGAACAAGCAAAAATTGCTGCCGCCGAAGCAGAAAAAGAAGCCGCAAAAAAGGAACAATTGCTAAAAGAACAGAAACTATACAAAGAGCAAGATTTCGTTCAATTTTACTATAGCGTATTGGTCCCCGTGAACACACTGAAAGAAAAGCATTTCCAAGCAATCGTCGAGATGCAAAGCATGAATCCGGATGACCGTGATGATCAGTTCGAGGAGCTGGAAAAACTAGCAAAACAAAGCCTCCAGGAGATTCAAAACGCCAATGCACCCGCTTCTTCTCCGCTGCTTGGACAAGCCAAGTCATCCTATGAACAGAGTTTGCGGGCTTATTTGGATGGTATTGAAGCATTGCGATCCGCTCAGAATAGTAATGTACTCACCCTTGATCAGGTGCATGGTTCGCAGCAAATGCAGCCGTTTGTCAGCAGCTGGTTACACGCGCAAACGGTCCTGTACAAAGCCATCGCGACATGGGAATCCGCTTATGTGACGAAGCGTGCCCTTCCTTCTGCACAACCGGAACAAGTCAATCTTGAGACGTGGAAGGCATATGCATTTCATTACCGGAACTATCTGGCTGCAGAATATTTGACGAAAAAGAATCTCTTTACCGATTTCGCCCCGCAGGATCTGACGACAAGAATTGATGCCCTGCTGCAGTCCGAACAGGCGAAAACGCTTGGCATCAAAGATATTCCAACAGCCGTTGAAGTGCTTCAAGCTACGGATGCAGTACATGAGGGCGATTTCCACAAGCTTCACTCCAAACTCTATGAGGGTGTAAAAATGCCAGAAATGCCGCTCTTCGAAGAATAGTTCATTTTTAGATGTGATTCATTCTTGAAATCTGTGCGCACAAGGAATAAAATGAGAGTGAACACTGGACGTACCGTCTGACGTGGGAGGTGAAACCAAAAATGACTACTTGGGTAGATAAAGATACCTGTATCGCGTGCGGGGCTTGTGGTGCAACTGCTCCTGACGTGTTCGATTATGATGATGAGGGTTTGGCATTCAACAAAATCGATGACAACACGAATACAGCTGAAATCCCTGATATTCTTTTCGATGATGTTCGTGATGCAGCTGATGGTTGCCCTACTGATTCCATCAAAGTTGAAGAGTAATAGAATGCAAAAACCTCTCATGAGATTCATGAGGGGTTTTTGATTGTCTGTGTTTCGCTAAGCTCTCGATAGCGGAAGCAATCCGTCGTATGATCCATGACCATGCCCGTAGCTTGCATAAATGCATAGCAGATCGTGCTGCCAACAAACTTGAACCCGCGTTTTTTCAAGTCTTTGCTCATCGCATCGGAAACCTCCGTGCTCGCTGGTACTTCCCGCATGCTCTCCCAGTGGTTGATGATCGGCTTTCCCTGGACAAATGACCAAATATAGCGATGAAAGGAGCCAAACTCTTTTTGCACCGCCAGAAACGCTTTGGCATTTGCGATGGCAGCCTGTATTTTCAAGCGATTCCTCACAATCCCTTCATTGGCTAGAAGCTCCTCTACCTTCTCCTGTGTGTACATAGCCACTTTCTCAGGATCAAATTGATCAAAAGCCAACCGGTATGCCTCTCTTTTTTTCAAAATCGTAAACCAGCTGAGACCCGCTTGCGCCCCTTCCAGAATCAAATATTCAAACAACGTATGATCATCATAGACTGGTACGCCCCACTCGTGGTCGTGGTAATCGATATACAAAGGATCCTGTGTCGTCCAGCCGCAGCGTTGCTTCATGTTCATCCCTTATCTCCTTCTTTTTCCGTCTTGACTAAAAGGCTATCATTTGAAAGAATAGCCTGCAAGAAAAACAATCCCGAGATGAAAGCGTTTCATTTCACGAACATTACCAATCGATTCCGAAAAAATGTTCATGTTTTTTCTTTTTGATACTTGACGGTGTTTCTGTGCCGTGATAAAGTGATATTCAAATCTGATTCACCAGAATAGTAAAACAACTTGGATGAAGAGATGCTGTACAGTTGGAAACCCTCAGAGAGCCGATGGTTGCTGCGAATCGGTGGTTCCCTTGCAGATGAGCACTTCGGAGTTGGCCGGCCAAACGACGCATGTCCAGTAGGCTCGCCCGGTTGATCCGTTACCTCTCAGGTCTTGTACCTGGAAAGGTTCTCTTTTGCGAAAAAGAGAACAAATGAGGGTGGTACCACGAAAGAATGCCTCTCGTCCCTCACTACGGTCTCGTAGTGAGCGGATGGGAGGCTTTTTTATTTTTAACAAATAGGAGGCTAGAGAAACCATGTTTGCAGACAATTTGATTCTCCGGATTCCCGGACCGACACCGATTCCCCCACGTGTACAGCAAGCCATGAACAGACCGATGATTGGACACCGCAGCGGGCAATTTTCCGAATTGTTTATGCGCACGGCGGAACGTTTAAAGCCGGCCTTTGGCACAAGCCAGGATGTGTATATCGTGGCAGGCAGCGGTACCAGCGCCTTGGAAATGGGCGTAGTCAACACCTTGCAGGCTGGCGATGAAGCTGCCGTGCTGGTGAGCGGCGCATTTGGCGAACGCTTTGCGAAAATCTGCGAGCGTTACGGAATTACCGCCCATCGCCTGCAGGTAGAATGGGGCGATGCCGTCACCCCTGAGCTCTTGACTCCATTTTTGCAGGAGCATCCCAATGTGAAAGCTGTGTTTGCGACCCACTGTGAAACTTCCACCGGGATCTTGAATCCGATCAAAGAGCTGGCCCGAGTGGTACGTGAGCAAACAGACGCCCTCTTCATCGTCGATGCCGTCAGCTGCCTTGGCGCCGTACCTGTGGAAATGGATGCTTGGGGCATCGACATCCTGGTGACTGGTTCGCAAAAAGCATTCATGCTGCCAACAGGCTTGGCCTTTATCGCTGCCAGCGAGCGTGCCTGGAAGGTCATTGACGAGCAAACCCCTCAAGCCTTCTATCTGGATTTAAAAGCGTATCGCAAAAGCTTTGCCGACCAAACCACTCCGTATACGCCTGCCGTCTCCCTGGTGTTTGGTCTGGAAGAGGTATGCGCCATGATCGAAGAGGAAGGGCTGCCAGCGATCTTCAAGCGTCACGAGCTGATGCGCGACATGACGCGCGCTGCGATGAGAGCCCTGCAGCTGCCGCTGATGGCTGCAGATGAGTATGCCTCCCCTACCGTTACGTCGATTCATCCGGGCAATGCCTTTGATCCGGAAGCACTGCGCAAAACGCTGCGCAACAAACATAATGTCGTCATTGCGGGCGGGCAAGCCCATCTGAAGGGCAAAATTTTCCGCATCGGGCACATGGGCTATTGCGAGCCGCTCGATGTCATTCAAGTCATTTCCGCCGTGGAAATGTCGCTTCGCCAGATCGGTGTGGAAGTTCCATTGGGAGAAGGAGTAAAAGCTGCTCAGGAGGTGCTGATCAAGCATGTATAAAGTACTCATTACAGATCCGCTCAGTGAATTCGGTATCCAGAAGTTGTTGGAGGCACCCGACGTCGAGGTCGTACAGAAGCCAGGCCTCTCCCCCAGTGACCTGCTCGCTGAAATCGGTGACTATGATGCGCTCCTCGTGCGCAGCCAGACACAGGTAACCGCAGAAGTGCTGGCAGCAGGGACGAAGCTGAAGGCTGTAGGGCGCGCTGGTGTTGGTGTGGATAACATCGATACCAACGCTGCTACCCAGTCCGGTGTAGTCGTCATCAATGCACCGGACGGCAATACCATCTCGACAGCCGAGCACTCCTTTGCCATGCTGATGGCGGTCGCTCGCAACATTCCACAAGCTTACCGAAAGCTGGCTGATGGTACCTGGGACCGCAAAAGCTTCCAAGGTGTGGAATTGAATGGCAAAGTGCTCGGTGTGATTGGCTTCGGTCGGATCGGTACAGAAGTGGCGAAACGTGCAAAAGCTTTCCACATGAAAGTGCTCGCCTACGATCCATTTCTGACCGAAGAACGCGCAGTCAAAGAAGGCGTCCAATCTGCTACGGTTGACGAGATCGTGAAGCAGGCTGACTTTATCACGGTGCACACTCCTTTAACAAAAGAAACCCGCCACCTCATCAGCTCCAGAGAGTTTGCCATGATGAAGGATGGCGTACGGCTCATCAACTGCGCACGCGGCGGTATCATCGATGAAAAAGCCCTGTATGAAGCGATCCTCACCGGCAAGGTCGCGGGTGCTGCGCTCGACGTGTTTGAAGTGGAGCCGCCAGTCGATAACCCGTTGATCGGGCTTCCGCAAGTCGTCGTCACTCCTCACCTAGGCGCCTCCACCATTGAGGCACAGGAAAATGTGGCGGTTGACGTGTCGGAAGAAATCTTGAAGGTGCTTCGTGGGGAAGCGTTTAAAAATGCCGTGAACCTGCCCGCTGTTCCTGCGCATGTGATGAAGAAGCTCCAGCCTTACTATACTTTAGGGGAACGCCTCGGCAATTTCCTGGCTCAAATTTCGGTCGGATCGGTTCAAGAGATTACCATTACGTACAGCGGAGAATTGACTGAAGTAGATACCGCTCCATTGACCCGTACGATTTTAAAAGGTGTTCTCTCCTACCGCTTGGGGGAAGGCGTCAACTATGTGAACGCTCCCCTTTTGGCCAAGGCACGCGATATTGCCGTGGTTGAGCAAAAATCTTCACTGAACAAAGGGTTTATGAATCTGCTGACCCTGACCATCAAAACGAGCCTGGAGATGAAAAACGTTTCCGGTACGCTGTTGAATGGCTACGGTCCACGCATCGTGAAAATTGACGGCTATGCGATCGACGTATCGCCTGAAGGCTACCTCCTTTATGTGCATCACAACGACCGTCCAGGGGTCATCGGTCATGTCGGAACGATTCTTGGCTCCAATGACGTGAACATTGCGACGATGCAAGTAGGTCGCCGTGATGTCGGCGGTGACGCGATCATGATGCTGACGGTGGATAAACCATTGGCGCCAGATCTACTCGATCAACTGGGAGAATTGTCAGAAATCAAGAGTGTCACCCAGGTCGAATTATAGAAGGACGATGTCGAAAAAAGGCCCGGATCTTTATGTCCGAGCCTTTTCTTTCCTTTTAACTAGGCTATAATAGAACGAGAATCCAAACTATGAGAGGAGATTACTATGACTAATCAGGCGTTACTCGCTATTGGCATCTTTCTCGTTACATACGCGCTGATTATTAGCGAAAAAGTGAACCGAACCATTGTAGCGATGTTAGGCGGCATTCTGATGGTGCTGTTTGGTGTCATCACACAGGAGCAAGGTATTGATCATATTGACTTCAATACGCTGGGTCTCTTGATCGGTATGATGATCATCGTCACCATTACGGCCCAAACCGGCGTTTTCAAATTTATGGCGATACTTGCTGCGAAGAAGGCGCATGGAAATCCGTTAAAGGTATTGATTTTCCTCAGCTTGATCACTGCCGGTGCGTCTGCGCTACTAGATAACGTGACAACCGTCTTATTGATGGTCCCTGTCACCTTCAGCATCGCCAGACAGCTGCAGGTCAATCCGATCCCTTACTTGTTGAGCGAAGTGATTGCTTCCAATGTCGGGGGTACCGCGACACTCATTGGTGACCCACCCAATATCATGATTGGCAGCCGTGTCCCAGAGCTTGATTTTATGGCATTTCTGTCCAATCTTGCACCGATCGCCTTTATTGTTCTCATCGCAACCATTTTCTGTCTGGTCGTTATTTATCGTCGCGATCTGAAATCGTCTCCCGCCTTACAGGCAAAAATCATGGCGTTGAATGAAAAGGATGAAATCACAGATACCAGGCTGCTCAAAAAATCGCTGACCATTCTGGCCCTCACGATATTGGGTTTTGTCCTACATGGCTGGCTGCATGTGGAATCCGCTACCATCGCACTGACCGGCGCCTTTCTGCTGCTATTGATTACTGGCGAAGCATATTTGGAAGAAGCCATTAGCAAAGTAGAATGGAACACGATCTTTTTCTTCGTCGGTCTGTTTGTTCTTGTATCTGGCTTGGTACATACCGGCGTCATTGCGCTCCTCGCGGAAAAAGCGATGGCATTGACAGGGGGAGACAGCCAAACCACTGCCTTTTTGATCCTTTGGATGAGCGCAATTGCGTCTGCCTTCATTGACAATATTCCGTTTGTCGCAACCATGATTCCCATGATTCAAGAAATGGGCAATCTCGGCATTCACAATCTGGAGCCTCTCTGGTGGAGCTTGTCCCTGGGAGCTTGCCTTGGCGGGAACGGTACAATCATCGGTGCCAGCGCAAACGTGATTGTCGCGGGCATGGCGGCAAAAGAAGGCCATCATATCAGTTTCCTGTATTTCATGAAGGTTGCTTTTCCGCTGATGATCATGTCGATCATTCTTTCGCACCTATATATTTATTTGCGATATTTTATGTAAATAGGGGGAATGCAAATGGTTACCTACACGTATGATCAGCAGCTTGTGGAAATTACGGAAGTCAAGGGAGAGGCCGACATCACCTTTCGTGTGACAATCAAATCTGACGAGATGCGTACCCGCTTGAAAGCGCTACGGGCCCATCTGGATCACGACAAGGATTTTACGGATGCATTGTTTTACACGCATCTTGACGGAACGTACGAGGTCATTGTGAGAAACGATTTCTATTTACCCTTTTTACTGCAAGCCTTTCGCTTACGCTGCATTGAATCTTTAAGCTGGAAGTGAAAAAAGCTCGACTGTCGGACAAGTTTCCCACAGTCGAGCTTCTTTTTTTACGGAAGGATGGTTACAATCTCACTTACATCATTCAGGATATAATCCGCTTTTTCACTCTCAAATTTTGCTCGTGCTTCCTGCCCGCTCAAGCCAGTCAAGGTAGCGGCAAAGCGGCAGCCAATGGCTTTTGCAGCCAGAAAATCAGCCAAGGAGTCCCCTACGATCAACACTTCGTCCCCGTTCTGGATCGGCAATGGGTAGGCCAGCGTATCCGCATCCGATGTGGAGAGGCCCAGCAATCCTTTTACATAGCAGAAAGGATGAGGCTTGGCCAATGGGGCTTGGTTTGGAAAGAGCGTCTCTGCATCCAGCACGTGAGAAGCGGTTACGACCCGATCGGCTTCAAACAGATCCAACAGCTTCATTTCCGCTAATGGCACATGGGTTTCAATCGTCGGTCTGCCCGTTCCGATTCCCAGGATGTACCCTTTTGCTTTTAATTGAAGCAAGATCTCGCGAATTTTTTCCGGAGCTACGATCGGAATTTCATCGGTGAGGAAGCCTTTTTTCCCTGGTTGAACCGTTTCACGTCCGATGGAAGCAGCGACACGCTCGTCACCCAAATACCATTCCTGGAACGTTTCCTGACACAGCTGCCACAGATCGCTTGTGCGCGAGAAAAGCGCTGTCTCTATGCCAACATGTTCTTTCACCAGATCATTCAAATACAGCAGCAGTTCCGATTTTTGGTGGGATGATTTCGCAAAGTCCGGAGTAAATGCTGGATAATCGATAACAAATTCGGCAGCATAGGTTTTGGCCAATTGCCCCAGACGCTCTACGGCTGACCGGTCGATTTGCTTCGAAAGGATTTCCTGAATCTCATCCTGCGCATGTGGATAAAGAGCATCACACAGACGGATCAGTTGGTAGGAGAATGTCAAAAACACCATATCCCAGTTCGAGTTGATCCCCCGGGATTTAATGAAATTCAACACGTCATCGTCAGCGAATACGGTCTTTCGCACACGTCGAATCGTAGTCTCTTCTGGCGATGGCGTAAACGTATCACCAGGCAAACCAAGATAACGATCGCTGTGCAGCATTTCCCATACCGTCAAAGCAGATGCATCAAAATAACGTTCTTCACTCAAAAACACACCGTCAACGTCAAACAAGATTGTTTTGATCATTCTCTCCCGCCCCTTTTCTTCTCTATCTTGGATTCGGCAAGCTGATCGTAAAGGTTGTCCCTTCTCCCAGCTTGCTCTGTACATTGATCCTGCCGCCATGTGCCTCTACAATGTTACGGGCGATTGCCAGTCCCAGACCGGTACCGGCCCTGCCCCGGGTGCGTGCCTTGTCGGCTTTGTAAAAACGCTCAAACACGAAAGGCAGGTCTTCTTGCGGGATTCCGCTGCCCGTATCACTGACCTGGATGATCAGCGGTTCTTCCCCGGACACACGCAGGGTGACACTCCCCCCTTTTGGCGTATGCCGCATCGCATTGTCTATCAAATTGGTCAGTACCTGTTCCATGCGGTCTGGATCCAGATGCAAGGTTTCCAATGTACTTTCCATGGACAATTGCAAGCTGATTTCACGTTCCCGTGCCAAATTGCTGAACTTGCGTTGAATCCGTTCCAGATAAGATCTGACCGTGACGGTTTCCAGATGCAGCTCCAGGTGCCCGGCTTCCATGCGGGCAAGATTCAGCAGCTCGTTCACCAATTTGGTCATGCGCACGGATTCATCATAAATGATTTTCGCCAGTTCCTTATGCTCCTCTGGAGATGCGGCGATGTCATCGACAATCGCTTCACTGTAGCCTTGCAGCATCGATAAGGGGGTGCGCAGCTCGTGAGAGACATTCGCTACGAAATCATTGCGCAGCTTATCCAGCTTCCGCTCCCTTGTCATATCACGCAATACAGCCACTGCTCCGCGAATGACATCGCCATCGTACAGCGGCACCATGAGTACCGACCAGATCCGTCCTTGCAAGGCGATATCCTCATCATAGACTTCCTGCCCGCTTTCCAGCACGCGTCGGTAAATGGAGAAGATCGGTGCCGATTCATCCTTTTGCTCGTAAGACCAGTCACGCAAGAAATGCTCAGCTGGAGGGTTGGTCACGACAATTTCCCCATCGGCATCGATCATGATGACGCCGTCGACCATGCTTCGCAAAACGCTCGCCAGCTGCTCCTTTTCCTTGGACAATGCATCGACCAAAGAATTCAGCTTGCCAGCCATCGTATTCAGCGTTTCGGCCAGATCACCGATCTCATCCGTCGAGCGAAACGGAATTTCCGCATGGAAGTTTCCCTCTGCAATCCGCTGGGCGCTCTGAATCATGACCCGCAGCGGATGCGTGATGCGGGAGGAAAGGAAAAACGCAAACACCGTAGTCGAAATGAAACCAATGACACCAACGACAAATACAAGTTTGCGTATTTCACCGACCGTGCTTTCAAAATCCTCAACGGGTTGGTACATGATGACCGCCCCGCGTTTTCCTGCTTCCAGCTCAAGCGGTACAGCCACGGCCAGGATCTGCAGCCTGCCGTTCCGGTCGCTTTGATCCCCGGGGAATATGATCCGTTCCGCACTTGGATGCTCCCCACTCAATGCGCGCTGCAGCGCCAGTTCCTTTTTTTCGATCAACTGATCAAAAGGGATATAAGGAAGGGAAGCGGTAGGCTTATACTCCCCGATGGGCTGAATCTTTTCATCAACCGCTATGATGATCGTCCGATTCGCTTCCCCCATGTTTTTGGCAATCTCAAGCACTTCGTCTTGGCTGGTATGCGGCTTGCTCAGACTCTCGGATAAGTTCTCGGCAACCATCTGCAAATCCTTTGCTTGTTCGCGAAAAAAATACGTATCAAACGATTGCACCAGCAGCAGGCTGAATAATGTCAATACCAAAGCAAAAAGCGCGATAATGGTCATCCATAGCTTGCCAACTACACTGCGAAAAATGTCCACGTTACTTCGGCACCTCTAATTTATAGCCGACTCCCCATACCGTCGCGATCATTTGCGCGGCATCCGGCGAGACGCGATTCAGCTTTTCACGCAAACGTTTGATATGGGTATCCACTGTGCGCAGATCACCGAAAAAGTCATAATGCCAGACATCCTTCAGCAGTTCTTCCCGAGTAAACACTTTGTCTGGTGACAAGGCCAAGTAATGCAGCAATTCGTATTCTTTCGGGGTCAAATTCACTTCTTGACCGCTTGCCAGCACCTTGTGCGCATCGTGATCAATGGTCAAATTGGCAAACACCAGCACGGAATGGCTGGGTGCCACCTCCGTTTTTAAATAAGCCGTAGCGGATGAGCGGCGTAAAATCGCTTTTACTCGGAAGACGACTTCACGCGGACTGAATGGCTTCACGACATAATCGTCCGCTCCTGCTTCAAATCCATTGACCCGATTGGTTTCTTCGCCTTTTGCGGTCAGCATGATGATCGGGGTTGCTTTTTGCTCGCGAATGCGCTGGCAGACTTCAATGCCATCCATGCCAGGCAGCATCAGATCAAGCAAAATGATGCTGTAATCTTCCCTCAAAGCCAGCTCCAGCGCCTGCTCCCCATCCTCAGCCTCATCGATCTCGAAATTTTCCCGCTCCAGATACATTTTCAACAGTCTTCTGATACGTTCCTCATCATCCACAACCAAAATGCGTGCCATTTGTTCCATAGCTAGACACCTCTTTTACGATCATTGTACAAATAAGAGCTGTTACACAAAAAGCTGGTTACAACAACCAGCTTTTCTGTTAGTAAATCAAGAAGAATGCATTCTCCACGTTGTTCTATGCCGTTAGCAACCCTTTACACGCCAGCATAGGAGTGAAGTCCCGCGATCACCAGATTGACGACCACGAGTGTAATCAAGATGATGACAAAACCGATAACCGACATCCAGGCTGACTTGGTCCCAATCCAGCCGCGTGACAGGCGCAAATGCAAGTAGGCACTGTAAAAGAGCCAGACGATGAGCGCCCATGTTTCTTTCGGATCCCAGCCCCAGAAGCGGCCCCATGCCTCTTCTGCCCAAATCATGGCAAAAATCAAGGCTCCCAAGGTAAAGATGGGATATCCGATCGCCACAGCCCGATAGCTGATCTCATCCAGCAGCTCTGGATCAATCCCCGATACGGACGGCTGCAGGGCTGCAGCGATCCGCTTCCGCAGGATCAGACGCAGGATTCCGTAAAGGACCAGACCGGAAAGTACCGACCAAATCATCGTATTCAATTTGCGCGCAGCATCTTTCCCTTCCATCCAGGCAGGCGCTTCGCCGATCGGCGTCAGTGGACCTTCCTTGATGATCGTGGACCCGTTTGGCGCTACGATAGCCGGAAGCGTATACTCCACCTGCACATTTTTCATTTGTCCAGCGCCATCCATTTGCTGCTGCTGCATCTCAAATACCGTATTTTGATCCAACCGGGCATAGGTCGAATCCATGAGGATAAAACCGATCAGCATCAGTACCACCGCAATGACTGTTTCCAGCCAGCGCGTGCTTTTCGTCGCACGCTCCTGGGAAACCGTACGGATCAAATACATGAGTCCCGAGGCAAACCCAACGGAGAGCACGCCTTCACCCAGCGCAGCTGTCGTCACGTGTATGTGCAGCCAATAGCTTTGCAGCGCAGGGATCAACGGGGTTACTTCTTTCGGGAATACATAGGCATATGCCAGCATAATGATCCCCAACGGAATGACGAAAGCACCCAATGCCGTGATCCGGTAGATCCGGTACAAGATCAGATAGGCCAAAATAATGCAGAAATCGAAGAAGGCCATGAATTCAAACATGTTGCTGGTCGGACTATGGCCGGAAGCGATCCAGCGGCATACGATGTATCCAGCCTGGGCTAAAAACCCCAGCACAGCAATGGTGTAGGCAATCCCGCCAAAGCGGCGCTCATGCTCTTTCGGATCTCGTCCCGACCACCGTTTTCCTGTAACTGCGACCACAAAGAAAATCGTGGAGATAACATAAAGGATAAAGGCTGCATTGAGCAACCAGTTACTGACCGTGATTAACAAAAGTTTCCCTCCTAGCTAGGACTTGCCTTTTTCCTGGATGAGTATCGGGATTTCCAAAGCTTTGATCACGTGTTCCATTTCACGGCGGATTCCAAACCAGTTTTTGTTGGTATGGCCAGCCATCAGAATGCGCTGATCTTCGCGATGGACCCAGATGCGTCGATGCTGCCAGTAGGAGCCCATCACTACCCCAACCATGAAGATAAACGCCCCGAAGTAAATGAACGGCACCGCCTTGTCCTTACGCACCATCAGACCGGTAATGTCAATCAAATCCGGCATCTTGATATCCAATGCATATCGAGGGTTTTCGGTATCGGAGATAAAGCCGCCCTGCAGGTATACAAGCTTTTCCTTGGTTCCGTTATCCGCGGAGATTTCGAGTGCAAACATCGGGTTTTGCGGCTGATTGCTTTTCGTAGCAGGTTTTCCGTCAGTCCCCATGATGAAATCCGGGAAATACTCGATCACCCGCACTTTCACATTTCCGATCTGCTGCTCGGTTTGGGGTGAATACAGATCCAGCTTCAGATTCCCCAATGCTTTGTTCCCCGCTTTGCTGTCAATCAGGACAAAATTCAAAGCTCCGAGCTCCATTTCCCTTACCCCTGATTGATACAGGGCAAGATCCTCGTAAACCATCGGGTGGTTCACAACGATCGGCCCTTTTTGAATTTCTACCAGATCCGGTTCTGCACCAGGTAGATCCGCATTTTTATTCAAGTACAAAATGGCGTCCGTCCGATACGTTTTCGGGATAACCTTCCCTTGCAGATCTAGGTTCTGGGCCATTTCATTTTCATCCCAATAAACGGTCTGATAGTTTTCATTTTTCACGTAGTACGGCGTTTCCGGTACGGCGACAGTTTGTCCCTCACGCACCCAGACGAATTGATCCAGATGGAATCCGGGAATATTACGCGCCAGCACACCTAACAGAAAGAGAATGAGTCCGATATGGTTGATATAAGGGCCCCATCTGCTGAAGCGAGCCTTCTCTGCCATTAGGGAGTCGCCCTCGCGATAAATGCGATAGCCTTTTTTGCCCAGCTGCTCTGCCGCTTTTGTCATGAACGCTTCAGTGTCAACAGCTGCTTCCGAGCTGGTCTCCCCGAAAAGTCTTTGCCCTGTTAAAAACGACCTGTGCTGATTCACACGCGGTTTGCTTAACGCTTTATACAGCGGAATGATCCGGTCCAGACTGCAGATGACCAGCGAGGTGCCGATCATCACGAGCAGAAGCACGAACCACCAGGAGGAATACAAATTATGGAATCCTAGCAAGTAGTAGACTTCACCAAGCTTTCCATATGTATCCGCATAGAAATTGGCCACGTCTGCTTCTGTCGGGACGGGCACCGGTATGTAGATTTGTTGCGGAAATATCGTCCCCACCGCGGCAGCGATGAGTGTGATGACAATCAAGTAGATTGCTACTTTTACGGAGGAGAAAAAATTCCAGATCCGGTCGATGATCGTCCGCGAGTAGGTCTGCGAGCGTCGGGCCATCCCCTCATAACGCATGTCAGGAAATGCTTGCTGCTGCGCGTCATGCGTGTCCCGAAAATCGACCGGCTTTCCACAGGACTCGCAAAGCATTGTCCCGATTGGATTGGTATGTCCACATTCACATTTACGTGTATCCATGCTGTTTCCTCACTTATTCCAGGATGTTCGCCACCTTTTGTGAAATGATCGCGTCGTTCATCTGTCCGATGAAAATTTCTTCAATCTCTCCATCCCGATCAATGAAAAAGGTGGTGGGAATCGGGCCAATTCGATACATCTTCGTAATTTGCAGATCCCGGTCAAGGAGAATCGGAAACGACACGTTGTATTGCTTCACAAACGATTGGATCGCAACCGGCGTTTCTCCAATGTTCACCCCAACCACGACCAGCCCTTTATCCTTTAGGGCATCATACTGTTTTTGCAAAGCGGGCATTTCTGCCTTGCAAGGTTCGCACCAGGTTCCCCAAAAGTTGAGGACTACGGCTTTCCCCTTCAAATCTGACAGCTTCATGGCCGGACCGTCCAATTGCGGCAAGCTGAAGTTTGGGGCATCGTTCCCTGCTTTTACGACATTGGGATCTTTTACAATGCTTGAGTATAAAGCGAATACGAGGGCGAGTAACAACACACCCAGGATCGCGATACGGACGTAGGTTCGATTGCTTTTGTTCATCTGTCGGGTCACCCTATTTCCTGTAGTTCTACCTTTTTATTATAGCGTTCCGCAAATGGCAGCAAAGGCAGATTTATGAACGAATTTTGAACGATGTGCGAACAATCACAGCGTTTTTTGTACAACCTCGCGTTTTAACCGTTCTACTTCTTCCTTGGTCAAATGGCGATATTCTCCCCTTTTAACCCCGGCCAAAGTCAAAAATCCCAGCCTGATCCGCTCCAGTGTCAAGACCGGGTGACCGATCGCTTCACACATCCGGCGCACTTGCCGGTTTCGCCCTTCATGGATGGTGATCTCCAGGAGGGTCCGCTGTGCTTCCTGCTCAATCACTCTTGCTTCCCCGGGAGAGGTCATGCCGTCTTCCAGACGTATGCCCGTCGCCAGCTTTTTCACCGCCTCTTTGGAAGGGGTGCCTTTTACCCATGCCCGGTACACTTTGTCGATCTCAAAGGACGGATGGGCGATCCGGTTGGCCAATTCGCCGTCATTGGTCAATAGCAGTAGTCCCGATGTATCATAATCCAGTCTTCCTACTGGATACACGCGCTCTGGGATATCCGTCAACAAGTCAGTCACGACTCGACGCCCTTGTGGATCATGCAAGCTTGTAATCACACCTGTAGGTTTATGCAGCATTAGATAAATCAGCTTTTCCAAATGGATCGGCTTGTCATCCACCAAAATGGCATCGTTTTGCGGATCCACCTTTGTTCCTAATTCTGTCGTTACCGTTCCGTTCACTTTTACCCTGCCTTGTGTGATTAATTCTTCACACTTGCGACGAGAGGCAACACCTGCTTGCGCCAAGATTTTTTGCAGTCTTTCCATCTATGGTTCACCTCTTCCCCATCATACCCATTTCTATCAGTGTGGACAACAAAAAGGAAAAAACTTCCCCTATCCGGAGAAGTTCTCAGAGAAAGATCATATAGACGACAATGATCGAGGCAATTACGCCAGCCAAATCTGACCACAGTCCTACCTTCAGCGCATAGGCGCCATTGCGGATTCCTACCGCCCCAAAGTAGACGGTCAGTACATACAACGTCGTGTCTGTACTTCCCTGCATCGTCGCCGCCAGCTTGCCCAGAAGCGAGTCGGGGCCATACTGCGCAATGATATCCGTGGCGATCGCCAATGACCCAGTGCCCGATAGGGGGCGCAGCAAGGCAAGCGGAACGATTTCGGCCGGGATATGCAGCCACTCGATGAACGGCTCCAAGACTTTCAGGAGCAAATCGAGAGCCCCAGAGATGCGAAACATGGTAATGGCGACCATCATCGCGATCAAATGGGGCAAAATTTTGATGACGGTGACCAGACCTCCGCGTGCCCCTTCCACAAAGCTTTCATATACGGGCACACGCTTGTGCAAGCCATAGACAAGAATAAATGCGATCAGGAACGGAATCGCCCACAGGGAAAGCAGCGAGACCCATTGAACCATACTCTCTCCTCCTATCGCGAGCGACGTTTCGTTCGATGTCGGTACCAGCGATCCAGCAAGATTGCGAAAATTGTCGCTGCAAAAGAGGCAAGCAGGGTGGAGCCCACGATCTCAACCGGGTTGGCTGAACCATATTGCATCCGAATCGCAATCATGGTGGTCGGAATCAGAGTGATGCTGGCGGTATTGATCGCGAGTAAGGTACACATGGCTGGGGAGGCAGTCTGTTTATCCGGATTCAGCTTTTGCAGCTCCTCCATTGCTTTCAATCCCATTGGAGTAGCAGCATTCCCGAGTCCCAGCAGATTGGCACTCATGTTGGACAAAATGTACCCAAGCGCTGGATGTCCATCGGGGATATCCGGGAACAACCGGCGGACGATCGGTGCCAATGCTTTTGCGAACAGCTCCATCAATCCGGCCTTCTCTGCGATCCGCATCATGCCCATCCAGAAAGCAATGACACTCAAGAGGCCGAATGCAACGGTGACACCGGTTTTCGCCCCTTCAAAGGCTGCCTGGTTGATCACTTCAATCCTGCCATTCCATGCTGCTACGATGATGCTGATCAGGATGAGTCCAAGCCAGATGACGTTAAGCATCGAGGAGGCCTCCCGCCGCTATCCGCCATAGCTTGCTCCAAAATGACTCCTTCGCATGGAAGCCAAGCTGCGATTTCAGCGTAGGCACTGCTTCTTTTACCGTCAACGGAATCTGTCCAATCGGCTGATTCCCCAGATAGATTTGCAAAAACCCAACATGCTTGCCGACCATTTGCTTGCCCAGCCGAGGCTGCAGCAGATTGACTCTGGACGTGACTTGTGTAGTCTCGGATCTCGTCAGTGGATAGACAAAATCATTTTCGGTGATCAATTGGAGCTGATCTTCACTTGCGAAAACAGGAGCATCCGGATCGATCGCTTCCCCCTTCCCCACCAACTTAGTCGGTTTGAACGTCTGGAACCCCCAGTCCATCATTTTCATGGAGTCGTTCCAATCGTCGGGTGCATTTAGCGTTATGGCGGCTAGTTGGCGTCCATCCCGGGTCGCAGATGAAGCCAGGCATCGTTTGGCGAGTTTGGTGTAACCCGTCTTTACACCATCAGCCCCCTCGTAAAGATGCAGCAGCTTGTTTTTGTTCTGCAGACGTCTGTCCCAGCTTTCTCCCTCCCAGGAGATGCTCTTCACCTTGGTCGAGACGATTTGCCGAAAGGTAGGGTTTTTCAAGGCATACGCCGATAGCTTCACCATATCATTGGCAGTGGAATAATGCATATTGCTGTCGTCAAGTCCGTGTGGGTTCATAAAATTGGTATGCGTCATTCCGATCAGGGCTGCCTTTTCGTTCATCTTGTAGGCAAAGCCTTGAACCGAACCGCCGATATGGATGGCGATGGCCGTGGCGGCATCATTTCCGGAACGAAGCATGAGACCATACAGCAGCTCCTCCAGCGTCAAGCGCTCCCCCTTTCTCAGGTAAATGGAGGAGCCTTCCACCCCTACCGCTTCGTCTGGAATCTGGATGACGTCTTTCAAATTTCCTTCTTCTATCGCGACAATCGCCGTCATGGTCTTGGTCAGACTGGCAATCCGCATTTTTTTGTCGCCATTTTTCTGATACAAAATGCGCCCGGAAGCGACATCGATCAGGGCAGCAGCTTCAGCGGAAATGCCTAGCGCTCCCTCGGCTGCTTTTGTCTCTCCCAAGGGCAACAAAAAGGCTTGCAACAGAAGAAAAACGACGAGTACGCCGGATAATCGCTTCAGGTACTTCATAACGTCCTCCCCATCGTTTGGTAAACTTCCCGATTGGTACAAGTATATGGGGACGAGTGTTTAGATAGTACCGGAACAAATCCGTGACTAGTCGTTTTCTTTGTCTATTCGGCTGGAGAAAAGCGCGGTCGCTTCCTTGCGCGCCTCTTCGACATTCAAATTGACGGGAGGCTCAGGCAAATCGTCGAGGGAACGCAAACCGAAATGCTCCAAAAAATCTTTGGTGGTGGCATACAAGATCGGCCGGCCAATCCCTTCCGCCCTTCCCGCTTCTCGAATCAACTGCTTGGACAGAAGCGTCTGCAGCGCTTTTTCACATTTCACCCCGCGAATTTCCTCGATATCCGATCGGGTCAATGGTTGCTTGTACGCGATTATGGCGAGGGTCTCCAGGGCGGCCTGCGACAATGTCGACTGACTCGGCGAGGTGGCGAGTTTCTCGAAGTAAGGCACATGCTCCGGCAAGGTCGTCAATTGGTACGCCTTCGCTACCTCCACGATTTGAATCCCTCTTCCATTGCGGCGAAAATCGGCTTTCATATCCTCCAAGAGATCGATCACCGAATCCTCGGAAAGCTCGACGATTTCGGCAATTTGCTTGGCGTCAATTCCTTCATCGCCAGAGATGAAAAGAAGGCCTTCGATGATTCCCTTGATTTTATCGAAATCCACTCATGATCTCTCCTTAGATGATGTATCGCAAATCAGAATGTCTTGAAACAGCTGGTTTTGAATGCAGGTAATATGCTTCGCTTTCATCAGCTCGAGCAACGCCAAAAAAGTGGTGACAATCTCAGTCCTCGTCACACTTCCCGAGAACAGCTGATAAAAACGGATCATCCCGCCCCCGACCTGCAGCAGCTGGCGGATCTCTTTCATCCGGTCTTTGATGGAAATCTCCTCACGCGAAATCTTGGCCACGGGCTCCTTGTCCACCACGCGCTTGATCATTTTTTCCAGCGCGCCAAGGAGATCGTAGAGCGTCACGTTTTTCACCGGATTCTCTTCTTCCCGCACGTATGGGGTCAAATCCTCCGCCGGTCGCGTGAACACGTGGCTGCGCCCAATCTCCCGCTCCCGCAGCTCCTCTGCCAGCAGCTTGTACCGTTTATATTCCAGCAATCGCTGCACCAACTCCTCGCGCGGATCGACTTCCTCCACATCCATGTCGAAGAGAGGCTGGAAGACTTGCTCTTCCTTTTTGGGAAGCAGCATTTTGCTTTTGATCGACAAAAGGGTCGCCGCCATCACCACAAATTCACTGGCGATGTCCAGCTGCATTTCCTGCGCGCTTCTCAAAATCGACATATACTGCTCTGTGATTTCTGCGACGGGGATGTCATAGATGTCTACTTCCGCTTTATCAATCAAGTGCAAAAGCAGATCCAGCGGACCCTCGAAAGAATCTAGTTTGATACTGTATGCCAATACAATCCCGCCCTTATGCTTGTAACACGTTCTTGGTTGATACTACCCTGGTGTTTTCCGATTAAAACATGGATACGATTTGTCTAGCGGCTGATTCGATCCCGTCGATCATCAACCCCAGGGGAATCCCTAGGATCGTTGAACTTACCCCCGGCAAGAAAATCATCAGAAGCAGCACCCAAGGACCATACACATCCAGTTTGTGGAAAAACGGATCCCAGCGCCGCGGCGCCAAAAAGCGCAAAATGTTGGAACCGTCCAAAGGATGAATGGGCAGCAAATTGAAGACAAACAGACCACAGTTGATCACTAATGAAAACATCAGTGTATAACCAATCGCGTCAAAAACCTTTTCATTTACACCGACCAGTAAACCGTAGCGATTGACTACCTGAATGATGATCGCAAACAGTAAAGCCAAAACCACGTTCACCAGCGGACCAGCTGCAGCAACCATCACCATGCCAAGCCGCTTGTTCCCGCGAAAATTGAACGGATTCACCGGCACAGGCCGTGCCCAGCCAAACGGCCCGAACAAAATGAGAATCATCCCAAACGGATCAATATGCGGAATCGGATTTATCGTCAGACGGCCTTCTCTCTCAGCAGTGGGATCCCCCAGCTTCCAAGCTGCATAGGCATGTGCCCATTCGTGGAGGGAAAACGCAATGACAAACGCAATCAAGCGAAATGGGACTGTCTCCCATTCGAAATGAAAAAGATTCATGTCTTCCTCCTGATTTGGCAAAATCTCTCCATTAGGATACCAAGAGAGTGGGTGGGATACAAGCAGGATTCCAGAAACAACCTGCATGATTCTAAGAAGAAAGACACCAGCTTGTCATCACTGGTGCCTACCCGATCATTCGTTAATGGATTACTCTTCCCACACTTTTACTTCTTTCATCTTGTCGCCTTGCTTGATTGCGTCGACATGCTCCATGCCCTCGGTTACTTTACCGAATACTGTATGTACGCCGTCCAAATGAGGGAAGGAATCGTAGCAAATAAAGAATTGGCTGCCACCGGTGTCTTTCCCCGCATGCGCCATAGAAAGTGCTCCACGAACGTGTTTGTTTGGATTGCCGGAAGTTTCGCACTTGATGGTGTAGCCAGGACCGCCTGTACCTGTACCATGTGGGCATCCGCCTTGCGCCACGAAACCAGGAATCACACGGTGGAATGTCAAGTCATTATAGAAATTTTCATTTGCCAGCTTTTCAAAGTTTGCAACCGTATTTGGCGCTTCATCAAAGAAATCAATTTTGATCTCTTTGCCATTTTCAAGCGTAATCAGACCTTTTTTCATTCGTCTTGCCTCCATCCATCTGTTTGGTAACCCATTCATTGTAACATGGAGGACAGGTCACGTCCAATGACTGACTGTCGATGATGTCGTGACAGGAATATCGCAGACAAATACGGTACCCTCTTGTTCTTTTGCCAGCTTCTTGATTTTCGCAGCCTGTATGGATATTTCTTCAACCGAAGTAAAGCGAGTCGGAAAAGCATACACACCAGCCATGGACATCGATAAAACGGGTGTTTGCTGCTTCTCCTCTTCCCCTTTTTGGTTCAAATCTGCAAAGCATGCTGTAAATGACTCCGTAATGTATGAAATCATGGCGCTCGCATGAGTCATGGTGGTAATAATGATAAAATCATCGCCACCAATATGGCCGACAAAATCAGCGGTATCACCGGCAAGCTGGACACTCGCTTTGAGCAGTGCGGCCGTCCGTTCGATAATTTGATCGCCTGCCTCGAAACCGTAGCGATCATTGAACCACTTGAATCGGTCTAAGTCGCAGTACACAATCAAAAACTCTTCTTCCCGCTGCAAGCGCTGCAATATCTCTCGTTCGATCATCAGATTTCCCGGCAAACCCGTCAACGGATTGGCAAAAGTGGCCAATTCCAGCTTGATGCTTGCCATCTTGTCCAAAAGACTTTGGACGGAAAGGATCCCTGAATACTCCCCATTCTCGTCAACCACAATTAGCACATCGTACAGATGGAAGGCATCGCGAGCCATGGCGCGTTTGGCGACATCATCAATCAGATCGTCCTTTTGGATAATGAGCGGACTATGGTTCATGATTTGCGCAATCGGCCGCTCATAATACAATGCGATCCCATATTGCCCGCCAAGAATCTGGTATAGCTGAAAGCGCATGATCAAGCCAACCGGTTTCGCTCCCCTCAATACAACGATGCTTTCAATCCGACGATTCTGCTCAAACATTTGATGTACCGCTTTGACTTTGGTATGTTCCTCGACATATACCGTCTTGGTGACGATTTCGGAGACATCGCGGGAATAAACGATTTGATCCCGCGCATGATTCTTCCGCTTTGCGTCCATCATGCGAATATGGTTCATGGCTTGGCCGGAGATGTTGGTCATCCCTTTTGCAGGCTTCCCCAAATAATAGCCTTGGCCATACCCGACCCCCAGCTCAATCAAGGTTTGCAGCTCACGCTCGGTCTCAATCCCCTCTGCGATGATTTTGCATTTGACCTTTTCAGCAAACTGCACAAACGTCTCCAGCAGCGCTTGCTTGATGGAATCCGTATTGATATTTCGGATCAAAGACATATCCAGCTTGATGAAATCCGGATATATTTCCGTAATCGACTCTAAGCTCGAATATCCCGCTCCTGCATCGTCTACCGCGATCAAGTACCCTTTTTTCCGATACTCCTCGATGTTTTTCCGAAACACGGCGTAGTTGGTGATCGCATGCCGTTCCGTGATCTCCAGCACGATGTTATGCGGATTCAATTGCATGTCATCGAGCTGCTTGGTGACGTGGCCCCGCAATAAAAACGGGTCGTCAATTGCACGCGGGTCCAGATTCATGAACATCTTTTCGGATGGCTTCAGATACCGCAAATGTTCCAACGCCCGTTTGCGGCAGATATGTTCGAGCTGAAACACGGTATCTGTCTCCTCGGCAAATGAAAACAAGGACAGTGGAGAATGGAAGGGAGTCTGTTCCGGCCCCCGTGCCAATGCCTCCCAGCCAAGGGGCACCCCATCGCGCAAAGAAACGATGGGCATAAAATGCATCGTGATCTCTTCTCCATGCAGCAGTCTGTAGTATTGCGTGATCTGGCCATACTTTTCCGAGGTAAGACCATATTTGGCCATATGGCCCGCATGTTTCACCGAAGTATACATTTCCTTGACAATGTCGTGTCCCGGCATTTCCGCAAACCCGATATGCACCCGCAAATCCTCATGATTCACAAAGCTCGCTTGCTCATTCAATGCAAATTCAACCCGGTCCTGAATGCTGATCGATAACATCCGGCACTCCTCTTCGTTCACCCCGCGAGGAAATGCCACATAAATGGAGAAATCATCCCCCCATAATCGTTGAATTCCCAGTACCTTCCCTTTAATTTCCAACAATTTGAGCGCTTCATTGAAAAGTGTCCGTTCAAAAATGCGCAATACGCGCTTCGCAGCGTGATCGCCGTATCGGGTTTCGATTTCGGTCAGTTTCACAATATCGATATAAAACATAATGACGCTTGCCCCTCTGGACTTTTCCTGAGCAATTGTCTTTTTCAGCTTGTATCGTTTTTCGGAAGAGTAAATCCGCTCCCGCCGGAACCAATTCATCAGGGATGGCACCATGTTGTTACGTTCCTCCTTCACCATTCACCCACATTATGGCAATGAAACGTGAAGCCAGTGTAAAGGCAAAGTGAAGGAATCAATAAGAAAAACTTCAATGGAAGTGCTCTCGAAGAAGTTGTCAAGTTCTTCTTTAGCGGAAGTTATTCATGCTCTATCATGTTGAATGGTCGTGATGTTTATACTTACTGATTCAATAAAAAAAGACAGCACTTCATCGAATGTGAAGAGCTGTCTTGGCTTTTACTTTAACGATGGACGTGCTGCCGATTCAATGGGCGGTCGTGACGAATAATATCGTTCAGGCTTTCCCGCTCCACGACAACATCCGCCTCGCCGTCTTTGACAAACACCACCGCTGGTTTGGCAATACGGTTATAATTGTTTGCCATCGCGTAGCCGTATGCTCCTGTGCAAGGCACAGCCAAAATATCGCCAGCGGTTCCTTTTGGCAGCTTGACATCCCAGATCAGCATGTCGCCCGATTCGCAGCATTTGCCGGCAATTGAGACGAGATCATCCGCCTCTTCTTTCATCCGGTTCGCAATGAATGCTTCATAGCGAGCTTCATACAAAGCTGGTCGAAGGTTGTCCGTCATCCCTCCGTCAACCGCTACATATTTGCGGACACCAGGGATTTCCTTGATCGACCCAATCCGGTAGAGCGTCGTTCCCGCATCGCCGACAATGCTGCGTCCCGGCTCAATCCAGATTTCGGGCAATGGCAATGATGCTTTGTCGAGTTCTTCTCGCACGGCTTTGGTAATCGCCTTTACATATTCCTCAGGAGAAAGCGGAGTATCTCCTTCCACATAGCGGATGCCAAAACCGCCGCCGACATTCAGCACCTCGCTGATAAAGCCGAAAGATTCCCGTGCCTGCTTCAAGAGATCAACGAGACGAGCGATGGCAATCAAAAAACCGTCTGTTTCGAAGATCTGGGAACCGATATGACTGTGTACACCAAGCAGTTTCAGGCTCGCACTGCGATACGCCGTTTCCATCGCCTGCAAAGCTTGCCCGCTCAGGACATCAAACCCGAATTTCGAATCCTGCTGCCCGGTAGAGATGTATTCATGCGTATGCGCTTCTACACCCGGTGTCACGCGAAGCAACACTTGCACAATCTTGTTGCTTGCTTCAGCCAACTCTTCCAGCATGGCAAGCTCATAGAAATTGTCTACGACGAAGCAGCCAATATTGGCATCCAGGGCCATTTGAATTTCTTCCAATGATTTATTGTTGCCGTGAAAATGGATGCGGTCGGCTGGAAAGCCCGCCTGTAAAGCTGTATATAATTCACCGCCTGAAACAACGTCAAGAGAAAGGCCTTCTTCCTCCGCCAGCTTGCACATCGCCAGCGTGGAAAACGCTTTGCTCGCATAAGCGACCTGAAACTTGAAGCCTGACTCTTCGAACGCTTTCACAAAGGCGCGGCATTTGTTACGGATAAAAGCTTCATCATACACATACAGCGGCGTCCCAAATTGCTGCGCCAGCTCGGTCGTGTCACAACCGCCAATCTCCAAATGACCACGTTCATTGATCCGACTCGTTCCATGCATATACATTTCTGCTTCCCCCATCTCTCCACGATATGAAAAAACAACTGACATCAAACACGTCAGTTGCTGTTCATACTAGGTTCAACCGATGTGTAATTTTATGAATAACTATACCACATCCGTTTATTTCTTGACAATGGTTGGTCTTCCCTCTCAGACTTACTGCCGCGTAGGATTTTGCCCACGGACAATGCTTGGCCGCTTCCCTTTAAGGGGGACGGGCATACGGATCAATGTATCTTTAAACGCCTGATAGTTAAATGGAATCAGCGGCCAGAGATATGGTGTATTCAACGAGCGGGTCAAAGCCAGCACAATGAGGACAAAGGAAACACCCGCCATGAACCCCGTCAATGAGAATATTCCGGTCATGAACACAAGAAAGATCCTGGTGATGCGGTTTGCGAGACCAAGCTCGTAGCTGGGCGTAGCAAAATTGCCAATCGCCGCTACCGCGATGTACAGGATGACCTCTGGTGAAAACAGGCCTACTTTTATTGCGACCTCCCCGATCAGAATCGCCGCGATCAATCCCATCGCCGTCGCCAGTGGCGAAGGCGTGTGGATCGCTGCCATGCGCATCAGATCAAGACCCAGTTCAGCCAATAAAAACTGGGCAAGGAGGGGGATGCTGCCTTGCTCTTTTACGCCAATGAAGTCAAGCTCTTTCGGCACATATTCCGGATGCATGACCATGAGAATCCAAAGTGGCAGCAGAAAAATAGAGGCCAGGATGCCCAAAAAACGAACCCAGCGCAGATACGCTCCTACAACCGGTGTTTGCCGGTACTCTTCGGCGTGCTGTACATGGTGGAAATAGGTCGTTGGCGTAATCATCACGCTTGGCGAAGTGTCGACAAAGACCAGGACATGACCTTCCAGCAGGTGAATGGCCGCAACATCCGGTCTTTCTGTATAACGAACCATCGGAAAAGGATTCCACGTCTTTCCAATGATAAATTCCTCGACTGTCTTTTCCGCCATCGGAATCCCATCTACATTTATTTTTTGCAACCGATCCTTCAATTCTTCGATCAGTTTTGAATTCGCGATATCCTTGATATATGCGATCGCTACATCCGTTTTGGAGCGTTGACCGATCTGGATCACTTCAAACCGCAGACGTTCGTCGCGAATACGCCGTCTGGTCAACGCGGTATTGATCACCAAAGTCTCGGTGAAACCGTCGTGCGCACCACGGACCACCCGCTCTGTATCCGGCTCCTCGGGCTGCCGCCCCGGAAACTTTTTGGCATCCATAATAATGCCTCGGGTCTCCCCGTCAATGATGATTCCTACCTGACCCACCAATAGCTTATCAATAAATTCATCTCTCGTTTTGACCGTTGCCAACTGGAAAAAGGGGATGTACTTATGATACAGCTCTTCAAACACGTCCGTATGCCATTCCTTGTCCTTCAGGTCATTCAAGTCACGCATGACCATGGTGACGATCGCGCTGTCAGCAAATCCATTTATGTAGTAAATCAGCAGTTTCTTTTCTGCGACGGTGAATTCATGCACAGCCACATCAAACGTTTCCCCCACACCGAGCATGCGGTCCAGTTCTGCCTTGTTTTCTTCAATGTGCTTGTGAAGGGGCTTTTTCTCCGTTTTCTTCTCTTCGGGCGGTGCTTGCATCATGCAATTCACTCCTTTCGAGTATCCATTTCACTGCCTTCAAGGTAATCGGACATCCGTATCGCAAGTGGTCTTTTCCGTGCATTTTGCCGATGTCACCAATTCCAATGACCAAGGGGATGTTAACCCTCCCCAGGATGTCAACGGTATCCCCGTAAATTTGATTTTCCAGAGCTTTGTCCCGATACCCATCCTTGTCAACGGCATCATCCACGATATTTCCTTCGTTATCAATGGAATATCTGACTTTTGTTCCCTTGACCCATCTGGTATTGGATGCGACCGCGATCGCCCCGAGCACTTGAATGTCCGGATGCTTGACGACATACTCGATGGCTTGTTCTCCTCTTCCGCTCCCGTAGTCGCCATTGTCATCAAACATGACCAGCACGGGGTCGCTTGCCGCCATTTTGATGAGCTGTACCATCTGCTGACCTGTGAGCGGCGTAGGATTGCCCGCCGACAGTGAAATGCAGCGACCCCCTACTTCTTTTGCCACTTTTTCAACGGCTCGCTGCGCAATGGGATCGCCATCCGTAATCAGGATCACTTTTCTTCTACGACCCTCCATTGAACTCCCCCTCTCTGTGTGAGATTAGCCTTTTGGCCGGAAAACGAGGGATGCCAGAAAACCGAAAACGATGGCAGCCGAAATGCCGGCGCTTGTCACTTCAAAAATGCCCGTAATGACTCCAATAACGCCTTGGGTTTCCGCTTCCGATATCGCACCATGGTAGAGCGAATGGCCGAAGCTTGTGATCGGCACCGTTGCGCCAGCACCTGCAAAGTCTATAAATTTGTCGTAGAGCCCAAAGAAGTCAAGGGCCACACCAGCAACAACCAAGGTGCTCATCACGTGTGCAGGAGTGAGCTTGCCCACATCCAACAGCAATTGCCCCACTACGCATATAAGGCCTCCTACGATAAACGCAATCACGTATTCCAAAGCTATTGCCCTCCTTCAAAAACCACTGCATGGGCGACACATGGTATCGAATTGCCCTGTTGATAACTGACCGGACTCAAAAGGGCTCCTGTCGCACAGACCAGCACCTTTTTCAGCTTGCCCTTTTGCAGCTGATCCATGATGTAGCTGTAGGTAACTGTCGCACTGCTGGCACATCCGCTGGCCCCAGCAAACACATTCTGACTGGGGTCGTAGATCATCAATCCGCAATCATTGTACACCTTGTCCATGTCATAGCCGCGTGAAAGCATCATCTCTTTGGCGATCGCGTAGCCGACTGTCGCCAAGTCTCCCGTGACGATCAAGTCATAATCCTGCGGTTTGCGATCCAAATCCTCAAAATGCTTGGTTATCGTATCAACCGCTGCCGGGGCCATGGCTGAACCAAGATCAAACGGATCCTTGATCCCCATATCGATGACCTTGCCAATCGTGGCATGGGTAAGTCGAGGGCCATCGCCTCCCTTCCCTACGATAGCTGCCCCAGCCCCTGTCACGGTCCACTGTGCGGAAGGGGGCTTTTGTCCGCCATATTCGGTCGGATACCGATATTGCCGTTCGGCCGTCGCGTTGTGACTGCTGCAAGCAGCGATGGCATACTGGACATAGCCTGCATTGACCAGGGCAGCCGCATTCGCCAGCGTAAGCATCGACGTCGAGCATGCGCCGTACATGCCCATCGTCGGAATGGACAATAACTCCGCTGTAAAGGTTGCGGTGATATTTTGATTGAGCAGATCCCCAGCCAAAATGACGTCTATCTCTTGTTCACTTAACGACGCCTTTTGCAAAGCAATGCGGATGGCATCCTCCATCAGCTGTCGTTCTGCCAGCTCCCAAGTCTCCTTGCCCGCGTATAAATCATCGTAGATTTTATCAAACAGTGCTCCCAATGGCCCCTCTCCTTCCTTGGGGCCAACAGCTGTGGCTGAAGCCTGGATGCGCACATCTTCCGTGAATTGCCATGTTTGACGACTAATCCTCGTAGTAGGAGCAATTGCGGTCGTACTCATGTGTCATCCTCCTTCCTCTATACCAAACCGAATATACTCTTGATCAATCCTGCGATAAATGCGGCCACTACCCCGAAAACGATGACCGAACCTGCCAGCTTGAACATATTCCCGCCCACCCCGAGGACATAGCCTTCACTGCGATGCTCAATCGCAGCAGAGGCGATCGAGTTGGCAAAGCCCGTCACCGGCACGGCGGAACCAGCTCCAGCATACTGGCCGATATTGTCGTAGATCC
The DNA here is from genome assembly GCF_004521915.1 of Brevibacillus migulae. GTDB lineage: Bacteria > Bacillota > Bacilli > Brevibacillales > Brevibacillaceae > Brevibacillus_F > Brevibacillus_F migulae. Next base: position 345,834 of record NZ_SDKD01000002.1, on the reverse strand, counting down.
CCAAACCCGTCAACAGGACAGAGATGAAGATGAGTGTGGCCACAGTCGGATTTCCTGCTGTTTTCTCCGTAAAATCGAAAAAAGTGATATAGATATTTTGGATGATTTGCCCTAACAAACAGATCGTCCCGCCCACCCAAAACGCACGAAAAGCATTCTGCAAAACGTTGCGTTTCGGTTGGAACTTGGATGCTTGCTTCTTATATAGCTCTTTGCTCATCGGCATGGAGGTGCCGCTCTTCGCTTTTGCAGCCATTGACTCACTTCCTTTTCCCGATTCTTTTCTCAACCCTATTTTTCCATGAAGGGAAACGCAGTATGACTAGCGATATTTCCCAATTACAGATGCAAGAGCCATTGCAGCATCGAACCAATCGTCTTCCCCATCACCATCGCCATCAAAAATAGCAGGATCTGCTGCTCGACCTGCAGGCGTTTCGCCAAGATCGGGAAAACATTCAACACTTCTGTCAATCCTGCTGCCAAGGTCCCGACAAAGATACCTGCAAGAATGCCAGAGATCGAAGTAAACAGTACAGGCAAATGGATGGTCATGCCGTAAAAATCGGTGAGGGTGTACAGCATCACGCCACTGATTAAGGCCCACTCATAGGCATGGACATAGCGATGGGAATGAGTCAATTGCGTCAGTCTGGGAATGATGTCAAGCACGCTGATGAAGGCAACAAAGCCACTCCCTACGGCAACTCCTCCCCCCAGTCCGATGATCAGGAGAATTGCATGGAGCATGATAGTTCTCACTTGCTTCGTTCATTCTCCTTGTTTTCGTGATGGATATAGTATTGATCGAGGCTTTGCTGGTACGTAAACAACTCGACTTCCAAGGGACTGGGTTCCTCATGGATCCGTTTGCGAAAAATGTGGTTAAAAAAAAGCACCATGCCAAGACCGATGCCGATGGAATATGGAATTTGCAGCCAGAGCGGATGCTCTACATGCTCACCCGTCAGCAAAAAATAAATGCGCTGGTGAACCTGCTGCATGCTGACATCGGTGTGAAAGTTCATGATCGCCATGCCAGAGCCCGCAAAAAGAATGAGCCAAACTGCAATGACGAGTAGCGGATTCGGCTTTTTCCGCAGGTTGCGCACTTCCACAATGATTTGAGGGGCTCCTTGTACTTCCAAGGGGACATCGGGAAGCCTGGACCGAAGTGCTTGAATGACTTGCATGATGTCGATAATGATCAGTTCGCCATCCTCTGGCTTCACCTGATAGATTGGCAGGGAGCGCAGCTTTTCCTCACGAGTGCCATCCCAATACAGCTGGCACACATCCCCCAGCGTAATGACATCCCGGGGTTTCAAGGTTAACCGTTTTCGCAGCAGAATATATAATGGGCTTTCCACGATTCACTCCTCCCTGCAGCAGATGGTATTGATTAGTATGTACGGCTGAAACCTCGCGAATGCAGAAAAAAACGACCGAACCGAGCTATTGCTCGATTTGGTCGCGTATGGTCTGCAAGATCCTTTTTTCCAGGCGGGAAACCTGCACCTGAGATATGCCCAAGCGCTCGGCTACCTCCGATTGCGTCTGATCCTTGTAATAGCGCAAATAGACAATCAATCGCTCGCGATCGGTTAATTTGCCGATCGCATCCTTCAAGGCAATTTGATCGAACCATTTATTGACGCTCTCATCTGCGATTTGATCAATCAGTGTGATCGGGTCACCATCATTCTCAAAGACCGTTTCGTGAATGGACGACGGTGCGCGGCTTGCCTCTTGGGCAAACACGACCTCTTCCGGTGTTAGCCCCAAAGCTTCCGCTACCTCCCCGACTGTTGGAGAGCGCCCGAATGTCTTATACAATTCGTCCTTTGTCCTGCGAACCTTGTTGGCGGTTTCTTTTAATGATCGGCTCACCTTGACCGTGCCATCATCACGCAGAAAGCGCTGGATCTCTCCAATGATCATCGGCACTGCGTAGGTCGAAAATTTCACATCATAGACCAGATCAAACTTATCCACCGCTTTTAATAGACCGATGCAGCCGATTTGAAACAAGTCGTCTGCTTCGTAGCCACGATTAATAAAACGTTGGACGACCGACCAAACCAGGCGAATGTTGCTATTCACAAGAAGCTCGCGAGCTTCCGTATCACCGCTTTGGCTTCTTGCTATCAGTTCCTTGACTTGCTCATTGGTTAGGAATGGCTGACTCGCATTTTTGATATCGGCTCCCATTGGCACTACCCCTAATTCTGCATCGCTGCTGATCGTAACAGACGTTTCGTTAAACGGATTTTCGTACCCTTACCCAAGCTCGTGGCCACTTCAATCGAGTCCATAAAGTTTTCCATGATGGTAAAGCCCATACCCGAACGTTCCAGCTCGGGTTTGGTCGTGTAGAGCGGCTGCATGGCCTGCTCCACATCCTCAATGCCTTTGCCTTCATCTTCAATGACCAATTCGATTAGATCCTCTTCCAATGCGACGCGTATGCGGACAATCCCCTCTGGATTTTCGTCATAGCCATGAATGATGGAATTTGTGACAGCCTCCGAGACCACGGTCTTGATCTCTTCCATTTCTTCCATGGTAATATCCATTTGCGAGATAAAGGAGGCAACCGCCACCCTGGCAAATGCTTCATTTTGACTAAGGGCAGCGAACTCGATCCCCATATGATTGCGTTTTGTCATCTTAGGCCACCCCCAAGACGAGCAATGCTTCCGCTTCATTCTCTCGGAATTTGATTACTTTAAACAGACCTGACATTTCGAAAATACGGTAGATCGTGGGATTAATCGAGCAAACATACATATCCCCTTCGCGAGCGGATATCTGTTTATAGCGACCCAGGATAACGCCAATGCCTGAGCTGTCCATGAAGGTTAGATCAGCAAGACTCAGGACGATATGGCGAACATGAGGCTCCTTTAATACGTTGTCTACCTTTGTGCGCAATTCTTCAGCCGTGTGATGATCCAATTCACCTTGCAGACGTACGACCAATACATCCTGTTTGGTCTCCATCATGATTGAGAGACTCATAGCTGACACACTCCTTCTTCCCGTAATACCCTCTCTTTTCTACCCTCTCAAAACCAATTCCTGCCAGTCGACAAAAGAACAAAAAAATCGAGCAGCCTTTTCTTATTCGAGGCAACTCGATTCTTTTCGCGTTTTTCTGGTTGCTTACTGATAACTAATCAGAATGTTCCTCGAGGTTCGCTTCAGAATCTCCCACACGCCTGCTTGTTCAATCGTCTTTTCGGGCATAAGGTTAATGCGGGCAACCTCTTTGCCTTCTTTTGTACGGATAAAAATATGTCCGATGACCTGATCCTTGGTCACGGGCGCCTTCAAATCAGGGTTCACCACTACTTCCTTCACGTACATATCGGGTGATTCCCCTTTTTTGGTTAACAGGGTTACCGCCTGAGAAGTGAGTACCTTCACCGTCGTTTCTTTGCCCTTGTCCACCTTGACCGTTTGAATGGAATCGCCCTTCTTGTATACCGGGAAAACTTGAAAATGATTAAAGGCATAGTTGAACATCGCAGAGACTTCACTATTGCGCGTCTTTGGATCAGGCTCACCCAACACCACTGCAAGCACGCGCATGTTATTACGCTTGGCTGTGGCCGTCAAACAAAACTTTGCTTCCGTGGTGTAACCCGTTTTAAGACCGTCGACCCCTTCGTAAAAACGGACCAAGCGGTTGGTATTGACTAACCAGAATGGGTTTCCGCTGTCCTTACGCAGATAGTCTTGATACGTGCCTGTATATTTGGTTATTAAATCATGCTTTAACAGTTCACGAGACATGATCGCGATATCCATCGCGCTTGAATAATGATCCGGAGCTGGCAGTCCGTTGGCATTGACGAAATGCGTATTTTTCATGCCCAGCTGCTTCGCCCGCTCATTCATTTTGGCGACAAATGCTTCTTCCGTCCCTCCGATATGTTCGGCCATCGCTACGGAGGCGTCATTGCCCGAGGCGATCGCGATCCCCTTCATCATATCGTCAACGGTCATTTCTTCACCTGGCTGCAGGAAAATCTGAGAGCCGCCCATGGACGCCGCCCGTTCGCTGGCTTTTACTTTGTCCGTAAGCTTTAGCTCGCCACGCTCGATCGCTTCCATCACCAACAGCATCGTCATGACTTTGGTGATGCTCGCAGGCGGGAGTTTTTCATTACTGTTCTTCTCATAGAGGACAGTCCCCGTATCGGCTTCCAGCAAAATCGCTGATGTCGCATGCGGCGCAATATTTACTTGCTGTTCGGCTGCAGCTGCAAACGACGAGGAAAAGAAGACAAGACAGATAGTTACAGGTAATACACTACGCAGCAAACGCTTCATGACTTTCCCTTCCCTCCATTTCATGTTTTTATTCTCGCCACCCGCAAAGGAAAATATTCACAGAAAATAGAAAAACCCTTTCCCGGAAAGGGGAAAGGGCAAAGAACTTAAATATGGAATCGTGTTACGCTGTCAGCAAGCTCTTCGGAAAGTCGTTTCAATTGCTCCACATGCTCCGTCATTTGGGCAATGGAAGCAAGCTGAACCTCCACGCTTTCCACGACACCGCCAATGGTTATGTTGATTTCGTCCGACATGCCGGAGAGACGTTCCATCGCGGAGGATACCACCTGGTTGCCAGCAGCCATCTCTTCGGAGGTAGCGGTCATTGCTTCGCTTTGCTCCGCTGCCGACTGAATATCCGAGACGATATGGCCAAAGGCTTCTCCTACCGCTTCCACAGAAGTCAGTCCATGTGTCACCTTGGAAACGATACCGTCCATATGATTGCTCATTTCCATCGCTTCGTCATTAATCGAGTGTGCAATGCCTGCAATCTTTTCGGAGAATGTGCTGCTTTCCTCCGCCAGTTTGCGTACTTCGCTCGCAACAACAGAGAAACCTCTGCCTGCTTCTCCGGCACGTGCTGCCTCAATCGCGGCATTGAGCGCCAATAGATTGGTCTGGGATGCGATGGAACGAATCATCTCGACAATGCTCGTAATTTCTTTCGCACGGTCACGCAAGCTGTGCATCCGCTGTGCCGTCCGCTGTACATCATCTGTTGCTCCACGCACACTGGCGATAACCTGTTCTACCATGCCCAAACCGCCCTGCGCACGATCAAAGGTTCTAGATGTAGCCAACGATGTCGACTCAGCCGCGATTGCCACCTGCTCGACTCCTTGCGAAATCTCGCTGACAGTCGTAGTCGTCGCTTGGACTTCACTGGCTTGAATGCCAATTTTCTCCGATATCGTGAACACATTTTCAGAGATGACATTGACAGCTTCCTTGCTGCCATTGGAGATCTTGTTTAATTCCTCAGCTGCGGTATTCAAATGGGTAGCTTGTCCCTGCACCAAGGATATCAGGTTGCGCAATTCACCCACCATTTGGTTGAGGGTACGCCCAACTAATGCAATTTCATCATTTCCCTTGACTTGTACTTCTACTTGCAAATCACCGCTTCCAACCCGTTCCATGTCTTTCGCAATGGAATACAGAGAAGTCCGAATTTTTTTGGCAAACCACCAGATCGCAAATGCCGCTATAGCCGCAATCGGAAGGCTGATCAAAACCATGACCAATCCCATGCCGTTTACTTCCCCGTATATCTCCGACACGCTTGTAGTCAGTACGATGTACCACCCAAGAGACGGGATAGGCGCAAATGCTGCAAAGGAATCTTTGCCGTTGTCTTCGTACATGACACTATTGCTTTCATCCTTCGCCATCAAAGACAGCATTTCTTCATAATCAGCATTTTCAGACAGCGACACTTGGTTGTTGTTCTTGATGTCTCTGTGGGCAACGACCAAGCTGTCTTTTTTAACTACAAACGCATACCCTTCCTGCATGAACGGGATGGTTTCCGTCCTTTTCACCAAGTAATCTGTCGAGAAGCCTACAACCAAAATTCGGCTGGTGTCATCATTTTTCGTTCCGATCGGTGCAGCAATATACAGGACGCTTTTCTCTGCGCCACGTACGATTTCTTCATCGGAGAAGACAGGCTTTTTCTCTTCCTTAGCCTTTTTGAAATACCCTTTTTCATTAAAATTGAGGGAATTTTTCCCGGTCATCGAGTAAAGCTCGTCCCCTGTAGAACCATCGACCAGATAGACTTTCATGATTTCACGGTGGGACTGCTTCAGCAAGCGGAACTGTTCCATGATCAGCGTATCAATATCTGCGGCCATAACACGTTTCGAGGCGCTGGTTTTGACGGAATCCATGATTCCCTGCAGCCATTCTTCCGTGCTGGCACTATGCTGTTCAGCCAGCATTTTGGCTTGCGTAGACGTAATCTTGATAAGCGTATCTTTCGAATAAGAAAGGGCAATTGTCTGAAGGGAAATAACAACAATAAGGACTAGAATCACACCAAAGCCAATCATCTTTTGCGCAATTGACCCCTGGAAGAAGTTCAACGACTGCCATGGTATTCTTCCTTTCGGTACGGGGACACGTTTGGCTGCTTTCCTCCATTGAGAAAGCTTACTCCCTAAATTCGGTATTCTTAGCGGCAATTTCTTCATGATCACTCCTCCTTCTTTACCCCACCCCAAAATATGGAATTTGGTCCATCCAAAAAAACTACCAGCTTCACAACAGCTGGGTAGGCTTATCGCCCTTATAAGCTCATGGACCTATCTCTTTACACCTATGTAAATCTTCTTAATAATCATACACTATGTATTGGTAACTTAAAAGTATTGACAATCGCTAGGTATAACGTCCTGTTTCATATAAAAACCACCTTGGTTACACCGCGCTTGCAGTGTCCAAGGTGGTCCTGATTATATCAAACTTATTTCAATTGTTAATTATAGAGATGGCATGCCGCAAAATGACCTGGCTCTACTTCTTTCCATACTGGTTCCATGGTCGCGCATTCAGGCATCGCTTTCGGACAACGGGTACGGAAATGACAGCCGCTTGGCGGGTTCATCGGGCTTGGTACGTCACCCTCCAAGACAATCCGCTCACGGTTGCGCTCAATTTCGGGATCCGGAATCGGAATCGCCGACAAGAGTGCTTGGGTATACGGATGAAGCGGTTTTTCATACAGCGCATCACTTCCCGCCAGCTCCACCATTTTCCCCAGGTACATAACGCCTACACGGTCGGAAATATATTTCACCATGGACAGGTCATGGGCAATGAACATGTAGGTGAGGCCCATCTTTTCTTGCAGCTGCTCCAACAGGTTTACAACCTGCGCTTGTACGGAAACGTCGAGCGCCGAGATCGGCTCGTCACACACGATGAATTTCGGCTCTACGGCCAGCGCGCGGGCAATCCCGATACGTTGACGCTGTCCGCCGGAAAATTCATGCGGGAATCGGTTCATATGCTCTGGGTTCAAGCTTACCAGCGAGAGCAATTCTTGAATGCGCTCTTTGCGTTTTTCCCCGCTAGCAAGACCATGGATGTCCAATGCTTCCCCGATAATATCCCCAACGGTCATACGTGGGTTCAACGAAGCGTATGGATCCTGGAAAATCATTTGCATGCTTCTACGCAAAGCTTTGAGCTCTTGGTTATTCATCTTGTTGACGGTTTTTCCTTCGAAAACAACATCTCCGCCAGTTGGTTCATACAAACGCAGAATCGTACGTCCCATCGTCGATTTTCCGCAGCCGGACTCCCCTACGATCCCGAGTGTTTCTCCGCGCTTAATGTCAAAACTGACATCATTTACAGCTTTCAGCGTGTTATCGCCAATGTTAAAGAATTTCTTCAGATTGCGTACTTCTAGCAATGTATCTTTGTGATCCACAAGTTTCTCCCCCTTACGATCCCACGCGTTCTTGTGCGAGCGGATGTTGCAGCCAACAAGCAGAGCGTTGAGTAGAGCTTACGTCGGTTAATTCAGGATCGTACTGCTGGCATACGCGCATTGCCGAATCACAACGTGCCGTGAAACCGCAGCCTACAGGTGGTTTCAACAAATCCGGCGGCGTACCAAAGATCGGTGTTAGCGGCTCGTCACGGTTCAGATCCAGACGAGGAACAGAACGGAGCAGACCCTTTGTATATGGATGCTGCGGATTATAGAAAATATCATCAACCGTACCGGTTTCGATTACTTTCCCTGCATACATTACGATGACGCGATCGCACATTTCCGCTACAACGCCAAGGTCATGCGTAATCAGGATAATGGATGTACCCGTTTTCTTTTGCAAATCCTTCATCAGATCGAGAATTTGCGCTTGAATGGTCACGTCCAATGCGGTTGTCGGCTCATCGGCAATCAGCAGTTTTGGCGAGCAAGCGAGAGAGATCGCGATCATCGCACGCTGTCTCATACCACCAGAGAATTCATGCGGATACTGAGTCACGCGGCGCTCCGGTTGCGGAATACCTACCATTGTCAACAGCTCAATGGCACGCTCGCGAGCAGCAGCCTTGCTCATGCCTTGGTGCTTGATCAAACCTTCCATGATCTGATTCCCGATTGTCATGGTTGGGTTCAAGGAAGTCATTGGATCCTGGAAGATCATCCCGATATCTTTCCCGCGGATCGCTTCCATTTCCTTGTTAGACTTTTTGATCAGGTCTTCCCCGTTAAAGAGAATTTGCCCTTTTTTAAATTCACCTGGAGGCGTTGGAATCAGCTTCATCAAGGATTGGGCGGTTACGGATTTCCCACAGCCGGATTCCCCTACGATCGCTACTGCCTCACCACGGTTTACGTGAAAGTTTACACCACGAACTGCTTTCACTTCCCCTGCATAGGTATGGAAGGAAACATGCAGGTCTTTGACTTCTAAGATACGTTCCATCGTGCGTTCCCCCTCTTCCTATTTGCGCAGACGTGGGTCTACCGCGTCGCGGATACCATCGCCAAGCAGGTTAAATGCGAGCATCGTAATACTGATAAAGATAGCCGGGAACATCAAGCGCCACGGATAATATTTCATCGCTGGCAAACCTTCGTTCGACATCGTCCCCCATGACGCAATCGGAGCAGCTACCCCCAGACCGATAAAGGAAAGGAAGGACTCAGCAAAGATGGCAGATGGGATTGTCAAAGACAACGTAACAATAATCGGTCCCAATGTATTTGGAATCAAGTGTTTGAAAATCAAACGTTTGCTGTCAGCACCAAGAGAACGAGCTGCCAATACAAACTCCTGTGATTTTAATTGCAGAATCTGACCGCGGACAATCCGAGCCATCCCGATCCAGCCGGTTATCGTCAAGGCTATGATGATCGTACCTACACCTGGCGGCATAACCACCATCAACAGAATAACAACGAGCAGGTATGGAACCGCAAACAAAATGTCAGCAATACGCATCATGACTTCATCAACTTTACCACCATAGAAACCAGCGATGCCACCCCAAATGATGCCAATGATCAAGTCGACAATCGCGGCGGCAATCCCTACTTCAAGAGAGATGCGCGCTCCGTACCAGACGCGGACAAACATGTCACGACCTAGGTCATCTGTACCAAACCAGTGCTCAGCAGAAGGTTTTTTGTTCTTTCCTGCCAAATCTGTCGTAAAATAGTCGTTGGAGCTAAGTATTGGAATGAAGATCGCGCAAAGCAAAAGCACAATGATAAAGATCAGAGAGGCCATCGCCACTTTGTTCATTTTCAGACGGCGCCATGCATCCGCCCAGAAGGAAAGGCTCGGACGCTTGATTTCTTCTGCCTGACGCAGGTCAACGGAAATCGGCTCAAACAATTCTTTGGTCAGCTGAATATTATTTTGCATTGTTGATTACTCCTTTCCTGCGTCCGACAGTTTAATCCGTGGATCTACGATGGTATATGCGATATCTACAAGCAAGACCATGACAATCAGGATAATCGAATAGAAGACGGTCGTACCCATGATGACGGTATAGTCACGGTTTGTAATGGAAAGGACGAATTCGCGTCCAAGACCAGGAACACCAAAGATTCGCTCAATTACAAATGTACCGGTCAAAATACCAGCAGTCAGCGGTCCCAGATAAGTGATTACCGGCAGCAGCGCATTACGAACCGCATGTTTCACGGTAATGACAATGGTGTTCAACCCTTTTGCTTTTGCTGTCTTAATGTAATCTTGTGCCAATACCTCGATCATGTTCGAACGAGTCAATCGTGCGATAAATGCCATCGGCAAAGCGGAAAGAGCAAAAGATGGAAGTACTGTATGTTCAAACGTTTCCCATTTCGCAATTGGAAACAGGCCCCACTTGATTGCAAAGAAATATTGATAGAAAGCTGCCAGAATAAAGGATGGAACGGAAAGTCCCAGCACCGCGATGACCATGGCTGAATAGTCTTGCCATTTATTATGTCGGAGAGCGGCGATGACCCCTAATGTAATTCCACCTGTGATCGCAATCGCGATTGCCTGCAAACCCAAGTGAGCGGATACAGGGAAACCACGGTTAATTACATCGTTAACAGTTGAAGACTTCTCGGAGAAAGAAGGTCCTAAATCCCAAGTAATAACACGTTTTAAATAGTCCACATATTGTTCGCCAATTGGCTTGTCAATGCCATAGTACGCTTCCAGAGACTTCTTGATTTCATCTGGTACATTCTTCTCACTCGTGAATGGCCCACCAGGAATGGAGTGCATCAGGAAAAAAGTCACGGTAATAATTAAAAACAGCGAGATGATCATGAACAGAATACGCTTACCAAGATATCGGATCAACGCTCATACCTCCTTGTAGATTTGAAAGTTTCCACTTCCCATTTTCACACTGTGACTACCGCTTATCCAATCATCAGTGCAAAAATCGATTGTGTAAGCACTCGCGGCGGTCATTCAGATCTCTCTCTATGTTTCTCTCTCTGTGCGTCTTCAATAAACCAATTGGTTATTTGAATCGCTTAATTCTTTGCAAAAGTTAAGGTATATGGATGCCCATATACCCTAACCTTGCAGAGCATGTCTTTTGGGTTTTTATGATGCTGTGAAAGAGTAGTCGATTACTCTACGTAAGCCCATTTGTAATCTACGTGGCCCAGACCGTCAACTTTCACGCCTTTTACTTCATCTTTCTTCACCCAAGAGTTGGTGTAGAAATAGATTGGAGCGATTGGCATGTCTTCCATGAGGATCGCTTCTGCATCAGCCAAGATTTTTTTGCGTTTCTCTGGATCTTTTTCAAGTGCGGATTGGTTCAGGAGCTCTTTGAATTTCGGATTCTCCCAGTTTGTATCGTTGTTTCCGCCCTCTTTGTCTTTATACAGCTCCAGGAAGTTGATTGGATCGTTGAAGTCACCCAGCCAGCCCATACGTCCGATTTGGAAGTTACCTTCATGCAAGTCTTCCAAGTATACTTTCCACTCTTTGTTCTCGAGCTTCACTTCTATGCCGAGGTTCTTTTTCCATTGGTCTTGGATCGCTTCTGCAATCTTCTTGTGACCTTCGGATGTGTTGTAGGAAAGAGTGATTGGAGGCAGCTTGGTCAGACCTTCTTCCTTCATACCTTCTTCGAGCAGTTTTTTCGCAGTTTCCAGATCGTTATCTTTGAAGTAGCCACCGGATTTCAATTCCATGGACGGTGGCACTGCACCTGTCGCAGGAAGCTGACCTGTTTGCAGAATGTTGTCGATCAAGGATTGACGGTCGATCGAGTAAGTAAAGGCTTTACGGATTTTTACGTTGTTGAATGGTGCTTTTTCAACGTTAAATTTGTACCAATACGTACCCGCGATCGGTTGAGTTGTCATTTTACCGGAATCTTTCAATGCAGGGATCGCGTCTGTAGGCAATGCGCTCAGTGGTGCACCTGCCCAGTCGATTTCACCGTTTTCATACATGGAAAGCTCGGTATTCTCGTCTTCAACCATCGAGAATTCGATTTTTTCCAATTTCACAACATCTTTATCCCAGTAGTTTTCGTTCTTCACAAGAACCAGTTTGTTCTTGTGCTCCCAGCTTTCCATTTTGAACGGACCGTTACCTACGTGGGTTTTCGCTTCCGCAGCCCATTTCGGATCAGCAGTCACTACTTTTTGGTTCACTGGATAGTACGTGTAGAAAGATGTCAGCTCCAGGAAGAATGGAGTCGGATTTTCCAGCGTTACCTGGAGAGTTTTGTCGTCGAGTGCCTTCACACCAACATCGTCCAATTTCGCTTCGCCTTTATTCGCTTTTTCAGCATTTTTAATGTAGTACAATTGATAAGCGTAGTTGGCTGCAGTTTTTGGATCAAGAACGCGCTTCCAAGCAAATTCGAAGTCTTTCGCGGTTACCGGATCACCATTACTCCATTTCGCATCGCGAAGTTTGAAGGTATAAGTCATCAAATCATCAGATACTTCAACAGATTCCGCAGCGGAGTTCGCTGGATGTCCGGATTCATCAGTACGAGTCAAACCATCGAAAGTCGCACGAACAATTGCTCCGGAAGTGGTATCCTCAGCCAGGCCCGGGTCTGCAGTAGGTGGCTCGGAGTGCAGGTTCAGTTTAAGAACTTGCGGTTTCGCCTCTGCTGCTGGAGTTGCAGCTGGTTGTTCTCCACCTGCAGCTGGTTTTTCGGCTGCTTGTTGGCCGCCGCCGCAACCAGCAAGTGCTGTGCCGAGTACTACGAGAGAGCTCATCAAAACGAATACATTCTTTTTCAACGTAATAACCCCCAATAATGATGTTTGTTTTTTCTGAAAAAAGCGATCATGAAGCGAAGATGACGACTCGAATGCGGAGGCATCAACCCCTTTCAGGATATAGCAACTTCGTCATCGCGAACGAATGAGAAGGAGTCTTTATACTGCTTTAATTCCAGAGAAACATCAGCAGCGACGATCCCTTCAATTTGTGAGAGTCGTTCGTTGACGAAGGTGATTAACTCATCATTGTCATAAAACCAAGCCCGGATGATTAAATCGTGCTTTCCACTGAATGCGCCGATAAAACGGACTTCATCCAGCTTGCACAGCTGCTCAGCCACTTGCTTTTGCATACCCAGCTTCGTTGTCAAGCCAATGATCGCTTGTACATGCACGCCAAGTTTCTCCGGATTGGTCTGAATCACGAACTCGAAGACCCCATCTTGCAGTAAACGAGCGATCCGGGAGCGGATCGTCCCCTCGCTCACCCCGAGTTGGTGTGCAATCTCGGTGTAGGGGGTTCGGCCGTCTGATTGAAGAATTTGCAGGATGTGCCTGTCTATTTGATCGATTTTCTTCAAACCCACCACCCCAAATATTCGGTGCGCATACAAGCTGCCACATGTGAGAGAATGTGTACGATTTTTTCGCTTTGATTATAGCTTTTTTACGAAAATCGCAAAAAAGTTTAACATTTGTCTGACACATTAAACATAAACGGAAATGATAGTGGTGTCAACGAAATTTGATTAGTAGAAAAATAAAAAATTATAAAGCTGATCCGAACAATAAATATTATTTTACCAATTTTGTTCGGTAATAAATTCCGGTGATTTCCACTTGCTTTTCCCCTGCCTACCCAACATTCATATTCTCCACGTTCACCATTCGTTCACATTCTCTTTTTATCGATTTGCGTACTTGTCATTTTCCCCCAGCAGGCAATTGGAAACCGAACAATCTTCTCATGACGCCTGCACACACCGTGTACATTTATAAGACCCGAGTCCTTCGGATATAAAGAACCGGAGCGTTTCTCAACGCCCCGATCACCCATATACCCTATATTCACTTCCGAAAATTTACAGCTTAGCTACGATTCCATGTACCAATGAAAGGAATGTAGATTTGACTTTTTCTGTCGTCTCCATGACTTCATCGTGGGATAACGGCTGCTCCAATATGCCAGCAGCCATATTGCTTATGCAGGATATCCCCAGCACCTGCATATTCATGTGCCGCGCGACAATGACCTCAGGAACTGTCGACATTCCTACGGCATCCCCGCCGAGCACACGAAGCATGCGGATCTCGGCTGGCGTCTCATAGCTCGGCCCCAAAAGTCCTGCATAGACACCTTCTTGTAGTGTGATCCCTTGCTCTTGGGCCACACTTTTGGCCAGATCCCGAAGCGCTTTGGAATATGCTTCGGACATATCCGGAAAACGCGGCCCCAGCTTATCGTCATTCGGACCGATCAATGGATTGCGGAACGTAAGATTCAAGTGGTCTTTGATCAGCATCAGATCGCCAGCACGGTAGGATTCATTGATCCCGCCTGCCGCATTGGTTACTACCATAGTCTCGACACCGATCATTTTCATGACGCGGATCGGGAACGTCACTGCATCCAGGCCATGTCCCTCGTAATAGTGGAAACGACCTTGCATCGCGACAACCTGCTTGCCTTCCAGCTTCCCAATGACCAATTGCCCCTTGTGGCCAACGACAGTGGATTGCGTGAAGCCAGGAATTTCGCTGTAAGGAATGACGACTGGCTGTTCGATTTCGTCCGCCAATACGCCCAACCCCGAACCCAGCACGAGTCCGATCGTCGGTTTTTCAGTCAGCTTTGCCTCTATATATGCTTTTGCCTCTGCTAAAAGCTTCATATCCATTTGTTATTCCTCTTCCCTTACAATTTTTCTAAAAAGCTTTTGCCAATCGCAGGCAATTCCACGCCAAAGTTCTCCGCAATGGTCGCCCCGATGTCTGCAAATGTATCGCGAATGCCAAGCGGTTGCCCTGCTTCCATGCCTTTATGGAGAACCAGCAGCGGTACATATTCACGTGTATGATCGGTTCCGTGATGAGTCGGATCGTTACCATGATCCGCCGTGATGATCAGCAGATCCTGATCTCGCAGCCCTGCCACAATCTCTGGTATGCGTGCGTCAAACTCCATCAACGCTTTTCCATAGCCCTCCGGATCGCGTCTATGGCCGTACTTGGCATCGAAGTCAACCAGGTTAACGAAGCTTAGACCCGTAAAGTCCTCGCCCATCGTTTTGATCAGTTGATCGACGCCATCCATATTGTCTTTGGTGCGAATCGAGCGAGTAACGCCCTCATCCGCATAAATATCCGAGATTTTCCCTAAGGCAATCGATGCGAACCCCGCATCCTGCAAGCGATTCATGACGGTTGGCGCGAATGGTTTTACCGAATAGTCGTGACGATTTGACGTACGTGCGAATGAGCCCGGTTTCCCCACAAATGGCCGAGCTATGACTCTCGTTACGGCGTACTCATCACGCAGCGTCAATTCACGAGCCACTTCACAAATGCGATACAGCTCTTCAAGCGGCACAACTTCTTCATGCGCTGCCACCTGGAAGACACTATCGGCAGATGTGTACACGATGACGGAGCCCGTGCGCATGTGCTCTTCGCCCAGCTCATCCAGAATTTCTGTGCCCGATGCTACTTTGTTCCCCAGCACTTTGCGGCCGATGCGCTGTTCAAATTCTTCGATTAGTGCTGCCGGGAATCCATTCGGATATGTATTAAACGGCGTAGCCACCTGCAGGCCCATGATTTCCCAATGTCCTGTGGTGGTGTCTTTTCCGATGGATACTTCTTTCATTTTCGCCCAATGCGCTTTCGGTTGGTCTACAGCCGGAACATGCGCGATTGGTGCGATATTGCCCAAGCCAAAGGAAGCCAGCTGCGGCAAAGCAAACCCGGATACGCGCTCTGCGATATGGCCCAGCGTATGTGCGCCTTTGTCACCGAAATCAGCTGCATCCGGCAATTCACCGATTCCTACGCTGTCCATGACAATCAAAAATACTCGTTGAAAACGTGGCATAACTACTCCTCCAAGTTGCGTTCATCAGGTTTTAAAAGGGGAAGCCTACGCTCTCGGGTGCGTCTTGGCATACACATCTTTGATCCGCGTACGAGTCACATGCGTATAAATCTGCGTCGTGGAAATGTCTGCATGACCCAGCATCTCCTGAACCGAGCGCAGATCTGCTCCATTTTCCAAGAGGTGAGTGGCAAACGAATGTCGTAACGTATGCGGCGTGATTTCCGTACGAATATTCACTTGCTCGGCGTAGCGCTTGATGATCTTCCAAAAACCTTGACGAGTGATTTGTTTCCCCAAATGATTGAGGAAAAGTGCGGTTTCATGGCTTTGCTTCAATAGCTTTGGTCGACCTGCTTCTATATATTGGCGCACGATCTGATTGGCCATCGATCCAAGCGGAATGATCCGTTCCTTGGATCCTTTCCCTAAACATTTGACAAATCCCATCTCGAGATTGACATCCCCGATGGACAGGGACACAAGCTCGGATACACGGATGCCCGTTGCATACAGCAATTCCAGCATGGCTTTATCCCGGATGCCTGCCGGATTATGTAAGGCTGGCCCTTCCAACAGCCGTTCCACTTCTTCAATCGACAATACTTTTGGCAATCGTTTTTCGATTTTCGGAGTTTCCAGGTGAATCGATGGATCTTTGTCCAAATGCTTGTCCCTTACCAGAAACTGATAAAAGGCGCGGATGGAAGCCATATTGCGGGACAAGGTTGCAGTTGCCCGACCTTTTTCCTGAAGCGAAAGCAAATACCCGATGATGTGAGTACGGGACGAATCATGAATCTCGTTGACTCCATGGTTGCGCAAATACGTCGTATACGCCACCATGTCCCTCTGGTAGGACTCCAGCGTATTTGCCGCCAATCCTTTTTCTACCGCGAGAAAGTGGATGAATTGATCGATCAGCATATCCATGAAGCGTTTCTCCTTCAGTGTTATTCGAAGTTCATGTTTCCTCTACCCTTTTCCACACTGAACACGAAAATCCTCTTTTTTCACGATTGAAAAAAGAGGGCTATTCTCCTACCAGGTAAAAGAGCTGCAGTCTTTCTACATAACCGGTAAGGTCCTGTGGAACAGGTGCGCTGATCACTTTTATCACTTTCACCGCATTTCCGTTTGGTTCACGATAAGGATTGGCCGGGAGAAGATGATCGGTCAAAAACATGATGACGCCATATGAGATCAATGCACAGGTCAAAAATAGTACAAGAAAACGAATCGCTTCCATCATGCGCCGGTACGGAAAGCCCATGAATCCTCGCCCCTCCCCGATCCTTTTCTTACATTATATGTCTCGTCCGCACCTTCATTCACTCGTGTTACACCTGACCCAATACTTCGGACAATGGCTTGTAGGGCAAAGAAAGCGAACGGGCAACCGCCTCATAGGTGACATGTCCAGCTACTACATTCACCCCTTTGGCAAGGGCTTTGTTCTCTTCAATTGCTTTGCGGAAGCCTTTGTTCGCCAATTGAAGGCCAAAAGGAATCGTTACGTTGGACAAGGCAATGGTGGATGTACGCGGAACCGCACCGGGCATATTCGCCACCGCATAATGCACAACGCCATGCTTGACATAGGTAGGATCGCTATGTGTCGTAATTCGGTCAATCGTCTCAATCGAACCGCCTTGGTCAATTGCCACGTCCACGATGACGGAGCCTGGCGCCATCTGCTTCACCATCTCTTCTGTCACCAGTCTAGGGGCACGCGCTCCCGGGATCAAGACCGCACCAATCAGCAAATCGGCATCTTTGACAGCATGAGCGATATTGTAGCTGTTGGACATCAACGTATGTAGCCGACCATGGAATTGATCATCCAACTCCCGCAGGCGATTGGCATTGATATCGATGATCGTCACATCTGCCCCCATCCCAAGCGCCATCTTCGCCGCGTTTGTCCCGACAATCCCTCCTCCGATGATCACCACATTCCCCGGCAGCACGCCAGGAACGCCACCGAGCAGGATGCCTTTTCCGCCATGTGGTTTTTCCAGGAATTGCGCCCCGATTTGCACAGACATCCGCCCTGCCACTTCGCTCATCGGCATGAGCAGGGGCAGCGAGCGGTCTTCATTTTGGATGGTCTCATAGGCAATGCCGGTGACCCGCTTTTCCAGCAACTGCTCCGTCAGCTCTTTTTCGGGTGCCAGATGGAGATACGTAAAAAGGATCAGACCCTCCCGAAAATACGGATACTCCGCAGGCAACGGCTCTTTGACTTTACAGATCATCTCCGCCTTTGCCCATACGTCTTTTGCTTCAGATACGATTTCTGCACCTGCTGCTGCGTAGTCTTCGTCCATAAACCCGCTCCCGGCTCCTGCCTGGGTCTCTACATAGACGGTATTGCCAGCTTGCACATAGGCCGCAGCTCCAGCCGGTGTTAAACCGACCCGATTTTCATTATTTTTTATTTCTTTGGGTACACCAATAATCAACCTGCCGCACCTCCAGAACATTGATATCATTAACCTGCCCTGTTTTACTAAGCTTACTCATTTTCCCATTGATTCCAGTTTCTTTGGCGAATGACGTCGAACTTTGTAAAACGTTTCGAGGCTTTCAATATATTAAAATTCCTGATACGGCTTTTATACTGTTCATGATTCAGACCATGCCTATCAGCAAGGGGGTCTCGCTTCCGTTATCGAAAGCAGCTTCTCTACCGAAAATTAAAAGAGTTTGGTGTTGGCGCATATGACAAATCTTAAAAAAGAAGATCGTATCCCGAACAATAAAATAGAGAAAGTGTGCATACATCATATGGATGAAATCGTATTGAGACAGACCATTGAAAATCTGCGGAGTATCCTGTACCAAAGCGTCAGTAACAATAGCTTTACGAATCCGTCCGTCATCGCGATCAGCCAGGAGCTCGACGAGTATATCGTCCGTTTCCAACAGTTGACCAGTCCGGCAAAAGCAAAGGAAACCATCCAATAAGTCGAGTCCACTCGAACACCCGGCTTCGCCATCGAACTGGCGGGGCCTTTGTAGCGTTTATGTGGATAAGAGTTTTTGTTCAACAAAAAAAGCACGTTGACCGCAAATGGCCAAGGTGCTTATTTAGTATGCTTCGCTTTACTCGCATTTCTTTAGCGGAAATCTTCCAGCTTTACGTGATCGATACAACGATGACAGATCCCGTAAAAGGTCAAGCGGTGATCCAGGATCGAGAAATTGTACACGTTCTTCACTTTTTCCTCGGCGGATACCAGTAAATCCTCGAAGATTTCATCCACTGTACCACAATTCAAGCACACCAGATGGTGGTGATGATATTCGGAATTATCATCACGCAGATCATACCGTGCTACTCCATCACCGAAGTTCATTTTGTGAATAATCTTCAGCTCGCTTAACAAGTCAAGCGTGCGATATACAGTAGCAAGACCGATTTCCGGGGCTTTATCTTTAACGAGCAGGTACACATCCTCTGCGCTCAGATGATCCTCTTCGTTTTCCAACAGCACGCGTACCGTTGCCTCTCGCTGTGGTGTCAATTTATAGTTTTGCGAATGCAATTGCTGTTTAATTTTTTCTAATTTTTCTTCCATCGCTGCCCCTCCCCGCTCGCTTAACTGGCGAGATCCAGAAAGCATGAAAACCTGTTCCTATTATAGTAGAGGGCAATCGATTTAGTCAAATACATCCGTTCTAAAGTGATAATAATTCTTAATTAATCACATATTGCATCAAAGTCGGCGAAACGTATGCCTCGAACAGGGATGCAACGGTTAAAACGATAAGCATGACTACCATGATTGCCGTATAGCTCCAAAAATGAGGTAAGATGACATCGTGCTTATTTAACAGCCGGCTGCGGATCAACCGCAGGGAGAATGAAATCCCGCCAACGCCCACGATCAACAAAGCCGGGACAATCAACATATTCTGCGGCAATACGCCGGAAAGGGCAAAAGTAACACCTTGCCACTGCATTTGATCCACCAAAAAGCCGACCGTAAACCCGACTACCACCCCTTTCAGAAAGAGCAGCAGCAGGATCAGCGGCAAGCCGATGATGGACAAGCCCAACATCCAGATGATCCCTACCGTTTTTAAGTGAAAAGCAAATGTTTGCGTAAAATGGGCCGCTGGATCAGCAACCCCATGCTCATCTACATTCGCAAAAAAATAACGGAGAAACCCCATTAGTTCTTGTTTTTGGGTAAGTCCCAGCGAGTTTACAATGACTGCTCCGAAGATTACACCCATCGCAAACAAAATCACCGCAAATAAATAAAGGGATTGGTGCTCGCGCATATAAGCTTGGAATGTTTGTCCCATTCTGCTGCGCATGGTGGCTTCCTCCTCCCGCTCCCACGAATTTCTACCATGGTATGCGGGCCAAGCCAGCTATATGACACCGTGCCTGGTTCCTACACTCTTTCCCAGACCGTGAAACGGTGTTCGTACGGATTCCGCTCGTCCTGAATTCCCTGTTCGCTTTGAATAAGTTTCCATTGGTCTTCCTCATAGGACGGAAAATACGCGTCACCCTCAAAGCTCTCGTCGATAAACGTGATGTACATGCGATCCGCTACGGGAAGAAATTGCTTGTACACTTCTGCCCCGCCGATAACGAAAGCTTCCTCCTCTTTCCCGACAGTCTCTAGCACCTCTGATACAGAGGTACAGATCGTACAGCCCTCCAGCTTAAGCGTATGATCCCTGGTGATCACCAAATTCTTGCGGTTCGGCAGCGGCTTTCCGATCGATTCATACGTCTTGCGCCCCATGATGACGGTATGACCCGAGGTGATACGCTTGAAGTACTGCAAATCCGCGGGAAGATGCCAGGGAAGCTCGTTGTTTTTTCCGATCAGTCGATTACGATCCATGGCAAAAATCAACGAAATCATACGGCCACTTCCATTTCCAGCTTCGGATGATGCTGATAATCGAGCAGCTTGATATCATCCACCGTGAAATCGTAGAAGTTGGTGATTTCCGGATTGAGCCAAAGCTTCGGCGCTGCGTACGGTTCGCGCTTCATCTGCTCCCGCAAGGCCGCTTCGTGATTTTCGTAGATATGGGCATTATTCAAAAAATGGATAAACATCCCCGGCTTTAACCCGGTTACCTGCGCGATCATATGGACAAGCACCGCGTACTGAGTGAAATTGAACGGTACGCCCAAGCCAAGATCGGCACTGCGCTGCACCAATGTACAGTTCAAGTATCCATCACTGACATCCCACATTGTCATGAATGCGCAGGGCTGCAGGGCCATATCCTCGAGATCGTTCATATCCCACAGACTCATGATATGCCTTCTGCCTTGCGGGTCTTTCTGCAAGCCTTCAATCAGCTTATCGATCTGGCGATGCTTGCGGATCTGATAGCCGTACGCTTTGCCTATCGTACCATCCTCTCTCGCCCATTCATCCCAGACGGTTACGCCCATTTCCCGCAACTTGCCCACGTCATTGCTTTGCAGCTGGTAAATCCAGAGCAGCTCTTTGACCGCCGTTTTGAAAAACACTTGCTTCGTGGTTAAAATGGGAAATTCGTTGCGCAGATCAAACGTAAATGATCGGCCGAACAGCTTTTTCGTAGGGATTCCTGTACGATTTTGATCCGAGTACCCGTTTTCCAGCACGTCGCTGATCAAGGAAAGATATTGCCTATCTGCTGCATTCATAGTCCTACGTTTCCCCTTTTTCGATAATTGCTTGATGATTCATTATAGCACCTTCCCGTAGGTACCGGCACCCCCCGCTTCGATGGATAATCCACCATCCCTGGCTAACCGGATCATCCTGGCCAGCTTCTCCCCTACGATCATGGCGAGCTGTTCCTCATCCGTACGATGCAGGATATTCATTTCCGTTCCGAAAGCTTGATACAGTTTGTCCTTCGTCTTGGCTCCAATGCCGGGAATGAACTCCAACGGGATCTGCTCGATGTACGGTGGTCGATGCGCAGGATGCTGGCCGATCTCCTTGTCCGCCAGCTCGTCGATACGCTGCGCCACTCCTCGGACAACCGCTTTATAGCCACAATGCGGACAACGCCCATCACCGGTTTCCGGCAGTGGCGTCTGGCAGGCTTGACAGGTCGTCTGATGGTATTTACCCAACCGCGGATGCAGTCCATAGTTGACCGCGATATGCCGATCTTCTTGGCGGTGCAACGCTTTTCTCCATTCCGCGAAGCAAGGCTCCGCCATCCGGATGGCCTGGTATTCGCGTCCTATTTTGGCCAGCGAATGCGCATCCGAATTGGTCAGGAACGTTTTTTCGTGAAGCTCTCCAATCCGATCCGCCATATCGGTATTCGCAGACAACCCGAGCTCAACCGCATCGACCAGTGTCGGGTCCAGCACGTCAGTCAATCGATCCGCGCAACTGCCGTAAAACCCTTTATGCGGCGTAAAAATATGGGCCGGGATAAAAATCCCTTGCAGCGATGCTACTTTTTCCTGAAGTTCGACCAGCGTGGTATGGATGCGCTGGGAGCTGAGGTGCACATTTTTGCAGCGGGCAGCGAGCCATTGTGTAAATTGCCTCATTTCGGCAAGACTGGGGAAATAGCAGAGAAAATGTGCCTCGCCGCGGCCGGGCTCCTTGACTTCTACTTCACAGCCCAAAATGAGCATGGTCTGTTTATAGGTGATCCCACCTTCCGGGTGTGGCATCGCTTCGTGGCGATCGAGCAAATCTTGCAGCTCCTCCTGCACCTCGGGAGAATGAGCGTCGATGATGCCGATCATCTCCATCCCTTTACGCTCCGACGACTCCTCCAGGATACGGGTGAGTGTCATTTGGCGGGAAGCCGTTATCTTGACCGGTTTCTTGCTGCGCGTACCGCCGATGTGGATGTGCATATCGCAAAAATACGAGGGTAATGGATTAGTCACGAGCTTTCAGCACCCGATTCTCCCAAGCAAACAGCGCCACAACCGTTTTGGCGTCCCGGATTTCTCCC
Organism: Brevibacillus migulae; assembly: GCF_004521915.1. Lineage (GTDB taxonomy): Bacteria > Bacillota > Bacilli > Brevibacillales > Brevibacillaceae > Brevibacillus_F > Brevibacillus_F migulae. Next base: position 323,203 of record NZ_SDKD01000002.1, on the reverse strand, counting down.
AAGCGATGCTTCTCATGTGCCTCTTCCAACGTCAGCTCCAGCACTTCCACGAATTCGTCTTCATCGGGCTGCATCGCTCCCGCCTTCAAGCCTGTGGCGACATACACATGCAGCAGCTCGTCCGCAAATCCCGGCGACGTATAAAACGAACTGAGATGTTCATAATGCGCGGCTGTATAACCGGTCTCTTCCTCCAGCTCACGCTTGGCACAGGCAAGCGGCTCTTCGCCCTTTTCCAACTTGCCTGCCGGAATTTCCAAGATGGTGCGCTCCAATGCTTTGCGAAACTGGCGAACGACCACCATCTTACCGTCATCCGTCAGCGGTAGGACGGCAACGGCTCCCTGGTGTTTGACGATCTCACGCTTTGCCGTTTTTCCATTTGGCAGACGCACGTCATCGACTTTCACGGTGATGACTTTTCCTTCATAGATGGTCTCACTGGCTATCGTTGGTTCTGCCAATCGTTCTTGATCGTTCATTTTTTCCACTCCTTTTTTCTCGGTGGTTCTAGTTCTTTCTTTTCATCCATATGTATACATCAAGTAGCTTGTCCACACCCATCATACTAGGAGGTAGGCAATATGAAAACATATACTTCACCAGGACAACTTCGTTTGGTCGGGAAGGCTTGGGAGATCCGGGCTACCCTTCGCCATTGGTCAAATAAGAACATAACCTTGTCAGAGTGGCTGGATCGGATAGATCGGGCATCTCGCCGATAAACTCTTGCTGAGTGTTGCGGATCGCCATCGCGACTTGCACAGATAAATACGCGGCTTGAAAGGGCGATGGATCCTCTGCGAGCTTTCTGCCCATCGTGCTGATACGTTCTTCGTATCGATCCTGCAGGATTTCCAGCTCGTGAAGCTCGGGCGCCGGCAATACGATGCGACCATGCTTTTCCCTGAGCCTGTCTTCCGCTTCTTGCAGTTCCAAGAGCTCATCCCGCTCATCACCAAATCGCGGAATCGGCAGGATGGCTGGACGCAAGGAAAATCGCTTCAGTAAGGTACGAGAATGATGGCTCATGCCGCGGTGCCGGTCACGTCGATCGGCAAAGCTGATGCGCGGCGTAAAAACGGGGATGCCAGCAAGCAAGGATACCGCATGAATAACTTCCGCAAGCTGCATCCCGGAAAAACCGAGCGTCGTACCTGTCCCAACTACACCTGGCCCAAGAGTGCAGATGATGAGATCCGCTTTCGCTGCCCATTTTGCAGCCAAAAGTCCGGTATACACATTGACAGCCTCGAAATCGCCGCCCCATGCATGTCCTGTCGTAATGGTCGAATTGAGGACCTTCATTTCCCGCAGCTTGCGCACATGCTGGCTGATCGCGATTGGCAGCGCTGCCCCGTCTGGCATCAAGTAAACGATGTTCCACTCGGGCTTTCGCTGACGTGCAGCAAGGGCAAAAATCGGCAGCAGACTGTGCAGCTCCGCAATCAACACCGGAGTGCCCTGCAAGGTGTTTTGTTCACCGATAAACAAGTCATGATATGGACTCGATTGTTCCTCTACGGCATCTACGGCCATCTGCACGGATGTGTAGCGCATTTTCATAATATGTCCCCATGCATTGGGATAATAATCGTCACGCGGGGTCTCAGACAGCTTGCCGATGACAAAATGACAGCCTCCCGTGCCTAATCCAAGCTCTACCGCAGTCGTATTGATCGTCACCTTATCACCGATACCGCATTTCCCTGACCCTTTCCAATAGCAGATGGCGAGTCCCCGCTCGCCATTTTGCATTTGTTCGATCTCCAGCAGCTGCCATCCGTCCTGCTCCTGCTGTATCTCCACGACTTTTGCTGCGGCCACTCTCAACATCGGCCCGGCCCCCCTTCCCCTTCTTCCAGCTTATGCGGGAAAGGAAAGGACCATACGATATGAAAAAAAGAGGAGGGGAGAATCCCTGTCCTCTTTTTCGTTCCATTTTACTTGCACTACTCGAGTACTTCTGCGATGATGGCAGTCACCAATTCCGCTGATTTGTTCAGCTCCTCGATTGGCATCCGTTCATTTGTCGTATGGATTTCTTCGTAGCCAATCGCCAAGTTCACGCTTGGTACGCCATAGCCGTTGAAGATGTTACCGTCGCTTCCCCCGCCGCTTTTCACCATTTCCGGGTTGCGCCCCACGCGTTTCACCGCATTGATCGCTTTTGCGACGACTGGCGTATTTTCATCGTACTTGTAGCCATGGTACATGAAGATGACTTCATTTTCGCATCGAGCGCCCATCTCGCTCGCCGCTTCCTCAAAAGCAGTGGTCATTTTCTTCACTTGCTCTTCCAGCTTTTCCATCACCAAGCTGCGCGCTTCCGACCATACCTCTACATAGTCAGCCACGATATTGTAGGCTTTTCCGCCTTCAAAGCGGCCGATATTCGCTGTTGTATCTTCGTCGATGCGGCCCAATGGCATGCGGGAAACTGCCTTGCTAGCAACAGTTATAGCGCTCACGCCATCTTCCGGATTGACGCCAGCATGCGCTGCTTTGCCATGAATTTTCGTGATGATGCGGTATTGTCCTGCACCTGCTACCGTGATTTGGCCAACCGGTCCTTCCGAATCGAGGATAAAGCCCATTTCCGCTTTCAGCAGACTGCTGTCCATATGGCGGGAGCCGACCAGCCCGGACTCTTCCCCAACCGTGATCACCACTTGGATCGTTGGATATGGCAGATTGTTTTCCTTTACGGTACGGATTCCTTCGAAAATCGCAGCGATGCCCGCTTTGTCGTCCGCACCCAAAATGGTGGTTCCATCTGTCACGATGTATCCATCTTTAATGGAAGGTTTCACGCCATTCCCCGGAACAACCGTATCCATGTGGCTGCTAAACAGAATGACCGGTCCTTTGCCAGTACCTTCCAGTGTCGCGATCAGATTGTTCGCGCCGTGTCCGGTTTTGGCGGCAGCGTCATCCTCTTCTACGGTAAAGCCGAGTGCGACCAGCTTTTCCTTCAGCACCTTCGCGATCGCCGCTTCGTTTTTCGTCTCACTATCGATCTGGACGAGTTCGAGAAATTCGTTTAACAAACGTTCCTGGTTAATCAAGGCTAATTCCCCCTACACATATGTATTCAACCCACGGTCAGGCGCTGGCCTGTCTCATGGGCAAGTATAGGCTCTCACGTCAGAGAAGCAAGACGGAAAGTCGTAGTTCTCTAAGTATAATCCAATTGGGTAATTTTCTCCATCCAGTAAAAAGATATTTACAGGGGTATGTTGCCGTGTTTTTTGTCCGGACGCTTTTCCTGCTTGGTCGCAAGCATCTCCAGCGAGCGTTTAAGATATTTGCGAGTCTCCCGAGGATCGATTACATCATCGACCATGCCATGCTCAGCCGCCACGTACGGATTGGCAAATTTTTCACGATACTCCGTGATTTTCGCCTGCCTCATCGCCTGCGGATTGTCGCTCTGCTCGATTTCCCTCGCAAATATGATGTTTGCCGCCCCTTCTGGTCCCATGACGGCAATCTCCGCATTCGGCCATGCATACACCACATCCGCGCCAATCGCTTTGGAGTTTAGCGCCACATAAGCGCCGCCATAAGCTTTGCGGGTAATGACGGAGATTTTCGGCACGGTTGCTTCCGAATACGCATACAGAATTTTTGCCCCGTGGCGGATGATGCCCCCATGCTCTTGGTTGATGCCTGGGAAAAATCCGGTTACGTCTACAAACGTAATGAGCGGAATATTGTAGCAGTCACATGTTCGGATGAAGCGAGCCAATTTGTCCGAAGAATCAATGTCGAGCCCGCCTGCCATCACTTTTGGCTGATTGGCGATCAACCCGACTGCCTGCCCGTCGATTCGTCCAAAGCCAACGACGATATTGCGGGCAAAATCAGGCTGCACCTCTAAAAACTCGCCATTGTCCAAAATCAGCTTCAGCACTTTTTTCACATCGTACACCTTGGTGCCTGCCACCGGAACCGCATCGATGATCTCCTCGATCCAATCCCCTCTGTCCCCTTCATACGCGAGGCGCTGCGGCTCTTCCCGATAGTTTTGCGGCAGGTAACCCATCAGCTCGCGCACTTGCATCAGCACCTCTTCTTCGGTGGCTGCAGTAAAATGCGCGTTGCCGCTCTTGGCGGAATGGACCGATGCCCCGCCCAAATCTTCGCTGCTGATCTTTTCGCCGGTCACTGTTTCAATCACTTTCGGCCCGGTAATAAACATCTGTGACGTCTGTTCTACCATGAAAACAAAGTCGGTAATCGCCGGGGAATACACGGCGCCGCCTGCACACGGACCGAGAATGACCGAGATTTGCGGAATCACACCGGAGTAGATCGAGTTGCGGTAAAAAATATGACCATAGCCATCCAGAGAAACGACGCCTTCTTGAATACGCGCTCCTCCCGAGTCGTTCAACCCGATCACGGGCGCACCATTTTTCGCTGCAAGATCCATGATGTTCGCAATCTTTTTGGCATGCATTTCGCCGAGCGCACCGCCGAATACGGTAAAATCCTGCGCGAAAACGTAGGTAAGGCGGCCATGAATCTTTCCATATCCGGTCACGACACCTTCCCCAGGCGCGTCCAGCTTGTCCAGACCGAAATTGGTGGCGCGATGCTTCACAAACGGCTGCAGCTCCACAAAGCTGTCCGGGTCGAGCAAAATATCGAGACGTTCTCGCGCTGTCAGTTTGCCCCTTTTGTGCTGGGCTGCGATCCGCTCATCACCGCCGCCCAATTCGACTTTTCGTTTGCGTTCATAGAGTTCATCGATTTTTTCATACATGCTGTCGCTCATTCGTTCTCATTCTCTCCCTTCGTCTCGGGATATTGGCACAGTTCATACAATACACCATGTGCTGCCTTTGGATGCAAAAAGGCGATTTGCGCTTGATGCGCCCCGATTTTCGGTGTGTCATTCAAAACAGCCACACCATTTGCCTTGAGCTGCACAAGTCGCTCTTCGATATCGTCCACATCCAGCGCGATATGATGAATGCCTTCCCCGCGTTTTTCCATAAATTTTGCAATCGGACTGGTTGGCCCAAGCGGCTCCAATAATTCGATACGCGTTTCTCCGATCGCCAAAAAAGCGATCTGTACCTGCTCGCTCTCTACCGTCTCCCTGCCGAGCAAGGTAAGCCCCAGCTGCTCGGTGTAAAAGGGCAAAGCCGCGTCGATGCTGGATACCGCTATGCCAATATGGGCGATCTTGTTAGGAGGTTGGACAAAGCTCGTTTTCTTCCGCTTCACATGTGCGCGGATATATTCTGCTGTGACAGTGGTCGGTGTGCCGGGAGTAAAGACTTCCGCGATACCCTGTGTTTTCAGGTAAGGGATGTCTTCTTGGGGAATTACCCCTCCGCCAATGACCAGGATGTCATCCGCGCCCTGCTCCCGCAACAAGCGAACCACTTCCGGAAAGAGCTCATTATGGGCCCCCGACAAACAGGAAAGCCCAATGCAATCGACATCCTCCTGAATCGCCGCATTTGCGATCTGGGCTGGCGTCTGGCGCAGCCCCGTATATACCACTTCCATTCCTTCATCGCGCAGCGCTTGCGCAACCACCAATGCTCCGCGATCATGGCCGTCCAAGCCCGGCTTTGCTACCAAGACCCGTATCTTTTGACTCATCTACTGCTCCTCCTCGCCATTCGATGGATAACGATCGTATTCATCATATTCAGTTCAAATGAATCGCTTCGGGAATCGGGCTAGATCGCACGGTATTCGCCAAATACGCTGCGCAGTACTCCGCAAATCTCCCCAATGGTCGCGTACTGGCGCACACAATCCAGAATCAGCGGCATCAAATTGTCCGATCCTTCCGCGCCTGCTTTCAAACGACTGAGCGTTTGTTCAACTGCAGCGTTATCCCGACGCGCACGCAGCTCTTGCAGCTTCTCTTTTTGTTTACGGCCCAATGCCGGATCAACCCGCAATAATTCCGGTTGCGGCTCATTCTCCAGCTTAAAGCTGTTCATGCCGACTACAACCTCTTCTCCGCTTTCGATCTTGCGCTGTGTCTCGTATGCCTGCTTGTGGATCTCGCGCTGCATGTAGCCAGCTTCTACGGCCGCTACCGCGCCGCCCATCTTTTCGATTTTCTCCATATATTCGAGTGCCTTCAGCTCAATTTGATCCGTCAAATATTCCACATAATAGGAACCTGCCAGCGGATCAACCGTATCGGTCACACCGCTTTCATAGGCGATGATTTGTTGGGTCCGCAATGCGATACGGGCCGACTCCTCGGTTGGCAGCGCAAGCGCTTCATCCCGCGAATTCGTATGCAAGCTCTGTGTGCCTCCCAAAACAGCGGCCAAGGCTTGAAGCGTGACCCGAACGATGTTGTTGTCAGGCTGCTGTGCCGTTAACGTAGACCCACCCGTCTGGGTATGCACACGGAATTGCCATGATTTCGGATTTTTTGCGCCATAACGTTCACGCATCATACGTGCCCAGATCCTTCTAGCTGCCCGGAACTTGGCGATTTCCTCAAAGAAATGGTTATGGCCATTAAAAAAGAACGAAAGCTGCGGAGCGAAACGATCGATATCCAGACCGGCCTGAATCGCCGCTTCTACATACGCGATCCCGTCCGCTAACGTAAAGGCAACCTCTTGAACCGCCGTGGAACCCGCTTCCCGGATGTGATAGCCGCTGATGCTGATCGTATTCCATTTCGGAACATGCTCTGCACAATACGCGAAAATATCCGTGATCAGCCGCATCGAAGGCTTGGGCGGATAAATATAAGTGCCTCTGGCAATATATTCCTTTAAAATATCGTTTTGTACCGTTCCCGACAATTTATGCGAAGGGACCCCTTGCTTTTCTCCAACCGCTATATACATCGCCAGCAAAACCGAAGCCGGGGCATTGATCGTCATCGACGTGCTGACTTTGTCCAGCGGAATGCCCGCTAGGAGTGTCTCCATATCCTCCAACGAATCAATCGCCACTCCCACCTTGCCCACTTCACCAGTCGCCATCGGATCATCAGAGTCATATCCAATCTGCGTAGGCAGGTCGAAGGCGACGCTGAGTCCTGTTTGCCCTTGATCCAAAAGATAACGAAAACGCTGATTCGTCTCCTCTGCAGAACCAAAACCCGCATACTGCCTCATCGTCCATAGGCGGCCTCGATACATGTTGGGCTGCACGCCGCGGGTATATGGGTACTCACCCGGAAATCCAACCTTTTCCATGTAAGCGCCATCAATTGTTTCGGGGACATAGACCGTATCCACTTCGATTTCAGATGAAGTGGCAAAGTGACTTTTGCGTTCAGGTGATTTTTCCAATCTATCCTTCAACTGTTGTTGCCACTTCTGATAGTGTTCGGTAAAATTTTGAGTAGACAAGGGTGACACGCTCCTTCTCCATTACACGTGGGTTGTTAAAGCTCCCTCTTTTCATATTAGCACAGCCACTCAACTTTTCCACGCATTATTCGCTCTGATTGAAGCTGGATTGTATAAGGAGGTAGTGGAATGAAAATGCAATCAGTCGTTGCGAAAGTCTTGATTGGACTGCTTGTCCTGTCTTTGGTCATTCCAACCATTACGTATTTCCAACCATGATTTTCAACTGAATAAAAAGGAAAAGCCCCTGCTTATGCAAGGGGCCTTTCTTTTGCTGATTATTTGAATACACCCACACTGGATGTTTTTGCATCCCACAAGACTTTGTAGCCAACCTGATCAGCCACAAATTTCAGCGGAATCATTGGCATTCCGTTTTGCAGCGTTACGGCCGCTGGCATAACCACGCTTTGTGTACCAACGCGAGCGATGTTGGAACCGACTGTGAAGCGCATTGCTGTTGTGCCGCTCACGATGGACACTGTATTGTTGTTCCAGATCGTGCTCATGGCCAATGCTTCTTTAAAGAACTGAGCCGGCACCGCTGTAGTCGTGCCATTCGCCAGGAATGGAGCAGCTTTCAGCGGATACGTGTTGCCGCGAAGCGTAAAGTTCGCTACACCTACCTTGATGCGCGCCGCATTGACTGGGAATGTCACGGCTGGCGTTGGAGCTGGTGTCACAGCTGGCACTACCGCACCACCAATGCCGACCAAGCGGGAGAACAACGGGCCTTTGTGAGCGGAAGTCGATACGCCTACCGAGTACACGTTTTTCACCGCTGGGTTAGTGATTTTCGCCGCTTCCGTAATAATGATGGTCGCCGGCGCGTTTTGCGCGATGTTTTGTTTTGGATAGATCAAGATGTTTTGACCGCTTACAACCACTTTGCTTGGATATACACCATTTACCGATGTGTTTGTGATTGGGATCGCGGTAGGTACTTTAAAGCCGACTGGCAGGGTCACTTGCAGATAATCTTTGCCTGCAACCAATTGCTCGCCCACTTGTTTCACCTGGATGTTGAAGCCCGTTACTTGGTTGAGACCGGCTTTCGTCTTTGTTACAAGCGCTTGGCTGTTATCCGCTGCGACCACAGGAGTTACAGGAACGACCGGCGGAGTTACCACTGGCTGTTGGACAATTGGCGTACCGGTAATCGAGAATTTTTTGGACGTGATGGTTTTTCCGCTCACGCTCATCGCGATATCGTAGCTGCCTGCTGTTTTCGGGTTGGTGATCCAGGAATAGTAGCCAAAGGATACTTTCACTTTACCTGATTTGGACACGCTGTCAGGGGCTGTAACGTATACTTTGTTGCCGTTAATGTAGATCCCTTTTGATTCTTTTCCGTTTACAAATACGCTGCTCTTATCGATGCTTGGAGGAAGCATTTCAGAGGTAGGGAATGTCACGATCACATCCTTACCTGGTTCAAGCTTGTATTTGCTGCCAAAGTCCGCTTCAATGGTATAGCTGCTGCGGGAACCCGCGTTGGAGTCAGACAGCGTGACACCGAAATTGGAGTCGGATTTGGAATTGGATGTGCTGTTTCCGTTTTTATCTACGATTTCAAACTCTTCGGATTCATACTCTTCACCGTCGTATTCTACTGTAATGGTATAGTCATCGTCCGCCATTGGGTTGCGGATGCCGAAGTCTTCGTCGAATTCGATTTCGAGCTCGTCTTCCCCTTCCAAGCCATCTGGAATCGTCAAAGTGATTTCGTTTCCATCGATCTCGATATCGCCTTCTTCCACATCTTCCCCGTTGATAGTAATATCGCCTTCTTCATAATCATCTTCATCAGGCAACATATCTTCATCCGGGAAGGATACGACGACCTCTGCTCCATCTTCGAGTTCTTGATCTTCATCACTCAGGTCGATCGTACCAAGATCGTAGCCGGATTTTTTATCTTCTTCATCTTCACTCAAATCTACTTCGAAGTCGCCGTCATCATCGTCGTCATCGTCATCGTCATCATTATCCGCGTCATCGCCGATTTCGATGGTTTCGCTTTCTTCATCTTCATTGTCTGTTTCCACAGAAATTTCATAATCATCGTCATCTTCCGGATTAATAACGTTAGGAATGGTAATTTCAACGTCATCGCCTTCGGAGTAATCTTCCGAAACAGTAATAGTAACCGTGTTACCACTTACGTCGATGTCATCCTCAGTAGAACCATCTACTTCTGCTTCGACATCATCTTCCTCTACTTCGTCAAGATCGAAGTCACTGTCGAATTCAACAGTGATCTCGTCACCATCCTCAAGCTCTTCTTCAAGAGTAAAGGTGATGGTATACTCGGCTTCGGCTTCGGTATCGTAATCGTCTGCTTCAATATCCAAATCGTCAATCGCATAAGCCTTTGGCGCATTTGTGAACGGAGTTGCCGCCAAGGCAGTCACTGCCAATACCACTGGAAGTAGTTTTTTCTTCTCCATAAGAACCTCCCACAGCTATCTTTTTGACCCGTATTCAACTGAATCAACGCTCACAGTTTACCATAAAATAGAGATACTAGGGAATCTTTTCACAATATTTTATGATCCCATTATGATAGACCGAAAGCCCTACATATTCTTTAACGGATGAAACCGAAATTCGTTACACAATTTTACAAAGTTTTTGCCGAAATACGGCAAATGGCCCAGGAACTTGTCATTCCCGGGCCCTAGTACTTTTCTGGTTTAATAGATTTTTGTCTCCGGTCCGATCGCTTCAAGCTTTTGCTTCACACTTTGCAGGAAACGTCCGCATACCAAACCATCCAAGATGCGGTGATCCAGCGACAAGCAGAGATTCACCATGGAGCGGATGGCGATCATGTCATTGACGACCACTGGCCGTTTCACGATGGATTCTACACTGAGAATCGCTGCTTGCGGCGCATTGATGATCGGCGTTGACAGAACCGAGCCAAAGGAACCGGTGTTGTTCACCGTGAAGGTACCTCCGCTCATATCGTCCATGGTCAATTTGCCCGCTCGTGTGCGGTTTGCCAGATCCTCGATGGACTTTGCGATTCCATAGACGGATTTCTGATCGGCCGCCTTGATCACCGGCACATAGAGGGCATCCTCTGTCGCCACCGCGATGGAGATATTGATGTCTTTTTTCACGATGATCTTGTCGCCGCCCCAAGTCGAGTTCAGGATCGGATATTCCTTCAGCGCTTCCACCACAGCCTTGATGAAAAACGGCAGGAAGGTCAAGTTCACGCCTTCTTTTCGTTTGAATTCATCTTTCACCTGATTGCGGAAATTGACGAGATTGGTGACATCGACTTCCACCATGGTCCAGGCATGCGGAGCTTCATGCTTGCTCTGTACCATCCGGCTGGCAATCGTTTTGCGCACAGGCGTAAGCGGAATGATCTGATCACCTGTCGCGACTGGTATATCAACATTTCCCGCAGTTTCTTTCACTGGGGCTTGAACGACCGGTGCTGCTACCGGAGCTGGTGCTGCTTCCGTCATTTGCTGCGCTGCCGGTGCAGCAGTCGCCTGCATTCCACCTTGCTCGATGAACAGCTGTACATCTTTCCGAGTAATGCGACCCTCCGCGCCTGTTCCTTTCACATGCGCCAGATCAATGCCATTATCTTGGGCCAGACGCATGACTGCCGGAGAGTAGCGCTGCTTTTGCCCCTCATTCACGGCCCCCGCTGCCAATGGTTTTGGTGCGGATACTGCTGGTGCAGTTGCTGGTGCAGTTGGCTGCTGGGATGCTGCGGCGGCTGCAGGCTGGCTAGGAGCGGATGCTTCCGTAGCTGCACCCGTTTCTCCGCTTTCTTCAATCGAGAGGATGTGCGTACCTACCGATACCGTATCGCCCTCTGCTACCACGATTTCCGCAATTCGTCCGGATACGGTGGACGGAACCTCTGCATTCACTTTATCTGTTGACACTTCTGCCAACGGATCGTATTTGCTTACCACATCGCCGGGTTTAACCAGCCATCTGGTGATCGTTCCTTCGGTAACACTTTCCCCCAGCTGCGGCATGAGTACTTTGGTTGCCATGGGTCTCCTCCTTGGTAAACCTGAGTGAATATCATTTCCGATTTAGGCTCCGCCAAAGGCGAGGCGTAGCCGATTTTTATGAACACATTAGAAGTATGCGAGTTCGCGCATCGCTTCATAGACTTTGTCGGGATTGAGCATAAACGCCTTTTCGAGCGGCGGGCTATATGGCATGGCTGGCACGTCCGGTCCGCAAAGCCGTTTGATCGGCGCATCGAGATCAAACAGGCAGTGTTCAGCGATAATCGCAGCCACCTCGCCGCCAATACCGCCTTCCTTGTTATCCTCATGAACAATCAGCACTTTTCCCGTCTTGGAGGCTGCTTCGATGATCGCTTCCTTGTCCAACGGATACAGTGTGCGCAGATCCAGAATGTGTGCGCTGATGCCTTCTTGGGCCAGCTTTTCTGCAGCCTGCAGCGCGAAATGGAGCGTCAATCCGTATGAGATCACGGTAATGTCGGTACCTTCCCGCTTCACATCCGCTTTGCCGATTGGCAGCACGTAGTCCGTATCTGGCACTTCACCTTTGATCAGACGATAGCAGCGCTTATGTTCAAAGAAAAGCACGGGATCATTATCACGAATGGCTGCTTTCAGCAAGCCTTTTGCATCATAGGGTGTAGACGGCGCCACAATTTTCAGGCCCGGTGTGCTGTTAAACATCGCTTCCACAGATTGGGAGTGATACAGCGCTCCGTGTACGCCGCCGCCAAAAGGAGCACGAATGGTGATCGGGCAGTTCCAGTCGTTGTTGGAGCGGTAACGCATTTTCGCCGCCTCACTGACGATCTGATTGACTGCCGGCATGATGAAGTCGGCGAATTGCATCTCTGCGATCGGGCGCATGCCATACGCTGCGGCACCGATCGCCACACCTGCGATCGCAGATTCCGCGAGCGGCGTATCGATCACGCGCTCCTCTCCGAATTCCTCGATCAAACCTGATGTTGCCCGGAACACGCCTCCGCGCACCCCAACATCCTCTCCCAACACAAACACATTGGGATCGCGACGCATCTCTTCACGCATCGCCATGGTTACTGCATCGATGAAGGAAATGACTGCCATGCTCGTGTTCCCCCTTATTCGCCGTATACATGCAGCTTGTAGGATTCAGCATCTGGATATGGAGCATTTTCTGCATATTCCGTCGCTTCGTCCACTTCTTTGCTGACACGGTCTGAAATCTCTTTTTCTGTTGCTTCATCCATCACGCCTGCCTCTTTCAAGTAGGCAGCAAACGTGAGAATCGGATCTTTTTTCTTCGCTTCTTCCACTTCTTCGCGGGAACGATACACGCGGTCGTCGTCGTCGCTGGAATGCGGCACGAGACGGTACATCACCGCTTCGATCAGCGTCGGGCCTTCCCCGCGCAGTCCGCGTTCACGCGCTTCCTTCACTGCGAGATAGGTCTCGATCGGATCATTTCCGTCAATGCTGACTCCTTTAAAGCCGTAGCCAATCGCACGGTCAGCCACGCTTTCGCAGGCCAATTGCTTTTTCAAAGGAACGGAGATCGCATATTTGTTGTTTTCGCAGAAGAAGATGACTGGCAGCTTATGCACGCCTGCAAAGTTGGCTCCCTCGTGGAAGTCGCCCTGGTTGCTGGAGCCTTCGCCAAACGAAGTGTAGACAGCCAGTTCTTTTTTCTGCATTTTCGCCGCCAATGCGATCCCGACCGCATGCGGCACTTGTGTCGTTACTGGGCTGGAGCCAGTCAGGATGTTCCATTTTTTTCCGCCGAAGTGACCGGGCATTTGTCTGCCGCCGCTGTTCGGGTCGTCTTTTTTCGCAAATGCAGACAGCATCGCATCTTTTGCCGTTTGACCAAAGACGAGCACTACGCCCAGATCCCGGTAGTACGGGCAAAGATAATCGGTATCCTTTTGCATGGCAAACGCTGCTCCGATTTGTGCCGCTTCTTGCCCTTGGCAGGAAATGACAAACGGCACCTTCCCTGCTCGATTTAACAACCACTGCCGCTCGTCAATCTTCCGTGCGAGCAGCATGTAATAGTACATATCCAGTACCTGCTGATCCGTCAGCCCTGCTTCCTCATGACGCATTTTACTCATCGTCAACCCTCCCTGCACATTCCTTACGAATGGATTGCCAAGCCATCTACTGCTAGCGCCGCTTCCGCAATCGCCTCAGACAAAGTCGGATGCGGATGAATCGTATGGCCGATTTCCCACGGAGTCGCATCCAGCACGCGGGCGAGACCCGCTTCGGAAATCATATCCGTCACATGTGGTCCGATCATATGTACACCTAATAGATCGTTTGTTTTCGCGTCTACGACCAGCTTCACAAAGCCATCGTTTTCTCCGTGAACCAGCGCCTTGCCCAGTGGCTTAAAGCTGAATTTGCCGGTTTTCACCTCGAAGCCTTGCTCCTTGGCTTCCGCCTCCGTAAGACCCACGCTGGCTACCTCCGGACGGCTGTACGTACACTTCGGCACCTTTGTATAATCCATCGCATGCGGATTCAGACCCGCCATATGTTCGACCGCCAAAATACCTTCATGGGAAGCCACATGAGCCAGCTGCATACCGCCGATCACATCCCCAATCGCATAGATGTGGGATTCTGCTGTTTGGAAATGCTCGTTGACTGCAATGACTCCTCGCTCCACTTTGATCTCGGTCGCCTCCAGGCCAAGGTTTTCCACATTGGCCATTCGTCCAACAGATACAAGCAATTTGTCAGCGGTAAAGCTTTGTTGAGCTCCGGACACTTCCGCCGATACCGTCACTTTTCCGTCAGCCTTCGTGACAGTGTCAGGCAAGACTTTCGCCCCCGTCACGATGGTGATGTTTCGTTTTTTCAGCAAACGCGTCAGCTCCCTGCTGACCTCGGCATCCTCAAATGGCAGGATGCGGTCCGCATATTCGACTACGGTCACCTTCACACCGAAATCATTCAGCATCGATGCCCATTCGATCCCGATCACGCCTCCGCCGACGATCACGATGGATTCCGGCAGAGATTCCAGCTGCAGAGCTTCATCGCTGGTCAACACGTATTCTCCGTCAATCTCGAGACCCGGAAGCGTACGCGGTCGTGATCCTGTCGCAACCAACAGGAAACGGGGAACGATGATTTCCTGATCACCGTTGGCAGACTCAATCCGTACAGCACCTGCCTGCGGTGAAAAAATGGAAGGCCCCATGACTCGGCCGAACCCTTGATACACCTTGATTTTCCCTTTGTTCATCAAATACTCCACACCTTTGTGGAGCTGATCGACAATGGACTGCTTACGCGCTTGGACTTTGGCAAAATCATAACCGATATTCTCAGCCAGCACGCCGTATTTTTCGCCTTCCTTGAGGGTAGCAAAGACTTCCGCACTGCGCAAAAGCGCTTTGGAAGGGATACAGCCACGGTGCAGACAAGTGCCGCCGAGCTTCTCCTTTTCTACGACAGCCACGGTCATGCCAAGCTGTGCCGCACGGATCGCGGCGACATAGCCTCCCGTTCCCCCGCCAAGGACGACCAGATCGAATTCTTGGGACATCGGTTCATTCTCCTTTGGTGAAATCTACGTAAAAACTGCTGGCTTGCCTGTCTAGCACCGGCTGAGCCTTTGACCAAAAATTCTGTTCACACACCACGATGCCTGGGCAGTTCATACCCAGGCGCTCGCATGTCCAAACCTGATACTATCATACCATTTTTTACTTGCTTAAAACGGATTTTCCGTCCTTTAAAAACATGCTGCGTGATCTTGCCATTTGCGCAATGCGTTCCTCCGCCATCCGATCGGCTGCTTTGTAGGATGGGATTCCGTCACGCTCAGAAATTTCGAAGACACGCATGATATTGTCATAGATGGTCTCTACCTTTTTCAGCGCACGCTCACGGTTATAGCCTTGCAGCTCATCCGCTACGTTGATGACACCACCCGCATTGATCACATAGTCAGGCGCATAGATGAGGCCTTTTTCATGGATGATATCGCCATGACGATCTTCTTTCAGCTGGTTATTGGCAGCTCCTGCGATGACTTTTGCTTTCAACAGCGGAATAGTGTCGTCATTGATCACCGCACCCAAGGCACATGGAGCAAAAATATCGCATTCAACATTGAAAATTTCATTCACGCCGACAGCCTTGGCACCAAAATCCTGAACCGCGCGATTCATGTTTTCTTCGTTGATATCCGTCACGATCAGGTGCGCGCCCTCTTCATGCAGATGCTTGCACAGATTGTAAGCCACGTTGCCCACACCTTGCACGGCAACCACTTTGCCAGACAAATTATCGCTGCCAAACGCACGCTTGGCTGCAGCTTTCATCCCCCGATAGACACCATAAGCGGTTACAGGAGAAGGATTTCCGCTTGAACCAAAGGCAGGGGAAACACCTGTCACATAATTGGTCTCCAAGTGAATCGTATCCATATCCGCTACGGTTGTCCCTACGTCTTCAGCCGTGATGTAGCGGCCATTCAAGCCTTGAATGTAACGGCCAAACGCGCGGAACAATGCTTCGCTCTTGTCTTTTCTCGGATCTCCGATGATAACGGCTTTTCCGCCGCCAATGTTCAAGCCAGCTGCCGCATTTTTGTAAGTCATGCCGCGAGCCAGACGAAGCGCGTCCACAATGGCATCTTCTTCGGAATTGTAGGTCCACATCCGGGTTCCGCCCAAAGCCGGGCCCAAGGTCGTATCATGTATCGCAATAATTGCTTTCAATCCTGATGCTTCATCCTGGCAAAAAACCAATTGCTCATAATCGTATCGTTGTAAGTAGTCAAAAATCTTCATGTAGAATGGACCCTCCCGAAATAATCTGCTTTCCTGTCTCATACACGTCTAGTTAGGGTGTACTGGAAAATGATTCACTATGTAACCTTGCAAAAGATGTGCCAATGTGTCTTTTTTGTGAAAAATGCTTTATCGATCACAAAAAAGCCGGCTATGCAAAATGATGAGTGTGCAAGTTTTTGCAGTTTCGTGACATTTGTTGCATGCAATATTTTGCGCAATGATTTTTATCACTGTTATTCATCTATGCCCAATTTTTCGAGCTTGTAGTATAAATTGCGAATCGAAATGCCCAATTGCTTTGCCGCCTGCGTTCGATTCCCTTGTGTTTCCCGCATTACCTGCTGAATATAGCTGCGTTCTGTATCTTCCAATGCTTCTTTTAGCGTTTTTCCCACAGCGATTGACACCGTTTGGCGCCCATCGCTTTTTCCTGACTTTATGTCTAGCGGCGGGAGGTGTTCCGGCATGATCACCGTCTCGCTAAATTTCATATGGATAATCGCCCGTCCGAGTACGTTTTCCAGCTCCCGGACATTGCCCGGCCAATGGTAAGCCCGCAATTTTTCCAAGGTGCCCGCAGCGATCTCCTCTACATTCCGTCCATATTCCAGATTGTATTTTCTCAGCAGGTGCTCTGAGAGGGGTTCAATATCCTCGACGCGCTGGCGCAGGGGCGGAATATGGATCGGAAAGACATGGAGCCGGTAGTACAGATCCTCGCGGAAGCTGCCTGTCTGGATGGCAGATTCCAGATTGACATGAGTGGCTGCAATGACGCGGACATTGACCGGAATGGCTTTTGTTGCCCCGACTCGGACGATTTCGCGTTCTTGCAGCACACGCAGCAGCTTGGCCTGCATGCTCATCGACAATTCGCCGATTTCATCCAGAAAAATGGTACCGCCGCTCGCTTCTTCAAAAAGACCACGCTTTCCGCCGCGCCGGGCACCCGTGAAGGCCCCTTCCTCATAGCCGAACAGTTCGCTTTCCAGCAGCGTTTCGGAGATGGCCGCGCAATTCACCCGAATGAATTGATTGTATTTGCGTTCGCTCGCATTATGGATCGCATGAGCGAACAGCTCCTTCCCCGTACCCGATTCCCCGCGCAGCAGCACGGTCGCCGGAGTAAGGGCGGCTTTTTGCGCCTGCTCGATCGCCGACTTCATATGCTCGCTGTTGCCGATAATGTGATCAAAGGAGTATTTCGCTTCCAGCGTCCGGATGATGCGTCTTGCGTTTTCCAGCTCTTCGTTGAGCATTTTGAACTCGGAAATATCGTGGACGACCCCGACACTCCCCTTCAGCACCCCGTCTACCATCACCGGGGCCACATTGACAATGACATCCTTCCGTTTCGGACCCAGCTTCATGTGGACACCGCGAACCGGCTTTTTGGTTTTCAGCACCTGCATATGCATGCTTTCCCCTTCCGAAATGTCCACCGTGGCTGGCTTCCCTATTACGTCCTCCTCGGCGAGTCCTGTCAGCCGGGTGTAGGCAGGATTGATGAGCAGTCCGATCCCATCCGCATCGACGACGGAGATCGCTTCATCCGAAGAGTGAATGATCGCCTGCAGCATGCTTTTCAGTTCTTTCAAATCGGTTACCTCGGAAGCAAGAGCCATGATCTCGGTGATGTCGCGGAAGGTTGCGACGGCTCCCACTACTTCGCCCCGCTCATTTCGCACCGGAACACGATTGGTGATAATCCGCGTCCGGTTCGGCAGCACTTGCTCCTGATTCAGCTCGGGTTGCCCCGTTTGCAGCACGATATGTAAACGCGTATTGGGAATACAGGCGTCCGCAGGCGTCCCCATCACGTCTCTTGCATCGATGCCCATGAGCCGTTCTGCCGCTTTATTGAACAGGGTGATCACCCCTGTCTGGTTGACAGCGATGATGGCATCATGCGTGGAATTGAGCATCGTCTCAAATTCTCGTTTATGCTGGGAAAGAATCGAGATGAGCTGCTCTCGTTCTTGCAGCAGACGTATGATCATCCCGGTAAACGATGCCGGGATCAGCACGGTTTTGGCCTGTTTCAGGCGAAGGACTTCTTCATACACCTCTTCGTTCCCGGTCATTTCCAATACGATATCGATATCTACATCGAGATAAGGCTGATATGTACGGGCGACTTCGATCCCAAGCGATTTGGCCACCTTGATGCCTGGCGCATCCAATCTCTCATCGACGACCGCCACGATCTGAATCTGGTCCATCTGGTTGATTTTCTGCAATAGCGCTGTCCCTACATTCCCCGCTCCGATGATCAACAGTTTGTGCACCGGCATCCCTCTTTTCGCAAAGCTCACTTCGACCTTCTTATTTTATCTCAATTTCTTCGTTGGACAAGTGCGAACAGTTCCTTTAATATGTTGATGTTGAATTCATACGAAAAGGATGTGCCCGCCATGCTTGGACAAAAACTGGTCGCTCTTCTTATCATGGCTGTTCCCGCGATCATCGCGGTTTATGGGATAAAGGTAATGCGTGACGTCATTTATTTGAGCTTTAATCCGGAAATCGGTTTTCGCTGGGGCACCTTTCTGCTTGGCGCAGCCCTTTTTCTGATTCCTTTGCTCTTCATCGGCGGCTTTATTTTGCACCATGAACGCAAGCGCAATCGCGTACAGCCGCGGTTTATGGTGCCTGAGGAAGATGATGAGGATGACGAAGCTGAAAACAAATAAATAATCAAAAACGGCGTGGCCGAAACAGGCAGCACGCCGTTTTTTCGTTCAACCGTCATTTTGCGGGAAGCTTTGCCGGCCCCATTGATCAATCCGCCGCAGCCAGCCCACTGATTGGATGACACGTGAAAAGGAGATAAACTCGGCCAATCCATGAAGAATGACCAGCAGGATCAGCAAGCAAATTTTGGCAGTCAAGGATTGTGTCAGAACGAGAAGAAAGCCGGTGAGAAACCCCAGGCTGTTCGCCCCCGTGTCTCCCAGCATGATCTGCTGGCGCCCCTCCGGCCGAAACAGCAGCAAGGTCGCCATTAGTCCCGGCACCATCCAGAGATAGACGGTCGCCACATGCCAAGCAGATGTTGCAGACAGAATCAGAAAGATCCAAAACACCTTCATGGCACGGCCGGGACGTAGATCAAACAGATTGAGCAAATTCATGGAAAGGGACAGAATGCCTGTATGGATCAACCATTCGCTCAGATTCCCCGATAACGGAAGAGCCACCAGCATCGACACGGCTCCTCCGCCCCACGCTTTCCACAACCCGCTGGTCATCCTCCCCTCCTGCCACAAGACGGCCAGATGGCCACGGAAGCCTTTTGCTTCCTTGTCCGCAGAACGATCGTCCAGCCAGCCAAGCAGCGACGCTGTCAGCATGCCGCTGAACAAGAGGGTTGCCTGCATCAGCGGCAGCTCAGCAAAATGCCCCTGATAGGCAACGCTGGCTGCCACCCCTACCGCCGTGATGTAATACAGGGAAAAAAATACACCGCCTGCTGTAGGAATCACTCGGCCCGCGTAATTGCTTCTCACGACTCCTTTGCGAATGAGCAGCTCGCGCCCGCGGCGAAACACGAGAGCATGCAGCAAAATCGGGGTGATTGCCGCTGCAAACAGGATTACCCCCATCGATTGGTCACACTCTCTTTCCATTTTTGTCCAAGCGTGCGGCCGATCGCAAAAAACTCTCTTCCCCGATGGACAACGCCATGCCAGTCATTCCCCGTTTCCCGATGCGTAAACGCCACAGGCACCTCCTGGATTCGATAGCCTGCCCGCAGCGCATCGATGGTCAGTCCCACCTCAATCCCGAACCCACGGTCGAGATGCCCGACAGCCTGCAAGACTTCGCGCTTGATCGCCCGTTGTCCGGAAAGCGGTGCATTGGGAATATAACCGGTCATCCATTGAATCCCTCTGCGTGCCAAGCCTTTTGCCAGCCCGAAGCCTGCTTTTCTAACCGGACCGGGTAGAATGGCGATGGTCATGTCACATGAGTCGTCGAAGATCGGGACGAGGAGATGGGCGGCATGAGCCGCACTTTCCCGCAAATCAGCATCCAAAAACAGCAGGATATCCCCAGTCGCTTGTTCCCAACCGGTCTTCAATGCGAAGCCCTTTCCATGATTGCTCCCCAGCCGTATCAGCCGGTCAGCCCAGACTGCAGCCAGCTCTGCCGTTCCATCCGTACTGCCATCATCGACAACGATCAGCTCATCGCATTCCACATGCCGCCTGACTGCACGCAGGGTCGTGGCGATATGCGCGGATTCGTTATAGGCCGGAATGACTACACTAACTTTTCTCAAGCTTCATCCTCTTTTCTTTCAACAGCATTTGTACTCGTTCCAAAAGCTTCCACTGCTTTGCCGGTGAATCCGGCAGTGTATCCACATGAATATAACCGGCCTCCACCGGGATCCGCTGAGCCCATGCCGGCAATTCCCTGCCTACGATGAGCAGCGGTATATCTGGAAGCGCCGCATTCGGATTGTACGCAATCATTTCTACGCCTACCGTTTGCAGGATCCGTTTGACCAGGTCGATCTGCGTTTCCGGCGTATGCCAGACCAGCACTTTTTCTCCTTGCAAATCTTCTGCGTATCGGACAGCCATCAGATGGATGACTTCCTCATTGCTGCGTTCCACCTGTACGATCAGCTGGTTGAGCTGCTGCTTTAGCTCATTATTGCTCTTGAGCGCCTTGTCGTACTTGGCCTCCATGCTGCTCAAGAATTCTTTTTCCGTATCCGCAAACCATGCCTGTCCTGCTGTGCCCCCAAGGATGATTCCAGCCCCCAAGGCAAAGAAAATGGCTGCGATTGTCATGAGATGATAGCGGATATGAATCATGTTTCACCCCTAAAAAGAAAGCATGCGCCATTGCATCCAAAGCATTTGGGCGACATGGCGGGTAACCGGATTGATGGCCAGGATGGCGCCGATCGGCACAAGGGATGCGACCACAAATAATGCCCACGCATTCCAGGAAAGTCGCGGCTGATATAATTGACTGACTCCTTTGGCGTCGATTAGCTTGGGCCCGATTTTGGTCCGGACAAGGAGGGTGCTCGCCATGCCCTTCCTCCCTTTTTCCAGAAAGTCGATCATATTGGTATGCGTGCCGATTGTCACAATCAGCTCGGCCTCTTCCTCAAAAGCGATCAGCATCGCGACGTCTTCGCTCGTACCAGGAGCCGGAAGCAGATGGAAAGGGGCATTTAGCTGTTCGACTCGGGCACGGCCGGGTGCTCGTCCATCCGGAAAAGCATGCACGACAATCTCTGCACCGCATAACAGCGCGCGGTCTGAAATGCTATCCATATCCCCTACGATCAAATCCGGTCGGTAACCGTTCTCCAAGAGCGCGTCGGCTCCCCCATCAACGGCAATGAGCACCGGACGGCATTCTTTAATGTAGGAGGAAAGAATGCGCAAATCCTCTTTATAATGCTTTCCGCGGACAACGACGACCACATGCTTGTTCATCATGTTGGTTTTGAGCGGAAGTTTTCGTAACGGCTTCAAAAATAAATCTTTTTCCCATCCGGCAAACGTCAGCGTATTGTCAATAAAAGCGGAGAGGGTCCGATCAAGCTGACGATGCGCTTCCTGCCATTTTTCATGCAAATCTTCCCGTTTGATACGCCGAAGAGGAGCTACGTATTCCCAGTCATTTTCATGCAGATAAAGTCTTTCATCCGAGATCGTCACCATGGCCCCGTCCACACGGCGTAAAATCGCTTCCGGCTCATCCCCGATGACTTCGAACAAGGGGATGCCTGCTGCGAATAGCTTCATCGCCCCCATCGCGGGGTAGGCTCCTGTCAAAAATGGAGCGGTATTGATAACGGCTCCTATTTTTGCTTCCAGCAAAGATTCTGCCGCCACCTCATCGACATCCACATGATGTAAAACAGCGATCTGCTGCGGTCCAATCCGTTTGCTGAGACGCTTTGTCTTCGAGTCGGCGACAGCCTTGCCCACGAGCAGATCGGAATGGGATCGTTTGCGCTTCAACAAGAATGCCCACCTCCAGCAATTAGTATGACAAATATTACCGGAAAACATGCAAAAAAAGAGAAAGAGACTGCACCATTCGGCACAGTCTCTTTTGTCTTTGAAAACGCTTGAATATGGTTAGATGGTTTGCGTCGCGTAATAAATGATCAAGATATCGGCGAACACGAACACAGCCAAGGAAACCAAGCCAAAACCTACGGCAAATTTATTTCCCGCTTTGATCGAACGTACCACACCCGCCGCAATAAAGAACGTTAAGATAATCACGATGTAATTAAACAAATTCATACATTGCCACTCCTTTGAGCAAATATCAGCGAACCGGAATAAGATACCACTTTTGATTATAATGTGTTCACTATCATGACACAAGTCGTTTCATCAAATGTGACAAACCATTCACAATTCCAACCATGTGCTATTCCTATCGTACCCGATTTTCAGTCCCTTCATCACAGCTTTACGTGCGCTCACCGCACCAGATTGTCCAGCGATCCTTTTCCGTGATCGCCCCTTGTTCCGGCAGCTTGCTTTGTACATCACGAGCCAATTGGTCTACCTCATGGTCATCGAGCTCATGTAAGATGGAACGACCCTTTCTGCTTCTGAGCTCATCGGCCAGCTCAGACGACGATGCATAGATCTTGCGCGTTTCCCAGAGGGTCAATTGTCGAAGAGATGAAAAACCAGCTTCCCGCGCTTGGGCTATGATGAGTTCACCCTGGGGACGCCGCTTCATCTCCACGTCCAGCAAACGGGGAAACGATTCAAAGAAGAAGCCGCGGATGTGCTCCGCCGAGCCCGGAATATCTACATCAGCATGTGTCCGGTCTTGTACAATGATGACTCCCCCGGGCTTCAACACACGATAAGCCTCTGCAACAAACGGACGTGTATCCGCCAGATGATGGACCAATGCACGCGCAAACACGATGTCCACACTTTGCTCCGGCCAGGGTATAGCGGTTGCATCTCCCTGATAAAATTGAAGCTGATCGATCCCGCGGCAATATTCCGCAGCCGCGTCCAGCATGACCGGTGAAAAGTCCATCCCGATCACCTGCTTGGCTCCGAGCGTCACCCACGCCCTACTGTAGACTCCACCGCCACAGCCCAGATCCAGCACGGTTTTTCCGGTCGGATCCACCAGTTCCCGAATGGTTGCCAGCCAGCTCGGATCCACTTCCCTGCCCATATAGCTCGATTTATTTTTTTCATCGCGAAAATCAATCCCCATGCTTACGACCTTCTTTCCATCAATTCGATCCGATTGCCGAATGGATCCTCAACAAAGCAGCGATTGATTTCCGGAATCGCTTCATCGCGACGTACCCGCACCTGATACTGTTCCAATCGTTCAATGAGTTGCTCCAAGCCGTTCACCCAAAAGGCCGGATGTGCTTTTTTCGCGGGTGAAAACAGCTCCTCTATCCCGATATGCAAGGATTGCTGCCCGCATTGAAACCAGACGCCCCCTCTTTTTCGCAGAAGCTCAGGTTTTGGCAATTCGGGCATGCCCAGGATCTCTCCGAAAAAATGCCGGGCAGCATCCTCCGAGCCAGGGGGTGCTGCTATTTGAATATGGTCCAAACCTTGAATGAATTGCCTCACAGTTCATCACCTCTTCCTCTACTTTAGTAGATTTTTCCTGAATGCTGTTATAGTATATCGATAACGAGTTAACGATAAATTCGATAACATATTTGCGTGCAAAGGAGCCTCCTATGGATCTCGGAAACCTGGAAGTATTTCTTGCCATCCATCAGCACGGTTCGATCAATCAAGCGGCCCAGTCTCTCTACCTCGCTCAATCCACGGTCACACACCGGCTGCAGCAGTTGGAAAAACATGTGGGCGGCCCCTTGTTCATCCGCTCCAAATCGGGGGTAAGCCTCTCTTCGCTCGGCCGCAGGTTTTACCCGGTGGCGAGCGCCATGCTGGAGCAGTGGCAGATGTTCCACAAGCAAAACCAGCTGGAAGAGACGCTTTCGATCGTGGCCGGAAAAGCATTTGCTTCCTATGAGCTGCCGCGTTTATTGGGGGCCTATAGCCGCTCCCATCCCGCGTTCACCTGTTATGTAAGATCCACGCTTTATGAGGAATCGGTTCATGCGCTTTTGACCGGATCTGCGGACATCGCCTTTCTCGGACATGAAGTCTATCATCCGCAGCTGGCGCAAATCTTTCTCCCTGCCGATCGGATTCTGCTCGCGGTCTCACCGAAGCATCCCTGGGCTGCGGAATTCCCGGGATTTCAAGCATGGGGGAATCAACCGACGATCGCTTTCAGCAATAAAACAGCCCCATACCGCCAACGGGTTGACCGCTTTTTGGCTGAGCATGGGGTGTATCCGCGAGTCATGATGGAATTGGACAGTTTTCGTGCTGTCAAACAAATGGTGATGCAAAACCTCGGGGTTACTTTGCTGCCAGAGCGGACCTTTTTGCAGGAGAGAGAAACGGGCAGCCTTGTGGCCCATGATATCGCCGAGGGCACATTAACGCGACCGACCCTGATCTCCTATCCCCATCATAAAACCAATGACCCTCGCTTTATGCAATTTGTCGATTGGATCATTGCCCATTATCCGCAACCCGCTGCAACGTGATCATCGCGATTTGTGGCGGACATAGGAATCGGACGGGCATCAAGGTCGTTCCCACTCCCCTGCTTGTAAATACCTGCAAACCGCTGCCCCCAGCGTCATAGTACCCATCAGGATAGAGCGAACCAAGCTGCGGGACTAGCAGATGGCCTACGACAGGAAGCCGTACTCGTCCGCCATGGCTATGACCAGACAGCTGGAGGTCAATCGGATAGGCGGCGGCGGTGCTGGCGTAATCAGGCTCATGCGCCAGCAAGATTTTGCAAGCAGCCTCCGGAATTCCTTCCAGAGCCTCTTCCAGCTGCGGATCGCCATACAGCACGTCATCTACTCCCAGAATGTACAGCCTTTCTTTCGCTCTGCTGACAGCCGCATGCTGATTGCGCAGCACACAGAATCCCGCCTGCTTCCACGCCTGGATGACCGCCATTGCATCAGTCCGGTAATCGTGGTTTCCAAGGACCGCAAATTTTCCGGCAGGGGCTTTCAGATTCTGCAAAAACGGCATCGCTTCCTCGAGTGAGTTTACATCCTTGTCGACAAGATCCCCTGTAAAACAGATCAGATCGGGTTCACAAGAAGTAATGGTTTCCACCAGACGTGTCAATCCGACTTCATCCAGATAGTGACCCACATGCAAATCTGTGAAATGACAGATCCGAAAACCTTCAAAAGAATGCGGCAAACGCGGCAGCGAAAGCTTCATCTCATGGACTTCCAATCTGTCTCTTTCCGGGAAAAACGCGAAAATGCCAATGCGATCCAGCCATTTCCCGATGAGTTCCAATACCAATTTGCCTAGCTTTGGGTCATCTTGCTTCATACCCGTTTGCTACCAGGTCGAGCTTTCCTGTCACCGGATCAATAATCAGACCATGCACCGGTATATCCTTGGTAATCAGCGGGTGGTTGCGTATCATGTCTACGCTGTTTTTCACGCTATCGGTCACATCATTAAAGCCACGCAGCCATTTGTCCAAATGAATGCCTGAGTTTTTCAGCACATCGATCGTTTCCTGCTGAACCCCCCGCGCAATGACTTTATTTAAAAATGCTTCCGGATTAATGGCGCTCATCCCACAGTCGTAATGTCCCACGACCAGTACCTCATCTGCATTCAGCTCATAGATTGCCACCAAAATACTGCGCATCACACTGCCAAACGGATGTGATACGATTGCACCCGCGCTTTTCACATGTTTGAAATCTCCATTCCGCAAATCCATCGCTTTTGGCAGAAGCTCCACCAAGCGCGTATCCATGCAGGACAAAACGACAATGCGCTTACCTGGAAACTTGTCTGTCTGATATTTTTCATATTCTCGATCCGCTACAAAATGTTCGTTAAACGTCAAAATGGATTGCAGCATGCTCATGTACTCCACCGTCCTTTTGTCTTTATGTATAGGCAAAACCAATCGAGATCATAACCTTTATAGATTGGACTTATCACATCACCTCTGTTACAACAAGATCAACAAGTTGAAAAGGATGATGACAAATGAGCCAATCAGACAAGATGTGGGATGCCACTACCTATGATAACAAATTGTCGTTTGTTTCCGAACTAGGAAAAAACATTTTTGAGCTTTTGGAAGTGCAAAAAGGGGAAAAAGTACTAGATCTCGGGTGCGGGACAGGTGACTTGGCGGCTATTATTCAAGATCGCGGGGCATTCGTGCACGGGATTGATATGTCTGAATCCATGATCCAGCAAGCTCGCCAAAAATATCCTTCTCATACCTTCAGCGTGGCCGATGCGCAGACCTTTTCCACGCCTGAGCAATATGATGCGGTCTTTTCAAACGCAGCACTCCATTGGATGAAACAACCGGAACAGACCATCGCATCGATCTGGATGACGCTGCGTTCAGGCGGGCGGTTCGTCGCCGAATTTGGCGGCAAAGGGAACATCCATGCCGTGTACCAAGCGGTTGTCCATTTTTTTGAAAGACACGGTATGGATGCTGTCGAGCGTAATCCGTGGTATTTTCCGACAATTGGAGAGTATAGTGGTTTGCTTGAAGGGCAGGGGTTCCGGGTTACTTATGCGCGCCACTTTGACCGACCTACCCCGCTGGCTGGCGGTGAGCAAGCCATCATTCATTGGCTGAATGTCTTTGCCGCTCCTTTTTTTACGGACTGTACCGCTCAAGAAAAGAGCCAAGCGTTCGAGGAAATTGCTTCAGCATTAGAAGCGTCTTTATATCGGGAAGGACAATGGATCGTGGATTATAGCCGCGTACAGTTTATCGCGTATAAGCCGTAGGCAGCATCTACCTACTGCATGAGCAGCAAATATGCTGACCACATTAGAACCCACCCCACAACCGGTACCACAAATGATAGCACCCTTAGCTGGAGTTTGTTTTCATATAAAAACAAAATGGGTAAATAGGGGATCGAGCAAACAATCAAGAAAAAAATAATAGGGCTAACAAGCGACCGTCCTGTATTTTCTGAAGAGTAAGCCGCCAGCATGATCGCAATGGGTGACAATAGCAATGCAAGGATACTGGATAAGGCTAGTTTATTTTTCAGTTGTTTGGTAAGCATTTCCATCGCCTCACTGACCTTTGAACCAAACTCTCTTCATTGGTAAATCGGATATGTGGTTATATTGTAACATTTACTTTTACAGAATTGCTACAAATTTCCTAATCAATTACCAATTATGCAAGGGCTTTTCTTCCTTTCCAGTGGAATAGAAGCCCTTTTTTGGCATCAGTCAACACTCTTCATAAGCTCCTGCCATCATGGGCAAATTATTGTAAACAGGCTTGCGGCTGTGCGGTCGCAATAAAGGAGTTGTTTGTTTTGAGTGACCGACAAATGGATGCCTTAATGAAGCTTAATTACATGCAGGATAAGCTTACCAATGCCTGGCTTGATTATTGGCAACGTTATTCAGTTGGAACCTGGCAGTTTTGGCTCAACATGCTTATCCTGCTTCTCCCTTTGGTGATCCTCTACTTTGCCTTAGACAGAAGACGCGCTTTGCTCTTGGGCTTTTATGGATATAGCGTACATGTCATTTTTACCTACATTGATGGCTATGGAACCAGTCATTCTTTGTGGAGCTACCCTTTTAAGACGCTTCCCGGACCAATGAGCTTTGCCCTAGATGTTTCTTTTATCCCCATCGCTTACATGCTCGTCTATCAATGGACAATCCGGCATGGCAAAAATTATTATTTGTTTGCGACCGTCCTGAGCGGGTTTCTGGCCTTTGTGTTTAAACCTGCTTTGGATAGTATGGGAATGTTTCTTTTACATAAAGGTACCACTTTCCTCCATTTATTTTTAGGCTATATCGTCCTTACGCTAACATCAAAATGGGTGACGAATCTGTATCTGTACCTAATGAAAGACCATGACCCGTTTTGGTTCCGGGGTTTGAAGACTTCTCTGCGCCGAACATTTCAAGGGAAAATCAAGGCGAGATGACATATTCGATAAAAAATACCACTTGCTTATGGTTCACGAAGAACTCATAACCAAGTGGTATTTGTGTCATTTGACAATTCTGGTGGCTATGGACCGTCAGCTCACCTTATGCTCAATCCGCAGCTTATCCGCCACCATTGCGATGAATTCGCTGTTGGTCGGCTTCGCTTTTGTATTGGAGATGGTGTAGCCGAACAGATTGGAGATCGAATCGAGATTACCGCGTGACCAGGCCACTTCGATCGCATGGCGGATCGCCCGCTCTACGCGGCTTGCCGTGGTGTTGAATTTCTTCGCGATGTCCGGGTAGAGGACCTTCGTGATCGAACCCAGCAGCTCCACGTCATTGTATACCATCGTAATGGCTTCACGCAGATACAGGTAGCCCTTGATATGAGCAGGTACGCCGATCTCATGAATGATGTTGGTGATGGAAGCATCGAGGTTGCGTCCTTTGACCGCCAAGTTGGAAACCGGCTTCATGGTGGACACAAAAGGAACCGATGCTTTGCTGCTCATGATCTGGCGAATACGTTGGGCAAGAATCTCCATGTCAAATGGTTTCAGAATATAATAGGCGGCCCCCAGCTCCACTGCTTTCTTAGTGATTTCCTCTTGGCCGAAAGCAGTCAGCATGATGATTTTCGGTTGTGGAGAGAGGCGCATCGCTTGAATTTGCTCCAAGACTGCCAAGCCATCCAGATGAGGCATGATTATATCCAAGATCAGGATATCAGGAACTCGATCCTGCAGATACTTTATGACATCGTTGCCATTATAAGCGACACCCACAACTTCCATATCACTTTGATTGCTCAAATACTCTTCCAATAAACTTACAAAGTCACGATTGTCATCCGCCAAAACAATTTTAATCCGGCTCAAAATAACTTCCTCCTTACAATCCTGGTCGTCTGCGTTACACCGAAAAACGGTTCACTCGTTTTCTGCTCCATTTCAGATGAAAAGACTTTTGAGGTTGGACCTAAGATGTTATGGAAAATGATTGCCTGATAGCCTTCTCAACTTTCCTCGTAAAAGGATTCGACAAGCCAAAAGCAGTTCCTGCCAATGACGAAAGATTGCATGATTTTTCTCACATTTCGACAAAAAAAGCGGCCGTCCAACAAAAGGGACGGCGTAATCCAGCTATGCTGCTTCTTCATTGGCCTTTTGTGTCGAGGGCGACTGGCGGACGGGGATGCCGGCGTCTTGGAGCATCCATTCGATGAAACAGCCGTAGCCCGAGGTAGGATCATTGACGAATACATGGGTCACCGCCCCTACCAGCTTGCCATTTTGGATGATCGGGCTGCCGCTCATTCCTTGTACGATGCCGCCTGTTCGCTCCAGCAATCGTTTATCGGTGATCTTGATGATCATCCCTTTGGTTGCTGGGAAATGCTGCTTCACCACATTGACGATTTGGATATCGAATTCCTCTACCTTTTGGCCATCGACGACCGTCAAGATTTTTGCCGGCCCTTCTTTGACTTGTTCGGCCAAGGCTACGGGGATCGCGTCCTGATATACGCTGCGCTTTGGTTTTGTTTTCATCCGGCCGAATATCCCAAATGGCGTGTTTTTGGTAATGTTGCCGAGCACTTCACTTTCATTGTAAAAACGGGCAAGCTTTTCACCAGGATTGCCGCTCTCGCCTTTTTCAATGGAAGTGACACTCGCCTGGACAATCTGTCCGTCTCCCACTACGATGGCTTGTCCCGTATCCATATCCGAGATGACATGACCCAGTGCTCCATACGTCCCCGTTTTTGGCTCATAAAAGGTCAGAGTACCCACGCCAGCCGCTGAATCGCGGATATACAGACCCATGCGGTATTCCTGATCCTTTTTGTCCTTGGCCGGCATCAAGGTTAAGCTCAGCTTTTCCTTTCCACGCACAACCAGCAACTGCATTGGTTCATTTTTTTGTCCGGCTTCATTGACCATTTTTTTGACATCGTTCATATCATTGATGTACATATCGTTCATGCGAATGATCATATCCCCTACATGTATGCCAGAACGCTCTCCAGGGGAATATTTCTCTGTTCCCGAATCCACCAAATGATGTCCAACCACTAACACACCCGCTGTTTGCATTTTCACCCCGATTGATTGACCACCTGGTACTACCCGTAAGTCAGGCAACACGTTCACTTTCATCGCTTTGAGTGGGATATGGTGCCACTTTAGCTGTAGCTTTGCTTCTCCAGCCCTTTTGGGTTCGACGGAAAGCGGTTTGCTGAGGTCGACGGAAACTTCGCGAGCTTTGTTTCCGTTCACCGAAACGATTTCCGGATTACTATTCACCAGCGTTCCCATGACCGGCATCGAAACTTGCAACTGCTGCAAAGACCCCTCAAACAGACGCAATTCTCTCGGTACGGAAGAGAGGGTTTGAAACGGTGCTGACGTCACAGTCAGCGCTGTGATGAGCAAAAGCAGACATCCCATCCATTGTCTTCTGTATTGACGGATCACCAGCAATCACTCCTACGTTGCCTACCTACACCTGTCGTATGCCCTCCATATGGGTATCTATAATGTTGCCTGCAGGAAGCTGTATTATGTCAGTAAAATACGTTCAGGAACGTTTTTCCCAGATTAGAAAAATGGACGAGGCTTTTGTTCGCGCTGTAAGAGAAAGCCATTTACCGCGAAATCCATTATAATGGGATGTACTTGAAGCGAATCGAGGAGAAATACGATGAAACAAGGAAAAACGAACGCCATGCGGATCTTGGACAAAGAAAAAATCGCCTATACCATGCTGAACTATCGTACGGATGACGGAAAAATTGACGGGATCTCAGTCGCCCAAAAAATCGGGCGGGATCCTGGGATCGTATATAAAACGCTCATTGCGCAAGGAACCTCCAAAGCTTATTATGTCTTTGTGATCCCTGTGGAAGCGGAGCTTGACTTGAAAAAGGCCGCAAAAATCGTGGACGAAAAGAAAGTGGAAATGATTCCTGTGAAGGACCTCCTGCAGGTATCCGGCTATATTCGCGGCGGATGTTCCCCGATTGGCATGAAAAAAATGTACCCGACGATTATCGATGAACAGGCGAAAAACCTGGAAACCATCATCGTCAGTGGCGGAAGCATCGGCGTGCAAATCGAAACGCAGATTGAAAATCTTGTGAAGGCTGCAAAAGCCCGTTTTGCTGATGTCATCAAGGAGTAAAGCGGATGGGTGATGGGCAAAACAAAAAAAGCTGTCAACCTACGTTGACAGCTTTTCGTTGTTTCCCGAGAAGGATCATTTCCCGCGCGTGTTCAGCCGTTTTTTCGGTGACAGCCGCGCCTCCCAGCATTCTCGCAAGCTCCACCACTCGCTCTTCCTCGGAGAGGTAGAGCACGGATGTCGCTGTTTCCTGATCATTCATTTCTTTCTTGATATAAAAATGCGCATCTGCCAAGGAGGCGACCTGCGGCAGATGGGTAATGCACAGCACCTGCCGATTGACCCCGACCCGAGCCAACTTTTCGGCGATCGCTTGCGCAGCGCGGCCGCTCACTCCGGTATCCACCTCATCAAAGATCAAGGTGCCTACCTGCTCGGTATCAGCGAGGATCGTTTTAATCGCCAGCATCACCCGGGAAAGCTCCCCGCCGGATGCAATCTTGGCCAAGGGCCGGAGCGGTTCGCCCGGATTGGGGGAGATCATGAATTCCACCACATCCATCCCGTTTTCATCAACGTGGCAGCGGCTTCCTTCCACCTCAATCCCGTTTTCATCGGGGACCTGTCGCACTTCTATGGCAAATCGTGCACGCTCCATGTGCAGCTCTTTCAACTGCTGCTCGATCGCAGCGGCTAATTGCTTGGCGCACTCGCGGCGGATCATGCTCAACTCCATAGCTTCGACCGCGAGATCCGCTTCCAGCTCGCGGACCTTTGCTTGCAGCTGCTGCAAACGGTCATCGTAATGCTCGATCTCCTCCAGCTCGTCCTGGATGGCTGCCGCGTATTCCAGGATTTCGTCCACACTTTTCCCGTATTTTCGTTTTAACGTCTGGATGACATCCAAGCGGCGCTCCACTTCGGAAAGCTGCTCCGGATCGAAATCATAGCGGTTTTGGAATTGACGCAATTGATGGACCACATCTTCCACCTGGTAGTAAGCCGTCTGTACAGCCTCGATGATCGGAGCGAGATTTTCATCATACTGCTGTACTCGCTCCAGCTCACTCATCGCATGATTCAACCACTCTAATCCGCGCTGATCGCCGTTCAATGCTCGATAGGCCGCTTGCATACCCGCATATACTTTTTCGTGATGTGCCCATTTTTTGCGCTGACTCAGTAATTTTTCGTCTTCACCCGGCTGCAGCGAGGCTGCTTCAATCTCCCTCAGCTGATAGCTGAGCAAATCAACGCGATGCATCATTTCCCGCTCGTTTTTGGACATGCGCTCCAGATCTGCGCGCGCTTTGCGATAGGCTTGGTAAAGCACCGCATACTCTTGTTTGGCGGTGTGCAGCTGCTTTTCGCCAAAGGCATCCAGCCAGGTGATATGCTTGTCCGCTTGCAGCAACGCATGGGCATCGTGCTGGCCATGTACCGTCACCAGCCACGGACCGAGCTCCCGCAGCATCGCCAAGGTCACCAGTTGACCATTGAGACGGATAATGCTTTTTCCTTGTGCCGAAATATCCCGGCGAACCACCAGCATCCCATCCTGATCCACCTGGACGCCAAAACCCTCGCAGATTTGGATCGCGGGATGACCCGCCTTAAGCTCAAACAGCCCTTCTACCTCTGCCCGCTTTTCCCCGTAGCGGACAAAGTCCGTAGAGCTGCGTTCGCCCAAGAGCAAGCCCAAGGCATCGATGATGATGGATTTTCCCGCTCCTGTTTCCCCGGTCAGGATGTTTAACCCTTTGCGAAACGAGATGGTCACCTGCTTGATGATTGCAAAATTGCGTATGGTAAGCTCAAGGAGCATAACCTCACCCCACCCCTACAGCATTTCCGTGAAACGCTGTGTGACTTCTTGCGCGTACGCTTTGGAGCGGCAAATGATCAGGATCGTATCATCTCCGCTAATCGTGCCCAGCACTTCTGGCCACTGGGAGTTGTCAATCAACGCGGCAATCGCATTGGCGTTTCCGGGTAAAGTTTTCATGACGACCTGATTTTCCACATAATCGATGCTGACGAAGGTGTCCAGCAGCATCCGCTTCAGTTTGTTAACGGGATTTATTTTTTGCTCCGCCGGCATGGAGTATTTGTAGCGCCCATCCGGAAGCGGCACTTTCACCAGATGCATCTCTTTGATATCCCGGGAAACGGTCGCTTGCGTCACATTAAACCCGGCCTGCCGCAAACGGTCTACGAGATCATCTTGTGTTTCTACTTCGTGATTCGTAATGATATCACGAATGCGTATATGTCTTTGCCCCTTGTTCATTCCATCTACTCCCATTCACCGCGTAATTTTGTTCGGATTGCCGCAAAGAAGTGATCCTTTTCCCATTTGACCAATGGAGTCACATAAGGGGATGTAGAGACATAGATCTCATCTCCGCCCTCCAGACGGTATCCGAATTGTCCGTCAATCGACAAGCCCATTTCATTATGAATCGCGTCTACCTGTATCCGTATCACTTGGCTCGCCGAAAAAACGATTGGTCTGGCTGTCAACGAATGGGGCGCGACTGGCGTCAGAAGGATCATTTTCACATCCGGCGCGACGATCGGGCCTCCGGCTGACAGTGAATACGCAGTCGAACCTGTCGGACTCGATACGATCACACCGTCTCCGCTAAAGGTTGCTACATATTGGTCATCGATGGAAACGACACATTCGATAATCCGGCAGAAGGAACCTTTGGCGATGCCGATATCATTCATGGCGGTAAACGTGCCTAATGTTTCTCCATGGCGGATCAATGTGGCTTGAAGCATGCTTCTTTCTTCAATCCAATAGTCCCCGCTGAGCAGCTTATCAACAGCGTGAGGCAGATGCTCCGGCTCCGCCTGCGATAAAAAGCCAAGCGTCCCCAAATTGATGCCCAGTATCGGCAACGAGCATCCTGCCAATCTTCTTGCGATATCCAGCAAGGTGCCATCCCCGCCCAGGACGCACACCAAATCCATGTTTCCCCCAAAATCGGAGAGCGGCAACGCTAATTCGGGCCTGCCTACTCCGCTGGCGATGGTTTCCTCCAATACCACCCTGGCTCCCTTCTCCTCCAAAAGATACAGGAGATCACGGGCGACAATTCTGGCTTCCGGCTTTCCTCTATTCGCAACAATTCCAATTGTTTTCACATGGCCACCCCAAATAAGTAGGTTGCTTACTTTATACAATTATACAATTTCTCTTGCATAAAAAAAAAGCTTCTTGATCAATATTCTCTTTCTTTTTGTCCCAATCAGATATTGGAAAAAAACACTTCCGCCCCAAAATGACGGAAGTGTTCATGTACACTATGCGTGCTGTGCTTTTGTTACTTCAAGGATTGATGGGCATCTGCCACAATCTTTTCCATCTGGGAAAGCCAGTAGGCGGTTTCCGCTTCGGTGGGGACCGCTTTTTGCAAATGGAGGAGAAATTCAATGTTCCCTTCTCCGCCCGTAATCGGGGAAAAGCTGACACCACGTACAGCGAGTCCGATCGAAGCCGCGTAACCCGCGATCCCCTGCAGGACCTCCACATGTATATCCGGATCACGGACAATGCCGTTCTTTCCAACCTTTTCTTTTCCCGCCTCAAATTGCGGTTTAACGAGGGCGACAACTTGTCCACCATCCTGTAAAAACCGCTGCAGAACAGGCAGGATCAGCTTTAAGGAAATGAAGGAAACATCGATCGAAGCCATATCTGGTTTTTCATAGGGAAACGCATCCGGATCCAGATGGCGGAAATTGGTGCGTTCCATGACGACGACTCGCTCGTCCTGCCGCAATGTCCAAGCAAGCTGACCATAGCCCACATCGATGGCATATACCTTCTTTGCCCCATGCTGGAGCGCGCAATCGGTAAATCCACCCGTCGACGCCCCAATGTCCATCATGATTTTGTCTGTCAGATCAATGTCAAACTCGCGTATCGCTTTTTCCAGTTTCAGTCCGCCGCGACTAACATACGGATGAATGTCCCCTTTGACCGTGATCGCGACATCCTCGGAAAATTTGGTACCCGGCTTGTCACAGCGATCACCGGCAACGATCACCAGTCCGGCCATGACCGCCGCTTTGGCCTTTTCACGTGTCTCATACAGTCCACGTTCAACCAATAAAACATCTAACCGCTCTTTTTTCATCTTATCAAGCCCTTCGTCTGCGCAGCGGCATCAACGCCCGTACTGTTGCCGCGATTTGTTCTGCAGTCAAGCCAACTTCCTGGCGCTGTTCCTTCACTGAGCCATGCTCGACAAAATAGTCAGGAATTCCGAACGGCCGCACCACGATGTCACGATAGCCGGACTGGGTCAAAAATTCGAGCACAGCGCTTCCAAATCCTCCCATGATCGAACCTTCTTCCACCGTGATCAGATCATAGCCGTCTTTCGCCAGCTGCAGCAGCAGTTCTTCGTCCAACGGTTTGCAGAAACGCGCGTTCACGAGCATCGGATTGTTCCCCTCGGCGCGCAGGATATCCGCCGCCTGCTCTGCGATCTCAAACACATGTCCAAAGGAAAGAATCGCGACATCTTTTCCGTCCCGTACCACTTCGGCTTTTCCGATCGGCAATACTTTCATCTCTTCGTCCATTTTGACACCGCGTACATTTAACCGTGGGTAGCGGTAGGAAATCGGCCCGCCTTCATAGGCAACCGCAGTCTTCATCATGTGCCGCAGCTCATTTTCGTCCTTCGGTGCCATGATGACCATATTCGGGATCGCTCTCATAAAGGCGATGTCGTACACCCCTTGATGGGTTTCCCCGTCTGCCCCGACAAGTCCGGCACGGTCAACCGCAAAGATTACCGGGAGCTTTTGTCGTGCCACGTCGTGGATCAGTTGATCGTATGCCCGCTGCAAAAATGTCGAATACACCGCATAGACCGGCTTTAGCCCTTGTGTGGCCAGTCCGGCACAAAACGTACAGGCGTGCTGCTCGGCGATCCCCACGTCAAACATCCGCTCCGGAAAGACATCGGCGAATTTCAGCAAGCCTGAACCTGCAGGCATGGCAGG
This sequence comes from Brevibacillus migulae, assembly GCF_004521915.1. Taxonomy (GTDB): domain Bacteria; phylum Bacillota; class Bacilli; order Brevibacillales; family Brevibacillaceae; genus Brevibacillus_F; species Brevibacillus_F migulae. The sequence goes on along the minus strand of NZ_SDKD01000002.1, from coordinate 286,832 downwards.
TGTGACAGCCACGATCCGCTCATCTTCTTTGGCCAACTCGATCATCGTGTCAGCAAATACGGACGTATAGGTAGGCGCTGATTTTGCTGATTCTCCGGATTCGATTTTGTAGGTTCCAATACCGTGCCATTTGACAGAATCCGCTTCCGCTGGCGCATAGCCTTTTCCTTTTTTGGTAATCGCGTGAATCAATACAGGTCCTTTGGTATTTGAAGCTGTGCGCAAGGAGTCTAAAAGCAGATCTACATTATGGCCGTCAATCGGTCCGATATAGGTAAAGCCAAGCTCTTCAAACAGGACGCCTGATACGAGCAGATATTTCATGCTGTCCTTCAGACGCTCCGCGAAATGGGCAAGCTTGCCGCCTACTGCCGGAATCGCTTTTAACAGGCTTTCAAGCTCGTCCTTCGTGCGCTGGTAATTGTTGGTAGCACGTAATTTGCCCAAATAATTATGAAGCGCTCCCACGTTCGGTGCGATCGACATTTCATTATCGTTCAAAATCACGATCACATTTTTTTGTTCATGGCCAATGTGATTCAAGGCTTCCAGCGCCATGCCTCCGGTCAGTGCTCCATCACCGATGACCGCCACGACATGATTTTTTTCCTTTTTCAGGTCACGGGCTGCCGCCATCCCCATCGCTGCGGATAGGGAGGTGCTGCTGTGTCCGGTCTCCCAAACATCATGCGGGCTTTCATTCATTTTCGGAAAGCCGCACAATCCTTTGTATTGACGCAGGGTGGAGAAAAGATCCTTGCGTCCTGTCAGCATTTTATGTACATATGCTTGGTGTCCCACATCCCAGATCAATTTATCCTTGGGGCTGTTGAACACATAATGCAAAGCTAACGTTAATTCTACGACGCCAAGGTTTGGCGCAAGGTGGCCACCCGTCTTGGAGAGGTTTTCCACCAAAAAGGTGCGTATTTCCTGTGCCAGCTGTGGAAGCTGCTGGACTTTACATTTTTTCAAATCTTCTGGGCTGTTGATCTTCTCAAGCAACATGAGGGTCCCCCACTTTCACAAAACTGCATGAGGTTCACGCTTGATTCATTATAAACGACTCTGGTGCAAAACTCCACTTGTTCATGAAAATCTGCCCAAGCCGAGTCAGCACAACGAAAAAGATGGCCTCACCAACCAGAGGCCATCTCCAAAAACTTCCATTATTTGGTACGTTCTTTCACGTAATCAGCCAATTGCATCAGTCCTGGGTGAGCAAGCTTCGCTGCGATCAAGACATCCTTCGCTTCCGTAATCAGGCGGTCCAGATGTGTTTTCGAATATTCCAGTCCTTGTAACGAAGGGTAGGTCGCTTTCTGGCGATCCGCATCACTGCCTACCGCTTTGCCGAGAAGCTGGGCATCTCCCTCAACATTCAAGATATCGTCCTGGATCTGAAACCCCAATCCAATGCAATGGCCGTATCGGTTGAGAGCGTCCAGCTGTTCCTCGGTTGCTTCCCCCAACAGACCCCCGCCGCGCAAAGCCGCCACCAGCAGATCACCCGTTTTATGCTCATGGATGTATTCCAGCTCCGCTAAGGAAAGCTGGCGTCCTTCCCCTTCGATATCCGCCATTTGGCCGCCAACCATACCGCGAGCCCCAGCTCTCTTGCCTAACTCCGCAATCAAGGAAACGGTCGTCGCAGGACTCACCTCAGGATGCTGTCCATAGCTTTCAGCAATGTACCCGAAAGCACGCGTCAAAAGCGCATCACCAGCCAGAATGGCAGTAGCTTCCCCGAACACGATGTGATTCGTAGGTTTGCCGCGTCGCAGTGCATCATCATCCATCGCTGGCAGATCATCATGTACGAGCGAATACGTATGAATCATTTCCAAAGCCACAGCATAGGGGATTCCACGTTCGAGCGGCTTGTCCAGCGCTTCCAATACAGCCAGCACCAGCACGGGGCGAAGACGCTTCCCGCCAGCCATCAATGAGTATGACATGGACTCATATAAACGAGCTGGCACTCCCTCTTTTTCCAGCGCCGGCACGAGGTGTCCCTCAATGATGTCAATTTTCTCTTGTAAATACTGATCGAAGGACTGCTGCATCAAGATTCGCCCTCCAAGTGAAACGCCTTCTGCTTCACCTGGCCGTCCTCTTCCAAGATCTGCGAAATCTTAGTCTCGATGTTTTCCAGTTTTTGAGCGCAGACACGGGACAATTGTACGCCTTCCTGATAAAGCTCCAACGCTTCTTCCAGCGGAATATCTCCTTCTTCGAGACGGCGTACGACTTCCTCCATGCGCTTCATCGCTTCTTCAAACTGCATCGGGTTTTCCGCTTCTGTTTTTTTGCGTGCCATCGGCCTTCACCTCTCCTGCTAGTTCCGTTACCTCTGCAGCAATGCTGCCATCTTTTAATCGTACCACGAGCGTATCGCCGATCGCAAATTGCTCCTTCGATTTCATCAGCTGCCCGTCCTTGTATACCAAGGAATAGCCGCGGTCCATGACTCGCAATGGACTGAGCGCATCGAGATGCGCCATCTGTGCCACCCATTTCGCTTTTGCCTCAGAAAGCCTGCGGTCGAGCTTCTGTGTCATTTGCGTGCGGAGACGTGTCAATGTTTCCCGCTTTCCATCTACGCGCTCTTTCAGGCGAATTCGCTGGAGGGACCCGCTCGCATGGGTAAACCGCTCTTTTTTGCGAGCATGGAGCTGCTTGATTCCTTGGCGCAAGCGGATTTGCAACGAATCCATGCGCTGCTGGGCTTCCTCCAGTCGGCGCTGCGGTTGTCTCATGGCATACGAATCCCGCAAGCTCGTCAGCCGTTTCCTTTCACCGTCGAGCCTGGTGCGCATCGAGCGGTGCAATCGCAAGTCTACCTGTTTGAGCCGCTCCAACCATTCCAGGTAGTGAGGAACAGCCAATTCTGCCGCTGCCGTCGGCGTAGCCGCTCGGATGTCCGCTACAAAATCGGCAATCGTAAAGTCCGTTTCATGACCAACCGCCGATATGACCGGGATCCGGGAGGCTGCGATCGCCCGGGCAACGATTTCCTCGTTGAACGCCCATAATTCCTCGATGGAACCCCCGCCGCGCCCCACGATCAGGACATCGACTTCTTGATGCTGATTGATCAAGCGAAGTGCAGAGACAATCGAAGCCGGGGCATCCACCCCCTGTACAATTGCAGGAGCGATCACGATCTCTGTCTGCGGAAAACGGCGGCGAATCGTCGTGCAAATATCACGAATAGCTGCGCCTGTCGGGGACGTAATCACGCCTACCTTTTTCGGAAACAAGGGCAGCGGCCGCTTCCGTTCCTGAGCAAACAGACCTTCACCCTCCAGCTTTGCCTTCAATTGCTCAAAGGCCAAATAGAGGGATCCCAGACCGTCTGGCTGCATCTCCCTCGCGTACAGCTGATAAGTACCGTCACGTTCAAAGGCAGAAATGGAACCACGCACGAGTGCCTTGGTTCCATCCTTCGGGATAAATTTCAGAAAACGATTGTGACTGGCAAACATCACAACCTTGATCTTTGCGTCACGGTCTTTGAGCGTAAAGTACATATGCCCGCTCGTATGATGGACAAAGTTGGAGATTTCGCCGCGGATCCATATATCTGACAATCGTTCATCTTTTTCCAGGACGTGCTTGATCCAGCGGTTGCATTCCGCGACGGACCATATCTGGTTCGGCTTCATCGTTCATCCCTTCAATCTACGTTTTCGATCTGTTTCGCCGCTTTGACTGTGTTTTTCAACAGCATCGTAATCGTAAGCGGTCCCACGCCTCCCGGTACCGGGGTGATCCAGCTGGCTTGATCCAACACCTCATCGAAGCGTACATCGCCGACCAGCTTGCCAGCCTCATTGCGATTTACGCCAACGTCGATCACTACCGTGCCTGGAGATACGTGCTCTTTGCCGATGAGGCCTGCTCTTCCAACCGCGACGATCAAGACATCCGCCTGCTTCGTGATGGCGGTCAGATCCTGCGTATGGGAATGGCAAATGGTCACGGTCGCGTGTTCCTGCAGCAGAAGCAGCGAGACGGGCTTACCCACGATGTTGCTCCGGCCAACGACTACGACACGCTTCCCTTTCAGGCTTGTACCGGTCCGTTTGATCAACTCGATGATCCCTGCTGGTGTGCAGGAAACAAACGTATCATCACCAATCATCAGTTTCCCGATATTGATCGGATGAAAGCCATCTACATCCTTGCGTGGATCGATCGTTTCGATCACCGCTTTTTCTTCGATTTGCGGAGGCAAAGGCAATTGCACCAAAATACCATGAACGTTCGGATTTTGATTCAAACGCTCGACTGTGTCCAAAAGCTCCTGCTGCGAGATCGTGTCGGGCATCCGAATCACTTCCGAACGCATCCCCACTTCTTCACAGGCACGCATTTTTCCCGTTACATAGGATTGTGACGCGGGATCTTCGCCTACCAAAACTACGGTCAATGCTGGCGTGACGCCTTTCTCCTTCAGCCTGTCAACTTCCTTGGCAATGTCGGCCCGAATATCTTGTGCGACTTCTTTTCCACTCAGTATGGTTGCCAAAACGGCTCCTCCTCCACTTCGTTTGTCTGTCCTTAGTCTATCGGAAAGCTGCTGTCGGTGTAAAGGCGATTTTCGGATTTTCACCGCTTTCATTCCATTTTTAGGGAAATATTTGACAAAACGTTAAGAAAAAAGCTGCCCCGCTCAGTCATGCTTCTGACTTGGAACAGCCAACCAAATGCCATTTTTCTAGGGAGTGAACTTGGCAAACACTTAGCTCTTTCGTAAGGAAAGACCTATGACCGCTCAAGTCGATTTTCCTGTTTTTTACACATTATGTATGGTGCTGCATCCAGCCCAACATCGCGACCCCGTAGGCATTATCGCCCGAATAGACCGGATCACAAAAGAAGAGCTTGGCACCGACAGCCGGATGTTCCAAGCGCTTGACCAGCCGCTCTCGGATGTACTGATTGGCTGCAACACCACCCACGATCAGTATTTCCTCAGGATAGCCCGCTTCCCGCGCATTGCGCAACACTTTTTCCAACGTATTGGCGATGCATTGCTCCGTAGCACGCGCGATCTCCGCAGGCCTCACCTGCTTCTGCGCAATGGTACGCAGCAACGAGGCTTCTGGTCCGGAAAAGCTGAACGTCAGATCTTGCACCGAGGAAGGCACACGATATTCACCGACTGCCGATTGAGCCAGCTTCTCCAAAGCCGGCCCTGCCGGAAACGAGAGCCCGAGCGCCACGCCAACACGATCAACCAGCTGACCGGCATGTAGATCCTGGGTTCCCCCAACTTTCTCGATCGCATAGCCATGCTGCTGTCTGGTACAGAGCAGCAATTCGCTGGTCCCTCCGGATAGATGGACCGCTAGGAAACGATCCTGCTTGGGCTTTTCCACGGATGTGTATTCACCCGCTGCGATGTGACCTTCCTGATGTGTCGTCAAGTACAAGGGCACTTTTTGAAACACGGACAGCGATTTTCCGAGTCCTTCCCCCACTTTAAACACCGGCATATAGGAGCCGTCGACCGGACGCGGCTTTTCACTCGCACATACGCCGACAATCTCCCATTCGGCTAGGGACATCTCCTCACTCAGCTCCGGGAGATTCATGACATGCTGAAAGACGGCTTCCGATTGCTGCAGCCCGCGCTTTCCCTCCTTCACGCGAAGCAGGCGTTTCGCTTCTGCTACAATCTGTCCGTCTTTTGTGGCGAGACATAAGGATGTACGGTAATTGCTTGTATCGATTCCCAGTATTACCTTTGTCATGGCTGCCCCCTTTTTACGCTTCGGGGGTTTCCATGGCTTGCAAATAGCTGGACAGGACGCCATTTACAAAACGGTAGGATTGATCGTCGCTAAAGAGCTTGGCCAATTCAATCGCTTCGTTCACGACGACTTTCTTCGGAATTTCTTGTTCATACATCAGCTCGAAAAAAGCCAACCGCAAAATCGCCCGGTCTACATTGGCAATCCGGTCGAGCTGCCAGCCGCGCAAATATTTGCTGATTTCCTGATCGATTTGCGGAAGATGCGACAAGGTTTCTTCGATGAGCCGCTTCATATATGCATTGTCGGCTCCTTGCTCCTCTTCCATCACCATGGAAATGGCATCTTCCAAATTTACTTCTGCCATGTCAATTTGAAACAGGCACTGTACTGCTTTTTCCCGTGCTGTTCTGCGTTTCATGTCCGTTTCACCTACTATTTAAATTTCCCAGGTAAAATGCGATCCAGGATGTCGCGTAAATCTTCTTTATGGTCCAGTTTCCGACCGAGATAAAATCCGGTGGAAATAAAGACGAGAAACACAAGCGTATCCCAGAAGCCCACCAGCAAATACAAAAGCCCAAAGAAAAAACCGGCAGCCACTCCCAGTAGTTTCCCCTTATGCTCCCATAAAATCTCCCACATCATCGATTTCACCTTCTAACCTTCTACTCTACCCGTCTGGTGCGGATGGAAGCCTGTTCGGAATTCGCTACTTCAGTCACGACAACTGCCACCTCGGTGATTTCTACGCCCGCGATTAATTCTACCTGTGTCTTGACATCACTCTGCAGCTTGTGCGTCATTTCCGGAATCGGCGTCTCTCCGTCGACCGATACGCGAAGGGAAATGATGTTGCCGCTCTCCAAAGCCTTCACGGCCGTTTTCAAATCACGCACGCCTTTGACTTTGCGAGCAGTGCGTTCTGCAATCGTTTGGATCGTTTGCAGCGTAATATTAATTTCCCCAAATTCGCTGCGTTGGCGAATTCCTTTTTCCGTTTTCGGTTTGCGGTAGGAAAACGCGCTGAAAAAGAAGCGCAGACTGATGATCAAAAAGATGATCGCGACAACCAGATAAGGGATATTGGGACCATACCCGGTATAGATCTGCTGTACAAGCGCTTGGGCATATGAAGAAGGGATGACTTGCAAGGCAAGACCGATGCCTGCAGCGGATAGGATGATTAATGCAAAACTGTAGAGGGTCAAGATAAAACGGTCAAACAAGTTCATTCTTCTCTCTCCTTCGCCAATGGGCTCGAAAAGAAGAGCCGCCTTTCAAACGTCTCTCATATGAGGAAAATGCCCCCGGGAAGTGGGGGCATGATCAATCATAGGAAACGGACTCGTCGGGAGGACACCTCTACCGGACCCGATGATACTCCTCTGCTGCTGAAGCCGGTGCTGGCTGCGCTTTTTCTTCCGCTTTCAGCTCCACATCGATGATATGTACATTGACTTCAACCACCGACAATCCGGTCATGCTTTCAATTGCGTTGCGTACGCTGTCTTGAATGTTGCGCGCTACCTCCGGAATGCGGTGACCATATTTCACAATAATGGATACATCCACAGCCGCTTCACGGGAGCCAACTTCCACCCGTACCCCGCGCGCAATATTTTTTCGACCTAAACGTTCAGCTATATCTCCAACAAAACCACCGCTCATATGGGCTACGCCTTCCACTTCGGAAGCGGCCATCCCCGCGATGACTTCCAATACTTCGGGAGCGATTTGGACCTTACCAAGTTCGGTTCTCTCTAAGTCTGGAGTAAACTCTTCCATCATTCGCACCTCCCACTGGATTTACCTTCCATTATACCAACAGCCCTCTTGATTTACAAATGGCGAGACTACTGCTCATCCAGCTTCAATTCATACGTATCCAGGAATTTCGTATCGAAATGGCCGCTGATAAACACTTCATGCTCCATCATTTTCCGATGGAACGGGATCGTAGTCGAAATCCCGCCGACCACGAATTCATCAAGCGCACGCTTCATGCGGTCAATCGCTTCCTGGCGTGTTTTTCCCCATACGATCAGCTTCGCAATCATCGAGTCGTAATAAGGAGGAATGGAATATCCGCTGAATGCCGCGCTGTCCACCCGCACCCCAAACCCGCCTGGCGCCAAATATTCGGTGATGCGCCCAGGGGACGGCATGAAGTTTTTGGCAGGGTTCTCCGCATTAATCCGGCACTCAATCGCCCATCCGTTCAGCTTGACATCCTCCTGGGTAAAGGAAAGCGGATGTCCGGCTGCGACCATGATCTGTTCTTTGATCAGATCGATGCCTGTCACCAGCTCTGTGACTGGATGCTCTACCTGGATACGCGTATTCATTTCCATGAAGTAGAATTTGCCGTATTTATCCAGCAAAAATTCTACAGTTCCTGCTCCGTGGTAATTTACCGCTTTGGCAGCTGCCACAGCCGCTTCGCCCATTTGTCGGCGCAGTTCTTCGCTGAGCGCAGGCGATGGAGCTTCCTCGATCAGCTTTTGGTGGCGGCGTTGGATCGAGCAGTCGCGTTCTCCCAAATACACCACGTTGCCCTGCTTGTCACCCATCACCTGAATCTCTACGTGACGAGGGCCTTCCACGAATTTCTCCAGATACACGCCTGGATTGCCAAAGGCTGTTTTCGCTTCATTTTGCGCCTGGCGAATCGCTTTTTCCAGGTCTTCATCATTGACGGCAACGCGCATGCCGCGTCCGCCGCCGCCTGCTGTCGCCTTCACCATCACCGGATACCCAATTTCCCGGGCGGTTTGCACCGCTTCCGTGATGCTGTCGATCAGTCCTTCCGTTCCCGGAACGGTCGGCACGCCAGCCCGTTTCATCGTATCCTTCGCCGTCGATTTGTCACCCATTTTCGTAATGGACTCCGGATCTGGTCCGATGAAGGTGATATTACAAGCCGCGCAAATTTCCGCAAAGTCTGCGTTTTCCGCCAAAAAGCCGTAGCCTGGATGCACGGCATCCACCCCGACCTTGGTCGCGACACTCATGATATTGGCCATATTGAGGTAGCTTTCCTTGGAAGCTGTAGGGCCAATACAGTATGCTTCGTCAGCGAGCTTCACATGCAGCGCATCGCGATCGGCCTCCGAATAAACGGCGACCGACTGGATGCCCAGCTCCCGGCACGCGCGGATAATGCGGACAGCGATCTCGCCGCGGTTGGCAATCAATACCTTTTGAAACATCCCGCATTCCTCCGTTTTACTCTGGTTTGACCAAGAACAGCGGTTGGCCATACTCGACAAGCTGACCGTCTTCTACCAGCACTTTTACGATCTCGCCTGTTACTTCCGCTTCGATCTCGTTGAAGAGCTTCATCGCTTCCACGATGCATACAACCTTGTTAGGCACCACTTGATCGCCTGGTTGCACATATGCCGAAGCGCCTGGCTCTGGAGAGCGGTAGAAGGTTCCCACCATCGGGGAAACGATTTTATGGAACGCGCTTTCGTCCACTTTTGCTTCTGCCGGAGCTGCCGCTGCTGGAGCTGGCGCTGCCGGTGCAGGAGCCGGTTGTACTTCTGGTGCCGGTGCAGCCGCAACAGCAGGTGTCGCTACTACAGGTGCAGCAGCTTGAAATACGGCAGGAGCCGGCATTGCTGCCACTTCTGCATTTGCTTTTTTGATGGTCACTTTGGAACCATCCACTTCCAATTCAAACTCATGAATAGTCGATTGATCGATCAATTTGATAATTTCACGGATCTCATGAATCTTGAACACAACAAGCACTCCTTTGTCTGTGATTGTGATGGGTCACACCATGATCTCCAAGCTTTTGCTGGATCAGTAGGAGAAAATAAGAGCAGGTCATAAAGAAAGCTTTGCTCGATCAGGCTCTTGGCGCAGCCTTTGCGTGGCAAGTCCTTCTTTTCGACCAACATAATCATGGTAGCGGTTTGCCAGCACAACGTCAAGAAAGGATTTCCTCTCTTGACTTGGAGCACAAGGGAGAAAATCCTTTACCATCCTTCCCTAAAACTACTTATTTCATAATGCTTTGTACTGAACAGAAATATTTTTTCCGGGGACATTCAAGTGTTGCTTCACTTGAGCGATAATATCCACGACTTCTCCTGCTTCCAATTTATCCTTTTGCACAATCACGGTGACCTTATCTTTCAGTACGGATACCACCGCGTCTTTGTAGCCGCTAGCTTTCAGCATTTCTTCCACGGTAATCGTAGCCTGCTGAATGGTAGACAGCTCCTCGTGTCTCGCTTTCGCCTCCGCTACCGCTTGCGGGGTTGCCTCCGGATTCATCATGACCTGCATTTGCTCATCTTTTTCCTTTTCAATCATGGTGTCGCGATTCATTTTATATCCGGTGAATACATCGTTTGGTGTATCAGCCAAGACCGCAGCCTCTTGCTTTTCGGTACCTGTCGCTTGCTCTTCCGTGCTGGCTGTCGGTGTTTGCACGGTGATTGGCTGATTGTCCGTACCTGTCACTGCTCCTGCCGGTTGCTCGCTTTGCTTGGTTTCCACGATTACATTCGGGAATTCATCTACTTCCGTCTGCTGCTGCGATACGGACAGCTGATCTTGCGGCCCTTTCACCAGGTAATATCCGGAAAGCACGACCATCACTGCCAACATTGTCAAAAGCCATACTGTTTGTTTGCGTAATACCATTCTCATTACCCCCTAGCCTTTTTTTGGCAATACCGAAATTTTGTACATCGGCACTTCAAGTGCCCTTTGGATCGCTTCCGTAATCCACAACTTGACTTGGCTGTTGTCAGCCCCTTTCGCTACCACGACAACCCCCCTTACTTTCGGCTTCAAAGTTTTCAGGACGACAGGTTGTTCCTGCTTGCCGGAAATGATAATGGTCTCCTCATTGCGGGATTGCTCGCTTTGGTTGCGCGTCGCCTTCTCTTTGTCTGTTTCCTGAAGGTTGGTCGAGTGGGTCTCGGTATTCTTCTCCACGACAAGCTCGGGTGTGGAATCCAGATTGACAAATACCTCGACCTCCCCGACACCGACAACCGTCTCCAAAATATCCCGCAGTTGGGTCTCGTAGCGGTTCTCGTATTCGGCAATGATGTCATTTTGGCTTGACGGCCCCAATGCGGTAACGGCAGGAGGGTCACCGCCGTTTGCTTGGGTGACATCCGCACTATCTCCGAATCCGATCGGCACGTCCGGTTCTACCCGCAAAAAGTCGGTTACGATCATCAACGCGATCCCTATCCCGAGAAGCACGATCACGTAATGGATCGGCTTCAGCTTTTTTTCAGATCCATCGAGCTGCAACGCCTTTTTTAAGAAAGAAAACATCGTTTCACCTCTCCTCTGCCCGCCGCCAACATTTGCTTTTACTTGCTCTTTGTGTCTCGGATCACTTGCACCTGGTCTGCCTCAATGCTCCAATTTTGCGCAAGCCATTTGGCCATTTGCATATCTTCTGCTCGCAGCTGCTGTTGACTGTTCGATGCGGAATCTACCTGCGGCTTTTCTGATAGATTGATTGACACTTCCTCAATTGGTCTGATCACCTGCACGGACTCTTCTTCACCGGCTCCTTTACTGCCCGCTTCTGCCATGGTCAGCGTGATTTGCTTGATGACCGGCGCCTCCGGGTTATCTCCGGCAATTTGTACATCAACCGCGGCGGGCTCCTCCCCATACGTTTCTTTCACTTGCAGGCGAACGGCGGTTTCAATCTGCTGCTTCATATAGGACGTGACCTGCTGCGTTTGCTGGCCCATCAGCTTTTTGGCCAAAGGCTGCCAGTCTGCTTTGGTCGCGTTTTGAAAGTCTTCCTGATAGCGGCTCAGCTTGAAAGCCAATTCGTCCTGGGATAGATTGAAGATCGAGAATACAGGTGTGAGTATGGTCAGGAGCAGGATAAGACCCATCACCATTTTCACGTACCGCTGCATGCTGGTATTGGGCAGGATCAGATCCAGAAAGGCAGCGAGCAATACTAGCAGGATGATCTTTTTCAACCATATGTTTAGCCAGTCCAACTCATTCACCTACCGCACCATCATCGATATATTTCCGGCTGCTATGATAATCGTGACCGCCAAGAAGAACATCAGACCAACCGTAGCGAGTGCTGCAAAGACGAATAACAAGCTTTTCCCGATGGTCCCCAGTGCCGAAATGATCGGGCTGTTCCCCAAAGGCTGCAATACCGCGGAGGAAAGGTTGTAAATCAAGGCGATGACCAAAATCTTCAGGGCAGGGAAAGCGCACAGGATCAGCAGGATGATGACTCCAGCCAAACCAATCGCGTTTTTCACCAGGAGGGACGCGCTCAGCACCGTGTCCGCTGCATCCGAGAACATCCGCCCTACGATCGGGACAAAGTTGCCGGTCACGTATTTGGCCGTTCGCAGTGTCACACCATCCGTGACGGAAGCGGTCGCACCCTGAATGCTGACTACCGCCAGAAAGATGGTCAAAAAGGAACCGAGGGCACCCATCGCGATGTTGCGCAAAAGGCTGGCCAGCTGCGTCACCTGGTACCTTTCCGAAAACAGGCTGGCAATGTAGAGCATGGTTGACAGGAACAGCAGAGGGAATACGATCGTCGAAATCAAAATGCCGCTTGTATTGATCATGAATATGATCAGCGGATGAAACATGGCTGCCGAAGCCAGATTCCCGACCGATGCCAGCAGCGCCACAACCAGGGGCAGCATCGCCAGCATGAAGTCGGACATATCGGTAATCGCCTCCTGGGCATAGGTGATGGCGACATGGAAGCTGTTGATCGCCAGCACCATCAGGACCAGATAGGTAATGGCATAGGCGACAGTGGTGACCGTATTTCGTTCAAACGCATTCTGCATCGTCTCCAGAATCATGGCGAAAACGGTGATGATAATGATCGAGGTCAGCAGCTTTCCGTTTGTCCATATTTCATGCAGGATGAACTTGAGCATGCCTTTAAAGATCCCGGTGATGCTGATTTCCCCATCCTGCATCAACAGCTGGACAAACCCGGGAGATTTGATGTCCGGGAGATACCCTTTGTACTCCGCTAGCGTCTTTTGCCAGAATTGCTCGACCGAATCGATTTGCAGATTCTCAACCTGCTGCTGGACAAGCTGATTAATCGGGCCATCCCTCGCTTGACTCGCTTGATCGGGGGCTTGCTCGGCGGTGGCGGCCGACGGTGCATAGACCAGCATGATGAGAAAGATGAAGAAAAAGTACCGACCTGCACGCGACATCGCCCTCCTCCTTTCCGACTTGTGCAGCATGATTTGCTGCTTGTTACGCTGGCAATAATCCGATGACGGTCTCGATGATGATCTGGATGATCGGAACAGCCATCACGAGAATCAGCACCTTTCCTGCCAGCTCGATTTTCGAAGCAATCGCACCTTGTCCGGCATCCCTGGTCATCTGCGCGCCGAACTCCGCGATATAGGCGATCCCGATGATCTTGAGGATCGTCTCAAGAAACACCATGTTCAGGTCTGCTTGTACCGCAAGCTTTTCCAGAATTCGAATGACTTCCGCCACCTTGTCGATCAGGAAGTAAAAGATGATCGCGCCAGCTGCCACAGCCAACAAAAAGGCAAACATCGGCTTCTGTTCCTTGATGACCAGAGCAAGGATGGTCGCTACCAGCCCAATTCCGACGATTTGCACGATTTCCATCGGAATCCCCCTTCCTAGTTGAACAGAAAGACGCGTTTCACCTCGGAGAACAAATCACCCAAGTAATGGGCGACCATGTACAGCACGATGATGAATCCAACCAAGGTGGCCCAGTGGGCAATATCTTCTTTTCCTGACTGCTTCAAGACGGTTTGAATAATTGCAGTGATAAATCCGACTCCGGCAATCTGAAAAACGGGAGTCAAGTCAAAATCCACGGTGAACACCTCGCTTTACAGCATCAGGATGACGACTAACAATCCACCCAAGAACCCCAGGCTTTTGAACATGTTTTCGTATTTGCCCTGCTCCTGCCTAGCTTCTTCCTCGACACCCCGCAGGTGGGTCATGGCCAGCCGCAGATGCTTTTGCTGGTCTTGTCGATCCGAGCTACCCAAGACAAAGCCGAGATTCAGCAGGATGTCCTTTTCCGTCTTGCGCATCGCGCTCTGGGTCCAATGCTTCTCGATGGCTTTTTGCCAGCATACCTGGGTGGGCTCAGCATCCTCGGCGACTAGATATTCCGCTGAGGTTAGAAAGATTTTTCCAACTTCACCCGATACACGGTAGCCGATTTTGACGAAAGCTTTATGCAAGGTCGTGGCCCCGTATACGATCTCGGTCTCAAGCATTTGCAGGGCGATCAGCAAGGTGCGCAGCTGCAACGGGCGGAGGGCATAATACCGGCCCATATGCCACCCAACCATGGAGGCGGAAAAGAGGATGATGATCGAGCCGATCAGCTTGACCATGCGACACTCTCCTTTCCGACGGGAGACAGAGAGCTGTCATAAATGCCTTGTATCGTTCCCGCTCCTTGTGCCCGATTCAGAACCAGGTAGCGGCTAAAGGCCCCATGCTGGATCAGCTTGCCGATCATGGGGCGCTGGACGATCTCCTTCAAATCGGCTCCGTGCGCAGAGCAGATGACCGATACGCCGGCATGGATGGCTTCCCAGATCGCCTCACCGTCTTCCGTGCGGCCGATCTCATCCACGATGACCACATCGGGAGACATCGAGCGGATCATCATCATGATGCCAATCGCTTTCGGGCAAGCATCCAGGACGTCCGTCCGCGGGCCGACATCTCGCTGCGGCACTCCATGGAGACTGCCGGCCAGTTCCGAACGCTCGTCCACAATCGCCACTTTCCTGCTGGATGACCATTCGTTCCCGTAGCTGAGCGAGCGCGCGATATCTCGCAGCAAGGTCGTTTTCCCGCATTGCGGCGGTGAAATAATCAGCGTGTTGTGAATTTTCCCTTGCTCAAGCAGGAAGGGAAGCACTTTTTGCGCTGCTCCCTTTTTTTCTCGTGCAATCCGTATATTAAAACTGGTAATGTCCCGTATGCCCTTGACTTCTCCCTGCTCCAGGACTACCTTTCCCGCGATGCCGACGCGGTGTCCGCCAACAACGGTAATGTAGCCGCGTTTCAGTTCCTCTTCCAATGCGTATAACGAATGCTGGCTGATCTGATTGAGCAGCTTGCCCACTAGCTCTTCCGTCACGATCCATCCTTGTCGTACATTCGCGGTCAGTTGTCCCGTCGGAGTCACATAACTCGCTTGCTGCCCGTACCGGACCTCCAGTGGTTGATTCTGGCGTAACCGTATTTCTTCCACATGGTTAAGGACAGCTGCTGGCAAGGTGTTCATTATCGAGCGAATGGGGGCAGGCAAGATGGCGATCACTTCATTCATAGTGCCTTTGACACCTCCTCATCCCAAGCCTCGTGTTGTCCACGCGACTTACACTCATCCTATGCGGAAACGGACGAGTATTATGCCATCCTGGCCGAAAAAAGCAATAGAAAAAAGCGTTTGCTGCTCGCATCTGAAGCGAAACAGCAAACGCCTGTCGAAAGCCAAGCTTTTCGATTAAGTTGGATTGATCGGCGCACAGTCGTCCCAAGTAGGCTCGATCACATAGTGCTGGTACCCTTCATGATCTTTTCCTTCATGCAGAAAGATCACTTCCTGGCAAGAGGGGCACTCGAATTCATAGGAAGTTTCAAACTCATCTTCGTTTCGGCGTTCATCGTAAATGAATGCATCCTCACTGTCATCCAGGTCATAGTATTCTTCCAGATCGTCTTCATCGACCACTTCGTACAGCTCGTCATCATCCTCGTAAAGCAACAGCTCCAAATCAGCTAGGTCCTCATCCACCGCTTCCACATACGACTCTGCTTCTTCCATTCTGGCATCGAGCGCAAGCATCTCTCCATACATGTCATCCAGAATTTGGATGACTTCGGAAAGGATCTTTCCTTCTCGAGTGCTCTCCTCGATTTCCAGACCATCAGTCAAGCCACGCAAATATGAAATGCGCTTTTCCAACGTTTCCACTGCTTGCCCCTCCTTTACCATACTCACTGATAGGATTCCTCCAAAAAGGGACGGCTACTTATGGAAAACAAAAGAAAAGCAAAAAAATCGGTGAAACAGGGTGGAACACCTGTTAAAATGCCCGTGCGTACTGTTTTGGCACTTGGAGTTCGACACCCAGCTGTTTTGCCGCGTGTATCGGCCAATATGGATTACGCAGCAGCTCTCTACCCAGGAAAACGAGGTCTGCGCGTTTGTTTTGGACAATTTCCTCCGCGAGCTCTGGTGTTGAAATTAACCCGACGGCTCCAGTCAAAATACCCGCCTCTCGACGAATTTGCTCACTAAAGCCGGTCTGGTAGCCGGGATAATCGTTGATCCGGAATGGAACCACACCACCGGATGAAACATCGACCAGATCGACATCGTTATCCTTCAACAATCGGGCGAGCGTGACCGTATCCTCTACATGATGCCCTCCCTCCGCATATTCCTCAGCGGAAACACGAACAAATAATGGCCCATCCCATACGCTACGGGTCGCAGCTACGATTTCCAGCAAAAAGCGCGCTCGGTTGTCAAATGTGCCGCCATATTCATCATCCCGCTGATTGCAAAGCGGCGACAAAAATTCATTGATCAAATACCCATGTGCGGCATGTATTTCAATCACGTCGAAGCCCGCCTGCATCGCGCGGACAGCGGCCAGCCGGAAGTTTTCGATTACGCGGGCGATACCGTGGCGATCCAGTGCCTCTGGAACGGTGTAATCGGAAGAAAACGCGATTGCGGATGGAGCGTCGTGTGCACCGCGAACCGTTGACTTTCTGCCAGCGTGGGCCAGCTGGATGCCTGCTTTTGCCCCGTGTCCATGAATCTGTTTGACGATTTCAGCCAGCGCTTGTGCCTGCTCGTCATTCCAGATCCCGAGGTCCTGCTCTGTGATTCGTCCATTTGGCTGTACGGCGGTCGCTTCCAGTATCAAGAGACCCGCACCCCCGATCGCTCTTGTCGGATAATGCACGCGATGCCAATCATTGGCCATACCGTCTTCCCCCGCCGAATACTGGCACATAGGAGACATGACGATCCGGTTTTTCAGTTCCAGATTTCGAATTTGTATGGGTTGAAACAGTTTGCTCATCTTTATCCACTCCCTATTTTTCTCCTATCATAAAACTTTCCCGAAAAAAAACAAAGAAACCGCTGCACTTTGCAACGGTTCACCAATCCATTTTTACCAGGCAGCACTACTGCCTTGCCCCGATATATATGCACAGCACACCTGTAAAGATCCATGTAATTTTCCACATGCTGATCCGATCCGCCATGCCTACCAGACCAATTGTTGTCGTCAGCAGGAGAACAAGCGGACCTACCAGAGCCAGTCCCGAATTGATCACCAGCGCTTTTTCCACTTGATTAAATTTTAGGATCAGCAAGGCTGCAATGATTTCGATGCTTCCCGACATAAGCCGCAATGACGCCATGCCGATGATCGCTTTTTCCAACATGTCCTTATGTCCCCTCCCTTAGGATCACTCTATGCCTGTACAAAAAAAAATAGTCGCGCTTTTCGACCTGTTTTTAGGCGAATGCCTAGCGAGTGGAAAATCACGCCTACTCCCCTTGCCGACATACAATGTACCAAATGCCCAGGAAATGAGGAGTCAACATGCGAGGAAATGAAACTGCATTTTGGCCAGAAAGCTGGATGGATCCATCTTTTCAGCGTACGACAAAGCCCCGCCGCACAGGTTTGTCCATGGTGATCGACAAAGGTTTGGGGTTGCATGCCTTTCAAGATCTGCTGCAGCTCTCCTCTCCTTATGTGGATGTATATAAGCTCGGATTTGGTACGTCTGCCCTGTACCCCTTGGATGTATTGCGAGCCAAAATCAGCCTGGCGCGGGAATACGGAATCGAGATCATGCCGGGTGGCACTTTCTGTGAGGTTGCTTGCAAGCAAACTTCCTTTGATACGTATCTGGAACGTACCTTGGTCCTTGGGTATAATGCGATTGAAATATCGGATGGGACCTTTCCCTTTTCCCGCGAGGAGCGCGACCGCATGATTTCCATGGCAGCGGAAGCAGGATTGACTGTCTATGCCGAATTCGGCAAAAAAGCGGAAGGCTTTACAGCTGAGCTGGATGAACTGGTTGGCACACTGGAAGCAGATCTGCAAGCAGGGGCTTCCTATACGATTGTAGAAGCCCGCGAAAGCGGAAATGTAGGGATTTTCAATCAGTGCGGCGAGGTGGACGACGCTTTCCTGCGAGAAGTCGTTCATGCTTGTGGGGTCAAGAGAGACAAATTGATCTGGGAGGCTCCGCAGAAGAATCAGCAGCTTGCCTTGCTGCGCACGCTTGGGTACAACGTCAATCTGGGGAACATCGCCACCACCGATATTTTGTCGGTAGAAGCGTTGCGGCGTGGTCTGCGGGGGGATACTGCCTTTGAAGTAATCGCAGAGAGGAGCAAAAACTCATGCGGCTAGAGGTGGTGCCTACCGTCGGCGAGATCAAGCTCGAGCAGATTTCCAATCGGGTGGTCATCGTCATTGATGTCCTCCGCGCTTCCAGTACAATCGTCACCGCCCTTCACCAAGGCTTCGAAGCTGTCATACCGGTAGAAACCGCAGGTCAGGCCCTTTCCTTGCGCAATGAAGCTTCCATTTTGGCAGGAGAACGATATTGCAAAAAGCATCCGTCCTTTGACTTGAATAACTCGCCGACTTCACTCTTTCAGCAGGAATATGGCGGTAAACATCTGATTTTGAGTACAACCAACGGCACTCGTGCGATTCAAAAAGCGGATCGCGCACATGCCGTGCTGATCGGGTGTCTGCTGAATGCAACTTCGTGTATGAAGCACGCGCTCACCTACCGTCTCGACATCACGCTCTACTGTGCCGGAACACGTGAGGAATTTGCGCTGGAGGACGGCTTGGCTGCCGGTCTGATGATTGAAATCGCCAAGCAGTCCGTCCCGCAAGCACAGATATGCGACCTTGGCGAGGCGCTGCATGCCACCTATCTTCAGCTTGCACCGAAGCTCCCGGAGCTGTTAGCCGATACGACAACCGGCAAACGTCTCGTTCGCCACCAGTTCCAAAAGGACATTTTGTTTTGCGGCCAGATTGACTTCTGCACAATCGTTCCCACGGTGAAAGAGGGGCGCATACTCCGACACCTTGTCTCATAGAGTGATAGGAGACTAGGGACAGGGGTTCGATACGTATGGCATTTATGAATGGAGAAGTGATGCTCGTCATCCTGATTGTCATCGGGCTTGTAGGCCGCTCACCGATTATTGCCACCGCCGCCAGCATCCTTTTGGTACTGAAGCTGACCTCCCTGGAGCGCTTCTTCCCAACCGTTGAGCGACGCGGTCTTGAGCTTGGGTTATTATTTCTGACCATATCCGTACTCGTGCCATTCGCCAATGAAAAAGTGACATGGAAGGACATCACCCCTCTCTTCACGACAGTCATTGGCGTATTGGCCTTGGCGGGCGGCGCCCTGGCAACTTATATGAACGGAAAAGGCTTGGATGTATTGCGGACAGAACCGCACATCATTGTTGGACTCGTGATCGGATCCATTTTGGGCATCGTGTTTCTGCGCGGCATCCCTGTTGGACCGTTGATGGCAGCTGGCATTACAGCGTTTCTGATGAAGGTGTATGAGTGGTTTGGGGGGCGCTGGTGAGACTTACCTGCTCGAAATGTTCCACAGTAGGAAAAGGTTCATAATAGTGATGCAGCAGCTGTTTCCATTCCTGATATTCTTGGGAACCACGAAAGCCTATGGTGTGATCTTCAAGCGTTTCCCAGCGGACAAGCAGCAGGTATTTGCCCTTTGCCTCCATACACCGGTGAAGCTCGTGGAGGATATACCCCGGCATGGAAGAAATGATGGCGGATGCCTGCCGGAAAGAATCTTCAAAAGATTCTTCTTGTCCTTCTTTTACTTGGAGCATGGCCGCTTCTAAAATCATCGAAATCTCTCCTTTTTGTTTTTGTTCAAACACGGTGGTGGCGGAAGGGAAGAGTAAACATTGTGCACACCCCCCGCGATTTGCTGCGGAGCGACCAGTCCCCCCTACAGCGGGGCGTAGAATGAAGCGGCGTTTCGAAACATGCTCTCCCGCCGCAGCCCCTAAATAAGTTGAAAAAAACCTTGGCTCTCGTGGGAAAGCCAAGGTTTTTGTGTGAGTTTCCTTATGCGCGGGAAACGTATGCTTCTGTGCGCGTATCGATGATGAGCTTGTCCCCTTCGTTTACGAAGAGAGGTACGTTTACAACGAAGCCCGTTTCCAAAGTTGCTTTTTTGGTCACGTTAGAAGCGGTGTCGCCTTTCACGCCTGGTTCGCATTCTGTTACAACGAGTTCCACCGTATTCGGCAATTGGATACCGATGGTTTCTCCGTTGTATTGCATGATTTGAACGTTCATGTTTTCTTTCAGGAAGCGCAATTCACGTTCGATTTGTTTGGAAGTGAAGTTGAGTTGCTCATACGTTTCCGTGTTCATGAACGTATACTCGTCACCGCTGTTGTACAAATATTGCATCGTGCTGGTTTCAATACGAGCTGGGCTTACTTTTTCACCGCCGCGGAAAGTCATTTCCGTTACGTTGCCGTTACGCAGGTTACGCAGCTTGGAGCGTACGAATGCAGCGCCTTTTCCAGGTTTTACGTGTTGAAATTCAAGTACGGTATAGATGTTTCCATCCACTTCGATGGTCAGGCCAGTCCGAAAATCGTTAACAGAAATCATGATAGTCCTCCCAAAAAGATCAATAAACATTCCTAGTATAAATTAGACAGGCAAAATGAGCAACTCTTTCGTCGACTGCGTCAAAATTTCACAACCGTTTTCCGTGATCAGTACATCATCCTCGATGCGCACGCCACCAAGATCGCTGATGTAGATGCCCGGCTCTACCGTGACGAGCATTCCTGGCTGCAGAACGGTTTCGCTCACCGCGGAAAGATTCGGCTGTTCATGGACCTCTACGCCCAAGCCGTGTCCCGTGCTGTGTCCATATGCCGCTCCATATCCTGCAGCCGCGATGATATCCCGCGTCAAGGCATCGCCTTCTTTTCCGGTCATCCCCGGTTTGATATGGTTCACACAGTTCAGCTGCGCGCGCAGGACAATGTCGTAGATTTCCCGCATTTTGTCGCTTGGTTCGCCCACGCTAACCGTACGGGTGATGTCAGAGTTGTATCCTTTGTATGCGGCACCAAAATCAAGCGTTACCATCTCGCCAGCCTGAATGACTTTTTCACTCGCCCGACCGTGCGGAAGCGCTCCGCGTACACCGGACGCTACGATGGTTTCGAAGCCCACGCCGGTTGCCCCTTGCTTGCGCATAAAAAACTCCAGTTCGAGCGCCACATCGATTTCACGAACACCCGGACGGATAACATTGAGCACATGAGCAAACGCATCATCGGCAATTTTTACTGCCTGCTTGATGATTTCCAGCTCGGAAGCATCCTTGTAGATACGCAAATTCTCAATCATTCCGCTTGTCGGTACCAGTTCGACGGAAGAGAAAGCCTCTCTCCATGCTTCAAAGGTACCTAGCGTAATCAAATTCTTTTCGACTGCCAGGCGCTTTACGCCCAATTTTTGCAGCTGTTGTCCGATCGCCTCAATGGCTTTTCGCTCATTATTCACCACTTGAAAAGCAGGAGCCTCTGCAGTCGCTTGGTCGATATAACGGAAGTCCGTGACAAATACCGCTTCATCCTTGGTGATGATCGCCCAGCCTGTCGACCCCGTAAACCCACTAATATAGAAGCGATTCTCCATGTTTTCCGTGATCAATGCGTCTAATCCTTGCTCAGCTAACGCTTTGCGCAAACGTTCCAATCTCCCTTGCATATGCCTCCCCCTTCTGCTCTCTTGAGCAACGCTTCGTTGCTACGAACGATTTTGCTGCTCGATTTTACGTACTAACGCTCGCACTGCCCATTCATACCCGTCCGATCCCAAACCGACGATCTGGCCAACCGCCACCGGTGCGATGACGGAATGATGCCGGAATGGCTCTCGTGCATGAACGTTGGAAATATGTACTTCAATAACCGGAAGTGAAACGGCAGCAATCGCATCACGCAGTGCATAGGAATAGTGTGTAAAGGCACCCGGATTAAACACGATGCCCTGATGCACACCCTTGGCTTGGTGAATGGCATCGATCAGTACGCCCTCGTGATTGGATTGTACATGCTCCATCTGAGCGCCCAGTTCACGCGTCACTCCTTGCAGCCGCAAGATGATGTCGTCCAACGTTTCACTACCATACACACCTGGCTCGCGTTTTCCCAACAAGTTGAGATTCGGACCGTTAAGCACTAATAAGGAGACCATGTTTTCGTTTCCCCCGGCAAAATTTTTTTCTCTGCCATTTTACCATAGAGAAGAAAACATTGGATAGGACTATTCCTCCTCCGTCTTCTCTGCCAATATCGTCATGCCGATAAACAGCCCGAAGGACAGAAACCAGGCCAATTCCGTGCTGATTGTGCCTTCCTGCCAATTTCCCATCCGAAAAAAGAACCCAAACACAAGGAACATGCCAAAGCCATATACGAGCCCTCCCCACCAGAGCCTGATGCGCGATACGAATAAGGAATAGATCGCGGCAGCCCCTGTAGCCAACAGGAACACGGTAATGATACCGACGATCGTACCGAGAAAGTTATGTTCCCCCCATAGGCCCAAGAGCGGACGTGAAAACGAGCGATTACTATAAGGCGTGAAGCCTAGAAAATGAGCGATCATCCGTAATATCCCCCACATGACTGTGCCCCAAAATCCAACCTCGACAATTTTCCGCCAGGCCTTTTTTTCCCTGGTTTCTTTTTTCTCACTGGCATCATATCTGGACTGTGCCGTTTCCATTTGCGATCACCTCTTCCCTAGTATGTTCCCTGCTCTTCGTTTTCAGTTATGATCCAGTCGGTTTCCTATGATCTGCTTGTAGCGATTAGCCTTACTTTACGCTAGAATAGAAGGTAAGGAAGGTGATCTCAATTGTCGCAACCAAATACGCCCGCGTACGGCGGTCAAGCCGTCATCGAAGGAGTCATGTTCGGCGGTAAATCCGTCACGATCACGGCCATACGCAGAAAAAATCAGGAGATCGAATATTTCGAGGCTCCCAGAGAAGACAAAAAATGGGTCGCCCGTTTAAAAAAGATTCCGTTCATCCGTGGGATCGTTGGATTGATTGATGCCAGTGCAAACGGTGCGAAGCATTTAAATTTCGCAACGGAGAGATACAGCATGGAGTCCGAGGACGAGTCAGCTGACAGCGGACCATCCCGCCTCACCCTGATTCTTGGCGTCGCAGTGGTCGGCGTGCTTTCGTTTCTCTTCGGGAAATTCGTCTTTACCTTGGTTCCCGTATTTCTTGCCGAATTTCTTTTGGGCAGATGGGTGCCGCCGGGCATTCCGCAAAATCTGGCGGAGGGCGGCTTTAAAATCCTGCTGTTGCTTGGTTACATTTATGTGATCGCACAAGCCCCTTTGATCAAACGGCTGTTCCAGTATCACGGGGCCGAGCATAAAGTGATTAACGCGTTTGAAGCCGGGGTAGAATTAACAGTAAAAAATGTGCAGAAGTTTTCTACATTGCATTATCGTTGCGGCAGCAGCTTTATCATCTTTACCGTCTTGGTCGGGGTCGTTGTCTATTCTTTTTTCAGCTATGACAGCCTTTGGGAACGCGTGATTCAACGGATTCTCCTCTTGCCTGTCGTCATGGGGCTTTCCTATGAAGTGCTGCAATGGACGAACAAGTTCAGAGAAACTCCGGTGCTTCGCTTCCTTGGCTATCCTGGACTCTGGCTGCAAAAAATTACAACAAAAGAGCCGGATGACAGTCAGGTAGAAGTCGCGATCGCATCCTTCCAAAGAATGCGTGAACGCGATTCTGCCTTGTCCAAGCAAAAAGAATTCGCCACGACTGGATAACGCAAGCATATTGTAACCTCAGAGGTGAGATCCATGAAGAGCCGTGTTCATCCGTTTTTTGGCATTCTGATTCTTCTCGCGGTGATCGGATTTTTCCGGGAGCTGATCGAAAATCCGATTAACCTTTTGGTCATCATTGGTCTATCCGCTCTCCTGTTTTATCTCGTCAATAATTACATGAAAAGCGGTCGATTTCTTCCCGGGTTTCAGTTAAAGAAGCCGAAGCAGCCGACCAAAATGACGAAGAGCGTGACAAGGAAAACCGGCCATTCACCTCGCAAAGAAAATCCGTTTCGTGTGATTGAAGGAAGCAAGGGAAAAACAAAGGAAAACAAAGAAAAAGAACCAAAGATGTACCAATAAGGAAGCAGGCTGCTTGAGCACTTTTGCCAGGCAGCCTTTTTTATACGAAGTTCCGTTTTGGGCCATTCGGATTTCGAAACTCGGTCACATACCGTTGGAAATCCCACTTCTGCAAAAAACATCTCGCTGCCTTTTTCCCCGATTGGAACAGTTTTTCCCGCACTTTTCCGGAAAGTTTGAACTGGGTCGTTTTCACACCAAGCGTATGCACAAAAATTGTCCGGACTGCATGCGCCCTCTGCACATACATACGGTCGTGGGCTTCTAGCATTGTTGCTACGAGCGCCTTACTAAAGCTGAACAGACCCGTTACTTTCGTATAGTCCATATCAATGGTTTCATCGTGCAGCCGAAATCCGATCGTGGGCCACCTCGGGACCCCTTCTACATCAAACAGCCATACGGGAAAATTGCTGAGCAGCCCGCCGTCGACGATATAATGAAGGTTTTTGTTTTGCTTGAGCAGCACGGGTTGAAAAAAGTAGGGGATGGATGAGCTCATCCGGACGGCACGGGCGATGGGAAACGAAAGGGGATCAAGACCAAAGGAAGGAAGGTCATCAGGAAGGATTAGCATTTTGCCTCCGGTGATGTCAGAGGCAATGATTCGCAATTTTTCCGGGGGCAGGTCGCCAAAGGTCGATACACCTTTGGCACGCAGCAGGGATTCGACCATCTGTTCAAAAGGATTGCCCGGGTACAGTCCCTTTTGCCGGCACAAATTGTATACCGGCCCAGCGAGCGGAATACGCCCCCAGCCTGTGCGTTTCAAAAAGGCGAGATAGTTCATGTCCATGAAAATCCGATACAATTCTTCACTGCTGTAACCGGCTGCAACCAAGGCAGCAACTACCGAGCCTGCGGAGGTCCCAGCCACTTTCTCCCAGACATAGCCTGCCGACTCCATCTCCGCAAGCGCACCGATGAACGCAATTCCCTTTACCCCACCGCCCTCAAATACTGCGTCGGCTTTCACTGTAACGCCTCCCTATGCCAGGATGAGTCGATCAATTTTCTTCCATTTTATATCGGGAGCTTCCTCCAGGAAAATAGGGTGTGGTTTGACTTTGTGCAAAAAACATGAAAACGAAAAAAGCCGACCCATTGGCCAGCTCTCATTCCTCTTTCTGTTCTTCTTCTCTTTTGATCCGCTGCAGCTCTTCCACCCTGCTCGGATCCGCTTGGAGGTAGTTCACCAAATACCCGAGACAATTGATGGATTCCCAGCTCAGGTGGTGCTCAATTCCTTCCACATCCTGATAAATATGTTCTTCATCGACCCCAATCAATCGAAGAAAATCCTCAAGTAAACTATGTCTGTCCACGAGACGCTTGCCGATTTTTTTCCCTTTCGAGGTAAGTACCAGCCCTCGATATTTTTCATATACCAAATAATTGTCCTTATCGAGCTTTTGCACCATTTTGGTGACAGACGAAGGGTGTACTTCAAGGGCTTCAGCGATATCAGAGACACGGGCATAACCTTTTTCTTCAATCAAGCTGTAAATTCGTTCTAAATAGTCTTCCATACTTGGAGTTGGCACGCTCATCCCTCGTTTCAAACCCTTTCTTGCTAAAAAGCCATAGCTGCACCTAAAAACGCATGTAAATTCATAATACCGTTTTCTTAGGACGGGTTGCAAGGGAAAGATGCATCAATTCCTGTGGTTCTGAACAAGCCACCTTCCATCATAGACTTGTACCAAGTTGGAAAAAGGATGATGGCTGATGAACAGAACGGTCTGGCAAATTGCGGCAATCTATTCAGCCTCCGCCCTGGGCGTTTCCTACCTGGGAGGAGCGGAGTGGTTGCGATTCTTCTCCTTTTACGGTACATGGGGGCTCATCGGAATCGCCCTCGGCACCATCGGACTTACGTGGCTTACAGACAAGACCATACTCATGGCGGTATCTCATCACCGTACAACTCTGGACCGCTTTCTGGCTCTGTTAGTGGGGGAAAAAGCGGCTCCTACCGTAACGTTTCTGCTATACACGCTGATTCTCATATACGCAGGTCTTTCTGTAGGAGAAACTGCCGCATTGCTTACACGGGACGCTACTTTTGCCCTGTTGCTGTTGATTGGCGTCTTTGCCTCTGCCTGTTTGCTGCTGCGCATTCCACAATCCCGTTTGATCTCCCTATTCACCTTTCTTTTCATTGTCGCCCTTTCCATACTGATCATGCTTTTCCTGCTGCAGCCCCATGTGCCGCTGCCGAGTCTCGCCTATCAATTGAACGCGAATTGGTTCCTGTATGCATGCTTTTATGTCGCCTTCCATTATGTGTTTCAGCTGGTGATTTTATTTGCCCAGATCGGTCAAGAACCAAAGCTGGCGACATTGCGCAGCGGCATCTGGCTGGGAGGGGCACTGCTACTATTGCTGGTCGGACTGGGCAATCTGAACATTCTCTCCCATTGGCATGAGGTGAACACGAGCAGCCAACCGCTCATCCAGATCCTGAGCCAATTTTCGACTATGAGCAAATACGGTATATGGATTCATTCCTTCCTGCAGCTGTTACTGTTGCTGGCTTTTTGGTTCTATGGCTTGGCAGCTCCCCTTGCCCAAAAACATGATTTGCGCCATACACCACTTTATCTGCTGTTTGCGGCGACCGCCTTGGTATTTTCGCCACTCCCCTTCTTTAGCCAATGGTACAGCATGATCGTTTATGCGATTACGACCTATGCCGGGATCGCTCTGCTCTTCCTTTTGCTCTGGAAACGGTCCAAATAAGAATCTTTACAGTTTTACCTTACACGAGTCTTTGTTTCCTTGTTCAAAACGTTTTATAATGGAAAGGTACTAGGAAGTGTGAGGTGATCGAAAGCCAATGGAAGAGAATAAAACAGATGTATGTGAGATCCAATGCGTAGATGAAAGCAAAGTCCTTCATCTTAAGCCGAAAATGAAAGAAGCAGATGGAGTGGCCAAAATCTTTAAGGCATTGGCTGATGATACCCGCGCGAAAATCATTTATGCGTTGGCCCTGGAAGATGAGCTGTGTGTATGCGATGTTGCCAACATTATCGGCAGCACGATAGCCAACGCATCTCATCATCTTCGCTTGTTGCGCACCATGGGTCTGGCAAAATATCGGAAAGAAGGCAAGCTCGTCTACTATTCACTCGATGACGACCATGTGCGCCATTTGATATTGACAGGTGTAGCCCATGCCCAAGAGCATGAAAACAACTAGCCTCGCAGAAAATTTGCGAGGCTTTTTCCTACCTCTAACATTCAAACAATTGCTTTAATGTTATAATGTAAACAAAAAAAGGAGTGTTGCACGCGATGAACATCTATGACGTGATTGTGATCGGAGCCGGCCAGGCAGGACTGGCCATGAGTTATTATCTGCAGCAAGAAGGCCTCTCCTTTTTAGTGCTGGATCAGCATCAGCAGGTAGGAGAAAGCTGGCGTCGCCGCTACGATTCCCTCGTCCTCTTCACGCCACGGACCTATAGCGGCTTGCCCGGACTGCCCTTTCCCGGAAATCAAGATGAGCTGCCGACAAAGGACGATGTCGCTCACTATTTGCAATTGTATGCAGCCTATTTCCAATTCCCTATACGACACCAGCAAACTGTTATTTCTGTCACCCTGCAGCGCGGAACGTATCTCGTGAAAACAGATGCAGCGGATTCTTATCTGGCAAAGCAGATCGTGGTTGCAACCGGTCCTTTTCACCGCCCGCTTGTACCATCATGGTCAAAGCGCTTAGCCTCCTCTATCAACCAGCTGCATACCAATGAGTTTCGCAATTCTGCTCAGCTTGTCGATGGACCAGTCCTGATTGTCGGGGCTGGCAATTCGGGTGCACAGCTGGCTGTTGAGCTCGCGGCAGAGCGTCATGTCTATCTCGCCTTCGGGCAAAATCGCGCTCATTTCCCCCTCATTCTCTGGGGAAAGAATCTGTTCTGGTATCTGGATAAGCTCGGGTTTTCAAACATCACGATCAATTCCAGGCTGGGCAGATGGCTCGCTGCAAAGCCCGACCCGATATTCGGGTACAAAGAGGAAATCAAGCAGCTGATCGCACAAAACCGTATGACGATTAAGCCTCGCGCACGATCTGCAAATCATGACAGCGTTCACTTTACCGACGGCAGCCAGCTTTCCGTCCCCAACATTTTATGGGCAACGGGTTATCAACCCGACTATACGTGGTTGGATGTCCCCGGTGTGCGTAATCCTGATGGCAAACCTATCCATGATCGCGGAGTCACTCCCCTCCCCGGCCTATATTTTTTAGGATTGCCCTGGCAATACCGTCGTTCCTCCGCTTTATTGGGCGGGGTGGGTGCGGATGCCGCTTATTTATCCGAACAAATCCGTCACCATTCTTCTTCGTGAAAAATCACAAGCTCGGACGTGTTCTTTTCATCAATGCTACAGCAATGACGCTCTCTCATTGACCCTGACAAGTTCATCTGCTATCTTGGAGAAAACCACTATGCTTCATTTTTCAAATGTGGACGCTGACATGCATGAGGAGGACAAACCATGTTGTACGTAGATGGGAAATGGGTAGAACCGGGTGAAGCCGTTATTCAACCTGAGGATCGCGGATATAACTTCGGTGATGGTGTCTATGAAGTAGTACGTATCTACCAAGGACAGTTCTATCATTGGGATGGCCACATGAAAAGGCTGATTCGCAGTGCAAAAGAGCTGCACATGACATTGCCATGGTCTGAAGAGGAACTGCACGCCATCGGGCTCGAACTGCTGAAGAAGAATCAGATTGGCTCTGCGGATGATGCCATTCTCTATATGCAAGTTACGCGTGGTGCTGCCCCTCGCCAGCACGACATTCCCACTGGAGACATTCGCCCTGTCTTGATGGCGTTTGCCCGTAAAAAAGAGCGCCCGCTGCATGATCTGCAGCATGGGATCACGGCCAAATTGGTGGCTGACATCCGCTGGCTCCGCTGTGATATCAAAACGTTAAACCTGTTGGGAGCTGTTCTCGTCAAACAAGAAGCGAAAAACGCAGGCGCTGCGGATTGTATCCTGCATCGCGACGGCATCGTAACCGAGTGCAGTGCAGCCAATCTGTTCGCCGTTAAAAATGGCGAGCTGTACACCCACCCTGCCAACAACCTGATCCTTCACGGCATTACTCGTCAAGTGATCATCGACTTGGCAAAAGAAAACGGGATCACCGTGCATGAAGAACCATTCACTACAGGCTTTGCGCAAGAAGCTGACGAGCTGTTCCTCTCGGGAACGACGACAGAGGTCATGCCGATCATCACCGTTGATGAAAAGCCAGTTGGCACTGGACAAGTAGGCCCTGTTGTCCGCAAGCTGCAAGAGCTGTTTGAAGCGAACATCAAGCAATCCGTAAACGTATAGGTGGATGTCTCGTAACCTCGCATTCTAGATAAGAAATTCCATTCATTGGATCGCGATCAAAAATAAAAGGCAGCGGCATTTATGGACTCAACCAGTCCGACATGCCGCTGCCTTTCTTGCGTTTTTATCCATTTTCCCTTCCATGTGAGGTGGATCAGTTGTCGAGTTTATCCTTTTTATTACGAAAGAAAAAAGCCAGCAGAAACACAATTGACGTGTTTTCCGCTGACGTAAGCAAACCGTTCATGAACGAAGGTGACACTCCACTATTCGGTTTTCTGATTTCTTTGCCGTTTTTCTTCCATTTCGGCGCTATACAATCCTACTCCGGCGTTCTTATCATCTTCCTGATTATCCCGAATAGTTTTTTGCAGAACAAAGGAGGACATGACCAAGAATAAAGCAGTGACTGCATAATATCCTTTTACTGGCAAGGTAGCATCCAATGTATAAATACCAATAAACATCGCTAAAAAAGCCAAAACGAATGATGCCCATGCCATAAACGTAAATGCTTGTGTATTACGCCGATGTTTCATAATTTGTGTTTTCCCCTCTTTTCCCCTGTCATCATTTGGATGTTACCATGAAATTTCTATTCTGTTAAGATCAAACATTTTTTGAACAGCCAACCTGTAAGAAAATAGGAGGAGGATTCGCCCTCGGACAGGCTTCGCGTAAACGAAAAGCTCTCGGGATACCGTATCCTGAGAGCTTTCTACCAGAAACCTATCTGCGGAAATTCCATTCATGAGTGGAATAACGCTCACGAGCCAGCTGCTCGGCCAATTCCCACTCCTCGTCGGTCAGCCCTTGCTCGATCAGCTCAATGCCTAACCCGGACGCGAAGCCTTTGCGGAAAGCTGCCACCGCTTCCTGCAGGCTGACGGGAGTCGGACTCACATCATTGATCGTCACCGCTTTTTGCCGGAAGCTGTCCATCATGCGCTGCTTGACCCGATCGGATGGGAACTTCAGCAGGGAGAACAGCAGCTCGACATCCATATCCAGCAGGATAGAGCCATGCTGCAAAATGACGCCCTTTTGCCGCGTCTGCGCGCTGCCCGCCACTTTCTTTCCCTCTACGACCAGTTCATACCAGGACGGTGAATCAAAGCACGCGGATGAGCCGGGAGAGCTGTATTTTTCCTTTTCTTCCTCCGAGGCCAGCGATACCATCTCGGCTTGCAGCCCCAATGCTTGAAACCCATACAGGAGACCGAGACTGATCACTTTATACGCTTCTGTCACGCTGGATGGCATCTGTGGATGCTTTTCCGATACGATGACACTGTACGTAAGCTCCTTATCATGCAGGACGGCCCGGCCGCCGGTTGGACGCCGGACAAATCCGATTCCTTGTCTCGTCACTTCTTCCGTGTCGATTTCTTTTTCCGCTTTTTGGAAATAACCAATGGACAGTGTCGCCGGATTCCAAGTGTAAAAGCGTACGGTTGGCGGTACTTTTCCTTCGCTATGTGCCGTAAGAATTGCTTCATCAATCGCCATGTTCATATCCGGTGACATTGCGTCACTCATTATAAATCGCCATTGTTCCATCGAACGTCCCTCCTCTAGCACTAGTCCATTGTACGCCTTCTGAGATTGCCGTACAAGATGGAACCGCTAACGGGAGTGCCGCTCGGTTACACCTCAAGACCCGACGATGTTTCCACCGTTTACATGCAGCACCTGTCCTGTCACATAACTGGAATCATCGGAAGCCAAATAGACATAGGTAGGTGCAAGCTCGAATGGTTGACCTGCCCGCTTCATCGGCACGTCGGTTCCAAATCTCTTGAGTCTTTCCTCAGGAAACGTTGCGGGGATAAAGGGGGTCCATATCGGTCCTGGAGCTACAGCGTTCACGCGAATGCCCTGTTCAATCAATGACAAGGACAATGAACGCGTGAATGTTACGATGGCTCCTTTTGTAGCGGAAAAGTCATTCAGTAGTTTTTCACCGTCGTATGCGGTGACCGAAGCGGTATTGATGATCGCGCTGCCCGCAGCCATATGGGGGAGCACTGCTTTGGTCATGAAGAAAAACGAGAAAATATTGGTACGGAATGTGTCCTCAAGCTGGCCTGCGGAAATATCAAGCACACTTTTCTGCGGGTATTGCACCGCGCAGTTGTTCACCAAAATATCTATTCGTCCAAACGATGCAACGGTTCGGTCAACTACTTCCTTTGACGCATGCTCATCGCGAAGATCGCAGGCAATCGGCATGCAATTTCTGCCTAACTGCTGAATCCGCTGTCTCGTCTCCTCCGCATCCACGGTTTCATCCAAGTAAGCGATGACGACATCTGCCCCCTCTTTTGCGAAAGCGATGGCCACAGCTCTCCCGATACCGCTGTCTCCCCCCGTGATAATAGCCACTTTATCTTTTAATTTTTGCGAGCCCACGTAAAACGGATTATCGGCAATCGGCCTGGGCACCATCACATACTCAAAACCAGGTTGGCGATCCTGATGCTGCGGGGGAAAGGTATTCGGGACCGTCTTGCATTCGGTTTCAAACGAATAATACGGATAGCCGGGAATCACAGTACTACCTCCTCCATTCCATCTATCTAGCCCAATGTATTCCATCTCTTTTTGGAAGGTTCTCTTGAGCCAGCGTCAGGAATGAAGAACAAAATGGATGGAGAAAGCGAATATTCAGTTGGTTCACTGGCCGCGAGCAAGCGCGTACACTGAGCTTTGTATATGCTCGACATATCGTTTTGCTTCGCTCGGCAGTTCCGCCTGAGAAGGCCCATAACTTACAAATGCGGGCAAGAAGGTACCGTTGCAACGGGTAACGGTTGCTTGGAACGGTCTTAGATACTCGCTCATCGTAAACCAGTTGTGCCCTCCAGCCCGATATACGTTTTCGCCGCCTCCGGTCGTTGTCGCCACGATAAACTCTTTTCCTTTCAAATGATCGCCCCCGGGTCCGAATGCCCAGCCATGTACCATCACATCGTCAAACCACTTTTTCAGGAGGGGCGGACAGCTGTACCAGTAGAAGGGAAATTGAAATACAATGCGATCGTACTGAAGCAGCAGTTGTTGTTCTCTTTCTACATCAATCTGCCAATCCGGGTACTCCTGATACAGATCACGCACCCGCACATCAGGGAGCTTGCTTACCTCATTCATCAACGCTTTGTTCAAGACAGAATCCGCCAGATTTGGGTGTGCAACTATCACCATAATTTTCATGACCATCGTCCTTTCTTTTTTTGATGCTGTGTCAACACACCCTCATTATTCGAAAGAAAGCAGATGCTGCCAAGTACGCAGTTTCTTCATACTATGTACGGCTTTTTGTACCATCAATGCATGTTCATAGTACGAAAAAACGTACTAAGTACGAAAAAGAATCGTACTTTTCTGTATTCGGATACTCTGCTAAAGTTGCCATAGGGAATATTCCCCCATCATCTTACAGGTTGGGAGTTGAAAGCATGCCAGAAAGAGCTGACGATTCAGGAAAACGAGAGGGTATTTTAGCAACTTTGCATGTCATCGGCGGAAAATGGAAGCCACTCATCTTGTTTATCCTGTTGCACGAGGGCACGAAACGCTTTGGCGAGTTGAGACGCTCCCTTCCCAATGTTACGCAGGGCATGCTGACCAATCAGCTTCGCGAGCTGGAACGCGACGGCCTTGTTGTACGCCGTGTCTATCAAGAAATCCCTCCGAAAGTGGAATATGAACTGTCTGATCACGGCAGGTCATTGGGAACGGTATTAACCGATATGTGCAGCTGGGGCTATCATCATCTCGATTACATGGAAAAAGCGGATTCAGCTAGAGATATCGAAGGATCTACACAAATGAAAAAAGGATAGGGCAGCAGAGAATAACCCCTGCCGTTCTATCCTTTTCTTTACATTTATGCCTCTGGTTGATAACGCAAGATTGGTTTGCGTGCTGCCGTGGCTTCGTCCAGACGTTTCACTACCGTCGTATGTGGTGCCTCCTGTACGATTTCCGGCGTTTCTTCACATTCACGCGCGATTTGCAGCATGGCTGCGATGAATTCATCCAGTGTTTCCTTGGTTTCGGTCTCGGTCGGCTCAATCATCAAGCATTCATCCACGATCAATGGGAAGTAGATGGTTGGCGGATGGTAGCCGAAATCCAGCAAACGTTTGGCGATATCCAGCGTACGTACACCCAGCTTTTTCTGGTTCACGCCGGACAGTACGAATTCATGCTTGCATACACGGTCAAATGGGAGTTGGTAAGCGCCTGCGAGCTTGCGCATCATGTAGTTCGCATTCAGCACCGCATATTGCGATACTTTTTTCAGGCCGTCTGCTCCCATCGTGCGAATGTACGAATACGCCCGCAGCAGGATGCCGAAGTTGCCGTGATAGCCTTTCACGCGGCCAATCGATTGCGGTACATTGGTTTCCCAATAATAGGTTCCATCTTCGCGCTTTGCCGCGATCGGCGTTGGCAGGAAAGGCTCGAGAATCTTTTTCACGCCGACTGGTCCTGCACCTGGACCTCCGCCGCCGTGTGGTCCTGTAAAGGTTTTATGCAAGTTCAAGTGCACGACATCAAAGCCCATGTCGCCTGGACGGGCAATTCCGAGAATCGCATTGGCATTGGCACCGTCATAATACAGAAGCCCGCCAGCTTCGTGCACAATTTGCGCCATCTCGACGATATCCTCTTCAAAAAGCCCCAGTGTATTCGGGTTGGTCAGCATTAGCGCTGCCGTATCAGGGCCTACTGCTTCACGCAATGCCTGGATGTTCACGAGACCTCTCTCATCGGAAGGGATCGTTACGGTATCCAAGCCAGCCACTGCAGCAGATGCCGGGTTGGTACCATGAGCGGAGTTCGGTACGATCACTTTCGTCCGGTGATGCTCTCCACGGCTTTCATGGTATGCACGGATCATCATCAATCCGGTCCACTCACCCGCTGCACCAGCAGCAGGCTGCAGGGTCACTGCGTCCATGCCCGTAATTTCCGCCAAGTCCTGCTGCAGATTGTACATCACTTCCAATACGCCTTGCACCGTTTCTTCCGGCTGATGCGGATGAGTCAAAGCAAAGCCTGGGTAGCGTGCGACATCCTCATTGATTTTTGGATTATATTTCATCGTGCAAGAACCGAGCGGATAGAAGCCGTTGTCTACCCCGTGATTGCGTCGGGACAGCTCGGTATAGTGGCGAACAACTTGAAGCTCGGATACTTGTGGCAGCTCAGCCGGTGTCTGACGGATCAAGTGGTTTGGCAACAGACTGGCGACGTCTGCCTCCGGTACGTCCAGCTCCGGCAGGCTGTAGCCAACACGACCTGGTTTGCTCAATTCAAAAATGAGTTCTTTTTCTTTTCCATTAGCCACGCACGATCACCTCCAGTTCATTTGCCAATGCCTCGATTTCCTTCTTGGTGCGCAGCTCGGTTACCGCAAGCAAGGTATGGCCAGCAAGCTCCGGATAATCTTGGCCCAGATCATAGCCGCCGATAATCCCTTTTTCCAGCAGTTTTTTATTTACTTCCACAACCGGTTTGTTCACTTTGATCGCGAATTCATTGAAAGATGGCGCTGTAAAGGTAATCTCCAGCCCTTTAGCCTGCAGTACCTGCTTGGCATAATGCGCTTTTTGCAGGTTCATCATCGCCATCTCTTGTACGCCTTGCTTGCCGAGCGAGCTCATCGTGATCGCGGCAGCCAACGCCAGGAGCGCTTGGTTGGAACAAATGTTGGACGTGGCCTTTTCGCGGCGGATATGCTGCTCGCGTGCTTGCAGGGTGAGAACGAAGCCGCGCTTGCCGTTTTCGTCCTTGGTCTGACCGACGATGCGTCCAGGCATTTTGCGCATCAGCTTGGAAGTAGTGGCAAAATATCCGCAGTGCGGACCGCCGAAGGAAGCCGCAATCCCAAACGGCTGCATGTCACCCGCGACGATATCTGCCCCCAGCTTGCCCGGTGCCTCGAGAATGCCCAAAGCCAAAGGATTGGAGGATACGATCAGCAAAGCGCCCTTGGCATGTACGATCTTTTCAATCGCGGCCAAATCCTCGATATTGCCAAAGAAGTTCGGGTATTGGATAATCACCGCTGCGGTCTCTTCATCAAGCATGGCTTCCAATGCTGCCAGATCGGTCACGCCTTCACTGTTATAACCGATTTCCTGCAATTGCACGCTTTGGCCGTACGCGTATGTTTTCAGCACACCGCGCGCTTCCGGATGTACGGCACGAGAAGTGATTACTTTTTTCTTGCCAGTGTGGCCAGCTGCCATCATCGCTGCTTCTGCGAGAGAAGTCGCACCATCGTACATGGAGGAGTTGGCTACTTCCATGCCCGTCAGCTCGCAAACCATGGTCTGGAATTCAAAGATCGCTTGCAGCTCGCCCTGGCTGATTTCCGGCTGATACGGTGTATACGCCGTGAAAAACTCGCCGCGCAGCAGCATGTGGTTGACCACGCTCGGTGTGTAGTGCTGGTACACACCCGCGCCGAGGAAATTCACATGGGTGCTGAAATTGACGTTCTTTTGGGCCAGTGTTTGAAAGTAGGTCACCAACTCGGGTTCAGATAGCGATTGAGAGATTTGCAGTTCTCCTTGAAAACGCACTTCTTCTGGAATATCGGTAAACAGATCGTCAACACTGTTGATCTCAAGGAACTCAAGCATCTCGCGTTGATCCTGATCCGTCATCGGCAAGTAACGGTATTTCACGTGGGTATTCCTCCTCTATGATTTTTGCGGACGTTTATAGAAAGGTGTTGCAACCACTTTGGCGCGCAGGCGTTTTCCGCGAATTTCCACTTCCACCTCAGTATCCAATCCGGTGTAAGCCGCTTGCAGCAGCGCTAAGCCGACGTTTTTCTTCAATGTCGGGGATTGCGTCCCTGTCGTTACTTCACCGATGCGCTCGTCTCCCACGTATACAGGATAATGGGAGCGGGGGATGCCGCGATCGATCATTTCAATCCCTACCAGCTTGCGCGGTGCGCCATTTTCCTTCTGCTCTTTCAATACTTCTTGCCCAATGAACGGGATCGTTTTATCCGTTTTCACCGCAAAGCCGATGCCTGCTTCAATCGGGGTGATGTCTTTGGAAAGCTCCTGCCCGTATAGCGGGAGGCGTGCTTCAAAGCGAAGCGTATCGCGTGCGCCCAGACCGCATGGGAGCAGACCTTCTTCCTTCCCTGCAGACATTAATGTATCCCACAACTCGATCGCTTTCGCCGCATCAAGGTAAATCTCAAAGCCGTCCTCACCGGTATAGCCGGTGCGTGACACCAACGCCGGGATTCCTGAGATGTCTACATTACGGCGAAAACGGAAGACGCCGATTTCAGACAAATCGCTGTTCGTGAGCTTTTGTAAAATCTGCACTGCCAGCGGTCCCTGGATCGCAATCTGGGCAGTCTCTGGTGAAACATTGGTAATTTGCACATTGCCAGACAGATGCTCCTGCATCCAGGCGAAATCCTTGTCAATGTTGGAGGCGTTGATGACCAGCAGATAATGATCATCTTCGTACTTGTACACCAATAGATCATCCACTGTACCGCCATCGGGATAACACATGGCGCTGTACTGTGCTTGCCCCGCAGCCAGCTTTGACACATCGTTGGTGGTCAGCCGCTGCAGGTATGCCAGGGAGTCCGGTCCTTTTACTTCTACTTCCCCCATGTGCGAAACATCAAAGAGTCCCGCTCTCGTGCGGACCGCCTCGTGTTCTTCTGTGATGCTGGAGAATTGAACAGGGAGATCCCAACCGCCAAAATCGATCGTCTTGGCGCCATATTTGGCGTAGACGGGGAACAACGGGGTTCTTTTCAAATCCGACATCTCATACACCTCCAACAATTTATCCATCCTTACCTTCCCCGATTGCATCCAACCTGAAACGGTCATGACCGTTTCAAGACCGCAAGCGGTCACATCCTCTTCCATGTAAAACGTCGAGACGTTTTTTACACAGAAAAAAAGGACAGCAAGAAGAAAGATGAATCATATCGCTATGATCCCTTTTCTTCTCCTCTGTCCTTGGTACCTGAGAGTTACCTTCTCAATCGCGGAAACGGGGCGGTGATGCTCCCTTTTTTCTGCCGATCGTACAAGTTTCCCCTTTGGTGGCTCATTCGAGCGCTCTCCAGAGATGCGTCCGGTAGAGGTACTTTTGCCTGAGAGATTCACCGGTTTACGGCTTGCTCCTTCGGCGCCACAGCTGTCGTGGTCTCTCCCTGCTACCATCATTCGCGTGTATGTACATAACTTTTCCCTAGTGCTGCATACTAGAATGAGAAAACTTGGGCTTGCTCTCTTTCGCGGATGCTTGGATCAAAGCCGTCTTCCTCATTCATCTTTATCCTACCATGCCGGAAATCGATTGAAAATACAATTTTCTAGTTTTCTCAGCAAAATCTTAATGATAATTTCATCCAATGTAAAATTGTATGCGATTTATGCGCTTTCAATGCTTTCTTTTGATCCTTCTCAGAAAGGACGATTTGTTTTGACGAACATTCCTGTTACTTTCGACAAAACCTGGCTCCCTTCTTTTACCGAACTCATACAGCAGGACGGACCTTGGCATAAGTGGGAGCTGTTCCAATTGGCGATCGAAGCCGAGGAAGCGAAAGCCGTATCCGACTTTGATCAGCTGCAATGCCTGAAATACATGTCCAATCTGCAACCGTTCCCCCACCAGCTGCAAACAGCGGAACGGGTACTAAATGAAATGCGCGGCCGCGCCATCTTGGCCGATGAAGTGGGGTTGGGAAAGACAATCGAAGCCGGATTGATCATGAAGGAATATATGGTTCGCGGACTGGCCAAAAAGATTTTGATCCTGGTACCCGCCTCGCTTGTCATTCAATGGACGAAAGAGCTGAACCAAAAGTTCGGCATTCCTGCCGTTGCCCAGAAAAAGGAGTATATGTGGCGCCAATATGATGTCGTGGTAGCCTCGATCGATACCGCCAAACGCGACCCGCATCGACGCCACGTGCTGGACATCGAGTACGACATGCTGATCATCGACGAAGCGCACAAGCTGAAAAACAAACGGACACGGAATTACCAATTCGTCAAAGAGATCAAGAAAAAATACTGCCTGCTGCTCACCGCAACTCCGATCCAAAATGAGATGGATGAGGTGTACAACCTGATCAATCTGTTGAAACCCGGACATCTTGGCCACAGCAGCAGCTTTGCCAGTACGTATGTAGAAGGAAAACGACAAGCGAAAAACAATGAAAAGCTGCGGGAAGAGATCGAAAAAGTCATGATTCGCAACAAGCGCAGAGATGGTGGCATTCACTTCACACCGCGCCGCGTACAGTCGGTACCGATCGAGCTCTCCCCTGAGGAAATGGCTTTGTATGAAGGTGTGACCAGCTTCGTCCGCGAGCATTACCGTTCGGAAATGGGGACCTTCAACTCGCTCGCCCTCATCACTTTGCAGCGGGAGGTATGCTCCAGCCGGGAAGCGGCCTTCATGACGCTCTATAATATGTATCAACGCACACCGGAAGACTCTCCGCTCCGCCCTTCCATCCTGGAGCTGGTGGAAATGATCAAGAAAATCGAGACCCATTCCAAAGCCGCCAAAACGGTTGAATTGATCAAGCAAATCAATGACAAGGTGATCATCTTTACCGAATACCGCGCTACACAAAATTACCTGCAAAAGTATTTAAGCGAACACAATATCACCTCGGTTCCGTTCCGCGGCGGTTTTAAACGAAGCAAAAAGGATTGGATGACCGACCTGTTTCAAAATCGCGCACAGGTGCTGATCGCTACTGAAGCGGGCGGCGAAGGGATCAATCTGCAATTTTGCAATCAGGTGATCAATTATGATATGCCCTGGAATCCGATGCGGGTCGAGCAGCGAATCGGACGCGTCCATCGGCTCGGCCAAGAGCGCGATGTCTTCATCTACAATCTCTCCACATCGGGTACGATTGAAGAGCATATCCTCAATCTCTTGTATGAAAAAATCGATCTGTTTGAAATGGTCATCGGTGATCTCGATGACATCGTCGAACGGCTGCATTTGTCCAACAGTCTCGAAGAAAACCTGATCAGCATTATCATGGATTCCCACTCCTCCAAAGAAATGGCGCTGAAATTGGACAATATGGGACAAGCGATCCGTACGGCGAAGGCTGCAAAAACCCGATCGAGCCTGCTGCCAGAAGCGGTTCATGGGCCCTAATCAGATGAACCCTTTTCACTCGTTACAAGGAGGAATCTTGCCGTGAATCAACAAGAGGTGCGATCCTACATCGAGCGGTATTTCGCCGCTTTTTCCACCCATGTCGTCGAAACGCATCCGCATTACCTCACCGTGAAACTGCCCGTAGAAGTCGACAAGGATATCGGGAATCGTCCCTTTTACTGGAGCTGGGTCGAAAAAATGAATCTCCCCTACCAGCCCATGGTTCTCACGTTTATCTTCCAACCCGATCAGGTCGGTACGGACATCCGTGGGGAGCAGATTCATTTTGGGGCCCAGCGCTTGCAGCAAATCTTTCAATCGGCGGCTAACCATGGCCGCTTCGTGTGCATGTACGAACATCACCCTGCCATGCTGAGTGCTCTCGGCCCAGGGGCGCGCCGTTCCAACCCGCTCACTCCATGGCTGGGGCTCAACGTAAAGATCTCCTTGATTTGCGATAAAAAGAAAGATCTGCTCCTCTATTTGGGGGTGAATCTTTATCAACCAAGAGTGGTGCACAACTTTTATCCCTTTTTGCAAAGACTCCAGCTGCAGCCGTCCATACCGGCTTATTACTATACGCAGGCGCAAACAATCAGCCTTGGCCAAGCAGTAGGCTTACTGGAACAGGAAATCAACCGGGTGATTCAACAGCAGGACAGCCGCTGGGCGACGGAAGCTCGTGAACGGCTGCATGATGAATTGGAGATTTTGGAGGCGTACTATGCCGAGCTCGCTTTACGTGAGCAAACAAAAGACGAAGCAGAGCAATCTGACGAAACAGAGGAGGAAGCTGTCAATATCCCCGTGGAAGAAGCTGTCGACGAAAATCGTCTCGTTGTAGAGTGCCCGGAAGACAAGGTTGTCGAACCGGTTGCGCTTCCCACAAGCATTGACGAGGTTCGCGCAGGCGGCGGAAGGCTCCTCGACTTTTTGCGTGCGCATTCCATCCCGGAAACACCCAAATCAAAGATCAATCAAGGCGAATGGAAAAAAAGCACGCCACAGGAAGAAAAGAAAAGGCGGATGGAAGAGCTTCGCTGGCAGTATGAACCCCGCATCGAAGTAACCATGATCAATGGGGGGATTTTTTATCTCCACAATATGCCCCCCTTTCATTGAGAGAAAAAACAGGGAAACCGATGAAATATGTAAAACAACAGCGAGAAAAAAACATAGCTTCCTGACAATAAGCAACAAATCTTTCTGGTGTGGCAAGGATAGAATGGTAGGTAGTACGGAGCAAGGATGGTGAGTGAGCTTGATACGTTTCACAATGCTACTGCTTCTCTTCACACTGCTGCTGCCGGCAACCGCCCCATCCGCCATAGCGAAAGGTCCATGGGACGATCAACTGCAGCAGGACATTGCCCAATGGATGCGTACCATCAGCGCGCAGGATGCAGGGTTTGCCTCCTGGAGAAATGCCACGCCTACGGTAAGAACGCTTGGGACCAATCAGCATCAATGGCTGGTTACCTTGACCACGCAGGGGAAGGAAGTCGGTTACATGGTCGTGGCCGAACTCCCGGAAAAAACGGATAACAAAAATACAGCCGATGCTCAAAAGTTTGTTTTTGTCTTGCTCGAGTATGGCTCTGGTGAATACCTACTGTTTGATGAAACGCTTGCGCCGCCTGACGAAGATGCCGTTCCCGTCTATGACGGCTTCTCCTCCTTTTGGAAAGTGAATAAAGAGAAAGTGACCCACTATATCGATGCCAAAACCGGGGAGCGCTACCCAACAACGTTTCAGCCTGATCCGGAAATGATCGTGCGCATGGATCCACGCGATTTGGCAACCGCCGAAAAACGGCTGGTCCAGCAGCGCAGCTTCAGCAGCGTCGAAGAGAATCCGTTTGATCACATCGATTGGCTGCCAGCTGCCTTGGCAGAACCACCTACTCGTACAGCGGTCTCCTGGAAAAGCCTCATGGATCGGCAGGAGCCACGGTCTGCTGTGCTGACCGTCTCCCTGTTCCACGATCAGGTCACTTCCCCTTTTTCCATCGGTTCTGTCCATGTCTGGAATGAAGATGTGGCGTATGTCGGAATCTGGAATGAAGGACTCCGCTTTTTGCCTTTTTCCTATGCCAGCGAGGTAGGGCGGATTGTCAATTAGCGCGGGAACAGCCAGTCAAAACACTCGTCATTCGTGTTGGACTGGCTGCTTTTATTTACCTATCCCTATTCCTTGGGTTCATAGTCCTGGTATGGACGACTTCTTTCTATGCGTTTTTTTCCATTTCCTGTTGATTTTCTACCCAATTGGATATACTATCTTAGAAAATACTGCAAATTCAATGACTGGGATAGTAACTGCTGAGCAACGTTCAAGCGAGCCGGGTATGGTGTGAGCCGGTACAAAGTCAGCATGTGAAGCGCACCCATGAGATTGACTTCTGAAAGATTGAGTAGGAAGTCACGGCAAAGACCGTTATCTGATCGAGTGGTTAAACAACAGTTTAACAACAAGAGTGGTACCGCGAAAGCATCAGCCTTCGTCTCTTTATGAGATGAAGGCTTTTTTGCGATTGCAGGAACCCCCCGCTATCTTGCGAGTGCTGCACCAACATTGTAAGGAGGAGTTTTCATGATTAGCCAGTCGATCCTCAGGGGTATCGAAACGTCTACGAAACGTTTGTTTCACGAGCTCGGCCTCCCATATCCTGATGACTTGAACATGAATGTCGAACAACCAGCTCATATGGAACATGGCGATTACTCCACCAATATCGCCATGCAGCTAGCGAAACGATTGCGGATGGCACCCATGCAGATTGCGCAAATGCTGAAAGAGAATCTGGAGCAGGACGGACACATCGACCGCTTGATTCGAAATATCGAAGTAGCCCCTCCTGGTTTTATCAATATGCACGTGGACTGGGGACAATGGGCGCAGCGTGAATTTCGTCTGCCTGCGAGTTCGAAGGAAAAAGTCGTCATTGAACACACATCCATCAACCCAAATAAGTCTGCTCACATCGGGCATTTGCGAAACTCATGCATTGGCGATACGCTCGTACGGCTTTTGAAGCGAGTCGGCTACAACGTGGAAGTGCATAATTATATTGATGATTTGGGAAATCAGCTAGCGGATACAGTGGTCGGTCTATGGAATGTCCCCCATAAACAAGAGCACACACGTTTTGGCGATTTCTGTTGGGAGATTTATTCACAGGTAAATAAGGAATATGAACAAAATCCGCCGCTCATCGAGCAAAGAACCAATGTCCTGCATGCGCTGGAGGAGGGAAATGAGAATCTATCCTGGTTCGGCTTGCTTGTCGCAGAGCGCATCGTCCGGGAGCATCTCGCTGAAATGGGCGAATTCGGAATCCGCTATGACTTGCTGGTATGGGAAAGCAATATTGTCAGAGAAGGCTTTTGGGATGCGGCCTTCCATTTATT
The DNA here is from genome assembly GCF_004521915.1 of Brevibacillus migulae. GTDB lineage: Bacteria > Bacillota > Bacilli > Brevibacillales > Brevibacillaceae > Brevibacillus_F > Brevibacillus_F migulae. The sequence continues at coordinate 243,751 of NZ_SDKD01000002.1, read as the reverse complement.
GAAACAGACCTCCCATTTTTATCAGGAAACATCCGGAAAGCTGGAAGGATGCTGGGTACTCAAGCAAGCTTCCTCCGAAAAAGAAGATCGTGCTGCCGAACATCAGTTCGATAAGGTGTTGGTTCGTTCAAACGGAATTTTGACCTATACGGCAAAGGATATTGCTTATCATCTCTGGAAATTTGGATTGCTCCAAAAAGACTTTCGGTATCAGCCCTTTTCAGAGGGCATATGGTCAACCCATCACGCGGGAACTGACCGCTCTTTTGGGAATGCGGATATGGTCATCAATGTCATCGACTATCGACAGGAATATCCGCAAGCGATGGTCAAACAAGCGCTGACGGTTTTAGGTTATCCCCAGCAAGCAGAGAAACTCCGGCATGTCAGCTATGGCGTGGTCTCACTGAGTCCATCTGCTGCAAAGGAGCTAGGGATTGATACCTCTGACGGCAAAGCTTCCTACGCGATGTCCGGGAGACAAGGCATTGGGATCAAGATATCGGAATTGCTTGATCTCATGGAAAGCACGATCGAAAGCAAACGTTCTGAAAAGCAAGGTCTCTCGAGCAGAAGTATCGCGGCGGCAGCCATCCGTTATTACCTTCTCCGCTTCAGCTTATCAACCGAAGTCGTGTTCGATATCCAACAGGCAACCGAAACAACCGGAAATTCCGGGGTATATGTGATGTACGCTCATGCCCGCGCCGCCAATATTTTACGGAGAGCTGAAGATGAATGGAATCTGAAACCAGAGGCTCCTCGGGAAATCAATGAGATGGAAAAAGCAGAGCACGCCTTGCTGCGGCATTTGGCGAACTGGCAGGATACACTTTTCACTGCAAGCAACGAGTTGTCGCCAAACGTGATATGCACCTACGCTTTTGAGCTCGCAACCCTGTTCAACAACTTCTATGCATCCTGCCCCATTTTGAAAGCACATGATGAGAAGAAAGCGTATCGACTTTGGTTGACCTTGCGCTTCAAAGAAACAATGAATGATGCCTTATCCGTGCTTGGTATGCCTGCTCCTAACCGCATGTAAAAGAAAAAAGAAACCGGGTGAGTGTAGTGGCTCCCCGGCTTTCTTCCCGTATCGATGCGCGATTGATTAAAGCGATTGGTTGGCCTTCATGATGATCTCGTCAATTCGTGTCAGTTCTTCGCTTGTAAACTCCAGATGATACAAGCTGCCAACAGCGTCTTCGATTTGCGAGACCTTGCTTGCCCCAATTAATGCAGAGGTAACCCTGCCTCCCCGCAAAACCCACGCCAATGCCATCTGTGAAAGCTTCTGCCCTCTCTCAGCAGCCAGCTGATTCAATTGCCTGGCTATTTCCACTCGTGCCTCACTAATATCCTCCGGACGCAAAAATTTGCTTTGACCCGCAGCACGGGAGTCCGGAGCGATGCCTTGGAGATAACGGTCGGTTAATATCCCTTTTTCCAGTGGTGAAAAGACTATCGAGCCGATTCCCTCTTCCTCCAATACATCCTGAAGACCGCCCTCTATCCATCTGTTGATCATGGAGTAATTTGGCTGATGAATCAGGCAAGGGGTTCCCAATCTTTTTAAGATTTGCGCAGCTTTCCGGGTCTCTTCAGGCTTATAATTCGAAATCCCCACGTATAACGCTTTCCCCTGCCGGACAATGAGATCCAATGCAGCCATCGTCTCCTCCAGCGGCGTGTCCGGATCCGGCCGATGATGGTAAAAAATATCCACGTACTCAAGACCCATCCGCTTCAGACTTTGATCGAGGCTAGCAATCAAATTTTTCTTTGAACCCCACTCCCCGTATGGCCCGGGCCACATGCGGTACCCTGCCTTTGTGGAGATGATCATCTCGTCTCGGTAAGGGCGGAAATCGCTATGCAGCATTTTTCCGAACATTTCTTCTGCTGAACCAGGAGGGGGGCCGTAGTTATTAGCCAGGTCAAAATGGGTAATGCCCAGGTCGAACGCTTTTCGGAGCATCGCCCGTCCATTCTCATAGGAGTCGCTTCCACCAAAGTTATGCCAAAGCCCTAATGAAATAGCGGGGAGCTTAACACCGCTATTCCCGCAACGGTTATAGATCATCGAGTCGTATCTGGATGCGAGCGCTTCATACACCATGCCACCAGCCTCCTTTTCTATATAAGGTTCATTATAGAGCATGGGCGCATACCATGGTGATTTCAGGCATAAAAAAAAGGCAGCGAAAATCGTGCCTTTTTTCCATTCGCAGAATGCTGCTCTTCCAGAAACCACAGCCTCTTAGCGGTGATGATCAGGCGAGCAACGTATATTGACTTCATGAAACACTTCATTCGCCGTCATTCCGTGCGCATTGATCACAGGTGCTCCTGTGATTTGTTTGCTCTGGTCACTCATAAAATTGACATCCTGACCTGTAATGACGACCGCATCCACCAGCTGTTGCCAGTTTCCCAAATCAACCACATCGTATCCGTTGTCGCGAAGCATTTTTCTCACGGCTGTCAATGAGCCTTCTACAGCAACTCTCGGCATACGCTACCTCCCTGTGTGTTCGGCGATTATTTACGCAGGAATAGTTTTATGGACATCGGAATCGCGCCAAACCAGCGCGAGGTCCATCCTTCTTTCGGGGGCTTCCGTTTTTTCCGTTCCTCAACGGGGGTTTCCATGTACTCGACAAACCATTTCGTCAAGTATTTCAGATAATCTTGAAAGGACATGGCGCTCTCTCCTTCCTTCGTGCGCAGGCACCTGGAGAATCATACACCCATTAGTCTCTCCGGAAGAGCGATAGTTCAACCATGCCCAATCCAATTTTCACTTTTATCCATGCACCCGGATTATGCGGGCCGCCACCAACCCTTACCGAGTGGTTCACGGTCCCTAATCGGTTTCACGAGAATAAGTTCCCCCGTTTTTGCAGCCCTTACTCTTTGTTATTTTGGACCATGATCGAAATCGTATGCGAATCCGCATTGTATTCCGTCCGGTAGCGGAGGACATCCCGAAAAAGCTCCATGGGCACCATCGTCCGATCTTTGATTTCGGTGACCGGCCTGGTCAGTTGGTATGTCTTTTCCCCCAAGCGAACCTGGCTGCTGCCATCCTGGAGCCACAGATCATTTGCTCCTGCGCGCAATCGGATCGCTTGCTTTTCCTCGGACCAGTCTATCCGATAGCCAAGCTTTTCCATCACTTCGCGCAGCGGCAGGTAGACCGTGCCTCCATGCTCACGTGCGGGAACGGTCGGATAGAAGCTCATGCCATTGAGGACGGTATCCACGTAGTAGACGACCGAGGCAGGAGAGAGTCCAGCTTGGTTCGGCCGCTGGATATTCGGGACAAAGTAAGCTGCTTCTCCGCGCAGCGTTTGTCCCAGCGCCTGATCCAAATGCTCCGGCCCGATGATCTTTCCATGGTAATCGCGCTGCACCCGTTTTAGGAACGCAGCAAATTTTTCATCGCCGATTTGTCTGCGCAAGGCATCGTACATGGTCGCCCCCTTGGCGTACCACGTCCAGGAAAATTCATCATTGGTCGCAAATTGATGCAGCTGTTTGGCTAGCTTCCCTTGCGGATATTGCCGCGCCAGTTGCTCTGCCTCCGCATGATACTTTTTCAGGACACTGTCTGCAGAGGCTTGTCCATACCGCTTTAGGTTGTAATAATACACACTTAGCTCAACCAGCCCTTCGTCTACCCAGCCTGAGGAGGCCTCCAGGGTACCGACACTGTTATACCACCACAAATGAGCGACCTCATGCGGCAGCCAGTGATCGACCGAATGATCCGCAAACAAATTGCGGCGGAATATGGCTAGATTGGAATACTCCATGGCGTGCGTAAACGTATTCGTTTCCGCGATGGCCACATGCGGATACGGCAGGGAACCAAATGTCTGGATATATACCGGAAACACTTCTTCGGCAATCGCTTTGATCCGTTTGATCTGCTCTTTGCTGGTCGATGCGATATCTACCTGCAGATTCGGCTCAAAGGTAATCGTCTCCACTTGATACAGCGGACTGCCGACCAGGGAAAAATTCAAAATGTGCTTCGCTTTGTAACGGAGCTCCTGCCGTCCATCGGCAACCTTGCGCTCCTCCCCTTTTCCCCAGGAGGTAACCCATTTGTATCCTTCCGGCGAGGAGAAGGTCACATCGTAATCGCCAAAATGATAGACGAATGGATCGCCGAAGCTGCCGCGCTGCGGAGGCTCGTACCAATATCCCTGTTGATTCAAGGCGCCCAGCATCGGGTACCAGTTGGTCAATGTCCAAATATCATCACGAACGCCAAAGCGCGTTCCACCCCGAGGCACGTTCGTTTCAAAATCAATGGTCAAGGTTGTCCGCTTTTCATTCGTAAAACGATTCGGAAAAACGATCACCGAGTTTTTCCGTTGAAAGGAGAGCGACTGATCTTTGTGGCGAATGGATGTGATGGCGGTCGGACTCCACTGATAGTCATATAAAAAAAGCCGCAAATCCGTCGTCTGCGGATTGTCAAAGGTAAGCTGCATGCTCCCTTTAATTTTCGCTTCATTCGTCAGCAAAGAAGCCTTGATCGTATAGGTCGGGTGCAAATCCTTCACATAGGAAGGCAGCGGCGGGTCATAAGCGAACGGATCCGCTCCTAATTGCTGCGGTTGAGATGCTGCCGGAAAAGTGGATGCAAACCATTGCTCGATCTGCGGCCACTTGAGTACGATTCCTGCTCCTCCGAATAGCAGCAGCAACGTGATGCAAATCAGCATGCTTGTTTTCTGGATTGTATTCATGCGAACTCCCTAGCTAGCCAGACTTTTCTCTACACATTGTAACAAATTTCGCATGGTCATTGTAGAAATATGCAGAAACTTCTACATGAAAAAAGCTGCCCGCTCCGCTTAGCGGATACCAACAGGCAGCCATGCTTCTCATTCGTCACGCGTATGGGACTGCGGAAATCTCGACATCATTTTGTTTGGCCCATTTATGTAGATCCATCAAAAACGGAATGACATCCGCGTTTTCACAATGCACACACAGTGTATCCGCAGCCAATTCGAGCATGCTGCCGTCCACCGTACGAACCATCTGTTCCAGCACTAAGCGGCTGGCCTGCTCCATCCGTTCCTCCTTGCTGATCAGGACGCTGCCTTCAAGCTCACGCGGGGCCAATCGCCCATTAGGCAGATAGGCACGATCCGCGAAGACCTCCTCCGCAACGACCAAGCCGTGTTCCAACCCGACATGCACGATTGCACTACCGGACAATGCATACAGGGTTAATTCCTCATCTACATCGGCAATGGCTCGAACGACAGCCTCCGCCAATTCGGGACGTTCGGCCGCTTCATTATAAAGGGCTCCATGCAATTTGACATGATGAAGCCTTCCTCCCAGAGCACGTGTCATACCATGCAGAGCAGATACTTGATACAATACGATATCATAGACCTCATTCAGGCTAAGATTCATCGAACGACGTCCAAACCCTTGCGCATCGGGATAACCTGGGTGAGCACCAATCATGACACCGTGTTGCAGCGATGCCTCCAAGATCCGGCGAATGTTATGGGGATCTCCAGCATGCAGGCCGCAGGCCACATTCACAGAGGTAATCCATTTTAAGATGCCCAAATCTTCGTTCATGCGAAACCGGCCGGTTGCTTCTCCCAAATCACAATTGATATCCAATCTGCTCATTGTACTCCCCTGCCTTTTGCTATCAAACTTTTTGTAAGCGCATACATTTTTGTGGTTGTTTTTGTCTTTTAAGCATAACACGTTGGTATCGTAAGAAAAAGAAAAAGCTGCCAGTTCCGGCAGCTTTTTCCCTAACGTACGCTTCCTACTTCCGCATTGCTTGCGCGGGCGCTTTCCATCAAGCTATCCGCCAAGGCAATCAGCTGATTTTTTTCTTGCTTGTAGTCGTATTCCTTCGCCTTATCCGGCTTGGCGTTATTATACTCCACCGGAATTTCATGGCGATGGGAACGCTCGATGCGGGTAACAAACGGAAGCCGCTCCATGACCCGAATGGCTTCATCGATCTCCGCTGCGTCCACATACATGGAGACGTAGTTCAGCCGTTTGGAAATGTAGTGGATCGAGCCGAATTTACGCAAATTTTTTGCCATGCGTGCATGCTTGATCCATACTGCTACGCCTAATCGTTTATCCCTCATGCTACTTTACAATCCCCTTCCCACTGACGAATGCATCTGTTCCTTTGGCCTCAGGATGTTTTCTTTTTCTTGATGCTGCAGCCGCAGCTTCCTCCCGTGCCACATCCGCCTGCTTTTGTCTCCAGGAACGGGTTGTTGCTTGGGACCTTGATTGTATGGGAGACAGAATCAGCGATGGTGCGGCTCACTTGATAAAGCAAGTTGTCCAAAGCGTCCTCTGCGCGTTTAAATGCTTGTACGGTGTCAAGCATCTCCAATGATCGCTTCAGCTGACGAACTTCTGTCGAGATTTTATCGAAGTCGGGGTGATATTTCCCGAAACGTTGCACATCTTCATAGGCTTCCTTCTTTTTTTCAAAAAGCGCCAGCAGCTCCTGAGCCTGCGCATCCTCTTCCATGCGCTTTTTCGCTGTCAGGTAGGCTTCCACCTCGCTGGATTGATTTATCATTTGTGATAATTCATGGGATTCCATGATCAATTCAACCATATCAACACTTTCTACTGTTTCAATCACTTGCTTGACCCCCTTTCAGGCGAATAGGAACACGCCTTTTCTAATTGTATCAGAAAGTATAAACTTCAAAGCTATTCATCCTGATACAACGTGAAAAACTTCCTCTAAAGAAGGACTCGACAACTTCTTCGAGCAGCTTCTCATAAAGTTTTTTCTTATTGTATCAGAATGTATAAACGTCAAAGCTGTTCATCCTGATACAACGTGAAAAACTTCCTCTAAAGAAGAACTCGACAGCATCCTCGAGTAGCTTCTATGAAGTTTTTCTTATTGTATCAGAATGTATAAACGTCAAAGCTGTTCATCCTGATACAACGTGAAAAACTTCCTCTAAAGAAGAACTCGACAGCATCCTCGAGTAGCTTCTATGAAGTTTTTCTTATTGTATCAGAATGTATAAACGTCAAAGCTGTTCATCCTGATACAACGTGAAAAACTTCCTCTAAAGAAGAACTCGACAGCATCCTCGAGTAGCTTCTATGAAGTTTTTCTTATTGTACCACGAAATTGACAAATTTGTTGCAGTTTCGTATTAGAGATAAGCTGGAAGGACAATTTGGGCGCGGTGAATCTCTTCCAGCCTGCATGTTTTCTTCTTTCGTCCAGTATCGATGGTGACCACCCAGTAGCCCATCTCTACCTCCAGACGCTGTGGAATCCCCTTCCACTCTTCGCCATTTTTTTGTTCGATACGCAGCTCCAAGCCCAATTCTACCGCACGTCTGCATAGATCACGCAAGGTTTGCGGATGATACGTCTGATAATGGCTCGTCCACATTTTCGGCAGAGCACGCAATGCTCCGAGACTTTCCTCTGGATCCGGAAACGTGTTTTCCACCTGGTAGCCGGCTGTCTCCCGTTGATCCGAAAAGAGTCCGACTGCCTCTCTTTCCGCTTCCTGATGCTGCTTCGCTTTTTTTTGGATCACGCCTTCCGACAGTATGACCTCATACCCGCATCGCCGCAGAGCTGCTGCGAGCTCCTTTTCGGTGTCAGGCCGGATCAGCACATCCGTAGAGGAGATTCGTTCTCCGAAATAAGGGAGCAACATGGGGATTTCCATCATCTCCTCGAGCATGTGCGGCTCGGCGACGCGTACGCGGATCACGTGTTCAAAATGGATTTGTTTCGCCTTTTCACTCCACCGCCGCAGCAGCTCGGCCACCTCTTCCGGGATCGGATAGGCAGAGCCTTCCTGCAAAAAGGCGTATGCTTGCTCCCAGCTGGAACCCTGAGAGAGAAACGTGCGCAAGCGCTGGGAATCGAGCTCAGCTTGGATCCATTCTCCTGAAAATGACAAATTCGCAATCTGACTGAGCTGCCATAATTTTTGCAAAGAGACCAGAGGGGGTACAATCATTTGTCCTGTCGGCTGAACGTACCAACCGTCCTCCGATGCCCTGCGTGTAAGCAGATTCCATCTCCAGTAAAGCTGGTTATCCCGCTCCCCTAGCTGGATCCAGCCTAGTCCAAGCAGCGGGTGCAGCCAATGATTCAGCAAGTATTGCAGGGCTTCATCAGGCACTGAAAAGCCGAGCTGGCGCAGGTGGTCAAGACCAGCCTCTACACTTTGCCATCCTTCTCCTTCGATTCTCTTCATCCGATAAGCAAATGCTTCCAGCCAAGTCTCGGCAGGAAGGTAGGTATCCACGATGAGCTGCCACTCCCGACTCCAGCGAATCGCTGCAGGCAGACCCAGCCATTCGTCTACCCGGTCTGCGACGAGCAGTAGCCGATTGTCCTCCATACGCAAAAGTCCCATCCGTAAAGCCAGATCCAGCATGATCGCGGTCTCCGGTTGATAGCTTTCGTGGATGGCCGGAGAGAAATAGCGGTAGAACCATTCTTCCACATGAGCATTCTGCAAGGAAAATCGCTGCTCCAGCTTTTGCAGCATCCGGCGATGAATCAATTTCTTTTGGGTCAGGGGAATCTCATGCTCCCTGACAAATAATAAAAGCCCAAAAAGATCCAGATGAATCCCCCTGCCCGATGCGATATAATAAGAGAGCGCTTGAGATTCCATCACAGAAACAGGCGTATTTTCTTTGTACGTATCACTTTGATGACCAGCCATCAAGATTTCTCTGATCTCTTGAGGCATGATATAGCCGACTTCACTCCATAGCTTACGTACTGTTAGAATAAAGCCGATTCGGCGCAGCCGTGTCAATCCGATCCCGTATCGCACCTGATGATCGGCAGCAAAACGGTCCCACTGTTTTTTCGTAAAAAAACCAAGGGGAGCCTGCAAAAGAAACAGACGAACCACAGCCTGCTCCGCCTCCGAACAGGATTGCCACAATTGCTCCACATAGGCTGTATCTGTCAACCGACTCGGCAGATCCAACTCACTGCGAAACCCCAGTCGCTGATCTTGCTCCGCCAGCATCTTGTCTTTGGTGGATTCCGACAACATCAAAAGCCCATTGTGTATACGCATTTGTTTTCACCTCAACTAAAAAACATAACGGAATCGGAGGGATCATCCTTATGAACTCCATTTTTTCTATTTTGTTATCGATGACGGTAGCTTTGTTTGGCGGCGCTGCTGGAATGGGAGAAGAGAATCCGACCCCACCTGCAAAAGAAGCTCCGGCCCATGCTTACGATATCGTGCCTGCTCCTTACTCGGATTCGATCAAGCAGGCATTGAATGAAATCCGCACAAAAGGCGGTTTCAAAACGATCCACGAAAACGGGAAATCCTATATTGTCATCAGTGCCGGTCAACGGCCAACCGGGGGCTATCAATTAACGGTTACAGACGTACGCAAGCAGGCAGATGGTTCCTGGCTCATCCAGACGGCTGTGAAAAAACCAGCCCCTGGGCATATGGTAACACAAGTCTTGACCTATCCAACCATTGTCATTGCCCTGCCTGATGCCCAAGCAAACGTATCCGTACAATTCTAATCGGATTAGAAAAAACTTGGCTACGCCAAGTCTTTGGCGGAGCTTAGTTGCTCTAATGTCGATGAGAATTTTATAAATTCTTTTCGACTAAAAACGGACGAAAAGCAGAGGCTTGGACCTCTGCTTTTTTTGGTGTCCATCTATGATGATCCAGCCTATTTTACCTCAATGGCAAACGACTGTTTCACACCATACGAATCGTGATTATTATGGGCCAACTCGACGACAACCTGATGCTTTCCTTTGGGAATATCCTTATAGATGTAATTGTTGTCAAAAATCTTCGCCACTTTTTTGTCATCCAGATAGAGATGAACATGCCCTTCCCCATCCCGGTTTTCCTTCCCCATATTTTCCAAGGAAAAACGGAAAGAAGTCACGGTCAATTGCAGATGCAAATCACCATCATGCAGCGTATGACTCACTTGCAAGGTGGGCTTGGCTTTTTCGCTTACTGGGCTCACCTGCTCGACGGGCTGCGACTGTGTGACAGTGGCGGTATGCTGTGCATACAAATATACCTCTACACCGACAAGAACGGCAAGCATCGGTAACAGGCTCAGCCATTTCTTTTTTGGAATCATCGGGAACAACTCCTTTGGAATCTTTCTTTCCACTTTGTAGCATTCCCTATTTCCGTTTTTCTATTCCATACCGTTTTGGTGCGCGAAATCCTGCTGCGCGTGCTTCCTCCTCGGTGGAAAACCACACTTCTGCTTTTGTTTGCTCATAGCTCGGCGAATCCGGCGTATGGTAGATTTTCTCTCCATTTCGCGTGATATTCCCTTTGATGCGCTTTTCTCCGTTGGCTCCCTGATCGGTGGCGTTCTTCTTTGTGGATGACGGCTTCCCTGCGGAATTGACATTCTTTTTGCTTGTGTCATCCGCCCATAATCCGCGTTTTTCCTCACGTGCCTGCTTCATCGCCGCTGCAAATTGTTCGGAAAAGGCTACATTTGGCGGGATGGTCAGCGTCTTTGCATACCCTTCCTCGATCAGCTTGCGATTGACAAAGGTACCATCCGGCAAGTACACATACGCCAGCAGACGCTTATATTTATCACGAAGCTGTACATCGAACTGCAAGCGTACCTTTTTGCCTTCCAACAGCTGCTTGGTATAGGAGCTTGCTTCTTTGGCATACGGTTGGACGGGAGTATTCGGCTTCACGCTTTCCGGCGTATCGACGCCAATCAAGCGGACGCGTTCTCCCCCTTCCATTTCAAAGGTATCGCCATCCACCACGCGGATGACGTTCGTTTCCATGCTTCCATTTGCCTGCAGTCCTTCTTTCGCACCACAACCGGCCAGGACAAGCAGTGCCATGAAAAAAACACACCATAAATGAATGAACGACTTGCAGCTATGTAATTTCATGGTGGACATCCCCTTCGCTTGCTTTCACGCTTTGCGCAAAAGCCGCTTTAAAAAAAGTAAAACGACCCGATAATGAAGGTCGTTTTCGCTTACCCCTATCCTACCATCAGTCTCGATCATTCAGCAAGAAAAGAAGAACTACCACTACAATAATGATCCAGATCAGCTCATCGTTATCACGGTTAAAATCCAAAAAGCCCATGAGAGATCCTCCTTTCCGTCTCGCTACAGCCTATGCACACACCTCGGCCGATGTCATGCGAAGACGGGCCTAAAATCGCGAAAAAGAGGATCTGTTTGCTTATCCCTGGGCACAAAGAAGATGGACATACGTAGTGAGCTTCTCGGCTTCTGTGGAAAATCCGAGTCTGGTGAGCTCCTGCAGAAGCACGCTGCGGTCTGCGTAATATTCGTCCTCGATTTCCCGGATGGTCTCGTCCAAGCCAGCTTCACGCAAGCTTGCCACATGCGCTTCACGGGCGGAATGGTTGATAAACATGAAGTCGGCAATCGCCAATCTGCCTTTGGGCTTTAGCACACGCTGAAATTCGCTCAAAGCCAAAAGCTTCTGCTCGTCGGTCAGATGGTGCAGAGCGTAGCTGGATACGACAAAATCAAACGTATGATCCAGATAAGGGATCGCAAAAAAGGTCCCCAGCTTCGTTTCGACCGCCGGATTTTTCGCTTTGCAAAGCTTGAGCATTTCCCTCGACTGGTCAAAGGCGCACATGGCAATGCCGCGATCACAAAAACGCTTGGCAAGGTTTCCTGTACCCGTGCCGGCGTCCAAGCCTTTTTCTCCTTTTACAGGGGCGATACGCTCCACAACCTGCTCCAGTACTTGCTCATATTTCTCATGCGGGAGTCCATGCTGCGCTTGACCCACAAGCTCATCGTAATGGGGGGCTAGCTGGTTGAAGTTCCAGCGGTCCACCCAATCTTTCCTCGTTTGCCGCAACCGTTTGTTGGCCTCCGCCAATTCAAACATAGAGGATGGAGCCAATTGGCTGTCCTGCTTCAGACGGGTGATCATCGTCTCGGTCGTATGAATCACATTTTTCATTTCAATCCAGCGGTCATACATATAAGCGCGCTGCAGCTCCAAATAGGCAAGCAACGATTCCTCTTCCTGATCGAGTCTTTCGAGCAGTCCTTTAATGTCTTCAATCGGCATCCCCACCTCACGCAAGGAAATCACCGTTTGCAGACGCCATGCATCCTCCTCGCTGAATGTACGGTATCCGGAGCTTTCCTCTTTTCGCGGTCGGATCAATCCCTTTTCTTCATAAAATCGAATCGCGCGGGGGGTGATTTGCAGACGTTTTGCCATTTCCCGAATATGCATGATCGGTTCTTTCTCCTTGTCAATCCCTGTTTTGCCCTTAATCTTAAACCTTTCCGTAACGTGAATGTCAATCCACACATAAAAAAACGACCTGACGAATTCGCCAGATCGTTTGAATCGATCTCATTAGTGACGAGAAGCAGGCTCCGAGATTTCATACAGGGCCTCGCTCGCTTCATCATGGTGCACTTGGCGTACAGCCATGTCACCGATCGCCACAATGCCGACCAGCTTGCCGTTTTCAACTACCGGCAGACGGCGCACTTGATGCTGTGCCATGATGCGTGCTGCTTCATCTACTGTCATCTCAGGTTTCCCCAAAATGATGTCGCGGGTCATTACTTCGCTGATGGCCGCAGAGCCTTCACGTTTTTCAGCCAACCCACGAATGACAATGTCACGGTCGGTAATGACCCCGATCACGTCGTTCTTCTCATCGACAACCGGAATGATCCCTACGTTCCAATCGCGCATTTTCACGGCTACTTCATACACATTATCCTTCAGCGTCACCGTCGCCAAATCTTTTGTCATGATTTCACGCAATGTGCGGTTTTCCACTTGTGCCATGGGGAATCTCCTCCTTTACTGATGAACGTTCGTATTGTTTCCTCTCTCCGGTGCTTTCATGCATGGGAAATTGCCACGGCGCTTACTCACATATTCATTGCACTAAATCGTAAAACCTACTATCATAAGAAAGTGAAAGTTCTTCGTACATACGAAAGATCGACCTAGTTTCAAGGAGGAAGACTAAATGGTAATCAAGGAAACAGGGATCGGCAACAAAGAAGCATTCCTTTCCGATCTCGATCATGTCATGACTGAATTGGGATTCATCCGCTGGGCCTGGGATTACAACCATGCTACATACGATTGCAAATTCGAGGATAAGGCAAACGCTTACTACCTGCGTGTGGAAGGCAACGCGGTGAAAGGCAAGCTGGAGGATCCTCACACGCTTCTGAAGCTGGAAGAGCCTTATATGGGCAAAGGGGTATTCCCGCATGGACTGGAATATGAAACACCTGTTCCAGATCATATTTTGCAAGCCGCAAAACGAAAGCTGCAAATCCTTGCTGACAAACTGTCCCATCTGAGCGCGTAAGTCACACTCAGATCGGCGAATACTGGACTCACTACCAGACAGAGAGGAGCTACACCCTCTCTGTTTTCCATAGGAGGGATTTTTCTCCATGAAAACGCGCGGCGTGCCCGATTTTGTTCTGCTTATTTTGACCGCACTTCTGCTAGGCATCGGCGTGACGATGGTGCTTAGTGCCAGTTCGATTTATGCGTATACGGGCGTCTATACGTCCCGTGGCTGCGGGATTTGCAACGGGGACGAGCTGTTCTTTGTGAAAAAACAGATTATGTGGGCCGTGCTCGGGATTATCGCGATGCTGGTTGCCATGAACATTCCGTTTTCTTTTTATAAACGAAATTTTCGCTGGATCGTGGTAGGCAGCTTTGTCTTGCTCCTGCTCGTCCTGGCGGTTGGATCGGAAGGAAAAGGTGCGCAATCATGGTTTAAATTGGGCGGCGCCAGCATCCAGCCTGCCGAGATAGCCAAGCTTGGCATCATCCTTTATTTGGCCGCAATCATTGACAAAAAAGGCGACCGGTTCCGGCAATTCAAGTCCGGTTTGATCCCTCCGCTTGTGGTCACCGGCATCTTTTTTGTGCTGATTGCCATCCAGCCTGACCTGGGTTCGGCAGCAGTCCTGCTGGGTACCGCCGCTCTGGTCATGATCTGCGGCGGAGCGAGGATCTCCCATCTGTTCATGCTGACCGTACCGATCGGCAGCTTGTTTTTGGCAAGCTATGTGACGCTGTATTCCCACGCTTTATCTCGTTTGACGACCTTCATGGATCCATGGAGCGATCCGATGGGAGCCGGCTGGCAATTGAAGCAATCCTTGTTTGCCCTGGCGCATGGCGGTCTCTCGGGAGTGGGCTTTGGGAAAAGCGTGCAGAAATATTTGTATTTGCCGGAAGCTCACACCGACTTTATTTTTTCCATCATTGCCGAAGAGCTTGGTTTTATCGGAACCGTCCTGTTTTTACTGTTGTACATCCTGTTTCTCCTGCGCGGCTTGCAGATTTGCTTGCGCTGCAAGGATACCTTTGCCACGTTGGTTGGAGTAGGCATTGTCTCTATGATCGGCCTGCAAGCCCTGATCAACATCGGCGGGGTAACGGGGGCATTGCCTTTGACAGGGGTTACCTTGCCCTTTATCAGCTACGGCGGTTCTTCGCTGTTAATCACTTTGGTTTCCACAGGGATCTTGCTGAGTGTCTCCAGGGAAGTCAGCAAACAAAAAGCAGCAGCGAATGCGTAAATTCGTTTTAAAAGCCGTAAACACGAAAAAACGGTCAGTCACCCGATCCGGTGCTTCTGACCGTTTTTTCTTTTTGTTTTTCCTCATGCCAAAAATTCCACCCTGACATCGACCGCAACGACAGGGATTCCGGTCAAATGCTCGACGTCCGCCTTTACTTTTTTCTGCAACTCTCGGCAGGCCTGATCAATCTTAGTGCCATAACGCGTGCCAACGCGCAGCTCCAAGGTGATCTCTCCTTCCTCCACCTTGACCGAGATGTTTTTCCCTGACTGCTGAGCCCCTGTAAGTCGTTTGGCAATATCTTGATACAGATTGCCCGCCTTCAAGACAATTCCCGTTACCTCCTGCGCAGCCAATCCCGCAATCACGGCGACCACTCCATCGGCTACGCGGATTTCCCCTCGATTCCATTCCTCCATGCAAAGCCCTCCTCCGTCAGGCTACGATACATTCGGGACTGCGCCGCAGTACGGTCCACCGCCAATGTTCTCTCTATTTTCATTATAAGCATATCAGGCTTGGGTGTGAATCAACAGCTGTTTGTTCAAAGGATCAAGGGTCGGTGGAGTGGTCTGGACTTCTACCAAGGCGGGTTTTCCAGCCTGTAATGCCGTCTGCAGCCCCTCTTCCAATTGGCCCACATCATTGATGCGATAGGCATGTATGCCGCAAGCTTCGGCAAGCTTGAAAAAAGACGGATTCATCATCGAAGTGGCAAACGGAGTCATGCCAGCACGCTTCATTTTCACCTCTTCCAGCCCCAGTCCATGATTATTCAAGACAATCACCGTAATTGGCAGATCATATTCGACCATCGTCATCAGCTCACCGAGGGTCATCATTAATCCCCCGTCCCCGACAATGGCTACGACCTGCTTATCGGGAGCCGTCAGCTTGGCTGCGATCGCAGCTGGCAGCCCAAATCCCATCGTCCGCCATTTCCCCGAAAACAAAGGGACCTGCCCTTCCGCACGAAAGGCTCGGTTGAACCATATCGTATGCTCCCCTGTATCGAGGGTGACAATGGCGTCTGTCTCCACCAGCTGGTCGAGGGCTGTCATGACCTTCTGCGGCTTGACCCGCTCTTCGTTTGTCTGCGCGGTCTTTTCCTCGAGTTCTTTCATCCCTTCCTGATGAAGGGCATGAATGACGTAGCGCCAGTTTTCATCGGGTTCATACGCCTGCAGCCGATCCTCCAGGAATAAAACGGCTTCCTCCAAATTTCCGCGAACCGGTATCAGCTTTTCTGCCGCATGAAAGGATGACAGATTTTCATCGATTTGAATGATCGTTACATGAGCAGGGATGTACGAGCGCGGAAACCAGGTGGCGCCAAAAATCATAAGCAAATCAGCCTTGGCCAACGCCTCCAGCCCTGCATGATTGCCTCCTTCACCCAAGCCGCCTAACACCTGCGGATGCGAGCTTGCAATCGCTCCCTTTGCACCCAGCGACAGAAGGATGCCGGCCCCAAGCTTTTCTGCCAAGCGTTGGACAGACGAAATGCTCGACCTCGCGCCAACCCCGCACAGTATCATCGGTTTGCGGGCGCTGCGGGCGATTTCCGCCGCTTGGCTGGCCGTAGTCCGATCCAGCCGCACCGCCGAGTGAAGCGCAGGCAATGCGGAGATCACCGGATGATTCGTTTCTTGTGCCCATATGTCCTGACATACCGCGAGATGGGTGACCCCTTTTTGCTGCGCAGCGGTCATGTATGCCTTGTGCAAAACCTCTCCGATGGCACGCGGATCGGCCACTACCGTAGAGAAATGGGAGATCGGTGTGAGCATGTTTTCCTGCTGTACATACTGCTTGTATCCGCCGCCCAGCTTGTAGCTCTCGATTTGGCCGGTAATCGCGATGACCGGAACATGGTCTGTGTGCGCATCCGCCAATCCGTTCAGCAAATTGACGAAGCCAGGTCCGCTTGTCGCTGTGCATACAGCCGGCCTTCCTGTCAGCTTTGCCTCTGCAGAAGCCATCATCGCGGCAGACGCTTCATGCCTGCACTGGATGAAACGGATATCCATTTGTTTTCCGAGGACATCGAGCCATGGCAAAATGGCATCGCCTGCCACCCCGTATATGCGCCTGATTCCCCATTCCCGAAGCTGTTCCGTAATAAAAGCCGCGACTGTTTTTGCCTGCATGCGTAAGCCCCCATTCTTCATCCTATCTGAGGTTCATTTTGTTCAAATCGCCAACATTTTACACCAGCCATCATGGCGGAAATGGGCACAATAAGTCCCAATGAGACCAGTTGAAGGAGGCATTGGCATGAAATCGAGAAAAATCATGTATCTGTTTGTTTCCGTCTTGTTGATCGTTGCTGCCGTGTTCGCCATCGGGGCTCCTCAAGAAACCGATGCGTTCAGCAAAAGTATTGTGAAACAAGGGGCAACCGGTGCAGATGTGCGGGAGATGCAATATCGCCTGAAGCACCTTGGCTTCTACACCGGGCCTGTCAATGGGAGCTTTACGACACGTACCTACAACGCACTCCGCAACTTCCAATATGAGTTTGGTCTCAAAGTCGATGGCATACTGGGCAGCAAGACGAAGCTAAAACTGTACAACGCTACGAAAAATTACCGTCCGACAGCCGAAGACTTAGGAAAAGCGAATGCGGGGAACGCTTCTACCGTCAAAACCGAGAGTGCAAGGGGCGGGTATTCGTCCAATGATGTGCGCTTAATGGCCAACGCTGTTCATGGTGAAGCACGCGGGGAGCCGTATGTGGGACAAGTAGCCGTAGCCGCTGTTATTTTGAATCGCACGCACAGCCCTGGTTTTCCTGATACTCCGGCAGGCGTGATCTTTGAGCCGAGGGCCTTCACTGCGGTAGCGGATGGGCAAATATGGCTCACGCCCAACGCGACATCGAAGAAAGCCGTACAGGATGCGATCAAGGGATGGGATCCAACCGGCGGTGCGATCTACTACTTCAACCCGGATACCGCCACATCCGCCTGGATCTGGAGCCGGCCGCAAATCAAAAAAATCGGCAAGCATATCTTCTGCCGATAGAGAACCCGCACGAAAAATTGGCACGCTTGGATGATCAAGCGTGCCGTCTTCTTCCTTCGTTATTTTTGATTTTGCATATGCTGCGCCATCTTGACAAAACGTTCTTCACTTTCGGTGGTGCCGCAAATGCCGCATTGCACCAGGAAGGAATCGCCTTTGTAGGGCTGGTGAAACGCATCCAATTGCTCCTGCGCCACCTCGGTTACCACCTCTCCTGTCTGCGGATTGAGTCGCACGTAATGCGGAGTCTGTTCAATGATCGTAAAACGCATACGATTCGATTTACAGGTTGGGCAGAGATATGGTTGTGTCAATGTTTGTGCACCTCCACGACAAGTCTCTTACCTTTCTAGTGTGTCTTAAGACGCTTGTACTATTCCGACTTCGGGACTCCCTGCTCGTTTACTTGAAAATTACGTGACATTTTCTGCTTGTTTTTGTAAACTAAATACCATGCTAAAAGTGCTAATAAATGGTAATTGAGGTGAACTCATTGAATCAGCGTTTGTTTTTTACCCTGATCGGTGCGAGCTTGATCTTGGCCGCCTATACCCACTTTTTTACTCACAATGAATTTCTCAAGTTTGGCGCCGCTGCCCTTGCTATCGTTGTACTGGCAGCATGGCTGGGCAAATCGACGGAAAGCGTGGCCCATTATGCGGGAGACCGTGTCGGCGGTTTTCTCAACGCGACCTTTGGGAATGCCGCTGAGTTGATCATCGCCTTTTTCCTTGTGAAAGAAGGACTCTTCGATATGGTGAAAGCCTCTATCACCGGCGCGATTATCGGGAACATGCTTTTGGTTCTCGGCTTGAGCGTTCTGTGCGGAGGACTCAAATTCAAGGAACAGACCTTTAACGGGCGCCTGGCCGGACACAACTCTTCCCTGATGATGCTGGCACTGGTGGCTCTGTTTATCCCCGCCGTTTTCATGCAGGGATTGGAGACGCCGAAGATTAATACATTAAGCGTCGTGATCGCTGTCATTTTGATCATCGCCTATATTCTCTGGCTCATTTTCTCCATGATGACGCATAAAGAGTTTCTCTCGGATATCGAGCCGCATGATACAGAAGCCACCTGGTCCAAGGGCGTATCGATCCTCATGTTGACATTGTCAACGATCTGTGTGGCTTTTGTTTCCGAATGGCTGGTACATAGCGTGGAAAAAGTTTCGCACGATCTGGGTTTATCTGAGCTTTTCGTCGGGGCATTCGTGATCGCGATCATTGGTAACGCTGCCGAGCACAGTGCAGCGCTTCTGCTGGCGATGAAAGGGCGCATCGGTGCTGCCGTGGAAATCGCCATCGGTTCCAGCTTGCAGATTGCTCTCTTCGTAGCTCCAACGCTTGTCCTGATCAGCCTGCTCTTCGGCAATCCGATGAACATCGTGTTTACAACCTACGAGCTTGCAGCGATAGCGGTAGCTACCTTTATCACGATCTCCATTTCCCGGGATGGTGCCACCAACTGGTATGAAGGTGTGCTGCTTCTAGGTGTCTATATCATTTTGGGTACCGCATTCTTTTTTGCATAAAGAAAAGCGAGGGATTGATTATCCCTCGCTTGCTTGTTTTTGTTTCTCATATAATTCAGCCAGCTTGCGTTCAAGCTCATCGAGAATATCCCGACCAACCTCATCTTCGATCAACCCTAATCTCACAGCAAATTCCACTTCACGGGAGAGGCCGAACATCTGTGTATCCAGCACCTCTTCATACAATGGACATTGCGGCATGGTGAGGTTTTCCATCTGTACATCAATCAGCTTGTATATCTTATCCGCATCGGCTCGCAACAATGCTAGTGCCTTATTTTCCAAGTCGGGAATACTTAATTCTGCCAAAACCTATCCCTCCGTTTGCCACATCCTTATCTTCCATAGTACGCGATTGTCGCCTATTTGAAAAGAGGAAGTGACCTGCCTAGCTGCAATTCGATATGTACGAACCGTTAAAAAATGCTGAGATTCCACAGATTGGACAGCTCTTGAAGCAATTTTACCCCTGCCAGCGAGTTTCCTTTTTCATCGAGGCCGGGGCTGTAGACGCCGATCCCCATCTGCATTGGGACCGTTGCCATGATTCCTCCCGCCACCCCGCTTTTCGCCGGGATACCTACCTGGATGGCAAATTCACCAGAGGCATTGTACATCCCGCATGTCACCATGAAGGTCTTGCAGATCCCCGCAATCCTTTCATCTATCAGTCTTTCACCCGTTACGGGATGAGCGCCGTCCGCTGCCAATACACTGGCCATCCATGCCACATCTTGGGTATTGACCTCGATCGAGCAATGGCGAAAGTAAAAATCGAGCGTATCCTCGACATCGCCTGTCAACACTCCG
Organism: Brevibacillus migulae; assembly: GCF_004521915.1. GTDB lineage: Bacteria > Bacillota > Bacilli > Brevibacillales > Brevibacillaceae > Brevibacillus_F > Brevibacillus_F migulae. The sequence continues at coordinate 223,724 of NZ_SDKD01000002.1, read as the reverse complement.
CTGTCCTTCATGAAATAGGCAAGAGCGCGATTTCGATTGGCAGAATTTTTTTCCGAAAGATAGACGGCATGATTCACACAAATCTCTGGATTCCCCGTCATTTTACGCAGCAGGGAAAGAATCCGCTCCGTTCTTTCTTCACAGCCATTGCCCTTGACCATATCGCATACAACGATTGCCCCGGCATTAATCATCGGATTCAGCGGCTTGTGCGGCTTAATCGCCTCCAGTTTCATGATTGAATTGAATGGATCTCCGGTCGGTTCCATCCCCACTCGCGAAAACACATATTCACATCCGTGATCAGCCAATGCGATGGCGAGTGAAAAGAGCTTGGCAATGCTTTGCAGGGTAAAGCGAGTTTGCGTATTCCCTGCTGCAATCACGCTGCCATCCATGAGCACGACGGCTGCACTCAGGTGGTTCGGATCGCTTTTGGCTAATTCCGGGATATAGCTGGCTACTTTGCCTTCTTTCACATGCCGGGAAGCTAGAATCACCGCTTGCTCCAGCTGTTCTTGATAGCGCTGTTGAATGTGTTGTTTCGTCTCGATTCCGGTCATCGCAGTCCGCCTTCTCATATCGTCTTTGGTGCACTTGGTTCTGACTTTTCGTTTGCGGTGTCCGCACAGGTACAGTACAATAGGACTGGCATCGTTTGGAAAGGGAGGAATCAAGCATGGCTGATACCATTTTATTTAAAGGAGCAGTCTCCTTTGCGATAACACTGGACCCCAGTGTCTGGATTTTCGATGAGCGCAAATTTGATCTGCAAACCTATCAAGGTGAGGAATTGCAGGATATTTTCGACGTGAATGATAACTTGGAAGGTACCGGTTCCCAATGGGATAAAGAATTGAAAGAAGGAGCCACACCCCCATCCGAGAAAAAAAGCATGATCGAGCAGCGAAAGGCCCTGCAAGGTGACTACGGGATGCGGCTTGCCCCGTTCATCGAAAACGCACAGCCAGCCCCATCTGTGACGAGCATGCGCATTTGGCGCGAACATGGCGAACCAATCACACTGCCGCTTGCTGACGCGAAACGTGCATTTTTACAGTTCGCCAAGGAGGGGAAACCGATTCGGGAAGGCGGTCCTGCCCTCTTCTATTTACCGGAAATGTGGAGGGAAAAAAAGCCGGCCATCGATCATATTGTGGCTTTTGAGTTTCTGGAACATGCATAAAAAGGGACGGAGAATCAGCTTTGGCTGAGACTCCCTCCCTTTTTTTATGATTTCCACCAATTTTCAAAAACGGTCAGCACCGGACGACGCTTATGCTCTGTCTTCAAATACCAGTTCTCAATTTTTTGTCTGCTTTCATCCTTTACTTCTTTGCCTTCGAGATAATCATCGATCTCCTCGTACGTGACGCCAAGCGCTACCTCGTCGGGGAGCTGCGGCTTGTTTTCCTCCAGATCCGCTGTCGGGGCTTTGCGGTACAGATGCTCAGGGCAGCCAAGCAGCTGCAAAAGCTGTTTTCCCTGCCGCTTGTTCAAGCGATAGATCGGGGCGATATCGCAGGCGCCATCGCCAAACTTCGTAAAGAAACCGGTAATGGCCTCCGCAGCATGATCCGTCCCCAGCACAACGCCTTTGTACATACCTGCCAGTGTATACTGGGCTTTCATCCGCTCACGGGCCTTTTCATTTCCCTTCAGAAAGTCAGAAACCGGTTGCCCAGTCGCCTCTTCCATCGTCTTCACACTGGCATCCACAGCCGCTTTGATATTCACCGTCACGACCAGACTAGGCTGGATGAACTTGATCGCGTCCTGGCAATCGTCCTCATCCCGCTGCACGCCGTAGGGCAAACGCACAGCGATAAACTTGTATTTATTCGATCCCGTCTCGGCGTTCAGCTCATCGACGGCGATTTGCGCAAGCTTGCCTGTCAGTGTGGAATCCTGCCCGCCTGACAAGCCAAGCACCATCGATTCCAGAAACGGATGAGCCAGCAAATATTCTTTCAAATAGTCAACAGAACGGCGGATTTCCTCTTGCGGATCGATAACCGGCTTTACTCGCAATGCTTCAATGATTTCACGCTGTAAATCTGTGATCATATCCATCTATCTCCTATCCAATGCAGATTGGTATAACCGATGCTCCCGAATGTAATGGTAGCAGGTATCCGGGAGTAAATAACGAGGTTCGCCCCCGCGCGCAAACTCTTCCCGGATATAGGTGGAGCTGATCTCCATCGCCAAGCCTTTGTCGATCAGGTGAAAGCGCGTGCCATCGTCATGGTTGCGCAATAAAGGGCTTTGCGAGATGGCTTTGAGCATATCGATGCCTTCACGCGCCATGACGATGAATTTGTTTTCGGCAATCAGCTCTTCCCGATGCTTCCATCTGCGCGATGGGTCTGACGGGTGATCGATATCATATAGCAGATCAGCACCCATAATAAAATACAGATCGTCCTCAGGAAATTTTTGCTTAAAGTAGCGCATGGTGTTTGCCGTATAATACGTCCCGTCCACGTTATCCATCTCGTAGCGGTCTGCACAAAACTTCGGATGATCTTGAATGGCCAGCTGCAGCATGTTCCACCGGTGCTCCTTGCCGGTCTGCAGCTCTTTATCCGTCCGCTTATCCGAGCACGGCAGAAATATCACCAGATCCAGCTTGGCGCGATGCGCGATGGTACTCGCCGTCCAGAGATGCACATTCGTGATTGGATCAAATGATGATCCGTAAATTCCGATCTTCCTCATACCCTGCCCCCCAGCATCGGCCTATTTACGCTTGGCCACCTGCTTGCGTACCTCTTCCATATTTTTCATCTTATTATCCCAGCATTTCTGGCTGAGGTCGACCGGATATTCCTCCGGATTCATCGTGCGCTTGTATTCTTCCCATAGGAGATTTAAATTTTGTTTGGCGAACGCCTGAATCTCGTATACATCCGGAAAATCGTAGACGACCCGGCCGTCCACAATCACGTCATGGTGCAGCTCTCTCGCTTCAAAATCCGTGACAAACTTGCTGATAAACGTATGGATCGGGTGAAACATTTTCAATTTCTCTTCCTCTTGCGGATTTTCATCTTCCATCGCGATATAGTCGCCTTCCGAATGATGATTCATCTGGTTGATGATCCGATAAACCCGCTTTAGTCCCGGCGTTGTTACCTTTTCCGGATTGGCGGAGATTTTGATCGTGTCTACCATTTCACCCTGATCGTTTTCGATGGACACCAGTTTATACACCGCTCCCAAGGCAGGCTGATCATAGGCGGTAATAGCTTTTGTTCCGACTCCCCATGCATCGATTTTGGCTCCCTGTGCTTTCAGATTCAGAATCGTGTATTCATCTAGGTCATTGGAAGCAAAAATTTTGGCCTCTGTATACCCCGCTTCATCCAAAAGCTTGCGCGCTTCCTTCGACAGATAGGCCATGTCGCCGCTATCAAGCCGAATCCCCGCAAACAGATGGGCGATGTCCAGCTCCTTCACGACCCGGATCGCATTCGGGATGCCGGAGCGCAGCGTATCGTACGTATCTACCAGAAAGACACATGCCTTGCCATGCTTTTTCTGGGACATGGCGTATTGGGTGAAAGCCCGATATTCATCTCGGTATGCCTGCACCAGCGCGTGGGCGTGGGTGCCGGATACTTTCAGGCCGAATCGTTTCCCGGCGCGTACGTTGCTGGTGGATTCAAAGCCGCCTATCACCGCTGCGCGCGTCCCCCACAGCGCCGCGTCCACCTCGTGGGCCCGCCGCGTTCCAAATTCCATCACCGGAGCGTCTCCTGCCACTTGTTTGACGCGGGAAGCTTTGGTTGCAATCAGCGTTTGGAAATTGATGATATTGAGGATCGCCGTCTCGATCAATTGCGCTTCGGCAAGCGGTGCCTCGATCCGCAAGATGGGTTCATTGGCAAACACCATCTCCCCCTCGCGCATCGATCGGATCGTCCCGGTAAAGCGCATGCCGCTCAAGTACTCCAGGAATGCCTCGTCGTACCCTAGTTCATCCCGCAGGTAAGCGATATCGCTCTCGGTGAAGGAGAAGCTCCGCAAATAGTCGACGACCCTTTCCAATCCGGCAAACAAGGCATAGCCATTGCCAAAAGGAAGCTTGCGGAAAAACACTTCAAACACGGCTCGGCGGTTGTGCATCTGATCTTCCCAATAGGTTTGCGCCATATTGATCTGATACAGATCGGTATGCAACGCCAAGCTATCATCTTTGTATCGAGTCATTGTGGTCAGCCTCTCTCTTTTTCCAAATTATAGCACAGTTGCTCCCAAGCATCCTGTAAAGTGTCCAAGCGCCCATTCATGTCCAGCCTGATTGAAGCTGGCGACTGCTTTTTCGTGGATTACGATCGAAAAGCCTCGGTTGTACGCATCTACCGCGGTATGCAGCACGCAAATATCGGTGCACACGCCTACCAAATGGACCTCGGTGATGCCGCGTTCCCGCAGTCTTATTTCCAGATCGGTCCCTGCAAAGGCACTGTAGCGTGTCTTATCCATGTAGTACACATTTTCTTTGTCCTTATGCTGTTCGTAGACTTGCTGCAATTGCCCATACAGATCCCTTCCGGCTGTACGGGCAATGTTATGCGGCGGGAACAGCTTCGTCTCCGGATGATAGGGATCATTTTCATGATGAATGTCTACAGCAAACACGACATAATCACCTTGTTGAATCGCTTCACTCGTCAAGCGGACAATCTCCTCTTCAATCGCCTGCCCCGGCTTTCCGCAGGTCAGAGCCCCTGCATCCGCAACAAAATCAAAGGTATAATCAATGTTAATCAGCGCTTTCATCGTAAACATCCTCCTTTTTCCTACCGGTAAATGGACTTGACCAACTCATAGTCATTAAATCGATACAGCTTAGCCGGCCGTGACGAATTGCGTTGGGTCGTTTTTGCCTGGCCATCCTTCTCCAGGACGACCTCGATAAAAGGCAACTTCTGCGCCTTGGCAAAAAAGGCAGGCTTGCTTTCCACTTGCGGGTCCTGGACAACTGCCAGAATGACGCTTTGCAGTTCCGATATCGTGAATTCAGGCGGCAGAAAGCTTCGTGCCAGCGTCGTCTGTACCATGTCCCGCTTGATCCATTCCATGGCTTCCTCAATGATTTCACGATGATCAAAGGCAAGCGAGAGCTGACATACCTGGTCAACGGAAAACAATTCTACTTCTTGAGCATCATCGGCTGCCTGTCTGGCTTCCAAGTAATCATTCGGAACAATGGCATAATGCGCGTTGGATATAATCCATCCTCGCGGGTCCCGCCCAGGCTTGTCGAATACGCCAAAGTGCTTGACGTGAAACCCATCGACGCCTGTCTCCTCCTTCAGTTCGCGCAAGGCAGCTTCATAAGCGGTTTCATGCGGCTGAACGAATCCGCCCGGAAGTGCCCATTTGCCTCCTTCCACATTGGGCTCGCCTTCTGCATTCAGCTCGGTTCGCTTGATTAGCATGAGTTTGAGCGTCGGCTTCTCATCATTCACAATTGTGAATACAGCAATATCACTGGTGTAGCCATCTGGCGTACGATATTTTTTGATTGGTGTCTGATTAGGGATTGATGACTCCATGGCTTACCACCTCTTTCGAACACAGCAATTACTAATTAATGAATCATTAATTACTTTATACTCCATCATGTAAATATTGTCAATCATTCTTTTGCACGGATGGACAGTACACAAAAAGCCCCCCAAAAAGGGAGGCCATTACCAGTTTCACTATCTTTTATTTTTATGCACTTGCTCCTGCGACGAAGAGGTTCCGTCTCTGCAGTTCCTGATGGAGCAATTCGATGAAGGCTTCTTCCAAACGCAAGTCGATTGCTCGATGATATACGTCTACCAGCATCTGATCGCTTAAGTACCGCATGTTCCTCACCTCCGCCACTTGATGTGATCATTGTAGCATGGAGCATCCTATCGAACAACCGTTCCAGTATCCACAAGCCGTGTGGAAATCGTGTGAGTAACATGTGGGCAACCTGTGCACAAAAAGGAAAAAACCACCAGTTGCAGTGTGGATTGTATTTGCATAATTATCCACATAATGTCGGTATTTGTCGAAAAATTGTTGCTAGATTGCTAGTTTTTCTTTACTCAATCAGTGTAGACAACGGAACAATCACTGCGTCTTGCTTGATGCGTTCAATATAGTCGCGCAGCACTCGTGCGGTTTTCTTTCCGGGTGGCCCTACGTGTCCGATGGCAATACATACACGCTGCTTATCGATGTTCTTGCACAAGAGTTCCATCTGCTTGCGAATATGTTTTGTTGTATATTGATCGTCCAAAAACAGGCTGTTTTCGAGAAACGGTACTCCTTTCTCCTGCGCGAGCAAAGCAGCCACACTTTTCGAGGTCGTTCGACTGTCCAGATAGAACAGCCCGCGCTCCTTGCAGACCTCCATGATGATGCCCATTACCCGCGGATCTGCGGTGGCTTTTGAGCCCATATGATTGTTGACACCGATTGCAAAAGGGACATCGTCAATTGCTTTGTTGACCCTGCTGCGTATCTCTTCATCGGATAAATCCGTTGTAATCGCGCCCGGTCCCAGCCAATGCTTTTTCCCTTTTCTCGGCTCCATGGGCAAATGGACGAGCACCTCATGCTTCTTTTCATGCGCCCAGATCGCGTCCCTTTGTGTTGTGGGCAAAAATGGCATAACCGCCACCGCCAACGGGATGGACATGTCCATCATTTCTTTTGTTCCCGCCATATTATTGCCAAAATCGTCAATTACGAAAGCCACTTTTTTGATCGGCTGAGCCAATCGGACGCCACCTGGGTCCACTTCCTGCGGGCTTGCCTGAATGGGCATGCTCGAGGCACCAATCACGATCAAAACGGACAGCATAAGGATGTGACAAATCTGTCTCTTCACCAGAACACCACCTATTTGAACAAGGTTTCCATAGTATGTTCCAAAATGAAAGAGGAAAACAAAAAAGCCTACCGCGAATGCCGCGATAGGCCTGCCCTGCTATATATTTAATGAATGGATATGCGCACAATTTCCGTGATGACCACCATCGCGAAAACCGCGAATCCAACTGAGCTTGTTACGAACAACCATTTTCGCAAATTGCCCTTTTCCTCCATTTTATCCCTCCCCTTCCCGTTGATTGTGACTAGGCATCTACCTATTATACGGAAGAGGGGAGAAAAAAGTTACAATGTACAGCCCTATTTTTACGAACACGACAAGGCAATTTTGTGTCATCACCGTTTGGTTTGAAACAAATAGGCCATGTTCTTCTTCATGGGGACACCTGCGGTTGAACGAAGGCCAGTCGTCATTTTGACGTAATAGATGGAGCCGGACTTCAAAGATTTGCGAGGGTTCACAAACAAACTGCGTTTATCCTTTGAAAGGGAAAGGGTTGTTTCTACCCGCTTCCCGCTTTCATCCTCCAGCCAGACATGTTTGCTTGTGACTGTTTTAGCGTCCATCGCCTTGCTGAAGCCGATCTCGATTGTTTTGTAGATCGAGATCTCGTTCCCAGCGGGCTCATACATCTCAAAGCCATCCAGGGAAGCTCCTTTCCCTGTGCCTGCTGTAAACCTGGTCAGCGGCAGATTGCGATAAAAGAGCGTGTATGTCTCTCCTTTTTCCCAGGATCGTTCCGGCTTGATCGTCCAGGTTTCCGTTTGTCTTCCGGTATGCGATACCTTCACGGACAACGTTTTCCCTTTGCTATTCACCAGGGTAAACTCGCTTTCTTTTACCGGTACGGTATCATCTGCATCGACCTGCAGTGTGATGGGCGCGGTTAGCGCGACGTTCTGCTCATTCCAGGCAGGGGAAAGCTCCTCCAGCCAACCGGTGCCCGTTTTGCTTGGCTTATTCTCTTTTCGTGTCGACGACGTTCTTTCCAGCCACAGCTCATTCCATTGGTACGTTTTCAAAGCAGCAGCCAAGCCGCCGTTATCCAAGACAGACTGCCAGGGCATCGTCAGATCACCAGCTTGCAGATACAGATTGCGCCCATCAGCCTTCCTCGCATTTTCCTGCAAGCTGGCGGCATCGTTTTCCAGCACTTCTGCCAGGGACACACGTTCGTCAAGGACCGCGACCATATAGTGTCCCGCCGCCCAGCCTGTCCCATTTTTATATTTGAGCTGATACCACTCATAGCCATCGCGTTCACTCGGACCTTTCAGCACAACTCCCCGCTCCTTGGTCTTCATCGATCCAATGACACGACCACTGAGACCGCCGCTTTGTCTCACATTCAGCGACTGCGTTAGTCCCGATACTTCCACGGTATCGCCGACCTGGATGTCTCTTCGCCGGGTATCTTCCCCTGTAACATGAATCGGCAATGGTGTCTTGTAGCTCGTTCTTCCGGATGGAACCGTCGTGGCTGGAATCAAAGCCTTCGGAATTTTCGTGATCGTCTGGCCAAAATAATCGTGCGCGAACGCATACACATTATCTTGATAAGCGGCTGTTTTCCTGAATTTATTCGGGATATTATGCGGATTATTGTACATGGACCAGCCGTTATACGCCCAAACGGCAAAATACCAGCTTTCCATCTCATCCTTATCCATGCTGCCAATCGCAGGCAGTAAGGATTTTGTATAGGAACGCTTGTCCAGCAGTACTTGCGCCCCCGCCTCAATGTTGTAGCGGATATCCGTTTTCAGGCGCTGTTGGTCATAGCTCCACTGATTGGTCAGCTGCATGATGCCAATCCCGCCATCAAAGCTGATCAACGGATTCCCGTTCGCATCAAACTGCCGCCAGGTGCTTTCCTGCCAGGCAATGGCTTTCAGCAGAGCCGGCGGGATTCCGTACTTTTGAGCCACGTCCTCCAGCATCTCTTCGATTTCATACATCGGCGGGTTTTTATTGCTCCCCGCCTGAGCCGACAGCCGTGTTTTTCTGTTGTCTACCGTCTTCTTGGCAAGCATGCGCCAATTGCGATTTCCCCATCTTTCCTCTACGCGACGGGATGGAAAGGCATTGGCGTCGCCAGGTTCAAAGACAGAGTAAGTGAGAAACAATCCCTCCTCGCGCAATTCCACACTGCCTTGCGGGTAGTCCTCGGATTGATAGCCCAGTGATGGCCGGACACCGCCTCGCAGCAGCCAATACTGCATGGTACCGCCTGAAGCATCTTCCTGCCAGACGATGATCAAGTCGCGCTGCCCATCATGGTCCGCATCCCCTTCCCACGCCTGAATCGGATGATAGAACAAAGGACCCGTTTTTTTCCACAGCGAATGCGCTGAACCACTCAAGATCATCTGATAACGATCCCCTGCCTGTTCCCACCGCAGAGTCTCAATCGTATTTGCGTTTCCATCTACCTCTACTTGCGCCATCGCCCTTTGCAGCAGCGGGATCTCACGAGGAGCCGCTTCGCTCGCTTGCCCTGCTTGTACGGGTGCGACGCTTAGCTGCGTAAGCATGGCAAGGCTTGTCGCCCAGCCTAGAACCTTTGTGCACGGTTGCTTGGTTAATCGTCGTACGTCCACGCGAATAACTCCTCTCTTGCTGTCTCGTTCTATTTACATTGGACGCAGAAGCAGACAAATGGTTGTGCTCTCTGTCTAGAAATCTTGTCCGGATACCCGCAGGCGCAGCTTCGTTTCCATCCGATACAGCAGCCAGGCGACGCTTCCTCCGATGAGCAGGCAAACCGTCCAAGGCATCCACGACATCTCCAGCGAGTTTCCCATATCATAGACCCACCCGCCTGCGACCTGCCCAAACGAACCCCCGATCGCCAACGCGTAACCGTTAAATCCGTAGTAAGCGCCCAATAGATCGCGGGGAGCCAAGCGCGGGACCATATCCACCAGCAAAGGAGCAGAAATCATGGTGCCCAAGGCAAACAGAAATGCATCCAACACAAAGAGCAAGAGGGAATCCGCAAAGCTTAGCAGGAAGAGTCCTATCCCCATCACCAGCGTCCCTAATCCGATTAATGTCAAGCGTTGATGAAAGCCCTGCAGCCAGTTCACCACTTTCATCTGCAGCAAAATGATGAAGATGGACACAGCAGACAGCACGATCCCCACGGAGGTCTGATCCTTCATGACATCCTGCACGAGCTTCGGGATACAGAGAAACAGCTGCATGTAGAGATAATAGTAGCCGATCAAAATGAGTGTATACTGTACGAAATGCCGATCCTTCACGACGACAGCCATGCTGTTCAGCACACCGCCGCGGGCGTTTTGGGCGGAAATCGGCGGAACACAAAACAGCGTCATGAGTGCATTCGCGTAGAACAATCCCCCTGCAAATATCGATAGCCAGAAAAAATCAAACATGGACAATGCCGTACCCACGATTTGCGAGCCGACAACACCGACATTGGAGAGCACATTTTTCAACGCAAACACATCTTTGCGTATCGACTCCGGTGTCAGTACGGCAAAGGCAGCGGAAAACGCAGGCTCAAACAGCGAGCCGCCCAAGCCGGAGAGTATGGCCGCCACAAAAAAATGCCAAGTCTCGGTACAAAAAGCAAACATGGCAAAACCTGTTGCCCGTATGGCCATTCCCAGCACCATGGTGCCTTTGTAGCCAAACAGGTCAGCAATGATCCCGCCCAGAAACGCAAAGCCCTGCTGCGAAAATTGCCGGACTGCCAGCACGAAGCCCGCCATCGCCAATGTCCAACCGATGCTGCCTGTCAGATACAGCGTCAGATAAGGCACCAGGGCATAGAAACCCATATTCATCAAAAAAGAAATGGCCAACAACAGTTTTACCGACGGTGGCATTTCCTTCCACAATTCCCGTTTCACTTGGTTCCCTCCACTTTTTCTCGCTTCTTCTCTCTTTGAGATACAAACAGATTAATGAAAGCGGTATAATCTGAGAAACGATGTTTTTTGCAAACAGTAATGAAAAAAATGCATAAGAGGCGGTAGAAGCATGGAATTTGAACAGTTACGCGCGTTTTATGTATTAGCGCAGACTAAAAATTTTACAAAAGCAGCAGAAATGCTCCACCTTGTCCAATCTACCGTGACCATGCGCATCAAGCAGCTGGAAGAACGAGTGGGGAAGCCGCTTTTTATTCGCGATAAACGCAGTGTGGAAATTACCCAAGCCGGCCTCACGCTCCTCCCCTATGCCGAGCGGATTCTGAAGCTGGCCAATGAAGGATTGAATGAGGTGAGCGCCCTCCATCCTTATGAAGACTATTTGTCGGTCGGCAGCCTCAATTCTATCTGGACGTTCATTTTGGAGCCGATCCTCAAGGAATATCACACCCGCTATCCGCAAATCGCGATCCGTACCAAGACCGGGCATTCGTCAGATGTGGTGCAGTACTTGATGGATAATCTCGTCCAGGTCGGTATCATCTATATCCCGCCTACCCTCCCCAATTTCGAAGTGATCCCCTGCTATGAGGATGAGATCATCCTGATCGGGGCCCCCGATCACCCCGTCAGCAAACTGGGGCAGATCGATGCGAGTGAGTTGGCCAGCTTGCCTTTGATCTACATGCAGTGGGGATCTCCTTTTAACGACTGGATACGCGAAGCATTGCCAAGCAATTACGTCCCCAAACTGCAGGTGGATAAAGCGGAGCTGGCGATCGATCTGGTAAAAGAAAAAGTCGGCGTCGGTCTGGTCATCCGCTCCTCTGTCAAACAAGACCTGGCGTCAGGGACCTTGCAGGAGATCGAGATCGTTGGCAACAAACCGCCCAAACGCTCTGCCTATATCGTCCTGCCAAAAGAGAAAAAGAAAAAACCCAGCGTCGAGAAATGGCTGGGCCTCATGAAAGAATTTGGGTATCAAGTTGAACGATAAAGCCGGGGAACTTATGCCGGAACCCCATGGATAGGCGTTCTCCACCGGAGCAACGCCTTTTCGTATGCGTAACGGGTCACAAAGTACCAAGATAGCCCAAATGCTGCTCCAACGGCGATATCGCTGAAATAGTGGACACCGAGGTAAACACGGCTAAGACTAACGCCGATGACCAACACATACAAGAATGCTACGATCCAGCTTGCACCCGCTTGCTTGTCATTTCGTTTGATCTGGTAAGCCAGCATGATATATAGCGCACTGCTGATCATCGCATGGCCACTCGGCATGGAATAAGAAGAAGGAAGCTCGATCAAATTTCCGTCTGCCGGGCGCGGGCGATCAAAGATTAGTTTGGCAAGCTCATTCAAAATTTCCGCTCCCAACAAGGCCATCAGCAGAAACATGGCTTCCATTCGCGTCCTTTTCCATATCGCAAGCGCAACGAGCAAAACGCCGATCGGAATCAAGCCTTCCGAACCTCCCAAATGGGTAAGGGCACTCATGAAGGATGTTAGCCACTCGGTACGGATCAAGGCCATCCAAGCAAATGCCTGCTGATCGAAAATTGCAAATCCGCCCGTCAGATAAGCGATGACAAGCATCGCTCCAACCGCAAACAAAAGAGCCGCCCATAACAAGGAGCGCTCAGGAGATTTTGCTGGTCCGAACTGCATCTAGGTCTTCTCCTCCTTTGCCATCAGCTGCCGCAGGGATTCAGCAAATCGTCTGTCATCCTCCGCTGTCCGCGCAGCAGGTCCTTTTGTCCTGCCGCCTCCCCGACGGTAGCGTGCTTTTTCGTTTCGCACTTCTAACTGAAAAACGATGTTTTCTTGATCAAAGATGAAGCCATGAGGCGTAAGCGCCTTTGCCTGTTTCCCCAGGATCATCGCAGCCAAACCGATGTCTTGTGTGACCACAATATCTCCTGGCCGAACATCGTTGGTGATTTTCATATCGACTGCCTGCGGCTCCGCATCCACCGTGATATGGTGCGGCCCCGAAAGCTGATGATTGAAGCTGGCATACGTCATGCATATCCATCCATATTGCCCGGACAGCTGTTGGGCAACCGCAAGAGCTTGCTTGGGACAAGCATCAGCATCGATTAACAATCTTTTTTGTGACATGGCGTACGCTCCCAGGTGTAAATTTGGAAAGCTGTAGTATACTCATCCCCGCTCGTTTTTTGATATGATGGTAGGGAGAGGAGAGGAGCAACGTGCGGTACCAATTCATTTATGATGATCGTCTGGGCATTCGCCTCCCGGAGCTTCCCTACAGATGGGAAGAATATACGGCAGACGAGCAAAGCCTTATTTTGCTGGAATGGGAGGAAATTCGCTCAGCCATTCCTGACCGAATCATCCAACTAGAAGATCAAATCAATCGCAAGCAGGCACAGCTGTCTGACGAAGATGACTTCCCGACAGCCTGCCAATTGGTCAACGACATTCACGATCTGGCGAGCATCATCAACGATCTCAACATCTGGTTTCGCATCCAGCAGGACGTGGATACCAAGATACATGCCTAACCTGACCTGCACGGGTGAACCGTGTGGGTTTTTATTTTGCGGTTGTCGCGATTCGTCTCTCCATTATAGCAGGTTTTGCGCCTATTCTCCTATCAATTGGCGCATCCGCTTGACCTCATGGCTGGAAAAGTCCTCCGCCAGCTCCGTCTCGGGAAAGACTTCCCTTGCCTCTGCCAGCAAGTCTTCCATGGAGAGCCCTTCGTCACTTTCATAGCGCGGACTGAAATGCGTCAACAAGAGCTGGTTTACATTCGCCTGTTTTGCTGCCTGTGCGGCTTCGCGTGCTGTAGAGTGCCCTGCTCGTCTCGCCAAATCAGCCTCCACATGGGCGTAGGTCGCTTCATGAATCAATACGTCCGCATCGGCCGCAAGCTCAATGATCGCCTGGCAGGGACCCGTATCTCCACTGTACACCACTTTGCGTCCGGGAATGTCCGGCCCGACAAAATCCCGTCCGCAGACTACCCGCCCATCCGGCAGCGTGACGCTCTCCCCTTTTTTCAACTGTCCAAAAAGCGGACCAGCCGGAATTCCTGCTTGCACCGCCAAATCCACGCGGAACGCGCCCGGTCGCGCTTTTTCCTCCACAGCATACGCATACGCAGGGACACGATGCGCTACAGGAGCTGCCCTGACGATCATCTCCTCGTCTTCAAAAACAACGCCCGGCGACACGATATGAATCGAGAGCTTGTACTGCAAATGGACCGGGCTGACCGCCATAATTCCCTCCACATATTCCTTGATCCCAGGTGGCCCATACAATTCTACCGCGGATTCCCCGCCTCCGCGCAGCGAACGGCTGGCCAAGAGACCGATCAAGCCATAGAGATGATCGCCGTGCAGATGCGTGATGAAGATTTTCTCCAATTGGCTCAGCTTGACCGGTGCACGCAAGATCTGATGCTGCGTGCCTTCCCCGCAATCAAACAGCCACCACTTGGCACGCTGGGTAAATCGCAGAGCAATTCCGCTGACATTTCGCTTGGTGGTGGGGGCTCCTGAGCCGGTTCCCAAAAAAGTAATGATCATAATCTAACATTCACCTCAATTTACAGGTTTTTCAAGTCACACTTTTCTATGTGCTAGGCATTCACCCTTTTTTTTGTGGGCGCATACGTTACATCAGACGAAATCGCCTGGGAGGGATATCAATGAAACGAGCGCTAACCCTGGCCCTCGCAGCCAGTGTGGGGTTTATGACCCTGCTGGCAGGCTGTGGAGGATCAGGCAGTGAAAAAGTGCGCATCGGCGAAGTAACCCGTTCGCTTTTTTATGCACCTCAGTATGTAGCCATTGAAAAAGGCTTCTTCAAGGAAGAAGGGCTGGAGGTCGAGTTGACGACCACTTGGGGCGGCGACAAGACCATGACGGCTCTCTTATCCGATGGAATCGATGTGGCTCTCGTCGGATCGGAAACGAGCATCTATGTCGATCAACAAGGCTCGACTGATCCCGTGATCAACTTTGCCCAGCTTACCCAAACCGATGGGACCTTTTTGGTATCCCGCAAAAAAGTCGACAATTTTTTGTGGGATCAGCTGAAAGGCAGCGTCTTTTTGGGGCAACGCAAAGGCGGCATGCCGCAAATGGCTGGGGAATTTACGTTGAAAAAACACCAGATCGATCCCCATAACGACCTGCAGCTGATTCAAAATATCGAGTTTGCCAATATCTCTTCCGCTTTTGCCTCCGGTACCGGTGATTATGTACAGTTGTTTGAACCTACCGCCTCCCAGTTTGAAAAGGATGGCATCGGTCATGTCGTCGCTTCATTCGGTACGGAAAGCGGAAAGCTCCCCTATACGGTCTTTATGACCAAAAAAAGCTACATCGATAAAAATGCGGAAACGATCCAGAAGTTTACCAATGCGGTCCATAAAGCTCAAAAATGGGTAGCGAGCCAGCCACCTGAAGAAACGGCGAAGGTGATCGCCCCTTACTTCAAGGAAATTCAGCCAGATATTCTCGCCAGCTCCGTGAAGCGTTATCTGGAACAAGGCTCATTTGCCTCCGACCCCATATTGGATGAAGAGGAATGGAACAATCTGCAAAATATCATGGAAGAAGCGGGTGAGCTGAAGCAGCGGGCAGATTATCAGAAATTGGTCAACACCGCCTTTGCCCAAAAAGCAATCGAAGGGAGGTAATGACAGTGACTCAGCTTTCCTCTTCTCCTGCCAAGATCGAACTTTGTAGTGTTACGCATCTCTATGTGACCTCCACTCGCGCCTTTATGGCGATCAAAGGCATCGACTTGCGGGTAGAGGAAGGAGAATTCATTTGTCTCGTCGGACCGAGCGGCTGCGGCAAGACAACGATACTCTCCTTGATCGCCGGCTTGGAACGTCCAACCGCCGGCAAGGTGCTGATCGAAAATCAGGAAGTCGTTGGAACTTCACCGCGAGTCGGTTATATGCTCCAGCAAGATTACCTCTTCAACTGGCGAAGCATCGAGGAAAATATCTTTCTCGGGTTGGATATCCAAGGCATTCGCAATCAAGAAACAGAGGAATATGCCCTTCATTTATTGGAAGAGATGGAGCTGGCGGATTTTCGCAAATCGTATCCGCACCAGCTATCTGGCGGCATGCGCCAACGGGTTGCCCTGGTACGCACACTTTCCTGCCAGCCTGAAATTCTCTTGCTGGATGAACCGTTCTCGGCATTGGACTATCAGACGAAATTGAAGCTGGAAGATTTGATTGTCGCCACGCTGCGCCGTCATAAAAAAACGGCGATCCTCGTCACCCACGATCTGTCGGAGGCCATTGCGATGGGCGATCGCTTGTTTATCCTTGCCCGCAACCCTGGCAGAATCAATCGAGAAATCATCATACCTGAGAGAATCCGCGAGCCATTGCCGTTTCATGCCAGAAATCAGGAAGGCTTCACCGATTTGTTCAATCAGGTATGGAAGGAAATGGAGGGACTAACCGATGCATCCAGAGGAGATTAACCGGATCCACCGAGGCTACCTCCGCAATGAGCGCAAGCGAACGATCTATGTGATTCTCACCCAGCTGATCATCTTTGTTGTCTTTCTCCTGCTGTGGGAATGGCTGGCGCGGATCGGTGTGATCAACGTCCTTTTGTTCAGCTATCCTTCAAAGGTGTGGGCCCTTTTTTGGCAGCAGCTGGCAGACGGCAGTATTCTCCCGCACATTGGCATGACGGTCATCGAAACGATCATCGGATTTATCCTGGGAACGCTCTTGGGAACCTTGATCGCGATTGTCATCTGGTGGTCTCCCTTCCTCTCACGCGTGCTCGACCCTTATCTGGTCGTCGCCAATAGTATGCCAAAAGTGGCACTTGGGCCGCTCCTCATAGTCGGCTTGGGTCCCGGGTTGCTATCGATCATCGCCATGGCCTGCGCCATCTCCGTGATTATTACCACGATCACGATCTACACCAGCTTCAAGGAAGTAAACGAAAATTATATCAAAGTGGTCCGAACGCTTGGCGGAAACAAATGGCAGATCTTCATGCTGGTGATTCTTCCAGCTACCATCCCCTCGATCGTGTCTACCTTGAAGGTGAATGTCGGCCTTTCCTGGGTAGGGGTGATCGTAGGAGAGTTCCTGGTTTCCAAGCAAGGCTTGGGCTATCTGATCATTTACGGCTTTCAGGTATTCAATTTTACCCTGGTCATGGTCAGCGTCGCGATTATTGCGGTCGTAGCCACCCTGATGTATCAAGGAGTTGCCATCCTTGAGCGAAAGCTGACCAACCAGTTTAAATAGATAGAGAAAAGGAGCACGCGTACCGGGCGTACTCCTTTTCTCGCATGTTTACCAGAACTTCCACCATGTTTTTTTCGCAGTTTCGGCTGTTTCTTTTTCCTGTGCTTCCGCAGATGTCTCAGCGACTGAGGCATCCGCCGAGATTCTCTTAACAAATTGCTCCACCAGCGGACGGTATTCTTCTGCCACATGCGGCTGCATGTCCCGCAGGATGGCCAAGGCCTTGTCTTTTTGATCCGTTGTCATCAAGGCATTCGCGTAATTGAATCCGGAATACGGGAAGAGGAACGTCGGAGACCAATACTGTTCGGCGATCTGAATCAGCTGGTATACATATCCGGCTTGTCCCAATTCTCCGGTAACGGCAATGACGACCGCCTCTTTTTCCGGACAACGCTCGATGGCTTCCTTATACCATTGCATCGACTTCAGCAAATTTTCCTGTAAATACAAGCGTCCCAGCAAAAATTGCGGCCGCCATGCCCCTTCGTGTTGGGCAAGCTGTTCCAAGCGTTTGAACAGCTCCTCTTGCTGATTGGCTGCCTGAAAGCTTTGGACATACATATCCAATCCATTTTCATTGTTCGGATCTTTCTGCAAGCCCTCTTCCAGCGTCGCAAACGCTTTTTGCTGATCACCTTCGAACGCATAGATTTTGGCCAGATTGGTATGGGCCGCTCCTGAATGCGGGAACCGCTCCAGGCATGACTCCAACAGTGCTTTCGCCTCATGAATCTCACGAGCCTGCAAATGCACGACAGCCCGGAAGATGAGCGCAGATTCGATCGGCCCATACAGCTCGATCAGCCGGTCCGCCGCGACAGCCGCATGCTGCGGAAACTGGTCCCGCACCAATTCCATCGCAAACTGGCGCAATTTATCCTTGTCATCCCAATACATTTCCAGATTGTAGGGAATGATCTTCTTTTCGTACTCCTCACGGGAGATCTCGACCCGGTGACCGAACTCATTCGTAAACTCGATATAATCGGACATGTAACCCTCACTTTCCGCAACAGTCAGCCCCATCTAGCGAAAGCTGATCGACTTACCTTCTCACGGCTGTTAAATCCATGCTTTTATGTTTACCTTGCGAATAAATTCTTCTGGTGTTTCTTTGACAGCTTCTTTATTCTCTTCATCGGTCAATTCTTCCTGCATCCCCATCAACTGGCGAAATAGCGCTTCATTGCGGGTAGCCAAGGCATGGTCGAGCAATGCTTCACGCTGTACTTTTTCCGCTTCCTGCTCCAGCAATTTCTCCTCCAAGGCAATATCTGCTTCCACAATCGGAAAATGCTTATCGATTTTCGGAATGCGAACGACCCATTCAAACGCGCTGTCCGGATTCCGGTCACGACCAATCAAATACGCATGTTCGCCAATCGGATAACCCTGTTCAAAGGAGTCGGAAACTAGTATGACACGTTGGCCAAGTCTGAACATCAGCGGTCAACTCCTTTCCTTGTCATTTCTATCTCTGCCTATCCGCTGTTTTTCGGTTTACTTCTTATATTACTCATTGTAGCACCGCTTGGAAAGAGAATAAACCTTCAGGCTGCCCATATGGAAGCCCGAGAAGCTAAAAAATACACTTTCTGTACCATAACAATTTGTGGATTTTTTTAAATTGTTGTAATACAATAACAACAAGTAAACCGAGGAGGGATTTCCATGATACCAGTGTCCGTCTTTTACCGTAATCTGCCGCTGAAAACCTGCGTCAACTGTGGATGCACGCTGGAGGAACAGCATGAATCCTACCTGCATGAGTGTGAACGCTGTATGAATGAGAAAGAAGAATAACAAAATGACTTCCTGCTACCGCCATTCACCTTTGTCATGTTGACAAAGGTTGAAAATGGCGGTTTTCTTTTGCAACATGCAACCGTTTCTTGTTGCTTCGCAAAAAATCGGCTACACTGTTTGTGGAAGAACTATGGATCACGAGGTGTAGATAAGAACAATGACAGCTACTTCTGATATGTCACTTGGCTTTTCCCTGTTTATCATGGCTTGGATGTTCATTCTGGTTGGACTGTTTGCCATCGGCGGCTACTTCATGTTTCGCAAGTTTTTAAAGTCTATGCCGAAAAATGATGGAAAGTCCGATTTGGATTGGCAGGATTATTATATTGATCAGACTCGGCATCTCTGGAATGAAGAGACACTTGCCTTCTTGAATGAATTGGTGGAACCCGTACCGCAGCTTTTCCGGGATGTCGCCCGACGAACCATCGCCGGCAAAATCGGACAGCTCGCGCTGGAGGAGAAAGCTTCCACCATCACTACCGAATTGATTATTCGCGGCTACATCTTGGGAACTCCCAAACGTGATCATAAATTTTTAATCACGCACCTGAAATCGAAGGAAATCAGCCTTACCCCCTATGAAAAATATTTGAAGGCCTGAAAAAGAAACTAATCCCCGTTCCGTTCGTAGATACAGATAGACTGAAAACAAGGAGACAATGAAGCATGAAGATTCTACTTCTCATCCTCGGCATTGGCTTGTTGCTTTTGTTTGTGATCATCGGCATCGGGGTCGCGATCTTGAAAAAAGGGGCCAAATTCTTATTTGGGGGCGGGCATCACCGTCGTTATACAAGCAGCGGCGGTTGGAAAAATCCAATTCACCCTGGCGGACATCATACATTCGGACATGGTCACTACCGGAAGCGTCGCTCCAGCCATAGCTTTTTTAGCAGCTAATGCAAAAGCCACAGGAATCAACCCTGTGGCTTTTTCTGTATCAAGAAGTATAAACTTCACGACGAATCAACCTGATCCCGAATGAAAAATTTCCTTTTACAGAAGGACTCGACAAGTTCTTCGAGAAGGCTTCTATTGAAGTTTTTCATACTCCCTTCCATGAAAGGATTGTGAATCAGATGACAACCAAACCGATGCTGGGCAAAATCGCCATCATCACCGGTGCGACCCGCCAAAATGGAATCGGTGCCGCTATCTGCCGGGCGCTTGCCGAGGCGGGCTGTGACGTCTTTTTTACATACTGGCCAACATACGATGCGACGATGCCCTGGGGCGTTCGCAGCGAAGATGCCCTTCAGCTGGCAGAGAGCATCAATGCCAGCGGTGTGCGATGCATCGGCCTTGAACTGGACCTGAGTGCACCCGGAGCCCCCCAGCGCTTGCTCGAAGAAGTGTCCGCACAAATGGGCGAGCCCTCCATCCTTGTCAACAATGCCGCCTATTCGACGACGACGACCTACGCCGACATCACGGAAGAGGAAATCGACAAACATTATTGGGTCAACACACGCGCTCCGATCATGCTCAGCTCCCTGTTCGCCCAACGCTTCAACGGCAAAAAAGGCGGCCGAATCATCACGATTACCTCCGGCCAAAACCTCGGGCCCATGCCAGGTGAAATCGCCTATGTGGCGACAAAAGGCGCTCTAGCCGCATTGACAGCCACCTTGGCGGCAGAAGTGGCCGAAAAAGGCATCACGGTCAACTGTGTCAATCCAGGGCCAACCGACACGGGATGGATGTCCGCGGAATTAAAGGAAGAGCTG
Organism: Brevibacillus migulae; assembly: GCF_004521915.1. Lineage (GTDB taxonomy): Bacteria > Bacillota > Bacilli > Brevibacillales > Brevibacillaceae > Brevibacillus_F > Brevibacillus_F migulae. The sequence continues at coordinate 203,117 of NZ_SDKD01000002.1, read as the reverse complement.
CTTCCCAAGTTCCCTTTTGGAAGAATTGGCTCCCCCGAAGATGTCGCCCGCCTGGTTCGCTTTTTGGCCAGCGAGGAGGCTGCGTGGATCACGGGGCAACTCATCCATTCCGAGGGAGGATTTCTGCGCAGGTAAAGGTCTTGCTTTTCCTACTTTCCAGAAACCCCGCCCGATACCAAGAACGCCATAGCCTCTGAGCTTTCCACATCCAAAGGCTGCACCTGGGAGCTGGGGAAAATCAGCAAATTCCCTGCAAAATTGTACGATTGCGGAAAATAGACGGCAACATGGTCCTCCAGCCCGTAAGCATCCATACTCTCTCTGGTTATAAAGCCGATCGCTTTTGCTTCCCCGTCAGGCGTCAGCCTCACCAGTACCGGCTTATCAAAGCTCTTTTTCTCACCGACAAACGCGCCGATCAGATCCTTGATCGATGTGTAGATCAGCTTGATAAACGGGACTCGCTCAAACAATGAATCAACAAGGGACAACAACCCTCTGGTCAGCACATTGGAAGCCAGAAACCCGATGACGGTGATCAGCACAATGGTGACCGCAAAGCCGAGTCCCGGTATCGTCAGGAAGCCCAAGCCGGGAAACGTCGAGCCCAGAAAGCTGTCCACAGTCACGAATACCTTATACAGCACATAGATGGTCACTGCCAGCGGAATCACATACAGAAGACCTTCCAAAAAATACCTTGCGATTCGTTTCACGAAATTTCCTCCAATGATCCTATCGATTGTCTTTTCAATCTATTGTATCGCAGCTATCTGTCATCTGCTATGATGAATACGTCAACAGCCTAACGGAAAAGGGGGATTTGTATGTCCAGCAAGAATCTCGTCTCTGCTGCATGGTTGAAAGAACATCTGCACGATGCCAATCTGGTGATCGCTGACTGCCGTTTCACATTAGGCAAGCCTGGCCAAGGGCTCTCCGAATATATCAGCTCCCACATTCCAGGCGCCCTCTACTTTGACTTGGAACAGGATCTGTCAGCGCCCAAGGATGTTCATGGCGGCCGTCATCCGCTTCCTGCTGTAGAGACGCTGGAAAAGCTGTTCTCTGAAGCAGGAATTGATGAGAATACGGTCGTCGTTGCCTATGACGGACAGGATATGTCCAAAGCTGCCCGCCTGTGGTGGACGCTCCGCTATCTCGGGCACCAAAATGTGTATGTACTCGATGGCGGGTTTCCTGCATGGCAAGCAGCTGGTTTTCCCGTAACGGATGAAGTGGTTCACCCCACCCAACGTGTTTTCCGAGCCGTACCGCAGCCTCAGATGCTCGCTGATCTGGAAGAAGTGCGCGCCAAACAAGGAACGGTCTCCCTCCTCGATTCCCGCGCCGGTGAACGTTACCGGGGAGAAATCGAGACGATTGACAAAAAAGCCGGCCACATCCCTGGAGCGGCACACTGCTTCTATATGGAAAACCTGCGTCCCGATGGCACTTTTCTCCCCGCGGAGGAGCTCCAGAAACGTTTTGCCCCACTCCGTGACGAAAAAGAAATCATCGTGTACTGTGGGTCTGGCGTGACCGCTTGTGTCAACATCCTCGCGCTGCACGAGGCAGGTCGGACGGATGCCAAGCTGTATGCAGGCAGCTGGAGCGATTACTGCTCCTACGAACTGCCCGTCGCTACTGGCGAGAAATAGTCAGTAATGTCCCTGAAAAAAGCCTTTGGACAACTCCTCTATTTCGGCTATCTGGAGGCCATTTCCTGTATCTTTCCCGTCTTTATCTTTGCGGCGCTCGGGCTGTCCAAGCTGATCACGATCCCCGGCTTGCCGCGCTATGATTTGCTGCTGCTGCTCTGTCTTTGCATGCAGGTCTGGATGGTGCGAAGCGGTCTGGAAACCCGGGACGAGCTGAAAGTCATCACGATCTTTCACCTGATCGGATTAGCCTTGGAGCTGTTTAAAGTACATATGGGTTCGTGGTCTTACAACGAGGAAGGGTACAGCAAAATAGGGGGAGTACCGCTTTACAGCGGGTTTATGTATGCAAGTGTCGCAAGTTATTTGTGCCAGGCTTGGCGCAGGCTGGATGTTTCCATTACGGGCTGGCCGCCCGCTTATCTGACCGTTCCGATTGCCGCTGCGATCTATCTTAATTTTTTTACCCACCATTATGTTTGGGATATTCGCTGGGTGCTTACTGCCGCCATCTTTCTGGTTTTCTGGCGGAGCGTGGTGCATTTCCGGGTCGGCGCCGAGCATTACCGCATGCCGGTAGCCCTATCTTATTTGCTGATCGGATTTTTCATCTGGTTAGCTGAAAACATCGCCACCCTGCTGGGAGCCTGGCAATATCCAAATCAGCAGGCTGGCTGGCAGCTCGTTCATCTCAGCAAAATCAGCTCGTGGTTTTTGCTGGTGATTGTCAGTTTTATCATTGTGGCACAGTTGAAGCAGCTGAAATCGAGCCTGCAGACAAGAGCATAAGGAAACGACAAAAAGCGGTTGGACAGGAGGATTCCCTGAACACCGCTTTTTTTAGGCTGGCGAGCTCCTATTGTGATGGCATGAGAAAGGTCGGAAGGCTTTGCCTTCATGTTTCTCCAGCGATAAAAAAGCAGTCCCGTATTTTCAGGACTACTTGTGATGACTTCCTCTTCATTTCCCCAAAAAGGACTGCAGCATCCACACATGCTTCTCCAGACTGGAATGAATCGCGAGCAGCATATCGCCAGTCGTCTCATCATCGACTTCCTCGGCCAGCTTCATCCCATCCTTCAATTCCTGAATCATGATGCCAAAGTCATGCACGGTGATTTCCACCATTTGTTCTGCAGATTCGTTGCCCTGCGCTTCTTTTACAGAGGCTTGCTCCAAACAGCCGCGCATGGTGGCTACGGGTTGTCCACCCAACGCCAATAAACGCTCTGCCAGTTCATCAATATGTAAGGATGCTTCCGTGTACAGCTCTTCAAATTTGGCGTGCAGCGTAAAAAATTGCGGTCCTTTCACATACCAATGAAAGTTGTGCAGTTTGACGTACAAGACCGTCCAGTTGGCTATTTGCTTATTCACCGTGTCCATTAATGCGGATGACATTGCGGAAGACCTCCTTTTTTCAAGTTCCTTCCTTAGTGTACCCGGAATGGTTTCCAACTTGTGTGGGAAACGTCACAAGAAGCCATAAAAATACCCAGAGCCAAAAAACGGTCTGGGTAATTTGCCAATCTGGTCATGCCAGCCATCCTTACGACTCGAGCTTACGCAGCCCCAAGGAGCTTTCATGGAATTTGATCGAGCTGTATTTATCCTGCGCAACACGCAGCTGGTACTCACTTTCAAACAGCATCACCGGACGATCGTAACGGTCCCGCACGGTTTGACTGCGCTGCATCAGGCTGTCAATCGTAGCTTTGTCGCCATCGATCCATCTGGCGATTTGGTAAGGCATGCGCTGCAGCAGGATGTCGACGCCGTACTCCGCTTTGAGTCGGTATTCCAACACCTCGAACTGAAGCACCCCGACCACGCCGAGGATCAGCTCATCCATCGGGGACGTGCGGAAAAGCTGTACGGTACCCTCTTCCGTCAATTGCATGATCCCTTTTTGGAATTGCTTGTGCTTCATGGCGTCTTTCACAGTCACCTTGGAGAAAAACTCCGGCGAGAAGTGCGGCATTTCTTCATATTCGAATTGCTCTCCCACCGTCAGCGTATCCCCGATCTGGAAAATGCCCGGGTCGAACAAACCGATCACATCGCCTGCATAGGATTCCTCGACGATTTCCCGATCCTGCGCCATGAATTGCAGCGGCTGGGCCAGCTTGATGTCCTTGCCCAGGCGTACATGCTTGACGGACATGCCCCGTTCAAACCGTCCCGAGCAGATGCGCAGGAAGGCGACACGGTCGCGGTGAGCCGGATTCATATTCGCTTGGATCTTGAAAATAAAGCCGGAAAACGGTTTTGTATAAGGATCGATCAAGCCTTTTGTGCTTTTCTTCGCTGATGGCGGCGGCGCCATGGTCAGGAAGTTGTCCAGGAACGTCTGCACACCGAAGTTGTTGATCGCACTGCCGAAAAATACTGGAGACAGCTCGCCCTTTTCGATCAGCTCAGGGTCATAGGCATCCCCAGCGACATCCAACAGCGATACCTCATCTTGCAGCTGCTGCCACAGCTCTTCTCCGACGCGTTCCCCGATCAACGGATCATCCGGACCGCTCACGTCAAAAAAGCTGATTTCTTCGTGGTTGCTGCCGCTCTCGTAGAGCTCAACCCGCTTTTTGACACGATCATACACGCCGCAGAAGCGATTTCCCATCCCGATCGGCCAGTTCATCGGATAGGAGCGGATCCCGAGAACGCGCTCGATTTCCTCCAGCAGATCGAAGGTTTCCTTCCCGTGTCGATCCAGCTTGTTGACAAAGGTGAAGATCGGGATGCCTCTCATCCGGCATACCTTGAACAGCTTGATCGTCTGGGCCTCGACCCCTTTGGCCACGTCGATGATCATGACGGCGGAGTCTGCTGCTGTCAGAGTCCGGTACGTGTCCTCACTGAAGTCCTGGTGACCAGGGGTATCCAAAATATTGATATGATGACCGCGATATTCAAAATCCATGGCACTGGACGTGACCGAGATTCCGCGCTTTTTCTCGATTTCCATCCAGTCGGAAGTAGCAAACTTGGAATTTTTCCGCGCTTTGACCACACCCGCTTCACGGATAGCCCCACCGTAATAGAGCAGCTTCTCCGTCATCGTGGTCTTTCCCGCATCCGGGTGGGAAATGATTGCGAAGGTGCGACGTTTCGCAATTTCTTGTTCCCAGGCTGGGTTATGTTGACTCATTTCGTAGCCTCCGATAACTATCTAAGGTATTGACAGCTCATTATTCAGTACGATTATACAGAGAAATGCGTGCAGGCGAAAGTGGAAAGACAAAAAAGAGCAAACTGGAAATTTCTGTGGCACTTCGTTATAATCGAATCAAACTGTTAATTGTAAAAAAATTTTGATCAATTGCTTGCAAGGAGGTTTTTCATGTCGACTACTGCTCTGGAACAGCGCGTTACGACGTTTCGTGAATATGTGAAGAAAATGGTTAGCTATAACCAAGCGCTCTCGGTCTTGCACTGGGATATGCGCGTCAAAGCACCCCGCAAAGGAATGGATGCGCGCTCTGAAATCATCGGTGTACTGTCTGGGGAACATTTCAAGCTGTCTACCTCCCCTGAGCTCGAAGAATATCTGCAGTCTTTGAGTGAACCAGCTACATATTCCGAGCTCGATCCGGTGACACGAAAAATCGTGGATGAAGTCAAAAAGGATTTTGATCGCAGCAAAAAAATCCCGCCTGACCGTTTCAAGGAATTTGTCATCCTGACTTCGCAAGCGGAAACCATGTGGGAAGAGGCACGTGAAAAAAGCGATTTTGCCATGTTCCGCCCGTACCTGGAAAAAATCGTTGCCTTCCAACTCGAGTTTCTCGACTACTGGGGCGCGACAGGAACGAAGTACGACACCCTCCTCGATATGTATGAGCCAGGCATGACCGTCGCCCAGCTGGATCAGATGTTTGCCACCTTGCGTGAGAAAATCGTGGCCCTTGTGTCCGCTATTGCGGATTCGCCGAACAAGCCGGATGTCAGCTTTTTGACGAAGCATTTTTCCGAAGCGGAGCAGGAGGCATTCAGCCGCTTTATCTTGGAGAAGATCGGCTACGACTTCCAGGCTGGCCGTCTGGACCGCAGCGTGCATCCGTTCTGCACATCCTTCGCTCCAGGTGACGTGCGCATCACCACCCGCTTCCACCCGAACGACTTCCGTACAGCGCTTTTCGGATGCATTCACGAAGCTGGTCACGCGATCTATGAACAGAACATCAACCCGGATCTGCTGGGCACGCCGCTTTGCGACGGCACCTCCATGGGGATCCATGAGTCTCAATCCCGCTACTGGGAAAACATGGTCGGACGCAGCCTGCCATTCTGGAACCATTTCTACGGCGATCTGACCAAACAGTTCCCGTCCCAGTTTGCGGGTGTATCCGTGGACCAGTTTTACCGTGCGATCAATAAGGTGACGCCTTCCTTCATCCGCGTAGAAGCAGATGAATTGACGTATAATCTGCACATCATGATCCGCTATGAGATCGAGAAAGGCTTGATCGATCAAACATTGAAAGTTGCCGATTTGCCGGAAATCTGGAATCAAAAAATGAAGGATTATCTAGGCATCGTGCCTGCCAATGATGCGGAGGGTGTCCTGCAGGATGTTCACTGGTCCGGCGGCAGCTTTGGATACTTCCCTACCTACTCGCTCGGCAACGTATATGCGGCCCAATTCGCCCATACCATGCAGAAAGAAATCAGCGGCTATGACGAACTGATCGCAAACGGTGATTTCGCTCCGATCCGCCAGTGGCTTTCCGCCAAGATCCATCAGCATGGAAAACTGAAAACGCCAAACGAGCTGCTTCAGGATATTACAGGTGAACTCACCAATGCCAACTATCTGGTAGCGTATTTGGAGAACAAATATAAGGCGATTTATCAACTGTAGACCCATATAGCTTCCGAATGGCCTGGCAGATCCTGCCGGGCCATTCCCATTTTTTGGCGAATGTTCAGATCGCACAGAAGCCTGTAAAATTAGGAAAAAAGGCCGAATATTGCACATCTACTGGCAAAGTGTGCTACTATTAAAGGTGAGGCTACAAAGAAGTAAATATCAATCGTGGGAGGAAAAATGATGAAACCTTTCTATCAGTCATTTCGTGTGACTTGTCTGGCCCTCTCGCTGATGGTTGGTGGCGTGGCAATCAGCCAACCTGCGTTTGCGGCTCCGACTTCCGTCATCGATGACAATTACGTGTATTACACAAAAGATGGCAGCGGAATTTACAAAAACAAAATCGGCGGAAAAGTGAAAGAAACGAGATTAACCGATGATAAAATCTACGGTGACATCTACGTGGATGAAGATTGGATTTATTACATGAACATTACGGATGTTCCGACTGTTTCCGGCCAACCACAAGCTGGTTATGTCTATAAAATCAAGACAAACGGCACGGGCAAAACCCAGGTAACCCAGGACGTTGTCTCCTCTTTTGGCTATTCCAAGGGTAATATCTACTACAGCTACCTCGGCAAGAAAAACGCGGATGGCACCATCACAAGAAACCCGGACAAAATCTACCGCGTGAACAAGACCGGCGGATCGAAAAAAGAGATCTTGGCGGAAACCAGCTACCAGATCCAAGTCGATGGCAACTACATCTACTTTGTCAATGAAGACAAAGACAGCGATCTGTACAAAGCCAAAACCGATGGCAAGAGCAAAAAAGCTGTGAAGAAAGACCTGCCGATCGCAAGCGGCGAGCATGGTTTCAAAGTGTACGATGATTGGATTGCCTTTTTCGAAGAAGGTGATTCCACTCCACAAATCATGACCACTTCCGGCAAAGATGTGCAAGAGCTTGAAGAAGGCGCGGACGTAGTCGGTTTCTACAAAGATGATGTCTACTACGTCGAGGATGGCACTTTGTACAAAAAAGATGCAGAAGACGATGACAGCGACGAAAAGGATGTAGCGGATCTGCCTCCATCCACAGTGGACATCCTCGCTTATGATGTGAACGAAGAAGAGATGATCATTGAAAAAACTGATGGCACAGCCGTACGTCTCTCCTTCGATGACGATTATGATGACGAATACGGTGAATTGAAGATTAAAAAATTGACATTGGAACCATCTGATATGGAGATTGAAGATGGCGATTCCGATGATGTCAGTCTGGTAGCTACCTACTCCAATGGAGACAAGGAAGATGTTACCGAGCTCGCGACATGGACATCGTCCAAACCTTCTGTCGCAATCTATGCGAATGGAAAAATCAAGGGACTCAAAAGAGGTTCCGCCACCATTAAAGCTTCCTACGGCGGAAAAACCGACTCCATCAAAGTAAAAGTAACACGTTAATTTCAGGATCGCACAGGCTGTTTCCATGGTTGAAAACATTGGAAACAGCCTGTTTTTTTGTATCAAGACGGGTCCACCCTTAGTAAGATGATAGGAAGCATCTTCTGGGAGGTGCACCATGCTTGAACCTCTGCTGCGCCAGATACATCTGGAATACGGACTGAAAATCCAATCCTATGAAGTCATCCGCGATACCCCAAAAACCATGGTGATCCATCTGAAAACCGATCGCGGCTCCTTTTTTGCCAAGACGATGTACATACAGGAAGACCGTCAGCATTTTATTCTGAGTGCAGAAGCGCATTTACGGGACTGTGGAATTTTCATTCCCCCCCTTGTACAGACGCTCAAGAACGCCCCTTTTATCGAATGCAGCGGCAACCTGTTTTATTTGCAGAAGGACGTGCGAGGCAACCCCTACTCGCTTAAGTCCCCCAATCAGATGCGCAGAATCGGCGAGCTGCTGGGCCAGCTCCATGCCTCTTCGGTCGGCTTGCTCTCCTCATCGGGGGAACGCTATAACGGGGCGCTGCGCTGGGAACATGAATACGAGACTGACCTGAGATCCCTGCAGCGTTGGTATGAACAATTTGCTGATTCAGCGAAACCGAAGATTAAGCTGCTGCGGCAGCACCTCCCCTATTTTTTACATGTGGGTCAGGAAATGCATCAGCTTCTGGGGGAATCCTCTTTTTTTCAAGAGTGGAAGGAGCGTCCCGAGCATCTGCATCCCCTGTGTCACGGAGACTTTCATATGGGCAACGTCATCAAAAGTGAGAATCGCCTCTATGTCATTGACTGGGAGGATGTGCGTTACGACTACCCCTCCAAGGATCTTTCGCGGCTGTTGTATACGTACATGCGCAGGTATAACGGATGGAATCGGGAAAAATGTGAAATGCTTTTCCGTGCTTACTTCAAGAAAAATCCGATGAAAAAACGAGAAAAAGCCCTGCTCTACCAGGACTTGGCTTTCCCCCATATTTTTGAATGGTTTCTCAGACGCAAACAGTATACAACCATGAGTTATCAACGGGTTTCCCTCTTCCTGAAAAGCGAACGAAGCAAAACGGACTATATGCGCAAACAGGCAAAAGCTCGCGTCATCCGTTAACGATCGCGAACTTTTGCCTTTTCCGTTTAAGGGGGTTGCTTCATCAGTGCAATCCTACAAAGCGATGGGGGTAATCGGCTCTTCTTTCCGAAGCAGTGATTTGATGGACGTATTCGGTCAATTCCACGCTCATCTGATAATAGTTGAATGGGGTAATCAAATAGATTCCATTGAAATGACGGACCGCCACATCCAGTAATTCCTTTGCCATCGCAATGCCTTCCTGTCTGCCCGCCTCACCCTGCAGATGCTTCATCCTGGCCAGCGCTTGCGGCGACAGCTTGATGCCAGGCACCTCATTATGCAGGAATTCCGCATTGCGCCAGCTGGTCAAAGGCATGATCCCGATAAATACGGGAATCCCGATGTCTTTTGTCGCGTGATCGATCAGCTCGATGGTTTCCGTATCATAGACAGGCTGGGTCATCACATAATCGGCGCCAGCTTCGACCTTTCGCTTCAGCCGATCAATGGCCGCTTCCATCTTGCGCACATGCGGATTGAACGCGGCTCCGACCGTGAACTGCGCTTTTTGCTTCAGCGGACGGCCAGAGAAGGATATCCCTTCGTTCAATTGCTTGATCATGCGAATCAGATCGAAGGAGGTGACATCAAAGACAGAGCTTGCGCCGGGCAAATCGCCAAAGCGGGATGGATCCCCGGTCACGACCAGCACTTGATCGATTCCCAAAGCATGCAAGCCCATCAAGTGCGACTGCTGTCCGATCAGATTGCGGTCCCGGCATGCGATGTGGACGAGCGGATCGATGCCATATTGGCTTTTCATGATCGCGCCCAGAGCCATATTGCTCATCCGCACGTTGGCCAAGGAATTATCCGCCAGTGTCACCGCATCCGCGCCCGCCTGATGAAGGGCACAACAGCCCTGTAAAAATTCATCGACTTCCAAATCTTTCGGCGGATCAAATTCGACGATGATCGTGTGTTTGTCTTTCACCTGCTCTACGATCGTCGGACGCTGTCGCTGTCTTACGCTCTGGATTGACACTACGCTGCGTTCCTGCATATCCGTCAGCGGATTGGTCCGTTCAACCGGTTCCAGGTCTTCCAATGCACCGACCATCGCCCTGATGTGCGCGGGTGTCGTGCCGCAACAACCGCCGATCAGCCGCACTCCCTGCTCACGCAGACGCAGTGCTCCTTCCGCGAAATACTCCGGTGATGATTTGTATGCGTACTCCCCATCGGACAGACCTAACCGCCCCGCATTCGGAAAGGCCGACAGCAGCACATCCTCAGGCGTGATCGTTTGTTCAAAAGAGCGGATCACTTCGGCTGGACCAAGCCGGCAATTGATCCCAACCACATCGGCTCCGGCCTGCTTGATCTGCCGAAACGCATCGCTCAACGTATAGCCGTCCCGGGTACGCCCTACTTCCAGAGTGGCGAGCTGGGCCACAATGGGCAAATCGGTCAATGTGCGCGTGACCTCTACGGCCAGCTGCAGCTCCTCCATATCGAGAAATGTCTCCAGCAAAATCCCGTCCACGCCAGCATGCAGCAAAGCCGTGGCCTGCTCTTCAAATTGATCCCGATACTCATCCAGTGGCTGGTTCCGTACACGTCCGGCAATAATGGAGCCAATACTGCCCACGACAAACGCTTCATCCTGCGCGGCCTCTTTCGCAATGGTTACCGCAGCCCGATTAATCCGCGTCACTTTGTTTTCCAGCCCATATTTGGACAGGCTGTCACGGTTGGCGGCAAACGTGTTTGTTTCCAACAATCTTGCACCCGCATGAAAATAAGCCTGGTGCACATGGTAGATGACTTGGGGATTGGACAGGCAGAGCTCCTCGAAGCTCACCCCCACGGGAACGCCCATTTGATACAATTGGGTCGCCATCGCCCCGTCTCCGACCAAAATATGGTTCTCCAAATGCTGTCTAAGATCTCTCTTCTCTGACACGATACTCCCTCCTCTCCGCTAAAAAACACGCTGCTTATGATTCGATTACAGCCGGCGTCGCGTTAAAATAACGTGCCTCCGGATGAGCAAATACCATCGCGGTGACAGACGCTTCCGGATCCATCATGAATCCTTCTGTCAGCTGCACGCCGATATCTTCAGGCTTCAGCAAACGGAACAGCTTTTCCTGATCCTCCAGATTCGGGCATGCCGGATAGCCGAAAGAAACGCGAATCCCGCGGTAGCGAGCACCGAAGCGTTCCAGCATGGTCATCTCGGCAGGATCCGGAAAGCCCCAGACATCCCGCATCACATGGTGGATCCGTTCCGCAAAAGCTTCCGCAAGCTCCAGCGCCACCGCCTGCAGCACATGGGAGCGCAAGTAGTCCCCCTGCTCCTTTAACCGGGTCGCCTGTTCGCGGATGCCATGCCCCGCTGTTACCGAAAGGAAGCCAACATAGTCCATTTCCTTGCTTTCCACCGGACGGAGGAAATCGGCGAGGCAGAGGTAGGGCTCCTCTGGCTGCCGGGGGAAGCTGAATCGTTCCAATACGCGTGAATGGTCGCGCGGGTCATAGATGAGAATATCGTCACCGTCAGCTTGCGCCGGGAAGAACTGGTACATGCCATGCGCCTTGATCAGATCCTGCTCCCGCGCCTCGCGCAGCAAATCCTCCACCACGCCGTACAATTCCGTTACTTTTGGATCCCCCTCTTCCAGCAACCGATCGACATTGCCCCTGACCCCGAGATGCTTGCCTAACAGCATCCGCAGATTGAGATACGGGTGCAAATGGCCAAGCGGGTAGTTGCGAAGCACATGGCGCTCGGTATCCGGCGGGAGCATGACGGGAGCGGTACGGCTCACCGCCGAGCGCTTGGGCGCAGCCTTTTTGGTATCGACACTTTGCCCCTGCTCACTCTTTTCTGCCTGCAGCGCAGCCAGCTGCCGCTCCTGCTCCTCCTGCAGCGTCTTGCGCTGCTCCGGGTCCATCAGCTTGTTGGCAAGGTCCAGGCCATCCATGGCATCCTTGGCATAGAGCACGATCCCTTTATACTCTGGTGCGATCCGATTAGAAGTAAACTTGCGGGTCAGCGCCGCACCCCCTACCATCATGGGCACATCGATTCCTGCTGCCTTCAAGTCCTGCGCTGTGATGACCATCTGCTGGGCCGATTTCACCAGCAAGCCGGATAGTCCGATAAAGTCCGGCTTTTCTTCCCGGCATGCCGCAATCAATTGTTCAGGCGGTACCTTGATTCCAAGATTGACGACCTCATAGCCATTATTGGCCAGGATGATTTCCACCAGGTTTTTGCCGATGTCGTGCACGTCCCCTTTGACGGTCGCCAGCAGAATTTTTCCTTTCGCACTGGTCTCCGACTTTTCCATAAAACCTTCCAGAAAAGAGACCGAGGCTTTCATGACTTCTGCGCTTTGCAAGACCTCCGCTACGATCAGCTGGTTTCCGTTGAAGAGACGGCCGACCTCTTCCATCCCTGCCATCAGCGGACCGTTGATGATCTCCAGCGGTGCGTACTTTTCCAGGGCAGCCTGCAGATCCGGAATCAAGCCATCCTTGGAGCCTTCGATCACATAGCGGGCCAAGCGTTCCTCCAGCGTGAGGGTGGACATGGCCACCTTCGCTTCTTTTTTCTTTTCACGATAAAACGCGGTGAATTCGGCGAGTGTCTGATCATTCGTATCAAAAAGCAAGGCTTCGGACAGCTTCCGTTCTTCCTCCGGGATCGAGGCATAGCGCTCGAGCTTCTCCGAGTTGACGATGGCATAATCCAGCCCGGCTTTCGTCGTGTGGTAGAGGAAGACGGCATTCAATACCTCCCGGCCGGCCCCCGGCAAGCCAAAGGATACGTTGCTCACACCGAGGATCGTTTTGCATTCCGGAAAAGCTTCCTTGATCAGCCTGATGCCTTCGACTGTCTCCAGCGCGGATCCGATGTATTGCTCATCACCGGTACCGACCGGGAACACGAGCGGGTCGAAAATAATGTCCTGCGGGTTCACGTTGTATTCGTTGACCAAAATATCGTAGCTGCGTCTCGCCACAGCGAGCTTTCGTTCCCGCGTGATTGCCATGCCCTCTTCGTCGATCGTCCCGACGACCACTGCAGCACCGTATTTATGAATCAAGGGGACGACTTCGGCAAAACGTTCCAGTCCGTCCTCCAGATTGATCGAGTTGATAATCGCCTTTCCTTGCGAGTAAGTAAGCCCGAGCTCGATGACGCGCGCATCAGTCGAATCGATCATGAGCGGCGCTTTGACCTTTTTGCTGACGAATTGCAGAAAGCGGTCCATATCGGCATACTCATCACGGTCAGGATCCGCGAGACAGACGTCGATGACCTGGGCTCCGCCGCGCACTTGTGCCCGCGCGATATCCGAAGCTTCTTCATAGTGTCCGGCCGCGATCAGATCTCGAAACTTCTTCGATCCGATGACATTCGTGCGTTCCCCCACCAGCAACGGGCGATTGTCCTCTTCCACGTACACAGCTTCGATACCGGATACGGCACTGAATGGTTTGCTCGAGGCTTGGCGCGGCTTGTAATGTTTCAAAGTCTCTGCCATGGCCCGAATATGCTCGGGTGTCGTGCCGCAACAGCCACCCGCGATGTTCAGCCAGCCCTTTTCGGCAAAGCCGGCCATTTTGGTTGCCAGTCCCTGCGGAGATTCGTGATAATGCCCGTTCTCATCAGGCAGCCCTGCGTTGGGGTAGCAGCTGACCCCACAATGAGCCAGATCCGATAGCGTGCGCAGATGGTCACGCATGAATTCAGGTCCAGTCGCACAGTTCAGTCCGACGCTGATCGGCTTCAAATGCTCGATCGAAATGTAAAATGCTTCAATATTCTGACCTGCCAGCGTGGTTCCCATCGGCTCGATCGTTCCGGAAATCATCACCGGGACTTCTTTCCCCAACTCCGTAAACGCTTGGCGTATCCCGATGCCCCCTGCCTTTACATTCAACGTATCTTGAGAGGTTTCCAGCAGCAGCACATCCGCGCCGCCCAAAAGCAGTCCCTTGGCTTGCCGATAGTAAGCCTCGACCAGCTGCTCAAAGGTCGCCCCACCAGTGAGTGACAACGTTTTGGTGGTAGGTCCCATCGAACCGGCTACGAATCGAGGCCACTCCTCTGTGGAAAAGGCATCCGCTGCCTCTCTGGCAATTTTAGCGGAAGCGATATTGAGCTCGATGTCACGTTCTGCCACGTCATATTCAGCGAGTACCACGGAGGTGGCGCCAAATGTATTCGTCTCAATAATATCTGCACCGGCTTCCAGATACTTTTGATGAATCTGGAGGATGACATCAGGACGGGTTACACTCAACAGTTCGTTACAGCCCTCATATTCCTCTCCGCCAAAATCAGCTGCGGTCAATTCTGCTTGCTGCAGCATCGTCCCCATCGCGCCATCAATAATCAAAATTTTTCGTTCCAATTGTTCCAGGAAGCTTCTGCCCATTTCCCCAACCCCTTCTTTCGCAACATTCTGACACCCGTATGTGATCGGATTCCTTAGCATTTACACATGTTTGTTCCATTCCTTTAGGATCCGTTCAGACCTGCTAACGTAAAAAATCCTCTTCGACAAAAAACGAAGAGGATTACGCGTAAAGTCCGCACATCCTCTTATCTTTCAAAGCAGATCGCTTTGCTGGAATTGGCACCTGATCACCGGTTGCCGAGGCTTCATAGGGCCAGTCCCTCTGCCTCTCTGGATAAGAGAAAAGCTTACATATGTAGTTTGTGGTTTGAAAGTTATCTTAACACCCGTTATCCCCCTCGTCAAGAAAAACTACCCAGCTTACGTAAGACGCCTCCTTCGCCTATTTTTACACGCATAGGTCATTCGCCCACAACAATCTGTACAGAAGTGTATAGACTGTAGCATAGCTGAAAGGAGGCGAACCAATATGAGTACTTCTTATTCCGGAAACTTTTTCAACGATAACTTTGCGCTCGTTCTGGTTCTGTTTATTTTGCTGGTTATCGTAGGCGCTGCTGAAGACTGCTAGTCATGAACGGGAGCCGATTCCAAAGGCTCCTTTTTTTCTGCGCGAAAACTGACGAGAAAAAGTGCGAATCCCTCGATAGATTCCGACAATATCCACAGCAGCTATTCGCTATACTTGGATTTGTAAGCAGGACATGTCTTGGTGGCATTGCAGGGAGGGTATCACAATGAAAGTGACCATTAACGGTATGGTGATTGAGGGAACTCCACAGGAAATCACATTTTTCCTGGAAATGAATCAGCTGTATCCGGATTCCCGGCCATCATTCAGACCCGTTCTGGACAAACACATCCCTGCCGCCGACTATCTGCATTACCAAGCCATCAAGAAAGTCACCAGCGTTCGCAAGTAACCCATTTTCAACATTCGCCGCCCCGGAAAAGGGAACTCTTTGCAGCATACACGCGAGCCTTCGCGCGTTGCCAAAAAGAGTTCCCTTTTGTTATGGTTAGATTGTTGAAGATACACTGCGAAGGAGCGACCTACATGGAGCCTATTCCCTCTTCCCTGAAGAAAAGCGAATTTCTAGAACGACTCGAAACCGTTAAACATATTGCTTCCACCGATTTTGAGACTTATGCTGTCGTGAAGGAAAAAGAGTCCGGCCAGCATTACCTGCACTATTCCTTCACTCATATCAATCTGTCGGAAGGCGGCAGGAAGTATGCGTACGAACACTTTCTCCCCCTTTCCTCAGATGATGTGCTGGGAATCATCTTCGGCGAGCAGCCGTACACATTTCCCGATCACTGGCTGAATCCCTATTACCGCAGTGGTTCGGATGACCGAATGATGTGGTTTGATCCTCGGGAAAATCATCAGCTGGAAGATGACGCCAAAACAGAGCAAGAGATCCTGTCCAAGCTCCAGTCGTTCAAGCAAGCCTGGAACGAAGCCGATGATCCCGAAGAGCTGACGCGGAAATTGCTTGGCGAAATCGACCAAATGATGAAAAAAGAAAAGGATCAGTAGTTGCATAGCCCCTGCACGCTCCGGTATAATAAATGCCAAATCGCCGATAAGGAAAGTACCCTTCTGTTGAAGCCAAAGCGAGCCGGGGATGGTGGAAGCCCGGAGCAGATCAGCAAGGAGAAACGCACCTTGTAGATGCAGCCGGAAGCTCCTTTTTCAAAAGGATTGTGTATGGCAAGCCGGGTAAGCCCGTTACAGCTCGCAAAAGCGGCACCGTGTCATGGAATCACGGGGCAAGAAGAGTGGCACCGCGGGAGTAACCAATACCTCTCGTCTCTTCCCTATCGGAGAGATGAGGGGTTTTTATTTTGCAACTTAGGCTCCGCCAAAGACTTGTCGTTGCCGAGTTTTTTTAACCAGAAAGGATGACCAAACCAATGAGTTACAAGCAGCAAGTAGCCGAGAAAATCACGGCTGTCCTCGATACGCTGGGTGTCGAAGGATTCAACCAGGAAAAAGTAGAAAGCATGCTGGAGACTCCACCAAATCCGGCAATGGGGGATATTGCCTTTCCTTGCTTCCAATTAGCAAAAGCACTGCGGAAAGCACCTCCGCAAATTGCCCAGGAGCTGGCGGAACAAATCCAGGGAGCGCCATTGCGCGAGGTAAAAGCGATGGGCCCGTATGTCAACGCCTTTTTGGATCAGGCCATTGTCGCGCAACAGGTCGTAGAGACGATCCTCACCCAAGGCAATACATACGGCAGCCGCAACGTAGGCGAAGGTCGCAAGGTACCGATCGACCTCTCTTCTCCCAATATCGCCAAGCCTTTCTCCATGGGGCATCTGCGCTCAACCGTTATCGGAAACGCGATCGCCAACATCATGGAAAAGCATGGCTATCAGCCGGTACGCATCAACCACCTTGGTGACTGGGGCACGCAATTCGGGAAGCTGATCGTCGCGTACAAGCTCTGGGGAGACGAAGCAAAAGTCAAAGCAGAACCCATTAAAGAACTGCTGGCTCTCTATATTCGTTTCCATGAAGAAGCGGAAAAAGATCCTTCCCTGGAAGATCAAGGGCGTGAATGGTTCAAAAAGCTGGAGGATGGCGATGAGGAAGCCAAACATCTCTGGCAATGGTTCCGTGATGAATCCTTGAAAGAGTTCATGAAGATTTATGAGCTGATGAACGTGTCCTTTGATTCCTTCAATGGGGAAGCTTTTTATAATGACAAGATGGATCGCGTAGTCGCTCTTTTGGAAGAGAAAGGCTTGCTCACGGAATCGGAAGGCGCCCAAGTGGTTTCCCTCGAGGAATATGACATGCCGCCGTGCCTGATTAAAAAGTCCGATGGCGCAACGCTGTACGCTACCCGTGATTTGGCTGCAGCCCTCTACCGCTACGAGAACTACGAATTTGCCAAAGCGATCTACGTCGTGGGCAACGAGCAGCGCCTCCACTTCCAGCAGCTTTACAAAGTGCTGGAAAAAATGGGCTACGAATGGTCGAAGGAGATGTATCACATCCCATTTGGCATGATGCTGAAGGACGGCAAGAAAATGTCCACCCGGAAAGGGAAAGTCGTCCTGCTGGAGGAAGTGCTGTCGCAAGCGATTGCGGATGTGCAAAAAGTGATCGAGGAGAAAAATCCTACCCTCGAGAATAAGGAAGAGGTAGCACGTCAGGTCGGCGTCGGCGCGGTCATCTTCCACGACTTGAAAAACTACCGTCTCAATGATATCAACTTCTCCTGGGAAGAAATGCTGACCTTTGAAGGGGAAACCGGGCCATACGTGCAGTATACCCATGCTCGCGCTTGCTCGCTGCTGCGAAAAGGCGAATACGCAGGCGGTAATGTAGCATGGGCGGAAGGCGCGTTGGACAGCAAGGAAGCATGGGCCGTCATTACCTTGCTCAATCACTTCCCTGAAGTAATCGACCGCGCACGCGAAGAATTTGATCCTTCCCAGATCGGAAAATACGTGATCGATTTGGCGCAGTCGTTCAATAAGTTCTATGCCAACGTGCGCATTCTCGCAGAAGAGCCGGAACTGAAGCAAGCGCGCCTGCATCTGGTGGCGGCGGTCGTCGTGGTGCTGAAAGAAGGCTTGCGTCTGCTCGGTCTGAAGGCTCCAGAGGAAATGTAAGAGCAAAGAAACTAAAATCAAAACGTAAAAAAGCGGATGTCTGGTTACTCAGACACTCCGCTTTTTCTTTTGGCGAACCACGCATCGGCCAACTGCTTCACCAATTCCTTTGGCAGCGACTGCGGCGCTGTCACTTCATTGCCCGATCCGTCGACGGTACGATACAGCAAGGCTTTATCATTGTCAGGATCCGACTTGGTTTCCAGGGTTTGTCCCGCAAGCTCCCCTGCTTTTTGCCATTCCAGCATCATCACTTGATATTCAGCCGGCGCAAGCTCGATGTATTCATCATTGGGCAGGTCAACCACTGCATACCCATCATGCTCGATATCCGCTTCAAACACGTTGCCGTTCGCATTTTCATAGAGAGCCAGCTCTCCAGGCTCGTTCAGGTTTTCGGCAATCTTGGAAAAATCCTCGATCGTCACTTTGATTGTACGCTTCATGTCTTCCCCTCATTTTCCTCGATGATTTACGCTATCCACTCTACCATGTTTCCCCTGTTCTTGCCACCGTAAGTCGGCAGCGAATACCTGCCGCGGCTTGGTGAAATAATCATCTAGATCCCTTTTTTCTGAATCCCGCTGCATTAGAAAGGAGTCTTTCTCGTGAATGACGTAGTGAGATACGTTCGCGAATCACGTACATACAAAGCCAGCCACGTACTCCCCCCGGACGCGAATATCCATAACACATTATTTGGCGGACTCTTGATGTCGCATATTGACGATGTGGCCTCGCTGTCCGCCACCAAGCATGCCAAATTTCCCGTCGTGACCGCCTCAACCGATTCCGTCGATTTCCTGCACCCCATCCGTGTCGGTGATGAAGTGTCGCTGGAAGCTTTTGTGACGTGGACGCATCAGACCTCCATGGAGATCTTCGTCAAAGTGCTTGCGGAGGATCTGCATACTGGTGAACGCAAGGTTTGCGCCACGTCATTTCTGACGTTTGTCGCACTCGGTCCAGAGGGGAAGCCGATCCCCGTACCGAAAATCATACCGGAAACGGAAGAAGAAAAGTTTCTGCACCAGAGTGCACCCGAGCGAGCGGAATCACGGAAAAAAAGGCGATCACACAGCAGGCAGCTTGCCGAAATGTTCGGCACACGGCGTCCCTGGGAATCATAGGGACGCTTTTGTATTTGCGATAAATCGCTCCTTTACCCATGCAATTTCCTTTTGATGAGATTCCCCTGCCGGATGCGGTGTTTCCAATACGCATGGGAGCTCCCGGAATTCGGGAGTCTCGAAGACTTCCTGAAAGGCCGCTTCCGGAATATGCCCCTTGCCAATGTTGGCATGACGGTCACGCCGTGAACCTGTGGGATGCATCGAGTCATTCAGATGAATTGCTTTCACATGCTTCAAAAATCCAAGCTCCCTTGCTTTCCTGGCCACAGGCTGCCAATCGGTACCGTTCCACATCCCGCTGGCAAAGGCATGACAAGTGTCCAAACAATAACCGACCCTTTCAGGCTGTGCGAGCAATTGTCGGATTTGCACCAGCTCCTCGATGGTCATTCCCATCGAATTGCCCTGCCCCGCATTGTTTTCGATCAACAGCAGCGCAGCCCCCGTCCATTGCCCCAAAATATCATTCACCATCCGGATCATCTGCTTATAGCCAAATAACGGATCCTCCACCTTCCCCTTGTATTGCCCGAAATGGACGACCAGTCCGATGGAACCGCAGGCATTCGCGATTTCCAAATCATTGATCACAGAGCGAACCGTTGCCTGATACAGGTCCGGATCATCTACGGACAGATTGGTCGGGTACGGGGTATGCGCGATCGATACGATACCGTTTTTTTCGCAAAATTGTTTGCAGGCTGCTGCATCCCTGTGATCAAATGCTTTTACAGCCAGGCTCCGGGGATTTTTGGGGAAATATTGAAACGAGCTTGCTCCCATCTCCCATGCTGCTCTAGCCGCTCCGGCAAAACCGGAACGTATGCTTACATGGCAACCGATCTTCATCAGCACCCTCTCCTATCCGCAGCTCTTTTCAGGATAGTTTTTCCAATTCCCCTTGTGATATGCTAGTTTCTGGATAGAGAGGAGTAGAAGCATGGTAAAAAAACTGTTTATCGCACTGCTGTTCGCCACCATTCTGAGCGGCTGTTTACTGGCCTATCGGTATCATATGTCCGGCACGATCACGTACTTCTGGCTGTTCTTCCCCAATTTGTTTCTTGCCTGGATCCCGTTTTGGGCCGCGTGGTTCATTCATTGGAGGGTCCACTCCTCAAAACGTCACCGGCTTTGGTTGCTGATTCCAGGCGCGATCTGGCTATTCTTTCTCCCCAACGCGCCTTACATGCTGACCGATTTGCTTCATCTGAGCGTAATCAAGGAGTCCACTCCGATTCATCTGGACTTGCTCGTCATTCTAAGCAGTGCCGTTACGGCTTATTTTCTCGGCTTTTCTTCCCTGCTTCTTTTGCAAGATATCGTGGCGGAGCGGTTCAATCACGGTTGGGGCTGGGTGTTTTCCTTCGTCGTCCTGTGGTTGTGCGGCATCGGTGTGTATTTGGGTCGTTTTTTGCGTTGGAACAGCTGGGATCTGGTCGATCGGCCTTTGCAGATCATCCTGGACGTTTTCTCAATCCTGCAGCACCATGAAGCTGCCAGTTTTGTCATCGTATTCTCCCTGTTTTTGTGCAGTACGTATGCCATTTTTTATGCAAGTACACGCATATCGAATCGATGAGCAACATTTCAAAACTCCTCCTGTGGCAATATGGAAAACAAACCAGTAGAGGAGTGTTAAGAACATGACCAGATTAAGTGGAAAGATTGCATTGGTTACAGGAGCAAGCAGAGGGATTGGACGGGGCATCGCTTTGCGCTTCGCGGCGGAAGGGGCTTTGGTTGCTGTTCATTATGGCAGAAACCAGCAAGCTGCCGAGCAAGTCGTAAAGGAGATTGAGCAAAAAGGAGGAGCAGCGTTTGCCATTGGTGCGGAGCTGAGTGATTCATCATCCAACGCTTCGAAAAGAAACGTTCTTCCACTTGACCAAGATATCAAAACGAGCATCCCCAGTGCGTTCTCTCAGTTCACAGGGATTGGCTTGCCCGCATCCATCGAAGAGACCACGGAAGAAATGTTGTTATGAGCGTGAATGTAAAGGCGCCCTTCTTCGTCATTCAGCAAGCTCTCTCGCGCCTGCGAGACGGAGGCCGGATTATCAACCTCTCTTCTGCTACGACACGAATTTCCCTGCCCGGCATACCAGCCTATAGCATGACGAAAGGCGCCATCAACACGCTGACGCTCTCCCTATCCACCCAGCTTGGCTCACGCGGAATTACGATCAATGCGATCCAGCCCGGATTTGTCGCCACGGATATGAATGCCGCTATGCTTGAGGACCCGGATGCCAAGAATTTTGGCGCTGCGTATTCAATCTTTGGACGCTGGGGCGAGCCTGCAGATATTGCGGATATAGCAGCGTTTCTAGCTTCTCCGGAAAGCCGTTGGATCACGGGGCAATGTATGGACGCAAGCGGCGGTTCGCATCTGTAATGAACCTTATGCCGATTGGTTGAATACAAATAACAAAGATTCTCCATCTATGTAAACATGGGATGGTTAGCCCATCCCCTTCCCGCGTATTTGTGGTTGCCCGCTTATCGGTACCCACCTGGTCCCGGGCTGCCATAATTCCAGTCGTTCCAGCTGCTATCGCCCTGTCTTCGGCCACGTCGGCGACGCTGTCTGATTTCAGGCGGTTCTTCCCAGCCGAGGAACGTTAGGCCAGTCAAATCGTTACGGTCAACTTGCGTATATTCTGGATATCCCCTTTCATTAAAAATATTTAATGCTACTAATCCAGTCGCCGGGTCGTAACTGAGCAGTTGTGCTACGACTAGTCCATACCCAGGAATACTGGTCCGAATATAACCTCCCTGATATCTGTTCAAAAATTGTTCCGCTTGCGGATCGGTCCATTGATAATAGCCCGGTTGTCTTGGCGGTTGTTGGCCAGGCGGTCTTCCTCCAGGTGGCCGTCTAGGCGGTTGATAAGGATACAATCGATCTCCTCCTTCAAGTGTGGGTACAGTAGTAAAATATGGCATAGATAGTCATCTTGCCCTAGTTTGAAGCCTATTTATAGGTTTTTGTCGCTGTAAGTAAAATGTCAAACGGCAGCTATCCCTCAGAAGTTCCGAGTGAATAGCTGCCGTCTCTTTTCTTCATAATTCCTTTGTCATAAATACGCTGTTCGGGTCTTCTTTGTAATCCGCGAATGGTCCACAATATTGAAAGCCAAAGCTTTCATACAGTCTTCTGGCCGGTTCGAAAGCATCCATCGGACCGGTTTCTAAACTAATCCGCCTGTAACCTCGCCGCTTGGCTTCTTCCATGATGTGTGCAAGGATCCGCCTGGAGACACCTTTTCGCAAATGTGCGGTGGCAGTCCGCATTGATTTAATTTCGCCATGACCGGGATCCAATTCTTTCAATGCCCCGCAGCCTAGTAATTCATCTTGTTCCCACGCACTCCAAAAAGTAACCTCCGGCTTTTTCAATCCCTCTAGATTGAGCGCATGTCTACTCTCAGGAGGAGATAGCAGCGCCAAGCTTTCCAGATGTTCCGTGATGAATGCCGCTACCTTGGGCCCCGTCAAATCATCTATTTTTATCATCATGAAGACCACTCCCCATATTCCGATTTCAAAATGGACATGATATGCAGCGATTCAAAGGTCTCACCGTTTTTCACACACCCTCGAAGTGTCCCTTCCAGTGTAAAGCCTTCGGACGCATAGAGGCTTTTCGCTCGAACGTTATCCACTTTTACATCCAGCCATAACCGATTGGCTCGACGTTCTGTAAATACCCAC
This sequence comes from Brevibacillus migulae, assembly GCF_004521915.1. Lineage (GTDB taxonomy): Bacteria > Bacillota > Bacilli > Brevibacillales > Brevibacillaceae > Brevibacillus_F > Brevibacillus_F migulae. The sequence continues at coordinate 180,165 of NZ_SDKD01000002.1, read as the reverse complement.
TTTTTGATGAGCCGCAGTGCTTCTCTCCCCACGCCTCTCCCTTTTTCAGCAACAACCATTCGCATCAGTTCCATGCTTTGATTGGGGTTGTCTAGTCCCGCCAGAATGCAAAATCCAACCGGACGATTCTGCTGTTGGTCCTCTATGATCAGGTGAGCAATGTCCCCCTCATGGAGTGAACGCTCGTGCTTTTCCCGATCCCACGGAATGATGAACCGTCTGTTTTCTTCCTCGGCTTCTAGCGCCAGGACATAATCCAGGTCGTCCACACCTGTACGTCGCAATAAAAGCTGCGGGTCATCGCCCGTTCCCAAACGATGAGGTCCGGCGATCATGATGTGCAATGGCTTGCCAGCGGGTTTCAGCAGTCCATGGATTTGCGCATACTGCAGCAGCAAGATTGTTTTTGCATCACGGATTTCACCGCTTTGGATCATGCCGAGCGCCTCCGCAAACGGCAGCTCCAGCACCTCGATATATTCCTGCTCCTCGGCCAACCCGCCGCCTTCCCCCACCAGCATGTTTGGAGTGTATTCCGCGATATAAAAATGCAAAATCTCCGTGACCGAACCCGGTGACATGTAGGCCTCGCCTACTTTGACAACCTGATCAACAAGATAACCCGTTTCTTCCTCGGTTTCCCGGCGGATTCTCACTTCCGGATCCTCGTCGTCCAGCAAGCCCGCACACGTTTCAATCAGCATTCCGGTCTCATTGCCGTTCAGATATGTGGGCATGCGAAATTGCTTCGTCAGCACTACGGTCTGTTTTTCCCGATTATAAAGCAGGATCGTGGCTCCGTTGCCGCGATCGTACGCTTCACGGGCATGTGTCTCCCTTACGCCATCATTTCTTTGGTATTCATAGGACACTTTTTTCAGCACATACCAGTTGTCCGATAAGATTTCTTCTTTGATGATTCTCACTTTTGGATTGTTCTGTCTATTCACTTCTCCACATCCCCTTCATCATGATGAATCTGTTTGCCCGAGGCCGCCATCACCAGTGTATAATTCTTCCATTTCCTTCTGTTTGATTCCTGCTGTGTGCGAACGATTCGATCATGAAAAAAAGCGGGCGGTGTGATAGTCTTCCACACGCTGCCCGCTTGCTCTCTATTCGATTTAGCTCAACACACCCGTGATGAAAACGGTAGGCGCCTCGCTTAAGTCCACGTCATGGATTTCATGGTCGCTATCCAGGCTGCCGCGGCCGCCTTTTTCTTTTTTTATGATCCGGACGACCGGACGAGATGGCAGCCCCCTGTTTTGCTCAATCACGACACCTACCTCGCCTGTGCTCAGCCGCAAAGAGGAGCCCGTCGGGTACGTCGCAATCGTCCGTAAAAACTGAATCACCATTTTATGGTCGAATCGTTTCTCGGCCAACGCCATAATTCTCTCACACGCCTCATACGGATGGCATGTTTCTTCCTCATGCGAGAACGGAGAAATGAGGTTATCGTACATATTGGCGATCGCCACAATTTTTCCAAAATCATGGATCTCGTCCCCCGTTAAGCCCCGCGGTTCTCCCATGCCATTCACCCATTCATGATGCTGCAGGGCGACATGGGCAGAGACAATGCTCATTTCATGTTTTTTGCGCAAAATATTAAAGCCCTTCCACGCATGGTGATCCGACTGCCCTGGATTGCTGGATGCGATATCGGTATCCTTCGCTACTTTTCCGATATCATGGAGCAAGGCACCGATTGATAATTCCTTCAACTGCTGGGTATTGTAACCCAATGCGATACCCATGACGGTGGCCATCATGCATACATTGAGCGAGTGAATAAACAATTGATTGTCATTGGTCCGGATATCCGAAATATTCAACAAAACACGGCGGTTTTTCAGTGTCTCATCAATAATTTGATTGACGGATTTCTGTACCCCGCGCAGATCGACTCCTTTTCCCGTCTGCACACAATTCATCGCTGCGGACAGATTGGCAATCGCTTCTTTGCGTGTCGTCTCCTGGATCACATCCTCCATTTTCACATCCTGGAGCAGTGGATCCTTGATGCTGACCATAGTCACGCCAAAACGCCGCAGCTTGTTGATCATGCCTACAGTCAGTTGCATATCAGCTTGCAAGAGGGTTAGTCCATCACTGGTATAAATGCTGCGAGCTAGTATATCACCTGGTTCTATATCTTCAATACTGACGTAACGCATACTCGTTTTTCCTCCAGCGTGCTTTGTCGCACCTCTTCAACCGCTACTTGATCCATTCTATCTATCATTCGACAATAATCAACATATTCCCTGCTTCTCCTTATTCTATTTCCACCATACCAAAAAAAGAAAACACCCTGGGATCGGGTGCGCTCATCCGCTTATTCTTCCAGCTTCATCATCGTATACGGATCACGGATCATACTGATCTCTTCGCTTTGCTGGGTCATTTCCAGCTTGGTCAGGACATCCTGGAGGACAGAGGCAAATACAAGCGTCAGCTCTCCCGTATTGACCGGTTGCTGAAAATAATGGCCAACCATTTCATAGCCTTTTCGTTTGTATGGTTCCGTGTTCGTGACTTGCATCGCGTCGCATAATTCATCCATAAGATCGTGAATCGCGGTGTTGGCTCGTTCATACACGTCTGGCCCAGCAGCCGTTTTCGCGTCTTGATTCTTCAGGCTTTTTGCCATGGTTGAATCCCCCTTTCCGCTCCACATAGGATAGGTCAAATCGGGATCGATTATTCCGAGACCAGTGTGCACCCAAGACTCCCACAATGGGCTAGGTCATCGGATGCCCGTATGTGTCCGCACAAGCGCTTGTTCAAACCGACGAACATCCGCCTGCTTGGGTGAACACAGACTCCCTACGATCGCTCCCAAAAAACCTAGCGGAATCGAAACAATCCCCGGATTCGCAAGGGGGAACAACGCCTCTGCTTTGATCCAGCCACTATGGGCATCCATCACGTAGGGTCCCAGGCAGACGAGGATCAGGGAGGAAAGCAGTCCGGTGATGATCCCGGTAATGGCTCCTGTGGTTGTAAAACGCCGCCAATACAACGTGAACAAGATGACGGGCAAGTTAGCGGAGGCAGCCATGGCGAACGTGAGCGCTACCAGAACGACCACATTCATGTTATGAAAGCCGATGGCCAGAATGATCGAGATGATCCCCACGCCTACGGATGAGCATTGTGCCGCCACGATCTGCTCCCTTTCCGAGGTCTTGCCTTTGCGCAGTACATTGCTGTACAAATCATGGGCGAAGGCGGAAGACGCAGACAGGACGAGGCCGGTCACTACAGCCAGGATCGTCGCGAAGGCCACAGCGGACAAATAGGCCATCAAAAATTCCCCGCCCAGCGCATTGGCCAGCATGGGGACGGCCAGATTCCCCCCATTTTCTCCATCCATGATTTGTTCCCAGCCGACAAAGACGCTCGCCCCAAAGCCAAGAAAAACGGTCATGAGGTAGAAAATGCCAACGATCCAGGTAGCCGTGAATACCGATTTTCTCGTCGACCTCGCATTCTTGACGGTAAAAAAGCGTGCGATGATATGCGGCAAGCCGGCCGTCCCCAAAATGAGCGCCAAATGAAGGGATATCGTATCCAGAGGACTGTCGAACTCATTCCCCGGCTGCAAAAATCGTTCCTGAAGCGGAGTATGCGCACTCGCCTGTTCAAACATGGCAAGGACATTCCAGCCAAATCGCGACAGCACGATCATGCTGACGAGCAGCGTGCTGGCTAACAGGAGAATCGCCTTGATAATCTGCACCCAAGACGTGGCTACCATCCCGCCAAACACGACAAAAATGGTCATCAAGCTGCCTACGATCATCACTGCATACGTGTAATCGATATCGAGCAGCAAATGGATGAGCGCTCCCGCTCCGACCAACTGGGCAATCATATAAAAAATCGTGATCGTCAATGTATTGAGCGCCACCATGCCGCGGAGCAAGGTGCTTTCAAAGCGTACGGCAATGGCGTCCGCCAAGGTGTAGGTCCCCAGGTTATGCAGAGGCTCAGCAACTACGTACAAAATGACCAGATAAGAAACCAAAAAGCCGATCGCGTAAAAAAAGCCATCATAGCCATACATCGCAATAGTCGCCGTAACACCCAAAAAGGACGCTGCACTCATGTAATCGCCGGCGATCGCGAGGCCATTTTGCACCCCATTCAACCGATGGCCCGCTGCGTAAAACTCCTGGGGATTGAGCGTCCGCTTGGCTGCCGAATACGTGATGGCCAACGTGCCGATCACAACGGCCAGGAAGAAAATGATGGTGGTTACATTCATCGGCGTCCCCCAGAATCAAATAGATTGGTTGGAAAAATTTGGTTAGATCAAGCCTTCGGCGGAGCTTCGTTGCTCTCATGCCGATAAGATATTCCTAATTTCTTAGCGAACTACAAAAAGCGGCTGAAGAATTTTTCTCCAGCCGCTTCTTGTATTCCTGCTTTGCAACGTTTATCCCTCTTGGATGCCTGTGTTGGCGCGAACGAGAATCTCTTCATATTTGGCATCCTCTCTCTTGCTCGAGATAAGGGTACCCAGAAATGCGGCGATAAAGCCAAGCGGGATCGAGATAATGCCCGGATTGGTCAAGGAGATGAGCGGATCTCCCACCAAAATCGCCTTTCCTGCTTCCGGTGCCCATACATTCGGACTGATCGCCACCAGGAAAAGGGCACTGAACAGACCCACCAGCATGCCTGTCACGGCTCCGGTGGTATTAAACCGTTTCCAGAAAATCGTGAAGATGATCACCGGCAGATTGGCGCTGGCTGCTACCGCAAACGCAAGGGCAACCAAGAATGCCACATTCAGCTTTTGCGCAAACAACGCCAGGATGATCGAAATCACCGATACGCCCACCGATGCCCATTTGGCCATCTTCATTTGCTCTTTCTCAGTCGCACTGCCTTTGCGTACGATATGACTGTAAAAATCGTGTGCGAAGGCAGAAGCTGCGGTTAACACCAGGCCTGCTACCACCGCCAAAATGGTAGCGAAAGCGACTGCAGATACAAAGGCAAACAGGAAGTCGCCGCCAATCGCTTCCGCCAAGAGCGGAGCAGCCATGTTACCGCCTTTATCTTGTGCAAGGATCGCGTCAGCCCCCACAAAAGCCGCTGCGCCGAATCCAAGGAATATCGTCATGACATAGAAGATCCCGATAATCCACGTAGCATAGACGACGGATTTGCGAGCTGTTTGCGAATCTTTTACGGTAAAGAAGCGGATGAGAATATGCGGCAGGCCTGCCGTACCGAGCACGAGCGCCAGATTCAACGATATCGTATCGAGTCCATTTTTAAACTTGTTGCCTGGATTCAGGAATCCTTCGCCAAGAGGAGTCGCTGATTTTACCTGTTCAAACATGTTCGTCACACTGAAGCCGAATTTGGCAAATACGATCAGGGAGATCACCAGCGTACCGCCCATCAGCAGTACCGCTTTGACAATTTGCACCCAGCTCGTCGCGGTCATCCCGCCAAATACCACGTAAACCGTCATCAGCACGCCGACAATCAGCACCGAAGTCGTGTACTCCAGATTGAGCAAAAGCTTGATCAATGCGCCCGCCCCTACCAGCTGGGCGATCATGTAAAAAATCGAGATTGTGATCGTGTTCAAAGCCGCTACCCCGCGCACTTTCTTATTGTCAAACCGCGCGGCGATCATGTCGGCCATCGTATATTTCCCCAGATTGCGCATTGGTTCGGCAACCAGATATAGGACTACCAGATAAGCGACGAGAAAGCCGATACTGTAAAAGAATCCATCAAAGCCGGACAAGGCGACCATCCCCGCGATTCCGAGGAAAGAGGCAGCCGACATATAGTCACCCGCGATCGCAAGGCCATTTTGCCATCCGGTCAAGCCGCCCCCAGCCGTATAGAATTCGCTGGTGCTCTTCGTCCGTTTGGCTGCCCAGAAGGTGATCCACAGAGTAATCGCCACAATGATCAAAAACAGGATAAATGCGGTTACATTCATGGGCGATTCCCTCCGTTCGCGTCTTGCTTGATTTCGTCGACGACCTTATCAAACTCCACCGATTTTTTGGTATAGAGGATGCAGAGTGCCCATGTCATGAGAAACTGGGCAAACGCAAATACCCACGCCCATGTGATCGCCCCGATCGCCGGTGTATTCAATACTTTCGAATAGGATGTCATGATGGGAAGCAGGAAATAAAACACAAAGAAGAAGATAGACCATGGAAGAATAAATGCCTTTTTCTTTTGCACCAGCTGTTGAAACTTGGACGATTTGGCGATGGCAGCGTAGTCAATCGCCGCTTGCTTTTTGGTTTCTCTTGCTGTAGAAGAAAACTGCGCCATAACGTATACCTCCCTTTCATCTACATCGATAAAAGCACAAATGAAAGCGCTTCCTTTCCGATTATAAATGGAATGTTCGAAAAATTGGGGAAGATGCGCGCATGATGTCGCAGATGATGTATGAATGGTTAGAAAGAATGCGTGAGTCCGTCAATAACCGCTGCCCTCCAAACGCTTCAACAGCTCTCGCGCATACGAACGGGAGACCGGGATCTGCGTCGGCTTGCCTGTTTTGAGCTTCAGATTGTAGGCACCGTTGAACCAAGGGACCAGCTCCGCCACATATTGAAGATTGACCAGATAGCTGCGGTGCGTGCGAAAGAACGGGTAGGCATGCAGCTTCTCCTCCAATTGCTGCAGCGTCATTTTCGACGTAAACGTTTCTTGCAGGGTATGAATTTGAATGACTCGCTCATCCCGGACAGCAAACAAGATCGATTCGGGCTCGATCACAACAAACCGATTTTGCTCCTCCAGCAGCAGCTTGGTGACCTTCGGCGCAGCGCCGGTAGACATCCCCGGTTCTTTACCGCCTCCCTGCGCAGACTCTTGCAACCGTTTACGAATGCGCTGCAGCGTTTCCTTCAAACGATGCGGTTCGGTAGGTTTCAGCAAATAATCCACCGCATTCAAGGAAAACGCATCGAGGGCATAATTCTCATACGCCGTACAAAACACAATCAACGGCTGCTGCTTGCGGGAGGACAGCATTCTGGCCGCCTGCACGCCCTCCAATTCCGGCATTTTGATATCCAAAAAAACGACGTCGGGCTCATATTCTGCCACCTTTTCCAGCAGCTCCCTGCCATTTACGGCACAGGGCAGCAGCTCGATATCGGCTTCCTGGGAAAGGTAATAAGACAGTTCTTCCCGCGCCAATCGTTCGTCTTCCGCAATCAGTACCCGGATCATTCGATTTCTTCTCCCCTTTTCATAGTGTTGTCGATCGGCAGACGGAATCGGATTTGGCAGCCGCCAAAAGGAAGATTGGCAAACTGCAGCCTAGACTCTGAGCCAAACAAGCTCACAAGGCGCTGATTGACATTGTACACGCCAATCCCGTTTCCTTCCGTGCTCGCCTGCGGGGTTTCTCCCAGCTTATCAAGCCGCTTTGGGTCGATCCCTACGCCATTGTCCTCCACGACGACCTCGATCCACCCCATCTTCCTGCGCAAGGAGATCCGGATTTTTCCGCCGCTTGCCTTCTCCCGCAACCCATGCTGGATGCTGTTTTCGATGAGCGGCTGAAAGGTGGCGGGTGGAATGAGCGCATGCTCGATTCCCGGCTCCACCTCGCATTCTACCGTGAATTGCTCTTCAAAGCGGATGCGGATGATTTCCAGGTACGCATTCAAATGGCTCAGCTCCTGCGCGATCGGGATCAGCTGGGAGGAGATCATTTTCAAGTTCAACCGTAAAAATACGCTCAGCTGGATCGTCATGTGTCTGGCCAGATCCGGGTTGATCCGAATCAAGGTCACGATGGAATTGAGGGTGTTAAACAGGAAATGGGGATGAATCTGGGCTTGCAGCATACGCAATTCCGCGTCCTTCATCAATGTGGTGATGCGCTCTGCCATCGTCAGCGTCAACTGATTCGAGATCAGATTGCTCAAACCTTTTGCCAGCACTTCCTCTACCTTGCGAATCTGCTGCGGGCGCTTGTAATACAACTTGAAGATGCCGATCGCATGCCCCGCCTGCGAGATCGGAACGATCAGGATGGCACCGAGCCCGCAATCGGGGTTTCCGCAGTGAACATGCTCCTTTCCCAGTCCCACCTGTACATTTCCCGTCAGGATCGCCCGTTTGGCCAGCGGACTTTGTATCTTTTCACCTGGCAGATGATGATCGGCCTCCATCCCGATATGGGCAAGAATTTGCTCCTTGTCCGCCACTGCGACAGCTGCTGCTTTGAGCTCCTTCAGCAAGATCCTTGCCGCGAATTGGGCCGTCTGCGGGTTCAGACCCAGCTTCAGATGCGGGAGAAGCAGCTCGGCGATTTTCAACGCACGTTCAGCCTCAAAAGCTGCGGAACGCTCCTCCTCTTTCAAGGCGACGCGGATCATCGTGGTGAAGATCGCGATGGAAATGCTGTTGGTCAATACCATCGGAATGCCGATCACGTTGACGACATCGCGGGCTGCTTCGGGCGGACTGGAGAAGATCAGGATCAGCCCCATTTGCAATATGGGCGCAAACATGCCGATGAACAGCGATTTCGCTGGAGAGATGACCCGCTCCTCGGTAAAAAAGCGGGCGACAAATCCAGCCAACAGTCCCGTAGCCGGTGCGGCCAGCGCCCCTGCCAGAGCGGCCATCCCCCCGAGGCTGTAGAGATGCGCGCCGGTGATCAGCCCCGCTCCCATCCCTACGATTGGACCGCCCAACAAGCCGCCAATCACGACACCCACGAGGCTGGAGGCAGCCAACACCTCACCGGATTGAAGGGGAAAGATCCAAAAGGACGGGACATGCTCGGTTCCCCTGACCACGACCCCGGCATACGTGCCTGCGATGCCGAAAAGCCCAAACAGCAAGGAAAAAGTGATCGCGGTATGAAAACGAACCTCCCGATCCAGCAGCTGCCGGAAAAGCGGGATGCGGGTCAAGATGAAGGTAAGCACGAGCAGACTGCCCATCCGCTCGATCATGATCAATGTTAACGTTTCCAAGTGCTGTCCTCCGCTTTGCGCTTTGCATAGAGTGAATCATTCTATTATTCAAAAAATGATGGCCAGAATCCTTTTTTCCCGGTTTCACAGTTTGCTTACAGGACGGACAGACAATTCCGCCCATTTTTTTGCATACCATGTGCTATGTTGTGATTGCCTGAAGGAAGGAATGATCTTCTATGTGTGGGATTACTGGATGGTTCGAGTGGGGAAAAGATCTCTCTTCCGAACGCAATACCATTGAAAGCATGACAAAATCTTTGACCTACCGCGGGCCGGATGCGGAAGGGTATTGGCTTGATCAGCATATCGCGCTGGGACACCGTCGTCTCTGCGTGGTCGATCCGGAGGGCGGCCGCCAGCCGATGCAAAAGCGGTTGGGCGATGTCACCTACACGCTTGTCTATAATGGCGAGCTTTACAACACGGAGGATATTCGGCGAGACTTGCTGGCATGCGGCCATCAGTTTCGGTCACATTCGGACACTGAGGTCCTGCTTACCGCATATATGGAATGGGGCAGCGATTGCCTGGAACGATTGAATGGGATTTTTGCCTTTGCGATCTGGGATGACCGCAGGGAAACACTCTTTCTGGCCCGTGACCGCATGGGCGTCAAACCGTTGTTTTACTCGCATAAAGGGAACCGCTTCTACTTTGGCTCGGAGCTGAAGGCATTGCTTGCCCATCCGGAGATTGAACCTGTTCTCGATGGCGAAGGGCTGGCTGAAGTTTTCGCCATCGGTCCTGCGCGCACGCCCGGTCATGGCGTATTTGTCGGCATACATGAGCTTCGTCCCGGTTATTTTGCCGTGGTGACGAGGGATGGTATGCGCACCAAGCCATACTGGAAGCTGCAGAGCAAGCCGCATACCGATGATTTGGAAACAACCGCTGCTACCGTACGCGAGCTTTTGCTGGATTCCATCGAACGCCAGCTGGTCTCCGATGTACCGATTGCCACCCTTTTGTCAGGCGGGCTCGATTCCAGCATCATCACGGCGGTTGCCGCGCGGGCATTTGCCAAGGAAGGACGCGGTCCGCTGCGCACCTATTCGATCGATTACAAGGACAACGATCTTTATTTCGAAGCGAACGACTTCCAGCCCAATTCCGATGCGCCGTGGATTCATCGGGTCTCCTCCTTTTTGGGAACAGACCATGTCGACTATCAGTTCGATACGCCTGAGCTGGTAGATGCCTTGCGCACGGCTGTGCTGGCACGCGACCTCCCCGGCATGACCGATGTGGACGCGTCGTTATTCCTGTTTTGTCGGGAAATCAAGAAGGAGCATACCGTCGTATTATCCGGGGAATGCGCGGACGAAGTATTCGGCGGGTACCCGTGGTTTTATCGGGAGGATGCCTTAAATGCCGGGACGTTTCCTTGGGCCAGAATGACCGACCAGCGGGCCAGCTGGCTTTCGGCAGAGGTACGTGATGCCATTTCTCCGGAAAGCTATGTTGCCCAGCGGTATGAGGAGACACTCGCGGAGGTTCCACGCCTCGAAGGCGAATCCCCCGAGGAAGCGCGCCGCAGGGAAATGTTTTACCTGAACATCACCTGGTTCATGAATACCTTGCTGGACCGCAAAGACCGGATGAGTATGGCCGCGAGTCTCGAAGCCCGCGTCCCCTTTTGCGATCATCGACTCGTTGAATACGTCTGGAATATTCCGTGGCTGATGAAAACCTATTTGGGCCGGGAAAAAGGCATCCTGCGCAAAGCCATGGAAGGCTTGCTGCCGGACGATGTGCTGTACCGCAAAAAAAGCCCTTACCCCAAAACGCATAATCCGGCGTATGCGAATGCGACTCGAGCCTGGCTCCTGGAGGTGCTGGCAGACGACTCTTCTCCGCTTCTGCCGCTGATTGATCGGGAAACGGTGCTGGCCATAACCAAGTCGAACGCAGCCGCTTCCGGCATCCCATGGTTCGGTCAATTGATGAGTACGCCTCAGCTTTTCGCCTATCTGGCTTCCATTGATTATTGGCTGAGGACCTATAAGGTTACCATTCGCTAAGCGTTGGCTGTTGTCATAACGGTAACTCCCCTGCACCGTCCTCTTTTGGCGGGCACAGGGGAGTTTTTTTGCGGTTAACCTGCCTAGAAATACAGCCGATGTCCGTTTTTCCGGAATTCCTCCGCCTTATCCACGAGACCTTGTTCCACTTCTTTCAGGCTTCCTGCAGGCTGCGTCTGCTCCGCTCGTTCGCGAATATCATGGGTGATCCGCATGCTGCAAAACTTCGGTCCGCACATCGAGCAAAAATGGGCCGTCTTCGCGCCTTCCGCCGGCAGTGTCTCATCATGGTACTCCATCGCTCTTTGCGGATCGAGCGACAGCTGGAATTGATCCCGCCAGCGAAACTCGAATCGGGCTTTCGAGAGGGCGTCGTCTCGTCTTTGCGCACCCGGGTGGCCTTTGGCCAGATCAGCGGCGTGCGCGGCGATCTTGTAGGCAATCACGCCTTCCCGGACATCCTCCTTGTTGGGCAAGCCCAGATGCTCTTTCGGCGTGACGTAGCAAAGCATCGCCGTGCCAAACCAGCCGATCATGGCGGCGCCGATCGCCGAGGTAATGTGGTCGTATCCCGGAGCGATATCGGTTGTTAACGGGCCCAAGGTGTAAAACGGCGCTTCGTGGCAAATTTCCTGCTGCAGGTCTACGTTTTCCTTGATTTTGTGCATCGGCACATGCCCCGGACCTTCGATCATGACCTGGACATCGTGCTTCCACGCGATCTTGGTCAATTCCCCCAGCGTCTGCAATTCGGCAAATTGGGCTTCGTCATTGGCATCTGCGATGGAGCCTGGCCGCAAGCCATCGCCCAAAGAGATCGAGACATCGTACGTTTTGCAGATTTCACAGATTTCTTCAAAGTGGGTATACAAAAAATTTTCTTGATGATGAGCCAGGCACCAAGCTGCCATGATGGATCCTCCCCGCGACACGATGCCGGTGACGCGGTTGGCTGTCAGGGGGATATAGCGCAGCAGGACACCCGCATGGATGGTGAAATAATCGACACCCTGCTCCGCCTGCTCGATCAGCGTATCGCGGTATACTTCCCAGCTCAGCTCTTCAGCCCGCCCCGCCACTTTTTCCAGCGCTTGATAGATCGGCACCGTCCCAATCGGCACGGGGGCATTCCGGATGATCCATTCCCGCGTGGTATGGATGTTCCTGCCAGTGGAAAGGTCCATTACGGTGTCCGCTCCCCATGATACGGCCCAAGTCATCTTCTCTACTTCCTCTTCGATGGAGGAGGTCACCGCCGAGTTGCCGATATTGGCGTTGATTTTCACATGGAAATGCTTGCCGATGATCATCGGTTCGCTTTCCGGGTGGTTTATATTTGCCGGAATGATCGCTCTGCCGCTGGCCACTTCTTCCCTCACCAGCTCGGGGGATACCCCCTCGCGTATCGCGATAAACTCCATTTCCGGCGTGATGATCCCTTTTCGCGCATAATGCATTTGTGTGACCGCCTGTCCTTGCTTGGCTCTCAGCGGACGGGGCGGGCTTCCTGGAAACACCGCGTTGTTCGCACGCGGGTCATCCGGTGCATACCCATTATCCTGCGGTTGTATTTTGCGCCCCTCGTATTCTTCTACATCGCCGCGCTCCAAAATCCACGGTTTTCGCAGTGCTGGAAGGCCTTTCTGCAAATCCGGGGTAAAGGACGGATCCGAGTATGGCCCCGTCGTATCATACACGCGAATGGGGGGATTCTTTTCTTCCCCTTTGCTCGTGACCGTTGGCGCCTGGCTGATTTCGCGGAAAGGTACCCGTATATCCCGCCGCGAGCCCTCGAGATATACCTTTTGACTTCCTGGATAAGCGGCTGGCAGTGTTACCGCAGCGGAACCATCCTGTTTTCCTTGCAATGTTTCTCCTCCTCCATGTTCAGGGGAGCAGGCAACAAAAAAGCCGGAACCCAAAAGGGACCCGGCTACCCCAGTCTGGCCAGATAAACACGACTGGCAAGACATGTGTTAGCAGTAAAGTGAAAGCTACTTTCCTACGCTGGTATTACCCAGATCAGGTCCCGAGGGTCCGAGGACTTTTCGCGTCCTGCATCTCAGCCCATGCGTCAATGGGCTCCCCTAGTAGTGTGTTTGGTTTTCGGTATTAGGTTACAAAAAGAAACTCCAATTGGCAACCTTTTCCCAGCCCAAAATTTCGACAATCCGTTACCAACGGATCCTTTCCAGCACGGCTTCCCCCGTATCGCTTACCCGTAAATCGGCAAGCAGGCTTTGCTGTTGTTCGATCGCACGCCCCGTGTTTTCCGGTACGTAATACCGCTCCCATCCATATTTCACATGAATGCGGTCATCGGCAAGATACTGCAGCACCCCTTTGATGACCGCCTCATTCCCACCAGGTTCCGGGCGCTCCAGCGTGACGCTTGCCGGATCGTACCAGGGATGCTCAGACTGCCTCAGGAGGACATACACTGTTTTTCCGTGATCATCGACGGTCAGCTGGTCATTTACGTGTTTCCTGTCAATTTCATTCACTTCATAACGCAAGGTGACATACTCCCCGTAAAACAGATCGGTCGGATCAATTGGTGCTGTTTTCAGCGTAATCGGTTTTCCGGTCATCGCAATGTATTGGTATTTCCCCACAATCGACAGCAGGAGGATGACCTGCAGCGCGATGATGCCGATCAGATAGGCGGTACGCTTCATTGCTGATCCCCCCTTGCGTCATGTACCCAGCGTCTCCGCGCCCGTTCTCCAAAATAGCTCAGTATGAGCAGCAGGAAGCCCCCGATGAGGAAGAACAGCGATTTGTCCATGAAGTCCCATGCGAAATGGATGTAACCCACAAAGCACGCGATGCCAAACGCAATCGCACCGAGATTGATCCTCGTCACATCTCGCAAGCGCTCGCCGCTCATGACCAACCCGATGGCGAAAAGCGTGAGAACGATGATCATCACGACCGACACATCAAGCCAGTTTGGCACAGGCGACAGGAAGTACAGCAGCGCAACGGTGATAGAGGGAAGAAGATCGCTGACTTTTTCCCGCTCTCGTTGGTACACCGCATAAACAGCCGCGTATACAGTTCCCAGCAAAAGCAGTACCGCATAAACGGTCTCGCCCCCGGTTCGATCGGGAAACACCTCGTCATGGAAAAAGATGAGCAGGACCGCATACAGCACACTCGCCAAATAACTCACTCCCTGCAGCACCCGGGAAATGGTCGGTTCCGCTTTCCGGGTAAGCTGGGAAGCGACATAATAGATCAGGAACAGCAACGGTGCGTACATCCCTTCGCTCCATCGATGCCCGTCAAACAAGGCATGCACCATGAGCAAAAGGGATCCGACCGTCAACATCCCAACCGATCGATAGCGTATCATCAGCGGGATCATGCCTACAGCAAACACGAGATAAAAGGAAAGCATAGCCATTCCGCTTCGTTCGCTATCGATCCCATAGATCGCGGCAATGGTCAAGATGGCAAGACTCATCCATGTGAGCGCGCGGCTCTGATAATACCAGGCAAGCAGGATTGCCCCGGCTGCCCACAGATAAAACGCCAGCACCGGATCAGAAGAGAGTTGGAACATCTGCCCAATTAAAAAGAACCCAGCTCCATAGATCGTGACCCCCACCATCGTCAAGGCGATCCCGATCCGCTTTTCTCCCCTGCGCTGCAAATAATCGCCTGCAGCATAGGCAGCAATCATGGAAACCAGTATGATCAGGAGCTTGGCAACCGTGCCGATTCCCTGCCAGTTGGAGGCGATAAACGTAAGCACCCCCAGTCCCAGCAATACCGATCCCAAAATGGGCAGCGCATTCACTTTCGCAGCAGGGGCATATCGTTCGGCTAATCGTTCATACTGCTGTGCGGAAATTAGTTCTTCCTCTTTCCACTTTTGCGCCTCTGTAAGAAGCCATTTCTTTCTGTTCATCCAGCTTACCTCCGCTCTTTCGCGCAGCTGCATTCTTTTGATATAGGACGTCAGCCGGAAACCGTTTGTTACTGCCATTATCGCCCAAAAACGAAAATAACCCACTCGGCATATCGCCAGGTGGGCATTTTTCTGATCTGCATATAATAAAACCGCCTTGTCGCCAAGACGGCTGCGGCTTTTGTCCGGTAAGGAATGCTGTAAGCCAGGTTCTGTACTCCCGTGCTTCAATCGGGTGGCCCCTCGCACAAAGAGCGGTAGTCATCTATCTATGGCGCCTGTTGACACCATCCGTCCATTCGTTGAATACCGTCCGGACGGTTCCCCTACCAATATTTGGGTTTCTCGCTCGCAGGGTTTACCGCGTTCCATCTTTCCTGTCGCCAGGAAAGCTACGTTTCTGTGGCACTTTCAGCGTACTTGGGTCTAACGAGAGAACCCTTTCCGCGCCGTCAGCGATGCCGCTGCCTCGCTGCCCTAGCTTGCACTAGGTACGAACACTCCAGGCATCTCAGCCTGGGCGAGCCTGGACTTTCCTCTACCGCATTCCGTCGAAACGGCTGCGGCAGCGACTACCCGCATTCCTTACTTCTCGTAATCAATCAGCAAGAAATAATCTATCATACTCTGTCTTGTCTGGTCAACCGCAATCGATTTCCAATTAGGGAAAACTTTGCTGCGCCATACCCTTGGCGGAGCATTCGTATTTTCTTATGTCAGTGAGCAACCAAGGGAATCGGTTCCAAATCAGCGGCCAGGCAACTTCGTGATCGCCTGATCAACGAACCACCGATGCCGCTCGCGCATGCTTTTTTCGATATGCGGCTCCAAACCCCATCCTGATAATTGGTTGGCCGGTCGAAGGGCAGCGACAAGATCCCAATAAGGAAGTTGGGCAAAATCGAGGCTGCCTGCCTGTTTCTGATAAAGCGCTGTAAATGCCTGCATCGCCTCTACCCCGAAAGCCCACAGAAGCTCCAGCCTCGCGTTGGCTACATCGGCAAGCGGATCTCCGATGGCGGCATCTTCCCAATCCAGGATGGCAACCAGCATGCCATCTTTCCATAGGAGATTGCCCGGCCAATAGTCTCCGTGCAGCAATCGATTCTGATTGACCTGCGGCAACGGCCATACCGCTTCCAACACATCGCGGATACGTCCTTCGTCTAATGAATCGTCAACGAGTTCCGGTCTTTTGGCAAGCTTCTTTCCAATCAACGCGGTGATGGATGGTAAAAAGGAACAGTCGTGCTCCAAGCTGGCAATCTGATGGATTTGCAGGAGGTGCTCTGTCATTTGCGGCAAAAACTCCGGCATGGTCAATTCTCGTACGTCCGACGTTCCATCGATGAATTCGATCACCAAGCAAGGCTCCGGGAAGCTCTCTCCTGTATCATCCAGATACAAGGGCGCAGGCACACGCACTTCCGCGGATCGTAATACTTGCAGCAGCCTGAATTCGTCCGCTGCAATTCGGGGGTTCTGTTGGCGATCCATCTCTCCATGCCTGCGCACAATCATTTTTTTCAATTGCCCCTCAGCTGTTCTGACCTCCAGGAGCGTCACCTGCGCCGAAACTCCACCCTTTAACTCCCGGTAGGACAGCAATGTGCTTTGCGGGTCCATTTTTTGCACCAGCCGTGTAAACGGATCCCTTTCTGCTTCCCTTGGCATGATCTGATTCTCCTCCACGTGTTGACTCTGTCACGTCCGAAACTTATGGTAAAATATAGCCATCTCATAAGCTTCGCTGTCTAGGTGATCGAGCCCTGTTTTATGATTACGATTTTTTTACGCTAATTTCTAGGAGGAATCCCATCATGCTCATACTGCCATTTGATGAAAAATATCCGCAAATCGATCCTTCCGTCTTCCTTGCTCGCGGAACGCTGGTTTCCGGCGACGTCGTCATCGGAGAGGATACATCGATCTGGTATAACACCGTCATCCGTGGAGATATCGCCCCGACCGTCATCGGAAAGCGTGTCAGCGTACAGGATAACAGCACGCTGCATCAAAGCCCGGGCAATCCGCTGATCATCGAAGACGACGTGACGATCGGTCACAATGTCATTTTACATAGCTGCATCATCCGCCAGGGAGCCCTCATCGGCATGGGCTCGATCGTGATGGATGGCGCCGAGATCGGCGAGGAAGCGATGGTTGGTGCAGGCGCCTTGGTACCGCCTGGGATGAAGGTTCCGCCCAGAACGCTGGTGATCGGCTCACCAGCCAAAGTAAAGCGCGAGCTGACCGAAGACGACTTCCGCGAGTTTCGCCGGATCCGCAAGTCTTATGTGGACAAGGGAAAAATCTATAAGCAATTGGAAGAGGAAGCTGCGCGCAAATAACCGGCTGTACTCCCCCTTCATACAAAAAACGAGGCTCCGTCATTCGCTGACGAAGCCTCATTTTGTTAGGCTGCTTTTGCTCGAGCGGCCTGTTCCCGCTGATGGAGAAACAGGAGGTACGAACGAATCGCAGTTTCCAGATGAATGCGCTCTGGTTCTTTTGTCGTCACGTGTCTTTGCAGAAACGCCGAGAGCCGGTAAATAAAAGGCAGATATCGGCGGAGCAGGCGATCACCCAGAAACCCTATAAAAATGCCGGCTGCACCGGCCCATACGCTCACCTCTAACGGTGCAATAAGAAAGACCAGTAGGAAGGGCAGGAAAAAGCAGGTCACCAGATTGGTAGAGCAGCCTTGGTTGACAATGTCGGCTTTGCCGATCTCTTGCCATGCCCCTACTTTTTTCACGCCTGAGTAGCTGAATACTTTATGCTCCGCACCATGAAACTTTTTCAGCCGCGCTGGAAACACAAAGTGAAAACCGGCTAGGTACACAAACACCCAATACGGATCCAGCTCAGGCAACACAAAAGGCAGGCTCGCCGCTGGAATGATCCCGCTTGTCAGGAGAAAATACACAACCAGGCAAGCATGAAACACATTATAGTACCAAGGCAACGAAAACATGACACGCACCCACATCTTGAAGAGCGTCATCGGAGTGATGGTTTCCGCCCATAAATGAATGGTGCCGTTTTTTACCTCTGCGCAAGCCAATACATGACGATCGTGAAAGAAAACGCCGCGACCAAATGAAATGCCTTGAATCATCCGCAGGTATTCTCCTTTCGTCGGTTTCTCGTTATAATAGTGTGAATGTACGCAACAAAAGGGAGGTTTCGACCATTGATTCGCTTGGTTCCATCACGAACATTGACACCGGAGTATGACCCATGGGAGCCGCTCTTTAATGCCACTCCCCCCCGGTATAAATTGACCAGCGTTGAGTTTACCGTAACCAATCTGTGCAACCTCAGATGTGAGCACTGCGCAGTCGGCGATACGCTTCGCATAAAAGATGATGATCCGCTTCCGATCAGCGATATCCTGCGTCGCCTGGATGAAGCTCCGGATCTGCTTTCTCTTAGTATAACAGGCGGAGAACCGATGTACAGCGAACGGACTGTAAAGGAAATCATCCAGCCCATCCTGCGCTATGCGACCGAACGCGGCCTTCGCACCCAAATCAATTCCAATATGACAATGCCTTTTTCGCGGTATGAATTGATTTTGCCATACATAGACGTGATGCACATCTCTTGGAACTGGGCCTCTGCGGAAGATTTTCATAATATCGTATACGCAAAAGTGCCGCAGCAGGTTTCACTGAAGCAAGCAGAAAAGCTTTTCGCCATGATGATGGAGAATATCCGTAAATTGGCGGATGCCGGTGTCTTCGTATCTGCGGAGACAATGCTCAGCCACCGTACCTGGAAGAAGCTTCCTGAGCTGCATCGGCAAATTCAAGAGATGGGCTGCCAGCGTCATGAAGTCCATCCGATGTATCCAAGTGACTTTGCCCGCGATCTGGAAGTGCTTAGCCTGGAACAGCTTCGTTTTTCCATTCATGAACTGCTGGACGTGCGCAACGAAGAGCTATGGATGCTCTTTGGCACGCTACCCTTCTTTGCCTGCAGCCCATTAGAAGAAGATCGAGAAGTTGTGAAACGCCTGCGTGAAGCCAAAAATGTAACGGTACGCAACGATCCCGATGGCCGCAACCGCTTGAATGTCAATGTCTTTACCGGTGATACGATCGTGACGGACTTCGGTGATGTGGAACCGTTGGGTAACGTGAAAACCGATTCCCTGCAGGATATGTTCGATCGTTGGCTTGTCCATCCGCTGAATCAGCAGATCAATTGTTATTGTCCAGCAGCGAAGTGTGCAGGACCGAATCTGCTGGTTGCGAATACCTACTATCCGACAACCAATTTTAAGGAACGCAAGGCCTTAGTGTAATTCGGGCACACTAACGGCGGAGGTGATGGACATGGGCAGACGGCGAAGACCTCTTGTCCAAGGATCACAAGCCGGATTGGATCAACTGAAGGCGCGCCTGCAGCAGGTTCGTGAGCCTGAGCAAGCAAAATATGAAGTTGCCCAAGAGCTGCATATCCCACTGAAGCATGGCTACAATGGACACCTGACCGCTCATGATGCAGGGCGTATCGGTGGACAGCTTGGGGGCAGAATGGTCAAGGAAATGATTCGCATGGCGCAAGCGCAAATGTTCAAATCATAGCGCAAAGATTCACTTGCCAGTAGAAAACGCGGCTTCGCCAAGCCTTTGGCGAACCTTATTGGCCCATATGTGGAAAAGAACCCGGAAAGAGACTGTCTACCTCACATTGTCTCTTTCCGGGTTCTTCTTTGCCTTGCTATTTTAATAAGGCCAAGGTTATGACATCATGCCAAGTCCTGTTGCCATCATGATACAAATGCTGTCTCAACAGTCCCTCTTTTTCAAACCCAAGCTTCTCCAGCACTTTCAAGGAGGCTGCATTGTCGGGTATAACTTCAGCGGTAATACGATGATTGCCCAAAGTTTCAAAAATATAGGCAATGACAGCCTCAAGCGCTTCGGTCATGATCCCCTGGTTCCAGTAATCGCGGGATAAATCATAGCCCAATACAACCGGCAGCTTCCAGCGAAAAGGGCCGCGGACCGGATTGATCGGGATTGTGCCGATGATTTTATTTTCACCCTTTCGCACAATCCCAAAGCGCATAAAGGTGTCTTCTTGATATTGCTCGCGCCAATACGCAATCAGTTTTTTCGCGTGCTCTTCAGATTCGGGACCAAACCAGTCCAGATGCTTGGAGACTTCCCGATCGGAATAATACGCATACAGATCACTGGCGTCCTGTTCGGTCATTTCTCGCAAAACCAAGCGATTCGTTTCTAGGATTGGAAATTGCTTCAATGAACTGCTCATCTTTTTCTAATCATCCTTCTACGACTCGGGAAACATCACATTCAAGTAGAAGTTGCTTCCTTTTCCCAATTTTGTTTATTTGTATCATATTGTTTGTATTCTTATCCGTCAATTGGCAATAGAAAAGACCCCGGTATAGAACCGAGGCCTTACCTATCATGCTTAGTCTGCAACCGGAAACCAGCCAGGCGTATTGATAATCGCTTGCCACAACGGATCTGGTACCACTAGTCTGTCTTGCGCGTCTTTCTTCAAGACTGTCGCGATCTCCGTTTCTTTTCCTTCCTGCACTTTCTGTACCCAATCCGGCTCGATGATCAGCTCACGTCCAAGTGCAATGAGCGGAACTCCCGTCTCAAGAGCTTTCAAAGCTTCCTCCGGGGTATGAATGGAACCGACGCCAATCAAAGGTACGCGGTCTTTTACCTGTTCATGGACAAGCAGTATGCGTGCTTTCGTATCCTCCACCCCTCTTCTCGGTTGAGACCAGAAATCATTGAGGGAGATGTGGAGATAATCGAGCTGTTGATCGGCTAAAATATCTGTGAAGGCAAGCGTGTCTGCCATGGTAAACCCTGGGGTCGATGCCTCCTCGGGAGAAAAGCGGTACCCCACCAGAAACGGTCCCTTGGCATGCGCCGCAACCGCCTTCTTCACTTCCGCCACGATCGCCAGCGGGAAAGCCATGCGTTTTTCCAGACTGCCGCCCCACCGATCCTCGCGACGGTTGGAATGAGGCGAGAAGAACTGATGAATCAAATACCCATTGGCACCGTGGATTTCCACCCCATCGAATCCAGCTTCGATCGCACGCCGTGTCGACTCGCCAAAGGAACGAATGATCTCTTCTACTTCCGTCTCGGTCAAGGCGCGTGGCGTAACGGCCCCTTCTTTTTCAGCCGGTACGGCACTCGCACTCACCAGCTCACCATTTGGCACGAGGTCGGGAGGACATTCGCGACCGCCATGAAAGATTTGCAAGACGGCTACGGCGCCTTGCTCTTTGATCGCGCTCGCCAATCTGCGCAGACTCGGGATCATTTCATCGCTGTCAGCGCCAAATTCTCCGGCGAATCCTTTGCCATTTGGGGTAACATAAGCGCATGCGGTGATCACCATTCCTACTCCAGCGGAGCGGCGTGCATAGTAAGCGACTTCCGCATCACTTACCGTCCCGTCCGGATTTGAGGCGAAATTGGTCATGGGTGCCATGACCACTCGATTTTTCAGTTCGATGCCGCTGCGCAAAGCGAGCTTTTCAAATAAAGGTTGAAACTTAGCATTCATTGTGGATCCTCCCATCCTTTACTGCTTTCTATTATTTAGTTGCTTTCATTATTCTATTCACCATCAGATGGAAATTCAATACGAGTGAACACCCAAAGTGCAAGTAACGAAAAACTTCCATAGAAGCTCTCTCCAAGAAGTTATTGATTCCTTTTTTTGGGAGCATTTCATGCTGTATCAGGTTGAATATCCGTGAAGTTTATCCTGTCTAAACCAGTAAAAAAACCACGAAGTATTCTTCGTGGTTTTGCATCAGGCATTTATGAAAAACGGTCAAGATCTTTTCGCTCCTGCTTGACTTGGCCAAGCATGCTTTTGCTGATCTTATTTACTTTATAAAAGGAGTCAAACATGTTATCGAGAACATCGATCAGTTCACGCATTTGGACTACCTTCCCATGGACTCCATCAAAATGGTGGCGAACGGCCTTTCCATTTAAACGCAACATCGCTTCCACCTCCTCCATTTCCGCTGCTAGTAACACCCTATGCCAAAGGGAGCGGAGTGGGGAAATGATTGATTCACATCAGGAGCCCAAAAATTATTCCATCCGATAAAGGGAAGGCCGACGATCAGTAAATATCGGGATGCGGCTGCGGACCTCGTCCACGAGCGCGAAGTCAATCTCTGCCGTGACGATTTCTTCCTGCTGCATGCCCTCGGCCACAATCTCGCCCCACGGGTTGATCACCATGGAGTGGCCGCAGAACGTGCTTGATCCCCCGTCACCAACGCGATTGCATGCCACGACATACATCTGGTTCTCAATCGCCCGTGCGATCAATAGTTGGCGCCAGTGATTCAGCCGTGGATGCGGCCATTGGGCACATACAAAGAGCAGCTTCACCCCATGCAGCGCATACGTGCGGATCCATTCCGGGAAACGGATATCGTAGCAGATGACGGAACCAGTCGGCTGTCCATCCAGTGTATACAAACCAGGCTGATCCCCTGCTGCCAAGTATTTTTCTTCATCCATCAAGCGAAACAGATGGGCTTTCGAATAACGGCCAGCCAACTCACCCTGGCGGTCAAAGACATAGGTCGTATTGTAGACCTGTCCATCTATTCTTTCTGCGATCGAGCCTCCTACGACATAGCTGTTTAAAGAAAGAGCAGCTTCGCGCAATACTGCTTTTGCCTGTTCCCCGTGCTCGTCAGCTATGTCGTCCAGTCGAGTGAGATCATAAGCGGTGTCCCACAATTCCGGGAGGAGAATGACATCTGGTTGTTTGTCCGAGCTCTTCAACTGCTGTACGAGCTCTTTTACTTTGGCCCGGTTTTGCTCAGGTTGGCCAAAGGCTAGATCAAATTGCAATAGGGCTATATTCCATTTGTCTTTCATACCCCTACCCCCTCTATCTTTTTAAGGTTCGCACCATTCTTTGTTGATACTATCGTATCTCTCGTCCCTACGGAGTTCAAGCAAAAATTAAAGGGAAGCCAGGATATCCCCTGCTCCCCTTGGGTAACCATAACGATCATTAACGAGGACGGCGCTGCTCCAAACGATCCACACGTCTGTCGAGCTCGCGTACTTGCCGTTGGAGTTGATTGACTTCCTGTTCCAAACGGTTAAGGCGGCGTTCTACATTGCCTGGACGCCCTGGTACTGGAGGTACTGGCGGACGAGGCGGGCGCTGGGTCGGAATGAAGAGGTTTTGCCCAATAAACAGTTGAAAAGGAAATTGCAGGTTATTCACACGGATGAGTTCCTCTACAGTCACACCGAACCGAGCAGCGATTGCATTCAGGGTGTCACCGGGCTGCACGCGATAATTCATGATCTACACACTCCCTTTTTTATGGACTCACGATACTAACCTATGCCCGGCATGACAAAGAGGAAATAAACCGATACCCATTTTCCCAGATAATGGTCATCCACCCACTCCATAAAAAAAAAAGGCCAACCATGACGGTCAGCCTTTTTCTTGCACCACTTCTTATTTAAAAACTGGCTCTGCCAATTTGGCGAGTTTTTCCATCGAACTCTTCTCTACGTCTGCATGCAAGCTGTTGCCATGAGCGTCCATCGTGACGATCGCAGCGAAGCCTTTTACGCGCAGATGCCACATGGCTTCCGGAATCCCGAATTCCATGAAATCCACGCCTTCTACTTTTTCGATGCACTCCGCGTAATATTGCGCCGCGCCGCCGATCGCATTCAGGTAAACAGCTCCATGCTCCTGCAGGGCTTTCAGCGTTTTCGCACCCATGCCGCCTTTTCCGATGACAGCGCGCAGGCCAAACTTTTTCAGGATTTCTCCTTGGTAAGGCTCCTCGCGAATGCTGGTAGTAGGTCCCGCTGCTTTCACATGCCATTCGCCCTGCTCATCCTTCAGCATGACCGGACCGCAGTGATAGATGACGCCGCCGTTCAAATCGATTGGGCAGTCGTTGTCCATCAGGTATTTATGCAGCGCATCGCGACCAGTATGCATCAGGCCGTTGATGATCACCACATCGCCCACCTTCAGGCTGCGGATTTGCTCCTCCGTAATCGGTGCTTCCAGCACTACCTCGCGACGCTCGGTTGTCTGCTCTGCAGCTGGCGTTTGATCCATTTCAACAATCTCGTCTTTATAGAGGTAAGAGAGAATTTCTCCCGTTTGCGGATCGATCTCTACACCTTGGCGGCGGAATGCCCAGCAGTTATACGCAACGGATACGAAGAAGCTCGCCGGCAGGCGGTTTTCCACACCGATTTTACAGCCAAGCAGGGTCGTATTGCCGCCGAAGCCCATTGTACCGATCCCCAGCGTATTCGCTGTTTCCATGATATACTCTTCCAGCTCGCGCAGCTCTGGGATTGGGTTCACATCATCCACTTTGCGGAACAGCTGATGTTTGGCCAATGCATATCCGGATGTCCGGTCTCCGCCGATGCCTACGCCGATAAAGCCGGCGCTGCAGCCTTGGCCCTGTGCCTGATACACAGCGTGGAGGATGCATTTGCGAATACCGTCCAGATCGCGTCCCGCTTTGCCCAAGCCTTCCAGCTCAGCCGGCAGCGAATATTGGATATTTTTGTTCTCACAGCCGCCGCCCTTCAGGATCAGCTTCACTTCAACCGTGTCTTTTTCCCATTGCTCGAAATGAATCACAGGCGTACCAGGTCCGAGGTTATTCCCCGAATTGGCACCAGTCAGCGAATCTACGGAATTGGAACGCAATTTCCCCAGCTTGGTGGCCTCCGCGACCGCTTCGAGGATCGCCTTTTTCATTTCGATCTGGTTCGCACCCACAGGAGTTTTGATCTCAAATGTTGGCATCCCGGTATCCTGACAGATCGGTGATACGTTTTCTTCCGCCATTTTGATATTTTGCGCGATGGTTGACAAGGAAATCGCCGAGCGTGTTCCCATGTCCTCTTTTTTCTTCGCCTCATTGATCGCTTTGCGCACATCAGGCGGAAGATAGGTGGATGTTTCGGTAATCAGGGCAAGCATGCTTTCATAAAACTTGTTCATCTATGTCGCTCCTTTGCGTGGAAATACTAGCAGCTCTTACAAACGTTATCCATTATATCATAGAAGTTTTTTAATGAGTATGAATCTTCCTTATGGCGAAGTGTTTGAAACGTTCCGCTGGATGATCCGTCCAACAAGCAGAAAGGAGGTTCCCCCTGATGAAAAAACATATGAAAAAGCTGCTGCTGGCTTGCACAGGCATGGCAGTTTTGACTCCCCTGCTGCTGATGGCCGCTCCTACGTGGTTTCCGGATAAGGAAGTGCGTGCAGCTTCTGCTGATGAACTCCCTGTAGTCGGTTCCTACAGCAAATTGAAGGAACTGTTGAAGGACGAGATGGAGAATCGGGAGTATCGTTACGGCTACCGTAAAGGTATAATAGAAGCCCCTGCTGCGGTGGCGGAAATGGCTGCTGCCCCCGCTTCCTCCCAAGCCAAGCAAGTGTCCGGGCAAGCCGATTATTCCACGACGAACATCCAGGTAGCCGGGGTAGACGAGGCGGATGTGGTGAAAACGGATGGCAGCTACATCTACCAAGCGACCGAGGAAGCTCTGGTCATCACCCAAGCGATGCCAGCCAATCAAATGAAGGTGATCAAACGGTTGGACTATCGCAATCAGCGCTTTTTCCCTTCCGAGCTGTACGTCGACGATCGGCATCTGGTCGTGATCGGGACGCACAATCCGGCCCAGCTTTACTATGATTCGGCAGAGATCGGCCACCGTATCGCGGGCACTACGAAGGCGTTCATCTATGACATCAGCAACCCCTCCAGCCTGGAGCAGGTGCGCGAAGTCGAGATCGAAGGCAATTATCTGACCTCTCGAAAGATCGGCTCGTCCCTTTACCTGGTCAGCAATCGCGGCTTGGACCTGTACGGCATCATGGAAGCAAAATCGGAGCTTCTGCCTCCGTTGTATCGGGATTCCCTGGCGGACAAAACGTACATGCCCGTCCCTTACAACCAGATTCACTATTTCCCGGATCAAGTGGAACCCAATTACTTGATCGTCGCCGGACTCAATCTGGATAAGCCGCAGCAAAAAATGGACGTGGCCCCTTATCTCGGCTCCGGAGAAAACGTATACGCCTCCAGTGAAAATCTGTACGTGGCCGTTACTAAAAATCCACCAGCTCCTGGCCTGATCAAACGGATGATCCCGACAGACACGCCGGTCAAACAGGATACGTCCATTTACAAATTCAGTTTGAAAAACGGGCATCTCTCCTATGAGCGAAGCGGTCAGGTTCCAGGAACAACCCTGAATCAATTTTCTATGGATGAGCATAACGGCTATCTGCGTATCGCGACCACCTCTGGAGATATGTGGCGCAATGATGAGCATACTTCGAAAAACAATCTCTATGTGTTGGATCAACACATGCAAGCAGTCGGAAAGCTGGAAGGCATCGCACCGGGGGAAAAGATCTACTCGGCACGCTTCATGGGCGATCGCGCCTACATGGTCACCTTCAGGAAGGTGGACCCGCTGTTTGTCATCGATCTGAAAGACCCTGCCGCGCCTACCATTCTGGGCAAGCTGAAGATTCCGGGATACAGTGATTATCTCCACCCGTACGATGAGAATCACATCATCGGCTTTGGCAAGGATACAGAGGAAACCAAGGATATGGCCTTCTATCAAGGGCTGAAGGTTGCGCTCTTTGATATTACCGACGTTGCCCATCCAAAAGAAAAATTTGTGGAAATCATCGGCGACCGCGGAACAGACTCCGAACTGCTGCGCAACCACAAAGCCTTGCTCTTTTCCAAGGAAAAGAATCTGCTCGCCTTCCCTGTCAATCTGATGGAACGGGCTGACAAAAACAACGCAGACATCATGGAGTACGGCCAATTCACTTTCCAAGGTGCGTACATCTACCAACTGGATCTGAACAAAGGCTTCACCCTGCGCAAACGCATCACCCACTTGGACGATGCTGACGCGGTCAAAGCCGGCGACGCTTGGTATGAAAGCAAGAAAAATGTGAGTCGAATCCTGTATATCAAAGATACGCTGTATACCATCTCCGAAGAAAAGATCAAGGCTCATGATTTCCAAAAGCTGAACGAGATCAACACCGTTCGCCTCCCAGCAAAGTGAACAAACTGAGATCCTCCAAAAGGACAACGCTCTGCCGGAATGGCGGAGCGTTTTCACTCCGAAGTCTCTGTTCGCATGCCAAAAAACGTGCTAAGATAGGACTACTTGTTCGCTATAGAAAGGAAGTTATCCCGCTATGGAATTCTTGGAGTTGAATGTCGTCTCGACCCTGAGTGGTGTAGCGGCTGTACTGCTTGTCGCATTTATCCGTTTGCATTGGCCGTTTCGTTTCCAATATATCAGCTCCTTGTTCCGCAGACGCCCCGATAAGGTCAAGCGTTGGCTGGAAGCTTCATTTCGCCGAAACAGCTCACGCACGGTAGCCATGCTGGACAAATCAACTTCGGAAATCATGTCTGGCAATTATGAAGTGGCCGAAAAGTTCATCGCAGAAGGACTGACCGCATGCAAGGAGAGGCCTTCTCTCTTCAACCAAGCGATGGTCCATTATCTGTTTTACAACTTGTCCATCATCTATTTGCACCGGGGAAAATATGAGGAAGCGCTGGATGTGGCCTTTCGTGTCTATGAGCGCGATCGCAGCCTTTCCAATGCGCTCGGCGTGATCATTTGTGCTCAGGCACGGCTCGGCGATGTGGGAAGTGCTTGGGAAGCATACGAGCTATTGCCCAAGAAAAAGACGAGACCTGAGCTGCACCTGTTTTGTCTGGCGGAAATCGAAGCAGCAAAAGGCAATTTTGAACGGGCTGTGTGGCATATGAATAAACTGCTGCACCTTCGCTTTTCTACTGCTCTGCACCTGAATCAGGCTGAAATCGAAAAGCGCCTCGAGGAATGGCGGAACTCCTCGACACAAGCAGGCTAACACCATAAGCAAACCAAGTAGTCCCCATCCCCTCGCAGCAGGGGATTTTTTTCGTGCTCCCCCAAACTGGCGAAGACCAACTTTCTAATGGAAGAATTACATAAAAAAGGTAAAAACATCGGTGGAAATCCGAATGCTTCTACCTCCAAGCAAAATTTGTTTTCTTTTTCTACGTCAATTCCTGTATGACTTGCTGGAGAAACGGATCGATCTCACCCTGCAAAATCGGTCCATGTCCAGTCGCCAGCATCTCGATCGGCCATTCTCGTATCAATTCCAACCCTTCGCGAAAAGCGGCTACTTTTTGCGGTTCTTGGTCTTTCCACTTACGCACAAATTCCAGATAAGACAACCGCCTGTCTTCTTCGTATCCGACCACCCCTCCGATGGGTGCGGCAAAAAAGCATAGATGATCGCCTAAAAAGCAGATTTTACTCTGGGGGTCAAAAAACGCAACTGAACCTGCTGTGTGTGAGGGCAGCTGCTTGAACAGGAGTTTGGAAACCTCTCCGGCTTTCCCTGTGAAGGTGTGACCGAAAAGCGTTTGCGAGAAGTCGTCTAATTCGAAGAAGTCTTCCAGATGAATCCAATTATTGCGGGAGGGAAACAGCTCGGCATTGCCGATGTGGTCAGCGTGTCGGTGAGTGAAATAAATGTGCTCGATGCGCGCTTCCGTCGCACCAATTTCCTTTAATGAGCGCACGAAGTACTCACGGTGTTTGCGAAGGTTGGTGTCGATGAGGAGAAAATGGTCGCCCCTGGCAATCACGTAATTATTGATGAAGCTTTTCCATGCTTCTTCATACGTCAAGATTGCCCACACATGCTCAGCGATTTTTCGGGTGACATGCTGCAATTGTCATCTCCCCTCTCACACTAGATACAGGCTGAGCAGCCCGATACTATTCATTATACATCATTCTACGGTGCAAGAGGGAGAGAATGATACTTTGCTAGTACAATTTCAGCCCGCCCACATACCGCCGCGCTGCTTCCTTCTCCATGGGCGGCAGCACCACCACCGTCAAGGAGCCTGCCGGAATCTCGGTATGGCCGGCATCCCGGATGGAGACAAACCCTTCCTCCCCCAGCTTTTGCAGGACCTCCTCCGGGGCGCGCAGCACGATTTTGGTCTGTCCTTGTGCAAACCAGGCTTCAAACGCCTCCCGATGCTTCGTGTCATTTAACAAATAGTGCACCATCATCATCGTTGCCGCGTGGGCAGCTTGGGCCGCGATCTTTCCAGGCGACATGCCCAATTGCTCATTTACTACGTAATATTGGACAATATTTTGTTTCGCCGTTGTCATCCTTATGCTCAACCTCTCTATTCATCTCGATAACAGGTATGTTATGCTGTTCCTACCATTCTTCACCTATTATGGAGGATTTACATGGACAAGAAAACCGTAAAACGGCTGACGGATCATATTTTGTACCTGCCTGCCGATCATGACACCGACCGCCCGATCTTGGCGGCCATTTCCGGATCCGAGAGGACAGTGATTGTCGACGCAGGCAACTCACCCGCCCATGCCCGCTCGTTTCTGGAGCAGCTTTCCGGATTCGGCCTGCCGAAGATGGAATATTTGTTCATCACGCACTGGCATTGGGACCATATCTTCGGCATGAAGGAATGGAATCTTCCGACGATTGCCCATCGGGAGACCAAGCGGGAGCTGCAAAAACTCATCGGACTAGACTGGTCGGACGCAGCGCTCGATCAGCGTGTGGCTTCGGGCACCGAGATTGCCTTTTGTGCGGATATGATCAAAAAGGAGTTTCCTGGGGAATTGCGCCATGCTATCGAACCGGTCCTGCCGCAGCTCACCTTTGACAGTCAGGCCGAGATTGATCTCGGAGGAATCACTTGCCTCTTGCAGCATGTCGGCGGAGATCACGCCCAAGACTCAGCCGTGCTCTTTGTCAAGGAAGAGAAGGTGCTCTTTCTAGGTGATGCGCTCGGACCTGCCATTTACGCCCCTGAGCGATATTATGTACCCGAGCATTTTCTCGCGTTGCTGGAGCAGGTAGAATCCTTCGGTGCGGCGACGTATATCGAATCGCACTTGTTTCCACAGACGCAGGAGCAGTTTGCACACGACCTAAATGAAATGCGGTGGATGGCCCAAGCAGTGCTTGACCATCAAGGCGGGCGGGAAGCCGTCACAGCGGAAATGTCGCAGAGGCTCAATCGCGAGCTGAGCAGGGATGATCTTGCGGTGATAAGCTACTTTTTGGAAGGCTATCGTAAGCATCTCGCCTAAAATGTGGGGGGGGGATCCCCTATGCACACTCCTGCACACGGATAGACTGTCATTGTTGATTGCCGCTATTTCCATACTTAAAACAATAAGCCAGTCAATGCACAATATACAGTGATTGACTGGCTTGGCTTATTGAGCGATCGATTCACGTTAGCTTGCTACTAAATCTTTTCAGCCCGGCTCTGCCGATACGCCTCTCTCACCCGCTCAATCTGGGCAAGGTGAACGCGCACATGCTGGACGCGATATTCCAGCAACTCTTTGAAGGTGAACCGCGCTCCATCGGGATACACCCCTACTCGCTCGCCTTGTTGCACTGTCAAATTGTTCAAAATGGGCAGCATACTGCTGCGCAGCATTTGGAAGAGGAGGAGATGCTGTTCGCGATCCAACTGATCATATCCCACGCCGTTCACCCATGCGTCCTGGTCAAACGAATACAGTTGCGCCTCTTCCTCCGCCAGGACTTTTCTCATCCGGTGCGTCGACAAGATCTCGGAATCTGTGACATGGATAAGTATCTGATGGATGCTCCATTTGTCCGGAGCAGGCTTGAAACGAAGCTCCTCTTCCGTCAACCCCTCGATAGCTGCCCGCAGCATTTCGTATCCACGACGGTACTCTTCCATCAATGTTTCCATCGAGTTCCCCCTCATATATTGTCTTTTTCCATATTCTACATCATCTCGGCACTGTAAGATGCAGAATTTGCCAATTCGCTTAACAAACATGCATAACGGCATAGCCTTTCACGAAAAAAGCAAGGGATGACGCTCCCTTGCTGTTCGTACGCCCATTCTATTCTTCAAATTTTGCTTCCTGCCGTTTGATTTGCTCCATCGAGACGTTGAGCGCCGCTTCCGGTCCCGGAAAATGCTTGCGATAATACCCATAGTCCATGATCATCAGCAGGAGCATCATGCCAATCAAGGCATAGCCTGCGTTTTGGTTAGGAGGGATCACCATGACGATGCAGATGAACACAATCCAGATCAGGCTCAATATGTTGATCGGCTTGCTCCATTTTCCCAGATTCCACGGTCCCAAATGCTTCGCTTGAAAATCACCGCGCGCCTCTGCCCGCAGCTTCAGGTAAAGCGGGATGCCATACGCGACATATAGGCCGACGACACTGACCGCCGTCAGGAAGGACAGCGTCGTGTAGCTCGTATCCGGGTTTACCGCTTTTAACACGTAGTCAAACAACGCCAGCGCAAACGACAAGATCACCACCAGCCAGATCGCTTTCGCCGGCGTGCGGTATTTGACGGAGATTTCGGCCCAGTGGCGGCTGCCCGGCATCCCCTTGTCACGGGAGAAGGCATACATCATGCGGGAAAACGAAGTGATCGATGCCAGCCCGCAGAACCACATGGCGAACGTCACAAGCCAGAGGACGATATTGCCGAATGTGCCGCCGAGCGCTTCGCTGATGACATAGATGAAGGCATTACCTGCCCCTGCCGCAGCGCCAGCATCTTTGATCGATAGTGTGACGAAAGCGAGCATCAAGAAACCAAAAATAAAGGAAAAGGCCACGGATGAAAAGATTCCCCAGGCTGCACGGACTCGCGGATTGATCGTCTCCTCGATGGTGTGAGCGGAGGCGTCATAGCCGGTAAACGTCCACTGCGCTTGCAGCAGCCCGATTAGAAACGCGATCGCGTAAGGTTTGTCAGAAAACGTCTCTCCGACTTGGTAAAGATACGATAGGGGCTGTAAATCGTGCTTGGTAAAGAAAGCCAAGCTGATGACGAGAACCGCCACCACGCCGATATGATACCAGGCCGAAAAATCATTTAATCGGGCGACGAGACGTATGCCGATATGATTGAAAATCCCGTGCAGGAGCAGCGTGATGGCAAATACGATCAAGGTCGTCGTCTCTGTAGACGTATAGCCAAATACCCCTGACAGCAGCGGATCGGCAAACAAAGCAAAGGAGTAGTCAATCCCGGCAACAATGCCGATCTGCCCGATCAAATTGATCCAAGCCGTATACCAGCCCCAGCGTTTGTTGGCCAAAACGGCGGCCCAGTGGTAGAGGGCTCCCGCCGTGGGGATAGCGGAGGCCAGCTCAGCCATGGATGCCGCGATCAGCAGGACAAAGAGGGCGACGATCGTCCATCCAAAGCCCATCATGCCCGGTCCGCCATACAGAAGACCGTGACCATATAGCGATACGGCTCCAGTCAGGATCGAGATGATCGAAAACGAGATGGCAAAATTCGAGAAACCGCCCATGTCACGCAGCAATTCTTGGGCATAGCCAAAACGGTGCAAATGCTTTTTATCCTCCAGCATTTGCTTTTGTTTGTTCGCTTCCATTCGCATTCTACCTCCTTTCCAGGTTAGTCCCTCCGTCCCAAAAAGCTCTCGTGCTCTCCCTCATCAAATTTGCGTACGTTTTCGTTGGCTTGATAGGCAATGGCGATGGCTATTCCGACAGTGACGAGAAAAAGCAGTATGCCCATTACCATCATCGGTGACCCCTCCTTTCGTCAAAAATAGTTGCAGGTAATCCCTCCGTCTACATTGAGAATCGCTCCGTTGGTCCAATCCGACTCGTCTGAAGCCAGATAAATGGCGCAATGAATGATATCCTCCGGCCTGCCGAAGCGCCCCGATGGCTGGCGATTCAAGCGTATGCGCTTCGCTTCCTCATCCTTGACCAACCATTCGGTCAAAAGCGGCGTCTCAATCGGGCCCGGGCAAATCGCATTGCTGCGAATCCCTTTGGGGCGGAATTGGATCGCCAGCGAGCGCGTCAAGGAAATCACCGCCCCTTTGGAGGCCGTGTACGCATCCTGCGGCACACTGCAGCCCATGAATGCCACAAAGGAGGCGATATTGATAATCGAGCCTTTTCCCTGCTGGATCATCGCCGGTATGATGTATTTCCCCATCAGAAAAATGCCGCGCACATTGACCGCCATGACTTTGTCCCAGACCTCCACCTCTGTGTCGATCACGGAATGATCCTCGGCTGGCATGATACCGGCATTGTTATAAAGGACGTCGATCCGTCCGTACGCAGCCAATGTCTCGCTGACCGCTCGCTTGACGCTCTCTTCATTCGATACATCGCAAAGGAACAGCTCAGCTTCCCCGCCTGCTTCCCGCACCAAGTCGACGGTACGCGCCGCCGCTTGTTCGTTTACCTCGAATACCGCGACTTTTGCCCCCTCGGCTGCAAACATCCGCGCCGCTTCCTGTCCCATCCCGCTGCCGGCTCCTGTGATCACACATACCTTTTCTTGCAAACGCATCCTGGTTTCCCCCGTTCGTTTAGCCTTGTTCAAAATAGCGAGCACGTTCCCAATCGGTCACAACGGTATCAAATGCCTGCTGCTCCACCCGCGCCATATTGGCATAATGATCGGCGACGGTATCGCCAAAAACGGCTCTTACTTTGCTGCTTTCCTCCCACAGGCGCAGCGCTTCATACAAGGAATGTGGGACTCGCGGAACACCACGCGCCGCATAAGCATTGCCCTTCCACTCATCCGGCAGCTCCAGCTGCTGCTCAATCCCATACAGTCCTGCGCCAATCATGGCGGAATAGGCAAGATAGGGATTGATGTCCGCCCCCGGGATGCGCGACTCGATGCGCAGACTTTTACCCGTACCTACAATGCGAAAGCCTGACGTGCGATTATCATGACTCCACACGATATGGACAGGAGCCCAGCTATCGGGAGCGTAGCGCTTATAGGCATTTACCGTAGGCGCATAAAACAGCACAAACTCCTGCGTGCAAGCCAGTAGTCCCGCCAAAAAATGGCGCATCATCGCTGACATCTGGTACGTTTCTGCGTCAGGATCGTGAAACAGGTTGGTTTGCCCTTCTGCGTCCCACAGGCTGACATGGAGATGACCGCTTGAACCTGTCCAGCGATGGTGAGGCTTCGCCATGAATGTAATTGCGGCGCCTTCCTGCATGCAAATTTCCTTGGCTCCGTGCTTGAACAGTACATGTTGATCAGCAGCCGTCAACGCGTTGGCGTACATCATATTGATCTCATGCTGACCGGTGTAAGCCTCCCCTTTGGAGGACTCGATAGGAATGCCGGCTCCGACCATCGAATTGCGAATCTTACGAAAAATCGGCTCATTGCGTGTCCCTTGCAGCAAATTGTAATCCTCATTGTAATGGCCTGCAGCCTGTAGATTGGTATAACCGTTGTGGTGGATCTGCTCGTAGGTTTGGCGGAACAGATAAAACTCCAGCTCGCTTGCCATGTACAAGCGGAAACCCAGCGCTTCCGCTTTTTGCAGCTGCTTCTTCAGGACACTGCGCGGTGCGATCGGGATCAGCTGATCGGTCTGTTCATCGATTGCATCTGCCAATACCAGCGCTGTCTTTTCCAGCCAGGGAATGACCCGCAGCGTGCTCCAGTCCGGCTTCGCCAGCCAATCGCCATAGCCGCTTTCCCAGTTCATCAGCTCATAGCCACCCGGTGTATTCATTTCCATATCCGTTCCGAGCAGATACGTGCAAAAATGGGTTCCTTTTGTCATTCCGCTGCGCAGGCAGTAGTCCGCTGTCAACCGCTTGCCCATCAAGCGGCCCTGCATATCGATGATCGCGATGACCAAGGTATCGATCTCTCCTGCCCGCATGGCCCGTTCCAGCTCTTCCACATTGATGATGCCTGTCACTTTTTTCTCCATCGTCTGTCACCTCTTTTTCCCCTCAAGGAAGCGTTAGCGAGACATATTTCAGCTCCAGATACTCTTCCAAACCATGATGGCCGCCTTCCCTTCCTGTACCGCTCTCCTTGATCCCGCCAAATGGAGCCTGCGGAACGCTCAGCGAAGTGCCATTAATCGCCACCATCCCGGCCTGCAGCGCTTCACTTACCCGATAGACGCGACTGACATCGGTGGTAAAGAAATAAGCCGCGAGCCCATATGGCGTGTCATTGGCCCACGCCAGCACCTCCTCCTCGGTACGGAAAGAAACGATGGGGGCGACTGGTCCGAACACCTCCTCATGGGTAATCGCCATCTCTCGGGTGACGCCTGTCAGCACGGTGGGCGCATAAAAGTGGCCTAGCTCCAGCCCCTCTGCACCCAGTCGGTAACCGCCGGTGGTCACCTGTGCTCCCCGCTCTACGGCATCTGCCACCAAACGTTCCACACGCGACACCGCAGTCTCATCGATGAGCGGACCCATCTGGATGCCCTGCTCCGTCCCTGGCCCCACCTGCAAGCTGCGCACCAACGAAGTGATTCTCTCCGCCAGTTCCGGCAGAATGGATTCATGCGCGTAGATCACGTTGATGCCATTGCACATCTGCCCGCAATTTTCAAACTTGTTGTCGACAATCGCCTGGGCCGCTTTCGCCAGATCAGCATCGGGAAACACGATCACAGGGGCATTTCCCCCCAATTCCAGCGACAGTCGCTTCACTTGACCCGCCGCTTTTTTCATGATTTCCTTGCCGACCTCCGTGGAGCCGGTAAATGAAATTTTCCGTACGCGTTGGTCGGTCAGCATCGTCTCCCCGATTTCTGCTGCGGAACCGGTGACGACGTTCACCACGCCTGCCGGGATCCCCGTATCCACCAGATGATGGATGAGTGCGATCGCGATCTGCGGCGTTTGGCTGGCTGGCTTGATGACAACCGAACATCCCGCAGCAAGGGCCGGAGCTGCCTTGCGTGCCACCATCGCGGCTGGATAATTCCACGGCGTAATCATCCCGACCACCCCGACCGGCTGCTTGAGCACCATGATTCGCTGCTGCTCCCGGGATCCAGGAATGAGCTCCCCGTAGGCGCGTTTCCCCTCTTCCGCATACCAGCGGATGAATTCCACCGAGCCCTGAATCTCATCCATGGCCTCGCTGATCGGCTTTCCTTGCTCCAAGGTAAGCAGCCCTGCCAGCCTTTTCGCATCGCGTTCAATCCGCTCCGCCCAATCGGTCAAGTATCCGGAACGCACTTTGGCAGGAAGCTTTGCCCATTGTGGAAAAGCGCGCGCGGCCGCATCGATAGCCAGCGCCGTCTCTTTGGCTCCTCCTCTCGGCACCTGCCCCGCCAGCTTGCCTGTAGCCGGATTCCATACATCGATTTTCTGTGCGAGGGTACAAGGTTCACCGCCGATCAGGAGATAATCCCAACGTTTTTCTCCCCCATGATTCAAGCGAAACTCCTCCATTCCCAGCTTGTGATTTACTACATTCTACGGCAGCTTCTGACAAGCTATGCCATATTTCGTCTATGCCTTTCCCGAAACTGGAACGAGGGATCTTTTCGCTTTCCCCGGATTCGATGTGCTATCATTACTGACATAGAGAGATTTTTCATTCTACAGGAGGTTCTCCATGGGGTGGAAACCCGATCGCCACGCACATACACCCATCTACATACAAATCGCCAAATACATGGAACAGCGCATCTCCACCGGCGAATATCCTGCCGGCAGCAAGCTGCCTTCCGAGCGTTCCCTCGCCAGAGAGTTGAAGGTCAATCGCTCGACGATCGTAGCCGCTTACGATGAACTGCGGGCAGCTGGACTCATTGAGAGCAAGCACGGTACCGGAACGATCGTGAGCGCGGATATCTGGGGACTGTCCCATACGCGTATCCCCAATTGGCAGCATTTGGTGCAGACAGGCTCCTTTTTGCCCAACCACCCGCTTGTCCGCCAAATGCGCAAGGAAATGCAGGACAATGACTGGATTGATTTCGCCAATGGGGAATTAGCGGAAGATTTGGTGCCCAATGCAGCCTTGCAGCGCCTGATGGCCCATAATGATTTCCATTTTGCCTGGGGATACGAGCATATCCAGGGCAATTCTGAATTACGGGAAACCATTGCTTCTCACATGCACACATTTCGCAAGATTGAATCGACTTCGTCCTCGATCCTGATCACTTCCGGAGCCCAGCAAGCCATTCATCTGATCGTGCAATGTCTGCTGCAGCCGGGAGATGCCGTTGCCATCGAGGACCCGTCTTATTGCTATTCGCTCCCGATTTTTCAAACGGCCGGGCTGCGGACATTTTTGCTCCCTGTCGATCATGCGGGCATCAATCCGGATGACGTGGAACGCCTTCATCGCGAGCATCGGGTGAAAATGATTTTTTTAAACCCCAACTATCAGAATCCTACCGGTTCGCTGCTTTCTTATGAACGACGCCTGCGTATCCTGGAGATTGCCGCAGCTTATGGAATTCCGGTAGTGGAAGACGATCCGTACAGTTTGACCTCCTTTCAAGGCGATTTTGTCCCTACGTTAAAATCGCTGGATCGTCATGGTACGGTGCTGTATATCAGCTCGTTAAGCAAAATCGTCGCTTCCGGCTTGCGGATCGGCTGGGTGGTCGGGCCCGAATCCGTGATCGAACGCCTCGCAGACGCGAAGCAGCAGATCGATTTCGGACAAAGCTTTTTGCCACAGTGGATGGCCAACCAATTTTTGGCCTCCGCGGAATTTGACGCTCACCTGCACTCTCTGCGGAACGAATTGGAAGAAAGAAAAGAAATGGTATTGGACGCTTTCCAACGGGTAATGGGTGATCGGATTGCATTTTTCCATACGAGCGGCGGCATTCACCTCTGGGGGAAGCTGCAGGAGAACATGGATGAATATCAATTGCTTCGGGAAGGCATGAAACGCGGGGTTACTTTTATGCCGGGAAGGGTGCTGGGCTCCCGAGAAGGATTTGTCCGGTTGACCTATGGCCGAGTCCAGAAGGGGAGCATTTATGAAGGGGCCAATCGTTTTGCGGATGCATGGGATCATGTGCACACATCTTAATGGACGAGCAGGTGGATGGGCAAAAATTTCGTTCAGTGGATGAGGCAACCCGGCCCTGATTCATTTATCATGAAACATGTACGATTACCCAATCTTGCAAAAAAGGACGGAGAAAGAAAATGTCAGTCATACCCTTCCTCATCGCCATCGCACTCATTGTTATCATCGCCCTGATTTTGACCTTTCTCGTCGGTCTCAATCCTGAGGAGAGAAAGAATCGCAGTTTCACGCATCGAACAAAGAACCTGCTGTTGATATACGGCTTGATTACCTTTTTGCTTTTGCTCGCTTTTTTTGCGTATCTGCAACTCAGCTAAAACGAAACCCCTTTTCCGCGTTAACGGGAAAGGGGTTTGTCGTTGGGATACACCAGACCGATCTGTTTTCGGGCCTCATCCATGATTTCCAACGTAACCAAAGAATTTTCATGGGAATTGATCTCGGACTGCTGCTTGCGATTTTCGATCAGCCCGACAAACTCCGCCAATTCATAGGACATCGAATGCTTCTCCTGAGCGACTGACACATCCTCAACCCGGCCGTCACGATAACGGATCTGGACATGTTGCGGGTTGCTGATCCGATCAATCACCATGGTACCTTGCTCCCCTTGAATTTCCGCAGGCAAGTCCGAATTCGTGATCTTCGAGTACATGATCACCGCATCTTTCCCCTGATAAGATAGGAGAATGCTCCCTTCTCCATCGACTCCCGATTCCAGCATCATCGCATGTGCGCTGATGCGCTCCGGCTTGCCGAACAGGACTACAAGCGGATACAGGCAATACACGCCGAGATCCATTAACGCGCCATTGGAAAACTCGGGTTTAAAGGCATTTAAGACCGTACCGGCCTTATAGGCATCATAGCGGGATGAATATTGACAATAGCTTGCAAAATAACGGCGAATCTCACCAATTTTCGGCAGGTTTTCACGGATGGCAGCAAAATTCGGCAAGAGTGTAGACTTTAAGGCTTCCATGAAGACAACGCCATTGCGTCTTGCCGCCTCTATCATCTCTTTCGCTTCTCGCGCATTGGAGGCCATCGGCTTTTCGCACAGCACATGCTTGCCATGATTCATCAGCGTAATGGCCTGCTGTGCATGCAGCGAATTGGGGCTGGCTATGTATACCGCATCTACTTCCTCGCTTTGCGCCATTTCGGTGAGATCGGTAAAGATCGTGGAAACGCCAAACTTCTGGGCAAATTCCGCTGCTCTATCTGCTGTCCGGGAATAGACCGCGGTGAACTGAAATGAACTCACTTCCTGCCCCGCCCGGAGCATTTCTTCCGTAATCCAGTTGGTGCCAATAACGCCAAAGCGTACCATACGATTCCCCTCCTACTCTCTTTAGCCTATCATTTCGTTTTCGTAATGCGATTTCGAACCCCTCGTTATTTTAGGTCCATTTTATTTTGCTGGACAAACTCTTTCATGTACATTCTGCTTTTTTTCTCCAGCATACTCGCCATTTGCTCCGTCCATCGATCCCGGCGCTTTCCAGCCGTCCTTTGCTCGTAGTATCGGGAGACCGTATCGTTATAGCTGTTCAATTGGCGGATGTATTCGTCTTTATTATCCTGATACTGATTTTCGTGGTAGACGTGATGGAGAGGCAAGCGGGGTTTTGTCTCGTTATTTTCAAGCGGATACCCGATCGCCATGCCGAATAACGGTAGGACACGTTCGGGCGTATGTAATAGCTTCTTTACTTCCTCCAATTGATTGCGGATCCCGCCGATATAACAGATGCCCAATCCCATGGATTCAGCGGCGATCGCTGCGTTTTGGGCGGCCAGGGCGGCGTCAATGATGGCAACCATGAATTTTTCTGTACTTTCAATGGAGTCGAGCACTTCTTTTTCTTCCAGCTCTCCAATGATTTCGTGGCGATACAGGTCGGCACAAAAAATAAGGAAATGTCCGTTTTGGGCAACATAGGTCTGATTTCCGGCAAGCTCGGCCAGCCGCGCCTTCTTCGCTGCATCTGTTACGCCAATGATGGAATAAGCCTGTATGAAGCTGGAGGTGGATGCCGCCTGCGCACTGCGTATGATTTGCTCAATCTGTTCGTTTGTAAGCGGCTTGTCCTCAAATTTCCGGACCGAGCGATGGCTTAGTATGGTGTCTATTACCTGATTCACTCTCTGACCTCCTCCAAGTATTGCCTTTATATCAAATACGTATCGTACATTATACCAAAAAAGATCGCCTTGCACCTGCAAAATTGGCATCGGTGAGGCGATCTTCGATTTACGCTATGTAGGATTGGCTATATCTGATCCACTATTGCACCCGCTGCTTGAATTCGTCCATGACCTCGTTAATCAGAATGACGCCGTGTGAAAACGTCGTGCCGCCGCCATATGCTCCCGCGACTGCAATCGTTTCCGCGATTTCCTTTTCCGTCGCTTTTTCGTCAAGAGCTCCTTCCAGATGATACACGATGCAATGCTCATTCCCGGTAAACAGTGACACCGCCATGGCCATCAAATGCTTTTGCTTTCTGGACAATTCGCCTTCCTGAAAGCACAGATTGGTAAATTGATTATAGGCTGACAGCACATCCGGCATCACTCTCCCGAATGCTTGCAGCCCCTCGCGATACTCTTGTGACAATTGATGCTCTGCCATCTGCATCCTCCTTCTCTTGGTAGTACGATCATTAGTCTTTCGATTGGATTAGAATTTGATACCAAAAAGGTTCAGCTTCACTCGGGAATACTACCCGCAAAAAGAACGGAAGAGGAGTGATATGATGATCCGCCTGGGCTACGCTTGCATCAGCATGGCGACCTCCAACAACCCCAACAAAAAGACTACGCTTGCGCAATTGGGGAAAATGTCGCCGGAGGAACAGCGTAAAAAATTGCGCAAAGTCCTGCAGACCAACTTCTTTCATTTGATGGAGCTGTTGGCCTATAATCTCGAAAATCAAATTTATCTATACCGGCTGCCCTCGGAATTTATACCGTTCGCCACCCACCCCGTCACAGAAGGCTGGGATTGGGCGAAGGAATTCGCCTGGGACTTTGACAAGGCTGGCGAATATATACGGAAGCATGGGATTCGCTTAACCTCTCATCCCGGCCATTACAGCATTTTGAATTCGGACAATCCCCGCGTCTTGGAAGCGACTATCCGGGATTTTGCCTATCATGCCCGTGTATTTGATCTGATGGGCTTGGATGACAATTCTGTCCTTGTAACCCATGTTGGCGGTGTCTACGGGGATAAAAAGGCTTCGCTCGAGCGCTTTGCCAAGCATTATGAAAGCTTGCCGGGCACGATCAAAAAACGTTTGGTCGTCGAAAACGATGATACGTCCTACGGGATGCGCGATGTGCTCGAGCTCTGTGAAAAAATCGGTGCACCCATGGTCCTGGATATTCACCATCATGATTGCATCAATGAAGGCGAGGATTGGATCGCCTATCTCCCCCGCATCATCCAGACCTGGGGATCGCGAACGCCCAAAATGCATTTTTCTTCTCCGAAATCAGAGAAGGACTTCCGTGCTCACGCAGATGAGATCATGCTGGAGGACTTTCTGACCTTTGTCAATGCGCTGACCGATTATGATGTGGACATCATGCTGGAATGTAAAAATAAGGATCTGGCCTTGCTAAACCTCAGGAAGGAGCTGCTTGCGAAGGATATCCATCCCGAAGCCATACCGGTTCCCCATTGAAGCGCCACGCTCATTTCTGGAAAAACAAACGCCAAAACAAAGAAGACGCCCACTCACCTGGAGGTGCGTCTTCCCATACAATAGTATCAGGACGAAGAGGAATCCATGCTGCATCCGCAGCTGCAGCCCGAGGATTTTCGTCCATGACGTTTTTTGGAGCCGGACCACGGGCGGTGATGATGCTCTCTGGAGCTGCTGGAAGAGTCACGATGACGGCCCATCCCGCTGGAAGAGCCACGATAACCGCCTGTGCTGCTGGAAGAGCCGCGGTAACCGCCGGAGCTGCTGCTTCCTTGTTCATGTCCCGGCCAGCATTTTGCATGGTAGTGATCGGCACGCTGTTTGTGATGCTGATACTGCTTGTAATACATCCGGTATTTTCTACGATTTTCCCGATGTTTTTCGCATTTGCGCTTGAAGAATTGCATGCGTTCCAAATGGAAATGATACTTGTTGATATGAATTTCTACGTTTGGCATTTGAATGGGCGGCAGGGATGGACGTGGACGTGGGATCGGCATTTCCTTTCTCGGCAAAGCTGGCGGCATTGGCATCGGAATAGGCAGCGGCATTTCCTTTTTCGGCTGCATTTGGGGAGGCATATGTGGTGTGATTGGCGGCATTGGCATCGGCTGTATCGGCATCTCCTTCGGCATCCGCGGAACCGCTGGCGGAGTGATCGGCATGCGCTCTGGTTGTCTTTGTTCCAACTTGACACTCTCCTTTCAGGTTCATCACACAGTACATGGTATGACAAATACCCGTCGCGAGAAACGACACTTGCCCATTTCCGCCAAAAACCATGTGCCCTTTTTTCCCACCTGGAACGAAACATGAAAAATATCCCGAAAGAAACCTATTGACTAATTTGTCCATCGCACTACAATTAAAGGATAGTTATGCCAATTTTTCATACGTGGACAAAAGCCAATTAGCGAAAAGGAAAGCAGGGAAACGTATGCATTTGACCTGTAGGGTTATACACGTTCACCATTCCATAGAGCTTCTCAAGGGGTTAGGAAATCATTCCTAACCCCTTTCCTTTTGTTCTCTGTTCTGCTAAAGGAGGAAAATATCATGTCACAAACACGAACAAACATTCAGTTAGACGGAGATCACCTCTCCATTGAACAGGTAGTCGCAATCGCTCGAGAGCAGGCGCTCATTTCTCTCACCGCTACCGCTAAAGAGCGGGTAGTCGCCTCGAGGCAAATGGTCGAATCGATGCTGCAGGAAGAACGTGTCGTGTATGGGATTACCACGGGATTTGGCAAATTCTCGGATGTCATGATTCCCGCCGAAGACGTAAGCCGTTTGCAGGAAAATTTGATCATGAGCCATGCATGTGGAATGGGACAGCCTTATCCGGCCGAGGTCGTGCGGGCCATGATGGCGCTGCGGATCAATGCGCTGGCAAAAGGGTATTCCGGCATAAGGCTGGAGACCTTACAGCTGTTGATCGACATGTGCAATCACCAGATCCATCCGATCATCCCTGAGCAAGGTTCACTTGGCGCCAGCGGTGATTTGGCCCCGCTCGCCCACATGGTGCTGGTAATGATCGGCAAAGGGGAAGCCGAATATCAAGGCAAGCGAATGACCGGTGCAAAGGCCCTCGCGGCAGCGGGATTATCGCCTGTCCGCCTGGAAGCCAAGGAAGGCCTGGCCTTGATCAATGGAACGCAAGCCATGACCGCCCAGCTATGTCTCGCTGCCTATGATGCCCGTGTGCTCATGGAAAGCGCCGAAGTGATCGCGGCCATGACGATTGAAGCCTTGCGAGGGATTCCGAAAGCATTCGATCCGCAGCTGCATGTGGTGCGTCCCCATCCCGGCCAGCAAGAATCCGCGCGCCGGCTGCTGGAGCACCTGAAAGGCAGTGAGCGCACCTCCGCGCAAGGAGAGCTCCGCGTGCAGGATCCGTATAGTCTCCGCTGCATCCCGCAAGTGCACGGAGCGACGCGCGATACCTTGGAATATGTCTGGACGATCGTGACTCGCGAGTGCAATAGTGTGACGGATAATCCCGTATTGTTCAGCGACACTGGCGATGTGATCTCCGGCGGAAACTTCCACGGACAGCCAATGGCTCTCGCCGCAGATTTCCTGGCCATTGCCATGGCAGAGCTGGCCAATATTTCCGAACGCCGCACCGAGCGACTTGTCAATCCGCAGTTGAGCGGCCTGCCTGGATTTTTGACGGAATCGGGCGGACTCCATTCCGGCTTTATGATCACCCAATATGCCGCAGCCTCCATCGTGTCCGAGAACAAAGTCTTGTGCCACCCTGCATCGGTGGATTCTATTCCTTCCTCTGCCAATCAGGAGGATCATGTCAGCATGGGAACGACCGCGGCACGCAAGCTCCGCACAGTGGTCGGCAATGTCCGCAAGGTGTTAGCGATTGAATATCTGGCGGCAGCTCAAGCGATCGATTTTGGCCAGGGGGCGCTTGGCTTGGGAACCAAACGGGCTTATGAAGAAATTCGAAAGGAAATCGCTCACTTAGACGAGGACCGGGAAATGTATGTAGATATGGAGAAAGCGGATCGGTTGATAGGCTCTGGAGCATTGGTCTTGTAATTCGCGATCAGATAAAAAAAGTGCCGGGTATGCAAATCCCCGGCACTTTTCTATGCAATTACATCGCCGTAGCTATTCCCCCACTGCGATCGCTTCTATTTCAATCAAAAAATGCTCGTTGATCAATTTGCTCACCTCTACTGCCGAGCTGGCAGGCGGATTGCCCGTGTTCACGTACATATCCCGAATCTCCCGCACAACCTGCATTTGCGTGATATCCGTTACAAAAAACGTTAATTTGACAACGTCTTCAAAACTTGCGCGGGCTGCTTCGAGTGCAGCTTTTATGTTTTCAAATACTTGTCTGGTTTGGGCGGCTAAATCTCCCTTTCCCACCAATTCGCCATGCTGATTGATCGCAACTTGTCCGGAAATGTAAATCGTTCTACCATTTCGCACTTCCACCACATGGGTATAGCCATTGGTTGGCGGCATGGATTGTGGATTCTGAAA
This sequence comes from Brevibacillus migulae, assembly GCF_004521915.1. Classification (GTDB taxonomy): domain Bacteria; phylum Bacillota; class Bacilli; order Brevibacillales; family Brevibacillaceae; genus Brevibacillus_F; species Brevibacillus_F migulae. Next base: position 135,469 of record NZ_SDKD01000002.1, on the reverse strand, counting down.
CGCAACCTGCTTATGCCCGTTCATCCATTTCCCTCCCGATTAGATTAAGGCCAATTATATAGCACCCAAGTGATTTTGATAACATTTTTTTGCACCTGACACAGCATTTCCCTGCAACGTGTCATTTCTTTTGAGCTGATCAGCCAAGAGCCCCAACGATCAAATCAAATCGGACCGCAATTTCCTGTTTTTTTTTGTTACACTGTTTCTGTAAGCATATGATTTTGATGGAGGGAAACGTATGGAGGCTCGAGGGACGATCATCCTGTTTGACGGGGTGTGCAATCTTTGCAATGGCCTGGTTCGCTTTCTCATTCCCCGCGACCCGGAAGGCAGACTCCTGTTTGCTTCCCAGCAGTCGGAAGCAGGTCAGCAGCTTCTGAAGAAATGGGAGCTTTCTCCCGAGCTGCTCAATAGCGTCGTGGTGCTGGAAGGCGGTAGCGTGTATACGAAATCGACAGCTGCGCTGAAGATCGCCCGCAACATGCATGGACTTTGGCCGGTTCTTTACGCCTTGATCCTGGTTCCCCGCTTCATTCGCGATCCGCTTTACGATTGGGTCGCACGGAACCGCTACCGCTGGTTTGGCACGACTGAAGCTTGCCTGTACCCTTCTCCCGAGTTAAAGCAGCGTTTTTTGGAATGAGTGCTGATCACGACACTCGTCATACGAAAGCGATTTATTGCACATGCTTTTCAACCATAGCGACAATTTTTTCGATTGTCATAAAATTTTCAAGCAACAAATCCTCATCCTCGAAAGCAATGTCAAACATCATTTCGATCTCTACGATTAAATGCATCATCTTCATCGAATCAAAGCCGACTTCACCTAAATCTTGATCGTAAGCAATCTCTTGGTTGCTTTTTTCAATTTCGGCGATCTTCTCCTTAACAAGTCGCACCCAATGATTTGGATTTCCCATGCTTTTCCCTCCTCTCTTTAGGGTTATCGAGCAACGCCATCAGCTGGTATATGACAAATGAAATCCCGTGCTTCGGCATAATTCCTCCGCTATTTTTTCTTCAAATGATGCTGCCTCTGCAATGAGCCGTGCATTTTTTTGAAGAAGGCTCGTCGCATCCTCCATATACACTGCTTTTAAGAACAGATTCGTAATCACTTTCCACTTTCTCGATGCTTCTTCCATTCTCGTGGCAGCATGCTGCAACGTGTCCAATTGATCTCTCTCCCCCAGGAAGTGCAATAAGATCGAATATTTTTTCCGATTCACCTCAATAGCCGTCAGCTCCTGAAAGAACGGCGAGGTAACTGTCGAACCCTGCTCCAGTTCTGTTCGAATCGATACGGCTTTGCTTACTTCCTCGGAAAAGTCCCTCATCATGTCAAAGGCATTTCGGCCAGATGACTTCGCAAACAGGATGCGAAGCGCATGTTGGAGCAGCGCGGTGGGAGCCATATCCCACTCCACGATAGGATGGAACGCAAATGAAGTCAGTGCGATGTCCGTTGCCTCTGGTAATGCATCCATAGCAAAATGTTGAATATCCGAGGTGAACATCGGATCAAGGCAGATCAACCGCTTGCCTGGTCGATCGATTCCAATCACCAAAAAATCGTGCGGGAAACTTCGCTTTTGATAAAGCGGATGAAAAGGGCACCAAAAACCATCCATTCGCATCGCAACCGGCCTGCTGGCATTCAACTCCTGTGTCAGCAAATCGATCAACTCGGGAATCGAAGAAAGCACATGCTGAGACGTTTCAATCCCCGCATACCGCTCAATGGCATCATCGGGCAGACTCCCGTTGTATAGCCGCTCACCAAGCCTGGTCGGAGAATTTCCATCCTGTTTGAAAAAATCAAAACCCCAGAGACTCGTGAAGAGAAACACAGATTCTCGCTGCTTCCAAGCTGCAACTGTTGCAAGCGTGGCTTCAAAGCAATTCAGCAAATGATCACGAACCGGCTTGATCGGAATCACCATGAGTCTGCCCCCGCATCTTTCGCTTCGATTTCCTTTTTCAATCCATGCAGAACCCTTTCTTCCGCATCTGCGATCTCTTCCATTTTCTTTGCCGCCAACTGGAGCACTTTACTGGCGTCCGCGAGAAAAACTGATTTCAGCAGCAGATGCTGCACAACCTCCCATTGCTTGGCGATACGCTTGAACTCTGCTGCAAACATGCGCATCTCCCCTTTGCCACTACACTCCCAGACGTATCCGAGGGCATCCGACAGTTTGTTGCGCATTAAGGCAACCATATTCAATTCAGTGAAGAGGGGAGCGGCATCAACATATGGATACCCCTCGATTTCCCGGAGAATATCACTCAGCTGCCTGACCTCGTTTGCGAATTCCCGGATGCGCTCCATCACGCTTCCCCCGTCTTCGTATTCTGCTTTCTTGATCATTTCACCAAGAAGCTCCTCCCAGCCTCTTTCCGCAGCATTCGTAGGTAATGGGGCGAAGCGCAAGCATTCAATTCGATCCTTTTCAAGCGCGCTCAGCGGTAATGATTGGAGCTGATTCGGAAACAGGGAATCCATCACTTTCAGTGAAATGTCACCAGATGTTTCCCTGATGTCAACGACCCCGAGTGTATGAAGTAAATGTTGTTTGCCGAAAAGCGGATGCCAAGGGCACCAAAAAGCATCAATATTTAACCCGACTGGCCGCATATCATTCAGCTCAGAACGAATGGTGGCTAACGCTTCCAAGGGAGTATGGCTCACATGATGGGTAACCCGGATCCCAAGCTTCTTTTCCACATCCGTAAAGTCGCAACCGCTGTGCTGTAATCTAGCGCCTAACGTCTCTGCCGTCCCATTCCCGACTGACGCTGATGTATAACGAAAGCTCCACATCCGGAAAAACATCAATCGATAGTCAATCCCCCACGATTTTGCGACAGCAGCGACCAGGCTTTCACTACAGATTAAATTTGGGTCCTCAACCGCGCTGATGGAAACCATTCTTACTCCCCCTTTATGTTTCGACGGCATTTTGCCCTCATTATAGAAAGGGTTTTAGAAAAACGCTCGGCGGTCATTGCGTTTTTCCCGGGATCTCCCCGTTGCCTTCCCCTCCATGAAAAAGAGCCCGGTGTGCACCGAGCTCGTCTTCAGGAAAGAATGCCTCAGGTAAGAAGGCGCTTTATTCTTTCCATTCCCCACCCCAAATATTGAATTTATTATGATCAGGGTCGTAACAGTCAAAGGCGTGACCGCCTCCGCGCTCTTCCAGCCGGCCCACTTTGACCCCCTTTTCTCTAAGCGTATGGTAAAGTGCAGTAACATCCTTCGCATTCATCGTAAAGGAAAAAAGCTGATCATCATCCGAATTGGGCAAAGCACCCTTGGTGTACCGGTTATTGTTCCTGATTTCCTTTACTTCAAACAGAAAAATCCATTGGCCGTTCTCCGTGCGTAATTCGGCCATGCCGGATCCTTTCTCGTATGGCCAACCGAATTCCAGTCCAAAATTCTCCTGCCACCAGGTAATCGCTCTTTCTACATCCGTAACAGGAAGATGAACGCAAGGGATACTCGTAATTTGCACTGTGCTCATAGATTAGCTCCTCTCATTGATTCGTTTTCATTCAATCAAATCAGTCAGGCAACCATCATTCTTCCTAACTAGCATTTTACCTGACATCGATCAGCATATTCAACCAAACTTTACCAAATGGAAATTTGAAAGATTCTCCTGCCATTCCGCAAAAAACAATGAGAGAAGGCACTTTCCCCCGGTATATCCTTTTGAGAGAGTAAGAGCTTCTGTCAATTTTTCAAAAGGTGGGGGTAACGATGATGAACAAGATTCATGCTTACTGGGAATTTCCACATGCTAAAAATGAGGAAAAAGATGTGGTGGAGCGCTCTATCCGGCATATTCAAACCCTCGAGAACACACGGGTTGGTGGATCGCTTGTCTACTTTCATCATACATCCTTGGATCCGTGGATGATCGCCACGAAAATGATCCAGCATACCAAACACCACGTTCCATTAATCGCTTTGCAGCCGTATACGATGGAACCCGCGACTGCCGCCATGATGATTCATTCGATTTACCGCTTGTATGGGAGAAAAGTCGATGTGAACATGATAACAGGCGGTCTTCCCGACGATTTGGAACAAATGGGCAACACACTTACGAAAGAAGAACGCTTTGCCCGTCTCATCGAATATACGACCATATTGCGTTCATTGCTCACATCAAACGAACCTTTGACCTTTCAAGGCCAATACTATCGATACAAGGAGCTCGTTCTGCATGCGGCCATACCCGAAGCATACATGCCGCAAGTATTTGTGCCGCTGATCGTTCCCTCCAAAGCCAGCATTCAGGCAATCGATCATGCTGCTGATATCGCGATTACATTACCCAAAACGTTTTCACATTTTCAAGAGCATTTTATTCAGCCATTAGCAAGCTCCTCTTGTCAGTACGCAGTCAAGATGAAGATCATCGCTCGGCCAACCGAGCAGGAAGCGTTCGCGATAGCCGAGGCACACCAGCTTGAAGAACTCAAGCTGAAGCGAATCGCCCGATCCATTCTCGGTCAATCGACATCATTATTAGAGGAAGAGAAAGCGATCTTGTATCCTAGTTGGGGAGCTTCTCTCGTCATGGGAAGCTATGATCAGGTTCTTTCCTATCTGCGAAAGTATGTTGCAGCGGGTGTCCGTCATTTCGTGCTCCCTTATCTATTTACGATAGAAGATACGGCTCATCTTGAGGTGATATTTTCCCGCTTGGAAACGGAACTGACAAATCATAGCTCTCCTGTGCTAAAAACTTCGATTGAAGCCAGCTACTAATACGCTTCCCTGTTTTCGTAATAAAGGAGGGGCCTCTATGGCTCCCTCCTTTCCGTTTGATTATAATACTTTCATCCAGCTCTCCCCCTTTCCACGCAAGGACATGTATCACTCCATTTGCTCATTGATTAGAGTTGTTTGGACATGAACATCACCCCCTTTCCAAGAAAACGGACGCTTACATCAACATCGCTTGTAATTTTTCCGTATTTTCTGTCTCTTTCTCCGTTGCTTTTCGAAAGCGAAGCTCAACACGGGGGGCCATGCCGATATAGTTTTTGGACAAATATGCCCGAACCATGAGATTGGCGATAACGCCCCAGTGCTGAGCCGCAACTCGATAGTCGAAAGCCAGCTCCTTTTGATCGAAGGCTTGCAGAAACACGTGGAAGTGATGTCGGGAATTGCAGACTTCTTTCACCATCTTATAGAGGTTGTACAGATATCCAGGGTCAGTTTGATCATTGACGTAAAGAAACTCGGTAATCCGTTGTTTCATGGGAGCAAGGGCAAAGAGACCGATATGCAGGCCCCGGGTTTGTTCCTTGAGAAAACCGATGGGCTTTCCAGACATTACGTGGTAATTCTCGGCAGCGACTCTTGTGAAATCCATCTCGCTGTAGGTAAAATGACTCGTCCGGGATATTGTGAAGTAATAAGCGGTACAGGATTCAAATCCAAGTTGGTCGATGCTGGCGGAAGCTGCTTTTCGTATTTGTTCGATTTCGATCGTCCCATAATAGTGGTAATAGTGATCACAGATCACAAAATGCTTCCCGTCCATCCCCACAATCTCTACGTCATGAATTTCATGGTGCAGCTGGTAATAGATGCAGTACGGCATTTCGAAAACATCAACCATAACCGCGACTGTATGGTTCGCTTGAACAAGCCCTATCAAATGATGGAGAAATTCATAGGAATCGGCAATATTGTCTTCATGGGTGACAATCCCGTGAGACTGCGAGAAGTCACTTTCCATAGACCGATAATAGGGTGTAATTGTGATGTCCTGATGTTCCTCTTTGAAAGATAATCCTGCCTGCCCCCAAATATAATCCAAGGAGATCCCCAGTCTTTTCACCATCGCACTGACTGTCATATTCCTACAGTTATGATACGGGTTATGATAGATCGTAAATTCCATCAGTGCCCCCCCGTTTCTGTCCTGCTAACGTGATGGCAAAGATGTGCATCGCAGGGTTATCCTCCAGGCGAATTTGATTGATGAGACAAGGAGAAGCAAAGGGGATCTGTTCCAACCACATTCGTGGCTGAACAAGCTCATATTTGCCTGTTCGCGTATGAAGATAATCCGTGACCAGCGCCTGACGGTCACGGAAACTGGCGGTAGTCGCTGCAAAATCAGACAGATAAAGATATTCACGGCAAACTTCCTGGCCATCATGCAGAAATGAGATCTGGTCAAAATAGTCCCCATTGCTTGACACGCCGAGGATATATATTTCTTTGACCTCTGTCGCCTCAAAGGAGAGCGTTTGTCCCGTCAATTCAATGTTGTCGTGCTCCTCTGTCTTGCTCCATGCAAAAGGGATATCATGAATCAGGAAAGGCTTATTGGTGGGTAGCAATTCCATGGGAAAGGATGATTTCCCCTCACTCAGCGTACCTTTTTCATAGTCCGTGATGGCCGTCATCCCCCTGTTATTCACATACGGAGTTAAATCCAAGCATATATAAGCGGACACAATCGATCCCTCCTGTAGGGATATTCTCTCGGGACCATCCAGCCTTTCTAGCTTCATGGTAGCAAAGCCTTCTTATGTTGCACTCTTTGCTCTTTGCTTGCATATCGTTTTTTCTTGTTCGAATCACTTGTCAAAGCAGCTAGCAATCTTGCCATGTTGTCGAGGTTTTGCATCTCTTTTTCAATCAGCTTGTCAAAGCGACGCTCTACGCGATCGGTCACGTCGTTATACCCTCCCGTTATGTAGGCGCGCATGAGGAGATTGGTGATGACTGCCCAGTGCTGGGCTGCTTCGAGGAAATCAAAAGCGATTTCCTCCTGGTCGAATGCTTTCAGAAACAAGTGAAAATGGTGGCGGGAATGTGAGATTTCCTTGACCATCTTATAGAGCTCGTACAGAAACGCCGCTTGCCTTTGGTCATTCCTTGTCAGGAACTCTGTGATCCGTATTTTCATCGGTTCCAATGCCTGCAATCCGATATAGGCCCCGGCGGCTTCTTGTACCAGGTAATCAATCGCCTTCCCCTTCATCGCTTGGCAGTTTTCCGAAAGGACGCGAATAAAATCATCTTTGTGATAGGTGTAGTCTCGTGGTCGAGTAAAGTAGTAAGAGGTACAGGCATCAATCCCAAGATGATGGACCAAAGAGAGGGAGGCTTTTTGAATGACATCAGCATCCACCACGCCATAATACTGAAAATGATGATCACAAATGACAAATCGCTCTTCTTCCAATGCTACGATTTCAATGTCATGGTAATCGTGGTTATCCCGATAGTAGATGCTATAAGGAAGCTCATAAATATCCAGCATCACTGCCACCGTATGTTTTTTCTCAACTAGACGGCGCAGATGGGTGATGAATTGATTGGCATCCGTGATTTTGTCCTCGTGGAAGAAGATTCCGTGCGATCGGGCGAATTCACTCTCAAGGGAGCGGTAATACGGAGTAATGAACACTCCATTTTTCTCCTCTTTATAAAACAAGCCCGCTTGACCGAAAAGATACTCCAAGGTTGCTCCCAATCGCATCACCATCGCGCTGATTGTCATGTTTCTGCAGTTATGGTACGGATTATAGTAGATCGTAAAATCCATAGGATCACCCACGTTTCTGTCCCAGCAAGGTTATCGCAAAAATGTGCATGGCGACATTGTCTTCCAAGCAAATCGTGTCAATCTCACAAGGTTTCTGGAATGAAAGATGATCCATCCAGATCTTTGGCTGCACGGCGTCATACTTTCCGACACGCGTATGCGCATAGTCCATTTGCAGCGCACAACGCTCCCGGAACATGGCAGTCGGCGATATGAAATCGGAGAAAAAGAGAAAATCACGGTGGACGACCGCCCCATTGCGTAAAAAGGCGATTCGATCGAAATAATTGCCGTTGTTGGAAACGCCGAGAATGTGAATGCCGCATACCTCCATCGGCTCGAGCGTGATGGCTTGTCCAGCCAATTCGATATTGTCGTACCTTTCTGTCTTGCTCCAAATGAAAGGTACGGAGTCAATGACAAAAGGACTGGTCTCTGGAAGCTGCTCGAGCGGCAATGAGGACCCTCCCTGGCTCAAAGCGCCATTGTGGCACTCCTCAAGGCTCGTGATACCCCGATTGTTTACATAGGGCTGCAAGTCTAAGCAGACGTACTCTTTCAATCCAGTCAACTCCCTTTACTTGAATCCGACACATCGGCCAGGGATTTACTGCAGCTTCATGTTCTCCACCAATCGATGCTGGTAGAGTTGGAGGAATAGCTTCATTTCCTTCACATATCGTCGAGCATCCCTTTCATCCGTAAGATCATATCGTTTGTCTGGATAGCGTTCCTCGAAAACTTTTCCATACCGTAGAAGCTCTTTCGGGATGAGATGCGGATTCAGCTTCAACCATAAGTCTTCCTTTTCTTGCTCGGTCAGGATATCCGTGCGTACGGGACGCGGATATGGCCGTTCCCTTCCATATTCCTCATGGCGATGCAGCTCCAATCTCGTCCCGTTGAGATAGATGACCCGAATTCCTTTCCGAAGGGCAAAGTTAAGGGCTTCCTCCATCCGGTTAATGATCGGCTCTCCCTTGTCATTGAGGGATGTGTTGCAGATCACCGGAACCCCGGTTCTCTTTTTCAGACATGTCAGGATCTTATAGATGGCCTCGTTCTCTTCCACGTTTACGGTTTGCACTCGTGCGGTGTAATCAATATGGGCAACTGCTGGAATCAGGTCTCGCTTTTCCGGTTGAATCGTAAACGTATGCAGCATATACGGCGAAGGGTATGCGTGTTCAAACCATTCCGCAGCATCTTCTTCCAGGACAATCGGCGCAACCGGCCGCCACCATTGTCTTTGTTTCATGTCATTTAACTGTCTTTTCGTATCTTCCTTACGCGGATCACCCAATATGGATCTGTTCCCCAGCGCACGCGGCCCGATCTCAGCTGCTCCGTTAAACCATACGATCGGAGATTCTTCGATGTCTGCCGCTACTTTTTCGAAATCTAGCGGCTCTATTTGTTTGATGAATGGCTGAAACTCTGGACTTTCCAAAATTCTGCCGATACCCGTATCGTCCTGACCGGCATAGGCATTGACAAGACGGAAGCGGAATGGATTTCCCTTCATCTTTTCAAAGAAAGCGTAGAGCCCGATGCCCAGAGACATCCCGGAATCATTCGTGCAGGGTGGTGCCAGAAAGCCCTTGAACCGATAGCGCTGCATCAAATGGCTGTTTGTCGGACAATTCAAGGCATAGCCTCCTGCTAACGCAAGGTAGGTGCTTTGTGGGTCGACTTGGTAGGTGTCCAACATATGATCGATATTCTGTTCCATCATTTTGATCGAAATGGCTTGAATCCGTTTCATGATCATGCTGATCTTGTTTTCACGCTCGCTAAAAAGCGGATCAAATCGATTGCATAACTGTCCCTCATCCGCTTGCGTGAACCCTTCCACCCGCTTCAGCTCATCCAGCGCACGTTCGATTTGCTCATCATATTTGTTGTTGAGAATCGTCAGCCCCTCTGGTTCAGTTTCCCAAAAAGCTTCGCTGGTGCTGGCAGTGGCGAGAGCCATCAGTGATCCGGGTTCCATCCCATATCGGATAGAAGCCCAATTCCAGAGATAGCCTGGGGAAGATACCGGAAAGATATCGATTTTCCCCCGATCAACAAAACACCCGGTATAAAAAGGCTTGTTTCTCGCGTGCCGATCGATCGTAATGTCTGGCGCCTCATCGACTGCAAGGCCAATCATTTTTTCATTATGGAAAATTTCTGAATCCAGCATGACTGCGGAAAACAGGTGAGCGATACTGTGATACGTCACGTCTGGGTATCTTGCTAGAGAATGATAGTCATCGACAGTCTGAAGCCCAGGCGTTCCCCAAATTTCCACCATATCATCCAAGGTCAGCTCTAAAGGAGCCAGTAACGTCTCCAACAGCATGGTCGCTTGCTTTTGATTCAACAGGGAAATGTCATGGTGCTTGATTCCCGTGAACCTTTCCAGCTCCCAGTACCGGACCAGCTCTACCTGACTCCCTGTCTTCTGAAAAAGCGCAACATTCTGGTCGTGTCGCATAAGGTTGGTGTACAGCAGATGCTCCATTTCACCGTAATGCAGGTACGCTGCCAAATAGTATCCGTCTTTCATGACAAGCTCCTCTCGCGTTTGTCCAGTGGCTATTGGTAAATGGAATCTCTCATTTTGACGTGGTGCTTGTTTAATCTGCGGCGTACGGTTTCTCCCCTGCGATTCGTCAGACTCTCGTTGTACATGAAGATTTTTTCAGCACTGACCCCTGCGCATTGAAGCGCGAAGGAGCGGCGGAATTCTCCTGATGTGCCATTATCGTAGGAGCCGTGAACCACATTGCCATTCAGCACGATGACGTCGCCCGGTTCGGTATACGTATCGACTATCTCAAAGTCTTGCTCTTCGTGGAACTTTTCCTTGACTTGCTTTGACAGGTGACTGCATATCTCTGCTAACGGCACATCAATATGAAGGAATCCGTATTTGTGGCTCTTGGGGATGAAATGAAGGCCACCGTTCCCCGGGTGAGAGTGGTCGATACTGATCCAAAAAGCGCACGAGGTCTGCGGATAGGAGCCGACATCGTAGTTATCCTGGTGCAAGCGGAGAGCGGGTGCACCGGGAGGCTTTGTAAAGTAAGTATTGCCGACAATTAAGGCTTCCTCTTCTAATACTTCATGCAAGATATCAAAGATTCGGTCATCGATCATGAAGGAAAAAATATCCGCGTTTTTACGCGATGTCTCGTGAATCTCCGGAAAGAGACTGAACACCGGGTTGTCGGCTTTTTGGGTGATCTTCCCCTCTTTCACCAGATCGAACCAGACTTGATTGTGGGCACGCTTCAGGAAATTGATCTCTTCTGGGCGAAAGACATTCTTGACCACGATAAAGCCGTCCCTGTCGAATTGCTCGAGCTGCTCAACACTCAGATATTTTGGTTTCATGGGAATTCTCCCCCCTTCTGCTTTGTTCCAAAAGCGCGATGACTTCTTCCACATGTTTGTTCACTTTCACGTCATACAGGGCATTCTCGACGATTCCATCCGGATTGATGATGAACGTAGACCTCTTGATGCTCATGAAACGATTGCCTCGAAACGTTTCTTCTCCCCAGACCCCGTACATCTCGGCCACTTTGTGATCGGTATCGGCCAGAAGAGGGAAAGGGAGCTGATGCTTCGCAGCGAATTCTTCATGGGTTTCGACACTGTCTGTACTGATTCCGAGAATTTGGGCCCCGTATTTTTCGGTTAACACGTTGAAATGGTCACGAAACGAGCATGCTTGACGGGTGCAATGAGGAGTATGGTCTTGGGGATAGAAATAAAGGATGACATATTGTCCGCGATAATCCGATATACGCTTGGTACCCGTGGCGCCATGAGCAGGAAGGGCAAAATCCGGGGCAGGTTTCCCCTCCAGCGATGCGTTCTCGGCATGCGCATCGATTGTCAAATCATCCCGTTTATGGTGCTCCCAGCCGGTTGTTTTATAATAGTCTGCCACTTTATAGGAAAAAACAGATTCTTGGGTCTCAGCCACCTTTGGCTTGGTGTTCAGTCTTTTTCGCACACGCTGTCCCTGTCTATTGATCAAATGGTTGAAGTTGAGTGTCAGTCGCTCGACGCTGATCCCGCCAAAGTGTACAAGAAGTGCCCTCCTGAATCGATCCTTCGTCTCATTGGGACCCGATCCGTGGATAATGTTCCCGTTGAATATCACCAGATCGCCAGCTTGCGCGGACACATGCACCAGCCGGTATCCATCGGGCACCTCCACTTCCTGCCCTTCATCCGTGAATTGGAATTTGATATCCTTGGAGATGACCTTTGGCGGCAGCAGCTCCAGCTTGTGAGTACCTGGCGCAAAAACGAGGCCGCCATTTTCCACATCAGAATCGTCAAGACTGATCCATACAGAAAGGGATGTACCCGGATAAACCCCTAACGCCGAGTTGTCTTGATGAATCGGCATCCCGCTCATCCCCGGCCCTTTAAAATAGTAGCTTGTCGATACCACGAGCGCTTCTTCCCCGATAATCTCCTCCGCGATATCAACCACCTTGGGGGCAAGAATATGCTTCAAGACAATGGAGCTCTTCAAGTGATGGTCGCGAACACGCGGGTAAAGACTTTCATAGGGACGTTTCATCCGTTGGCGGATCCTTCCTTGACTCAGCAATTCCAACCAGTGTGTCTCGTACTCCTGTTTGATTTCATCTACTTCTTCTTTTGAAAACACACCTTTGATGACGATGTAGCCTTCTTTCTCGAGAAACTCTTTGTCTGCTGCTGTCATTCGCGTTGCCATGCCAGATCACCTCACCAGATTCCTCTTTTATTTCACCCAACCGGTATGATCGAAGTACTTTCCTTCCTTCGCGGAAAAAACCGATTTTTCATTCCCCACGATCAAAGGATTCGTATTTAAGCGTTTGCGGACCCTTTCCCCTTTCCGATTCAACAAATTGTTGAAATTCGGAAGCAGCTTTTCGGTTTGTACACCAGCAAATTGCATGAGGAGAGCCCTCCGGAATCGATTGCTTGAGTTATTGTCATATGAGCCATGGATGATATAGCCATTAAAAATCACAAGGTCACCCGATGCGGTTGGCACATCGACGACTCTGTCCCGATACTCTTCCGGCACTGTGATGCCTCTGCCGTCATCTGAAAAATAAGATAAGTCGTTTTGTTGATCCTTTTCTGGCAAGAGCGTCTTCAGATGCTGCGTTCCTGGTACAAATTGCATGCAGCCATTTTCCTGATCCGCGTCATCCAGGCTTAACCAGACGGAATAAACGGTTCCCGGTTCGATGCCAAAAACCAGATCGTCCTGATGCAGAGGAAGTCCTTTCATCCCCGGGCCTTTAAAAAAATAGCTGGTTGCGATCAAAAGGGCTTCTTCCCCCATCAGCTCTTCCAGACTGTCCATGATCCGATCATCGAGCACATAGCGGAGCAGCTCAGGATTTTCCCGGTCATAGTTATAAATGCGTGGGAACAAGCTGGCCACGGGGGCATTCGGATCCTGAGTGATTTCCTGGTTGCTGACCAGCTCAACCCAGCGCAGCTCGTACAACATTTTCATTCTTTCGATTTCTGTATCCCGAAACACGTTTTTCAGCACGACGTAGCCCTGGGTTTCATATTGCTCTTTTTCTACAGGTCCAATCAATGAAGCCGACATCGGGACTCCTCCTTTTTCGCTTATACATGCAATGGTTTTTCCGAAAGGATCAGCATCCTCTCACTCGTTACGTCCAATTTGCAAAGGCTAAACCCTCCGTAAATATCCAGCACATCGAATCCTGCTTCCTTGGTCATCCGGATTAGCTCTGTAGCGGTATACAAACGTCGATGGACAAGCGTTTTGATTCGCTTTCCGCCTTCGATCCAGGATAATTTTTCTCTGTAAACACCGGTAGCACAATCCATTTCCCGTTGCACATAGACAGGGAAGCCATCGATGTCCTCCCATCTTTTTCCGAAAGAGCCTAACACTTTTGCCTCTCTCGTTCCAATCTCGAGCACGAGCTTTCCTCCCGGCTTGAGCGCGCGATAGAACCGATGGAGTATGTCCATGTCCTGCTCTTCTGCCGAGGAAAAACCAAATGAGGTGCCCACATTGATCACGGCATCAAATTCCTCTTGGAAATCCAGGTTACGCAAGTCCAGATGGAACAGCTGCAGGGAAACTCCTGCCGATGCGGCCCGTTTCTTTGTCTCCTGGATCATGGGAAAGGAGCCGTCCACTCCTGTTACCTGATACCCCATGCTTGCGAGCGGGATGGCAAAGCGCCCATAGCCGCAGCCGGCATCCAGGATACGCTTCCCGCTGTTCTTCAATAGGGCCGTCAATTGCTCCCGTTCGAAAGTGCTTCGCTGTGTGGGATACATCTTGTCGGCATAGCTTAAAAAATGATCGTTATAGAATTCCAGCCAAGTTTCCCTCACTCCACCTCGCCCCTTTTCGCCCAAATCAACACACGTGGACTATTTACCTCCAGCCTTGAAAAATCAATGTCCCCATAGACCTCTTGCACATGTAAACCAGCATGTCTACACATTCGGATCATTTCCGTTGTCGCATAAAACCGTTGATGGAGAACCTTTTTCTTACGATCTGCTCCTTCTAGCCAACTCAATTTTTCCATCCAGTGCCCCGTCGCGCAGTCGAATTCCCTGTGGACATAGACAAGTTTACCGCCAAGCTTTTCCCAGCGCTTGCCGAACGCGCTCTGTATCCGCAATTCACGGTTTTCGTAATCCATCAAAAATTGACCGCCTGGCCTGAGGGCACGCCACACTCTCCTCAAAATATCCTGATCCTCCCACTCATGTGCGCAATAGCCAAAAGCGGTACCGAAGTTGATCACCGCATCAAATTCTTCCTCTCGATCCAGCTCGCGCATATCCTGATGAATGAATTCAACTGCTGCTCCAGCCTGTTCATTCGCGGCTTTTGCCGCATTGATGAGGATGGGGGCCCCGTCGATGCCAACCACTTGGAAGCCCGCCTGCGACAAGGGGATCGAAAGGCGTCCGGTTCCGCAGCCAAGATCGAGAATCCGGGCACCTAACGGAAGCTGAAATCGCTTGATGATCTGCTCCACTTCCAAGTCCGTTCTCGTCTTTGGGAGAATATGATCTTCAACGGAAAGGTAATCTTCTTCGAAAAACTGCTGCCAATTTTCCAACAGCGCCATTTCTTTCACCTCCTTCACATTCGCTGGTAGACTATGGGGTAGTCCGGCCCTTTGGCGACCTCGCCAGCTTTTATTTCCAACTCCGGTCGTGCTAAATGAATGGATCGAGGAAGTTCTTTCATTTTGTCGTGACTTAAGAATCTGGCTCCATCCGCGAAATACATGAGCGTGACAACCTCTCTTGTCTGTTCACTCGTGTTTGACAAGGCCGTGTGCAAAGTCCACCCCGAATGTACTGTCACATCACCTGCCTGCATGGCTCCGTAATTGACTTCGGGCAACCCTTTTCGTATGGCATGTGCCAGATTTTTCACATCTCCTTTTTCGCGATCATTCAGGGAATGCGACCCTGACAGAAATACCATGGTGCCCATATGCCGGGTGATGTCGGTAAGGGGAATCCAGATCGTCAGCGTGCGATCCGTGTCCAGAAAAATATGGTTATTGTCTTGGTGCCAGCGTGTGCTCTTATCACCGGGCTCCTTATACACGCCGTAGTTGCCAAGCATTCGTACAGAATCGGTCTCCAACAAGTCGGCGGCGATTTTTCCTAGGCGGCGTGCCAGAATAAAGGGAATCACGCCTACGCTGTATCGATGCAAATACTTGACTGTAATCGATTCCTTTTTCCCCTCCGGATCTCGCTCGTCCCACTTCCGCACATGCTTGTTTTGTTGATCCATGATCTGGCGAAAAAATGGACGGAAGTAATCGAGCGTCTCCTTCATGAGAACGCGGGGTAAATAAATGTGACCATCCCGCTTGTACTGCTCAATCTGCTCGTGAGGCACCCTGTATTCCTCACCCAAATCAAATGGAGCCAGATTCGGCGGTACGCTCATTCGACTGCCCTCCCCTGCCAGCTGATAACAATCCTTCTACATGGACGGCACAGATGTAATCTGGCCGGATCCCCTCATACGACTGCGCTAATTGAAAAGCCTTTGCTTGAAAGCTGGAATTGTTCTTGATCGTCAGAACCGCTTCTCGAATGGACGCTGGGGAAACTTCTTCCGGTGGGATAACGATTGCCACTCCAAGCTCCCGACAGCGTTCCGCCAATCGTGGATGATCCGCTCCCAGCGGAATAATCACCATCGGGACACCATACCGCATGGCTGTTTGCAGTGTGCCGCACCCCCCATGCGTTACCACCACATCAGCCACGGGCATGAGCTCATGATGATTCGGATGATCGGTTCTCCAGCACACATTGCTTGGCAGCTTTTCCTTTCCGGTGTATGCCTGATTTTCGGCCACAAACAAACGGCACGGTTGCTCTGCGAATGCCGCGATGCTGGCCATTTTGTATCGTTCGATAATGTGGCGGTATTCAATCCGCGGGGAAGAGGAGGCGCAGATGACGATGGTGGTTTGTTCGTTTGGCAGGTTTTCCCTCCTTCTGATGGCAGGGGCGGATTCTTGCTGCCCGCACGGTCCAACAATCCTTGCAGATGGCGGCAGTGAGGGGAGATCGGGGGATACCATGTGGGGCAGAACCATCACCAGGTGCAAGTGAGGAGACAAACCCGCATAATCACCACGGCTGCGGCGATCATCCTCTAGTGGAGGAAGGCCTAGCCCTTCGCGGACTTGATTTAATTCCTTCATATACTTCCGCCGCATCTTTTGGTTGACCAAAGGATTCCCCGGTATTTGATGATCGGGCAAGGGAACCGTCGTCTGAAAGCTGGCCCACTTGATTCCCATTTTTTCAGCCACGAAAGCGGGTGCACTTTGCGCAGAGTCACAGAGAACCAAATCGACAGGCGTTTTCTTTACAAAAGCGAGGATGTCGCTGGCCATCTCTTCCATAAACATCTCCGGAAATTTGTCCCAGCCTATCTCGTGAAATGCCAACCCCGCTGATTCCACCAGACTTTGATTGAGCTTGTTCCCCAAAAACCATACCTCATGTCCGCGCTTTTTCAGTTCCTTCCCCACACCTACCGCCGGAAGCACATGACCCAGCATACGTTGACTTACGATCAGTATCGTCGCCATCGGCATCTCCTTCTTTAATAGGGGTTTAGATGTGACAGCTCTTCCGAAACAAAATAACCATTTTTCCGGACAAGCACATCATCAAAATACAGCTCGCCTCCCCCATGCTCCTCCAGCTGCGATAACACCAGATCCCAATGGACAGAAGAAACGTTTCCGTTATCCGCCATCGGGAGGGCGTGTCCGATTGCCAGGTGGACGCTGCCGGCCATTTTTTCATCAAACAATAGATTGCTGACAGGAATACGCAAATGTGGATTCAGGCCGATGCCGAATTCTCCAAGTCTGCTTGCCCCTTCATCCGCCTTCAGGATGCCCATCAGCTTTCGATTGTCATTGCTGACGGCGTTCACGATTTTGCCGGCTTTGAATTCGAAGCGTACATGGTCAAAAGCCATCCCGAGAAAAACGGCCGGCACGTTGAAGGCGATCGTGCCTTCCACAGAATCCAGAATGGGTGCCGTAAATATCTCGCCATCCGGCAAATTGAATTGGCCATTACAAAAATAGTTGGGGATTCCTTTGATCGAGAAAGAAAGATCGGTGCCTGGGGCGACGATACGGACGCGATCTGTCTGTGACAAAATGTCTGCAAGCGCCTGGGCACCTTCTTCCAGCTGGCGGTAGTCCATGTTGCACGCGCGAAAATAGAGATTGGTAAATGAATCGAGGCTCATGCGGGAAAGCTGGGCCATACCGGGGGTCGGATATTTCAGGATGATGTACTTTCCTGTTCCCACCATCCCTGATGTCATCGGATAGGCATAATGCTTCAAATAGAGGTCGAATTTCTCCGGAGGGATATCATTCCATTCAAAGATGTTTTCATCGGTCCGAATGCTGATATAGGCATTCATGTTTTTTAATTTGTACAGCTCCTGCTTCGTCCAGAGCATGATTTGTTCCTTGGAGCATCCCATAATGATGCTCTTCAGATGATGGATTGGCATCACGCGTAGATATGGCTGGGCCCCGATGCGATAGAGTTCCTTGATGATGGCTTCCACGAGCTCGTCGGCTTCTCCCATCAGATCGATAAACACCCGGTCATTTGTCTGCAGCTGCAAGGAATCTCCTACGATCTTTTCGGCCAGCGTCTTCCATTCATTTTGTCGGTTCAACATGCCTCTTGTTCACCTACCATTCGTTCGAGTTCCTTGAAGAAGGATGTTTCCATGCTGACGATTTGATGCAAGTAATCAACCAGCTTGTCCCGATAGTCCCGCTCCGGCTGTTTTTTCCATTTCATCACGACGCCTAATACCAGAGACCATCCCTTGCATAAGTACGTCAGTTCCTCCACCCATCCAGACCGTACGAAGGATGCGGGGATCGCTTTTTTTTGCACCGCGGTTTGCCATAATTCACGCAGTCTGCGGAAGTAATGGATGTCAAACTCCAAGCGATCCAACCGGGCAATGAGGCTTGGCAGCGGGGCGTCCTCTACCGCCCGTACGAACGCTTTCAAGTTGTCGAGGCCGCCATCGACGGTCATCTGCCGTACGGAATCACCCGCCAAACGGATAAACGCTTCATCCCACGTAAAGGAAGCACCATCCTGCTGTGTCAGAAAGGCTGGTCCCCCTTGCCCCATCTTCTCCCAAGAGGCAAGGAAAACTTCCCACGGAATCCGGCCAATACTGCCCTGGAACCATTCGCTTGTTCCCGTCTCATCAACAATTGTGATGTGCGTATCATCAACGTCGATCACCAGCGCCCAATGATTCACTTCATATAGCTGATGGTATCTACTTAATGGCATGGTAAATGCCTGGTAGTAGATCAAGCAGTATCCTTCCCCATCGAAAATGGAACGGATAATGGATTGAATCCGGTCTGCTTGCACAACACCGAACCGGTTCAAACGCCACCCTTTTTGAAGCGTTGGTTCCATGCGGCGCAGCAGCAATCCACTATGCCTACAGTCAAACGAGCCCAGGAAAACCTGCATCAGTTCAGGCTCTCGTTTCCATTGCAATACTTCCTTTACGCAAAGCTGGAAACAATCCAGGTTGCGTTCGGAGAAGCCGTTCTCATCCGGAAAACGCCAATCCAGCTTCCCTTTCGCAAGGATTTCTGCGGCTAGGTGTTCTTTCTCCCGTTTTGTACCTTCAGCCATGGTCTCCCCCCTAGTTGTGCTGGATGTAACGGCTTACCAATTGACTGATCATTGCGACAGTAGCAAAATTGTCTAAAGAAATATCCTGGTCTTGGATTTCGATCCCAAATGAATCCTCCAGCTCAACCACGAGCCGGATATAGTTCATCGAATCCATTCCCACCTCCTCTAACGGGGTGGCGGAATCAAATTCGGCTTCGGGGAGTACTTCTTTGACACACGTCACCACAGTTTCTTCAATCGCTTCTAACTTCATGGTTATACACCACCAATCAGGAGTATTTTTTCAGATGATGAAAGACCAGTGCCTCTTTCATAAGCGGATGCGCTCGGCGTTCCGCCTCATAATTTTTGGCAAAGAGGCCGCTAATTTCTTGCAGCAATGCGGGATCACGGGATCGTTGATATTGAAGCGATGACGAACGGATCACGGCCAGTCCTTTCTTTGTCTTTTCATAAAAGCCTTTGATCCGCTCCGCGAAAATTGGGTCCATATTGCCGAGAAAATCGAGCCGACGATTCATCGCTGCGTTGTGCTGGATCATTTTGTAGACCATCACGTTCCAAAAAGCAAACTCGGATTCGAGAATGGTGCCGCCCCTTTCACACTCGCTTTCGAAATATTCGGAAAGCGCTAATGACACCGGAAACCCGACTGCAAAAGTGTTCCCAGCTTTGTCACGGGAATGGACAGCACCACGGTCCAGGGCAAAATAGATGGAATGCATATCCGGACCGCTGTCTTTCATATCGCGCGGACGAATTCCTACGATCGGGAACCCGTAAAAAGCAAACCACCGCTGGGCATTCATTTCTGTATCCAGGACGCGCTGCAACTCACGCTCGCAATCTTGATAGCTAATCTTGGTCGCACCGTAAACCTTGCCCTCCACATCAAAAGCCAACATCTCAAATGCCTGCTGTTCATCATCAAAGCCGTAGATGAGAGCCTCATGTACCAGATCGGCAGCGTGGCCATAATATTTTGACGCTTGGATATACCGCCAATTGAAGTAAAGGACGACATAGTGCTGATTCGATATCGCCTTCCGAATCGTGCTGACCCAATCGACAGATTTCACCAACGGAAACTCCTCGAGAATCTCCTTGTATATGTCCAGATGCTCTTCAAGACGGATCATGGGAAATCCCTCAGTTACAGGAGGCGGCAGCAGTTTCAGATTGATAAAATGACTGTGAACCCATCCGATTTTTCGCGGATCAGCCATGACGATACTCAACCGATACTGATGGTAGCACTCGGTGGAAAAAGCAGGATTGTGGTGAACGGGAAGCCGTTTTTTGTTTCTCACAGCTACCCCTCTCTTCCTTGTTCATAAAGAAGCGGATGATTCGGTTCCAGCAAGCGCTCCCCCGGCTTTACCCCAAGAAAAAAGCGCTCGCTTTTTTCCAGCACATAGGCCGGATCAGCCACATAGAGAATCGTAATGACTTCTCTCGTATACGCTGACGTATTCGCATTGGCACTGTGAAGCGTCCATCCTGCATGAAAAGTGGCATCCCCTGCGCTCATCGTAGGATAGGACACTTGGGGAAGACGTGATTTGGTAGCTTTTCGCAGATGATAATGGTCTCCGCCGCTTCGCTGGTTATAATGGTGGGAGCCGGAGAAAAACACCATGGAGCCGGCTTCCTCTGTCAACGGGACCAACGGCATCCACATGGTGATCACATGATCGGTGTCCAACGGGATGTAGTTGCTGTCCTGATGCCAACCGGTCAAGCGATCACCCGGTTCTTTGAACACTGCATAATCCACCAACAAACGGACACGCTCCACGCCCATCAATTGGGCTGCGATACGGGCAAATCGCTTGCCGAAAATGAACGATTGTACGATTTCGCTTTGCTTCCAGGTGTTTTTTGCCAGTAAGGACTCTTTTCGCCCCTCTGCATCAAAGTCGATTTCCTCCAAGCCGTCCCCATGCTTGCATATGGCCTGAACGGCCTGGAGAATGTGCGGTCGGTAAAAAACGATCTCCTCGGGAAGCGCCACGTTGTCCAACTTAACATGTCCGTCTCGGCGATACGCTTCAATGGACTGATCCGAAAGCGGATATTCCCTGTTCAGGTCGATCTCTCCCGATTGGATGGAATGCGTCATATCACCAGTTCACCTCCTGCAGGAATCTTTCACATGAAGAAATTTTCCCCCAATAATAGCTGTTTGCACTGTTCAATGCTTTTTCGCGGATCCTGAACTTCGTGTTCTATCTCCACCGTTAGCCATCCAGGGAAACAGCGATTTCGGAGAAAGGAGATAATCCACGCCAAATCGACCTCCCCCTGCCCCCACTCACAAAACTGGACTCGTCCTGCGCTTACTTTCACAGCATCTTTCAGATGAATGCCGGTCATGCGATCCACATATGTCTTCAGCAGGGAAGAGATGTTCACTGAAGCCGCCAGTAGATGCCCGGTATCCGGTGTTAATCCAATGTCATCAGGCAGCCTTTCCATAAAGTAGTCAATCTCTTCCCTGGTGAAGATCACCGTTCCGCGGTGGGGATGAATCGATGTCTGTATCCCCTGATGCCGGTACCTCAGATGAATTTCCCGGATCATCTCCAGTATCCTGGCACGATCATCTCCGTCCGTCATCCCTCGCCATCTGATTCCGGGGCTCAGCACGACTGTCGATACTCCCAGCTTGCTTAATCGCTTTCCAAGCCGTTCATGGTGCAAGTACGTTTCCCGGCGATATTGTTGTGCGTGAAAGTTGCCTGTAGCGTAAACAGCAGATACCACTACATTGTGTTCCATGAGTATCCGGCGTAAATCATCGAGCTGACGATCATACCGATCGATCCAATGCGATCCGAACTCGCAACCCCGAATCCCCGAAGCAGCAATGGCCGCCACCCCTCCTAGAAAATCATCGTGCCATGGGAGCAATTGACAGGATATGTTCATGCGGCCGAACATCTCCCCCTTCAGCTGGTTTCAATCTCTTGTCCTATTTTCCCAAAGGTGCGTGCTGGCTGCTCTGCTTCCTGTCATGATTGTTTCGTGTTTTCTTCGCATCGTGATAGAACAAAGCGAGTCAAATCTGCAGATCCATCGTGCTTGCGAGACGATTGGCCTCCAATAAGGATTGGTGGGTTCCCGCATCTACCCACCAATTGGGCAAAAAGTCAAAGGTCAGGGATTGACGCCTCAGGTATTCCCGATTTACATCTGTTATTTCGAGCTCTCCTCGCTTGGATGGCTTTTGTTTGCGGATGATATCAAATACAGACGAGTCATACATGTAAATCCCGGTAACCGCATAGTTGCTCCGCGGGTTCGAGGGCTTTTCTGCCAATGAGACGATTTGACCGTTCTCAAGCTCCGCAATGCCGTAACGTTCCGGTTCGGACACCTGCTTCAACAGAATTTTGGCGCCTTCCTTTTGCTGGCGAAAAGCCTCCGTAAAGGGCCCCAGATGATCATAAAAAATATTGTCACCGAGCAGGACAACCACGGGGCCACCATTCACAAAATCTTCTGCCAACGCAAGCGCTTGCGCGATTCCCCCTGCTTCCTCCTGTACCCGATACGTAATCGAGACTCCCATCTCCGATCCGCTCCCGAGCACCCGAATCATGTCCCCCGCATTCCATCTGCTTGTGACGATCATGATGCTTCGGATCCCGATTTGCCGGAGCTTATAGAGTGGGTGGTAGATCATCGGATATGGGCCAACCGGCAGCAAATGCTTGGTCGTCACGTGCGTCAAAGGTTGTAGACGTGAGCCGATCCCGCCCGCCAAAATAATACCTTTGATAGAAATTCCTCCATTCAGGAAACACGCGTTTCTTTCAGATATTGGCCCTCTTCATCATCCCGCACATGATGGGCAACTCGCCCACAAGCAGCAGCAGCGATGGCCGCGATCAGATCATCCAGGAACGTATGAACTTCCTCAGCTGGACGAGAATCCAATTTTTGAATGACGCCGACTTTTTGCTTGTCCAAATAACCAAACGTGGTGAAGGCAATACTGCCGTAGCCCGCGCATGCCCCGGCTGCCAATGTCTCATCGCAGCCAAACAAGGGATCATCGGATTCGATAATGCTTTGCAGCGGTTCGCTCAGCCACTTGTTTTCCGCCATTTCATCCAATTCGATCCCGATCAGGATGGCGTGCTGCATTTCTCGCTTCGCAAGCACGGCCTCGATATGAGACAGACATGTATCCATCGTAAGGTCAGGATTGTAAGGTAGCTGCATGGTATACACAAGATGAGCGATATCCGTTAGTAACACTCCGCGATCCGCCAATTTTTGTACGACAATGCCCTTCAGATCATGGCCCAATACTTTCCGTTTCATAAGCTGCCTCCTTGTCTCCTCTCGATCTCATTTTCCTTCTATCTCCACAGCTCTTTTCGAACGCCAATAACGGTAAGGTATGCCTACGAGCAGCGTCACCCAAAAGGCGGCATAAAAAAGAGAGTTGGTGATCGACAGCACCCGCATGATTGCATCGATGAACGCAATCGCGACTGCAAACCATATTCGTGCTTTGCGCGTAGGCGGGGTCGTTTTGGGATCCGTAATCATGAAAAACGTAAAGAGCTGAAACGAGGCACCCAAGACAGGCCCGAGCGACCATAACCATGGATGGTCAAAGAACACTGAGCGTCCGAGTGCGAATACGACAAAGCTGACCAAAAAGGCTAACACCGTATCCAGTCTTTTCGCTGAGTAACTCGCCACGAATCCCAATAAAAGGATCAACACCATCACTTCATATCCGTTTGTCCATTGCTTCGGTGTGCTCACTGCGTATTCCGGCAGCATATACAACATGAACACGAGCGCAATGTTGTTCGGATTGAAAATATGCTGTCCCTTGTAGCGTATGAGGTGTTTCAGACTGATCGCCAAAACCGCGGCTAAGGCATATGGCCATCCTTCATCGGAGCTTAAAAGGAGGCTGATCCCTAAACCCGAAATGATGGCGCTAATCGGAAACTGGCGGATTTTTCTCAACCTGAAGAAAAAAAGCTCGGTTGCGACCGCAAATCCCACAGACGTGAAAACAGCGCTCCATTTTTGAAAAAATCCCAGATAAAGTTGGCCAACGGTTACAAAAACCAGTAGAAACGCAAGGATCAAGTAGCGTGGATCAAGTCTTTTTATCATGTTCATCGTCCGCCAGCCTCTACATGTGTCTTCGATACCATGGATGTATGAAGGGAGCCAGGAGATCAATCCTGTCATCTTGCCGATAGTTCTTCGCTTGTCCATCCTGGTAAGAGTCCGCATTGTTTGAATGCTTCACGCTTCCTTTCCTCTCTTCGGGAGTCTTTTGGCAATTTGTACAACCGCAGCAACATTTGTTTTTTGCTTCCTCCATTTGGCTGCCCCTTTCTCCTTCTCGTTTTTGCATGCCAGCTTAGCGTGTTGGAACGGCGGTGTCGGGTTCCTCGATTCGGAGTATCTGGTTAGCCGCTACATTTTCTAAGACCTGGACCCTCCCGCTCGGCCAGCGGATACTGATCGAGCTGACACGGGTCGCTTTTCCCATGCCCAGATGGAGGCGCGGATCGCTCTGTGCACCGTGGCTATTCCCGCCGTCTTTTTCCATCACCGTCTTCACCCCATCTATGGTAAAGGTTACTCTCGCTCCGACCGCGTCACGGTTACTGGGAGCGCGGCCAACCAAATCCAGCTTGATCCAATTGTGCTGGTTTGTATGGATGTTCTTGTACACACGAGCTGGTGCCCCTTGATTGGCATAGACAAGATCCAGCACTCCTTCGTTTTTCAGATCTACCGCCGCTACACCCCGAGCATCATCCCGGAAGGTAATCCCCACCTCTTGCGCAACATCCCGCATCTTTCCGGCTTGATTCAAAAAGAGTGATTTCGGTTCATAGCCAGACATGCTCTTATCCTCAAAAGGCGTCCAGTTTTTCGTATCCTCGACAACATTGCCAGGTGTCGTTGCGAGAATCCCCATGTCAAACCAGTAATCTTTGTCCGGGTTAGCTGAAATAAAACCGTTGGCGATTGCCAGGCTGAAGTTTCCGCTGTTATCGACATCCAAAAACTTCCCGCCCCACGTGAACCCTGAATGGATGACCCCGAGTTCCTGCGCTCGGTCAACGTATTGACCCTGCTCATTTTCGTGCCATAATTGGTTGCCTTCCAATAAATAAGTGGGCTTGCTGATATTGCTGACAAAGAATGCCAGCTTCCCATCATGGAACAGATCCGCAAAATCGACGTTCATCCCTTTGAAGGTATCATCGCCGACCCCGCGTTTTTGGACGACTGGTTTGAATTGTTTTCCTTTTTCGTTCAAATAGAGCATATCGGGGCCAAAATCATTGGCATTGTACAGATCCGGCCATCCATCGTTATTGATGTCCGCAGAGCCAGTTGCCAGCGTCCAGCCCGGGTCGTCCACGCCCGTCTCTTTTGCGACGTTGGTGAATGTGCCGTCCCCATTGTTTCGATACAAAACATTCCGACCGCCATTGCGAGCCCGTTCAAAATCGTCATAAAGGACTTTTGTGGTCGCGCTGTTCCATAAGTTATCTGTTTCACGGAAATAGCAGCCGAGATACAGATCCAATAAGCCGTCGCGATTGTAGTCCAGCGTGATGGCCTTGTTGACATACCCTTGATAGCCGACTCCCGCTTTTTCTGTAACCTCCGTGAAGGTTCCATTTCCGTTATTGTGAAAAAGCTGACTTTTCCCCCATTTCCCGACGAACAAATCCGAATATCCGTCGTTGTCTGCATCTAACCATACAGCAGCCTGCGCGATGCCTTCCTGATTGGTGTTGGCGACTCCGGCTTGTTCCGCCACCTCTTGAAACGTGCCATCCCCCCGATTCCGATAGAGGACGTTTTTGCTGCCTCTTTTGGAATTGACAAAGTAGAGATCCATGAAGCCATCCCGGTCATAGTCGGCTACGGCAACCCCAGCCCCCGTGCTGGCAAACCACGGATTGATCCTGGCCAATTTTTCATCGAATGTGTCTTTCTCATGGATAAAGTCGATCCCTGATTCTTTCGTGATTTCCTGGAATCGGAAGCCATGATCAATCGGCTCTGACTCGGGTGGAATACCAGCGCATCCGGCCAGCATCACGAGAAGCCCGGCAGAAAACAGGCAGAAAGCTTGGCGCAAACTCTTCATCGGCTGTCACCTCTATTTGATAAAATCAAGGATCTTGTCACATCCATCCAGCGGACGTAATATCGTTCCGGAGACTCGTTGCGAATCATTTCTTTTGCCAGATATACAACCTCGATCATGTCGCGTACCTTTTCCCTCTGCACGGCCGAACCGCTTTTCAGGATTTCCTCCCAGTAAGAGCGATTCTGCAGACGGCGCGCTTCCCAACCGAATGCCATTCCCTGCGTGTACGCTTCTTGATAGGCCAGAGGCACCTTTTCCCGGATGTCAAAGGCAAACGACATGTGATCGAAGCGGCTGTAAGCAACTGCCAGCCCGACTCCACTTAAAAAATCGGCCCGATCGCGGTGTTCTATGTGCTCCATTTCCTCCAGCACCCGATCGAAATCGAATTTGTACAAAAACCAGAAGCTTCGCCCCAGTCCCTGATAGCAAATCCTTCGATATTCCTCGGAAAACTGTGCAAATTTCCGAATAATCTGCTTCTGTTTCCCGTAGTGGAACAAACCTGTACGAAAGCCAACCCCGTCAAACAAGATCGGACCATAGCCACGATCCAGCTGTCTCAGCCAGCGTTCATAGCCTTTTTGTCGAAAACCGAACAGGATATGCAGCCACCACCCAAGTCCCACGTAGTATTGATAAATATGATCCGACGACAATTGGTGAATGAACGATTCAAACTTACGGCCGCTATTCCAGAAAAGCGTGGCTCGCGCTCCAAACCCCATCCCGGTGCCTTCATAGGCAAAGCCACGATAAAAGGCATCAAAGGACGCTTCCAAATGCTCGCGAATCCATCCAATCGGCAGAAATGGAAGACGGGCACGGTTGTATCCTCCCAAGAAGGCATGGAGCACCTTGAGAAATCTACCCTCAAAAAAGTCGGAACCGTGGAGCGAGAAGGTGCTTGCCACTTTTCCCGGATGTACGCTTGTCCAGTGAATCATACCAACCAAAACCAGCAGGATCGCGATGAACAGCAGACCGGTCATGGACGGTCACCTTCGACCAAAAGAAAGATATCTCGCAAGGTTTTGATTTGTGACAATTCTTCCTCGCTAAGCCGGTGTCCAAATTCCCTTTCCAGGTAGACGGCAAGCTCCAAGGCCATCAAAGAATCGATTCCCAGCTCTGCCATCGGTGTATCTACATCCTGTTCACCCACATTCTTTCCCGTCATTTCCCCGACAATTTCACTCATTCGCTGCCAAACCTTGCTCGATTCCATCCCCATGCTGCATTGCCTCCTTTTTCATGTTTAAATGAGTCCCCCATCCACCACATACGCTTGACCAGTGATGTATGAAGCCGCATCCGAAAGCAGGAACAGTGCGCACTGGGCGACTTCCTGGCTACTTCCAAAACGTTTTAGCGAGATAGACGCGTATAACTCTTTGCGTCTTTGCTCCGAAAATCGGCTGACCATGTTTGTATCGATATAACCAGGTGCAACAGCGTTGACACGTACCCCCAGTCCCCCCAATTCTTTAGACAGCGACTTGGTGAAACCGATCAATCCTGCTTTCGCTGCTGCATAATTGACTTGTCCGGCCTGCCCGACAAGTCCGGTTACGGAGGAAATATTGACGATGCTTCCTTTTGAGTATGCCAGTGGCAGGATGAGTGCCTTGCACAAGGTAAACACGGATCCTAAACTGACCTGCATCACATACTGCCATTCTTCCTGCGACATATGGCGTATCGATGAATCCCGCAGAGAACCAGCATTATTGACCAGAAAATGCAGCCTCCCTGCTGTTTTTGCACTGACCGTATCGATTAACCGCTCGACCTCTGCCTGAGAGGAAGCATCACAGCGGATGGCATGTACCTCCGCACCTTTTGCAAGGCATTCCTCCACAAGAGATTGGGCGGAGCCTTCATCCTTCGCATAGGTGAACAGGACCCTTGCTCCCGCTTCTGCCAATTCCGTGACGATTTCCCGACCGATGCCTTTCGATCCCCCCGTCACCAATGCTGTTTTTCCGGTAAAATTCCATTGCAGCTGTCTCATCGCCCCAACTCCTCATTGATCTTCTCAAAGAGCGCAGCAGCTTGAAAACCGCCATAGGCAGTCACGGTTTTCATCGCGTGTCTGACTCGTTTTTCCTGCGTTTCTGTCAGGAGGGAGAACGGTAGGTGCGGATCGGGAGTAGTGTGGTTCACCGTACCCGGGATCACATCATGCTTGATGCACATCATGAGTAGGGCGGCTTCCAGCAAGCCGTTCGCTCCCAGCGTATGCCCGATCGATCCTTTGAAAGCCGTAATCGCCGGATCATTTCCATGTCGGGAATATGCCGTTTCGATTTCTTTCATCTCAAAACGGTCCCACAGCGGTATACCAGCCCCATGGGGAATTAACAGGTCCAACGTGCCGGCGACGTTATGCGTGTCAATCACATCGGCTATTACTCCCGCGTAAGAGTGCTCCGTGACTTCAGGCAAGCTTAGATGCCAGGTATCTTGCCGGAAGGACCCACCCTTGTACACACACCATGGCCTCACTCTTCGTTTGCGGGCATGGTCCGAAGATTCCAGCAAGATTGCCGCTGCGCCGTCCCCTAGAATGGAGCCGTCTCGCCGCGCATCGAATGGTCGGATTTGTCCCTTTTCCGAGCTGAACCCTCTCCCACTCAACCAAAGATGCTCCGTAGCATGGGCATAGTCGGAGCAGGCAACCACGACGGCGTCTGCTTGCCCGCTCGCGATCATCATGCGCCCCAGCTCCAACGCGTATAAGCCCGAGGCGCACGCATTATTGATCGTGTACGACATGCCGTGAACTCCCAAAACTTTGGATAAGTTAAAAAGATGGGGAAAGCTTTGCAGCCGAAAAAAATCTTGCTGATACTGCTCATACGCCTTCAAGGGAGACAAGGGGGACTGCTTTTCGGTATCTCCTGAAATCATCTTGTCAATCAGACGATTCACACCCAAGTTTTCATGTGCGATGACCAACGAGACGCGGGAATGGCCATCCGGTGTAAAATTTGCTTGCTGCAGGCACAGCTTTCCGACTGCCGCTAGAAAGACGAAATCAAGATCTTCCGTCAATCCTTCCACATTCATCCATTCATACGTCGCTGCACCCACAACATCCCTGATGTCAGGCACCGGTGCCGCATAGACCGGGTAATTCAACATAGAGCCATCTTTCAATTTGTACTCACGCCGGATCTGGGGAACGGATTGCTCAAGTAAATTTTGCCAATTCTCCTCAGCTCCGATCCCAAGCGCAGAGAGCATGCTCACTCCCGTGACACAGACATCCGTCATACCCACTGAACCCCTCCTCCCTTTGTCTCTCTAACGTGAGCACATAATGGTCTTCATCCTTGTCATGTACGATCCATGTGTCATAATTAGAGCGATGGACTTCAGCTTGCCGGACGCGTTTTTGCAGAGTCAAGAAAGCATTTTGAGGCGGACAGGTGGGAAGCAGGCCGTTCGGAAGGCAGGACTTTCGGGTCACGTCAAACCGCAATGATTCCGGATTAGTGGGTTTTTCTTTATGGAGGACCACCGCCGACACGGACTCAAAACCACAGGACGCTACCCGGTATGGGAGGGGAGAATTCGGCGCAGCCAGCTGGACTTCGCACACGACGATCCGTTCGACAAGTCCGCTTCGCAAGAGATCGTAGGCGTATACTAATGCTTTTGTTGCGGAAAACTCCCCGTCCGAAACAGTTGAATTAATCCCCCGCAGATGGTAGTAGATAGAAGCGTAGCCTGCTAAAACATTGAGGACCGTATTGGGAAACAGCCCAGGATTCACCTTGTGCGGTCCGAATTTTATCGCCTCCTCTTCCATCGCGAGGATGGCTTCCAGATTAGAATCGTTCGTACTGAGAATGATCCCCGTCTTCTCCGCTTCCATGGACGCAGGTTCCAATGGCACGTGGACTCCGGCTGAGCGCAGCGCTTCGCCGATCACCGCACATGTCAGTCTCCCTGCTTTGGATACGCGGTTTAACCCACGTAAGCCGAGTGCTTCCGCTGAAAGCTCTGGGATTGTGACCGTTTCGTTCTCCCTCAGCTCTTCCGGAATTTTTTCAATGCCAAAGCCCCATGGAGTAATAGCAGCCATGCCTGACAGATAAACTCGATCCATTCCATCCTCCTCATCAAGTTAAAGAATCCTTTACACTTTCCCCAGCAATATGCTTGAGTTGATGCCACCAAAGGCGTACGCATTGGATAGCACGTAATCCACCTGTTTTTTTCGGGGCTCAAAGGCGATGACATCCACATTGCAAGCCGGATCCTTCTCCACTAGATTGAGCGTGTGCGGCAGCATGCCTGTTTCCAACGCTTTTACACAAACCACTGCTTCGATCGCACTCGCCGCACCCAATGTGTGCCCGATGTTTGCCTTGATAGAGCTCGTGACAATATCTTCCCCCCAGATATGAAAGAGAGCATTTGCCTCCATTCGGTCATTTGCCAAGGTCCCCGTTCCATGTGCGCTCACGTAGCCGACCTGCTTTTTATCGATATCCCCCATGAGCAATGCCTGTTTGATCGCAGCGATCGCCCCTCTGGCGCTTGGATCCGGCTGAGTGATATGGTACGCGTCACTCGTCAACCCATAGCCCAGCATTTTCGCCCGCGCGTGTCCTCCCCGTTCTTCCACATGCTCTCTTGACTCCAGGATGAGCACGCCCGCGCCCTCTCCCAGTATCAGCCCCTTTCGATTCACATCAAACGGTTTTGACCGATCCGGAGCCATCGCCCTGATGCTGCTGAAACCGGTAAAGGCAGCCCAAGAGAGAATATCCACACCACCTACGATCATGATGTCGGCTCTTCCCCCCCGAATCTCGTCAACCGCTCTTGCCAGGGCGAAGTTTCCTGCCGCACATGCATTGGTCAAGGTCAATCTCGGTCCTTTCAAACCGTAATTTTGGGCTATCTGTCTCGCGATCCAGTGCGGCCCTTTAGCAGGCATGCTTTCACGCTCGTGCTCCATTCTTCCATAAGGAACCACTTCCCCCATGGTGGTGCCGACAGAAATGCCGATCCGGCTCTTGTCGAGGTGATCAATTTGTATGCCGGCATCAAACAAGGCGTCTTCCAGCGCAGTGTGAAACAACGTCGTTGCCCTACCCAACCGTTCATTTACCGGCAGCGCATACAAAGCCGGGTCGTCGATTTCGCATCCCACTTTGTTCGTGTGGCTTTGGACATCAAAAGCGGTGATCGGCTTCACACCGTCCTTGCCCTCCAAGAGCCCGCCCCAAAAATCCTGTAGATTGGAGCCGATGGCAGTCATCACACCCAAGCCTGTTATCAAAATATCCTTCAAGCTGCTTTCCCCCTTCTGTCAGCTGGATGGCTCGTGCCACAAGATACTGATGTCGGAAATATCCGGATCCGGCCGTTGAAAAAAATCGATGCCCCTGCTGTTTTTGACAAATTCATACGCTTGGCTCTCATTGAGCTTCGCCCGTTCCCGTAACCCTTTTTCCTCGGGATATTGCTCCGCTCCGTCGCGCCACACTTTGATCCCGGTCTCGATATCGCCATTTTTCACCAATGCATCTCCATATGCTTCATAGATGTGTGGCCACAACCGTAGCGGCATGATTGGTTCAAGCTCCTTGGCCACCGCCAAACAGTACGAGAAATCTTCAACGGCATAGGGCGTACGGCGCAGTCCGCTGGGCCAATACAGATTGTTGAGCCCTCGTGCGTAACGGGCCATCAGATCGTATTCGTTTTGCTCCAAAATCTCATTTAATTCCTGAATGGAGCGAAGAGACGTCTGGCCCAGCACAGCGGTGCCGAGATCGGGGTTTTGTAGCAAATCGACATAAGCAAGCGCTTTTTGCAGCTGGATCCGTGGCGATGACCCCTTCACTTCTTCCAAAAACGATAAAAGTTGATCCGCTTGCGAGGTGCTCATCATGTGAAGGCGCAGTGTATTGCTGTAGGCCATATTATCCGGCTCAAGTCTGATTAGCTCCTGCAAATAGCGCACGCCTTTTTCCTGATTTTCGCTGCTCCCACGCAGTTGCTTCAGCGCGTACGAATAAGCGATTGCGGCGTTATCAGCCGTAATCTCGTCGGCCGTCTGCGGAAACAAGGGACTGCTTTCAGGCTTGTCCACCAATCGTTCCACCACTGCGGCCTCTTTTGAAAAATCAAGGTTGTATTTGCTGACAGGCACGGTTTTATTGACAACCGGTAAATTGTAGGAATGGGACCAGATCCCCCAAAAGGTGTAAAACAAGAATGCGGAAATTAAGGTCAGTACCAGCAAAACGATCGTTACGGCCGCTTTTGTTTTCATTCATATCCTCCTGTTTTATGCTTTTCTTTTCATGAGGCTCTCTTGTCGGTAATGGGATGGCTTCACACCGACCAATCGTTTGAATACTCTGCCAAAATGAGTCAGATCGTTATAACCGACTGAGTAGCAAACGTCCGTGACCGGCTCGCCTCTTTGCAAAAGGATTTTCGCGCGTTGAATTCGCTTGTTCATGACATACTGTTTGAAGCCAGTGCCAAAATGTTTTTGAAACAAGCGCGAGTAATGACAGCGGCTGACATAAATGTGGGAAGCAACTTTCTCAAGGGAGAGATCGTCCTCATACAGATTTTCTTCAATAAAGGAGAGCGACTCGAGCAGTTGCGCATTCATTTGATCGGGGATCTGCATGGTCTCCATCGACTCGATGAATGAGAGTAGCAAGTGCAAAAGCTGCTTGTTTACTCCGGAGAAAAACATAATGGGGTTGTTAATTTTCAACTCATTGACTTTCCAAGAAGGGGGGAATGCCATCTCGTGTGTGATCATGATGACGAGGTGGTAACTTTGCTTAGTGGCTAGGCGGATTGCTTCACTGTAGTTCTCCACCTCATGAACATGAATGCTCGGGGACAACTTAGGCGGATAGTCCTTTTGAGTCAACTGATTCTTATAGACCAAAACTAGAAAATCCAATTTCTATCATCCTCCAGCTCCCAGATATTGTTTGCTAGAGAGATCGTAACAATTTTTAGAAAATTTCGTTCCGCTTAAATTGTTTAAGATACAGCTTATTTTGTCATCCAAACTTCGACGAAAGTTAACATTCAAAATCTCTCATAATTCGAAGAATGATTCTGACATGAATCGCGGATTATTGACATTATCGCGGGAATTTGACGAATCGATCCAACAAGAAAAGAAGAGTCTCCCCTGCCGGCATTCTAGTATGCTTTCTTCAAACCATCTGAAATCAGCAGAGGAGGATCTGGCATGTGGAGCCATTGGATGTCTTATCAGAATCGTTATTTTTGGGAAATGGATCATCCGCTTCCCTTTGATGAGTGCGCTTATCAGCGTTGTCATCACAAAATCTATTTCGGGGACAAGGCGTGGCAGTATGACGATCAATGGTATTGCAGTGCGAGCTGCCTGGCAAAAGAAGTCGGCGGCGTCCGCAAATATATTAAAGTTCCTGAACGTTAATGCGGGAAAAACAGAAGCCCAGTCACCAGACTGGGCTTTCTTTTACTTTTGCATCGATTCTATCGGTTCAAATCGATGCTTGGACGGATTGTAATCGATATATATCAAAAATGTGCATCCGGTTTCCGTATAGACATCATGTGCCTGTGCCCCTGCCGCGGTTAGGAAATCTCCTTTTCGCATCACATCTTCATTCAATCGTACCTCCCCTTCTACCAGATAGGCAATTTCTCTACGCGGATGGTCATGCATGGGGATTGAACTTCCCGGATGGCATCGAACCAAAAATACATATCTCTCCAGATCCGGATCCTCCCATAAGTAGCACATTTCCGTTCCCTCGTAGATGCCCTCCTCCCAAACCATTTCTTCCTTGGGTATGATTTTATGTTTGTTCTGAGCGTTTTCCATTTTCCATCCTCCTCTTCGTTTACATGCTTCGTACTGCTGCCAGCACACCTTTGACAAGAAATTCGGCCTCATCTTTCGTCAAATTGAGCGGTGGATACATCAGCAGAATACTATTGAAAAAATTACCCAGGATGCCTTCCCGCTTTAATGCTGCTGAAAATCGGGCACCCCATTCATAGGAGACAGGTTCCTTCGTTGCCTGTTGGGATACAAACTCGATGGCCAGCATAAGCCCCATGCCACGAATATCCCCGACATTGGGGTGCTGGATGAATTCTTCCTGAAAACGTTGAAGGATGTAGGCTCCCAATTCGCGGGCATTCTGCATCAGGTTCTCGTCTTGAAGGATATCGAGGGTTTCAAGAGCCGCAGCGCATCCCACGGGATGACCGCTCTGCGTGGAGCCATGTAGAAAGATTCCTCCTTTTCCAAACAAGCTTTCGCCAATCTCCTTATGCAGCAAGGTAGCACCCATCGGAAAAAAACCGCCCGTGAGCCCTTTTGACAATGCCACAAAATCTGCCTCGATCCCATAACAATGGGAAGCCAACCATTGCCCCGTTCTTCCTACACCGGTGGCGACCTCGTCGACAATCAAGTGAATTCCATATTTTCTCGTGATGTCTCTCACCCCGGTGATGTATGCGGCTGGCAAAGGAATGATTCCATTCACACCTTGAATAGGTTCAATCAGGACTGCCGCGATACTATGCGGATGCTCCTCGTGAATGACTTCCTCCAGGACATCCAGGCAGAATTTTACGATGAAATCAGGGTCCCCTTTAATCGGAGGGCGGTACAAGTTGGGGGCAGGCACACGGACGCAGCCGTCGAGTCCTTTTCCAAATGATTCTTGTATGCCGAGATGAGTGACCGATCCCGAGCCATAAGTGGTGCCATGATAGGCTCCCTCCAGGCTGATAAATTTCTGGCGTCTGCTTTCTCCCCGCTGTGCAAAATATTGTCGGCTGAACCGCATGGCTGTTTCCACCGCTCCGGATCCGTCGTTGCTAAAAAACACCCTGTCATAACCATTTCCTGAGAGTTTCAAAATTCTGTCAGCCAATTGGATCAGCAACGGGTGCGTCTGTTCGCATGTGGAGCCAAAGCTGAGTGTCTGCAGCTGCTGTACCATGCGCTCAATCACCCGCGGGTTACCTAAACCAACTGAAGGAACAGCGGTTGTTGCATACAGATATTGGTTCCCCTCGGTATCATAAACCCACGAGCCCTGCCCCCGCTCCAAGCAAATGAAAGGATGCTCCTTCATTTGTTCGGGTGGGGGCATATAGGAAAAGGGGTGTACAGCTTGATAGGAATGTGCATTCATGAAATCTCCTCATCTCCTCCGGCAAATTGTTTTAAAAATTGGTAATCCTTACATAGAGCGGCGGGTGCATCGACAGGCGTTCCGTGTTGGTAGAAGAGGTGTATCGCAGCAATTCCTGCATGCTTTGCTTCCCTTGCATGAAGGATAAAAACGACTGCACCACAGGAGCAGGGTGTTTGGCGGCAAAATACCGATGGCTCTTTTCCATCCGCTCTTGATAAAATCCCTTTTCTTCCCTGGGATGGGCGATATGAACGTTAACCGCAGCCGCCTCGTACCGGAACGCTTTTCCCATACGGTAGCAGCGATAGCCCATTTCAAAATGCTCGAATCCCCACTCTGTAAAATGTTCATCGAATCCGCCGATTTCTCGAAAAGTGGAAACTGGCAGCGACAGATTCCCGCTGAAAGCCGCAATCCAGGACAATTGGGTGAACCCCGTCCCGCCTGAATCAAACAGTTGGTATACCAGCTGACAATACTGTGGGATCCGGGAGCCTTTCTCATGGAGATAGTTATCCAGCACCTTCAACCGGTTACGGTACGGATGGTGGACATACATTTCCCTGACCTGTCCAATCGTGATGGTTCCGGGATCGGCTTCCTGCGCTTCCACATGCGCTTTGATAAATTGAGGATGGGGAATTCGATCGGCATCACAAAAGATCAACAGCCCATCTTCCGCGATTGCGGCTCCCCTGTTCCTGCTCACTGCTCGTCCGCTTCTTTCCAGCCTCAGGTAGGTTAGATTAAGGTCTTCTTTGTAGGCTTCCACAACCGCTTCAATCGGCTCCGTCGATCCATCGTCAACCACAATTATTGGACAATGTCGATATGGCGCTTCTTGTTTACAAAATCCAAACAAGGTCAGAGATAGGGCAAAAGCTTGATTATAAACCGGGACAACGACCGTTGCGTTCATCGCATCACCTCTTCTGGGAACCAAAATGGTTTGTCAAGCTGCATTATAGGAGGATTGTATGCATGGATGCTCGGCTATTGTTGGCAGCAAGCCGACAGGAGAGCCCGTAGCGTTCCATGCGCGGCTTCGGTCAGAATAGACGCGAGAGGTGATGACGAATGGAAAATCAAGCAACAAGCACCATAAAAATGCACATAGAAGCTCCCATCGAGAGGGTTTGGCGATATTTATCGACCCCCGCAGGCTGGAATGATTTTCTCAGTGATATCGCTACCCATACAAGAGGGAAAGACTCAATCGAGCTTGGAGATCAAGTGCAGTTTGTCATCGGGGAACTTTCCTATCAGGCTACTTGCATCAAATGGGAGAAACCGTATATCATCGGTTTTCAAGAGCAATATAAGGCCCTGTTTCCCAATGGCGACAATTGGAGCTACGAACTGCAGACTTCCTTTTTGCTCCGCTGTCTTGGTTGCAACACCGAAGTCGTGGTTGATGTATGCGGATTTCATAGGGATAACATCATGCAGTGGGTGAGAGAGTGTGGAGAAATGGGGTGGAGACAATCTTTATTCAATCTGAAATGTGTGATTGAGCTAGGTCTGGATCTGCGAAACGAGATATTCAATTATCCGCGCCTTGGCGTTTTCAATCAAACGGCGGGTCAACAGCTTTTGTCGGAGCATGGGATCCGGGAAGGCGGCAATGTTTTGCACAAGGTCTATCCGAACAGTCCTGCTGCCCTTGCCGGACTCCAGGATGGCGATATCATTACCCAGATTGACGGGGAACCCGTCCCGACGTACAAAGATTTCGTACGGGTACTTTCCCGCTTTTATCGGAAAAACGGTCATGCGCGGATCGAATTTTTCCGCGATGGACACCGACAAGTGACGATTGCCCATCTGACATATGATGATCGATTTACCGGTATGATCGATCCCACGCAGATATCCCTGGAGGATGTCGCAGAGCAGCGAAGAAAAGCCAGCGATGCATGAAAAACCACTCTATGTCTAGAGTGGTTTTTCCATGTTTACCGCCCATTTTCGCAAAGTAAGGCGATCCAACTTTCCATTGGGAGTCAACGGCATACCATTCACTTGGTGATAATAGGAAGGGATCATGTAAGCAGGCAGCAGCCGGGATAAAAATTCCTTTACATTCCCTGCTTCTATCGAACTGGCTGCGACAAAAAACGCATACAAATTTTTGTAGCCATACGGCGTCTCAACCGCAATGACTGCAGCCTCCTGTAACTGAGGGTGCTGCATCATCACATGCTCCACTTCCTTGAGTTCGACGCGATGGCCGCGAATTTTGACCTGCTCGTCTTTTCTGCCAAGAACGACGATTTCCCCATTCGGCAATGTTTTGGCAATATCACCGGTGAGATAGAGTCGCTGCCCCTCTCCAAATGGGCCGTTGACAAACTTGCGATCGGTTAATTCGGGATTGTTCAGATATCCAACGGCTAAGGAATCGCCCGAGATGCAGAGTTCTCCGATGTCCCCTGCCGATAATGGCTTCAATTGTTCATCGACAATATAAACACTGGTATTCGCCAACGGTGTACCGATGGTCACTTCCTCGGCTGTCGTCATTTCTTTTATGGTCGCCCATACGGTTGCCTCCGTTGGCCCGTAAGCGTTGTAAATCTTGGCAGAGGTGACTTCTCGCACTCGCTGCACCAGCGAATAGGCCAAGTGCTCACCACCGATGATGATTTCACTTAATCGCCTGAATCCTTCCAAATGCTCCCCCGCTTGCAAGATTTGCAAGATTCGCGTCGGGGTCCCTTGCAGCATATCGACATGGTGCTTCAATAAAGTCGCATTTAACACGCGCGGATTGATGTATGCTGCCATATTGGCGATGACAACAGTCATTCCGCGCGCAAGAGGGATGAGCGTCTCAAGGACAAAGATATCGAAGGAAATGGTGGTAAGCACGATGATCGATTTCCCAGGTGAAAAATCAATCCGTTCACAAATACCCTCCAGCAAGTTGACCACAGCCTTGTGGGATATCATCACACCCTTGGGCTTTCCGGTTGAACCGGACGTATAGATGACATAACAAAGCGTTTGTTCGGAAACGTTGACCCGGTCAGCCGCATGCTCATCCCCTCGTGCCTCCGCTGTCTGTACATCGATGACCGCCCCCGTAAAGCATACCTTTTCCATGAGGTGCTGCTGGGTAAGCAGGATTCTCGTTCCGCTCTCTTCAAGCATATAGGTGATGCGATCCGGCGGAAAATCAGCATCGATCGGCATGTAGGCCGCACCAGCCTTCAGAATGGCCAGAATGCTCACGATCATTTCCGCAGAACGTTCAACAAAAATTCCGATCAGCTCATTTTCTGCTACGCCGTGACCCATGAGATACCCCGCAACCCTGCTCGCCCGTTGATCCAATTCAGCGTAGGTCCATTGCTTGTCCTGATCAACCAGTGCGATCCGTTCAGGGCTTTGGCGAACTTGTTCCTCGAAATAACTGTGGATCGGCTTTTTCCTCGCGCCTTCCATTCCTACTTGATCAAATTCCTTATGCTGCATGAGCTGTCTCAGTACGCTCAGATCTTCTTTATTCATTTCTTCCCCCTTGCCTTGTCCTCAAGTTACTCCAGATGCCATGCAGATCAGCCATACCAATCCAGCTTGAACCCCCATCTGCCGATATCAAAGGCAAAAGAGAGTCCCCAGTAGTAAACAAAATAAGCTCCGCCAGCCAGCATCGCGAACGCTCCGAGCAGCTCCATGCGGGAAGGATGGTTGGCTGCCCAACGGGATAATTGCTTGCCAAAAAACGCGTGTACCGTGACCAACAAGATTAGCATGACCGCCACCTGAGCCAGCCCTTGTACCGCCATGGTTAGTGCCCCATAGAGCGGGTGATGGGCACTTGCCATGTAGGTGAGAAAATCGCGAAATACCGGAAAGGGTCTCCCTACAGAAAAAAATCCCACCAGCATTCCCATCATTCCCGCCTTGGTGACCGTGTCCCCCATGATGAGGCGGAAACGCATCGGGAGCATTCCAAGGAATCGGTCAGCAAAACCGAAGGCAATCGTGCCCCAGATGAGCATGATTACACCTAAAATCGTAAAGGTTATCTGCGCTTGCCAGATACGCACCTCTCGTTCGTTGTATACCTGCAAGACCCCGGACTCAAAGGAGCCTACAACCAGACCATAAAAAAAATTGACGACAACAACGGCGAACGTAAATACGGCAAGCGTCGTCCATATCAGACTTTTTCTAGCCGAGACATTGGAGGCGCAAGCAATCCCTGGCATCATCGCGAATACCACGCAATTGCAGGCGGTAAAAGTCGCTGCCAGACCTGCTACCGCGGCATACAGGAAGCCAAAGTCCCAGCCGTTTTCCTGAAACGTCCCTGCCAAGGACTGCGTATCCCCGATTAACGGTCCAGCAACCATCTCCTTGCCAAACCCATCAACCAGCTTATAGTTCCAAAACCCCGCAATGACAACACCAACAATTAAGGCAACCACGGCCCATGAGATCCTCTGCCGAAGCGAATATCCATGATTCATGCCTGCCGCGATGGTCGCTTC
This sequence comes from Brevibacillus migulae, assembly GCF_004521915.1. Taxonomy (GTDB): domain Bacteria; phylum Bacillota; class Bacilli; order Brevibacillales; family Brevibacillaceae; genus Brevibacillus_F; species Brevibacillus_F migulae. Next base: position 95,736 of record NZ_SDKD01000002.1, on the reverse strand, counting down.
CTGCTTGTCCATCCATATCCCCCTCATCTAATTGGCACTTTGTAACGCGCAGCACGTACAATTGCTCTTCCCTATATCGCTTTTCGGTGGACGAGCATGATAGTACATGCCGATGACCATCGGCACAAAGACAACGGAATTGTAAAACAGGTGCAGCTCGATACGCGGCATGAGCAGCTGAATGATACTGGTAGGGGCATCGGCGCCAAACAGGTAGGCATGGCTGATCGCCTGGACAAAAAGCAGCGAGTGTTCAAACAAATGCCAGCCTTGCAAATAAAGGGATGCTCTCCACCAGCCATACGACCGTCCCGCGAATCCGTATTGCAGCAGCAAAAGCCCGGCAAACATCAACACTGCGTATGCAAAATGGAGGAGCTCTGATGAAACCAGCCATGGATACTGGCTGCCCAATGCTCCATGCGACATGTGTCTGGGCCACCCGAGCACATACACTTGATAAGCCTGCACCAAATGTTCAATCCAGTGGGCGATCACGATCACCATGAATACCTGTAGAGACCGCTTATGCCAAACTGTATTCGCTTTGTGTACCAACGTTCCCATATCGTTCTATTCCTCCCCTACTCACTGTCCTGTACCCAGGCGATATCCTTTCAACGTTCATCGTCGCTCTTTCAAGATGCAACCCCCCATTCGATGATGGAATGATGTTCGAAAACCTGCTGATTCCGCTATACGTATCGTAATGAATACTGCGAATCCTTACTCGGCTTTCATTTTGGCGATGCGGATAAAAAAAAAGAAACCAGCTTTAAAAGCTGGCTTCCCGCTTCATTTCCCTATTTACCATACTGTAATACAAACCTTTTTGCTCCATTAACTGATCATGAGTCCCACGCTCTACGATTTCGCCTTTCTCCATCACCAAAATTTGATCGGCGTCAATCACGGTGGACAAACGGTGGGCAATCATGATGATAGTATGTTCTCGTTTGAAAGGAAGCAAAGCCTGCCTGATCCCGTTCTCAGACTCACTGTCGATGCTTGCCGTCGCCTCGTCCATAATGAAAATCGAAGGTCGGTGGGCCAAGGCTCTCGCAAACGAGATTATTTGCCGTTGGCCAGCCGAAAAGGACGCTCCCTTCTCCGTGACTATTGTATCCAATCTTTCCGGCAGACTTTCGATGAACGTATGTCCTCCAGCGTCCTTGATTGCTTGCTTGATCTCTTCGTCCGTGATCGAATCCTCATACATCCGGATATTGAAAGCGATGCTTCCCAAGAAAAGAAAAGGCTCCTGCTGTACAAGCCCCGTGTTTTTACGGATATAGGACTCCGAAATCGTCGAGATGTCTCTTCCATCGATGAATATCGTTCCTTGATCGGGTTCGTAAAACTTCAGCAGAAGATTCACGAGAGTAGACTTGCCAGAACCCGTGCTTCCTACAATCGCCACCGTTTCACCCGGTTTCGCTTCCCATTTGATGTTTTTTAGCAGCGGGGCTCCTTCCTCATATTGAAACCACACGTTTTCAAACTTGATATGCCCCTTTGGTTTTTCCTTCCCGTCCACTTCCACCGGGATTTGCATGGCTGACTGTTCTCCCTGCAGCAAAGAAAGCGATTTTTCCGCAGAAACCACCGATCGCTGCACGGAGGTCAGCTCTTCCAGCATATTGACGAGCGGAGAGACCATGCGCCCCAAATAATCGATGAAAGCATACAGCACTCCCAGAGAAATCGTTGAATGAAGCGCCTGTCCGCCGAGAATCCACAGCACTGCTGCGATAAGCAAGGTCTGTACGAGTCCGGATATGTTCCACCCTGATAATTTGTCGATACTGGCCTGGTTCAGGCGATTCCGGTAATGCTCTTCATTATGGGCCCGATACTCCTTCATTACCTGATCTTCTCTAGTGAAGGTCTGGATCATCGGCAAAGCTGCGACCGTCTCCGCCATTAATACGTTCATCTTACCGAATTGATCTCTTGCTTTGTCCAGAAACGGTTTTGAGTACTTCCAATGCAGCTTGGTGGCCAGCACAAAAATCGGAAACACTACCAAACATAAAACACCGAGCTTCGGATCGAGAACAAACAGCGTGAGTAGTATCCCCGCGAGCGTCACCAGATTGACCACATAGGTAGAAGCGATCGTCATCAATAGTCGTTTGATTTCCTCGGTATCATGGGTCACCTGAGTGACTAATTCACCCGAAGGCAGCTTGTGAAAAGAGCGGAGAGGCATCGCATGAAGCTTCCGCATCATCTCCATGCGGATGGAACGAATGATATCGATAAATGAAGAGCTAAACAGGTACGTTTGCCACACCTGTAGCCCATTGCCCATGATGACGACACAGGCAAACACAGCAGCATACAAAAGTCCTTTGGATAGGTCGCGCTGATAGAACAACAGCAGATCCGCTGGGAAAAGTCGTTCCTTTTCGATCCCAAACGAAAGAACGAGTCCTTCTGTGTCTTTCTCGATGGTCATGACCGGCCAGTCTGGATCAGGTGAAACCCCTTCTAACCAATCACTCCGGATATAGACATGGTCGCGGAATTCTACGGATGGTATGGAGTCCATCTTTCGGTCCACCAGATACCATTGGGCACCAAAGGCTTTTGTGAGATCGCCGTCAATGATTTCTTTCACAATAAGGGGACCGCTTAACTGAAAGGCCGTCGCTGCCAGCAGCACGATGATGGCTGCAAGCATCCTCTTTTTTTGAGCGGATGCGAAATGCCATAAGGTCACGAGCACTTTTCGTGTCATGCGGTCACCTCCCCTCCCGCATTTTTCAGCTCTTGGGCCAGTTCCATCTGTTGTCTTTCGTACTGACGGTAATACCAGCCCTGCTGTTCCAACAGCCGTTCATGCGTTCCTCTCTCCATCACTCTGCCATCCTGCAAGACAAGAATTTCGTCGGCATGCTTGAGTGCTGAAAGCTTATGACTGATGATAATCGTAGTTTTCTCCTGCCTACTTGTTCGAATATGCTCAAGAATCGCATGTTCCGTCCTCGTATCAACGGAAGAAAAGGCGTCATCGAGCAGCAGAATCTCCGGATCAGCCAGCAATGCCCGCGCGATCGCCAATCTTTGTTTTTGCCCCCCGGAAAGCCTGACTCCGCCCTCACCGATTATCGTGTGAATCCCATTTTCCATCTCCCTTATTTCCTCTTCCAGGCATGCCCTATTCAGCGCGAGGCTGATTTCTTCCATAGTAGCTGTCGGTTTCCCCAGCAATAGGTTATACAAGATGGATTTCGAAAAAAGCATATGCTCTTGGGGAACGTAGCCAAACCATCGCTTGTAATGATCGGCCTTGATGCGCTCTATAGGGATTCCTGCCACCAGAATCTGATTCGCATCCACGGCATACTGACGCAGCAACAGTTTTGCCAACGTGCTTTTACCGCTCCCTACGGCCCCCGTGATCCCTAACGTCTTGCCCCGCTCCAAACGAAAGGATATTCCATTCAACCCGTTCAGAGCGGTATCCGGATATCGAAACGACAGCTCGTTCCCTTCGATCCGCACTGGGTATTCAGGCAACTCATTCCCTTCCTCCACGAGAGAGGCCGTATCATCCATTACTTGGGAGAAGCGATCTTCCGCAGCCTTTGCGTTGCGCATCGTGTTGACCAGCGATCCAAAAGCGAACATGGGAAACGACATATAATTTACATACACGATGAAGGTGACCAACTGACCCAGTGAGATTTCATGGAGAAAGACCAAGTAAGCGCCATACCCGATCGCGACAGCAAGAGCCAGGCCGCTTGCCATATTGATGGCCGGCCAATAGACAGCATTGGTCATGGCCAGCCTTTTATTGGCGGAAGCAACCTTATCCGCAGAAACCGCAAACGAAGCAAGATTGCCCTGCTCCTGAACAAAAGAGCGCAGGACCCTCATCCCGCTGATGGATTCCAGCACATGATGATTCATTTGGCCAAGTGCCCCTAAAAATGCAGAGGCACGGTGCTGGATTTGCCCTCCCAAGAAATGAATGGAAAGAGGGATAAACAAGAGCGGTATGAGGCTGACCAATGTCAGTTTCACATCAACGTAGAACAGCATGGTTAGCAGGTAAAACGGAAAGGTGACCAAAATGTTGGTCAGGCTGAGCACTCCCTCTCCCAGCACAGCGCTGATCGCACTTACTTCATTTCCAGCATGATTGAGCAGATCACCGGTACGATGACGCTGATGAAAGCTCGGCGGCATCGATACCAGATGCTCGAAAAATTTGGAACGCAACGCTTTGTTCATCAACAGTTCGTTTTGCTGCAGCCATCTTCCCCAGAGAAAGCTGACCACATACAGCAAAAAGGCGAGGCCGACGATGAGCAAAACATCGCCTCGCAGCCCCATCTCCGTTAATTCGCCGCGGGCGATCAAATCGATTACCTGCCCTACTTTATAAGGAATATAGAGGCTTATCGCATTTTCTGCCATGTTCAAGAGAAACACACCGGCTAGCACGGGCCATATTTTTTTCAGTAACCAACGATACTTGGAATAAAACCACCTCATTCATTCACTTCCTTATGAGTAGTTACAAATTTTTACCCATACTATTCTTTTTTTTCAGTAATTTCCCTTTTACAGGAATTGGTTCTAATGAATCATTTTTCCCTTTGCTGATATTGATTGTTGCTGATCATCCAGCTATTGATGAACAGGTGATCCAACCCCGTCCGCAAAAAACACTGAATGGCATCAAGCGGACTTTCCACCATCGGTTCGCCCGGGCCGTTGAAGGATGTATTCAAAACAATCGGTACCCCTGTTCTTTGTTCAAAACAGGATATCAATGCGTAAAACTCTGGATGCTGTTGACGGGTAACGGTCTGGAGCCTTGCTGTTCCGTCAACATGGGTGACCGCTGGGATTAGGGAACATTTCTCATTACGTACCTTTGATACACGCAGCATGTAGGAGGAGTGTTCATTCGAAGTGAAATAGTGGTGCTGCTTCTCCGCAAGCACCGCAGGAGCAAATGGCCGGAAAGACTCTCTTTTCTTGATGATCTGATTCAATATGTGCTTGTTCTCCCTTTTTCGTGGATCTGCCAATATGCTCCGGTTTCCTAGCGCCCGCGGTCCGATTTCGGATCGTCCTTGAAACCAGCCGATCACTTTTCCCTCGGCGATCAGTCTTGATGCTGTCTCCTGTACATGGATTGCTTTTTCCAAGCGGATTTGTTCCCGGAAGGCTGCCGCGGCCTGCATGACGTGCTCATCTGTATAGGCTTTGCCCAAGAAGGGAGAGAACGGTTCGAACGGTTTGGTACGCGCCATGCCCATGATGGTGTGATAGCCATATAGTGCTGAGCCGATCGCTGTTCCTGCGTCCCCTGCTGCTGGAAACACATACAGGTTTTCAAATGGAGTTTCCTCCAGGATTTTGGCATTCGCCACACTGTTTAACGCGACTCCTCCCGCCAAGCAGAGATTTTTCAACTTTGTCTGTTGATACAGGAAGCGACACTGAGAGATCACGGCCTTTTCCAGATGATATTGACCTGCGAAAGCGATATCTGCTTTCACTTGAAAGCGAGCTTTCTCATCAGAATATTGAGATATCGTCTTGGAAATGAAATCGATCATCTGGCTGACTTGTTCCCTGTTTTGCAGGAAATGCCCTTCCTGCAAACGGTAAAATTGATGGAACTTCGGCACGAAGCGATCTGTTCCGTACGCAGCCAGACCCATCGTTTTCCCATCATCCAAAAACGCAAAGCCAAGCCCCAGCGTAATCCATTTGTAAAAGCCGCCAATGGAATTGTACAGAGCGAATTCGTCCGAGTAGTGATAGGTTCGATCATCGGCGATCAGTCTGCCGCAGGTTTTTTGGATTTCCTCTACATGGTACTCAGATGCTCGGTACAACGTCGTGGTCTCATACATCTGCCCATCGATGATGCTGCCGCTTCCGTCGATCACCGCCACGGCAGCCTCCTCAAATGGGGAAGTAAAAAATGCACTATAGGCATGGGAAAGGTGATGGTTGATCAGCTTCGTTTTTTTGGCGAATTTGGAGTAGTACAGAGGGTTAATCAAATCATTGGTTACCACCAGATCCACATCTGACAACCCCAGCTGCTCCGCTTCCAGACAGTATGAAGCGGCATGGCACCGTACCAGTTCCTTACTCGTCAACGGCAGCATGGAATATTTGATCCGATTCAGTCTTTCTTCCTCTACCGCACATACGATCCGTCCATCCCTCATCAGACACGCTGAGTAATTATGAATCGAACCGCCAAGCCCCAGGATGTTCATAGCCACATTCCCCTGCCGCCCATTATTTGGCATACCGGCGGATATATTCGAGAATGTCAAGCGGACTTAGAATTTCGTCGAGGTTCATATCTTCCGCCAGCAAGTCGATATCCAGCAGAATTTCAAATTCAATTAGCATTTCCAACACATTGGTTGAATCCAGTCCCAATTCCGGAAATTTTGAATCCAATTGCAGCTCAGTGACGCCGCTCACTTTTCGTACGGTTGAAAGAAGCATATTCGCATCTACCATTGATAAGTCCCTCCAATTTTGATTGCCTTTTATCAAACAACGATCGTCTCAATGATGTCGATCAGGTTATCCATCGCAGCAGGATGCTGATGGTAGTAAGCAACGCCGGACAGCTGATGCAGTGTGGCATTGGGCAAATAGTTGAGTGCAAGCTCGATGGTTTCCTTGTCATCCTCTCCGCATATGAGGTTGATACGCTGCTCGTTTTGCGAAAACAGCCGGAGTGGATCCAGCTTGTCCAGTTCTTCAAGCAAGGAATAGCCGATGCATTGTCCATGCAGGTACAAGAGATGTGCACCCAGCTTAGTAACGTACCGATACTGCTCCATGTTAAAATCGCTGAGCGTATAATAATCGTAACCAGGAATCAGAAGTTGTGAGTCCATGGAACCTTCCTCCCGCCATTGTTTGCGGATGGCGTCCGGGAATACCTCCGAGGAATGAGCCAGGGAAAGCGGTGGAGAGATGAGTATGGGACAGCATAGGATACCGCTATGTTGTTCCCACTCCAGCGATACCGTCTGAGCGACCACGGCCCCTAACGCATTTCCGACCAAAAAGATACGCTGGGGCTCATGCTCTTTCGTAACCGTCGCTAACACTTCCAAAGTATCGCTGACCATGGTAGCGAGCGAGGCATCCCCAAGTTCGCCTGCACTGTCCCCGTGACCGCGATAGTCAAATTGCAGTACCCATTTCTGCTTGCTGGCCAATCGTTTGCGCAGGTTGGAAAAGAGGTAATTCTTTTCGCTCATCGCCTGTCCCAGCCCTGACAATGTCACAATCAGATCCGTACGTGCGGCTTCCGGATGTTCGATCACGGCAAAAATCGCTTGGTCCGCTCCAAATCGGCGTTGCTCCCACATCATAATCCCCCCTTCGCTCTCGTGAATCGAGAAATCAGCCATGCGGCGGAAGCATCCATCAACTGCTCTTCGAAGACGCGGGAGGTAAATAGATGACCTGCACCTTGGACGACCTTGACGCTATTGGTTTCATTGCCAGCGTACACGGAAAACAGATCGGTCTTTAATTGCTCCATTTCTTCCGCGATCAGCGGATCATCATCTCCATAAATCAGCAGAGAAGAAGCACGATACGCACTCATTTCCCCCACGATGTCAATCGCCTGAAGATCGCGATAAAAATCCATCCCCACCCATAACCCTGCCCAAGGCATGACGAGCGTGTCCGGATGCTTCGGATGTCTGGAAAAACGCGGATGTTTCTTGTTCGGAAAATTGCCTCCCCACTCGTAAAAGAGAGGACTCCATAAAAGCAACCGCTCAACGTGGGTTCGGTTTGCAGCCATCAATGCGATCCGCGCCCCATCGCTAAAGCCGAGAAAAGCCGTCTGGGTCCCGATAATGTCTGGATGACTTTCGATGAATTGGTATGCTGCCAAAACGTTCGCTACTTTTTTCGAGTTCGTCATCTCGTGGTAAAATCCATCGCTCAATCCCATTCCATAGTAGTCAAATCGAAGAAAAGCAATTCCCGTCTTGGCGAGTTTCCGGGCGAATTTAACTGCCAAGCGGTGGACTTCGTAACGCTCACCATTTTTCCCCGGACAGTAAATGACGATCGGACACGGCCTCATCGCCGGGGGCGGCAAATGGAGAATGCCCGCCAATCTCCCAAGTTCCGTATGGATATCTACCAATGACTCATAGTCCCCCATCCTCTTTCCTCCTCACCTTTACTCTGGTCTTGATGGCGAGCCCCGTTGATATGCTGCCTTGCCCGACAACTGTGGTTTCAGCATCATTCGTTTCCTTGCGAAGCTGATACAAGACGGCTTCACCCGGTTCCACAGGAAGCAAAAACCTCGTATTGACTTCGGTGATCCGGACAGAAGCGAAAGAAGATCGACCTTCTACCCGATCCAGCAACTGGAGAGATTGGTGGATGCCTTCTTGTAAGAGCATTCCTGGGAAGATACTGTAGGCAGGAAAATGTCCTTGCAAATAGTAATCGCTTGCCGTAATCAGTTTGGAGGTCGTGATCCCGCCGGCATTCAGTCGATATTGATAGCGATCGATCATTTGCCATGGTTTATGGTAAGGCAATAGCATTTCCGCTTTCTTGCCATCCACCAAGCGGTAGCTCTCCCTGCATCCACCCGACTCCCTTGACTCTGGAGGACCTACGAATGAGCCTTCCATCTGTGCGACCGCGACACTTAACATGCCTGAAGCCACTTCCAGCCCATTTCCTTTGGCTATCGTTCCATTCAATACCGCTCTTTTCGAATCTAATCGTTCGGGGCGAATAATAAAATGGACAGGCTCGCCCCATTCCACCTCTTCATAAAAATGAACATGAATGCTGCCCAGCAGCGGAAACTCTTTTTCGCTTAATGGCTCGGTTTCCAGTTGGGTGTAAAGGACTCCCGTCTGGGCCAATCCTTCCATGAGGATGGTAATCGGAACAGAGGGAATCGGTTGTTGAAAAAAGGAAGAAGTAAGAAAGCCAGCCTCCACTTGCTTCCCAGGGTGGTAGGAGAGTATGCGGTCGACCATACGAAATGGCGGCTTTTGCGGAAGCATGTCCAAGATGGAGTCAAGCTTGCTCATCATCAGGCTTCACTCCGTTTATGTGAAAGAATGAGAAGCCTAGGACTCGACACCGTTAAAGGGGTTTCATCAAACCCACCCATCACACGGGATAACGCCAGATTGGCCTTGTTCAGCATGTGAATCATCTCCGTTGCCGTGTATAAACGGATATCTAGGATTGATTCCTTTTCCTCATGACCCTGCATCCACCTCATCACTTCCCTCCAGCGGCCTGTTTGCAGGTCGAAGGTTCTCTCTGAGCGGATGACGTGACCATTCATGTCATGGACCGTTTCCCCCATTTGATTCTGCAGCTTCAACTCCCGATTCTCATTCTCGAGCAGAAAAGCGCCGCCAGCTTTTAAGGCACGGTAGACTTTTTTCAAAATTTGCAGATCATCCTCTTGATCCTGCACATAGCCGAAAGCGGTACCGATGTTAATTACGGCATCAAATTCATTTTCATAAGGGAGATCGCGCATATCCCCGAGTTGAAAAGCGATTGATTGGACTCCAGCCATTTCTGCTCGACGTTTTGCTTCATCCAATAATTGCGCCGAACCGTCATACGCGACAATCTGATATCCCTGTTTCGCCAAGGGCACCGCAATTCTTCCCTGGCCGCATCCGAGATCCAAAATGCGCGCTCCTTTAGGTAAATTCAACAGTCTCATAATTCCGCCAACTTCAAGCGCCGTCCGGTCTGGCGTCAGAATCGCTTCCGAAAAACGCAAATAATCGGTTCCGAAGAACTCTTTCCACAATTCTCCCTGCATCAGTACCCTGCCTCCTTAGGTGTTGCTAGCATTACGAACCAGTTTCCCGGACGATGTTTTCGGCAATCTCTCCTTCCTTTCGATCACATCGGGCCATAAACGGGAATCAATCCTTTGCTCGATCAGGAAACGATGAAGATCACTCGGTTCCACATCGGCTACCACCCATACATGGAGTCGAACCCTCATATCTGAATCGGACACGCCAAATGCCATGGCTTCCGTTACTTGCGGATGCTGCAGGATACTTGCTTCCACTTCATACGGATCGATGTTCACGCCACTCCGGATGATCATGTGATCCATCCTGCCGTGAACATAGATCTGTCCATCCCGCATCGTCACCCGATCACCCGTGTGAAGCCAGCCATCCTTCAGCTTGAGAGCCGTCCATTCCGGTTCATTGAAATAACCTTTCATCACATTTGGCCCAGCCATGACTAATTCACCAGAGTGACCATCTGTGACTGTTTCACCGCTTTCATCGATCACTTTCACATTTACCCCCACCAGAGGTCTTCCTACACAGTTTACGTCCGCTGCCTGATCGATCTGCTTACAGCAGCTTATGCGGGGAGAAGCTTCGGTCAAGCCGTAAACGTTCCATATTTCTGCATCTTCGAAAGCTTCCCTTATTTTCTTCCAAACATCTTGGCGAAGTGGTTCGCCACTTAAGATCAAGAGACGCGGCTGAACGTTGCTCTTCCGTCTTGCCAGCGAGGCAAGATGCAAAGCGACGGTCGGAGTCGTACACAGGATGGTCCCTCTCAATTCACCCATCAGCGAAGCCGTGCGCAACGGCTGCTGATCCACCGGTTTCACATACATGGAAGCGCCTTGAATCAATGAAGGCAATACCTCTCCAGTAATAGCCGATGCAGTCGTTAATGGACGGATCACAAACACCCGATCATCCTGGCGAGGGGTGAAATAATGCAGGATGGCATTCACATTGCTCCAGATATTCTCATGTGTCAGCATGACTCCTTTTGGCCTTCCTGTCGTCCCGGAGGTGTACAAGATGAAAGCGACATCAATCATGTCATGAAAATACTTGATGTCCTTCCTCTGGATTTGATCGGGGCGCAGCCTTCCTTGCTGATCGATCTGTCCATCCCCGATGACGGGTTCGCCCGGAAAGCTATCCGTAATCACAGCCATTTGCCGCGGACTGTGAAGCGAATCGACGGGTATCACGATGATGCGTTTCTCCAAAGCCGCCAAAATGACAGGTATCGCCCTCCAGCCAATGGAGACATCCAGGATGAGCACCTGCTTGTCCGCACGCTCCGCATAATTCAGCAAGTCCAGCGCATTCCGATTCTCTACGACCTCTTGATACAAACGCTGGTAAGAAATCGGCTGCTCATCCGGCAATAAGATGCAAATGCCTGTATGCCGGGAGAGTTGATCGAGCAATGAATGGATGTTCCAGGCAGAGATCATCCATCAACACCCCTTCAGGCATCCTTCCACAGCCGATACGATATCGCTTACCTTCGTAGTGGCGCCTACTTCGAGCAGCTGATCCGGAAACGCGATGGCAAACGTTTCCTCAATCAAGACGACTAACTCCATGAAACGAAGGGAATCAAATCCCAGTTCAAATAAAAGCTTATCGCTGCGTACCTCCTCGACGGGAAAGACGCCACACCCTTCCACACTCATCAGCTCCCGAATGCGTTTGGCGATTGACATCATGCTCGATCTCCTTTTCCTATGATTTTTTCTCGGGGTTCCTTGCCAACACCGAGCACGAACTGGAATGCCCTTTTGCCAAGCGGAAAATAGCATCCATGACCGGGAGTACGGCAGAAGCGCTCGTCTCAGGTTGTTTGCCCTCCCTGATGCATTGAACAAAATGTTGGATGACACCTGAATCTAGCATTCCGTCCGGGCGAAGGATCGGATCAACCTCCTCGTCCCGCAAACGTCCATTATGATAGGCAACCTGAAAGCCAAAAAGGGTTTCCCCAAAGGTAAGCACACCATGCTCGCCGTATAGTACGGTCCGATGTTCTTGAACCGGATTATTCCAGCTGAGGCTGATTGTACCGATCGCTCCCTTTTTGGTTCTGGCCATTATCACTGCGTGATCTTCCACGCTAATCTCCTGACGCAGCGCCCCTTGTAAGGCACTGATTTCATCAATCTCGTCATCGAGCAGCCAATGGATCAAATCCAGCTTATGTACCCCTAGATCGCCGATAACGCCAAAGCCTGCTTCCTTTTGACTGAAAAACCAGCTGTTTTCCTTGTCTATGCTCCAGTGTTCCGGTCCTCCATGATGAAAGGAGGTGGAAAATTGGTAGATACGACCTAGCTCATTCGTCTGCAAAAACGCTTTGACTCGCTGATGCACAGGGGAAAAACGCTGGTTATGTCCAACCATGAGAAAGGCATGACTCTGTTCCGCTGCTATCGCCATCTCCTGGCAATCGGACAACGTAGTAGCGAGCGGCTTCTCGACCAGCACATGGATGCCTTTTTGCAAAGCTTCCATCGCGATGGCCGCATGGTACATGTTGGGGGTACAAATGGAGACAGCATCCAGATCGGGCATCTGGAGCAGTTCGCGATAATCCCCGTACACTTGTGGAATCTTGAACTGATCCGCTACCTCTCTCGCACGATTGATATTCATATCGCACACTGCACGGATTTCTACGTTCTTTAGCTTTGCATATTCAGGAATATGTCTGACTTGCGCAATTTTCCCGCATCCAATAATACCGACTCGGACGACTCTACTCATCGGAAAGCCCACCTTGTTCTTTCCAGATGGCACCAGATGCCGAACGCTGTCTGGCAAGTCGTTCACGCTTTTGCTTGATCTCTTCCAGAGAGGTTCCCTCCAGCTCGACTCGGCCTGTAAACGTATCCTCGATGGAGAGTCTGGCAACCGTCCTCTTTTCTTCTCCGTTGCGAATATATCGGATGGTTACCTGGGATTCTTTTCCATAGTAGAACGAGATCGCGCGTACAAAGTCCTCATACGCAGGTGTCGGAACGTCATCAAACGCAACAATCACATCCCCCTTCATCAAACCGGCAGCATCCGCAGGGCTGTTGGGGAAAACCTCCAACAAGTAATTGCCTTGTCGGACGGGCACGCCGGTAGAGATGCTCTGGTTCTGATTTACAGTGCAATTCACTACCCCCAATCTTGGATAGCTGAACATTTCGGCTCGCAGATCCATCCCTAGCTCCAGCACCGATTTCAAATTCATCAACGAGCGTCGCCAGCCCATTTCGAGGCATTCTCTAAACCATTGTCCGTATTCATCATCTTGAAACCCCGTTACTTCCAGCGTCAATTTGACAAATGCCCCTTCTTGCTCTAACCGGAAATGTGTCGTCACGAAAAAATGATCGGTCGATCCATCCGGTGCGATCGATTCATATGCATCCTTCAGTGCAAATGATTGATGTTTTTCGCAGGCAATGACTTCCGAACGATTGATGATATCGCCATAGCATAATGTAAAAATATCTCCGACTTTGGGATGAAGCGGGTCGCCAGTCGTATCAGCGGTATAGGTCAGGTATGTGTTGGTTCCAGGTGGTGTGACAATGCTCCACCACACTTTTTCAAGGGGGGCTTCCAGGTAAGTTATGTTGACCGTTCGATCTTTTTCGCAAGGAATCATGATTTCTCCACCTCTTGCATCAAATTTAGAACTGTACTTGCATGCATGCCGATTTTCTTGACATGGCTGGGGAATGTGGCAAGCATTTGCAAGGAAAGCATTTGTTCGTCTGGCACTTTTTTAGCGGCAAGCGCTAAAGTCGCGAGGGAAGCCTCATATTGGGGGATGAGGCGTTCATCGCGAAGTCGGGCATACTCCTCCATGGCCGAATCCCAGTCGTTACGGCCCTCGAGGAATAACGTCAGCTTCTCCGCTAGAATTTCAGCGGTACAAACAGCGTTATCGATGCCCACCCCAGCGATCGGATGCAAATGTGCCCCAGCATCTCCTACCAAAGCCCACCCTTTTCCAAAGGGGTGGCGGATATAGCTGGATATTTCATGGGCACCCCGGATCGGGCCACTGGTGCGGAATTGTTTCAACCGTGGAGCCAATGTCCGAACACTCATCAGCTGTTGATAAAAAGCGTGGGATAGATCCTTTTGCCAAGCGCGAAGCTTCTCTTTGGGCTGCATGATCGCGATGCAATGCATCGATTGGTCAATCGGGTTGCAAATCATCACTCCATCTTCCACCCAATACCATTCGACCGCAGGTATAGGGAGCGGCTCCATTTCCTCTACATACGCGTATAGAACAGCGAGATGTCGTTCGTCATCCTCACGCAGCTTCTTCGGATTGACACAGGAGGCAACCATCGAATGGCGGCCGTCTGCACCCACGACGATTCTCCCCAAATATTCCTGGAAAGTGCCATCCGGATGTCGGCATCGCACACCAGCCACCTCGCCATTGCGGTAAAGCATGGAAACGACATTTGCCTGCAATAATGTGGTAACGGAGTCACAGGCATCCGCTGCATCAAGGAGTATAGGATCCAAGATTTCACGCCGCAGCCCTAATGCCCGTGAAGTGACCAGCATATCTGATTCAAAAATGGTCCCGCCTAAATCGACACGGAATCGGGTGAGAGGAGGCGCACCTGCATTTTCCATCTTTTCCAGAATGCCGAGCCGAGCGTATACATCCGTTTCGCCAATGATGTGCGTGGATAGCGTTGGAACCGGTGTGGCGAATCTGTCGATCAGCAAAACCTTGACGCCTTTTCTACCAAGGAACAGGGCAAGCGATGCACCCGCACATCTGGCCCCGACCACAATTACGTCGTACATAAGATCACCCTTACTCGGAAATGGGAGAGTCAAAGAGACCAAGAGGCGGTCTCTTTGACTCAGGGGTGGGTGAAGACAGAGGATTAGTTAGACTGCAGGCAGCCGTAGAGGGTACCGACTTGATGATCTTCTGTGTCATAGATCGGAATCACGGTGTTGGAATAGAAGGTGGCGTCTTTTGGTGGCAAGCCTTTGATGGTGCCTTTCATGTGGATTGGTTTTTTGTTGTGGAAAGTGCCTTCTGGCGTCTCGATGACCCAGTACAGGAAGGATTCAGCTTGCACGCCATCCGCGATGGTTTTGTTGAACGGGATGGTAGCAGTCGCTTTGATGGCTTGTCCTTGCCCGTCAATTCCTCCGCGAACGCGGACTTTTTGACCAGGCCACAGAACATTGGATACCGCCTCGAGCTCTACGTTTTGGATCTCAAGATCAACCGTTACGCCAGATTTCAAGCTGAATTCAGAATCATTGACGAAAAATTTCGTCTCATTGACTTGCGTAAAGTGCAGCTCCTCCGTGCGGCCATCTGCGAGCTCCAGGAAGGTTTTGCTGTTAGAAGACTCCAACGTCATTTCCACTTTCTTCGCGGACAAGATATTCATGTGAACTCCTCCTTTTTTTATGTCTCCCGGGGACACTTTTATCATCACATATCTGCGTCGGAATCACTCTGCTTTCTGTTAGGAGCTGAATCGTGTTTTGTTTGCGAGTCACTTTCGTTCGTAGTAGGAGAGGATCACTTGCCCAACCGCGTAGGCTCTGGAATGGGATATGCTTACATGACTCTGCAGCCCTTCTCTCCTGCAGAAAGCTTCCGCCATTCCGTGCAGTTGTATAACGGGCTGACCCGAAGTCAAATGGATTGTTTCCACATCCAAAAAACGATACCGACCGCTGACTCCTGTGCCCAGCGCTTTGAAAAAGGCTTCTTTGACCGCCCATCTGGCCGCAAAGTGCTGACTCTGTTCTCGCTTTTGCAAGCAGTACGCGATTTCGTTTGAGGTAAATACTTTATCCAGAAAGTGGTGTCCTTGTCGCCGGATGATGCGGTCCATCGCTTTTATTTCTTGAATATCTATGCCTATCCCGAATATCACCTAGACCTCCTCAAAATGGTGTCCATCAGCAATTTCTTGCTGTGCAAAACAGCCTCTGCAGCTCCTCCGTAACTCTGCTCCTCGACCCTGCGGCGCATTTCGCAGCAATTTTGCTTATAGACCGGATCCTGTGCAACGTATGTCGCTAGCTGATACAGGTGTTCAGCCGTAAACATGCCCGGCAGTAAGTACTCGCCACAACCGGTCTGATACACATGGCGGGCGTTAAATTGACGTTCCGCATGAGTAGGGATGATCAGAGCGGGTACCCCGTTTACCATGGCGGACAGACAGCTGCCATGCCCGCCGTGGTGAATGAACAAACGCGCATGTCGGAGTAATTCGGTAGAAAAAGACGAGATCACACGAAAATTGCCGACCGGAAGCTCTAGATCCGCAGGGATTCCCTCGCTCAAGCAAAAAATGATTTTTTCCGGCTTTCCAGCAAAGGCCCTGATCACGGATTTTACCAGGGATAATCCCGAATCACCGCAGGAGTCGTACAGCCTGCCTGGATAGACGAGGTAATAGGGCTCTCCTTGCAGATGCAGCTTCTCTTCCTCCAAATTGGTTTGCAACGAAAATTCCAGGGGTCCCACATATTTCACAAGCGGATCATCGATCGGATCCATTTCCGGGATGCTGGGCACGATGGAGAGATCTCCAGCATTCAAATCCTCCATGCGCGCAATCTTCGGCAGCCCATACTGTGTCAAAATCTTGTTGACGAGCGGCGTGACCATGGGTAGGTTTCGTGGAGGTTCCCCCCATGCATATACTCTTTTCCCATTCGGATGAAAGCAAGACTGGGTAACGGTCACAACCGGAATCCCCAAGACGCGTGCAGCGATCACACTATGCGGGCTCATATCCGCAACGACCATATCCGGCTTTACGGACTCCAGCATCCGAATGCGATGGAGGATCCACGATCGTAAAAACCTATCATCCAACAATCCCGCTTGGGCAAAATAGTGATCCAAATGATAAAAATGGGGACTTGCCGGGATCAGCTTATCCGCCATCGGCATCGTCGGATCATCATCTTCGACCTGCAGAAAACCAAGCTCGTTAATCAATGCTGCGCTTGCTTCGCTGTAGATTTGAAAGACTGGCTCGATTCCTTCCTTTCGAAACTCTGCAGCGATAGGCAAACTCCGGAACACGGGCCCCATACCTCCGCTCAATCCGAAGAAAACGGTTCTGCTCATATCCCCACCCCCTTTCCAAGCGTATGTTCCTTACCGTTCCTCAGTTCTTGGCAAAAGCGATCCAGTTGTTCTGGGGTTCCAAGCGGATAGCATACCTCCGCCTCGCTGGCCAAAAACCGGTATCCACGTTTCATCAAATGATTGTACAGGGGTGCAACGTAATACTCCCCGCTCACCACGTCCATATCGGATTGAGCGCTGGAAAAAGCATCCAGAAACAAGCGCGCTGTTTGAAAATGATAGAGGCCAGTAGTGGCATAGGATGAGATGATTTCTTTTTCCCTGACCTGAATAATCTCTCCCTGCTCATTGATCTGGGCATAACTGAGATTGGAATCTTCCGAGCAAAATACAGAGATGACACCGTCCCATTGATTTTGGGCGATGTCCTTTCCAATTGAAGATCGCATATAGGTATCTCCGTTATATATAACCAATGGCTCCAGCTCTCTTAGATATGGCGCAGCCTCCCATACGGTCGCCGCCTGGCCGCGCGTCGGCTGATCCAGCGCAAGAATCTCAATCCGCCTGCTGTAATCACGGATCAGTCGTTCCAATGGAAACGCTTCTAAGTGCTCTTTCAAGCAAACTACAACGAAACGACTCAGATCAAAATGAGGGGACAAGCTGTCCAAAGCCCAATACAGCATGGGCCTGCCAGATACGCTGATCATCGGCTTGGGGATCGTGTATCCGGCCTGGCGAAAACGGTTCCCTTGACCTGCTAACGGAAGAACGATGTTCACCTCTCATCCCCTCCCTTGCATCCAGTTGCGTTGAACCTCACTCCAGGAGTGAAAGCGTATCGCTTTGTCGTCGATGTAGACGTCACCGATTGGTTTACCAAAAATGATCTCATCGTAAGGGATGTCATGGTAGTCAAGCCAATCCAATGTTATTTTGCCGATATTGGCGATTGCCTTCCCCTGATTTCCTTGACTTGTCTGCATATGTCTAGAAGTATAGATGATGATCTCGTGCCCGTTCTCCTTGAGACGCTTCATGGTGTCGATTGCCCCTGGCATCGGTTTCACATCTGCATAGGAGTCATTATTTTCACGGATTGTGCATATCGTTCCATCCAAATCGATCACGATTCTCATTCCATTCCTCCTGTCACCGTAATGATACAGCCTCGCATAACAGGCTGGTGCCCCAAGCATACATGGCCATTTGACGTTCCGGGCGATCGGAATGCAGCGGAAGCATCGATAAAAATAACAGGGACTCAATCAATTTCACATCGGCTTTCGACGATCCCAAGAAGCTATCCCACACGTTCCTCAATTCGACTTGGTCCTGTCGGAATGATATCCCCAGACTGATGCTGTTTTCAGTTCGCCGTACGAAAAAACGATCCTGGATAAAGTGATCATAGCCATTCAGGCTATGGCGGATCTTCGCCAGATCATAGCGACTATCTCCATATATCCCTGCTGCTCCAAAACTGCCTCGGGGGTCAATCATGGTCAGCGATTGAGACTCAGGATTATACAAGAGGTTTGAGAAACAAAAATCCCCATGCATCACATGCGCAGTCGGAAGCTTTAACAGTTCATTAAGATGGGGCAGACTCTTTTCCAACAGCCACAGCGGACAAGGCAATATGCGATCATTTAGATAAAAATAGCCGATCCGATTGATGCTCTTTGCCCATTCCTGCTGGTGGAAAAAGCTCTCCAGACGGCTTATGGTTTTGTACACGTACATTTCCTTTGCATGTTCCGCTGTGACCGGACCGGTATACATCGAAAACAATCGCAAAATCGTCTGAAGCTTGTCGAAAATCGTCTCCCATTCAAATGGTTTCACATTTTCCAAGCCATACCACGCTGTCAAGGGATGGGACGGGATATAGGACATTGTCAAAAAAGCGTCCTCGATCTCCAGAGAATACCGTTTGATCTCCGGAATGTATGTTTTCAGTTCTTCCGGCAGAGACAGGTACCAGTTGATCTCGTTGATCAATTTATGGATATCGCTGCTCCTTTTTGTGATGGTACCTTCGCCCGGATTAAGCTGCAGACGATTAAAATACCGACTCGACATCATTTGCCCAGCATGCATGTCAATACATATGCACCGTCCTTCCTGATGGCTCTTCTTGTCATTGATCTGACTTAAGTATAGAAAGCATTTTTTCCCGATTCTCGGCTTTCGTTGATCATGGTGGCAGCATTTCAGCTGTTGCCAATTTTTTATAGTGGGCGGGGTTGAAACCCGTCACTTTTTTGAACACTCTGCTGAAATGTGTCAGGTCACCGTACCCCACTTCATAGCAGGAATGCGTCACTGAGTATCCATCGCGCAAAAGTGTCTTGGCCTTTTCAATTCGTTTGTGAATCAAATATTCTTTAAAGCCTGTCCCGATTTGTTCTTTAAACAATTGAGAAAGATAGGAGCGATTCACAAACAACCGATTGGCCAGCATTTCAATCGACAAGTCATTTTCGTGCAAATGTTCTTCAATAAACGACAAGGAATACTGCAAGAGCGGGTGGAGGATGGTCTTCTCTTTTTCCTCGGAGAAACAGCCTGCGGATCCTATCATGGTGCGGAGAAAGGAGAAAAAAACAATCAGCTCGGACAGGCTTGCATTAAGGCAAACCAATAGCGGACAATCGGTTTCCAACAGCGTTATGTTCCAATCATCGGGAAGCTTGTCCTGAAACGTAATTAGAGCAATCCAATCCATCTGTTTGTCCTGTATGATTTGCGCAGCTTGCTTAAAGTCTGTGCAAGCCATCGTTTTCATCAGGGGAAATAATTCGCGTGCTTGCACATATTGCTCTTCATCAGGTTCTGTATGAAAAATCAAAAGAGTCTCCAGTTTCCCGTCATTCCTTTCCTATGGTACCAATTTCGTCGAAGTCTTCGATCAAATAGGTCGGATCCAAGGCGGAACAAAAGCTTCTGGACATCACGGAGTCCCAAGATAAGGATAAACCGGGTCTTAGCAGTTCTTGCTGCAAATAATTGATGGCCTCGATTGAATGCCAAGCAGAAAACCGTCGATTCAGCTGCTGTTCCATCTGTGAGGCTCCTACTTCACCAAGCAAGTAATTATGATAATATACTGGCAGCGTAGTTAGATGGGCTTTTGCGGCCCAGGCCGGGGTATCCCAATTGTGGGGGCGAGAGATGCCCTGTAGCTCTTCCACCAAATTCCACCATAGGTCATTTAGATTTTGGGTGGGATCTCTATATAATTCTTGCTCAAACCGGGCGACAACCATGGTCCAATAAAGCTTAACCAGCCGATTGGTCAACTGTTCTGCTCTGTTTCGCTTCTTCACCTCGGTCGAGAACATGCTAAACTGGCCTGCGAGACGTTCAAACAGCAAAGCGATGGATTCGCTCAGAAAAGTATGCGCAGGCTGACGCAATAAAAATGGCAGCTCTTTCTCAATAGCCAGCTCGTATACCGCATGGCCCATTTCATGCAAAAACACCGAAAGTCCCCGCCAATCGGCTGTGAGATTGCAAGAAACCTTGATCTGTTCTCCCCGATTAAGATTCAAGCAGAAATTGGCTTGGCTTTTCTGGTCACGTTGAAAAAAATCGGCTTGCTTGAGGACTGGTTCAAGATCTATGCCCCGCTCTGCAGCCCATGCGGAAAACTGGTTCATGATCGCCGCGAGATCTACGGCTTCCGCTTTGACATCGTATTGCTGGAAGAAAGGATGAGGGTAATCCCATGGCAGAAGAGGACCCGTCGTTCCCCATTTTTCTTGTAATTCCAGATCGATTCTTTTTTTTACTTGCGCATATGTGGGATCAAGCGTGTCTCTTAGCTGCCTCATGATTCGATCAATGGTCGATGTCCCCAGCTCTTGCGAGGCATTGCGCATCTGATAGTAATCGTCATATCCATTTTCGCGAGCAGTGCGATTCCGCAAGTGGACTAACTGGACGAGACCGGGAGCGATTTTTTGACCTAATTCCATGTAGCCATTCCAGATCTTTTCCCGTTCTTTTTGATCCGGGTTGTTCTGCAGGTGATGAATCACTTCGTTTTCCGAAAGAGAGAGCGCTCCGTGCTTTACCCGATAGGTGCTGATGATGTAATGCAGCTGGTTCCACAAACGCATCATTTCTTCACGGAGCTGCTGGGAAGCCCGGTATTCCAACATTTCATTGGACAACACTCGGAATTGGCGTGAAACAAGGGGATTCAAAAAGGGGAGGTCGAGATAGCGCTGAACGTGATGCCGGAGTGTAGGAGAAGCCAATAGGTTTTGATAGGCGTTTTCATCTTGTTCAAGTTGGAAGACCCATGCAGAGTCTCCTGTAACCATCACCTGATAAAGTGAAGTCATCATCCTTGTAAAAGCTGTTTCAACTTGCCCATTTGCCTGATCCAAAAAGGATACCGCCTCTTTTATCAATAGAGAACCTCCTTGCCATCTGTGGTTATCTCCAAGTATAAAAGTGCGGCTGCCAGACAAACTCGGCTTTTCTTTTTTGGAGCCTGCATGCCCCCCTTGTTGACAAGCGTTAGTCAATCATTCCTCAGATTTCAGTCGCTGGGACAATTCGGAAAGCTTCTCGTCGATAAAGTCCAGAAAATCTTCATTTTGCTGTATCTCAAAAATCGTCTTTGCCTTTTGCATTTCGAGTATGGCCGACGCATATCGAGACATACACATGTAATTGAAACCCTTATGATAGAACAAATCACCTAAGGTATACATTGTTTCATGCTTTACGCACATGCGTATACCGTTTTCACACATCGAAATCGATTCTTCAAATTGATCTAACCGGGTCAGTGCCTTGGCGTAATTATATAAAATCCGTATGATGATGCCGTGATTATTCCACGCTTCTGTTTTCTTTTTATGTTCCTTCAGCGCAATCTCAAAATATTCAGTTGCTTTTTGGTACTCAGACTCCTCAAAATAGATCACACCGATACTGTTGAGAATTTCAATTTCCCGTTCGGTATAGGAGACCTTCATCGAGGATTTTGTCATTGCCAGTGCCTCTTGTAACAATTCGAGAGCTACCTCTTTATTTTTCTCGATGTGGTAGCAGCAAATTCCTTCATGCCACTTTAAAAATTGTTGTGCCGTCAAGGAATGAAACAACGGATTTCGCTTCTCTACTTTCACAATTTGCCAAACCGTCTGATAATCACGCTTGTCCACATAGAACCTGATCAGTTCATAAACCTCTCTGGTATAATCCAGACGCGGGGAATTGCCCACTTCAAAAAAAAAGTTGATATCGACATCCAGTTTTTTTGCAATCAGATACAATGTGGTAGCCAACGGGTAAACCTCACCCTTTTCGATTTTGCTTATTTGTGCCTGCGTGCAAATCCC
Source organism: Brevibacillus migulae (assembly GCF_004521915.1). Lineage (GTDB taxonomy): Bacteria > Bacillota > Bacilli > Brevibacillales > Brevibacillaceae > Brevibacillus_F > Brevibacillus_F migulae. The sequence goes on along the minus strand of NZ_SDKD01000002.1, from coordinate 73,429 downwards.
TGACGCCAATTCAGCCTGCGACATCCCCATTGACTTTCGCAAGAAGCGTATGTATTTTCCTACCTGATAAAAATCCATATGCCTCATCAACCCCACATGATTGTTCATTTCCGACCCGTTTCCCAAAAAACAGAAAACCATCTACAATGTGCTCGTATTTGAAAAAGGAGGAGCCATCCATGAAACTCCACAACGATACCAATCGCAATCATGATCCCGGCATAAAAGGCGTTCATATGCTCAATCATCACACTGCATTCCTAGAGCTCCCATCTCACCACTCATCCAATGACATTCGCTCAACCATCCGTGAATTAACCGGCTATCGAATCACGACCCTCTATCTTAGTAATGCACAAACCATGTCCCATGCTGATTCACAAGTCTTTCTCCCCGAAATGTCGAAGGAGTTTTTGGCCTTGTTCATAATCTGCGGATCCTTACTACCTGTGGACGTTATCCGTCATCTCGTTATGTTTGGGGCCAGCCTATGGTTCAATTTTGATTTATTGTATCTTCGAAGCACCAATCGTCCGCTTGATATCCTGCAGCTCGGTCATTTCTTCCGGGAATATCACAGCTGCGGCATTCCTTTCCATACCACCATGTCAGTTCATGGATACAAATCCTACGAACCCCAATTGATCATTGACATGTTTCAGTCGCATGACTTGCCTTTGCCGCAATGGCTGGAGGTGGATCCTGTTGGTAAAATGATTCGGCAATCGATCATGGTCGCTCAGCCCGAATATATTCAAATCTATCAATACTGGCACGCTTTGGAAAATGGGAGCATGCAATAAAATTATTCCTATAGTTATTATTATGACATTATTCGAACGGAAATGGTATTTGGTCATACTCACTTTTGCAGATCAGGCTAGATCAAAAACGCATAATATTTCAAATTGCATTACTATAGAACCAGTCTTATCTAAAAGGAGGAACCATTTCATGAAAAAATTAGTGCTTGTTACCTTAATGCTCTCGTTAGCCGCAGTAGGAATCACACTAAAGAACCCAGTTCCAACCACGCATGAAATCGTCGAACTTCCCCCAAAGCATTCAACCATTCCTGAACCAGAAATAATTTCCAATACATTAAATCCCGAGTATGCAGCCGTTTTTTCAAGCCAGCATATCTAAGCAGCTATAGTGTTAGTGCAACAGTATTCGGAATCTCCTCGCAAGCACTCATAGGATACGCAACATGAGCACTTGAACTTTTTTTCACCCGGCCGTCTATTCGCTATTGTCCGCTCGAAAATAAAACAAGCCTCTGCTACTTCCGCAAAGGCTTGTTTTTTGCGACCTCTATATTTCCTTTTCAATCTTCAATTGACGGGTGAACGCCTCTGTGCTGGCTTTCCGTTCTTTCCGCATCGCTTTTCGTTCCGCTGCAGTCTGTGCCAGAAGCTTCTCCTCTTCAGACTCTGGAATGACGGGAGGTACAGGCTTCGGCTTGCCATTTTCATCCAGCGCGACAAAGGTCAAAAAGGACGTAGCGGTCAGTGTGCGAGCACCTGTCATCAGATCCTCGGAGACGACTTTCACAAAAATCTCCATGGAGCTGGTTCCAGTCGAGGTGACATAAGCCTCGATGCAGACTGAATGGTTCTTTTTGGCAGGTGAGAGAAAGTCGATCGAGTCGATGGATGCGGTCACAACCGGTCCGCGGCAGTGCCGCATCGCAGCGATGGCGGCCACCTCATCGATGTATGCCATCATGGCGCCGCCAAAAATCGTCCCATGGTTGTTCGTATCGGACGGCAGAACTAATGAAGCTTGGACTGTCCGTGATTCACTTGCAGTTTTCGGGTTCATTCTCCAGTTACTCCTTTGCTGCTTCTTCTTTTTGACAGTTTCATCTTATCATACCGTCCATGGTTCACCAACTGGTCTTCTCTCTCTTCTCTCCGTTTTTTTCTTTCCAGTTGCCTTTCTTGGAGCCGCTCAAAATGTCGCACAGCGTTTCCGCCGAAGTGCCGACTCATCTACCTGGTTCCGATCAGCGGCAACGTGACCGCAGCCGTTGTCCCTACTCCCTCTTTGCTGGTGATTTCCAAGCTTCCATGATGACGTTCGATGATATCTGTACATATGGCTAGTCCGAGACCGCTCCCGCTTTTCCGGCTTTTCCCTTTATAAAACTTGTCTTTGATATAAGGAAGGTCTTCTGCGGGGATCCCTGCTCCGTTGTCCTTTATTTGTACGATGATCTCGTTTTCTCTCATTTGGACGGCTACCTCTATCCATCCGCCTGGCTGCGTAAATTTCCGGGCGTTATCCAGCAAATTGAGGAACACTTGTTGCAAGCGATGCGCGTCCCCCCATATTTCCATTGACTGCTGTGGCATAGACACCTGAAAGTTGATTCCTTGTCTTGCCAGCAATGATTGCAGCTGCTCATGCACGACGTGAATCACATGGTTCAATTCTACCTTGTTGAAATCAATCGACAGCTGGCCCGATTGGATTTTTGAAAAATCGAGAAGCTCCTCCACCATGCCAATCAGTCGATCCGTTTCTCTCGTGATGACATGAAGTCCTTGGAGCGTTTCTTCCCGATCCGCCAAATCTCCCGTCAATATCGTTTCACTCCAGCCTTTGATCGAAGTGAGCGGGGTTCGCAATTCATGGGATACCGAGGAGATGAAGTCATTTTTTAACTGTTCGTTTTTTGTTAGCGCTTCTGCCATGTTGTTAAACGTCTCGGCCAATGACCCTACTTCATCATCCCCGCGATACTCCACACGCTGTGCAAAGTCTCCCCGTGCCACCTGTTTTACACGCTCAGTCAACTCCAGCACCGGACGGATCAAACGGTTCGCAAGGATGATGCTCACCGCAAAAGAAAGCAGTAAGACAGCAACCCCAACTGCGACAGCTATGGCAATGATGTCACGGACAACCGCATACAGAGGTTCCGCGGAGACTGTATAACGCAGCACTCCATCCATTTTCCCGCTAAGATTGTCTTGCAGCGGAGAAGAAACGGCAATCACCCTTTCGCGGGTGACGTCCTGATGACCAGACCAGACCGCTTGGCTCCCCTTCAATGCAAGGGCTACATCAGGCTGATTGACCTGCCTCCCGGAGACAATTCCGTATGAATCCAGAATCACCCTGCCTCGCAAATCGATGATTTCTACCCTGGCCACCTCATCCTCCGGCAGATTTTCCAGGATCGTCTTGGCACGCTCTTTCAAATCATACGCCTGCACATATTTATTAAAGAAATCAGCTGAGGTAGCAACACGTGTCTTCAGCGCTTCCTTGGCTCCTTCCAGATAAAACTGGTGTACAGCAAAAATGAACAGACCTTCCATCAGCAAGATGACCAACAATATGACGATTCCGTAGCCTGTCACAATCCTTCTTTTGATTCCGCGCATCCGCTAGTTTTCCTTTCTCCACAAATACCCATAGCCCCAGACTGTCTCCAGATACTTCGGATGGGAGGGATCATCTTCGATTTTTTGTCTGATCCGACGCACATTGACATCAACCGTTTTCAGATCGCCCTGGTAGTACCTGCCCCAGACCGCGGTCAATATGTCATCGCGACTTACAGCCTGATTGGCATGTTCCAGCAGCAGCTTCACCAGGTCATACTCTGTGGGGGTCAACTCGATAGGCTGTGCCGCTTTGAACAGCTTTCTTTCGTCTATGTGCAGGACAAAAGGCGGGATGTGGATCCGCTGTGCAGACACCGGCGGTTGATCAGCATGCATGCGCCGATATAGCGATTTCACCCGAGCCAGCAGCTCCACAGGACTGAACGGCTTCACCACGTAATCATCAGCACCGCCGTCAAGAGCAGCCACCTTGTCAGCTTCCTCTCCCTTGGCTGTCAGCATGATAATGCCCAGGCGTGGAAAGCGCTCGCGCAGCACTTTGCATACATCAATCCCGCTGATCCCTGGCAGCATGACATCCAGCAGGGCCATCTCAATCTGAGCGTGCTCGGTCGCCAGCGACAACGCTTCTTCCCCAGTGACCGCCTCCACTACTTCGTACCCTTGCCGCTTTAAGTTAATTCGCACAAAATCCCGAATCGAATCCTCATCTTCCAATACGAGAACCTTCATTTGTTCATGACTCCACTTCTGTCTCCATGATCTCAAAATGATTTTTCAGCTTTTCTTCCGTCAAGGTAAGCGGATGATCTTTATCCAGTTTGCCATAGACGGCCGCAATGGTTATATCGGTTGCTTGATGGAGAACCGTATAGGTCTGCTGCTTTTCTTTCAATTCCTGCTCCCGCTTCAGCCAATCCGCTTTTTTGTACACCTCAAAGCTAAGAATTTCTTTCTTCTGATCTTCCAGGGCATAAAAGCGGATCGTGTTAAAATCGCCATTGGCTTCTTTTTTGACGGTATATTGATCCTTCCATTCAGCCGGGATGGTGAAATCATACCCAGCCTGGTAGTCGGCATAATGCTCTTCTACCGGAATGAGCCCGTTTTGTCCATCCCACTGGTTCCAGGTCGTGATCCACGCAATTTCCACCATCGCCAATTCCCCGGACCCCGGCGGTTCAACGTGTATGCCAATTTCATATATACCATCACCATTCACATCCTTGCTCAGCAGGGGGTACGGTTTGAAGCCGAGGGAACCTTCTGATTGTTGCAACACATTTTTCAGTTGTCCTTGCTCCCAAATGTACAGATCGGTCATACCCGAGTGGGCCCCTACACCCGAATCAACGAATATCCCTTTCTTGCTAGGGCTTGCATTGGCAATGACGACTTGCTCAAATCCATTTACGGTTCCATCCAACTCTGCTTGGGCCAGAGATTTGAATTGATTGTCCGCGAAGGTGTACACTTTCATCTTCGCTTCCATCTGGTCACGGTCGTGTTCGATCACTGCGATTTCGGGAACCCCGTCATCTGTCAGATCACCAACCGTCATTTGCGTATAACCCTGATTCCATATCGTTTTCAGTTCCTTTTCTGGCAGCGAGTAGACCGCAAGTTCATTGGGCAAACCTTCACCGCCGCTCCAGCCCACCAGAATCTCGGGTCGTTTGTCTCCCGTCACGTCGGTACATGACGCATAATCAATATCGGATCCGAGCCCCTGCATGTTGGCGAATTCCTGCCACTGACCAGCCACTTGTTTCAAGATCAGCATGCCAAGTTGAAAATTGTTTTTTTCCAACCGGTAAAAAGCGATCGCTTCCTCTTGCGCATCTCCGTCAAGATCCTGCAGGCTGATTGCGCTGGATTGGTGTGGATGCAGGGGTACGGTCAGTTTCCCGCCTGCCGGCAACAGCTGCTGGACGATTTGAGCCAGCTCCTGCTTATTGGTTTCAGCAGCCGGCGCCTTTACCAGATCAGCCGGGGATTGCCCCATGCTGCAAGCTGAGCTGGTTAATATGAGGAATAAGCCGAGCGGAATGATTCGTTTGCGTTTCATGATAAGCCACTTCCTTTTTCGTCGATGCCCTCATTGTAAGACAACGGTTAGACGGAAATCGTTGCAAACCGGTAACAATACGCTGAGTAGTGAAATGATCCATACAAAAATCGGCTTCCCTTTTAAAGAAAAGCCGATTCCTTCACAGCATTTGCAACCGCAAGCTCTACCTCAACGCCAAAAGCCTCGCGCAATAATTCCAGCCCCCACTGATAAGCTGGCCGATATCCCGCGATAGCAAATTGGTCCTCTGCCATCCCGACAGCTGCTTGTCGCCGCGAGAGACTGGCGCAGTAAAAATTCTCCAAATAATCGGTTCCCCACCGGGAAAAAGAAGCGGTTTGCTCAGTTACAGCCGTAATCAGGATCTCTTCCCCGATCTGGATGAGATCAAGCGGGTACAGCTGGCAGCTAAAGGGCTTCAGCGGATAGACGGCCTCCCCGTTTGCCTCGGCATACGCATGCAGCATACAGCCATACCCCCCACCGATGGGGCCATAAAAATAGCAATTCCCTTCATGAACCGGAATGTTGCCTGGACGATAGCCTTGCGCACACCAGATAGAAGGATGCACAGTCCTGTCTTTGAGAAATGATTCAATGGCCTTTGGCGCAGTCTCTTCGATTTGCGGAACCTGCCATTTGTTAACCGAGTAAGGTTGTCCGCCTTCACAACAGGTATGTCCGTGGACGCTGCGGCAATTCCCGCAATCCAAATGAAAAGGGGCAAGCAACGCCTCTTGATCGATGAGATACCGACCGGCACGGATGATCCGGTCTTTCTTGCGCTTTAGGTACTTTTCACAATGGTAGACCTCCCTCTCCGTCATCGGATCGGGGGTGCCGTAGTAACGGTAGCGTTGCTTTGTCATCGGGTGAAGCTTACTTCCGATTCCGTGCCAAAGATCTGCAGGCGGCCGTCTTCATATGATCCCAGATCGGCCTCGTCAGCAGGGATTTCCATCAGAAGCTCAAGCTCTTCCTTGTCAGTCTGGATGGTTAATAGCAGATCTTTTTCATCAAATTCGTTGTCATTCAGCTGAATGGCAAGCAGCGTGCCGCGGAAGGTCGAGATTGTTTCGTCTTCGCTGTCACCATCCCATTCGGTGAAAGTGATTTCGGCTTCCTGATTTTGATAGTTGCGTTGCAGTATATCAAGTAATTCTGCATGGGTTTGGATATCCATTTTCATTGTCCTCCTTTGGTGCTTCGTTTACGTTTTCAAGAACGGGTATTTTTTATTCCCCTTTTGGGACAGCCCCTTTTGCTGATTAATTGTAGAACTCTTCCAATGGCCGCAAAAAGTTTTTCTTCATAATTGCTGCCGCAGTGTCCTTATCCCGCCGTTCAAAGGCAAGAATAAGTTCATTATGCTGTTCAATCGAGGATTCGGCGGGCACAATGGCTTTGAAGTAGTAGAGTCGGCGGGCATTGGCTTGCAGCGTGGAGATCATTGACAAGAGATAAGGATTTTGCGCCACCTCTACGATTGCCTGGTGAAATTGCTCATCCAGTTTCAAAGCCGTGTAGGAATCACCGGCGAGAACCGCCTGTGCAAACTTTTCATTCGTCTCTTTTAGAAAGGAGATCGTCTTCTCATCGATCAACGATGCTGCAAGCTCAGCGGCCACAGATTCCAGGGCAGCGAGTGGTGGAATGACCTTGGAGACGTCTTCCTTGTCAACCATCGTGACCCTCGTCTCTTTTCCCGGCTGCATTTCAACAAAGCCTTGAACAGCGAGAAGCTGCAGGGCTTCACGGACTGGCGTTCGGCTCACCCCCAGGGCCGTGGCGAGCTCCGAATCGGTGAGCTTTTCACCTGGATGAATAGTGCCATCAATAATCCATTGTTGTAATTGCGTAAAAACCCGTTCTTTTGCAGTTAGTCGAACAGGTGTGGAAAAATCTTTGGGAATAGGCATAAGCAGACCGTCCTTACAGAGAGTTGGAATTTCCTGAAACCTTCTCGTCACCAATATACCATAAGCGACCAGGCAATAACATTCGTCAGCGCGATATATTGCATATCGACCGATGTGCAATGTACAATATATTGCATATTGAATATTTGGGTGCCTAGTTATGAAAAGGAGTGTGCAAGGATGTCCGAGAAAAAACGGGAAGGTATCAAATGTGTCATGGTCATTGATGGGGAATTGCCTGTTGGCTTGATTGCCAATACAGCTGCGATCTTGGGAGTTACACTCGGTACGAAGCAGGATGGAATCATTGGAGAGGATTTGCAGGATGGATCAGGACAACGGCACCTTGGCATCACAACCATCCCTATCCCTATTTTGAAGGCAAGCAAGGAGGAAATCCGTAGTCTGCGTGAGGCAGCGGCCAAGGAGGAGCCGGATGTCATGATCGTCGATTTTTCCGCGCAAGCACAGTCTTCCCGAGCTTACGAGGAGTACGCCACGAAGCTGAGGCAAAGCGAAGCCATGGGAATTGACTATTTGGGAATTGCTCTTTATGGGGAAGACAAAATCGTGAAAAAGCTGACCGGTCAGATCGCACTTTTGAAATAAAAAATGGGGGGAGAAGGGATGGAAAACTATTTCTTGTACGTGCTCATCTCCATCGTGATGGTAATATTGCCAGGAACAGATACCGCTCTGGTTACGAAAAACACCTTGTCAGGGGGCAGCGGAGGCGGAGTCGCTACTGTCCTTGGCATCGCTTCGGGCATTTTTGTTCATACGGCTGCGGCAGCGATGGGTATCTCCGCCCTCATCGCCCAATCTGTCTTTTGGTTTGAGATCGTCAAATATGCGGGAGCGATCTACCTTTTTTACTTGGGGATTCAGTCCTTGATCATGCGCAAGACAAAGTCTGCACCTGATGATACGGCTAGTTCCACTGAACGAACGGTCTCAGTCAAAAAAAGCAAAAGAAGTCACTACATACAAGGGGCTTTTTCAAATATCTTGAACCCCAAGTCGCTCGTATTCTTTATGACTTTTTTGCCTCAGTTCATTGATCCTCATCGAGATACCATGCCACAGATGCTCTTGCTTTCGATCACTCTAGTCATTCTGGCGGTCGCCTGGTTCATGTGTCTTGTCTTGTTGATCAACCGTGTGCGTGCATGGTTCTCCAGCCCAGGATTCCAGCGAACGTTTCAAAGGGTTACAGGCGGCATGCTGATCCTCCTCGGGATCAAACTGGTGATGGAAGAGCGGTAGGATACGGTACAGACGAGAGGGAAAATGGGCGCGGTGAGTCCGCACCCATTTTCATGAGTAGGCTTATAGAACGACTCACCAGCGAAGTAGGCGAGCGATCAAGTCGGGATAACCGAGAAAACAAGAAAAGAGCAGGAAACCACATAAGGTGAGCTTTTCTTACAGTAGGTTATCCTCTCGAAGGGAAGACACCCTGTAAAGAGATAATAAAATTCACTCCAAGATAAGGTTGCATGTTATTGTGAGGGGCATTTTCGCCCGCCTGGGATAACGCCGCCTGATTCATTGAGGTCACGCCGTCAGGTTCGCTCGCATAAATGTTTTCACCGAAGCGGCTGTTATTCGCCCAAACAGCGCCAATCGGACTAGTCACATTGGCAGTAGCCTTCTCTTGTACTTGATGGTTATGAGGAGGCATCTGCGCCAAAGTTAGTGTTACGCTTGGCGAACCGCCTTTTTCACCAATGCCTCGGGGTGACAGTCCTGGTCCTGCTCCAGGATGCATAGGAGCAGATCCCTTTAGATTTGGAAGTGCGAAATTGGTCTTCCCATCTCCACCATATTGTGTTCCTAAAATGGAATATAAAGCTGTATTTTGACTGATCGACAAGAGCTGCCCATTGCAAAACGCCCAGCCTTTCGGGGGGAAATTTCCGGCAAACATGCGGATTTCGCCAATAAATGGATCAGACATCTGATTTCCTCCTTTTAATCTCTGGATGGGAAAATACCTTGAATGGCGATGCAAAAACGAAATACCGTATACGGCTGCATGTTGGCATGTGCTTGTCCGCTTCCCGTTGGAGCGATTGCTGATGAACTCATCTGGCCATTCGCGCCGGCAGCATAAACATGAGTCGACGTTTTGGCCCAGCTGTTACCTGCTGCTACTTTTGTTGTTGCAGCTGCTTCCGAAGCCCTGGCTGTATGCGTATGCATGGGCATCTCCTGTACGTTTAATTGATGATTTTCTTCCCCACCTGCTTGTCCCAATGTGATTCCTTCTCCAACATGTACGGGCACGCGGCCACGAAGATCCGGAAGCGCGAATGTGGTCATCCCGTCACCACCATATGTCGTGCCAAGCAAAGCAAACAGCGGTTGATTTTGGTTAATCGGCATCAGTGAGCCATCGCAAGGGGCCCAGCCGCGTGGCACAAAGCCATAAGGGAACATTTGAATTTCTCCGAGAAACGGTTCAGACATATTTGGAAACCTCCTTTTAGCGTTCAAGGAACGATCTAGTTTTGGCTCGGATAGATACCGTACAAGGAAATAATGAAATTCACCGCTGTATAAGGCATCACGTTGTCATGCGGTTGGCCGCCTCCTGTAGATCCCAGCAAAGCAGGATCCATTTGTCCATCCGGTGCTTCGGTTGAATAGATACTGAGTTCACCAGCCCAATAGGATCCCGCAGGCGAATTGCTCGTACCTGTTGAGGCTGCTAGAGGCACATGCGTATGCATAGGGAGTTGGCCAGTAGTCAAGGTGACCGTTTCCGTCCCACCCATCTGTCCGAGTGCAAAGCTGGTGCCTGAACGCGGGTTTTGCCCTGTATGGATGGGAATGCGGCCGCGCAGATCCGGCAGTGCAAAAGTTGTCTGCCCATCCCCGCCATAAGTTGTGCCTAACAGCATAAAAAGAGGTTCGTTTTCAGATATAGAAAGGAGTTGACCATTGCAAAGCGCCCAACCTGCCGGGGCAAAATTACCAGCAAACATACGAATTTCTCCTATATAAGACTCCATGTACTCATCCTACCTTTCTTTTCGATTTTCGCTTACACCGGCTGAGGGGTCCATTCCATCGACACATAGACAGATGGTTCACCCAATTCTTGAAATCCAAGCCGTTTATATAACTGTATGGCTGGGCTTTCCGACTGCACATGCAAACGTATGGGGAGAGAGGTACCGAACGCTTCCTGCTGCAATTCTTGAAGAATCCTCGTGCCGAATCCTTTCCCGCGAAAAACAGGAAGCAAAGAGAGATCGACCAGCACAAGCGCATCCTTGGTTTTTGCTGTCATCATCCGCCCCGCTTGTGCTTCTTCAACGAGAATAAGCTGATGGACATGATTCGGATATTGCCGTTCATATGACTGTAATTGCATCTGGAATTGCATCCGCAGAAAAGCAAGCTTGTCCGCTTCATTCCATCCCCAAAGAGCCATCTCTTCTTCACGGGTTGACGCATAGACCGAAAATAAAAATGGCTCGTCCTCCGGTATCACCAATCTCTTTTGCATGCAGATTCCCTCGCGTAATGAAGTATGAATGATGAAGGGCAGATGCCAGCCCAGAAAAGCGGATACTGGCACCTGCGTAAGGATTATTCACGGACCGTGACCTTGATCGTCACTGTTTTTCCCAAATAGCTTCCCGTTATTTTCGTGCTGCCTGCGGATACCCCGATAATCTCGCCATCTTCTACGACGGCGATGTCTGGGTCATCCGCTTCCCATTCAACCTCGGAAGTAACCTCTTCTTGGTATCCTTTTTCATAGACGGCGGTGGCTTTGATCGCAAGTGTTTTCTCCGCGCTGATGGTGACTGAGGTACGACTTACCCGTAGCTGTTTGGGAGCTTTTTCTTTTACTACGAGAATGCGAACATTTCCTTCTCGTCCTCCGTAAGCCCCAGTGACAACTGCGGTGCCTCGGCCAACCGCCGTAAGCTCACCGCTCTCAGACACTTTTACCACATCCGTGTCGCTGGATGACCAATACGCTTCGTCAGTCACGTCTTTGCTGCTCTTGTCATTGAACGTAGCGGTAAGCTCTAGCTGGCGTTCCTCTTCCACTTCCATAATCGCTTGTTTGGTTGCGGCTGCAAGGGATTTGACCGTCAGCTTGGAGACAGTTACCGGAATCGTGAGTTCTTCTCCTTGGTAGCGAACGGTGATCAGGGATTCTCCCTCATCGTCACCAGCCGTGATCCGACCCGCTTTCAGGGTGACCAGCTCATTGTCAGTCTCGTAGGAAGTATCCTTGTCGTTTGTAATGTCTTTGCGCTTTTTCCCTTCATAGGCGTACACCTTGAATCGAGCAGTCCCCTCAGGTTTCAACCAGAAAGAAGATTTCGACGCTTGCAGACGTACGGATTCCTTCTCTACTGTCACCTGAATGGTGATCTCTTCTCCTTGATAGGAAACGGTGATTGTGGATTCACCCTCATCTTTTCCGGCGGTGACCTGTCCCGGTTTTATCGCGATCAAATCATTATCTACGCTGTAGGAGGTCTCCTTGTTGTTGGTTATTTCCTTACGTTTTCCATCCTCGATGAAGTAGATCTGGAACCGGGCTGTTTCCCCGGTATGAAGGTGAATGGTGCTGTCGGAAGCTTCCAGACGGAACGAAGCTGCTTCCTTGACCGTGACCTCGCAGCGATCCGTCATTTGTCCATCTACCGTGGTCACCGTAATGACGGCACTCCCCGGCTTCTTCGCTGTCACTTTTCCGCTCTCATCAACCTCGACCACACGGGGATCACTGCTGCTCCAACGTACTTGCTTATTCGTGGCGTTAGCTGGTTCGATAACCACCTGCAAGCGATCTGTCTCATTCACTCGGAGATTCATCGAATGTTTATCCAGCGATACTCCAGTAACCGGATAGTAAGGCGGTGGCTGATAGGTGTCTAACCGAATGCTGGCAGTAGCTTTGGACAAATTGCCTGCCTCATCTCGAAGTTCGAGATAAACGGTCTTTGTCCCGTCTCCCCCCGCTAGCCTCCATGCTTTTGTGCTGACAGCTGGCTCCCAACCCGTCCAGGTAGTATCGTCATTGGATAGCCGCATTTCGACGTCTCCAAGCGTATCGCTAGACGTAATCTCCAGAGACACACTGGCCGATCCGGTGCTAGTCGCCCCATTGTTAATGCTTAGCGTTCCTTGTGGAGGTGTTCGGTCGATTGTGAATTGGACGGTGGTCTGGTTGCCCGCTGCATCTGTCACCACCAAAGTGTATGAGCCTTCCGCGCTTATCGTAGTTCCATCCACAAAATCGACGTTATTCAGCTTTGCCGTACCTTCACTGAACGAGATGGTCCGGTCCGTATTGTAGCTGGCACCATCAGTGACTCCTGTGACGACTGGCGCTGTGGTATCCAGCTCGATGGTGTCGGAATAGTTGCTTGATACGTTGCCGAGCGCATCCCGAAGCTGCATGTATACCGTCTTGGTGCCATCTCCTGCTTCCACCGTCCAGGGAATTTGTGATGCTGCATTGACCCAGGTGCTGTCGTTCCAATTACCGGGATCATTTGTAAACCGCATGCGTTCAGCATCGCCGTAGTTGATGTGCAGCGTGACATCTCGTTTGTTGGTGTGGCTTGCTCCGCCGTTGATCTCCAACGTTCCTTGGGGCGAGGTCGTGTCGATCGAAAAATGAACCGTGGTCTGGTTGCCCGCTTCATCTGTAACCACCAAGGTGTAGGACCCTTCTGCGCTTACAGTTCCTCCGCTTGTAAAATCATCATGATTGAGCTTTGCCGTACCTTCATTGAACGAGATGGTCCGTACCGTATTGTACCTATCACCATCGGCTACTCCTGTGACTACTGGCGCTGTGGTATCCAGCACGATCGTGTCGGAAAAGCTGCTCGATACGTTACCAAGGGCATCCCGAAGCTGCATGTAGACCGTCTTGGTGCCATCTCCCCCACCTGCTATTGTCCATGGAAATTCGGTCGATGCATTCACCCAGGCGTTGTCGTCCCAGTTGCCGGGGTCATTCGAAAACCGCATCCATTTTCCGTCACCAGAGGCAACCGTTAGCGTCACATCAAGATCGTTCGTGTATGCTTTTCCTGAATCGATTGATACCGATCCTGTCGGTGAGGTTTTATCAATCGTAAAGTGGATGGTATTTGTATTGCCGATATGGTCAGTGAGGATAAACGTGTGGGTTCCTTCGTCACTTACCGTGGATCCGCTCGAGAATGGAGAACCGTCTAGCGTGGCATTGCCTTCTGCAAAAGCAATCGTCCGGTCGGTATTGTAGCTGACACCATCCTCGACGCCTATCACTTCAGGCGGTGTCGTATCCAGTGTGATCGAATCAGAAAAAGGAGATGAATCATTGCCACCTGCATCCTGAAGCTGCATATAGACCGTCTTGGTGCCATCTCCCATCTCGATATGCCACGACTTTTCCGCTGCGACATTCTCCCATGCCCCCTGCTCGAGACTGCTGGCGTCATTGGCAAAGCGCATCTTGACCGCATCACCAGCGACTACTTTCAATGTCACGTTGGTCGAGTTGGTAAATGCTGCATCCTCGTTGATCTTCACTGTCCCCACAGGTGGTGTCTGATCCAGCGCAATCGAATCCGAATAGACGTTGGATAAGTTATTAGCTGCATCTTTTAACTGCACATGCACCGTTTTTTCGCCATCTCCAACAGACAACGTCCTTGAGGTAGTGGCACTAAATCCTGTCCATCCATCCCAAGTCGTTCCGTCATCGGAAAATCGCATTTCCAGTGAATCGGATTCGGGGTCAGCAGCCGTTATGGTGAGGGTAACTTCTCGTGATGCAGTCGTTGCGGCTCCACTATTAATCGTGAGAGAGCCTGCAGGGGCTTCGTTTTGATTCGTTACCGAAATGGTGAAAGCTTTTGCAAATGTATTACCGCCCGAGTCAGTCGCTTGAATGGTAAGGTTGTAGTTGCTTTTCGCTTCATAATCGAATGCTTCGGCCGTTTTCAGCTCATTGCTTGATGAAATGGTGAAACTGCTGGTGTCGCCAGCGACGATCGTAAAGGTAGGACTATCCCCTGTATCTGGATCAATGGTGGTGAGTGTTCCGATAGTAGATCCTATCGCACTGTTTTCTTGGATGGTTGCTGATGAAAGGGTGATGTCTGTAGGAGGGGAATTGGGGTTATAAATGATTTCGAGTCTGGCCATCTTGTCTTCGATGTCTTTGGCTCGGTCAAAAAAATTGAAGTAGGAGTAACTGTACCCCGCAATGTGCGAAGATTCTCGCCCGCTTATAAGAAAGCTTGCCTTCTTGTCTGCGGCATTCATTTGTCGCTTTACAAAATCAGTTACATCAAATGTTTTTACTGTTGGATAGTCAACACCAGGTGTGAGTATGATGGTCCCCAGCTGCTCTTGGCCATCCGGCATCGCCGTTGACGTTTCCTCCCAATCATCATCACTGGAACCGTTAACAATTAACGTGGGGGGCAATTCTGCTGCATGACTGGTCGTTACCGCATGGACGGGGATCGTCAAGGTTGCCTTCAAAATCGGACGATTGATATCCTTTAAATCATACCTTACCGCCGATTTCACTTTACTTTCTCCCAGTTCATCATTTAAGTACCCCACCATCAGCGAATGCTGATCTGCCCCTGATACCGGGTTTCCAGTAGGGTAAACGTCACCCGTAATATAATCGAAAAACTTATCCGCTACTGGTATAAGCCTGACATCTGGTTCTGGATCAGCAGCATGAGCCTGATTTGACAAGTCATACGGCAGAAAAACAGAAAACAACATTGCCCATAACAACACACGTACAAACAATGCCTTCATAAAACACCACTCTTTCCTATTCTTCAGCGAACAAGCAAGCTTGTCGCTCACATCCCACTCTTCGCTCCCCCTTTCTCTCGCAATCTGATCCCTTTTTCCATGGTCTCGAATGATGCGGAAATGGAGTGGGTTATGAATATGGTAACAGGAAAAAGATACCACTATTATCGCATAGTGGTATCTTTATGGGAACGGATATATTTTTGGGGCTACTATGGAACTAAGCGAATGTGCTTAGTGGTACGCTTTGGCATCATCAATGCTTTGGTGATGGGAAAATCACGTTTTTTAGTCGTTGCTCTGATTCAATTTCCAACCTGGCTGATAATTGTCGGTATCTCTTTTCTATAGGTCACGATCTGCTGATAAGAGAATTTATTCCTAGATTCCGCAATGATATACATACAAGTCGCCTTCAACCAACCTGTTGGAGTATGCGATCATTTTATCCAAACAATGGATTATCTCTTCACGGTTGAAAACCAGCTTTTCATAGTGCCCCTCTTGTTCTGTACCGTCTGCCATGACGAAATCTCCCGTAAGTTCTATCATCTTCGGCGCATATTGAAACAAATCTCTCCACGCAGTGCAAATCCCTTTTAGTGCAGGTGCCGATTCGGCATCGAATAAAGTTACCCCGTAATAGTTCAATCCCTTGCCCGGTGCAGTTGCCCTCGAGGCGGGATTTTTACTAGGCACCCAATTCAGCGTGTCGATGATATATAAAATAAAGTCATCAGGAATAACCACAGAATCGATCACACTGGGATGATTCTTTCTCTCCATCCAAAAATGCCGAATGTCCACTGTATGCGGTACTAGATAAAACTCATGTTCTAATGCCATATCCATTCTCCTATACTCCATTTGTATTGCTTTGGCGCCGGGAAGCAGCTCGTGTGAATCGCCGTTCCACAAAGTAATTAGCCCAGCAGTTTCAAAATCCTGGTATAGTTGAGATATTCGTAATGTGCTGACACAAACCATCCTAGCTCGGGCTTTTTCACATTACATCATGCAAATTGGAGATGATGGAAAATGAAAACGATGAAAGGCGTCAATTTTGAAAAAGAATTGGCTGAGGTTACGGAATATTGGTCACCTCGGGTGGTAGGAAGAGTCAACGATCAATATCTCAAGGTGGCCAAATGCAAAGGAGAGTTTGTTTGGCACAAACACGACAATGAGGATGAGTTATTCTTAGTGGTTTATGGCCAGTTGCGGATAGAATTCGAAGATGGCGCAGCTGTACTTGAAAAAGGCGATTTTACTGTAGTTCCCAAAAACACCCTGCACAAACCGGTTGCCGATGAAGAATGCGGGATCGTATTAATTGAAACCATAACGACTCTTCATACCGGTGATACAGTGACCTCTCTGACGAAAACAATCGACCAGCAGCTTTCAAATTAAGCCCATCAACAGTCTGTATTGACCCTAAAAAACCACCACGCAACCATATTGACGTGGTGGTTTTGTTTCCTAATCTACCAGCTGTGCTTGCGGTGTATTCCCATACGGTTTTGCCATCATGCGTTCCCACAGGGGGATGAACTGTTTGATCAAGGGTCCAATTGCTACTGCCGTTACCAGCGTACCAACCGATACCGGCCCACCGAGCAAAAATCCTGCCAGAGTGACCGTGCATTCAATCCCGATTCTGACTTTGCTGATGCCCCAGCCCATTCGTTCATGTAAGGCAAGCATGAAGCTGTCACGCGGTCCTGCCCCCACTCGCGGTGAGATATACATCCCCGTTCCAAACGTGTAAATAAGCAGACCGGCAGCAAACAAGCCGATCCTCTCTCCCAGCGTTTCGCCAACAGGGAGCCAGTTCAACCACATGAACAGGTCGATAAACAGCCCGAAGAAAATCATGTTCAAAAACATCCCTGCATTCGGCTTGATCCTGCCGATTACATAGGAGGCGAGAATAATGAATGCGCCAGCGATTTGCGACCAGATCCCGATCGTCAGTCCAAATGTCTTTTGCAGTCCGATATGCAGCGTATCCCACGGCGCAACTCCTAGATTCGCCTCAATCATCATCCCGATCCCGTAGGCCATGACAGCCAACCCTGCCATAAAGACGCTGTAGCGAATCACTAGCGGATGAAGCAACATTGCTCTTTCCATGATGTGTTTCCCCTCTTTTTTTGGGTAATGCCCCCATTTTTCATGGCTTATTTTGCGCTCAGGGGAGGGGATTGGCTAAACAGCGTCCATCGATTTCTCTCCATCCTTGCGATCACCATCCTTGGCCTTTTGTTTTTCCGCAGCCTTTTTCCACCCGAAAGATATGTACGATACGTTGTCCCCTATACCTGACGAAGTTATTCCATGTTGCCAGCAGTCTTTTCCCCATTTTCATACAATTCATATTCTTTGTCTACCCAAAGCAACTCTTTCCTGATGATTGGGAGCATAACAAATGTAAAAAACCGCCAAAAGAGGCGGTTAGAAGGGAATTAAACCAATTTATTGATTGTCTGTGCCAAGGCAAAGTCTTTTCCGGTCAATCCGTTCGCCTTGCGGGTGGAGAGCGTGAGTGTCAGCTGATTGTCCATGAGCTTGATCTCTAGGTGCTCGTGGTCCTGCCCGATGTACTCGGCGATCTGGTTGATCAGGCGAACAGCGGAATGAAAATCATCACAAGAAAAAGTACGGGACAAAGCCAGCGGATGATCAACCAATTTCCAGCCAGGAATTTTCCCGAGGTTAAACTTCACCTGTTCCAGCGTTAATTTACTCATGTGGTTCCCCTCCTTTTGGCAAAGTGAACGTAATGCCTTACCACATCCTATTCACGTCCATCGGAGGTTAGTCACAACAATCTTGTCCGTATGCTTGCCTATTTCTTGTGGGCGAAAAAGATCATCCGCGGAGAACGCTGTGAATCAAAGCCGGTGTAGGTATAGTCGCCAAACAATTGAATCGCAGTAAACCCGGCCTCGACAAGCATCGCCTTCATCTCGTCCGCCTCGAATAGCCGCACTTGCTCCATATACTCACGCGGTTCATCCGCTTCCGCATCCTTGACGACAATCTTTTTCTTCACATAGCCGTCCTCGATCCAGCGTGTTTCCTCGATGTAGAGTCCCTCGATCTCTTTGGTTGATTCCGGGATCAGATTCGCTTTTACGTAAGCCGGGTTCAAATAATCAATGACGACCTGACCGCCTGGCTTCAACGACTTCGCCATATTGGCAATCACTTGTTTGTGCTCCTCGTCCGTGGAAAAATAGCCAAAGCTGGTGAACAAATTCACCACAATATCGAATTCGTCCGCAAATGGGATCTTGCGCATGTCGTATTGATAAAAGGCTAAATGGTCGTATGTGTTCTGATCTTCAGCAAGCTGCAATAAAACAGGAGATAAATCAACCCCGACAACCTCATAGCCTCGTCTGGCAAAAGCGCGGGCATGTCTTCCGCTTCCACAGCATAGATCAAGCACGCGCCCCGACTCTTTGATCGGCAAACAAGCAAGCAGATTCGCTACCTCTTGATCTGCAGATTCTTCGTCCCGATGACGATAAACCAGGACGTAATCTTCGCGAAAACTGCGTTCAAACCAAGCTTCTTCCATTCTTTTGGCCTCTCCTTTTGTAAGTTGCTTTCGCCATTATACCACATGTTGAATGGAAGTTTTACGCTTTCAAACGCGTACGTACACCTGCGAAAAAGGAAAGCAGTGTATGGCAGGCCGAACGGACGGAGACACCGGCGATATCACGCAAAGGGTCCAGTTCTACCAGATCCAGGGCCAACACTTTCGGCTCCAATCCCAATAGAAAAACAGCCTCAAACAGCTCCCATGCCATCATCCCCCCAGGCGCTGCCCCCGGCGATCCGGGACATTGCATGGCATCGAGCACATCCATATCCACGGTGACGTAGATCAAGTCAACCTTTGCCGCCAATTCGGAAGCGATCCGACGCACCAGCGGCTCGGTGCCGATTTGACGCAGCTGGCGCATTGTATAGTAGGTAATGCCTTGCTCGCGCACATAATCCCGGTAAGCCACTGCGTTGGAAAACCCGTGAATCCCCAATTGCACGATATGCTCGCCCTTGATCACCCCATCCTCAAGCAGACCGCGAAAAGGAGTGCCGTTGCTCGGACCGCCATCTTCCAGATTGCGAACGTCAAAGTGAGTATCAAATTGGATCAGGCCGATGGTTTTTCCCGGGTGCGCCTTGGCAAATGCTTTTAGGGATGGCCTGGTAATCGAATGGTCGCCACCGATGACGACAGGCAGCATAACCGGCTCCTCCTGATACAACAGCGCCAATCCCTGTTCGATCTGATCCTGACAGCGCAAGATATCCGTCGTATGCATGGCGATATCTCCCATGTCACGGACGATCAGATCGCTGACATCTACATCAAAGTCCGCGTACCAGGTACCAAAGCCCTTCCAAGCCAAGCGCAGCGCATTAGGGGTTTCACTGGCGCCTGATGCGCTGATCGAGGAACGGGAAAGGGGAGCCCCGATGAGCCCCACCTCCACCTTTTCTCCTGGCTCCCACGGTTGGATCCACTGGCTCGCTTTGGGGTCGAGACGATCAGCCCCGCCCAGACGATTGATCAGCCCCGGTGGTCGCAAATACGGATTAGGATTCATAGACCAGCTTACCCCCCTCTACGACGACCTCGCCATTTTTCAAGACCGTATCGGTATGATTCACCCCGTAGTGATATTGCAGGTGCTGATAGGTTGGAACATTCATGATCAGGATATCCGCCTGCTTGCCTGCTTCCAGACTACCCACACGCTCCGCTTCCCCGATCGCATGAGCCGCATTGATGGTTGCAGCCACGATGACTTCCGCAGGTGTCATTTTCATGTTCAAGCAGGCCAGATTCATGATCAGCTGCAGATTTTCGGTAGGCGATGATCCGGGATTGCGATCGGTAGAGAGTGCCACCGGGACACCGGCCTCGATCATGCGACGGGCGCGCGCCGGTGCAGTCATCAGGAAAAAGGCAGTGCCCGGCAGCAGCGTAGCGACGACACCGGCTTTGGCCATAGCCTCGATCCCTGCGTCAGAAGCCTTGAGCAAATGGTCGGCCGAAATCGCCCCGATCCGCGCCGCCAGCTCCGCTCCCCCCATCGGCTCAATTTCATCCGCATGTATTTTCGGACGCAGCCCGGCCTGTTTGCCTGCCGTCAAAATTCGCTCCGACTGCTCGATGGAAAAAACACCATGCTCACAAAAGACGTCGCAAAAGACGGCCAGCTCCTCCGCAGCGATGCGCGGCAGCATGTCGTTGATGATCAGCTCTACATATTGATCAGGCTGTCCTTTATATTCGGCAGGGATTGCATGTGCGCCCATGAACGTCGAAATGAGATCGATCGGGTGGGCTTGCGTCAGCTTTTTCGCGACCCGCAGCTGCTTCAGCTCATCATCAACCGTCAATCCATACCCGCTCTTTGCTTCAACCGTCGTCACGCCATGCTGCAAAAACGAGTCCAGACGCTTCCAGGTTTGCGCAAAAAGCTCCTCCTCACTCGCGGCTCGCGTCATCCGTGTCGTGGCCAATATTCCGCCACCCTGCTGCAAAATCTCCAGATACGTCGCACCATTCATACGCAGCTCCAGCTCATATTCACGGGAGCCGCCGAACACGACATGCGTATGGGGATCTATCAGCCCCGGCATGACGAGCTTACCGCTTGCATCGATCTCCTGAATCGATTCGTCCGCGATCCCCATTTCTTTGACCGCTTGCAAGACTTGGGCTTCCTTTCCGACCTGCACGATCTTTCCCTGGTGAATCGCAATCACTGTATCCTTTTCTTCCCGAATGCCAAGATCACGCATGCCCTCCCTGGTGCGGGGTTTTCGATTATCCCCTGCCAAGGTCAGGATCTGGCTGGCATTACGAATGATGGTCGTTTTCTTCTTCATTACCCTACTCCTTCATCATCGGGATCCGGACCCCTTTTGCCTTGGCGGTCTCGATCGCTTTCTCATAGCCTGCGTCTACGTGCCGCACTACCCCCATGCCTGGATCTGAAGTGAGCACGCGTTCCAGACGGCGGGCCGCTTCCGGCGTACCGTCCGCGACGATCACCATGCCCGCATGGAGAGAATAGCCCATGCCGACTCCACCGCCATGATGAACAGATACCCAACTTGCTCCATTCACTGCGTTGATCATCGCGTTCAGAATGGGCCAATCGGCTATCGCATCACTGCCATCCTTCATCGCCTCGGTCTCCCGGTTCGGCGAAGCCACCGAGCCGCAGTCCAAATGGTCACGGCCAATGACGATCGGTGCCTTCAACTCCCCTCTGGCGACCATGTCATTGATGATCCGGCCAAATTTGGCGCGCTCGCCATATCCCAGCCAGCAGATCCGGGAAGGCAAGCCTTGGAAAGCCACTCGCTCCTGCGCAAGCTTAATCCAGCGAACAAGCGCCTCATTTTCGGCAAACTCGCGCATAATCACTTCATCTGTCTTGTAAATATCCTCGGGATCCCCCGATAACGCGACCCAACGGAACGGACCTTTCCCTTCGCAAAACAACGGACGGATGAAGGCCGGCACAAAGCCCGGGAACGCGAAGGCATCGGCAATTCCTTCTTCCTTGGCCACCTGCCGAATATTATTGCCATAATCAAAGGCAACCGCTCCACGACTTTGCATATCGAGAATCGCCTGCACATGCTTGGCAATGCTTGCCTTCGCCAGCCTGATGTACTCGTCGGGATCTTGCTGGCGCAGCTTGGCCCCATCTTCCAGAGAAAGGCCGATCGGCAGGTACCCGTTCAGCGGATCATGGGCAGACGTCTGGTCCGTCACCAGATCCGGAATTTCTCCACGGCGTACCATCTCGGGCAGCACTTCCGCCGCATTGCCTAGCAGTCCGATAGAAAGAGCTTTCCCCTCAGCTTTTGCCTCTTTTGCCAAACGCAGCGCCTCGTCGAGATCATCCACCATGACATCGCAATAACGCGTATCGATCCTGCGCTGGATTCGTGTCGGATCACACTCGACCGCGATCACCACGCCTTCGTTCATGGTAACGGCCAGAGGCTGAGCCCCTCCCATGCCGCCGAGTCCTGCCGTGACCGTAATCGTTCCTTTTAGGGAGCCGCCAAAGTGCTGTCTTCCCGCCTCGGCAAACGTCTCATATGTACCTTGCAATATGCCTTGGGTGCCGATATAGATCCAGGAGCCGGCAGTCATCTGCCCGTACATGATCAACCCCCGCTTCTCCAGATCGCGGAACACATTCCAGTTGGCCCATGCCGGCACCAGATTGGAATTGGCCAGCAAGACCCTCGGCGCATCGGGATGTGACTTGAATACCGCCACCGGCTTTCCGGATTGAACCAGCAATGTTTCATCTTCCTCTAATGTTTTCAATGTTTCGACAATGGCATCAAAGCTTTCCCAGTTGCGCGCTGCTTTGCCAATGCCACCATATACAACCAACTCCTCCGGTCGTTCAGCTACCTCCGGATCAAGATTGTTCATCAACATACGCAATGCCGCTTCCTGAACCCAGCCTTTGCAATCCAGTTCGCTTCCTCTTTTTGCTCGCAGGATACGCGATTGACTTTGCTGCATGGCAAGTCCTCCTCACAAATGGTTTTTGGATAACTGCTTCTATCAGTAAGTACAACATATCGGATGAAAGCGCTGCAAGTCAGTGGAGCAGCACGTTAGCTATGTATTCCTTTATCTGGGTAAAGAATCCGTTTCCCCTTCACAAGTATATGTAGTAGAAACCGTTGACAGCGCTTTTCCTAAATGTTAACCTACACTCGTACATAAGTTAACAAACATGGAGGTGTCCACATCATCATGCAAACTCGTTTACGCGGACTTATTCTATCTGCTTTATTCGCGGCGATTACGGCTATTTTGGCACAAGTGACCATCCCGCTCCCGCTCGTTCCGATTACCGGACAAACCTTGGCGGTGGGCTTGGCTGCGACGATTCTCGGCAGCCGTTTGGGCACGCTGTCGATGCTGTTCTACGCATTGCTTGGCGCGATCGGCATCCCCGTATTTTCGGAAGCGGCCGGCGGTTTTCAAGTGATTCTCGGGCCTACAGGCGGATACATCATCGGGTTTATCGTGACTGCTTTTGTGATTGGCTTGATCATCGAAAAAACACGCTTTACCTTTACGAACGCCATGATTGCCAATATCATCGGTATGGTTGTCACTCTAGCGATCGGTGTGGTTCAGCTGAAATTTGTGACTGGCATGACTTGGGATGCGGCTTTGGCTGCAGGTGTGTATCCATTCATCGTCGGAGGAATAGTCAAAGCGGTGATTGCTGCTTATATCGGAATCATCGTTCGAAAGCGGTTGGCCCAAGCAAAGCTTTTGCCTGCTCCCGTCCAATCATTAAAATAAGAAGAAGACCCGGAGCTTCGCTTAAGACGTTTTCTTTTGAATCACAAAAATTGAATTCGCAACACAAATAGGGTACGGAATCGCAATGGTTCCCGTACCCTATTTTTTATTAATAGATCAGGGATTATAAACATTAGGCATATAAAATCGCTTGGCAAATCGCAATATAATTTTTACAACAGGAAGGATATAATTTATATGAAATAAGAGAGATCAAGCCAAAGGAAAAGAAAACTTGTTAGAAGTTTGCGTTTGTCAAAATTCAATATTAGTCCTTTTGTAACGAGGCAGGTTAATAAAAAAAAGGGTGTGCAATATGAAAAAAGGATTATTGATTTGTATTACGATAATGTTGACGCTATCTTCGGCTTGTGAAAATGTTGAAACAACATCAACTACAAAAACATCAAATACTTCGAATAATAGCGTAGAAAATGCAACTGTTTCCAAAGGTGCAGATACTTCTCAAACAAATACTGCCAGTGAGCATGAATCTGAAACTGATGAGTCCATTATTCCACAAAATCCCGCTGAATATTGTGATGGGGTATTTACAACTTTGGATAGTGAAACTGAAAAGTCTTTCTATGGAACTTGGAAAGTTGAGAAACTTTTGGGGTTTGCAAATTCATACAATGATGCTTCCGAATATCCAACAGGGCAAAAAATTATTGGTGATGAATTTATCATCAAAAAAGACTTCTTTTCATCAAAAGGACTTAAAAACTATAATGATTATCAACATGAACTGAAAAACCCATTATATAGGCTTGATTTTATATGCTATAACACAGACTCTTTTTATCGTTTATTTAAAACAGATCCCGATCCTTTACATATAAAAATAAATGATAAAGTAAAATACATAGTAATCAATGACTCTTCTACAAAACTTGGCATACCTCTAAGCTTTTTTATTGTGAATAATGATCGGCTAATCTTGTTATTAGAGGCAACATCTTTTGAACTAAAAAAAGTCACTGATTAAATGAATTGAGGTTATGTAATAAAAAAAGCTGATGCCTAAGATAGAAGGATATTTTTAACAAAGTTGAAACATAGAGAAAAAGCATGACCTATTCTACATGTGAATGGTCATGCTTTTTCTCTTGTTCATTCATATGATTTTTTGCATTTTGTAATTCAAAAGAGAACGTCTTAGGCTTAGCTTCGGGTCTTTTTGTATTAGCGAATATCCGAAAGTTTGCGTGTACGGTGTTTTACATAGCTCGATCACCAATAAGCTTCCTTCTTTTTTCCAAAATCGTGAGGAAAAGCAGAATCGCCAGCGGATACAACCCCGACCACCCAAGGGAAGGATACAGACCGAGTGATACGATCAGCGAGATCCATGCGGACAGATGGCCGATCTTGCTGTCTTTGAGCAGCCGAATACCGGCAAGGCATCCTCCAATATAGGTAGCAAAAAAGGTAGCGTTGGGCAGTTGAATCAGCTGTGTCAGCGTGAAAATTTCACTGGCTAGCAAGAAAAGGACGAGAAAAAAGAAAAGCAGGATAAAAGCAAGCCCGCCGATCGGGGTATGGTATCTTGGGTGCATCACACCAAACCATTTGGGCGCGATTCCTTGCTGGGAGAGCGAAAAGGCAATCCGCGCGGCCGCACTGACATAGGCATTGCAGGATGCGATACAGATAAACAGCGCGGTCACGGCGACGACCCACCCGCCTACCGGTCCGAGCGACAGCTGCACCATCACGCTGAGCGAGGCTGCCGACATGTCGTTGCCATAGCTGTGTGTAGCCACGGTCAAATAGGCGACGCCAAAATAAAGCAGCGCGACAAATCCGGCACTCCATAAGACACCGCGAATGGCATTTTTCCGCGGATCAACAAATTCTTCGGAAAGATGGGTGACCGCTTCCCACCCGATAAAGCACCAGAAGATGAGACCAGCCGTCTGCACGACACTTATCCAGCCATGCGGCATAAATGGTGTCATATTCGCCTGGTCGACATGTGGAATCGCTGTGACGATCGCCAGCAAGATAATGGCAATAATCAGGGACACGACAATCGTTTGCACCTTGCCGGCTAGCTGCAAACCAAATACGTTCAAGATAATCACGGTTAAAAAGATTAAAGCAGCGACCGTATAAAGCTGTACATTCCCCCAGTTCAGCAAGATAGCCACATATTTGGCTCCGGTCACGGCCAATACTGGTCCTCCGATCGGTACCGCAAGCAGAAAAAACCAGCCCACGGCATTCCCGTACCGATTACCGAAAGCGAGCCGTACAAAATGGGACACGCCGCCGGAATTCGGATATTTCGCAGCTAACAGGCCCATCGTGATCGCCATCGGAATGACCAGAACCGACATGACCAACCAGGCAATCATGGAGGCAGGTCCAGCCAGTTCAGCCGTAAGCCCAGGAATCAGCAGGATCCCGGAACCGACCACAGCCCCCATGTAAAGGGCCGCAATCTGCGGCAGCGACAACGTTTTTTGAAACACCGATTGTTTCACCGATGCGTTTTCCATATGATGTTCCCTCCTTCCTTTAGCGGATGCGGATGGTATTTACCCGTTTCGGTCGGCGTACAAGCTCTCCATTGCAATTCGGGCAGATGGCATTCATCTCACTTGTGCAATCACGACAAAACGTGCATTCATAACTGCAAATGTATGCTTCTTGATCGATACCTACAGGTGCTTCACATCTCTTTCACAACAAGCTCTCATCTCCAGCGTCATCAACTTCGGCTCCTTTTCCTTTTCTTGGATTTCATCATACTAACGTTACTGACCTTTCATAAAGGTGCAATTTTAATAATATGTATAAGGTCAAAATACAATTCGATACGATCCTTTGTGACGAACCGGAAAAATAATGTGAACTTGTTCTATTTTGCGGAGGGCGATATCTACTTCAAGGCTTTATGGAATACTGCTTGCAAAGCGAGCAAATATTATAGCTGTTACTTTGGAAAAGGAGGGAATACTCATCCATATTCAACGTGCCCAAGAGATTGCAGCATCCCCTGTCATGGCTCAAGTGACTTACAATGGAAAACCCATCTATATCCAACACGTCGATGAGAAAAATGAGCTGGCGCGGATCTATCTTCTCGATCAGCCAGAGCACGAAATTGATGTCCCTTTGCAACAGCTGACTGAAGAATAGCTCACCTCCGCAAATGAGAAAACTTGACGCAGCCAAGTCTTTGGCGGAGCCTTAGCTGCAATAATGAAAAAGACCTCAGCGGCTATCCCGTTGAGGTCTCTTTCTTACTGTATTCAAAATGTATAAACTACGAGAAAAATCAACCTGAACCAGCATGAAAAACTTCCGCTAAAGAATGACTCGACAACTTCTTCGAGAGGACTTCAATTGGGTTTTTCTTAATTGTAGGAACGAATCGAACGTCCCAGGTTGATTTTTTCGGCTAAGCGAGGAAGGATAACCTCGACAGAGCCTTTATCTTCCACGCAATTGTACTCGTTAATGTTGATGCGCAGCACTGGGCAAGCGGAGAAGTTCGTAATCCAGTCTTCATACCGTCGGAACAAATCTTCCCAATACGCAAGCGGGGTCTGCTGTTCCATCGGACGTCCGCGTTCTCTGACGCGCTGCACGATTTCATCAAAGCTGCCTTCCAGATAAATGAGGACATCCGGATGCGGGAAATAAGGAGTCATCACCATGGCCTCGAACAGCTGTGTATACGTCTGGTAGTCATCCTCGCTCATGTGGCCTTGCTCGTACAAGTTTCGCGCGAAGATTCCCGTATCTTCGTAGATCGATCGATCCTGGACGAAGCCGCCGCCATACTCAAACATCCGCTTTTGCTCTTTAAAACGTTCTGCCAAAAAGTAAATTTGCAGATGGAAGCTCCAGCGGGAGAAATCATCATAGAAAAGTCCCAGGTATGGATTGTTATCCACCTTTTCTACCGATACACGAAAGCCCAGCAATTCTGCCAATGCATGCGTGAATGTTGATTTTCCTACGCCAACCGTACCGCCAATCGTAATAACCGCATTATGAGGGATCCCGTATTTTTTACGAAGTTCGCTATTTTTAAAATCAGTCATGAAAAAGCTAACCCCTTATCCTATAAACTGAAAACACGTATGAAAAGACAATAAAATTATGATACCGGTTGATTGATAAATGGTGCGATCTTACTGAGTACAAAGCGCAGATCATCCGGATTATGTACATAATCAAGGTGATCGCAGTCAAATGTTAAGACTGGCACTTCCGGATGGCGGATCTGGAACTGCTCCATAAACTCTTGGTAATCCGCAATCAGATTTTCCATATAATGCGTATCCATATTTCGTTCCACTTCGCGATCACGCATGGCGATCCGCTTCATGACGGTTTCCAGTGATGCGGTCAAATGGATAACCAGGTTCGCTTGCGGGGTATCTCTTGTCAAGATGTCATAAATTTGCAAGTATTTGGGCAAATTATTCTCGTCCAGTGTCCGTTTTGCAAAGATTGTGTTTTTAAAAATATTATAGTCAGATACTACAGAGGTTCCTTTGTCCAGATGATATGTTCCAATATCCTGCAATTGCTTGTATCGATTGCAAAGGAAAAACATCTCGAGCTGAAAGCTCCATTCTGCCATGTTTTGATAAAAGTTGCTCAAGAACGGGTTTTCATACACAATCTCCTCCAACAGGGTAAATCCATATTCCCTGCTGATCGCACGCGACAAGGAGGTTTTCCCAATCCCGATTGGTCCTTCCACAGTGATAAATAATGGCTTCATCTTGTTATGCGATCCTCCCCCAACTGATAGAGCGAATACTATTGTACCATGCTTGTCCTTGTTTGTCGAAATGATTCGAGTATCTTCGACAAAATGCTATCCGCATTCCTTTTAAACCGATATGATATAATGGATTATCTCGCAAAGCGATGAAGGAGTGAGTATGCATGCGTGTTGCAGCACATATGGGAGAACTGATCGGACAAACGCCTGTCGTACGGTTGCGCCGCTTAGTCGACCAGCAGATGGCAGAAGTGTACCTCAAATTGGAAAAATGGAATCCTAGCGGCAGTGTAAAAGATCGCGCCGCTTACCATATGATCGTCGACGCAGAAGAGTCCGGCCGCCTTCAGCCGGGAGCCACTATTATTGAGCCTACCAGCGGAAATACGGGGATTGGCCTGGCCATGGCGGCAGCTGTGAAAGGCTATCGCGCGATTCTAGTCATGCCGGATACGATGACCCGCGAACGGATTGACCTGCTGAAAGCCTATGGCGCCGAGGTCGTCCTCACCCCTGGAGGAGAGCGTATGCCCGGTGCCATCCGCAAAGCACAGGAATTACTGGAGCAGATCCCTGGCAGCTTTATGCCGATGCAATTTGAAAACAAGGCAAATCCGGAAATCCACCGCAGGACGACAGCCAGAGAAATCCTTACCCAAATGGAGGGGAATTTGGACGCGTTTGTCGCGACGGCGGGAACAGGCGGAACCATTACAGGCACCGGAGAGGTATTAAAGGAGGAGCTGCCTCATATCCATATCGCGGTGGTGGAACCAGCTGGCTCTCCCGTTCTCTCTGGCGGAGAGCCCGGCCCGCATAAAGTGGTGGGGACAAGTCCCGGATTCATCCCACCGGTCCTGAATCAGTCCATTTATGACGAGATTATACAGATTACCGATGAGCAGGCATTGGAAACCACACGAGCGCTGGGGCGTCTGGAAGGCATTCTTGTCGGACCTTCCTCCGGTGCAGCTGCCTTTGCTGCCCTTCAAGTGGCAAAGAAGCTCGGTCCGAATAAAAAAGTGCTCGCCATCTGTGCGGACAGCGGCGAGCGATACCTCTCCATGCGGGAGCTGTTTGGCGGCGAATAACAGGTAATTTTCCCCCATGATCCAGATCTTCTATGAGATCATGGGGGGTTCTTTTTTACCAATCAACCTGATCCAGCATGAAAAACTTCCTCTAAAAAGGTACTCGACAACTTCTTCGAGCGGGCTTCTGTTGAAGTATTTCTTACAGAACCCCCAGTGTGTCATCTCCCAGAATATGCTCGATGTGGTGGACATCGAACTCCAAGGTCTGTAAATGCTTTTTCAGCATCGCCTCTGTACCATAATCCCCGGCATTCACGGCAATCCGGATCATGTCGCGAACGCGCATGATGATTTGCTGGTAGGCACCCATATCGTTGGTCAGCATCGTGCGCAAACCAAACACGCCTTCTTCCTCCGGCACAAAAAGACTCAGCTCTTGCTGTTTGCGCGGGGTCGATATCGGATAGGCTCCCAAAACGGTAACACGCTCCGCCACTTCATCCGCAATCGTCAACAGATTGGTCGCCATCTCATCCAGCAGCAGATGCAAATCGCGGAAATTGGGACCTTCCAATACCCAGTGATGCTTTTTCAGTTGATGGTACAGGGTATACACACTTGCTAGGGCCACGTTGAGCGCATCACTGATCTGCTTTGCCTGCATCCGGTCCAACCCGATCGGATTTTCTTTCACTTCCCCGAGTTTTTGCAGGATCATCTTCTGCATTCCAAGCATGTGAGCTTCCCCCTCTTGTCGGTTTGTTTCCACCTTATTATGGACTCAGGTGAAATACTCAATGCGAGCTTGCGGGAAGTGACGGGCGATTTCACGCTCCAGATGGGCCTGCAGTGCCTTTGCTTGTACATCGGGGTAAACATATTTGCCTCTGCCGTATTTCCCCCACTTGTATTTCCGCTCCTCTTCGTTCATCTCCAGCTTGGTTTTCGGATAGCGCTTCAAGATCAAATGCTTGGCGACCTTGGTAAAGCGATGCTGGATCAGCTCAAAGGTGAGATCTTGCTTTGCTTCTTCTGTCAGCTGTTCACTCAGCTTCTCTATGAGGCTGGAGTACCCCTGCTCCCATCCTTCATGCCAATAGAGCGGGGCGAGGATGAAGCCAAGCGGATAGCCTGCTCGGGCTACTTTTCCCGCTGCTTCGATTCTTTGCTCAAAGGAGGACGTTCCCGGTTCAAAGTGTTTGATCACGTAATCGGCATTCATGCTGAAGCGAAACCGCGTATGCTTGTTGTGCTTGGCATCCAGCAAAGAGTCTACATGGTGAAACTTGGTCACAAAGCGCAGCCTTCCATGCGGTTGACGCCCCATAAATTCGATGGCACGCTTCAAGTTGCCGGTAATGTGCTCGATGCCGACCGGATCCGAGGTGCATGCCGCTTCGAAGCGTGTGATTTCCGGCAGCCGCTCCTGGATGTACTTTTCGGCCTGCGCAAAAATGTCGTCCGTATTGACGTACACACGCACATACGGCTTCGATCCAATGTTGGTGTTGAGGTAGCAATAGTGACAATGTGCGGCGCAGCCGGTTGCAAGCGGAAGCGCGTATTCGGCGGATGGTTTGGAAGGCTCAAATTTTAATGTCTTGCGGACGCCGACCACGAGTGTTCGCTTGGCATTGCGATACTGCTCGATTTCGTTTTCCCCTGGAATGCCGCGAACCTGATTGTGGCTCGTCGTCATTCGGATTGGAATCTGCTCCTTCTCGTAACGCGCGTACAGCTCTTTCCCCAATGGATATTCCAATGCCTGTGGTTCGAAGAAAACCAGATCAGGCACAAAGAGGGAAGACCTTGTCTTGGATTGTTGATCTTCATGTTCTTTTGGTTTCTCCAACAATGCATTGGCCATTATCGGATCCCTCCTCTCCGGGTAGTATCCCCGAGCGAGGTGATGGGTAAGTTGGGGGTTGGTGGTTCCTTCAACGGTCGCGGAACTGCTTCAGCAAAAGCGTCGCCCGCTCTTTTTGCTCAGCCGCTACCAGCACTTGATATACATAGATCGATCGCTTTTCCTTGGTGGTAATCTTCACACGGATCCCCTGATTTTCCAAGTATAGCCGCAATGCCTGTGCCGCCCGCGGCAGCCCGTAGGATTCGTGTATGGCAATCCATTTGGTCAACATACAGTCTGCTCCGCCCTTTCTCACACGGTCTTACCATAAAATAAGCGAAAACTGGGCGGATGGTGCGAAATACGTAACGTTACGGCCACTTGAAACGTCTTTTCAATGATCAGATAGAAAAAGGCGGTGCCTGCAGTGAATCGAAACAATCGCTGGTATTTACCCATCGTAGTCGGGTTGATCATCCTGACTCTGACCATTATCCGATTTACTTCGCCTGATGAAAATGTTGTGACAGACCCGTTGGCAGGGCCAATCACCATCGAGGAGCAGCTTGGGCATGATCCGGGTCTTTTGACCGCGTGGCAGAATGATTTCGCGCAACAGATCGATGCGGTTGATGAGCATGATGGTGTCCGTTTCCATGTCCAGCAGATGATCGCAGATGAGCTGCGCATGGCCATTTTGTATACGTTGGAATCGACGATAGAGGGTCGTCCATTTGCCATCACCGACTTGAAAATGACCGATGAAAACGGCAATAGTCTGCGGGCAAGTTACTCATATGGTGATCCGAAGCATACGACAGATGAGCGAGTCCAAGACATGGTTGACATCACGTTTGCTGAAGGGGCCGGACTCCCTCATCAAATTACGCTTACCTTTACGGCGGCTTTAAGCGGTACGGATCAACTACCGCTCCCCCCGAATGGAGCTACGAAAACCTATTCGGTGACATTCCCGGTCAAGCAGGAACAATTCAAAGGGAAAAAGCGGGATTACCCGATCAATCAAAGTGTAACGCTTGCAGGGCAGTCGATCACCGTAAAACGCATCACCATGTACCCCACAAAAACAGCGGTGGAAATGATGTACGACCCGCAGAATACCCACAAGATCTTTGGGATCGACAACCTGCGAATTGTGAGCGAAAGCGGCAAAGAGTGGAAAAGTACGGATGGGCTGACAATCTCGCAATTGGCGGAAGACCATGTGATCTACTACTTGGACAGTGCTTATTTTTCCGCTTCAGAACCATTCCGCTTAGTTGCAGATAGCATCCGTGCCGTACCAAAGGATCAGCTTGATGTAGTGCTCGACATACGCAGCCAAAAACTTTTGAAGACGCCGGACGATTCCATTTCCTTGGAAAGGTTCGAGACTGGAGAGGATACAGCAACGATTGAGTTTGCTGTCAACGAAGATGATCGAAATGCGCCTGGGAATCCTACTGCGCATCTGTTCTTCTCGAGTTTCACCGATAATCTGGGGAAGCAGTTTGAATCGGCGGAGCATTTTTACCGCAATGGAGAAAAGCAAGCGCGGGTGGGATTCACCTTGGAGGATTATACGTACGCTCCCAACCGCACGATGCTTACCTTGCGCTTGTCTGACTATCCCGCACGGCTGGATGGAGAATTTTCGATTCCTTTGCAGTAACGCATCCATGAAAAAAAACCAGCTTTTCACCTTGATGAAAAAGTTGGTTTTTTTCATGTATCCTCATGCATGGGTTAGTCAATGGACGCCCAATGGTTGGTCGGGCCATGTCCGCCGCCCAACTGAGGGGCTGTGGCAATCGCTTGAATGATGAATCGTTTGGCCTGCTCAACGGCTGCAAGGATATCCGTCCCTTTTGCAAGTTGGGCCGTCAATGCAGCTGAAAATGTGCAGCCGGTTCCATGGGTGTGTCTGGTATGGACCCGCTGATGCCCAAACGTGTGGAATTGTTCGCCATCATACAGCAGATCGGTAATTTGATCGTCTTCCATGTGCCCGCCTTTGACGATCACATATTTAGGGCCCATTTGATGGATCAGCACGGCCGCTTCCTTCATGGCGGGCAGATCCTTGATCGTCATCCCCGTCAGGCATTCAGCCTCGGGAAGATTGGGCGTGACAACCATGGCGAGCGGCAGCAGCTGCGTTTTCAGCGCCTCAATGGCTTCATCCTGAAGCAGCTTGGCTCCCCCTTTTGCGACCATGACCGGATCCACTACGACTCGCTTGACCCCATGCTGCCTGATTTTTTCCGCTACCGTTGTAATGATCGGCGCGTCAAACAGCATCCCGGTTTTCAACGCATCCGTGCCAATATCGCGTAACACCTCTTCAATCTGCTGGGCAACGGCGTCCACACTCATCGGGTAGACAGCTGCCACCCCCAACGTATTTTGGGCGGTAATGGCGGTCAATGCACTCATGCCATACACCCCCAACTGATGAAAGGTTTTGAGGTCAGCTTGGATGCCAGCTCCGCCGCCGCTGTCCGAGCCTGCTATCGTAAGCGCTCTGGCTAGTGTATTCATCGATTTCTACTCCCCTCGCCATACGTCATTCTCGTTCCAAGTATATCACCAGCTTGACCCATTCGGTATACTAGTAATGAAATGGGAGATAAAGGTTGGGAAAAGCATGACATATCGCAAGCTCTACTTTTTAACGGTTTTCGTCCCCCCGCTCGTCATCGGCACCTTCGAATTTTTGCGGCATGATTGGTTGCTCGCCTACATTCCGATGGAGACGGGCAATTTGCTGATCACGATCATTTCCTTTGCGATCTCCTTCTTGTTTGCCTCCTGGGTCTTTCGGATGATCCGCCGGATGAATGATCGGCTTGTGGAGGAGCAAGCTCGCCGCGCGGTATATGAGGAGCGAGAGCGGCTGGCTCGTGAACTGCACGACGGCATTGCCCAATCGCTTTTTTTCCTGAATGTGAAGCTGCGGCAAGGTCATGTAAACGAAGCGCGTGCTGCTGTATCCGAAATTGACAAGCATGTACGGCAAGCGATTTTCAATTTGCGCGCCTTGCCGGAAGAAGGCAGCTTTCCACAGCGCTTGGAAAAATGGCTTACCCAGTGGAGTTCGCTGACCGGTGTTGATGTCGATTGCCTGATGGAGATTCCGGAATCAACCTTTTCTCCTGCAGAAGAAGTGCAGCTGTTCGGCATCGTGCAGGAAGCCTTTGCCAATATTCGAAAGCATGCGGCTGCCAGCCATGCTACCCTCACCTTGCAGGTCAAGGCTGAACGACAATGGAAGCTGGTTATTACAGACAACGGCAGCGGCTTCGACCAAGGCGCCATCTCGGCTGATCATTACGGCATCGTGATGATGCGCGAACGGGCTGAAAAGCTTGGGGCCATGTTTTCCTTATCTTCACAGCAATCCGGCGGCACCATGCTGTCATTGCATTCCAAATAAGGAGGGGAAAAAACGTTGCAATATCGTGTACTGATCGCAGATGATCACCCTATGGCGAGAGCCGCCATCCGCAGTTTGCTGGAACAGGACTCCTCTTTTTCACTGATTGGAGAAGCAGCCGATGGACAAGAAGCGTTTCGCCTGTGCAGCGAGCTGTCCCCTGATCTGATTTTAATGGATATCAACATGCCGAAATGGGATGGCCTGAAAGCGACAAAAGAAGTGAAAAAAGCGTTCCCCCATATGAAAGTGGTCATCCTGAGCGTCTCGGATGATGTCGGCGACCTGATTACGGCCATTCAATACGGCGCACAAGGGTACCTGCTCAAAAATTTGGAGCCGGACGATTGGCTCAGCTACTTGCATGCTTTGCTTGATGAAGATGCGGACAT
Source organism: Brevibacillus migulae (assembly GCF_004521915.1). Classification (GTDB taxonomy): domain Bacteria; phylum Bacillota; class Bacilli; order Brevibacillales; family Brevibacillaceae; genus Brevibacillus_F; species Brevibacillus_F migulae. The sequence continues at coordinate 38,421 of NZ_SDKD01000002.1, read as the reverse complement.
CCCTCGGGATCTGGCCTCTCGATTACTCCATCGCTTTCGCAGCGAGCAAGTGGAAAATGATCCTGATCCAAGCGTGCTGACGCCGAGAGAGAAGGAAATTCTCCTCTTCATCGCGGCAGGTAAAACCAATCGGGAGATCAGCGAAGGGCTGTTCATCGCTGAAAATACCGTGAAAAATCATATCAAAAACATCCTGGAAAAGCTGCATCTTTCCAATCGGGTTCAACTAGCTGCCTATGCAGTGCGTCATGGCTTAAACAATGAATCGATAGGCAAGTGACCTTCTAACACTTGCCGCATATGCTATTCATCATCAACCATTCAAGCTGCCTGCAGGAACACTACTTTTGCACAAAGGAAACTTTCTTTCGTGAGGAAAATAGTGTTGCCGCAGGTCATTTTTTTGTGCTAAAGTTGCACCAAGGAAACTTTTGTGTATATAGAAAACAATATTGAGGAGGGACAAATATGTTTGTGGGAAGCAATTCTTCGCGTCGATTCTGGTATTTTGGAATGGTATGTTTGCTCGCTTTTTCGTTGGCGATCACGGGTTGCACCCCTTCGGACCAACCATCTGCACAGACGGATGGAAAGTGGCAGATCACTGCGACCACTGGAATGGTCGCAGATATTGTTGCCCGCGTAGGCGGAGACAAGGTGAACGTCACTCATTTGATGGGCCCTGGCGTCGACCCGCATTTGTATAAAGCATCTCAGGGCGATATCAAACGGATTGAACAAGCCGACCTGATTTTTTACTCCGGGCTTCATCTCGAAGGCAAGATGGTAGATATTCTGGAGAAAATCGGCAAGCAAAAACCGGTGAAAGCGGTCACCGCAGGCATCCCCGAAAATATGCTGCTGAGCAATCCTGCTTCCCCGCAAGCATTCGATCCGCATGTCTGGTTTGACGTATCCCTATGGATGAAGGCCGTAGAACAGGCACGCGCCGATCTGGTGGCTTTTGACCCCGCAAATCAATCCGTCTATGAAGCAAACGCCAGCAAATACCTGAAAGAGCTGGAAGAATTGCATCAATATGCGATCACTCAGCTGGCTACCATCCCGCAAGAACAGCGTGTTCTCGTCACAGCCCACGATGCCTTTGGATACTTTGGGCGTGCCTATGGCGTGGAAGTCTTGGGATTACAGGGCATCAGCACCGCCTCCGAATACGGATTGAAAGACGTGCAAACCTTGGTCGATACGCTCGTTTCGCGCAAAATCAAAGCCGTCTTTATCGAGTCCTCCATCCCGAAGCAATCGATCGAAGCTGTCGTCCAGGGCGCAGCCGCCAAAAACCATACCGTCGTCATTGGCGGAGAACTGTTTTCCGATGCGATGGGGGCGCCCGGCACACCGGAGGGCACTTACATCGGGATGGTCAGACATAACGTCGACACCATCGTAAAGGCGTTGAAATAATTCAATGCCCAAAAAGGAGGATGTCCGATGAAAGGAATATCAAATGCTTCCCCCCTCACCGTTCACGATCTGACAGTTGCCTATCAAAAAAAGCCCGTACTGCGCAATGTGTCCTTGACCATACCCGAAGGAAAACTGATCGGCATCATCGGTCCAAATGGGGCTGGCAAATCGACGCTGATCAAAGCGATTCAAGGCCTGGTCCCGGTCGCTTCCGGGCAAACGCAAATATACGGAAAACCGTACAAGCAGCAAAGAAAGCTGGTTGGCTACGTTCCCCAACGTGAGACCGTTGACTGGGACTTCCCTACCAATGCGCTTGATGTCGTGCTGATGGGCCGTTATGGCAAGCTGGGCTGGTTCCGCCGCCCCGGCAAGCATGACCGTCAGCTGTCACTGCAGTGCTTGCAAAAGGTAGGAATGTCTGATTACGCGGACCGTCAGATCAGCCAGCTCTCCGGCGGACAGCAGCAGCGTGTGTTTCTGGCTCGGGCGCTGGCACAGGAAGCGCAGCTTTATTTCATGGATGAGCCCTTTGCCGGTGTGGATGCAGCTACCGAAAAAGCCATCATCCAGCTGCTGACTGAGCTTAAGGTGCAGCAAAAGACGGTCCTGGTCGTCCATCACGATCTGCAAACCGTCGAAGAATACTTTGATTGGGTGATTATGCTGAATCGGCGCATCATTGCAGCCGGACCGACTCAGGAAGTATTTACGACAGAGAACCTGCACAAAACCTATGGCGGACGACTGCAGCATCTCGGAGCAGTGCTTTCCTCCTCGCCTGATGCGGTTTTGCCGGAGGAGGAGCCGCTATGAATGTGTGGATGTCCTTGCAAGATCCCAATACGCAATGGGTGCTGTTTGGCTGCATGCTGCTGGGGCTATCCGGAGGGGTTCTGGGAAGCTTTGCGTTTCTGCGAGGTCGCTCCCTGATGGGGGATGCGCTTGCTCATGCCGCACTGCCCGGGGTCTGCCTGGTCTATCTGCTGACTGGCTCCAAATCGGTAGGGCTGTTTCTCATCGGGGCCGCGATCGCTGGACTCGTGGCCACCACCTGCATTACGGCGATCACCCGTCACACGCGGATTAAGGAAGACACCGCGCTTGCCATCACGCTTTCCGTCTTTTTTGGAATCGGCATCGTTCTGCTTACCTTTATTCAACACAGTCCCACTGGCAATCAGAGCGGGCTGGATAAATTCCTCTTTGGGCAGGCTGCTTCACTCGTCTCGGGCGATGTGACCCAAATGATTATCGTTTCGATCGTTTTGCTGTCGATCACGACCTTGCTGTTCAAGGAGTTTACGCTGCTCACCTTTGATCCGGGCTACGGACGTGGCTTGGGCTTTCCGATGGGCTTGCTCGATAGTCTGCTCATGCTGATGCTGCTGACAGCGGTGGTCATCGGTTTGCAAGCTGTCGGGGTCGTATTGATGGCCGCCATGCTGATCGCGCCGGCAGTGACCGCCCGCTACTGGACCGACCGGCTTTCCTCGATGGTTATCCTCGCAGGGCTGTTTGGAGCCCTCAGCGGCATGCTCGGTACGTTATTCAGCACACAAGTCGAAAATCTGCCGACAGGACCCATGATTGTCTTGGCAGCCACTTGCTTCTTCCTCTTTTCCTTGCTGTTTTCACCACGGCGAGGGCTGCTCTTTCGCCTGCTTCGTTTTCTGCGCTTGCGAAAAACCATCCTGGAGGAAGATGTGCTATGCGCCTTATATGAATGGTTTGAACTCTCTCCTGCGCATTTCTTGAAGGGCTGCTCGCCGGAAAGCCTGATGGAGAAAAGCGGGAAGCCCCTCCGGACACTGCGGCGCGCGCTCCTTGCCTTGCAGCGCAAAGGCATGGTCGACTATCGCAAATCCGGCGGCGAACAGCCCGGGTGGATCTTCACCGCCGCTGGTCTGCAACACGCTCATCAGCTCATCCTGAATCAGCGCCTCTGGGATCTGTATTGGATGAATGAACAGCAATATCAAGCACTGTCAATTGATCCTAACAAGGGGGATTTTGTGGGGCAGCTTGTACCCGAGCAATTGGCCCCGATTTTGCGTGACTTGGATTCCTACGGTCTGACTCCCAAGCTATCTGCCATCCCTCATCCCGTTATCACGCGAATCGATCAGAAACGGAAAGGAGTATCCGTATGAACACCCTCTGGATTATCCTGACTGGCGCCCTGGTGGCTGCTTCCTGCGGCTTCCTTGGTTGCTTTCTCATATTGCGGCGGATGGCTATGCTCGGAGATGCCATCAGCCATGCCGTGCTGCCGGGGATTGTGCTTGCCTTTTTGGTGAGCGGAAGCAGGGACACGCTGCCGATGCTGATCGGAGCTATGGTCGCCGGGCTGCTGACTGTCTTTTTGATACAAAGCCTGCACCAGAGCGGCGTCAAAACGGATGCGGCCATCGGCGTTACTTTCACCGCTCTCTTCTCTATCGGGGTTGTGCTGGTATCGTTATACACGCAGCAAGTCGATCTGGATCTCGACTGTGTCTTATATGGAGAGATCGCCTATGTGCCGTGGGATACCTGGCAATGGGGAACGATGGATATGGGTCCGCGAGCGGTCTGGTTGATCGGCGGCGTATTTCTTCTCAGTCTCCTGACCGTTGGCCTGTTCTACAAGGAGATCAAGCTCTGCAGCTTTGATCCGGCGATGGCAGCAGCAGTCGGCATTCCCGTCCTGTTCTTTCATTATCTGCTGATGGGGCTGGTATCCTTGGCAACCGTTGCCTCTTTTGAAAGCGTGGGGGCGATCCTGGTGGTGGCCATGCTGGTGGTACCCGCTGCGACTGCCTACCTTCTGACGGATCGTTTACCCGTAATGCTGTTTCTCAGCATGGGCGCCGGTATCCTCAGTGCCGGTGGCGGGTATTTGTTAGCGACCTGGCTTGACAGCTCCATTGCCGGGGCCATGACAGCCGTTGCCGGTCTTCTTTTCCTGCTAAGCTTTGTTTTTTCCCCGCGTTATGGGCTGGTTGCGAAGGCTTTGGCGCGGCGCAGGTTCCGTTATGAATAAATGGCATGAAAGAAGCGGCAGCTCCGGACGCGATGATTGCGTCCTTGCTGCCGCCTTTTTGTTTTGTCGCAAATTCCAGCCGCGAATATTCAAAATTTTCCTTTGTTCATTTATAATGGGTTACGCAATCCTCACGCTATGAGAGAGGCGGTTACTCGTATGTCAATTTCGGAATCGGGACGTTCATCTTCCCCGATTGCCTCATTTATGATTCGTAATCTTCCTTTTTTTCAAGGAATGGTTGTCCTGTTTTTCGTTTTGACAGCAGCTATTGTTTTTGGCTGTATTCCCGTTTATTTTGATGCCATTTCGGACAAATGCTTGCGGGAGCCCTGTTTAATCGGACCTTCTCCTCCTTATTCGGTTACCGAGCTGGCCTTGCATAACCTCACGCCCCAATCCTACGCAACGTCGTTTGTGATTATCGACTGCACGCTGATTTTGGCCTATTATGCAGCGGCGCTGATCATTTTGATCAAGTGCTTTCGGGAACCATTGGGACTTTTGGCGGCAATCATGCTCGTTTCGTTCGGGACAAACTTTCCTACACTCCCCATAGCCGCCGCAGAAGGGAATCTTTTGCTGGAAGCGTGGCTGGAGATTGAAAACGCCGTTGGTTTGAGCACTTTTTTTCTGTTCTTCTTCCTTTTTCCTGATGGCCGTTTTATCCGTCGAAAGCCGGTTATTCTTGTTTATCTGCTTTGCCTGCTTTATGTCGCTTTCCATGTTGTTCCTACAGGTGTCGATTACCATGAGTGGCCGTTTGCCCTGCAAATTCTGTTGCTGTTGATTCCGACCACGCTTTTGATGGTTACACAGATTTATCGCTATCGACACATTTCAACTCCGGAAGAAAAACAGCAGACAAAATGGGTGGTCTTTGGAATGACGATTGCCCTGACAGGTTTAATCGGAATCAGTTCCGTCTATGTGCCTCCCTTCTCACACGGTCCGCTGTGGTTCATAGCAATCAATGCGGTCCTGCATCTATTTATGATCATGATCCCGCTGACCTTGAGCATGGCTATCCTGCGGCATCGTCTTTGGGATATCGATCCGATCGTCAATCGTACGCTGGTCTACGTGGCGCTTTCTGGTGCTGTTATCGCCGTTTATACGTTGACAGTTCTGTATCTTGGCCGGTTGTTTCATTCCGAAGATCATTTTTTGGTGTCACTCGTAGCAACCGCCCTGGTGGCTGTCATGTTTTCCCCATTAAAGGAATGGTTGCAGCGTCATGTCAATCGGATGCTGAAAGGGAGGCACGATGACCCGTACGCTGTCTTATCCGAGCTGGGGGATCAATTGATCAAACCGATTGAGCCGGACGACATGCTGTATGTAGTGGTCCAATCCATCCGAGATGCTTTGCGCCTTCCTTATGCCAGCATCTCCATCGACATTAACGGGCATGACAAGCTGGCAACCATGTCAGGGCAGCAGCCTGAGGACACCGTGTCCTTTCCCATCATTCATCAAGGCGAGACGCTTGGGACTTTGTATGTCAGTCCACGTTCACCGGGAGAACCATTTACGGCAGAGGATGTCAAATTATTGTCCATTCTCCTGCAACAAGCCGGTCCAATCGTACAAAATGTCCATATGACCTTCGGGATGCGGCTGCTGGCGGATGATTTGCAAGAATCACGCGAAAAAATGGTACTCGCCCGGGAGGAAGAACGCCGGCAGATCCGTCATAATCTTCATGATGATCTTGCCCCACGGCTGGCGGCACTTGCCCTGAACGCGGCCGCCGCGGAAAAGTATGTACGCCAGGACCCGGATCTGGCCGTAGGCATTCTCGCAGATTTTCGCCAGGTCATCCGCTCTACGGTCGATGAAATACGCACCCTCGTCCATGATTTGCGGCCTCCTACTTTGGATGAATTCGGGCTCGTGGGTGCAGTGAGGGAGCGCATCCGCGAACTTACAAAGGTGATGTTGGCTTCTTCAGAGGAGAGGCTGCCCCGTATAGAGCTGGTGGCTCCTGACCAGCTGCCGCCATTGCCCGCAGCGGTGGAAGTGGCCGCTTTTCGCATCATTACGGAATCATTGGTCAATGTAGTCAGGCATGCAAATGCTACCCATTGTCTCGTCCATTTGGAACTGCTTACTCCTGCCATGCTCAGCATTACCGTCACTGATAACGGAAAAGGAATCCAGACGGTGCCTGTCTCTTCAGAAAATGGAGGCATCGGGCTGGTGTCGATCAGAGAAAGAGCGGCGGAATTGGGGGGACAATGCTCCATTGAACGCCTCGAAGGCTCCGGTACTCGTATTTCTGCCTTATTGCCCTTGCCATCATTGCCGACTATATCCGCACATCAATAACCCCCGTACAGGCTTCACGCAATGGCCTTTCTGTACGGGGGTGCTTCTTTTTATTGCGGGGTATCGAAGGAATAATAGACGTATGGATCCTTCGGTGCTTTTACCGGCTTGACCTGCTCCGCCTTTAACACGAGCGTGTCATAGTCATCGACGGTCCTGCTCTCCAAGGTTCCCGTCACTTGCACCCAGCTGTCTTTGGCAAGCTTGCTTCCTTGCTCACTTTCTACCAAAAGCCCGTACACGGCGGCATCGGCAGTGCAGCAAGAGACGGAAAAACGTGCAGTGACAAACTGATTTTGTGCCATTCCCTGTTCCCGATAAACAAAACCCATGGTGGTCAGTTTTTTTCCGGAAAACTGCTTGGGATACAACTCCAACGTGGTTAGGCCATCGAGGAAAACCTTGTCATCCAGTTGAATGACGGGCTGCTTGTAAAAGCCGACAGCGAGCGATGTATAAAAATCGCCGAATTGCTGCTCGGCAAACATCTGGCGGATGTCTTCCTCCGTCTTCGGTTTTTTCCCCGCTAGCTCTGCTGAACTGGCTTTTGACTGTACAGCAGGTGGTGTTGGTGGAAGTCCTTCTGTTTGACCTTGACCTCCTGATGAGCTGCTGCCATTGGCATTTGCTTGCGTCAGCGCAATCTCTCTTTTCACCTCTCCCGCTGCCAGGGTCAGGCCCCTTTTTTCCGCTACAGCGCTGCCGAGTATTTTATCTGGCAGAAAAAAGCTCATCGCCAGCGGCAGCACAAACAAGGAGTAGATCACTGCTGACTTCCAGAATCCATGCGGCACTCCATGTGAATCCGCACAATCACAAACGTACTGCGTCGGTCCCATGATCGCTTGGCGAAAGCTTGCACCGGTCAAAATGATCAAAATGGCCAATGTGACATAGGCCAAAGCATGCATGCGCGGTGCCAAATAATAGCCCAGCTTTCCTGTCGCGGCCAGATCAGCCAAAAGAAAGCAGAAGCCCAGCAGCACATAGCTGCGGATAAAGTAATGTCGTTTCAAGCTTGCAGCATTCATCGTTCATCCTCCTTTTACAAGGGCAGGAAAATGGTATAGACGAGCACAAAAACCGTCACGAGCGCGATCAGCCTGCAAACAAAAGCAAAGCGAAAGGTGCTCATCAGCATGAGGGTGCTCTTCAGATCCACCATGGGCCCATACACGAGAAAAGCAAGCAGCGAACTTGCCGTAAACGTACCGGCAAACGAAGCGGCAATAAACGCGTCCGCTTCGGAGCACAAGGAAAACACATACGCCATCCCCATCATGGCCAAGTGGGACGCTAATGGGGACTGTCCAATCTCGAGCAATGCCTCTCTTGCCACAAACACTTGAATCAGCGAGCTGATCAACGCACCGAACAGCAAATATTTGCCCATATCAAAAAATTCATCCACCGCATGAGAAAAGGTAGCCGATAGCTTCCCCTGATTCTGACGCGCATGCTCTTCTTCATGGCGCAGCTCACGATCCACTCCGTGCTTCAACGGTGACTTGCGCATCGTCAGCCATAAGATGATCCCCACCGTTACAGCGACCAAAAAGGCGAGCACGGCCCTATTGACCGCCATCTCCGGCAATCGCGGAAAAGCCACATAGGTGGAAGCGAGCACGACCGGATTGACAACCGGTCCCGCTAGCAAAAAGACGATACCCACTGGCACGGGCATCCCTTTTTGAAGCAGTCTGCGGACAACGGGAACAATCCCGCATTCACATACCGGAAACAGACAGCCAAGAACCCCGGCAAATGGGATGGCGATCAGAGCCGATTTGGGAGTCCAGCGTTTGACCTGCTCAGGAGTGACGAAGGTCTGGAGCAGCGCGGAGAAAAATACCCCCATTAATACGAACGGAATGGTTTCCAAAAGCAAACTCAGAAAAAACGTTTTCACTTCGAGCAAACGGTCAAGCATCGTTCCCCTCTCCATTCCTCTCTGTAACAAGTCAGCTCGTCCACCCTTATTATGGAAAAACGCAAAAAAAGCGGCAAGCCTTTTCTTTAGGCTATGCCACTTTTTCCGACGTTTATGACAATTCGGTTAATCTTCCAGCGTAGAGAGGTCTCCGGTTGGCAATCCAAGCTCCCATGCTTTCAACACACGGCGCATGATTTTCCCGGAGCGTGTTTTCGGCAGCTTGTCACGGAATTCGATTTCGCGAGGAGCGGCATGTGCAGCCAGGCCTTCCTTCACAAATTTCCGAATGTCCTCCATCAACTGCTCGCTTGGTTCATATCCGCTGCGAAGCGCGATGAAGGCTTTGATGATCTCACCGCGTACAGGGTCAGGCTTCCCGATCACGCCAGCTTCCGCTACTGCAGGATGCTCGACCAGTTTGCTTTCAACCTCGAATGGTCCTACCCGCTCGCCAGACGTATTGATGACATCATCAATGCGACCTTGGAACCAGAAGTAGCCGTCTTCATCCATGTAAGCGGAATCTCCGGAAACATACCAACCCGGGATGCTGAAGTACTCCTGATACTTCGCCGGGTTATTCCAGATTTTACGCATCATGGACGGCCAGCCTGTACGAACAGCCAGATTCCCCATGCGGTTCGGCGGCAATTCGTTCCCTTGGTCATCGATGATGGCAGCGTAGATGCCGGGGAACGGTTTGCCCATCGAACCCGGTTTGATGTCCATGGATTTGTAGTTACAGATCATGTGTCCGCCTGTTTCTGTCATCCACCATGTGTCATGAATGCGCTGCCCGTATACCTTGAGACCCCAATGCACGACTTCCGGATTCAGCGGTTCACCTACGCTCAGCAGGTGGCGCAGCGAGGAGAGATCATACTTCTTCACGCTTTCATCGCCTGCGCCCATCAGCATGCGCAGTGCGGTTGGCGAGCTGTACCAGACGGTTACTTTGTTTTTCGCAATGGTGGTGTACCAGTCGTCCGGGCTGAATCGGCCACCGCGCACGACATTTGTCACTCCGTTTAGCCACGGAGAAAAAATTCCGTACGATGTCCCTGTCACCCAGCCTGGGTCGGCATTGCACCAATATATATCATCCTCTTTGAAATCGAGGACCCATTTCCCTGTCTGCAAATGCTGAATCATGGCATTGTGCACATGCAGGACACCTTTTGGCTTTCCGGTAGACCCTGAGGTGTAATGCAAAAGCATGCCATCTTCCCTGTCTACCCATTCGATGTCGAGGTCGGCGGAAGCCTGCTCCATTTCTTGATGGAAGTTGACTTCATTTTCGGCCCAATCTGCCTTGTCTCCCACGACAATCACATGCTTGAGCGCTGGAAGCTCGGCAACCGGTACACGGGGAAGCAGGCTTGGTGTCGTCACAATCGCTACGGCTTCACTGTCCTGCAAGCGATCGCGTACCGCCGCTTCCATGAAAGCTTCAAACAACGGCCCTACGATGGCACCGATTTTTAATGCTCCTAAAACGCTTACATAAAGCTCCGGCGTACGAGGCATGAAGACAAAAACACGATCACCTTTTTGAATCCCACGTTGCCGCAGCACGTTACCAAACTTGTTGGACAGCTCACTCAACTGGGCGAAGGTATACGATTCCTCCCGATTGGGATCGCTGTACAGCAAAGCCACCTTATCTTTTCGATCGGTCAGCAAGTGACGATCGATCGCCTCATAAGCCATATTGACTTTACCTGTCTCATACCAGCTGAATTCTTTTTCGACATCCTCCCAGTTGAAGCTTTTGTATGCCTCTTCATAGTTCTGGAGGTTATGATTTCCTTCCACTGCAGGGACCAGTTCCACTTTCATACGTTCACACTCCTCGCCATCACGTTTTTCTTCTCTAACTTTCATAATATTTCTTCATTTACGGCCGAATTCCTTTTCTTTATAAATGACTTTTTCAATTTTTGACAAATTAAGCCTTCCTCCCAATAACTACTTACGATTTCGTCGAATGAATCTAGTATAATGAACTCTATCATTGAATTGACGAGGTGATAGAAAAGATGATCTGGACGATTCTGTTGATACTCGCCGCTGTTTTTTTGTTCCGTGCATATCGGAATACTTTCGATGTACAAATCAATCATGTTCCTTTGAAGCTGAAATCCTCTGAGCGAGTTAACGTGGACGACGTACAGCCCCTTCACATCCTGCACCTGTCAGATCTGCATATGGAGAACCTTTCAGTAAAACCCGATGACATTGTAAAAGAAATGAAAGAGCAACCGATCGATCTGATTGCGATCACAGGAGATCTGCTTGATCGTGTGAAAAATATACCGCATGCTGTTCGCTATGTAGAACGCTTGATGCAAATCAATCCGAAGCTGGGTACGTATGTTGTGTTCGGCAATCATGATTATCTGCTCGGCGCGAACAAATTGGCCCTGCTGAAATCGGAATTGGAACGAATCGGCTGTCAAGTGTTGTGCAATCAAACGGTTACCGTCGATCACCATGGTCAGAAGCTTCATATTATTGGGATTGATGACTACGGGACACGTCACAGCGACGTGGAAAAAAGCTACCGCACCGTTTCGGATGACGGTCTGCGTTTGATCTTGACACATGACCCGAACCTCGTGTTGACCATGAAAAAATATGATTATGACTATTTGCTTTGCGGTCACTTCCACGGCGGCCAGATTCACTGGCCAAAACCGTATCATCTGGTGAAAATGGGCAAACTGGCACGGATGAATATTATCAAAGGACTCCATTTCCAGGATGGCCGTCCTTTCTATATCAGTGAAGGTCTTGGACAGACAGGCGTAAACATCCGACTGCGCTCGCGCCCGGAGATCACCCTGCATACGCTTCAGCCTCAGGAATTGCCGCAGCACCAAGCTTCCCAGCTGCAGCAGCTGATGGCGGCAGAAGCTGCTCCCACCCTAGCCTTAGAATAAGCTATAATGAGAGAAACGATGCATATCCCGATTATGCTCGTTTCTCTTTTTTATGGAATTTGCAAGCATAAGGAGAAACTGCGATGGACCAATGGGAAAAAATTGTGGAGCGCATTCAGCAAGCCACAGGACTTGCAATCCAGCTCGATCATTGCCCGTCATCCGAGTGGGAGCGAGCCCGCGCTGCAGTCGAACAAAACAAAGGTGAAGTAGTGCGCCATACCCTGCATCAAGGTCATATATGGTACATATCGATCACATCCGCGGATTGGTCACAGGAAGCTAGAGCCTTGCTCTCTCTCTTGCTGGCTCCGTCGTTTCCTGTAGAACAAACGGCAACCGAGCTGGCCACAAGCTGGCTTTCCTCCGTGCTTGACCAGCGCCTTGAGCCCATTCCTGCCTCTTTGGAAGCCAAGTGGCAATGGCGGGAGCCTCGGGCTTGCTTTCTGATCGAACGTCTGCATGCCAACCGCCCTGCCGATGTGGAGCAGTGGCAGCAGCTCTTGCAGCAGTTTTTTCCTTCCTCTCCGGCTCCCATGCTGCTCCCTCTGTCTCCCGCTTTTTTCTTGCTGCTGGTCCCTGCCTCTGCCCTCCCCGAGGTGGATGGCTGGCAAGGCGAAGAGAAAGGGCTGTGGCTTCATTGGGGTTATACGCTGCATGAGCTTCTGGTCGCCGAAACAATGGAGATGATCCGGGTAGGAATCACCCTGCCGATTGAAGCTCCATCACAACTCCCCATCGCCGTAAAGAGTGGGCTGGACACTCTGCGGAGCGTGCAGCTGTATCGCCCAAAAGAGATGGTTGCCGCCGATTGGCAGTTCCCCTTGGAGAAATGGGCCTATTCCCTGCCCGCCGCCTTGCGTGAGCAGCTTCACCACACACTTGGACCGCAGCTTTCATTATCCGACGAGCAGCAGGAGGTATTGCACGCGCTCTTTTCCAACCAGCTGAATGTCAGCGAGACCGCACGCGCCCTTTTCCTCCATCGCAACACGCTGTTGTACAGGCTGGATAAGCTTAAAGAAAAGACCGGCCTGGATCCTCGCGAGTTTTCCGATGCAGTCTTTTTACGTCTTGCCATGCTTTTTCGGCAAATTACCTAAATCTTTTGTACAATATCGCCATACTCCCTTTCTTCCAGATGGATTAGACTGGAAAACAAGAATATGGGAATGGGAGGAAATCAGATGGCAAGAGTGCAATTGAATCATATTTTCAAACGCTATGGAAATAACGTGACGGCGGTTAACGACTTTCACCTGGACATTGAGGATCGTGAATTTATTGTCTTGGTCGGTCCATCGGGCTGTGGAAAATCCACGACGCTGCGGATGATTGCCGGACTTGAGGAAATTTCGGAAGGCGATTTGTATATTGGCGATCGACGCGTCAATGATGTTGCGCCAAAGGACCGCGATATCGCCATGGTATTCCAGAGCTATGCCCTCTACCCGCATATGAACGTATACGAAAATATGGCGTTTGGTTTGAAGCTGCGCAAGTTTTCCAAGGCGGAGATCGACAAACGGATTCAGGAAGCCGCTCGCACCCTCGATATCGCCCATTTGCTTGACCGGAAACCGAAAGCGCTCTCAGGCGGTCAGCGCCAGCGTGTGGCTCTTGGACGCGCGATTGTGCGTGAACCGCAAGTTTTCCTGATGGATGAACCGCTTTCTAACCTGGATGCGAAATTGCGCGTCCAGATGCGCACCGAAATCTCCAAGCTCCACCAGCGTTTGGAAACCACTTTCATTTATGTCACTCACGATCAAACGGAAGCGATGACGATGGGCGACCGGATCGTCGTCATGAAAGACGGCTTGATCCAACAGGTAGCGACTCCTACCGAGATTTACAATCATCCTGTCAATCAATTTGTCGCCAGCTTTATCGGCTCGCCTGGCATGAACTTTATCAAAGGAAAAGTGCGCGAAGAAGCAGGTCAGGTGCTTTTCGAGACCGCCGGTTTTCAGATCCAGTTCCCCGAGGATAAGGCGAAGGTGCTCCGTCAGCAGGAATATGTCGGCAAAGATGTCACCTTTGGCATTCGTCCTGAAGACATTTACAGCGACAATCAATTTATCGAAGCCAATCCGTTCAAGAGCACGATCCAAGCAGAAGTGGACGTCGTGGAAAACATGGGCTCGGAATTGTATGTGTATTTCAACAATATCGGCAACACCGAGATGATCGCCCGCGTCGATGCCCGTGAAGGCTTGAAGCCGAAAATGAATGTGACGCTCGGCATGGATCTCTCCAAGTGCCATGTGTTTGACAGCCAAACCGAAAAAGCCGTGTTTTAAACCGTTTTTATCATTTGTTCCCCCGGCATAGCCATATGCCGGGTTTTTCTCTTTCAACTTTTTACCGTCATAAACATCTTCCCCTTGCAGCAGGATAAGCGTAATCAGCATGTAGGGAGTGGTGATGTTTATGCACAAGGTTACTGCGATCTTGACCGCTGCCCTGTTAGTCGGTCTCGTTGTGATACCCGTTCAACGTTATCACCGGCAAGAGATGCGGGAGCCCCATCCGACTGTGACTTCGGTGGATTCGAGCGTCCCCCGCATCAACTATATTGAGCAGGTCAAAGATATACGGCGCGATATCGAGCGTAAGCCGCACATCAAGGAGATTTACCATAATAAAAAGGACCGCAGCCATTTTGTGGAGCATGAGGTGGTGGTGCGTTTTTCGCCGCGACCTACGCCCGAAAAGATTGAGGCCATGCTGAAAAAAGCAGATGCCAAGATCAAGCGGGACTACGGCAATTCCATGATCATCAAGTCGAATTCACTGAGCACCCAGCAGCTGATGAAAATGTTTGCGGAGCATCCCGACTCCATTTATGCGGAGCCCAACTATCTGCTGCTGCCAAACCGTCGCCCCAACGACCTATTGTACACCCGCTACCAATGGAACCTGCCGATGATCGATATGGAACGCAGCTGGGAGCAAAGCACCGGCAGCAAGAATGTCACTGTGGCTGTCGTGGATACCGGCATTGATCTCGACCATCCCGAGTTCCAAGGCAGATTGACAAAAGGCTACAACGTCATCGAAGACACGGATTACCCCATGGATGACAATGGACACGGCACGCACGTCGCTGGAGTCATCGCCGCTCGTTCCAATAATGGCGACGGGATCGCCGGTATGACCTGGAACAGCAAGCTCATGCCGATCAAAGCGATCGGTGCGGACGGCTCCGGTACGGCCTTTGACATCGCCCAAGGGATCCGCTGGGCAACCGACCATGGTGCAGATGTCATCAATCTGAGCGTCGGAAACTATACCTCTTCGGCTGCTCTGCAGGATGCATGCCGCTATGCGTACGGGAAGAACGTCGTCTTGGTGGCGGCAACTGGAAATGACGCAACCGATCAACCCGGCTATCCGGCTGCCTACAAGGAGGTATTCGGGGTTTCTGCAATCGACCACAACCGCAAGCGCGCAGACTTCTCCAACTTTGGAGACTATGTCGATGTGGTTGCGCCTGGTGTGGATATCCCAAGCACCTATATCTACAGCGATTACGCTGCCCTGTCTGGCACGTCGATGGCATGCCCGCATGTTTCCGCTCTGGCTGCGTTGATCCGCTCGGTGAATCCCCACCTATCCCCTGATGCGGTGATGAAAATCATGCGCAAGACTGCGGTAGATTTGGGTTCACAGGGGAAAGATAAATATTATGGATACGGCATGATCAATGTGAACGCAGCACTGACACAAGCCAAAACAAATGCGACGACTCCGTTCAAAACAGAACAACCCCCAGAGGACTTGGGCGGTTTGCTGAATAAATTTTTGCTGCGCCTTCGCTTCGGTTTGTAACCTATCCGCACAGGAGGTTTCTATCCATGAAAGCAACCATTTTGTTCGCCCAACCAGGGGAAAACAGTTTTACCCATGAAATGCTAGTGCGCACGAAAGCCGCCCTCGAGCAAGCTGGAATCTCCTACAACGTCAGGGATTTGTATAAAATGAACTTCCAGCCTGTGCTGTCCCCTGACGACATGGAAAGAGTGGAGAACGGCAGCGTTTCTTCCGATATCGGGGAAGAGCAGGAATTGCTGACGGATGCGGATTTGCTGGTGATGATCTATCCGATTTGGTGGTGGTCACAGCCTGCGATTTTAAAAGGCTATTTCGATCGCGTCTTGACCCATGGCTATGCCTTTCGCTATGAGGAAAACGGTCCGGTCGGTCTCATGCATGGGAAACAGGCCATCGTCTTTACATGCACGCGGGAATCTGAGGCAGAAATGAAAAAAGACGGGTTCGACACGTTGATTAAGAAACAGATTGTCGATGGGGTTCTCTCGTTTATTGGCTGCGACCGGGTTGTTCATAAAAACTTTGCAGCGGTGAGCGAGGTTACAGATCAAAAACGGTCCGAAATGCTTCGTGAGGTCGAGGAAACCGTCGCCCAGTTTGTCACACCAGTGCCTGTGTAACATCTCACGCGGCTGTTTCAGCAGTCGAACGTTTTTTAGAGCGTACATTACTTACAAAAAAGGGTAAGTGCCTTTTCCTGCACTTACCCTTTGTATCTTCATTTCCTTATGCCGTTGTGAGCGAATGCCTCTTTTTCGCAAGATAATCTGTTTCATAATAGTGCAGCTCGTCACGCAGCTGTTCAAAAACCTTCGACAGGCCGAGAACCAATTTGGCTAGCTCCGCCGTCACCTGCTTGCGAAAGATAATCACATCTTCGCCCGTATAGGAGCGGCGCCCGTCTTCATCGTAGCCTTCGCCTTTTGGGTAGTAGAAGCCGTTAATGCAGCTATGATAGACCTGATACAACAGCTCTTCCGCCAAGTTCTCGTCAAAGCGCGCCCGCCGTAGTGCGGCTCCCAGCTTTTCATAAGCATTTTCCGAATAGACGAGCAGATGGCGCAAATCGGAAAGAAAAGAACGATAATAGTCAGCATACTCTTCGGGATCACCAGACTGTTCGACTAACTGTGCTAAGGTTACCTGATTCAGAAAGCGCTCCACTTCCATACTCACTTTTTTCAGCTTGTTGTAAGTAGTTTCACACAACTGCTTCAAGTGTGTCTCGGACATATGAACCTCCTCGGCATAAATGGTCGTATGCTTTCTCCCATTTTATGAAAACCCGCGGAGAGACTCAAGGAATTTCTTTTTACACGATTCCCGATTGTTCGGCGGTAATAATGCTGTTTTTCGCGGTTGCCCGCAGATAAGTGACGTACGCGATAAACAGCCCAACCAAGGTCATCAAGAGTAGCACCGTAAAGTCATGTGTCAAGTAAGACAATCCGTGTCCTTTCGACAAAATCTCCCGAGTGCCATGCAGGAAATAGGTTAACGGCAGAGACTTTCCGATCGCGGCAACTCCTGCTGGCATCGCGGTCAACGGCCATGTAAAGCCCGAGAGCATAAAGGACGGCACGGCGATCATCATAGCGGTTTGCGTCGCCTGAAGCTGACTCTTCGCGTAGCAGGAAATGGCAAAGCCAATCGCCAGCACGGCAATGTTAAAGGCCGTCCCGATCATGAGAAAATGCAGCAGATTGCCGTAGTAGGGAACGCCAAAGCCTTTCAGTAAAATCGCGTAGGTGCCTACCAGTGTAAAGGTGGAGATCAGCAAATACGGTCCTGCTTTTCCTGCCAAAAGCTGCAGGAAAGAATGCTGGGACACGGTCTGCTTCCAGGTTCCCTGCTCCTTTTCGCGGGTGATCGCCAACGCGATGCCTAAAAAGAGCGTTTGCTGCAAAACAGTACCACCCAGTCCGAATACCATGAACGACAAGTAGCTAAAAGTAGGGTTGTACAGGACGCGGTAACGATAGTCGATGCCCGTAAACATGCTTTCTCCGGTTTCTCCCCACGCGCCTTTTGCCTCCAACTTTTTCAGGGTCACGCCGGCCGATACC
Source organism: Brevibacillus migulae (assembly GCF_004521915.1). GTDB lineage: Bacteria > Bacillota > Bacilli > Brevibacillales > Brevibacillaceae > Brevibacillus_F > Brevibacillus_F migulae. Next base: position 20,859 of record NZ_SDKD01000002.1, on the reverse strand, counting down.
GTCTTCACAATCGTACTGGCTGCGCGCACGACGGTATTGGAGATCATCATGTTGCTGCCGTCAATCACGGTCAACACTTCTGCCTGCTGCCCCGCCTTCACCTTTTTCGTTAACCCGTCCGGTACGAGAACGGCTACCTGCGCTTGACCTTGATCGATCAGCTGCATCGCTTCGGTTTCGGAGCCGACAATCGTTTGTACAGCGAACGACTGGTCAATATCAAATGCGCGTATCAGTTCCCGGCTGAGCTCGGTCTGATCGCTATCTACCACCACAGTTGGAACATCCGTAATTTTCTTTTCCTCATACAGGAAGCCAAATAAGGAAAAGTACAGAAAAGGTACCAACAGCATGATGGAGACGAGAGTCCGGTTCTGAAAAATCGAGCGCCACTCCTGCCCAAAAAGCTGTGCGGTCTTATTCACGGCTACCCGCTCCTTCAAGATTCCATTCCACCGTATAACCTGGTCGGATATCCTTATCATTCAAGCTGATCTTCACCTGGAACGCACGAAGATCACGATCACCCAGCTCTTGCGTTGCTTTTTTCACGGCAAAGTCTGCAGCTGGCGCAACCAACGATACGGTTCCCTCTACGTCCTTTTTCAATGCTGGAACGTAAAGTGTCGCTTTATCGCCCGTTTTGACCGCGCCGATCTTATCTTCTTCCAGATAGAACTTCACGAAATTGTCCTCTTGGGCTTGAATCGTCGCAACGGTAAATCCTTGCGCCACCAGCTCGCCTTTTTGGACGGCAACCGATTTGATGACACCATCCACCGGGGCAGTAAGCTTGGTGTTGTTCAAATAAGCTTCGATCTCCTCCAAGGCCCCTTTCGCTTGCTGTACACCCGCTGCTGCCTGCTGCACATCCAACTCACGAAGACCCACTTGTCCTTTACCGGCTACGGCTTGTTGGTAAGCGGCTTCTGCTTGCTGCCATTGCGCTTTTGCTGCATCAACCGCTTCCTTGCGTGAGCCGGATTGGGCCATGCGGAGCTGTTCTTCAGCTGCAGAGTACTCCGCTGCTGCTTTGTCAAATTGCATTTGCGCTTCTTCCACCTTTGTCTTAGGCACTGCACCCTCCGCAAACAGCTGATTGGTCCTCGTTAATTGCAGCTGGGCGACTTCTTTTGCCGTTTTGGCAGCAGTCAGCTTTGCTTTCAGCTGAGTAATCTCCTCAGGACGAGCCCCGTTAATGTTCGCTTCGTATTGTGCTTTTGCAGCTTGTACCGCTGCCTGTGCTTGCTCGATCTGGGCTTTGCTGGAATCATCCGTCACTCCTACCCCTTTTTTCGCCTGCTCCCACTTCGCTTGGGCCAATTGATAAGCAGCCAGAGCCTGTTCCTTTTTTGCCAGGAGTTCTTCATTATTCAAGGTGGCGATCAGTTGTCCGGCCTTGACCGTATCCCCTTCTTTGACGAGGATCTCTGCGATCGAACCGCCTGTTTTAAAGGCGAGATCAACCTCGGTACCTTCGACAACTCCCGCTCGCTGTTCTGCAACCAGCGCGGCGCTGTTGGTACCCGGCATCAGCAAATAGCCACCCACAAGCGCAATGCTGATCAAAAAGCCTCCGATTCCTACCCACGAACGTTTATTCATGATGTTCCACTCCTTTATCAATGTTTATCCCCAGCGCTCTAGCGCACAATATGAGCAAGGTATGTCTTGTTTCGTCGGTATAAACGGGCTCTTCGCGAAACATTTTCCGCAAGACGGTCATGCCCACCATGCCAAACAAGGAAGAGACTACCGTTCTTACTTCCAAATCTGCCTGCAAACGACCTTGCTGCTGTAGCTCGGTGAAGAATGATTCCATCATTTGGAAATAGTCGGTAAGCAAGGTCCCGATCAGGCGATCCCGCTGACTATCACCGGAAATGCTTAGCAGAAGCATGCACAGCTCCCGATTGTCGGCGAAAAAGCGAAGATGCTCATCCAGTACGTGAAAGATGCGTTCGGTTATGCTGATGCTCTGATCGAGAATCGCTTCTGTAACAGATGCGATCAGCATCTCCACTCCCTTTTGATTGACGTACACAAACAGCTCTTCTTTGGTTTTAAAGTGGTAATAGAGAGTCCCCTTAGCGACATTGGCCGTTTCGGCAATCGTATCCATTGTGGTTTCACTATATCCATTCCGCGAGAACGCTACTAATGCGCCCTTGGAAATCTGGTCTTTTTTCGATGCTGCCAACTGCATCTCCGCCTTTCCAACTTAAACTGACTGGTCAGTACAAAAAATAGTGTAATCCTCTCGACACCATCCGTCAAGCAAAAAAATAATGCCCACACTTGCCGTTTTCCGGCCAAGGTGGACATTTCTCGATCAACTGGTGAGATTATAGCCCTTGGTTGTATAACCAATATCATTTAGCAAAGCTTTCAAATCCGTATCGCTTACCGTTTCCCCGTTCTTGATCCGTTCATGAACCTCCGCCACCCGATGGTAAATAGCCGGGTTGGTAGTCACCCAGAGAATATTGTAGCCAGACTGGGCTTGCAAGTATTGGCGGATCTCATTCACCACCTGGTTGTGCAACCCATCCGGGCTGTTTTTCACCGCATCGTTTGGCTCGATAGGCGTAGATTCGGTATCGACGCGTGTGTTCATGAGATCCCGCTTCGGAGCGTTGCTCGGCAGAACAGCAAATACCAGGCTGTCCATGTAGGAGATGACCTTTACGTCTGCAACGCCGCGCATTTCCTCTACGCGTCGCTCCATGGTTTTGATCAGCTGCGGCTCTTTCCGCTCTCGATTTACCTGCAAATACATCTGTGCCGGTCCCATGTCTCGATACCGATTCCCAAATACCTTCGTGCCCAAAGAGTCGTAGTACTGGGTTACTTTTCCTCCTCTTTCCGGCTGTTCCGACACTCGTTCTTTGTCAGGCGTTGAGGAGCACCCTGTCAGCGTTACGGTTATGGCTAGCGCAACCAGTCCGGTAATGGATGTTTTCATGAAAACACCTCCTTCTACCAATAGCTTGGCTTCCGGAGGTGAATTTACACGAGTTAATGTTTGGTTTTCTGGGAATTAGTCACGAACTTCGAAAGTGCCCGAGAATACATCCTCCGCACCATCCGCTACCGCTTTGATGGTGAAATCTTCGATGTCCGGGTCTCCATTCAGATCCAATTCAAACTCACCATCATCATTCAGGTTAACTTCATACGTTTTTCCATCGAATTCAACCGTCACTTTGTCGGTTTCATCGGAAACAGTACCTTCAATGTGGTAAGCACCGACCACACCAACAATATTGAAAGAAGTCGCCATGATCGAATCTTCATCGATCAAAGCCGCTTTGTTTACTGGTTCAGCAGCAGGCTGTGTGTTTGTTTGTTCTTGTGGCTGCTGAGTCGCTGGAGTCTGTGCGACTGGGTTGTCCGAAATTTTTACGGTTTGCGACGCTTGTTCCCAATCCACTTTATAGTTCAACGCTTCCGCGATAAAACGAACAGGAACGACAGTACGTTGGTTCAGGATTTGCGCAGGTACATCCAATGTGATGGTCTCGCCGTTGCGTTTTGCAATTTTTTGGCTCACCACCAGGCTCACATTGCTGGTGCCTTTATTGATGGTCACGGTGCGAGTTTTTTCATTCCAACCGACTGTGAATCCCAAGCTTTCCGCAATTGGACGGATCGGCACCAGAGTACGGCTATTTAAAATCACAGGTTTTTGGTCTGGGAATTGAATCGCTTTTTGATTGTACGCTACTTTAATCTCGGCTTTCTGAGCTGGTGCTGCAAAAGCGGCTGCAGGCATCAAAGCGAGTGTCAAGACCAGTGCGGTCATTTTTTTCCACATGTGTTCTCATCTCTCCTTTTCAAAAACTAACAACAGTTCCTAATCTACTATATATTGTAGGCAGATTCAAGTTCGATAACTGGATACACTGGAAAGTCGAGGAGAATTTAATATTTGACCGATCGTTACAAAATTTCTATAATGGTGTTAGTTCCCAATAATAAGGTGAAATAATTCGTTTTGTGAAGGGGTGAAACGTACATGAGTGCCAGACCTCGTGAATTTAAAGATACAACCGTGATCGACGCTGCCATGGAGGTATTCTGGGAACATGGCTACGAGGGAAGTTCCGCCGAGAAACTATGCGAACATACGGGGCTTGGCAAGGGAAGTCTGTACAATGCTTTTGGCAGCAAACACGCACTCTACGAGAAAGCGTTAAAACGTTACCAGGAACTCGGGATCGAAGGACAGGTTGACATTTTGGAACAGCCCGGACCTGTCAAAGACAGATTGCGCTCACTGATGGAGTGGGCCATTGATCAAGATTTCAATGGGGAGGAACGGCGCGGCTGTCTGGCTATAAATGCTGCCATCGAGCGTGGTGGAAAAGACCCGGTAGTTGCAAGCTTGGTTAGCGGTCATATCGGACGCCTCGAAAAAGCGCTGAGCCAGCTGATCGCTTCAGGTCAACGCTCAGGTGAAATTTCATCCAAACGCCCCGCAATTGTGCTCGCCCGCTCTTTTTTGAGCAGCTATTACGGCCTGCGCGTCCTTGGCAAGGTCGTTGAGGACCGTAAAGTATTGGAAGATGTTGTGGAAGGTACGTTAGCCGCATTGTAATGTAGCGTTCACGACCATTTTTCGAGGCTGGATGCCTGCAGATTGCTCGCGGGCAATTTGCGCCCTTTTTTGTACTGATCATTACAAAATATAACTGAATGGATGAGGAGAGATTAACATTGCCTATAGCTGTTTATGTATTAGGGCTTATGATTTTTTCCATGACCACCTCAGAGTTTATGGTGGCCGGGATGATGACTTCCCTATCAAAAGAGTTTAACGTGTCCATCGCAGCCATTGGATACCTCATATCTGCATACGCTGCTGGAATGATTGTCGGTGGTCCACTGCTGACGATCTGCTTATTGAAGGTCCCGCGCAAACAAGCGTTTCTTACCCTTGCCTTCATCTTTCTGGTTGGCCAGACAATTGGCGCTCTTGCCTCCAGCTACGAATGGATGATGGTGGCGCGGCTGATCACCGGCATTTCCTCGGCTGCTTGCTTTGGCGTATCGCTTGCAATTTGTTTTACCCTTGTCAGCGCTGAGTCTCTGGGGCGGGCAGCTTCCGTAGTCCTCGGCGGTTTGATGGTCGCTACTGCAATCGGTCTACCCGCGGCGATGGTGTTCGACCAGTATTTCGGATGGAGAGCGAGCTTCTGGGCAGTCGTTGTCCTGGTTCTCGGTTCCGGGGTCTTGGGGCACTTTGTCATTCCTTCGGCGCATCAGCCGGAGTCAGTCCGCATACGGGATGAATTGTCGTCCTTCCGCAATAGTGAGCTATGGGCTGCATACGCGACAAGCATGCTGATCATTGGCGCTACATTTGCAGCTTTCAGCTACTTTTCACCGATATTGACCGAATTGACTGGATTCCACTCATCAATGGTTCCCCTCCTCTTGGCCATTTACGGTGTGGCTACAGTGATTGGGAATATCATCACGGGGAGGCTCGCGGATCAGTATAGCATGCCAATCATGACGATAGGGCTTATCCTCTTGTTTGTTTCTTTGACCTTGTTTGGCCTCTTTCCCCACAACAAGTTGGTTTCTATGATCGGGGTCATACTCGTCGGTTTAGTGGGTGTGCCAATGAATCCTGCCATGACAACGAGAGTGACGCGTATAGCAAATACCGGATCTCTTGTTACCACCGTCCATGGCTCCGTCATAAGTCTCGGTGTCGTCGTCGGCTCTGCTATGGGTGGATTTGCGATTGATACCGGGTTAGGCCTACAATCGCCGTTGTGGGTCGGCGCGTTGCTAGCTATACTCGGATTGCTTTCCTTACTCCCCTTTTTGCGAGAAAAGAAAACCAAAGAAGGAGATGCTCCTGATATCCAAAAGACTCAGACCACGATTTTATAATCGCAGCATCCGGGAAATAAGCAAATTTGGCTTCGCCAAGCCTTTGGCGGGGCCAAATTTGCACAAAAAAACCGTTGGGCCTCCCAACGGTTTTGATTTCAAGATATATATGGCGGAGGGAGAGGGATTCGAACCCCCGTGGGCTTGCACCCTAACGGTTTTCAAGACCGCCCCGTTATGACCACTTCGGTATCCCTCCGTATATTTTCGACAAGTAGTAATATAGCATAATCCTTTTGCCGTTTGCAAGCGTTTTACGCGAGAAATTTATGAAGGGCATGGGGCCTGGTTGCTTTTCAGGCCCCGCTTCATTGCCCCTTAACGTTTGATGGCTACCAGCTTTAACTCGGTCATTTCTTCAATCGCATACTTGATGCCTTCCCTGCCCATTCCGCTTTCCTTTACGCCGCCATAGGGCATATGATCGACACGGAAGGTAGGAACATCGTTGACCATAACACCGCCTACGTGTAGGTCGTCTGCAGCTTGCAATGCGGTTGCCAGATTGTTTGTATAAATCCCTGCTTGCAAACCGAAGCGCGAATCATTTACAAGGCCAATCGCTTCTTCAATCGATTCGACTGGATTGATCAGGACAACGGGGCCGAATACCTCCTGGCAGGAAACCTTGGCATCCACCGGAACTCCGGTAAGCACGGTCGGCTGCAGCATGCGGCCAACGACTTCCCCACCGCATTCGACACGGGCGCCGCGTTCTTTAGCTTCTTCTATCCAGCTCAATGCGCGCTCTGTTTCCTGTGGTGTGATCATTGCCGAATAATCGCTATCTTCCTGCAATGGGTCACCGCCGCGCAGTTTTTTCGTTTCCCGGATAAAGCTTTCCAAAAATGCCGGGTAGCTGTCCTGATGTACGTAAATACGCTGTACCGAGATGCACACCTGCCCCGAATAGGCAAACGCTCCGAAAATACAGCGCGGGATCACTTCCTCCAGATTCACATCCCGGTCCACGATCACCGCGGAATTGGAACCCAGTTCAAGCGTCACGCGCTTCAGGCCGGCCCGGTTGCGGATCCCTATGCCGACTGCTGGGCTGCCTGTAAACGTGATCGCTTTGATGCGAGGATCTGTAACCAATTGATCTCCAATGGTGCTGCCGCTTCCGGTGATCACGTTCAGTGCCCCGGCCGGCAATCCCGCTTCCGCCGCGATTTCGGCTAAAAACAGGGAAGACAACGGCGTTTGTGAAGCAGGCTTCAGCACGATGGCGTTCCCGGCTGCAATCGCCGGTCCCACTTTATGGGCCACCAGATTCATCGGAAAATTGAACGGAGTAATCGCCCCGATCACACCGAGCGGTTCCCGTACTGTATAAGCAAGCCTGCCTTCGCCGCCAATGGCAGCGTCCAGCGGAATCGTTTCACCATGAATACGCTTGGCTTCTTCTGCCGCAAATTTGTAAGTCTGGATCGTGCGAATCACTTCGCCGCGCGCTGTCTTGATCGGCTTGCCTGCCTCCAACGCGATGATGCGTGCGGCTTCCTCCAGACGTTCATCAAACAAACGGGCGATTTTCTCCAATATGGCTGCCCTTTGATAAGCGGGCATTTTTCGCATGACTAGAAATGCATCCTGAGCGGCTGCGATCGCTCGTTCCACCACTTCCTGATCCGCAAGCGGCACCTCTGCAATCACTTCACCGCTGTAAGGGGAGCTCAACTGTGTGTATCGACTGCCTTCCACCCACTCACCGGCCAGATAAAACTTTTTTTTCATAACCCTCTCCCTCTCTGTTACGAATTGGGGGTGCACAACTCTTCCAATACGCTTTCCATCACCAGTAATCCTTCTTCCAACTGTTCGTCGGTGATCACCAGCGGAGAAAGGACGCGGATCACGTTGCTGTATAGCCCTGCGGATAGGACAACCAGTCCCCGGTGATTGCACGCCTGCACGATCTTGCCCGTCAGCTCTTTGTCTGGCTCCTTGCCCGCCTTATCTTTTACGATCTCGATTGCGCACATAGCGCCCAAGCCCCGGGCATCGCCAACTTGATGAAAGCGGTCGCGGAAGCTTTGAAACCGCGAGAGGATTTTTTCTCCGATGATTTGCGCCCGTTCGCACAAACGATCCTGCTCCATCATGTCGATCACGGCCAGTGCAGCCACACAGCCAAGCGGGCTGCCGCTGTAGGTGCCGCCGATTTCTCCCGGAGCAGGCGCATCCATGATTTCCGCACGCCCTGTCACGGCGCTGATGGGTAATCCCGCTGCAATGGATTTGGACATGACCACCAGATCGGGAACAACATCAAAATGCTCCATGGCAAACATCTTTCCGGTGCGTCCAAAGCCGGTTTGCACCTCGTCTGCAATCAGCAGAATGCCGTGCTTTTCGCAGATGGCTTTCACTCCTTGCACAAACTGCTTGGAAGGAGCGACAAAGCCTCCTTCGCCTTGAACAGGCTCCATGATAATGGCAGCTACCTCCTCGGGGGCAACCTCGCCCAGGAAAAAGTCTTCGAAGCGGCGCAAAGCTTCCGCATCGGTTTCTCCCGGTGTCATGGCATACGGAGCCCGATAATAATACGGGTAGTTCATCTTGTAGATCTCAGGCGCAAAAGGACCGAATTGATATTTGTACGGCTTCACCTTGCTCGTCAAGCTCATGGCCAGCAGCGTCCGTCCATGATAGCCGCGTTCAAAGGAAATGATCGCTTTTCGCCCCGTATATTTTCGCGCGATCTTGATGGCATTTTCCACCGCTTCCGCCCCGCTGTTGAGGAAAAAGGTCTTCTTCGCATGTGTTCCCGGGGTGATCTCGTTCAGCTTTTCCGCCAATTTTACGTAGGGTTCATACATCATGACGTTGAAGCAAGTATGAATGTATTGATCAAGCTGCTCTTTCAAGGCTGCGACTACCGCTTCGGGACGGTGTCCGGCGTTCATCGTGCCGATCGCTCCGGCAAAATCGATGAACGTGTTGCCGTCCACATCAGTGAGGATGGCCCCTTCCGCCTTGGCGACAAACGTAGGCGACGTGTTAAAAGGTCCGCGTGGAACGTTGGTCTCTTTTTTCGCTAATAGCTCTTTTGCAATCGGTCCCGGCAGCTCCGTATGTATCTGGATGAATTTGGTTTGCAATTGGCTCATTTACTGTTCCCCCTCTTCTGATAATCCACACCATTCGATCAAAGTGAGTGCGAGTATTTCCGCGCATTGGAAAATCGCTTCCAGCTCGATATATTCGTTCGGATAATGAGCTACCTGCGTCACACCCGGTCCGAACACGATCGCTGGAGTGTCTGCCAGCTTGGTTAACAGTCCGCCATCGGTTCCCCAAGGAGAGGCTTCAATGATCGGGTCCGTACCACATACCGTACGATACGCGTCTGTCAACAATTCCATCAACGGATGCTCCTCGCTTACCTCGCCTGGCACCCATCTCGCTCCGTACCATTCCAGCTCGACAGGTTGCTCGGCAAACCAAGGATCCTGCTCGGCCAGCTGCAACAAGGCTGTTTCCATCTCTGCCTTGGCGCTCTCCATCTCTTCGCCCGGCGCTACCCCCATACGTCCCTCTAGCGTCACGAGATCGGCAACCGAGGATGGCCATTTACCGCCCTCGATCACGCCGATATTGATCGGGATCGGGATCGGCAGCTTTTCATACAAAGGATCGGTGATGCGCTCGTTGCGCCTTTTCTCCAGTTCGCCAATGGCCTTCACGACGATCATGCTCTTCTCGATGGCGCTGACGCCTTCATAGCGAGTGCCGCCATGGGCCGAGCGCCCTTTTACCCGCAGGCGAAACCACATAGAGCCTTGCTGCTTGGGGAATATTTTCAGATTGGTGGGCTCTGGGACTATTGCGGCATCGGCTCGGTAGCCGCGCAGGATCGTCGATAAAGTGCCTGCTCCTCCGCTTTCTTCTTCGACCACGCTTTGAAAGATCACATCGCCTTTTAACCTCACCCCTAATGCTTGCAAGGTTTCGATCGCCAACATGGCGGCCATGTTACCGCCTTTCATGTCCGTGGCACCGCGGCCATACAGCTTGCCGTCGATTACGGCTCCGCTAAAGGGGGAAGCCTCCCACTGTTTCTCATCCCCCGCAGGGACCACGTCCACATGCCCATTCAAAATCATCGAACGCCCGCCGCCAGTCCCTTTCCATATGCCGACAACATTGGGACTCTGGGCAAAATCATCACGAGGAGAGACAAAGTAGGGATGGTTCAGCAGTTCTTCTCCTCCCATGACCCACATATCCACCTCCAGTCCCATCGCAGTCAGGTGCGCTGCGATTTTTTCCTGGATGGATCGCTCCTCGCCTTGTACGCTTCGTTCTCGCACCCACTCCTGCAGCAGGGTCACTGTGGCTCCACGCTCCTGAGCGATCTGCGCACGAATCCGCTCTTGCCAAGGATGAATCAGTTGCTCTGTCAAGAGAACTCCCCCTTTCAGGTAAATGTCTTTACATCGCCTTCGATTTTCAACTGTGCTTCCGTCGCCCCAATGACCTCTGCTACGGTGTATGGTGCCATTACCTCACGCAGATACAGGCCATCCTCCTTCACTTCCATGACGGCCATGTCGGTGATGACCAGATCAGCTGCCTCCGTTGCGGTTAATGGCAGATTGCAGCTTTGCACGATTTTGGAGCGACCATGCTTATCCAGATGAGTGGTCAGCACCATGACTTTTTTCGCTTTTTGCGCCAATTCCATCGCTCCCCCCATCCCCGGCACCCGTTTTCCCGGGACGATCCAATTGGCAATGTCGCCACGCTCGCTAACCTCTAGCGCTCCCAATATGGTCATGTCGAGCAAGCCTCGGCGGATGATGGCAAATGCAGTGGCGCTGTCAAAAAAGGAGGCTCCCGTTTGCAGGGTCACCGGAAATCCGCCTGCATTGCACAGCATCGGATTTTCCTCCCCCGGAGCCGGACTCGGACCCGTGCCAAGAATCCCGTTTTCCGCATGAAAGAACACTTTTTTCTCCGCAGGAATGTAATCCGCCACCAACGTCGGAATACCGATCCCCAGGTTGATGATCATGCCGTTTTCCACCTCTTGCGCGGCCCTGCGCGCGATTCGCTCCCTGTAACCTTCCGCTTGTTTTACTTCTCCCACGCCCATCGCCAATTCACCCCCTCGCTTTGCACGATCAAGTCTACGAATACGCCAGGTGTCACAATCTCCTCTGGCGACAGCTCGCCAACCTCGACGATCTCGTCTGCCTCGACGATCGTCACCTCACCCGCCATTGCAACCAGCGGATTGAAATTACGCGCGCTCGTGTCATACACGAGATTCCCGAACCGATCCGCCTTTTTCGCATGGACGATGGCGACCTCAGCAGTCAGCGGTGTTTCCAACAAATACTCGCGGTCACCGATCCGGATCTTTTCCTTCCCTTTTTCCGCGATTGTCCCGATACCGATGTCAGAGAGAATCCCGCCCAGTCCGACACCTCCTGCCCGTACCCGCTCCGCCAGAATGCCTTGGGGGCAAAATTCCACTTCCAATTCCCCTGCTGTCATCTGTTCCCCTGCCCGCGGATTGGAGCCAATGTGCGAGGCGATCACTTTCTTTACTCGCTTCTCCGTGACGAGCTTTCCGACGCCTATATGAGGAAAAGCGGTATCGTTGCTGATGATCGTCAGCTCGCTGATTCCTTCATCCAGCATCGCTTGGATCAGCGTAGGCGGATTGCCCACACCGCCGAAGCCCCCGACCAAAATACTCATCCCTGAATGGAAATGACTCATTGCTTCTTCGATGGTAACAACCTTATTGAACGGATCGACTGTTCTTGTCATATGCCTACTCCTTTCTTCAGACTCTCAGTCCTTCTTTCGCCAATTCCGATTCGATTTCTGCCAGGACATCTGCTACGATGGCCAGCAGCTGATCAAGCTCTGCACGTTCAATCGTCAGAGGCGGAGCGATGATAATGGCATCGCCAGCCACCCCGTCCAGACCGCCGACTGCCGGATAGAGAATCAAGCCTTTTGCAAACGCCCGCTCCAATACCCGGTTGGTCACCCCTGCAGACAGCGGAAAGGGTCGCTTGGTTTCTTTGTCCTGCACCAGTTCAATCGCGCATAATAAGCCGAGACCGCGAGCTTCCCCGACGATGGAGAACTTCTGCTCCACTTTTTTCAGCTCTCCCAGCAAATACTCGCCTTCTTTTGCGGCACGTGCCACGAGCTGATGCTTTTCGATATACTTGAGTACGGCCAGGGAGGCGGCTGCCGATTGTGGGTTGGCACTGTAGGTGTGTCCCGCCATGATCGCCCCGCTGCCCTTCGCAATCGTCTCGATGATGTCCTCGGATGCCATCGCTGCCGCCATCGGGGTATAGCCGGCACTCATCCCTTTTCCCAAAGCCATCATGTCAGGCTCGATCCCCCAGTGATCCATGCCAAAGTTGCGTCCCGTACGTCCGATCCCCGTCATGACTTCATCGGCGATAAACAGCACCTGGTATTTGTCGCAGATTTCGCGGATTCGCCTGAAATAGCCTTCCGGGGGCACAATCGCTCCGCCCGATGCCCCTACGACCGGCTCTGCGATAAAGGCAGCTACATTTTCCGCACCGATCCGCACGATCGCCTGCTCCAATTCATCGGCGCACAGCCGTCCGTAGGCTTCTTCACTCAAATCAGCCGGTTTGCGGTACAGATAAGGTGTCTGCACAGCAGGGTAATCCGCCAAGAGCGGTACAAAGCGCTTACGCCGCAGCACATGCCCGGACATGGAGAGCGCCCCCATCGTAATCCCGTGGTAGCTCATCCATCGTGAAATGACCCTGTTTTTGCGCGCATAGCCTTTTTCCTGCCAATACTGAATCGCGATCTTCTGCGCAGTCTCTGTCGCCTCCGACCCGCTGCTGACAAAAAAGCTCCAGTTCACCTGTCCGGGAGCCAGCCCGGCCAGCTTTTCCGCCAGCTCTTCCACAGCATCGCTGCTAAATTGGGAGCGATACGCGAAGGACACCTGCTTCGCCTGTGCATACATCGCCTCGGCAATTTCTTCGAGACCGTGGCCAATGCTTGCCGTAACCGCGCCCGAGCAGCCATCCAGATAGGCTTTTCCGGCTTGGTCGTACAAATAGACACCCTTTCCATAAGCGACAAAGGGATATTGCTTCGCCAAGTCCGGCTTGATGACATAACTCCTTTTCATCCGCTCCACCTCATTCATTGGTTGTTATGCTTACTGTAGCGCAGCTTGAGGAATGCGACATTCTCCGGGTTGGCAAAAAAGAATGGAAAAGTGACGAAATTTTTTATACATTTTGTATAAACGATTCGTAGTATGGGGGATGGTCCGTAAATGGGTATTACAATCCGTGAAGCGCTGCAGCTGCCTGATATGGTCCAGACTCGCCTCGTCGCAGGTGAAAAAGGATTGGACAATGTAATCCGTTGGGTAACCATCGTGGAAGTGCTGGAGGATGCATCCCGCCTGACGGAAGGCGAATTTCTGATTACAACGGGCTTTGGCCTGGAGCAGGATCCCGATAGAATCCATCGCTTTATTCCGTCATTAGCGGAGCGTCGGCTGAGCGGAGTCGCCCTGCACACTGGCTTTTATTTGCGGGACATTCCCGCCGTACTTTTACAAGCGGCCGATGAATACCAGCTTCCGTTAGTCCAGATTCCGGTCGAAATGAATTTTTCCACAATCACGAAAGCGATCCTCACCCCGATCATGAATCGGCAATTTGAAACGCTGGCCTATTCGCAAGCCATCCATCAGCGGCTGATTACCGCGGCGCTTGACCAGGGGGGACTCCCCTCCATTCTGGGAGAGCTGGAAAAGCTGACGGGTGGACAAGCGGCAATTCAGGATTCGCTTGGGCATCGCCTGCAGACGGAGCATCTGCATGCCATGAAACAGCAAAAGGACATGACCAAAGAGGTACCTATACGTGCCCATCGTGAAACGTACGGAACCTTGCTGCTGACAAAACCTGTTCTTCAATGGCAGGAATTGGATGAGGTTGCGATGCAGCACGCTGCAACTTTGTGTGCGCTGGAATATGTAAAAGAACGAGCCGTTTCGGCGACCGAATGGCGTTTGCGGGGGGATTTGGCCGACGAAATTCTTCGCGGTCAGATTGCCAATGACAGTGAGCTTGAAACACGCAGCAGGATGCTCGGTTATCCGCTTGGCGGCGGGCACTTCATTGCGGCGCTTTGTGCGGAAAAAGTGGAAGATGATCATTTGCCGGGCATCCATCAGAAAATGAATCTCCTGCTAAAACGTCTGGCCGACCTGAGAGGCATCCGGTATTTGCAACGGGAACGCGCCAACCATCTGTTTGTCATTTTGCCGGATGAGAAGCGGAGTCTGGAATTACTGCAGGAATTGTCCCGTCAGTGGCATAAGCTGGCTTCCGAGCCTTCCCTGCGCATCAGCTACAGTCTGCCGCGCAAGCATCTCGCCGATTTGGCCAGCGCGGCGGAGGAAGCCCTGTTCGCTTTGCAGGCCTACCCGCTGTTGACGAACAGCCCCTCCGTCCTATCCTATGCCCAATTGCAGGGATACCAGCTATTATTTCCTTATCATCAGGAGCCTGATCGCTTGGAGCAGTTGTGGCGGCCATTATTGGAGCCATTGCTTGCCTATGACCGGAAAACGGGCCAACAGCTGCTGGAAACGTTAACCGTCTATTTCGCCCAGAGCATGAATGGGCTGAAGACCTCGCAAGCGCTGTTTATCCATCGCCATACGCTGAAATACCGCTTGCAGCAGATTGAAGCCAAAACGGGCTGCAGCTTGGAGGATGCAGCCGCTTGCTGGCAATTGCAGCTGGCACTGATGGCGCTTCGCTTGCAGCGCGTGCTTTATCCAGAGTTACTCCCAGACCGGACGTAGAGGCTTCACCCATATATTCATATCTTCAAAACCTGTTGCGATGATGCAATTGTTAATCAGCCGTCCGCGGTATTGAAAGCCTTGCTTCGCAGCCGTGATATTCATGGCAGCCGATTGAGCCCGCGTCAACGTGTACAAATAGTAAATGCCTTGCTTCTCCAGATGTTCTTCCAATGTGTGGAAAAGCGGCTGCAGCAGTCCTTTTCCTGCATGTGCCGGATGCGTGGCACAATCTGTCAGCTCGGCTGAACCAAAGGCTTTCGCAATTTCAGCCGAAGCAGCACAAGCGATTTCTCCGCCTTTTTCCGCAACGACATAGTACGTCCCTTCTGCCATCGTCTTTTTGACATAAGCGGGGTCATCCATGGGCGTGGGGTATGCTGAAAAAACCTGATGATATAAGCGAGCCAGCTGCTCCGCATCCTCTGGAGTCGCCGCCCGCATGCGGTATTCGTCCGGGAGTGCCTTCTTACTCGCTTCGCCCGCTTTTTGCAGGCTGACTCGCAGATTGGCTTCTGCCAACTCAGGAGCCCGAGAGAGACGGCGCTCTTCGCTCAGGAACAGGCTCAGCATGTAGGCATTTTCGCCTTGAAAAAAACCGTCTATTTTTCCCTCCTGCTGGTATCCCCGCTGCAAAAAATCGGGGCAATCGGCTTTTTTGGCGTAAATGATGATTTTATCGAATCCGTTCTCTTGCGCGATGCCCGCGAGCGCTTCGTGCAGCTCAGCGATTTGCTCAGCCTCGTAGGAAAGCACACGGATTCGTTCGTTATGGGGATCCATGACGATACCTCCACTGCTGATCTGCTGCTCGATACTCATGATCTGTCCCTCCTTTTGCCGAACCTACTTACAGACATTGTAGCACGGGGGCTCATAGCGTCATCGTTCAAAATGTACAATGTTTCCTTTCCATTTCTCTTCGCACCCATTGGGCTCTTTTGTGCATACAGATAAAGAAGATGGGCGAGAGGAGTGTACGTTGATGGATTCATCAAGCAGACTATTTCACGAAGACCATATGATCTTGTTGGTGTTGTTTGTCTTATTGGTGATTCTGTTTCTGGTTATCCAGGACTAATCACGGTTTTTCCCCCGACGCGTGAATCGGGGTGCTTTTCTTTTCTATTCATTGCATAAGGATGTAGGGATAGGTGGAGATTTGAAGAGCCAAAGGAGGAAACATCCATGAAGCCTCTCGTCTACGCACACAGAGGTGCCTCTGGCCGCTTCCCGGAGAACACACTTGAGGCATTTCGTGCGGCGATCAGACAGAAAGCTGATGGAGTCGAGCTCGATGTTCAGTTTTCCAAGGATCGAGAGCTGGTGGTGATCCATGACCATATGCTCAATCGGACGACGGATGGCATTGGTATCGTACAGCAGTTTACCTTCGCAGAGCTGCAGCAGCTTAGCGCGGGTGCATGGTTCGATCCGCAATATGAGCAATCGCGTATCCCCCGTTTGGAAGACGTTTGCGCTCTGCTTGCTCCTACTTCCTTGCGTCTCATCATTGAGTTGAAAAATTTTTTTATTCCCCAGCCAGGCTTGGAGGAAAAGGTAATCGCTACCTTGCAGCAATATGCGCTGAGCAATCGGACGACAATCTCTTCCTTCAATTTTGACAGCTTGCTCACAATCAAGCAAATTGACCCACAGCAAAAAACTGCCTTGCTCTACATAGGCGCATTGCAAAAGCCGTGGGAAATCGCAGCGCGCTACCAAGCACAGGAACTGCATGCTCCCAAAGAAGTCATTACCCCTTCACTGGTCAAACAAGCGCATCTGCATCGCGTACCGATCATTGCCTGGACGGTAAACAGCGAAAAACGGCTTCGCCAATTGTTCACATGGAAAATCGATGGCGTGATCACCAACTATCCGTTTCGAGCTCGTAAAATGAGAAATGTCCGCCGATGACAAAAAGCCTTCCGCTGAGTGAAGGCTTTTTGTCACGTGTCATTTCATTTTTGCGGCGTCCACAGCTTCCCCTGCCATGTATTTCGGCGGGCAAGCTCTGCATTGATCCCGTTGAGAACTTCCCACTTCCTGCGGCTCCACATGGGTCCTACCAACAAATCTGCCGGACCATCTCCTGTGATGCGATGGACAATCATTTCCGGCGGCAGCATTTCCAACGTATCCACTACCAGCTTCGTATACTCTTCCTGAGTCAAAAACTGCAAAAGCCCCTGTTCGTATTGTTTCATCATGGGCGTTTTGCGCAAGAGATGGAGCAGATGGATTTTGATCCCCTGCACATCAAGGCCGGCTACAGCTTTGCCGGTTGCCAGCATCTCTTCGTGCGTCTCTCCCGGAAGACCATAGATGATATGCGAGCAGACCCGAATACGATGCTTTCTCAGCTTCTCCACGCCCTCCAGGTAGCATTCGTAGTCATGAGCCCGATTGATCAGCTGCGCTGTTTTTTCATGAATCGTTTGCAGCCCCAGCTCCACCCATAAGTAGGTACGCTCATTCAATTCCGCCAAATACTCGACAACATCATCCGGCAAGCAGTCCGGCCGGGTCGCAATGGACAAGCCGACGACCCCCTCCTGCTCCAGAATCACCTCATACATGTCCCGCAATTCAGCGACAGGCGCATACGTATTCGTAAAAGCCTGAAAGAATCCAATGTACTTGGCTTGCGGCCATTTTTCATGCATCCGGTTTTTCACGTCATGAAATTGGCGCTGCAGATCCATCCGCCGATCACCTGCAAAATCGCCTGACCCCCTGGCGCTGCAAAAGGTGCATCCGCCTATCGCCGCGCTCCCGTCACGATTCGGGCAAGTAAACCCGCCATCCAACGGCACTTTGAATACCTTGTCGTGAAACATCTGACGAAGATGATAATTCCATGTATGATAACGCTTGTCTCCCCAGCACGGTGGCTGCTGCAAATCAAGCTGTCCTGCAATTGGGTTCACCCTAAAGCTCCTTTCGCTACACTAGCCGCTATTGTTCCATTATAACAATTTTTTCAACGGGCACGAAAAGCAAATCCTGTATCGTATAGGGCGGTGTGCTCTGTATCATATTAATCACTGTGCCCGCCAATGGCACCTGAACGAACCATAAAGGGGGATTCATCATGCCAAACCAAACTTTTGCTCCGCACGAATGTCTGGAAGTTCATGAGTTGGTTGGGTTTAAAGCGGTCTGCGTTGAAAAGGCACAGACTTATCTCCAGCAGGTTACGAATACGCAGCTGAAAACATTGATCCAGCAGGATATTCGTACTGCCCAGCAGCATATCCAGCAGCTGCAGCAGGTTTTCAGCTAATCGTATCCCTCTGATTACACTAACCTGAAGGAGGTATTCCCTTTTATGACGACAGCCACTCCTGTAAAAACCTTAACCGAAAAAGCGATTGCGTTGGATATGCTGAATAGTGCAAAGGCAGGCGTAATGGCCTATAGCCGTGCCATCAACGAATCGCAAAATCCACAGCTTCGTGCGGCGTTGGAAAGTCAATTGCGTGATGCGATCAACTTCCAGAATAGTGTTGCCCAGTTTGCGATCCAACAGGGCTACTATTCGCCACAGGTTCCTCCCCAACAGTTAGTTCAGCAAGACTTGCAAGAGGCGGCACGTGTCATTGGTCAAGCCAATCAAACCATGGCCTAAGCCACGTGACAAAAAGAAAAACCACAGGGGGCTCCTCTGTGGTTTCTCTTTCTTTTCGTTATTGCATTTCTTCGATCCGGATCGATCGCGTATGGACGGTATGACTCCACTCTTGATTGTTCTTCGTGAAGAAGGCGTAAATGAAGATCGGCAGCCACGTCAGGAAGAAAATCGGGAGTAGCAGTAAACCTAGGTACCCACGTAGCGGCACTTTTTCCAGGAACAAAGCCAATACAGGCAAAAGGTAAAACAGCGCCGTAGACCCGTAGACCGCCCAATCCGGGAGGTACGACACTGTATTGAACGTCCCCCACTCGAAGAATCGACCGATAAACAGGAGCGACATCAGGGATACGATCAACACATACATTGGCTGGAACAGATAAAACGCTGAGTCAAACATACCAATCCGGCGCTGCTTCACGCCGTTTTTCACAACGCTTCCGATGTAACGGCCAGCTACATCATAGTGACCCTGCATCCAGCGCAAACGTTGACGCATGGAAGATTTCAGATCAATCGGTTTTTCATCGTATACCTTCGTATCATGGCACCACGTCGGGTAAATGCCACGCTCGATACAGCGTGTAGCAAACTCCAGGTCTTCCGTCAGACTGGTTGCTCCCCAGCCCATCTCTTTCAACAGGTCGCTTTCGATGCAGAGACCTGTTCCGCCGAGCGTATTCGGGAGGCCTAAATTATGACGTGCCAATTGCCACATCCGATTGGTAAACCAGTAAGTAACCGCATAGGATAGGGTAATCCATGAATCAAATGGATTTTTGGAATCCAAGTAGGCTTGAATGACGCGAGCACCTTTGCAAAGACGATCGTTCATCGCCATCAGGAAGTTTTTCTCCACCAGATTATCTGCGTCAAACATGACGACCGCATCATATTGACGAGGCATTGCCCACAGGTTTTCCAGCATCCACTCGATACCGTACCCTTTTCCACGCTTCGACGTATCGAATCGCTCACATGCGTATACCCCATGCTGCCGGACGATTTCAGCAGTATTGTCAGTACAGTTATCGCAAATAACAAAGATATCGTACATTTCTCGTGGATAATCCAATTTTTTCAGGTTCTCAATCAACGGTCCGATTACGGCACTTTCATTGTGTGCTGCAATCAAGACCGCGAAAGTCTTCTTCGGTTCCGTTGTAATTGCTTCATTTTTGCGAAACAACCCTGCACAGGAAACGAGTGTTTGATACGTGCTGATGACTCCCACTGTCGTGCTAAATCCGATGAAAAGCCCCTCAATTAATTCTTTTAATGCGCTCATTTTTTCTTCTCCTCGACCTTACCATATATTCTCCTTATGGAAAGGCAGTGATAGTTCTTTTTTTCTCTTTCTCTCCCGAACTCTCAATTGAGTTTACATGAAACGATAGTACACTGCAATCGGACAAAAGTGGCAAAATCCATGATTTTCCGCGATCTAATCAACGAAAGGAACGTTTTTGTTGATTTATCACGATAAGTAATGCTGCTATCACCTTTCCCACGTTGCAGCCATTCTATTCCAAAGACCAATAACTTTGCAGAAAAAAAAGCCTTTTGCGATAAAGGCTTCGATGTAACCGTACAAAGAATCAGANCTTTGCAGAAAAAAAAGCCTTTTGCGATAAAGGCTTCGATGTAACCGTACAAAGAATCAGAAAATGGTGACCCGTAGGGGATTCGAACCCCTGTATGACAGCGTGAAAGGCTGCTGTGTTAAACCGCTTCACCAACGGGCCAAGTCTAGTATATATGTATGGTGCGGTCGGCGAGACTCGAACTCGCACGGGTCGCCCCGCCACCCCCTCAAGATGGTGTGTCTGCCAATTCCACCACGACCGCAATGCATGAACCTATAATGGCGAGCCTACCAGGACTCGAACCTGGGCACCTGGTTCCGGAGACCAGTGCTCTATCCTCTGAGCTATAGGCTCATTACTTTTGTTTGTGTATGAAAAAAATGGCGTCCCAGGAGAGATTCGAACTCCCGGCCCACAGCTTAGAAGGCTGTTGCTCTATCCAGCTGAGCTACTGGGACGCGTTTGGAGGGAGTACCCGGATTTGAACCGGGGCATAAGAGTTTTGCAGACTCGTGCCTTACCACTTGGCTATACTCCCAGAATGGGGCGATCGATGGGAATCGAACCCACGAGTGTCGGAGCCACAATCCGATGCGTTAACCACTTCGCCACGACCGCCATGATTCAATTGTAAGGTTGGCAGGGGCAGTAGGAATCGAACCCACACCAAAGGTTTTGGAGACCTTCGTTCTACCGTTAAACTATGCCCCTATGGTAGCGGTGGAGGGGCTCGAACCCCCGACCTTTCGGGTATGAACCGAACGCTCTAGCCAGCTGAGCTACGCCGCCATAGATTTAGTGGCGGAGAGTGAGGGATTCGAACCCTCGCTACGCTTACGCATACTAACGGTTTAGCAAACCGTCCCCTTCGGCCTCTT
>NZ_SDKD01000019.1 GCF_004521915.1 Brevibacillus migulae | reverse complement strand
TTCAATTGATGATTTTGAGGAATTTTAGATTGATGTTGACACTAGGGAGAAGATACGAGCTGGAAGTGGCCATACGAGCTTGGGCCTCAGGGGCATTTTTTCCTTTTTTCAAATCAGAAGCATACCCCTAATTATATCCAACAAAAAAACCCTTTGCATTAAGCATTGGGCTTTACTTCAATCCCCTTGCTGCTAACTCACGATACAAAGAGGATTTACCTACATGCGTTATTGCTTCAATCTGTTTAACGGTCTTATCACCAGCTAAATACAGTTCTATAGCGTGGTTAATGCTAGGGTTTATTATTGGTATATTGCTTTGCTCTACCCATATACTTACCCTTCTGCTTTGCTATCTGTACGCCTTCCTTTTGACGTTGCTTTGTTAAGTCTCTTTCTAACTGAGCAACACCAGCCATCACAGTACGCAAAAACTCAGAGTATGGATTATTAGAGGATGTATCAAGCCATGTATCCTTTAATGATTTAATTGAAGCACCTTTACGGTTGGGACATGCCACCATCAAAATTACACTTGATACTTACACACACGTTTTACCGAGTCTACAAAAAGATGTTGCTGAAGAGTTTAGGAGGAGTTTTTTCAAGTCAATAGTTAATGAATAGTTTTGCCACCCACTCATTAAATATGCCACCCAAAAACGTATCCCACCCATTTGCCACCCAAATCGTAGAAATTGGAGGATATGGGCTGTGGCTAATCAGAGCATAAAATAACAAAAACCCTTATGGGGTAAGGGCTTTCACGTTAACTATTATGGTGATCCGGACTGGGTTCGAACCAGCGACCCCCACCCTGTCAAGTTTGACGGGTGTATAAACCGTAGTATCCTGAGATAACCGGAATTCCATGTATATCAAGGGTTTTCGGCTTCTCTTCCTGATTGTGTGAACTATTGTTACCTTTAGTTTTTTAGAGTTCGTGACCAATCTGTGACCAAGGTTTTTTATGTTCATCTGGTTTTTCTCTGTTGAATTAAACACTTATATCAAACCCCATTGATGGATGAGATCATGGGGTTTGATCATATTATTATGCCTTCACAATCTCTAGTAATTTTTCATAGTTATTGACAACATCATATTTAAGGTCTCCTTTATTAAGCTTAGCAAAATGTTTCCTTGCACACTCAATCTTAGCCTTCTCAACCTCACGTAACTCCATCGAGTCCATTGAACCTTTTGTCTCGGCAATAAAGTAAATGTGCTTCACTTGACCTTCTTTGAACACAATGGCCCAGTCCGGATTGTAGTTACCTACTGGAGTGGGGATAAAGAAGCCACGTGGAAGCTTAGCGTAAATTTGAACTTCCTGACTAGCATCCAATTCTTTTGCGAAAGCCCGTTCAATTTTGGAATCAGTAACGACATAATCGTATATGTGCTTTTCTACCGCAATCGTATTCTGACCCAGTTGCCCTTTTAATGTGTTCTTTGTAAACACATCTGTATGGAACGTATCATTAATGACATCATAGGTAATTGATTCGATGATCGTTGTCGCCTTTTGTTCATTAATCAGTTTCGAAGCACGTATAATGAACTCTTCAGGATTTTTTTGATACTGCAAAAAAGTGGCCTGTTTGATTCCCTTTAGGATGGCGACAATCGTTTTGCGTGTGAGTTTTGTTTCATCCATCAATTTCCCGATAAGGTCATACTTGATTTTTGATGACGCAGACCCTTGTATACTCTCCATTTGTGTATCACGAACAACAAAGGCCTCTCCTTGCATTAGATGACCTCTAGACTGAATATCAACCATCTCTCCATGCTTAATGGCATAGCTTATGGATGGGACATGCAGGTTTAAATCGAGTGAACTAACACATTTTTGGATTAGTTCGTTAGAATCAAACTGGACAGTGTACACCGTCTTCTTGTTGATTCGTTCCCATAATTCCTTGAACTCCTGTTTATGGAAGTTGTTGTTTACTGTAATTGATGGAATGTTGCGTTCACGTTCATTATCCATCATGTCTGATTTGCCTTCGACGTAAATTGATTTGACCAGCTCAACAAGTGATTCCTGATGAGTATTAAGTTCTTCTGGCAACTTTATGTTCTGTTGTTCCACCGCAGTAAAATATTCATCAGTCAAGTTAAATTGATCATCGACATAGCCATTCCGAATAAATGTAAACTGCAATTTATTTGCTAGCTTATCGTCAATTTTCAACTGCTCGCCTCTGTCATTCGTTAGTACCTTGTCCATGAAGAAATCGACATCGGCCTTACGAGGTCGATCAGACAATGTAGAAGCGATTTCGTTTTGAAGTTGCTTAGCAAACTGTTCATAAGATTCACTAGCTATGACAGTCAATGAATTGATCTCATGTACATCAATGCCTGGAATGCTTGAGTCCATTCGATCGCCATTTTGATTTACACATAAACGCAGACCACGCCCGACTTCTTGCCGTTTTTTGATCGTGGAGTCGCTATGTTTCAGCGTACAAATCTGGAATACATTCGGGTTATCCCAACCCTCTTTTAACGCTGAGTGAGAGAAAATAAATCGTGTAGGTTCCTCAAAGCTAAGCAGACGTTCTTTATCTCGCATTATCAAATCATAGGCATCAGCATCGTCTGAATCCGTTTCTCTTGCAGATACCTTTGGATCTACCAACCGATTAGTCTTCTTGTCTATGGAGAAGTATCCTTTATGCGTATCCTGCACTTGAATTCTATTAAGATATTGAATATACGGATCTTCCTTAAACAAAGATAGATATTCATTCAAAATAGCCATATATTCCTCTTGGAACATATCAGCGTATATTCCATTTTCCCCATCGTTATCTTTGTTATATTGACGATATCTAGCAACCTCATCAATAAAGAATAGTGAAAGTACCTTGATCCCTTTATGGAAAAGTACCCTCTCCTTCTCAAAATGAGATTTTATTGTCTCTCTGATCTGTATGCGTCGGAAGTGGAGTTCACTTACATCGCCTTGTACATCTCCAGCGTACAACGTAACACCATTAATAAAGCTGATGGTATTGTTTTGACCATTGATCTCTGATACCTTGTAACCTTTATATTGCTCAAGTTGGCCGGAAAGTTGGTACAGATCGTCACCTGTTCGGATTTTTTGCGATCTCTTGCTCAAACCAGATTTTGAGCGGATTTCAAATTCCAATCTGGCCACCGGAGCGTGTTTGTCGCTAACATCGATTCCTTCGAGATAAATATAGCTTTCAGAGCCTGTTGTCCCTTTTACAGATATACCTTTGACGCTGATTTTTTTGACCAGCTTCATGTTGTATGCATCTAGAGCATCTAGTCTATATACCTTGTTATAATCTTCACGATGTGTTGCAGAATAACGTAGCGTGAGCAAAGGTTTAAATAGCTTGAGGGATTCCTTTGTTTTCTTACCTTCAACCGATT
Organism: Brevibacillus migulae; assembly: GCF_004521915.1. GTDB lineage: Bacteria > Bacillota > Bacilli > Brevibacillales > Brevibacillaceae > Brevibacillus_F > Brevibacillus_F migulae. The sequence continues at coordinate 110,412 of NZ_SDKD01000019.1, read as the reverse complement.
GAGGCTCATCGATAATTAGGATCGGATTCGTACTTGCGATTACATCAATCGGTCTGCGTGAGTTGAAATCGTCAAGCTCCATATAGATACGTCTTGCATCCTGACCCCTTGCATTAAATGCCTGAGAGTTAATAATCATGACGTTTATTCCTGCGTCACTTGCAAACTTCTCAATGTGATGCAATTGCTTTGAGTTATAGACAAAATAGCGAGCCTTTGAGCCGTACTCCGACATGAAGTGGTCTTCTGTGATTTGAAATGTTTTTAGTACACCTTCTCTAATAGCAATAGAAGGAACAACGATAATGAACTTGCTCCAGCCGTACTTTTTATAGAGTTCAAACATTGTTCGAATGTAGGTGTAAGTTTTTCCGGTACCTGTTTCCATTTCAACCGTCAAGTTGTACTTACCTTCAAGTCGCTCTGACAGCTTGAGTCCGTTCCGTCTTTGTATCGATTGAATGTTCTCAATTACTTCTTGATCGAGTAGTTTAATGGGATTGTTCTTAAAACCATACTCGGAATCGGAACCGTAATTCGGAACAGTCAAATCTCCTACTGTTTCAACCTTCTGTCTTCTGCCCTTATCCAAAGTAAAGCGTGAAGACTCATTTGGCTGTCCATGAAAAACGTCCACAATGCTTTTTACAGCATCCAATTGAAATTGCTGGTGTTTGAATTTTATCCTCATGATTGCTCACCTACCTTACAGCACTTGGATTTCTGTGCTCGGGGAGAGCATTTTAAACAGTTCTTCAACATTGATACGGGCAGAATCGTCAGAGAAAGCACTGTCACGGAATACTACACGCAACGGTTTTTCCTCAGCGATCTTCTTTATGAGAGATTCAGATACATCCTCATCGAAACATGCAATCAAAGAGTTACCAGCTACACAGTAAATCGTTTTACCTTCGATCTGTTTTGATTCCATAGGTAGAGATAATTCTAGCCCAGTTTCCAACATGACTTGGATAAGCAAATCTTCTCCAGTTCGATCTTCTTTAATATTCGATGTCAAATCTTCAAGATTCATCTGCCCCAGTTCGTCCGGTGTGTAATACACATCCTTCATGTTACTAGAATCCACACGGTATACCCTGAAACCATAATCAATATCGGCCCCTGTTTCTTCTTTTATTTTCTTTGCGGCACGGCGGATACGTTCTTTGCCGATTTCGCATATAGTCTTATACCCTGCTTTATTTGCTTCTGAATTGGCATTAGTTTCCTCAGGAAGTTGTACCATCATATATTTACGCTTTCCGCCATCCTCAGCATTAAGTTGCATTACTGCATGGGCAGATGTCGCAGAACCTGAATAGAAATCGAGAATAATATCATCGTTTTTTGTTGCTTGGGACAATATATATTTTATTAGCCCTAATGGTTTTGGATTCTGAAATATATTTCTTCCAAACAATTGCTTAAATGCTAATGTACCTGAATCGCTAGAGAATTCATTTCCTAACCAGAACGATTTAGGTTTGACAGTCTTAATATTATCCCCGTCATTCATATAATCTTTCTGAAATATATCGTATTCATTTCTTCCAGAAACTAGACGTGCTGTAAGCAAATCCATATTTTTTTCTGCTGTATCTTTTCCCCATCTCCATCGGCCATCTGAACCATCAGAGAGTTTTGGTAAAATTTCAATACACTCTTCTGACGTTTTACTCAAACTAATAGTGTCAGAATTACTGTCGTAATAAAACGGATAGTACATCTGTGGTCTATCTTCTCTTCTGGAGCTATCCCCTCTCTTTCGTAATCCTTGAAGTCGATACCTCCCTTTTTCATCCTCTAATTTGTATTCTTCAAGATATTCTTCCGGCAAAGGTACACCGTAAGTTTCAAAATTTCCTTTTTGATATATTAATAAGGACTCATGCGCAGTTGCTATATATTTCTCATCACTTCTGCCTTTGAGATTATTAACAACTGCTACATTTGCAATGAAGTTTTTTTCTCCAAATATCTCATTACATATCTTCGACAAATTAGTTACTTCGTTATCATCTATACTTATAAAAATTACTCCATCTTCCTTCAACAAATTTCTAGCGATCTTCAACCTTGAATACATCATGGTCAACCAGTCACTATGGAAACGACCGTTTGACTCTGTATTTAGAAAAAGTCGATTATTTTCATTGTCTATCTGGCCAGACTCTTCAAGGTATTCTTCTAGTGGCTCTTTGAAGTCATCTTTATAGATGAAATCCTTGCCAGTATTATAGGGAGGGTCAATATAAATACACTTTATTTTATTTAGATACGATTCCTGCAACAGTTTCAAAACTTCGAGATTGTCACCTTCAATGTAAATGTTTTGTGTATTATCCCAGTCAACACTATCATTTTTGATAGGTCGAAGGGTTTTTTCAATTGGAGTATTAGCATTAAGAATTGCTTCTTTCTTACCCGGCCATGTCAGTTGATATCTTTCTTTTTCCCCTTCTACAAGAACATCAGACAATTCTTGTTTCAATAAATCAAAATCGATTGCTCTTGTAATTTTTCCGTTTTCATCTCTTGCCTCTGTAATTACATTGGGGAAAAATACAGCAATTTTATCTATATTTTCTTGTGTTAGATCTTTTGATCTCATTGATAGTTTATTCATGGTTTTCCTCCCATTAGTATTCAAGAAGGTGGTTCAGTTCTTTCCGTTTGCGTTGTAATTCCATATTCAGATCCACTTTACGGTTAAACTGTTTCTCACTGCGAATTTTTGCCTCTAGCCGTTGACACTCCAAAGACAACTTATTTATTTGTTCTTGGCGTTCTAGAATAGCTGTAAGCTCCATTTCCGGCTTCGCCTTAGTTTGGAGTAGGTTACGGATGATGTTCTCGTAAACGGCCTTTAAATCAAACCCTTGAATTACCTCAAATCGAAAATCATCTACTGGTTGCCATTCAGATTCATAATAAGAACGTATCACAGAACGATTATCATCTACCTGATTCCGCTCCTTATAGGCAATAGCAAGCTTAACCTGCTCATCAAATAACAAGACATGCAATATTGGATATGGTATAGCCTTATCAATATTCCGTAATAACTCGTTTGAATAAACCTTTTCCTTTAGATGGATTTCAAAGACCTGAAGCTCTTCAATATCCTCTTTCGGTTCCAAGCGAATTGTTTCTTTGGACAGCTTATGTTTCCATATAACGGACTCAACTTGGTTAGTGAACAACTCTTTCAGATGATGATTTGCTTGTAATTTCTCATAGAACTTGTTTTTAGGAATTTTTCGATTTACCAACGTACTTGATGGCAAATTAAACATCAATCAATCACCTGCTTAATCACAACAAAAGTTATCAGTTCGAAATCTTCCAATCCCTTGATCGTATCGATTAATGCAGAAGTGCCTCCCGAACTGAACAAGCTATCCAAATCACTTTCTTCCTTGACTAATACAATAGAGCGAATCGTTTCTTCTAGCAACATGGAGTAATGATCCATCTTTTTGCCGTCCTTGGTTTCCTGATTAAAACTGCGGCACGCTTCCATTATCGGCTCAGATTGACCTCTGCAAAGTGATCGGAGGATATCCAGTGTTTTCTTAACATCCATGTGATTCGAAATGACTTCACTCTCTTCGCTCATATATACCAGATAGAAAGGATGAAGTCGGTTCTGCTGGTTGGGATTTATTTCTTCATTCAAGTTACGAAGAACAAAGATGACACCGGGTTTTACACCCTTGTCCTCATCTGCGGACACGACAGTATGAAGTCCGCTTGGAACGGTATCCATCTCGCCATTTTCCTTTACATAATTCACGAGATCCATTCTGAAATCATTGAGACCAAGATCAGTGATAGAAACGCCTGTATTCATATCATCTAGATCCACAACTTCCTCCTGTAATCGGTGAAGTTGCTGTTTTCGGTACTCCAAATCGCTGGATTGGTTAAACAATACGTTGTCATCGCCTGTCGCAGTCATATCCATGATGACCATGCGATTCTCAACTCTTTGCTTCAATTGAATATACTCATCAAGTGTCATGTTCGGCCAGAAGTTCACCAACTGAATCGACTTATTCTTCGAGCCGATACGGTCAATACGTCCAAATCGTTGGATAATGCGAACAGGATTCCAGTGGATGTCGTAGTTGATAAGATAATCACTATCCTGCAAGTTCTGTCCCTCGGAAATACAATCGGAAGCAATTAGCAAATCAATTTCACCTTTTACATCAGGCATTGTCAGATGCTTTTCTTTCGAGCGAGGCGAAAAACAAGTCAACAAGGTATGAATGTCATTCCTTAGTCCAGCAGTATTCTTGTTTTCGTCACTACCGACGATTTTAGCAGTATCAATATTGTATTTTGCTTTCATATATTCAGACAGATGGGTATATAAATACGCCGCAGTATCCGTGAATGCACTAAAAATGATGACTTTACGATTGCCTGGATTTATCGGGTTCTTAATCTTATTGTCAATAATTTGTTTAAGGGCATTGAGCTTCTCATCATGTTCTGGTGTTACTTTCTGCATTTCTTGCAATAGGGAATACAGAATATCCCTGTCACTAGTCAAATCTTCTTTCCAGCGTAGAATATCCATATCGGACAGATTAATTTTAATCGTATCTCCGATGCTGAATTCATCATCCAACCAGTCATTATCGTCTAAATTGGTTTCTTCGATTTCTGTGTATCCAATAGAGTCAGACTTCCCATTGCATTCAAAGGATTCAATGCGATCAAGGGTTTGATTGAGTTTAAACAGGATCTTGGAAAGCGTCAACCTGAATGATTCTACGGAGCTCTCCAATCGCTTGAGTAGATTGACCCGCATGAGCAATTGCAAGCTTCCCTCTCGATCCATCTGTTTGAAACTACCAGTTCCACCTTTTACACTCGTATCATAAATCTCTTCGTAAAACCGTAATCTGCTCGGTTGAATGTATTTGAATGGTGCATAAATACCAAGGTTGATTCTGGACAATTCTAAGAAGATGTCGTTATACCCAATCACATCGCTTCTATCGGTCAGATTACAATATTCAGAGATAGGTTGTAACCGTTTTGGAAACTCACCAATTTCCTCCGCTTTGTAATATTTCTGTATATGTTTTCTTGATCGAGCAATGGTCAGACTATCCAGCAATTCAAAGAAATCAAAATCCAGCATGGCAAGTAGGGTTTCCGTAGTACGTTCGGTAACCTCCAACTTAGACCATTGGTTAAATGCCGACTGAGCACGCTTGAAGATATCATTAATACCTCGTTCTGTACCGAGCTTCTTATTGATTTCATCTGCGTTACCTTCATATGCAAGAGCAAGCTGGTTCCGTAGATCCATAAACTTGTTATTGACTGGGGTTGCAGATAGCATCAATACTCTCGTTTTGACGCCGCTTTTTAATACTTTCCGCATGAGCATCTGGTATCTATTTTCTTTATCCTTCTTAGCTTCATTATTACGGAAGTTGTGCGACTCATCGATAACGAGTAAATCATAGTTACCCCAATTTAGACGATCAAGAGGGATATCGTTGGATTTACCTCTCTCACGGGAAATATCCGTATGATAAAGAACATCGTATCTCAATCGGTCAGCATACAGGATGTTGTTTGTCACATTTTGTTTGTAGGTCAGCCAGTTATCCCCGAGCTTCTTAGGACAGAGTACCAGCACAGACTTATTTCGAAGCTCATAGTATTTGATTATACCTAGGGCAGTGAATGTTTTTCCAAGACCAACACTATCTGCAAGGATACAACCATTGTATTTCTCCAGTTTATTGATTGCACCGATTACTGCATCTTTTTGGAAGTGGTACAAACGATTCCAAATCACTGTCTCCTTGAAACCCGTTGCTTCATTTGGAAATATATCCTCACTAATATCTGATAGAAATTCATTAAAGATATTGTAGAGAATGACGTAGTATATGAATTCAGGTGAGTTTTCTTTGTATACAGACGAGATATGCTCTGCTACTTGCCCCGTCACATCTTCCAATTTGCTTTTATCGTTCCATAGCTGATCAAACAGATCAAAATACATTTTGGTAAACGGGGCCTCGTTGAACTTGTTTACCATTTTGGACAATGCATTCCCTTTCTCGTAGCCAAGATCGACAGTTGTAAAACCATCAATAGGCATATAAGAAATCTCTTCATCAGCAGATCTTACATTAATCAATCCTTGCATTGAGCCAGAAGTTCGGTTGGATTTGAAGGTAACTTTCTTCCTAATCCAATCACTGCATTCCTTAGCGATTGCTTTAAGTGTCATCTCGTTTTTGAGTCGTATTTCAAATTCCGTTCCGTACAAGCTTTTTTCTCGATTGAGTTTTGGAATAAAGAACTCTCGTTTTTCTTTCTTAACGCTATCAGCAATAAAAGTCGGAGAAGTAAAGATGAACCGGACTTCTTCTACCTGATTTAACTCTTTTAATAACGCTTCATAAGCATAGATAGAAAAACAGGATGCCGCTATTGACACCTTTGTTCCTTTTTTGAGCGTATGCTTTAAATCCTCACCGAGAAGCTTTTCGATGTTATTGATTATTTCCATGATCCACCCCTGGCTCGCCTATTTGTTCAGTCAATTTAACGTTCCCAACGGTAAATTATCATTATCATAAAGCCATTGCGATATTTTCAACAGGTTTACTTCTATATTTGAACCTGTTATTCCTCTTTGACATGGGTATTTGGTCTGATAAGATGAACTCATATTTGAACTGAAACTGCAAGTTGGACTTCTAAGCTAACAAAAATCTTCGAATAGACCATATCCCGCCTATCGGCGTGTAAACTGAGTAGTTATACTCTATTGGGCGTTATTTTCCTTTTTTTATTTGTTTCTCTTCCGGCTCCTCAAGCAATCGTGAAAAAAAGAAGGCAAATCAGCATAGTACTCAAAAACTGATTCGATTACGCATTGCTGGGTACGAACCTACTTATATTACCGAGGAAAATGCAAAATTGTAACACTGCAACTGAAACAGATTTAATTTTAGAAACTATCCTTAACCCATGAAATTTCTGTTGCTTATTGAAGTGCACAAGGATTTGTTGATTGGTCTGACGATGGATGAACCCAATTTGATTCTTAGGAACGCAAAGAACATCTTTGTACTCCCCATTAGCTCACATAAAAATCCGTTGTAAAACACCATATAGTGTAAAAAACTGCATATATTTTCTGGAGGCTCCACCCATCAAATATGAAAAGGGGGCCTTCCGTTTCATGCCCCACCGGGTTCCATATTGACTGTGGTCTACTGTTTGAAGGTAGATTGCAGTCTTTTTTTGTTTCTTCACATGCATGACAGCGAATATAGGAAGGTGAGAGGCTTCCAATACAGAAGGGAGGTGTTTTCAGATCAGCCTAAGCATTATTGTTACGAATGAAATAGCTGTTTCCGTGTATGGTTGTCGTCATTCATTGGCTTAAACTAATCACCTAAATCGAAGGGAATCTGTATGAAAGTAAAACTCTATGTTGCAAACCTGGCGAAGTACAATGAGGGAAAACTTGCAGGTGAATGGCTGACACTGCCATTGAGCAATGAAGAAATCGCAGAACAAATACAAGCAATACTAGGGGATGATAAGGAATACGCCATCCATGATTACGAAGCACCATTTCGCATAAACGAGTATGACAATGTGTATTCAATCAACGAAACTGCCGCTGTCATGGCTCGCTACGATAGCAGAATCGTTATTGCCTTGTGTGAATGCATGGACAATGTTGGCGAGGTTGTCCGTCTGTTGGAGAACGGTGATTACAGCGTGTATTTGAACGTGGATAATTTATGCGATGTTGCGGCAGAAATGGTTGACGAAGGTTATTTCGGTTCCGTTCCCCCATCTCTAAGCCAGTACATTGATTATGAAAAGATTGCAAGAGATTTGAAGTTCGACGGATGGTACATGCATTATGAATTGCAAGTTGCTGTACGCCCACATTCATAAGCTAAGATAATAAATTTGCTCAAGGTATTTGTGTGATCGAATATTTACAACCTACCCTGCTTGAATCAAAGTGGGTTATTTGTCGTTGTCATTTTAGTAAACATACCGTGTGATTCTGGATCAATGAAAGGAGGTGAATCGACCATGAGAGAGTTGTTAATATCCCTGGAATTAAAACATGCTGATTTGCTAGTCCGTGAACGGATGTTAAGAAATAGCAATATCAGCCACCCATTCAATGAACGTAATCTGAGGCAGATACAACGCAAAATCAGTACATTGGAAACAGATCGACATGATTGACGTTCTACAATCCGTTGAGAATGAAATCAAAAAGAGAAGGAGTGCTGAAGATGCAACAGAACAAAACGGTTCTATCAGATGAGTTGGTAATATTGTTGAATCGTCTGGCACTCAATGGGGATATTCGTATGGCAGGTCACGTACTCTATGCTTACTTCATTCGCTTTTGGAAGATTGACGATACTGCTCGCTTCTACGTTTCCAAGTATTTTGAGAAGCATTATCCTAAGCAGTTGCATCCGCAAATAAGTAAGCAAGTGAAATAAGCCTTTCTACACCTGAACGGATGTAGGAGGGCTTTTTTATGGCATGAAGGGAGGTGTATTTGATGAAGAAACGTATCGGGCTTGAGGAAAAGAGGATGTGGCTTTTAGCGACTGTTAGACAGCTACGATATGTGAAAAGACATACCAATGCTACATCCAGGCTGTATGTCCGTACACTAGCAAAGTTGGCAATGATTGAACTGAAGATTGAACATATAGAAAAACAAAAAGAGGTGCGTCCATAAAGGATCACACCAGAAAGGTAACGTTGATTTTATTGTATCGAATTGTACTTAACGACACAAGGAGGGCCTACCGCTCTCCTTATTTCATTTTTATGGAGGAATCAATCATGAACGATAGATTTGAATACAAGTCAACGCTTGCAACCATCTTTGCCCAAGTTCTCAGTGAAAAACCAGATAGCCTTACGATCAATACCTTGTTGACCAGATTCCCAACCTTGCATGACCTGCTGGATGCGACGGAAGAAGAACTACAATCCGTACACGGCATTGGCACTGTCAAAGCACAGCAAATCATATCTGCACTGGATTTGGCTCGTTGTATCAGCACAAAGATGTCTCGCCCATCTATTGTCCGGTCTGCAAGAGATATTTTTGAGCATCTCAAAATAGAGATGCAATATCTTCCCAAAGAGTATTTTGTTGTCGTTGGATTAAGTAGCAAAATGCGTATTCTCTTCAAGGAAGTTACCGCTATCGGATCACTGGATGCGGCAATAGTCCATCCAAGGGAGGTTTTCCGCCCAATGTTGAAGAGGAATGCAGATGCAGTTGCCCTCGTCCACAACCATCCATCTGGCGATTCCACTCCATCCCGAGAAGATATAGAAATAACCCGGCGACTGAAGCAGGCAGGTGAGATTCTGGGGATCAGGGTTGTCGATCACATTGTTGTCGGATTCGAGACATACTGCTCATTAGCCGAACAAGGCTATCTATAACATATAGGAGGTAGATAACTATGAGAAAGCAACCTTTCACGGGCAAGTCGCTCCATCATCACATTCTAAAAGAAGCTCAGCTTGTAGATACCTTGGATACTCTGATGACGACGGTTACACATCCTCAACAACTTACTGACCTCACCGAAGAAGATATACAACGTATCGCAGGCAATGACGCTACTGCGACGAAACAATTGCGTGCTACCCTGCAATTGGCTCATCTGTTTGCTGTTCCGCAAAGACGGCCACATTTTACTGTTCGTCTCCCCAAGGATGTTGTCCGGTATTGCCGGGAGAACATTACAAGTTGCGGCGAGAGAAACACGTTCCTGATCGGGTTAAATACCAAGAACATGATCACGACAACAGAGTGTATCCCCGAAGAGACGATGCAGAGCCTTACCACCTATCAGCGTGCCGTATTCCGTCATCTGGTCATCCATAAGTGTGCATCAGGTATCTTGGTACACCGGTATGATGATGGTGATATCCATCCGAGCCAGGAGCAGATTGGCTTGTCCAAGCAAATCGCTGAGACAGGGGATGTTGTGGGGATATCCATTTTGGATGTGCTCCATCTGACAGATTCAGACTATATCAGCTACAAAGAGCATAATTGGTTATAGGGCACAAAAATATGAGGGGATGGTGAATGTAGCTGTCCCCCCATTCAAAATGTTATGATAGTTGCATCAGATATTTACTCTTTATGCTGTCAAGTCCTTCTCCGCAAAGGATGGCGACAGTCTTTTTTTATCTACGCTTCTTTTTTCGATTTTTAAGGCAGGCAAATCGATATCGCTAAATACGATTTTATTAACCTTGAACAACTTCTTGAGGGCATTGTAATTAGCGTGATAAGCACTGCGAGAGTATTTTTTTCTGCAATGCCCTTCTCCCTCGATATAAAGCTGTGTAATGAATGCAATCAGTGAGTTTTTTTTCCGAGTATCCCAGGATTGCTGATTGATACAGTTAATCATGTTATCGAATGCTGAAGCTTTCGTTGACTTATCGACACCCAATTTTGATAGATTCTTTCTCAGCATTTGTGCAATTAGCCTCGGATTAAGCAACTCGCCTGCAATACGTGACGGACTCAGCTTTTTCATCTCGTATGATGTAAGCTCATATTCAAATCTGAGAACCCCTTGGGAGTCGGCCAAAAGCTGTTGCTTATCGTGGTAAGTTTTGTTCTGTCGAATCTCTTCGTGCTTATCATAGACCTTCATGGCTCTTTTGCCTTTTGCCCCCTTTCTCCATTCCACACCTTCGAATCGACGCCGTCCCGAATAATAGTGTGGAACCATCTTGTGACCATGTAACTCAACCTCAGACAAGACCCGAAGATAATCTGGCAACAATTTGCCAACCTTAAAGTTCTTACAAAGATGCAGTTTCTCCATCTCACTTTGTTCGATCAAGGGAACTTTGGAGAGAGGAATCTGCAATCTATCTGCAACGCAACGGCGTAATTCTTTGAAAAAACGCTTGATGTCAGCTGAAGTTACTTCGTAGACATTACTACCATAGAGGAAGCGTGGCATCGATACCTCTACCTTTAACCATGCTTCGCCCGATTTTGAAGATTCCGCATAAGTAATTCGTGGGATGGAAGCATCTTTGGAGTCGAACAACCTGTAATAGGTCATTTTGCTTTGTGGTCGTTTCTCGATCTTTGACCAAGGAATACGCCCAATCTCCTTCTTACTCAACAGAATACGCAAATCGAATTTAACTGTGTCTACCAAGGATTTCACACCTTTCTGTCCTGTTAAACTTACACTTTTACCTCTTAGAGTGTGAGTAATATGATTCACCTGTTTTTATACCAAGGCTTACTCACTGCTCGCTTGGAAAATAGAATAACACCATTTAAAACTAATATTCAAGTTTTTTGTTGCATAAAATAGAATTTTAGTTTATTGTAGGGTACAGTAAGTGCAGATTAGTGTATGGGAGGTAACTACGATGCAAACTTCTATTCAAGTGTCCGAAGAGCAATTTCATTTATTGGCTATAAGTGACGTCGGCCCACGAATTCGTGTATTAAGAGAAGTGCTGTATTCACAATTTGGAGATGCCTACACTTCAAAAAATGTTGCCATCAGAATCGGCATTTCTCCACCTACCCTTTCAGCGATTGAACGAGGTGAAACCAAAGATTGTCCATCAAAGGTACTTCATTCAATTTCAAAAGACTTTCACGTGGACATAGACGTTTTCTTTGACGATTTTTACACGCTTGGTTATAGAAAAATACTTCTAGGGACAGAAATTGAGGCTGATAGCGATACATATCTGCCTAGTGGAGTCAATCCTCTACAAGAAACGGAATTTACGTGTATCGTTGGTGTAGCTCTTCAGGCAAGTAATGGTGACAGGCGTTTTATGTATGAAAGGCGGACTAGTGTAAAGCTGACTATTGAGCAATACACTGTTTTAATTGCCGACATTGAGAACAGCGTTACAACCTTGGAAATGCTAGTTTCACCAGACATATTTTCTTCACCATCAAAGATGTCTGCGCTAGAAAAAGTTATGATGCAACTGAATCTTCGTTATAACGCTCCTTCCTTAATTGGCTGGATTCCGAAAGCCGTGTATGATCGTCAGATGATTAAATTGCATGAGATTGGCGAGAAATACACCAATCATCTGTTAGAGGGAGACATTTTGAGCCAAGAAGAAACAAATTCTCTTATCAACATCAAAGAAGATGCGGCAAGTAATATATCCGTCGATCCAAGCAAGCGTAAAAAGCATGTCAAGATGCCCAAATTCACAAAGGAGGAAAAATAGTATATGAATTTGACCCAGAAGAAATTAAAAGAGTATCCGTCGGTGTTGAGTGTAGCTGACATCCAAACCATTCTCGGGATTGGCAGGAGACAAGCATATGAACTTGTCAATTCAGGTAGTTTCCATGTAGCCCGTGTAGGCAGAAGAATCATGGTATCCAAGTCTGTATTCCTGAAGTGGTTAAAAGGAGCGAATACTGCCGTCTGAGAATAATGCTTCATTGTGAAAGGAGGTGGTCGCCTTGAGCGATTAACCAACGGTGTGCTCATGTGGCTCACCGATTTTTTTATCTATTTTTACGATTAGTTTCAGGAGGATGAGATCAATGGCAGGTTCGATCAAGAAGGATTCCAAAACGAATACATGGTATTTCGTAGTTGATGTAGGCAAAAGGCCTGACGGCAAACGGAATCAGAAGAAGATGCGTGGATTCAAAACGAAGAAGGAAGCAGAAAAAGCACTCACTGAATTACTCAATCAAGTGCATACTGGAATCTATGTGGAGCCGACTAAAATGCTCTACAAGGAATATTTGAAGCAGTGGCTTGAGGACAAACAGACCAAGGTTAAAAAGTCCTCTTTGCAAACTTACACATGGCTCGTTGAATACCACATTATTCCCGCTCTGGGTGAAATCGAGCTGTCCAAAATAACACCAATGATGATACAGCAGACGTATACCCGGTTGATGAAAGGTGGCAAATTAAGTGCTGAAAACATTCAGAAAGTCCATACGCTGATCAGAGACTCCCTTAAACGTGCCGAACGATGGGGACTTATACCAAGGAATGTTGCCTCTCTAGTAGATCGTCCGAGAGCAGACAAAAAGGAGCTTGAGGTCTGGGATCGTGATGAACTGAATAAATTTCTCTGGACAGCAAGAGACAGCCGCTACTACATTGCTTTCCTGCTTGCGGCATGGACAGGGATGCGTCAGGCAGAGATACTGGGCTTGCGATGGAAAGATATTGACTTTGATAAAGGTACACTTCGTATCGTACAGACCTTGCGTCATAACACAACCGAGATTCAACAAACGACGAAAACAAAATCAAGCAACCGAAGTATCTCACTATCTACACATACTCTTGCCGCTCTGAGAAAACAGCGCAGTCGTGTTGCCAAGGAAAAACTGCAAGCTGGAGAGCATTATAAAAATCATGATCTTGTCGTATGCACTTCTCTGGGAACGCCAGTTAACTCACGCAACCTTAACCGTACTTTCTACGACCTGATGAAGAAAGCAGGAGTTAAACGGATTCGCTTTCATGACCTCAGACATACTCATGCATCGTTAATGCTGCTGATGGGCGAGAATGTCAAAGTCGTATCAGAAAGGCTTGGACACGCCAACAGTCGCATTACATTAGACACTTACAGTCATCTGTTACCGAATATGCAAAGGGATGCCGCACAAAACTTCGATAAGCTCATGATGTCAGGTGAAGATTTAATGAAGGTACTGAACGACGGACAGACGTCGGATGACGAGGTGGCTGTATGTGGGGAATAACGACGTGGATTAAATCAGTCTACGGTGGCCGCAGATGGCGCAAAGTTAATAACAGATTCAAAGTATGATCGATCTTCCGTATCCGTGGAGATCGATTTTTTGTTTTTAATAAGGATCTTCAACTACAAATACAAGATTGTAGTGACCATGTGTGACCGCAAAAGATTTGTGACCAATCCGTGACCACAGAGGATACAGAGCTACTTTTTGAAACCGTCAACAGGTTGATAAAAAAGAAAAAACCCTTATGTATCAAGGGTTTTGGCTTGTTATGTATGGTGATCCGGACTGGGTTCGAACCAGCGACCCCCACCCTGTCAAGATGGTGCTCTCCCAACTGAGCTACCGGATCATAAGTTGTATTCTATCATACTATTTCCTATTTGTCACCCAAACATCTAATGGTGGGCCCTGTAGGACTCGAACCTACGACCAATCGGTTATGAGCCGACCGCTCTAACCAACTGAGCTAAGGGCCCTTGTGCCGTATCCGCATCGGCGACGTGACAAAAATAAATATACATCATCGAAAAATAAAAATCAAGAGTAATTTATAGAAAAATGAATTGAGCCGTTTCCCGCCCTTTTCATCAGCGGGAAACGACCGCATACACGCTATCTTTTGACTATATATCCGCTTCATTCACGCTATATTCAGCCTTCCACAGGAACCTGTGTCCAAAAGAAACGAAACAAAGCTAACTTAACCGAGACCCTTCCCTCAGCCAGCCTGCTCCTCCGCCGCTTCTTCTTCATCCCGCAGACGGTGAGCCATGCGGCTGGACGCATTCGCCGCAATACTGCAAACCAGATCATCCAGGAACGTATTCACCTTCCCGCCAGCTTTCGTATCCAAGCGCTTGATCACGCCGATTTTCTGCTTATCCAAATGGCCAAAGGTCGTAACCGCGATGCTTCCATACCCAAACACGGACCCCAAAGCCAATGTCTCATCGCAGCCAAACAAGCCTTCATCAGTAGCCACAATGGACTGCAGCGGCTCTGAGAGCATCCCTTTTTCAGCCAGCATATCGAGTTCGACCCCCACCAGGATGGCGTGCTGGATTTCTCGTTTTTCCAATACCGCTTCCACGCTTTCAACGCATTTTTGCATTGTCAGGTTTGGGTGGTATGGCGATTGCATCAGATATACGATCTCGGCGATGTCCGTAATTGTGACACCCCGATCGGCAAGGCGTTGGCGGGCAGCGTTTTGAACATCTTTGCTGTGCACCTGTTTTTTCATCATCGATACAACCCCTTCCGCAGATAAGGTAAATCGTCAATCGTGTTCTTCTATAGTACCATACGAAAGTTACATAAAGCGTAATTTTTACACTTTCCCCAAAATTCCCACATGAAAGCGTGCCCAGTATCGCTGCTCATAGCTGTTCATGTATAATGGAAACCATATGGGTAAGCGCTTTAATGCGCATGAACAGGAGGGAACTTCGTTGTCAACCGTCGATACCGAAAAAGGACAGCTTCACGAGCTCACCATCGAGAGCCGCCATCTGGGTGTCCGTGAACGCATCCTCGTCTATACACCGCCGCGCTATTCTTTACTTTATTCCTATCCCGTGCTCTATGTGCAGGACGGCGAGGATTACTTGTCTCTCGGGCGTTTGGCCTCGCAAATCGATCAGCTCGTGGAGCAAAAACAAATGCAACCCGCGATCGTGGTGTTTTTGCCGGTCGACAAGGCAAAGCGCTCCGACCGCTACCATCCAAACGGATCCGAACATACGACATACAAACGTTTTGTCGCGGAGGAAGTCGTGTCTTACATCGATGCCCACTATGCGACGCATCCGCTGGGCAGTGCACGGACGCTGTTGGGAGAATCGCTGGGCGGGGTCGCCTCCCTGTCGATCGCGCTGACCTACCCGCATACGTTCGGGCAAGTCGCCAGCCAGTCCGGGGCATTTGATGCGCAGCAGTTGGAAGCCGTGCAAGACTCTTCAGCGGTTGGGCAGCTGTCGATCTATCTGGAGATCGGCACGGAGGAGACGGCTGTCGAGACAAGTCGAGGGACGCTGAATCTCGTGGCGGCGAATGAACAAATGCGCGATCTGCTGCAAAAAAAAGCGGCCACCCTGCGTTATGAGACGTTCGCGGGTGACCACACATGGGGGTATTGGCAGGCGAACCTGCCGCGCATTCTCCACCATTTTTTCAGCTGACCAAGCACTCGGCTTGTGTCATTCTTCTTGCTTTGGCTTTTTGTTCACAGGGGCGAGTGCTTCCTCGAACTCTGCCCTCCTGATAGCGGTAAGCAAGGAGAATGTGAAAAAAGAGAGAAGTAATAAGACCAGGAAAATGACAGTGATCAATATTGCGATCTTCATCTTTTCACCTCCGTCTCTTCATTCTCTCCTTTCGAGGAGGGAATATACGGGGCGGTGCATAAGATTACACAGATGGAGAATTTTCTGTTAAAATAAAAAGGTGCTTGGTTTCATACTGGATAGGCGATACTTATGAAGGAGGGATTCACAATGAAGTACAGTGTAGTCATTTTCCCATCGAGCAAAGTACAAGAGGTAGCGAACTCGTACCGGAAGCGTTACGACTCTGCCTACGCACTCATACCTCCGTATATCCGACTGAAAGAAGCGTTTGATGTAAATGAAGCGGATCTGCCAAAACTGGTCGCTCATCTTGAGCAAGTGGCAAGCGAAACCGAGAGTTTCTCCACACGCTTTCATCGCGTATCCAGCTTTCATCCCACGAACAACGTGATCTATTTGGCCATCCAAAACAAGGAGCCATTTGAAAATCTGCATCACAAAATCTTGAAGAACGATCTCAGCCAGAAAGAAACGTATGCGTTCGTTCCTCACCTGACCATCGGCCGCGATCTGACCGACGATGAGCTGCGCGATGTCACCGGACAGCTCAGCATGGTGAAATTCGATCTGACCAGCGACATCGATCGCTTCCATCTGATTTATGAGCTGGAAGATGGCATGTGGAGCGTGTACCAAACCTTTTTGCTCAAAAAATAAACAGCTTTGCATCCCCGATCCTTCCTGATCAAAGGAAGGGTCGTTGCTTATTCAATGCGGAAAGAAGGAACTGCCAATGAACCATACACTGCAAATTCGTGTCGTAAGCAAGGACGAAGAATTACAAGACGCCCTCACCGTACGCCGCCTCGTATTTATTGAAGAACAAGAAGTGCCGGAGGATTTGGAGATTGATGAGCATGATACGCTCTCTTCCCCGACCATCCACTTTGTCGCTTATCAAGGAGATACTCCGGTCGGAGCGAGCAGGCTGCGCACGTACCAACCGGGCGTCGGCAAAATTGAACGCGTTGCAGTACTCGGCAGCACACGCGGGACAGGCCTCGGCCGCGCCATCATGGAGTTTATGGAAGAGACCGCTCGCGCCAATGGCTACGCCAAGGTCAAGCTGAATGCCCAATGCCATGCCCAAGGCTTTTATGAAAAGCTGGGCTATGTGCCGTATGGCGACATATTTGACGATGCAGGCATCCCGCATATCGCGATGGAGAAAGTATTTTCCGAATAAACTTGAGAAAACCTTGCTTCGCCAAGCCTTTGGCGGAGCCTTCGTTGCACTTGTGCAGATAACCATTTTTATATACGGAAAAAGGATCGGCCCTTAGCAGGTCGATCCTTTTGTTTATCTTACGCTTTTCTCGTTTCTGCAATCTTCCGCAATTGATTCAGTGCGTCTACCTCTGCTGTCGATGAGCCGAGCATCGCGTGATAAGGCTCTTCGCCCCGCCAGCCATGAAAATCCGAGCCGCCGGTCACGACCAAGCCATAGTCGCTTGCCAGCTGGAGATAGTGCTTCCGCTGCTCTTCGCTGTTGTCCGGATGGTACACTTCAATGCCATCCAGGCCATAGACGATGATCTCCTCCACCAGATCGTCATCGTCATACAAACCGGGATGCGCGAGCACCGCTGCCCCACCGAAGCGCTTGATGAGCTTGATCGCTTCCAATGGAGAGATGCGAGGCGGATTCACGTATGCCGCAGCGCCTTTTCCCAGATATTTGTCGAAAGCCTCCTGCATGCTCGAGACCACGCCTAGCTCCATCAATTCCTCCGCAATATGCGGGCGGCCGATGTTTTTATCTGTGCCGCTCTTTCGGGCATACACCTTTTCCAGCGAAATGTCGATCCCGAGCTCTTGCAAGCGGGCGATGAGCAGCTTGTTGCGTTCATGACGCGTGTCCCGCAGCTTGCTTAGCTCCTCATCGAACTGCGTATCTTCATAAGGAACGAAATACCCGAGCACATGGATATCCTGTCCGTTGGCGACGGTGCTGATCTCCACTCCGGGAACGACCTCCATCCCGATGTCCTCGCCTGCTTTCATCGCCTCGGCGATACCAGCAACCGTGTCATGATCCGTGATCGCTACTGCTGCAAGTCCAGCTTCTTTCGCGTAGCGGACGTTTTCCGTCGGTGTGCAAGTCCCGTCGGAAGCGACTGTATGCGTATGTAAATCGGCGCGTTGTGCCATATTTTCCCCTCCAAAAGGTTCACGCTGAGCGTCTGAATATTTATGCTGCCACATATATATCTACCATACTACCTTAGATCAAGGAGGACACCTATGCAACTCAAAAGCAAATCGCTTCGCGGCGTCGTGCAGCCCCTCTCCTACGTGGACAGCATGTTGAGGCAACAAGGGTTCACCCGATCTGCCGGAAAGAGTTCTCCCGCCTATGATGTGGTCATTTTCGATTCGTCGACCAGCACCTCTTATTTCCTGCGCATCCCGACCCGTTACCAGATCCCCTATTCGTCCAATGGAGAGCTGAAAGTCAAGTTCGGGCAGCCTTACCTGGAAGCGAAAGAAAAATTGAAAGCCCTTTCCAGGCAAGTCACCTTCATCCCGACCCCGGTTCGCGAAGCGGCTGAGCATAAGCTGGCGGAAATTGCAGATTACCTCCAAAGTCCTCCGAAGGAATCTTAGCGTTTCTTCCATAATAACTGATTGTCGTGGAAGCGGTACGAGATCCGCTCTTCACGGGAAAGTCCGACCAGGTATCCCATATACGCCGTACGGTAAAGGACATAGCTCGTCATGTTATCGATCTGTATCTCCAATTGTGCGCATAGCGCCGCGAGTCCCTGCTCCAGCGTCAGTTCGTCATGAGCCAGCAGCGCCTCGATCCGGTCCATGATCCGGCGGTGACAATGGATATTGTGGGTAATCGTCCGCTCGATGGACTGCTCAAATGGCCCGTGACCCGGCAAATATCCCTCATAGTTGGATTCCAGCAATTTGACCAGCGACAGCAACGTGTCATGCGCGTCGACGAGAAACGGCAGCTTATGCTTGGCAAGGGTGTCGACCCCAAAATACCCGTCAGCGGCAAAGCAGATTTGATCGACCACAATCCCTACCTGCTGCCAGCTGTGTCCAGGCAGGGAGATCGTGCGAAGCAAGATGCCGTCAATCTCCACTTCCCCATCTATGGGTAAAAGCGTGTCTACCCTAGAGCTTTCCGCCATCAAGAACTTGTTCGTCAACTCCGCCATCGGAGCTGCTCCCATTCCCAGATAGATCGGCTCCAGCACCGGATAGCGGATGACCGCTTCCTCCAATGGCGGCGCATACACTTGAGCCTCGGGAAAAACGGACAGCAGATGAGCATTTCCCCCAAAATGATCGGCATGTGCATGCGTCTGCACAATAGCTTTCAGCGGTTGGGCCAGCTCGTCCAACCCTTTTTTTATTTTTTTGGCAGTCTGCGTATCCAGCCCCGAGTCGATAATGATCGCTCCGCTTTTCCCGAGAACCAGGCCGATATTGACGCTGCCGGGAAAATACCCGATACCCGGTTTGACCATCACCGGTGCATGCTTTGACGACATACGGACCTCCCCTTTTCCTCGCGTAATGCTTGGCATTATTTTCTACTTTACTGACTGTTTACTTTCTCCGCAAGGGTACAATCTCGTAGGGGACCGGTTTTTCGCGGATTTGGCTAAACCAGTGGGTGGCGACCGCTCCACTCAAGATCGTGAGGATGGAAAAAGCCACGCGATAGCTTCCAATGGCCTCCCAGGAGCTGAAAATGATCAGACCGTCGATGAAAAAGATCAGCAGGGCGACAGGAATCCCCGTGCGGATCGCGAGAAACTGGGCGAGCAAATCCGTCCCCCCTGTATTGGTTTCATAGGCAAGCATCAACCCGATACCTGTGCCAATCATCATGCCGCCCAGGACGGATGCCACCTCGATCGGCGGGATCGTCCATTGGCGCATGCCGGACAATATATCGATAAAAAAAGAGGATAGCAGCATGCCGTGAAAGCTGTTGAAAAAAAGCCAGCGGTTGTAGAGAAACACGATCGCGTAGACGGGAATACTGACGAAGATGATGATCAAACCCGGGGAAAGCTGGAAGTAGTAATTGGCGAGTAACCCGATTCCGATCATGCCGCCATCCATCAATTTATGCGGCACGATCAACCAATTGACGCCCAACCCGACAAGTATGCTGCCAACCAGTACGGCCATCACCTTTTGCAGCAGCATAAGCCTCCCCCCCTTTCCCGCTCCCTTCATTTGATACCTGTACCTATCCTATGCAGGCAAACAGGCGGTATGTCCCGTTCCGGCGCGTTTCCATGTCCGCCTGGCCTATACCTGTTTTTTATTAAAAATTTGTGAAGAAAACCGTTTTCTTACAGTTCTTACGCTTTTGACTCTTTGCTTTTCTTCTTGGTATACTATTGGGTAACAATGAAGGAACATGATCCTTCTGAAAAAAACTGAAAAGATGTGGGAGGTGAATTCTCCTCCTTTCCGCTGAAAGGTTGGAGACTTACTTGGAGAGTATTCCGATAGGGGAGACCATGTTCAAACTGCTGCTTGTTGGTTTTTTAGTGCTCCTCAACGGTTTCTTTGTCGCAGCAGAGTTCGCTTTGGTGAAGGTCCGTCAGACTCGCTTAATGCAATTGGTGAGTGAAGGCAACACCCGGGCGAAATACGCACAAAAGGTCACGCAAAAGCTTGATGCCTACCTGTCTGCCTGCCAGCTGGGAATCACGCTGGCATCGCTCGGATTAGGTTGGGTGGGGGAAGAGACAATCGCCCATTTCGTACATCCGGTACTCGCTTGGCTGCATATGCCGGGGTATCTGGTGACACCGATCTCGGTCGCCATTGCCTTTATCTTCATCACGTTTTTGCACATCATCTTTGGTGAACTGATGCCCAAATCGCTGGCGATACAAAAAGCAGAAACCACTTCACTATGGACAGCAGCACCGCTCATGTTCTTCTACAAGCTCAGCTATCCGCTTATCTGGATGCTGAACGGTACGGCCAACTTCTTCCTGCGTCGCATCGGTATCGAGCCGGCCACCGAAAATGAGTCCGCTCATACAGAAGAAGAAATCCGACTACTGGTAAGTGAAAGTCATAAAAGCGGTCATATAGACCAGACGGAATTGGCCTTGATGGACAACGTTTTCGAATTTTCCGAGCGTTTGGCCCGTGAAATCATGATTCCGCGCATCGATATGATCTGCTTGTATGACGACAATACGTATGAAGAGAATCTGGAGATCATGCGCGAATCGAGGCACTCCCGCCTGCCGGTCGCCCACGAGGATAAGGACCGCATTATCGGCTTCGTGCATACCACCGATTTTTATCTGTCCGCCTTGACCAAAGGCGAGGCAAATCTGCATGATTTCATCCGCCCGGTCGTCACCGTTCCGGAATCGATGGAGATCAGCCATGTGCTGCGACTGTTGCAAAAACGCCGCTCGCAATTGGCCATTGTCATTGATGAATACGGCGGCACCGCAGGCTTGATCACCATGGAAGATATCCTGGAAGAGATCGTCGGCGATATTCAAGACGAGTTCGATGAACATGAACGTCCCGAGGTGGAATCCTCCAATAATGTATTATCCGTTTCCGGGAAAACCTTGTTATCCGAGCTGAGCGATTATATCCCGATTGAAATATATTCAGATGACGTCGATACGATTGCTGGCTGGCTCTACAGCCAACTGAATGAGGAAGTAGCCGCCGGAAAGTCCGTCCAATACGAAAATTATGTATTCACCATCAGCGAGCTGGAAAACCACCGGATCACACGCGTGGAAATCAGCCAAACCGAAGAAAATGATGATTTGGAGAAAGATTCCAATTTTTTGATGCAAGCCCAATAATCTTGCATGAAACATAAGCGGAGCCCCTCTTTTCACAGAGCGGCTCCGTTTTCCATGTGCGGCCCATACCGAAATCATGCCGTCAAGCCCTTACATCTGCCGGGGTATCTGGTACGATGAGAGAGGCTTTTCTTTACGAACGGTTAGGAAACAAAGGACTCTGTATGCGCCAAAACACGTAAGAGTCTTGTAAGAGGTGTAGCAATGAAAGTAGCCATCACTGATGGGGAAACCATCATCATCCAAGAACATACATACGAGCGAATCCCTGATTGGCGTACGCTCAGTGCACAGGGCAAGCTCCGTTGTCCACGATGCGCACAGCCACTGCGTCTGCTCGCGGGGATCAGCGTCGACCCGCATTTCGTCCATGTGTCCGCCTCCGATTGTCACGGGCTGTCGCCCGAAGAGGTGCCTGTACCGGCTGTTGTATCGGAGGCGAAACAGGAAACAGCGGCAGCAAGCGAGGTACGGATTGGCTCTTTTCGCCTCCCCAAAAGCCGTGCGATTACCAGCCAGGACGAACAGATGCAGACACCCGCGAAGCCGCAGGAATTTCGCGAGCGTCTCACTCCGCGGTTCGCGATCCCTGCCTGGTCCAGAGACGAGGAAGAGAGCCTACATCCTCATCAGCTGCGCGCGGTGCATAAAACGGACGGGCCTCTGCTCATTTTGGCCGGCGCAGGTAGCGGCAAGACAAGGGTCATGACGGAGCGGACAAGCCACCTGATCGCGGAAAAAGGCGTGGATCCACGCCATATCATGGTGGTCACCTTTACCACCAAAGCAGCTGAGGAGCTGAAGGTGCGGCTGGCTGCCCGCCTGTCCCGACAGCAAGCGGCCAGCTTGGTCACCGGAACCTTTCACTCGATCTTTTATCGCATGCTTCAGCACCACAGGCCGCAGCAGTGGGACCAGAAGAAGCTTCTGAAACAAAATTGGCAAAAACGGCGCTTGCTCCAGGAATCCGGCTTGCTCCAGCATACAGAGCTTTCTTTTCAAAAAGAGAGTGAATTTGATGAAGCATTGGATCTGGTCAGCCGCTGGAAAAATGAATCCCTCTCCCCTTCGCAGGCGGCCGCCCTTGCTCCGGACAGCGAGGAAATCAGGCGCGCACAGCTCCTCTTTCCGCTCTATGAAGAAGCGAAACGCAGAAGCGGTTGGTTTGATTTCGATGATATGCTCAGCGGCTGCTATCAGCTGCTGACCGAGGATCCGGATGTGCTGCGCCGTTATCAAGAGCGCATCCACTACCTCATGATCGATGAGTTCCAGGATATTAACCGAATCCAGTATGAAACAATCAAGCTGCTGGCCGCACCGCAAAACAATCTGTGCGTGGTCGGCGATGACGATCAGTCCATCTACGGCTTTCGCGGCAGCGACCCGCAATACATCCTGGGCTTTACCAAGGATTATCCGGCAGCGGAGACGATTACGCTGGAGGTCAATTTCCGGTCGCGTTCCTCGATCGTCAGTCTCGGCTATTCCTTGATCGGCAATAATCGCTCGCGGTGGAAAAAGGATATCAAGTCCTTTCATCCAGAAGAAGGAGACACGTATCTTTTTTACCCTGCAGACGAAGAGGAGCAGGCTTCCCGCATCGTCGATGAAATCTGTGTGCAGAAGGAAAAAGGAGCGTCATTGCGGCAGTTCGCCATCTTGCTGCGGACCAACGAATCTGCAAGGCCGATTTTGGAACGGATGATGGAGGCCAATCTGCCTTTTCGCTTTGTACAGGAGGAAGAACCCTTCTATGAAAAGCAAGCCGTACGCTGGGCCTTGAATTACCTGAAGCTCGCTTTGAATCGCGATGATGCGAGCGCCATGCGGGAGATCCTTTCCACCTTGTATCTTTCGCAGGAGCAGTGGAATGTGCTGCGCAGCCAGTCGATTCTCGATGATGCGCCGCTGGTGGATGTATTGCCCCGTCTCCCCCATTTGAAGGGATATCAGCGCAGCCATCTGCAAAAGATCGCCGACCTGCTCAAGGATCTTCCTGGATGTACGCCCGCCCAGGCGCTGGAGCTTATTTTCGAGGACGGCAAGCTGCGTGAGTATGTGAAAAAGCGGAACAAAGAAAAGTCCGGACCGGCGAAAAATCGGGCCAGCGACGAATTGCAGCAACTGCTGGTCACCGCAAGACGGCATGCGACGCTGCCAGAATTTCTCGCCCATATCGAGGAAATGAATCAAAAGGAAAAAGCGTGGCGAAAACTGGCTCCCACGCTAGATGATAGTGTGCAGATTTTAAGTATCCATCGAGCAAAAGGACTCGAGTTTGATACGGTCTTCCTCCCTGATCTCGTCGAGGGTGCACTGCCACATGAGTATGCACTCGATGAATCGCGCAAGGGGAATTCCCTCGCCCTCGAGGAAGAAAGACGCTTGATGTACGTCGCGATTACGCGCGCAAAGCGCCAGTTATGTATTGGAATTCCCCAGAATCGGTTCAGCAGAAAAACCCGTGTCTCCCGCTTCATTTCCGAGATGGGGCGCTGATTCCTCCGGTGCTCCTGAATCTGGGGGAATCAAATAATCAAAGCGTCCCAAGTAATGCAGCATTTCTTCATAGGAAGTAATAATCGGATACAGCATGAGAAAAGCTCCTTCCTGCCTCTTTTTTCTAAGATGCCGCAGGAAGGAGCTTTTTATGCCATTTCTTTTATCGACCCATAATGCTGTAGCCAGCATCGACGTGAATGATTTCCCCGGTAATACCGCGGGACAAATGACTGAACAGGAAAAGCGCGGAATCTCCCACTTCGCTTTGGTCAATCATGCGGCGAAGCGGCGCTTTTTCCTCGATTTCCTTGGTGATCGCGTTGAAGTTGCTGATCCCTTTTGCCGCCAACGTGCGGATCGGTCCTGCGGAGATCGCGTTGACGCGGATGTTTTCTTTGCCCAGATCTGCTGCCAGATAACGCATGCTGGCATCCAATGCTGCTTTGGCGACACCCATGACATTGTAGTTCGTCACCACGCGCTCGCCACCGAGGTAGGTCAGGGTCACGATGCTGCCGCCTTCTGTCATCAGCGGACGAGCTTCTCTCGCAACCGCTACCAGGGAATAAGCGCTGATGTCTTGTGCCAATGCATAGCCATCGCGGGAGGTGTTCACAAACTCCCCTTCGAGCTCTTCTTTTTTGGCAAACGCGATGCAATGGGCTACTCCGTGCAGCACGCCTACCTTTTCCTTGATTTGTGCAAACGCAGCAGCGACTTCTTCATCCTTTGTGACATCGCAGTCAATCAGGATCATTTCCGGTTGATCCAAGGTTTCCGCCAATTTTGCCACGTTGTCACGCAGTCGCTCGCCTTGGTAGGTAAAGATCAGGTTCGCTCCTGCTTTTGAAAGTGACTGCGCGATCCCCCACGCGATACTGCGGTGGTTGGCAACACCCATGATGAGAATATTTTTTCCTTTTAACAAGGTATCCATCTGTTTCGACCCCTTTTCCATTTTTCTCCCTTGCCATTATAACCGATATTGCCCGCAGTGACGAGGACAAGTATGGGGAAAAAGCGAATGGGGGGAAACCGTTACTGGATCCTGCTATTCTCCCTGCTGCATGCTGCTGGCCAATTGATCTACCGGAGCTGCGCCCGCATTCTGATCAAAGGCCCATGCCTCTTCAACCGGATTGAGCGGTGTTCCTACCGTTGGCAGTTCAGCTTGCATATGAACCTGCCCCTCCGCTTGGTTTTGCTCGGGAAATTGACCGGTTTCCATCATGCATACACTCCTCTTTTTAACAAGATTCACAGTTTGCTTTTAGCATGGAATCATAGGAGTGCTTCTATGCATGCGAATGTGAGCCGCCATCCGTCAACAACATGACCAGCATATAGACGAGAATCGCGGCAAAAAAACTAAAGCCTGCCTGCAGTCCACCGCTCCTGCGCACCATGGGCACGAGATGACTGGTCGACACATATAAGAAAATCCCTGCCGTCAACGCAAGGATGGCATGCGACCAACGTGCGGACAGCCAAGCTTCCGCGACTGCCATCAGTATCATTCCGAGCAGCGTGGCGATCCCTAATGAAGCCGATGCCAAAAACGCAATGAATCGTCTGCGTGTGGCCGCCAAAAATAACGAGGCAACAGTAACCCCATCCGGAATTTTATGAATCATCATGGCCGCCAGCAAGGATACGCCAAGCTGCACATCCACCCGGTAACTCGCCATGAGGGACATCCCTTCCATGCATGCATGTACGAACATTCCTGCATAGACGCCATAAACCCCGTTTACCCCGTCCCGCTCTTCTTTCCCTCTGATCAAATCAAACACCAGCAAGGAGGAAAATCCCAGCAGCACCAGCGGAATGAATGCTTCCCCCTTTCCGCTGATGCTATGGGGCAGCAGATCCAAGAGGGTAATGGCTAACAGCAACCCTCCTCCTGTACTGATCATCATCGTCAACGCTCCATGCGACCAGCTGCGGCGCAGGAGGATCAATAATCCGCCCAAGCCGCTTGCCGCAAGAACAGCAATCATCAGAGCCAGTGTTGGTGCTTGCAGCCACTCCACCGATTTCCCCTCATTCCTACCTGATCTTTGGACATCTTTTCCCATTGTACGCGTGTCCAACCGGCATTATGTGGAAAACAGCCAACCATCACGCGGAGGGCGAAATGCCGGGAAGACTGTCGGCTTTCCCTATGTTTTGACAAAAACGCCGAGAGCCTGTCCATTTTGCGCGAATCGACACTACTTTTTAGAACCTTTGTCGATTTTCGATTGCCCGGAAAAAATGGTGCTATAATGTCGCTAGCTAGTAATCTCTCAGATTCTCTCGTGAGGAGTGATTGGGATGGATGTACAAGTATGGATGGCTTCCAAAGAGGTGGCGGACCGCCTCGATGTTCACGTACGCACTTTGCGCAACTGGCTGGAGATGTTCGTGCCCGAGCATGAGCGGCAAAAGAATCCACAAGGTCACTATTTGATCAGCGAGCACGGCTTCGCCCTCTTGAAGGAGGTAAAGGAGCGGAAAGATGCGGGAAATGCTTCCCTGCGTGATATTCAGCGACAATTGATCGAGGAAGGAAAGCTTCCCGAGGAAATCGCGACAGCAGGCGAATTGACCGCAGCTGATGAAGCGGCCATAACCATTGCGGCAGACCGCTCTGTTCAATCAGTCTCTCTTCACGAACTGGAGTTTACGGTGCAGGAAACGCTTTTACAGTTCCAAAAAGAAATGGCAGCCCTCTCTACCTTCCAACAGATGCAATCTACTATCCTGCAAAAAATAGCAGACATTGAAGAGATGCAAGAATCGCTGCGTCTGGAGATGCGCCGCGTTACTTTTGAAATGGACCTGATGCAGCAACGCTTGACCCGGCGCAAACAGCGTTATGAAAAACATCAGCCTCGTCTGTCGTTAAACCCGCTGCGCTGGTTTACGCGGGCAGATCGTAGTATCTCTGCGGAATAAGAAACTGCCAATTTTCCAAATACATGGTATACTCTACCTATTCCGTATGAAAACGCATTCACGAACCGACGCAAAGGTAGGGAAATCAGCATGAAAAAACTGCATATCCAATCCGTGAAGCCGGGTGATGTCATTGCCAAAACGATTTTCCTGGAAAACGGAAACGTCCTTTTGGGAAGCGGCATGGAGCTTACAGCCCGGTACATCGATCGCTTGATGAACCTGGGGATTGACACGGTATATATCGAGGACAAGCATACCGAGGATATCATTCCGGAGGACGTGATCCGCGATGAGACCCGGAAGCGTGCGGTGGACAGCGTGTATCGCACCATGACGGGATTAATCGATCAGCCTGTTTTGGAAAGACGCACTTCCCTCCCGAATCTGGGCAGCACGTTTCGCAAAGTGTTCGGTGAAATTCTTGGGGACCTGAGCAATCGCAAGGATATTCTGGTCAGCTTGAGCCATCTGCATGTCGCAGACGGTTATTTTTTTCACCACGCCGTCAATGTCTCGATTCTGTCCGGACTGATCGGCCTGGCAAAAGGCTATAACCAGAACCAGCTCCTCGAGCTCGGGGTTGGGGCGCTCCTGTTTGACATCGGGATGACCCAAATCCCCAAAGAGCTCTGGAATAAAAAGTCCCCGCTTACGGAAGAAGAACGCAAACGTGTACATAGCCACACCGAAGACGGATTTAATCTGCTGCGTGCCCAGCACGACATTTCCTTGCTATCGGCTCATTGTGCGCTTCAGCACCATGAGCGTTTTGATGGCACGGGGTACCCGCGGCAATTATCAGCAAGTGCTATCCATGAATACGCGCAAATCGTGGCCATCGCGGACGTGTATGACGCCCTTACGTCTCCGCGACCATTCCGCCATGGCTACTCGCCCAATGAAGCGACAGAGTTCCTGTTTGCTTCCGGAAACAGCCAATTTGATCATGAATTGGTCAAAATATTCTTGAATCATGTGGCTGTTTACCCGATTGCTTCAACCGTTCTGTTAAGTACGGGACAAATAGGCGTCGTATCGTCGATTGATTCTTTGGCTCCACATCGCCCTACGATCCGCGTCATTTCAGAACCGGACGGCACATCTGTCCGTTCCCCCTATGAGATTGATTTGCGGGCGAAAGAACATATCAAACTCACAATTACAAAAACGTTGTAAGCAGCACTTCTTCATTTTTTCATGAAGCAAAAAACCCGTGCAATATGCTATGATGTGAGTAACCAGTCATGCCCCTTATCTGGGGGCTTTTTTATGTGGAGGCTATTTATCTAATGACGACAAACAGCTTTTCGCCTTATATTCATTTTACTCGCGAAGAATGGAGACAGCTTCGTGCCTCTACTCCATTGTCGCTCTCCGAAGCTGAAGTGAAGCAGCTGCAGGGGATCAATGAACATCTGTCTCTCGATGAGATTTCCGATATTTATTTGCCATTATCCCGTTTATTGAATTTATATGTGGAGGCTACCCAGGAATTGTACAAGGCCACCTCTACGTTTTTAGGGAGCAAAGCCGGAAAGGTGCCGTATGTCATCGGGATTGCCGGCAGTGTCGCAGTGGGCAAGAGTACGACTGCACGGATCCTGCAAGCGCTGCTTTCCCAATGGCCCAATACACCCAAGGTTGACCTGGTCACCACCGATGGCTTCCTTTATCCGAACCGAATCCTGGAGCAGCGCGGTTTGATGAAACGCAAAGGTTTCCCGGAAAGCTACGATATCCGTAAGCTGATTCGCTTTTTAGCCGATGTGAAATCCGGGCGTACGAAGGCGGTCGCACCGGTCTACTCTCACCTGGCATATGACATCGTGCCGGATGAATTTCAAGTCGTGGAGCAGCCGGACATTGTCATTGTGGAAGGGCTGAATGTCCTGCAGACCGCTTCGGCCGACGCTTCTTCTGCAAAAGGGCCGCGTGTCTATGTCTCGGACTTTTTTGATTTCTCGCTGTACGTGGATGCCAAAGAATCGGACATTACCCAATGGTACGTGGATCGTTTCAAAATTTTGCGCAATACGGCATTCAAGAATCCGCTATCCTATTTTCACCGGTATTCCTCGTTGACCGACGAAGAATCCAGCCAAACGGCTCTGCAGATCTGGTTTGACATCAACGCGGTCAACCTGCGCGAAAATATTCTTCCTACCAAAACACGGGCGCAGCTCATTCTGGAGAAGGGCTCCAATCACCTCGTCTCCTCCATCAAGCTGCGCAAAATATAAACGATGCAGTAGGCGGACAAAGGTTGTTGCCATGAACGGATTTCAGTATGATGGTAACGAGGAGGGGTGTCGATATGGCGAAACAATTCGTTATCGAAGCCGTCATGCTGGCGATATATGGGGAATTAATGACCCCCGCTCATCCTGTGGAGTATCTCATTCCCATCACTACGGTCTATGAATTAGAGGAATTAATCCACTTGCCCGAGCCGATCATGCTCGATCCGGATGATGATAAGCATGTACGAAATATCATGAAAGAAATGGTTCAGTTTTTCCAGGATCCGTTCACCCGCAAAAAATGCGAGAAGCATCTCATCGCGCCGATGTCTACGGTTTCCCTGCCCTTTCAGAACGGGGTAACCTTGACGCTGATCCGTGCTGATGACAACGCGATGTGGGGAGAGCTGTTTGACCCGATCGAAACGGAACAAATGCTGTCCGCGATTCACTTTGAAGCTCCCATTTTGACCGATCAGCCGGATTGGCAGGATCGTTTGCTGGAATACTTGATTCCGGTTCAGTTTTACGATATTGAGGACTTCGAGTTTGCACTGGAGCAAGGGATATCTGCGCAGGATCTGCGTGATTTGTAAAACAAATGGCTTCGCTAAGCTTTTGGCGGAGCCTTTTTGTTTTGNTGGAGCAAGGGATATCTGCGCAGGATCTGCGTGATTTGTAAAACAAATGGCTTCGCTAAGCTTTTGGCGGAGCCTTTTTGTTTTGTTTGTGCAAACATAGTGGTGGGGGAAGGGAAGAACGGGCGGTGCTGCGTTCTTGCCACACCCACAAGGGAGTGATTACTGTCCGGTTCCGCTTGCAAAAACGGGACGTCGCGCAAAAATTTCGAGGAAGCGTATTCATACGTAGAGGTTGCGCAACAAGCGTGTCCCGTTTTTGCAAGCTCCACCTTGGAAGGTGTGACAAAGACTCCGCCCCGTCCCGTTCTTCCCTTCCTCGTGGGGTTTCTGAATAATGTAAGCCAAAGCATGGAAGCTTCTTGAAAAATATGGTTTTTCCTACTTCCGGTGTAATGCTTTCAAAAAGAAATTCATCTACTACGCTGGGGAGCATGTTCCGAAACGGAGCGCCTGCGGAACCCGCCCCAGCGGAGCAGGAAATCGCGGGTAAAGGGGGGCAAACTTGGCTAAGCTCCGAAGCGATACCACTTTTTGCACTCCCCCGCGATTTGCTGCGGAGCGGACAGTCCCCACCCACAGCGGGGTGTAGAATGAAGCGGAGTTTCGAAACATGCTCCCCCCACCACAGCTTCTATCGAAGCCTTATCAGAAAAAAAGGGAAACCCGAGACGCTTGCTTGGAAATGACGCATTCATAATGACCATCGTCTCGACATAGATGGTAGCAGTGTATGAATGACATTTCCGGACGAAAAGTGGTGGGAGACTTTTGAGCCCTTATCCTTCAATCGCGAAGAGCGGTGTCGATCAATTATTTCTGGCCTACACGGGCTATAGCCTGAACCCCGATGCAGCCCCCCAGTACCAGTTTTGGGAGCCCCATGAATTTATTCCCTTGCTCGCGCATATCGACCGAAGCACCGGACGGTTCGATGGGCAGATGTGGACCGATTTTTTATTTCTTGCTTTGGGCATCCTCGATGAGCGCGGTGATGGGAAATATTTGACGAGAAGTGAAACGGCACCGGCTACCCGTTCGGATTGGGAACGGTACACAGCAGAGCTGTTCGCCTGCGACCGCAATCTGGATGCCCTTTATCAAGCAGTCGCTGCCGTTCCATATCCTCGCGCCAATGTCTGGATTGCTCTCCCCTATCCCAATCCCTCGGTCTTCCCCGATGACGCGCTCCGGCTGGACGCCGTTTTGGATTGGATGCAATCGTTCCTTGCAAGATGGCGGGAAACTCCCTATGAACACCGTTTATGCCTGCAAGGCTTTTATTGGCTACAGGAAAGCATATATTACCAAGGCCCGAAATATGATGACCGGCTGCTGATCCGATCGGTGAACCGGGCGATCCATCGGCTGAGCTTCGGCGGCAGACGATATCGGTCCCTGTGGATTCCGTACCAGCTGGCGAATGCCCGTGAGGAATGGGCACAGCTTGGATTTGACCTGGCTCTGCTGCAGCCGAATTATTATTTCAATCCGGAAAGGAAGCTTCAGACGGCGGCCGCTGAGGCTTACGCCAACGGCCAGGGGTTTGAAATGGAAATGGACTTAGGGGTTACGTACGATGAAGCTAAGCGGGCGCGTTTCATCGAATACATGAATCTGGGCGCTACCGGTGGGCATGAAGCTGCTGGACAGTACTTTGGTCCATACATGCTGGAATCCCCCTTGGGCTGGTATACGGGCGGCTGGTACCTCGGCAAAAACGGCAGGAAGCAAGCCATCATCAGCCTTTATCAAAACAATGACCCGCTTTATGATCAAATCTTTTCATTTTTAAATGGCAGGTACCCGAAAAATGTATCGCCATGATGCCAGCGGCTGGTTCTCCCTACATGAACCAGCCGCTGGCTTTTTTTTGACGGCAAATTGGCTCTTTTAAAAATGTTCCGTCAATCGTATAGTGTATAGAAATATATATGCACAAAGAGGCGATACGATGGGGAGGAAACCGATTTACCACAAAGTATATCAACAATTACGCTATCAAATATTAAGTGGCGAACGTCCGATTGGCTCCCAAATGCCGCCTGAGCGAAAGCTTGCCGAGGAAATGGGAGTAAGCCGCAATACCATCGTCAGAGCCTACAGCGAGCTGGAAGCGGAAGGCTTTATCGCCGGACGTGTTGGCAGCGGCCGTTACGTGCTGCCTCTTCCTCCCGCTACATCCTTGCCCAGGATCGACTGGCAAAGTCTGCAGCAAATGGACAGCGTGCTCGCCTATCCTTCGCACATGGCAGACCTGTTAGCCGTCTCGGTTGCCCGTCCGGATTCGATCAATCTTGCCCATGGGACCGGTGGAACGCATACCCTCCATTCCTCAGGCTTTCTGGAGCACCTGCAGTCTGCTGCCCGCCAGCTCGATGTGTTTTCGTTTACTTCCGTACAAGGACTGCCGACGTTGCGCGAACAAATTGTCCGCTGGATGAACATGGATAACATCGCTTCCCCCGAGCAAATCCTCATCACAAGCGGCTCACAGGAAGCACTCTATACGATCGCCAGACTGCTTGCCAAGCCAGGGGATGCCGTGGTAACGGAAATGCCGACCTATTTCGGTTCCTTGCAGCTGTTTCAGTCATTGGGCATGCGCGTGATACCGATTCCCATCGATGAGCATGGCATGGATGTCGATATTCTGGATTCCGTGCTGGCTCGCTATCGGCCACGCTTTCTCTACACCGTCCCCACTTTTCACAATCCGACCGGGGTAACTCTCTCATTGGCACGCAGAAAGCAGCTGTTAGCGTTGAGTGAGAAGCATCAGATTCCGATTGTCGAGGATGATGCTTATCGCCATCTGCATCGCGAGCACGAACCGCCTCCATCCCTACTCGAGCTGGATCACACTGGACATGTCATCTACATCAACACCTTTTCCAAGCTGCTGCTCCCCGGCCTTCGTGTTGGTTGGATTGCCGCTCCTCGTCCCATCATCAGCCTGTTGACGCGTTTAAAGGAACTTTCCATCACGACGAATACACTGGGGCAATCTGCATTAGCATCGTTTCTGCAAGCAGGCGCACTTGCCCCCCATCTGCAGCATGCGCGAAGCCTTTACCTTTCACAGGCAAAAATGATGGAAAGCGAATTGGAAAAGTGGACCTCGCTTGGGTGTACGTACCGCAAGCCGTCCGGCGGTTTTTACCATTGGGTTTCTCTGCCCGAAAAAATCAATGCCCGCGCCCTGATGCTTGCTTGTCGTGAGCATGGGGTATCGATCACGTGTGGCGATATGTTCCTGCTGCGGGAAACAGACCAGCGCTATATCCGGCTCTGCTTTACCCATGAGCCTATCGAGCAAATTGAAAAAGGCATGGCGATTCTTACCGAGGTTTTACGAAAGGAGCTTTCCTCATGAACAAGCAATCACGGCATTCATTTCGTCAAGGCGTGATCGACGCTTTACCCATATCGGTCAGCATCATCCTATTTGGCGCTATTTTTGGCCTATTGTCCATGCAAACCGGGTTAACCGTCTGGGAAAGCCTGGCGATGTCACTGATCGTCTATGCCGGCTCTGCCCAATTCACCGCCCTGTCCATGCTCGCAGATCAAGCCAATCTGTTCGCCATTATTCTCGCGACCTTTTTGTTGAACTCGCGGCACTTTCTGATGGGGCTTTCCATGGCTCCGCAGTATCAATCGTTCAGTCCGCTGCAGGTCAATATCATGGCCTTTTTTCTAACCGATGAACAATATGCGATCACGCTCAATCGGTTTCGCAATCATCCTAGCGATCTGTCTTACATTGTCGCCGTCAGCCTCTCTCTCTATGTCGCCTGGTGCGGCGGGACACTGTTGGGCACTGCTGCCGGTCAATGGATTCCTGATCCAGAAGCGCTCGGCCTTGGCTTCAGCTTTACCGCGATGTTTCTGGCATTGGCCTACTATCAGCTTTTTTCACCGTTGCGGATTTTGGTCTTTTTGCTGAGCGGAGCAGTTGCTACCGGTCTGGTGCTCGTCCTGCCAACCGGGCTGCATCTCCTTGCCGCGGGCCTGCTCGCATTTTTAGTCGGATATTTTTTGCCTGAGAAAGGAAAACAGCAGGCTGACGGGGAAAATGTTGTACAGGAGGTAGAAAGCGCATGAGTGGAACAACCATCCTTCTTTTATATCTGGGTATGGCCGCGGTCACCTACTTAGCACGGCGGGCCTTCCTGCGCTTACCGGGTAATTTCTTCTCTCCCCGTCTGAAAAACGGGCTGGCGTTTATCCCGATTGGCATTTTTGCCGGTCTGATCTTCCCCTCGCTTTTTGTACAGGAGGGATCACTCGTCTGGCAGCCTGTTTTTTTGATGGCAAGCGTCGTCTGCCTGGCAGCCATGGCCTGGACACGCAATGTGTTTGTAAGCTTTGGTTCCGGTCTCGCCCTTGTGGTTGTGATTTCTCTCTTCTCTTAAACTCTTAGATGCTCATCCAGCGAAAAGAAAGGGGTACGCCATGGATCGAAATAAATTTTCCGCCATCGCCCACCGCGATCATGTTTTCAGCAATCCGATCAATGAGGCCAAATTGATGAGAACCCTGCAGTTTTTGAACCTCCAGGAGGGTGACCGGGTGTTGGATATCGGTGCCGGCAAAGGAGAACTGCTCATCCGCGTCGCCGAACAATTCAAGGCAAAGGCTACCGCGATTGAGCTGTACGAAGGCGCCATCGAGGAAGCGAAGCGCAAAGCGGAGGGACGACTGGCTCCTGACCAGATCACGTTCCTGAATCAGGATGCCAAGGAAGTGGTCGAATCGCTTGAGCAAGCGGAATTTGCCCTTGGTATTTGCATTGGTTCCACCCATGCGCTTGGCGGTCTTGCAGAAACACTGCAGGCATTAAAGCAGTGCGTGAAAAAGGGTGGGTACATCCTGATTGGAGAAGGCTACTGGAAGCAAAAACCAAGCCCTGATTACTTGCAGGCTTTGGGCGCGAATGAACATGAATTAAAGACCCATGAGGAAAATGTCAAGACAGGCGAAGATCTCGGACTCATTCCCCTGTGGGCTGTGGTTTCCAGCGATGACGATTGGGACGAGTATGAGTGGCTTTATTCGATGTCGATCGAAAACTACTGCTACGAGCATCCGGATGACCCTGACTGCATCGCGATGCTGGCCCGCATTCGCACGTGGCGCCGCACTTATTTGAAATGGGGACGCGATACGCTTGGCTTTGCCTTGTATTTGTTCCGCCATCAGGGCTGAGCGATTTCATTTCTTGACGTTTTTAGGTTTTCTCCTGGCCAGCAACGGGTAGTTATCTAACAAAGCGTGTGTTTACCATAGAAGGGGGGAAAGACCCGATGAATGTTACGGATAAAAATCTGGAGGGCGACTCCATTCAGTGCATATTGTTCAAAATGGGCAGCGAATTTTACGGCCTGTCGATCGCGATCGTAAAAGAGATCATCAAACCTCTGCCGGTAACCAAAGTGCCGAAATCACCGCTATTTGTGGAAGGCGTGATCGATTTGCGCGGACGCATTCTCCCGATCGTCAATATTCGCTCTATGTTCGGGCTTGATCCGGTGCCGCTGACCGAAGACAGTCGCTTTGTCGATATTCAGCTGGACGGCCTGAACATCGGGATTGTGGTAGAAGCAGTCTCCGAGGTTGTGCGAATTGGCGCGAAGCAGATCGAGGCAGCACCGTCGATGATCGCTGGCGTGGATGGCAAGTTTTTGAATGGGATTGCCCGTGTGGAGGACAAGCTTGTTCTCCTGTTGGATGTGGATGAAGTTTTCGCCCGTTGGATTACAAAAGAAGCGTAATGCAGGAAAGCAAAAAGGAACGCGAATCTCTAATACGGAGATCCGCGTTCCTTTTTCTGCTATTCAGCTATTCCCCTGCTGTTACTCAGTATTTCCGGCATACACATGAATGGCATCCCGCAGAAATTCCGCTGCACCCGGTTGCAACGCATCGTCATAATACGCTTTGAACCGTTCATCATCGATGTACATTTGGGCAAGGCCGGCATGCGCTTCTTTGCTGTAGTCGTTCCAGTAAAAGCATAACCACTGACGGTGCAGAGCGGCTGCCTTCTGAGCCATGTCGCTGGCAGGGTCCCCTGTTTTCATCGCTTCCGCTAACGCTTCGAACATGTCATTTTCGAGGCGCTTCACGGCTTCGAATTCTTCTTTGCTCATCTGCTTCAGCTTCTCATTCGATTGATTGACAACCTCTTCCCCGTATTTTTCACGTATCTCGCGGCCATATTTCTTTTCGTTTTCCTCAATCAGTGCTTGCTTGAACCCTACAAATTTCTCTTGATCCGTCATCGTCATTCTCCCCTCTGTAAAGGCAATTGTTTTTTCCACGTTCGCGATCAGCAATTCCAATTGCAATCGCTTGTCAAGAAGCTGTTCACGATGCTCTCTTAGCGCTTTGGCTCGATCAAAGGTTGGCGCTTCCAAGATCTGTTTGATATTTTCCAGGGTGATGCCCAGTTCCCTGTAAAACAGGATGTGCTGCAATCGGTCCACCTCTGTTTGCCCATATATCCGGTATCCGGAAGAGTTGATTCTGGCCGGCTTCAATATCCCGATCTCATCATAATACCGAAGCGTCCGGGTGCTGATGCCCGCCAATTGACCGAGCTTTTGAATCGTGTATTCCATGTGCTCACCCCCTGACATCCTTACTGTACACCTTTACGCATGCGTCAAGGTCAATGCCTTTTTTTGGTTTGTGCAATCATCGTGGTGGGGGAAGGGAAGAACGGGCGGAGCTGCGTACTTGCCACACCCGCTTAGGAGTCTTGACTGTCCGGTTCCGCCTGCAAAAACGGTACGTCGCGCAAAAGTTTCGGGGAAGCGTATTCAAACGAAGGGGTTGCGCAACAGGCGTGTACCGTTTTTGCAAGCTCCACCTCTGCAGGTGTGGCAAAAACTCCGCTCCGTCCCGTTCTCCCCTTCCTTTCGTGGCGATTGGATAATATCGAACGGATGAGAGAGCATACTCTTGTCGTGCTCATCTTTACAATCGTGATGCGTAGGATGAATTCAATGTATTGGATGTACCGCATTGTTTTTTCCGGTCATTTAAGCATTTTTCTTTTAAAGCTTCTGCTACGCTGGAGAGCATGTTTCGGAACGGAGCGCCTGCGAAGCCCTTCCAAGCGGAGCAGCCAATCGTGGGAAAAAGGGCTGCAACCTGCACGGTCTGCGTAGCGGCTACTACTTTTGCAGACCCCCGCGATTGGCTGTGGAGCGGACAGTCCAAGCTTCCCTGCAGGGCGTAGAATGAAGCGTAGTTGCGAAACATGCTCTCCTCACCGCAGTCATGGGGATCTCCACTCTTTTAAGAAAAAGAAATCCTCCGTTTCTTTAACAGATACGGAGGATTTTTCCATGCTCTTACAATTAGTCCCGTCCGCCACTCTCCAAGTAAGAGTAGTTGACCCAGATCATTTCTTCGATGCCCAATATCTCTTTAAACAGCTCAACCGAATCATACAGCATGGAGCTTCCCGAATCCTCATCAAAATCGGTTAGCAGGTGGAGATCAAACAGCGAGCGCAGCTGGGCGGCCTGCTTATTGCTGACAAGTCTGTTGAACGCTTGCGGACGAAAACGGGCGATGCCTTTGGCAATCTCCTGGCGAAAGCGTTCGGAGCGAACCACCTGCTCCAGGATTTCCTCGTAAACGACGCGCAATGCTTCATTTTCCGCAATCTCTTCCACACTTTCCACATGGGGGTGACGACGAAGAAACTCTTCTTCGGCCATCTCAATATCCAGATTATACGGGATGGACGCAGAGGAGACCTCACAGGCGCCGTCAAACAAGCGGAAGCCCCATCCATTTTCTTCTGCGTCATGAAACCAGAGAAGCGGCACATTCTGCCCGGACAGCTCCAGCAAAAAGCGCAGCGTCTTCGCTCGTTCCAGCCACTCGTCCTGCAAAAAGAAGGCATTCCAATCATCGTTGACATTCTTGTGAAAATACGGTTGCCGCGACTTGGGCAGCGAGCCTAACACTTTCGCTTCATGCTTTCGTGGATACAAGACCCCGGTAGTAAACTCACTCATTGAATTCCCACCGCTTTCTCGCAAAGTGACATCATACCATTTGTTTACCCGCACATGGGCCGTTATGAAACCTCGCTCATGTTACAGTTTATTCACGTGCGCGTAATTATTGCTTATTACGTGGCAGATTGCACAAGCGAGAACGAACTCGTGTGGATAATGGTATGAATGGCACCTTGTGGGCGTAGTTCGGATTGGTACAGATGCACCTTGTTTACTTCAAAACGCGGTCCGGAGTTGGTATGGATACGGTGACCCCACTGCTCCAGCGGCAGGGGGCTGCCGTTGGTCTGCGGACCGCGTGCCAAGGTGATATGAGGCCGGTACGGCTTGCGATCAAAATGAAGGCCCTGATGCATTTTGAATCGTTTTCCCAAGAGCAGATGCAGCTGTTTTAATGAATCGACACCGCCATGCAGCCCCATCCACAAGACACGGGGCTTCTCGGGACTGGGGAAGGCGCCCAGATAGCCGGTATTCAACCAAAAGGGAGCCATGATTTGACTGACCATGTCCATATCTTGGCGAATCGCAGGCAGCAGCTCCTCCTTGACCTCTCCTAAAAAATGCAGCGTCAAATGCAGATTGTGGGTAGGTTGCCAGCGATCCGCACGAATTTCCTGCTTTAATTGAGATTGCACCTCTGTCACATAGCTTGCTACTTCCTGTGGCAAATCCAGGGCTACGAATAGACGCATTGTCCAGGTTCACTCTCCTTATGTCTCCATCGTAAAAGGACAAAGGAAACGCCTCCGTTTGCCAGAAACGGAAGCGTTTTGCTGTGCCTCTTCAATTTAGGCCCGATAAACGGTCAGGCAGCCAACACTTTACCAGTAATCATGCCCAACACACACGCACAATATGCATGGAGCTGTCCCGTGTTGGGAGCATAGGCAAAACTGAGCGTCACCTCGACATGATCGGAATGTCCCACGGGCGGTACGCTCCAGAACAGATCGACCTCCGTATCCATGATCTCCTCGATGCGCCTTTTTTTGTCCTCCACCTCTTCCCCGAGCTCATGGGAGAGCGAAAACCGCATCGTGACCGGAAACGAGGTACTTGCTTCACCACTGTCCTTGACGTTTGGCAGCTTGCCACGCAATACGATTAACCCTGCTTCCCCCCATAGAATATATTCCACCGTCGCTTGATGGGGGAAGGACACCTGCAATTCAATGGCAGGCGTTTCTGCCTGTGGGGTAAGGGAAAATTGACTGGCCAACTCATTTATTTCATCCTGCAGCGGCTCGATCTGGGAAATGATCTGCTCAAAAATGTCAGCATGCGCAAATGGCATGGGGCTCACCTCTTTTTCCGTTTTCTTCAGCCCTTTTACCATTCGCACTTTTGCTTGTCGTATCCTTGCTCGAAAAATGTCTTGTTTTCGCTTCTCGCTGACAACGTTCGCACCATGGACCTTTATCGATACGGATTCGCCGACACATCCTGCCAACCAGCCTCTTCTGCCAGGCGAAGCAGTCTCTCCTGAAACGTTTCCTCCAATTCCAGATGGTACAATTGCCCCGCATCATAGCGAAGGATCGGATAAGCTCCCCGCTTCAGCGGCGTATCCGGCTTACTTTCCTCAAAGGACGGGATTCCGCGTAAAAAGCGGGTAAAGGGATTGGCTTCACCATCCGCGGTATGGATGTCCTCAAATAAGGAATGCAGCTCCGGGGTGATATAGAGGGAGACATGCTCCGGCTCCTGTCCGGCCCAAACCGTGCACGCACTCTCCCTGACTTCGCTCCGCGCATGACGACGCACCACCAAGAGCGACTGCTGGAGGGTATTCATCAAGAGCGCCTCTGCTTCCTCCCGCTCCTCTTGTCCCATGCTGCGGGGATGACGGAAACGGTACACGGTTCCGCTTTGCAGCAAGATCTCGTCAGACAAGACGGACGCCGGTATCGACAAGAGCTCTCCTTCTTTCACTTCCTCTTCAGCAGGCGCCTGATCAGTCGAATCTTGCTCGTACAAGCGGCGAACATAGCCTGTGGCACGCGTTTTTTCCTCCTGCGAAAAAGTGATCGTTTCCGAAAAAATATGGAGTATACGCTGATCCATGTAGGCCAGGTAATGAATCGGGGTCCCAGCCTGCTCGATCAACGTAAGAGCCATGAAGCGATCTTCCTCCTTGCTGATATCGAAGGACAGCGGAAACCCGAGCGGATTTTGCGGATCCGTGAGCGTCCAGATGATTGCCAGCAGTTTTTGCTGATAGGTCTTGAATTCGATGGAAACCGCATCGCTCGTCGCTTCGCTGAATGCTTCTATGTTTTCAAATACAAGATAGAGCTCGGCCACTCCCTCGCCATTCAGCCGCACAAAATAAGGAAGGCCTTCGTCACCTGCCAACCGATACAAATCCGCAAAGCCCGTTTCCTCCAGAAACTGCCCGACGGTGTCCGGGCCAGGTGATTGAATGTTTGGATCGGGAATGATCACGGGGCGAAACGGCCCATTCATGATGGATCCGCCTCTACAAACCATTGGTCTACCTTTGCCAGCAAACTCCGATCTGTCGCATCAATATGAACAGGCGTAACCGCGATATATCCTTCGTTCACCAGGCGATAATCATCTTCCTCCCGATGCTCCCCATCCTGCGGATACGTCCGACCAAGCCAATATCCCTCTTCCGCTTTTTGATATTGGTCATGATAGTGATACAGCGACAAGACCGCCGGAGCCACTCCCTTGATCTCCTCTGCCGGCAAATGCGGGATATTCACGTTCCAAAACACCTCTTGCGGCAGGTTTTTGTCCGCAGCTTGCTTGATAAACCGTTGAAGCAGCGGCTGTATGATGGTGCCGACCACGCCAAAGCTGTCCTGCTCCTCCCAGTTGCCGTAGGACAGCGCCACGCCGGGTATGCCGTGAATCACCGCTTCACGCGCTCCGCTACAGGTTCCCGAGTAATAAATATCGCGGCCGAGATTGTAGCCCACATTGATCCCGGAAAAAACGATATCGGGCTGTTTTTCCCCCGCAAACAGCAAATGATAGGCCGCCTTGACACAGTCGGCCGGGTTTCCGTTGATCGCCCATGCTTTTACCGGCAACCCGTAAAATGCGTGTGGCTGCGGGGATAAGGCTTCGCGAAACGTTACCCCGTGCCCTACTCCGCTCCGCTCTTCCGCAGGTGCCACGACAAAAATCTCCAGATCCGGCAGCGGTACCAGCGCTTCCGCCAGTCGGCGAATGCCTTGCGCATCTATCCCATCATCATTTGTCAGCAAGATTCGTAGCATAGTTGGACTCCTCCTCGTCTTCTTCCATCTATTGTAACATAGAAAAACAGCCACAAAAATAAAACCGCCTTTCAGCTCAAAGAGAGGCGGTTTTGAATATTTGGCAATCGTTTCCTCAGTTCACAGCTTTCAAGTTCCTGCGCATGCCTCTCAGCAGCTTGCGGTTCCTGCCAGCCATCGCCAGCGCATACATGCCGGAGACATGGGCTGCTGCCATCGAAGTGCCGTCCAGCACACGGTAGCTGTTGTTCAACCAGGTTGATTTGATCCCGACTCCTGGTGCCGTTACATCGAGGCCTCTGCCCCGGGAGCTGAATGAGGCCAGCTTGTTATCCGGGGTCAACGCACCGACCGCTACGACTTCTGGATATGCCGCAGGATATTCCAGATCTCCTCCGTTATTACCTGCCGAAGCGACCAGGACAATGCCTGCCTTCGCTGCACGTCGTACGGCATTGCGCATCGCCAGATTATCTTCACTGGTCCCAAAGCTCATATTGATCACATTCATCCTGTTCTCAATCGACCAGTTAATCCCTTCGACAATATCGGCAATCGCGGCAGTACCATCCGGACCGAATGCTCTCACG
Source organism: Brevibacillus migulae (assembly GCF_004521915.1). Taxonomy (GTDB): domain Bacteria; phylum Bacillota; class Bacilli; order Brevibacillales; family Brevibacillaceae; genus Brevibacillus_F; species Brevibacillus_F migulae. The sequence goes on along the minus strand of NZ_SDKD01000019.1, from coordinate 68,205 downwards.
TCATAGAGTTCCACCTCAGGGGCAACGCCGACGATCCCTTTCTGATTCGCTACTGCAGCGATCGTTCCCGCGACATGTGTCCCATGTCCATCCATACCGGAAAATCCAAGCCCTCCATTGGCAGTGATGACGCGTCCTTTGACTTGCCCCCTCAGATCCGAATGGCTGCTGGCGATACCCGTATCGATGACAGCAACCTTGATGCCTTTCCCTCTTGTATCGGGCCACAGCTGTGGAGCGCCTATTTTCTCAACTCCCCATGGAATTTCATCCGCGGCAGCGTGCAGTCGTACGGTGACATTTTCCGATACATGATGCTTGCGGTTGCCGATCATTTGGCAAAACGATTCATAATCTTCATCAGGCACCAAAAACATTTCCAATGCTTGCAGATGCTTGGCCCGTTTTTTAAACGACTCCTCTTTCTCCATACAACCTACGCAAAAATGAAAGGCTTTCTTGTTCGGAAAGGTGATCAATTTGTACACGTACGTATCCCTCCAGAGAATTTCGACTCTCTTCATGGTATGTACGTGACAAAAGCGGAGAAACAAGGCGACTGCCTATTCTCCGATGATTTCTTCCCAACGACTGCGCCATGCGATCCCATGATGAATCCATTCTTCCACTTCACGCTGCTTCTCTGGGGAAATACCTAGCAAGCACGCGATTTTTTTGATCTCCTGCTCTTCCACCGGCTTCATTTTCCGGTCCACCAAAGCAAAATGATACAATTGCCGCAAAAGCGTCAGCTTCTCCGTCTGATTCATCAATATCATTTCCGAGACGATCGACTCCGGTGATTTCGGATGGTCGATATCGTTCATAAGAATTTGTCGCTCGCGGAGAGTAAAATGCTTGCCCTCCACCAATTGATAAATATGATTGACTTCTTTTTCCCCCATATATCCGTCCGCGTGTCCTACGCAGATCATTAAACGAATCGAAGCAAACAGGCTCCGCTTCTCTTTTTCTGTAATCGTCATGCTGAACTCCTCCCACCGTTGTCCTTGTACTATTATTATACGTACAAAAAAGAAAGCGGTTGCATTTTTTATTCATTCGACGCAGATTGTCTGTTTAACCCGCGTCGACAGCGTGCATAGGGCTTGTCGCTTTGCCCTTTGCGAGTATGACTTCACCGTCGTGATCAACAAGCTTGATAAGCTCCCGTACGTACTCCCGCAAATGGCCATATGCATTATAGATGGCAAGCCGTGTCTCGAAATCATCCAACCCTCCCTGCTGGTTCCACAGGCGATTGCGGGTTTCCTCCAGCATGACTTCCAGCCCCGCCATATCGGAAGGTTGCCGGGAAGCGACTGCCTCTTGGGTTTGAATAATCGCAAACAGAAGCTCTTTTGCTTCTCCCACCGCTGGATGCGACAGATCGACCTTTTGCAGTTCCTTGCTGACATCGCGAAACCGCTCAACCATGGCTTCCAGCCCGCTGAAGAGCTGGATCGGGTTTTTCCGCGGATTGACCCTGTATTTTTCGTCTTCCCTAATATATCCACATATTTCTTTACCCCGTTCAATATACACGCGAACCTCATTTATTTGCTCACGCATTTTTGGGTAAGGAGTGACTCTGCCCTCACTCAACTCGATATGCGTATAATGCAGGAGCACCCGGATCATCCCCTCGGCTTGTGTCAGGAGGTGGCCGGCCCGTTCTTGATGAAACGGCTTGGGAAGCAGGTTGATCAATGTCCCATATCCGACACCGATGATCACCAAAGCGATTTGATTGATCGCAGATTCACCAAAGTAATGGGGAATGGTTCCCATCGTATTGACAGCGACCACGACGGAAATGAGCAATGAATTCGTGGTTTTCAATTTAACATGTATCGTCATCAAAAATAAAGCCACCAGACCAATGACGAAAAAAGAATTACCTACCTCAAACATGACAAAAGCACCAAGCACTGCTCCGATGATGGCACTGATCGTATGCTGGATCCCATAGCGCAGCGAACGATAAAAAGATGGCTGCACGGCAAGAATCGCCACGATGCCCGCGAATTGCGGGGTCTGCAGTTCAAAAAATCTCGCTGTGAGGATCGATAGCATCACTGCAATTGCCGTTTTCAATACACGCGCGCCAATCATCCGATCTGCCCCCTTTAATCATGTAAGAAAAACTAACACAATGAACCGAATCCATTTATATTATGTTAGAATATCTTACACGACCACCATTTTCAAGCAGAAAAAACCTCCCTTCGCAAAAAAGTGAGGTTTTTTACTTCTCGACTGGTTGTAATGCCCGCTTTTTTACACGGACACGGGTGATCCGAAAATGATCGACTTCGTCCACGATAAATTCATACGCATCTGTTCTGACCGCATCTCCCACTTTGGGTGGATGATCGATTTGCATGTAGATCCATCCCGCGAGCGTGTCGACTTCCCGATCGTCCAACGATAAACCGAGATACTCATTGACCTCCTCCAGCAGCACGCGCCCATCAAAAGAATAGGTATCATCCTGCTGTTCGACCTCGGGACGCTCATCATCGAATTCATCCTGGATGTCGCCCACGATCTCTTCCATGATGTCTTCCAGCGTGATCAACCCAGCCGTCCCTCCGTATTCGTCGATGAGGATCGCCATCTGGTTCCGCCTTTTTTGCAGCATGGTGAGCAGCCGGCTGATCGAGATCGTCTCCGGAACAGTCACTACCGGGCGCATGATCCGCGCGAGGTCGCCTCCGGTATTTTGCAGGACATTGGTCAACAGATCTTTGATATGCAGACTCCCGACGACGTGATCTTTATCTCCATCTACTACCGGATAGCGTGTATACCTGCCATTTTTGACCAAATTAACACTGTCTTCGAAGGAATCCCGCAAATTCAGGACGACCATGTCCGTACGCGGCACCATGATTTCCCGAGCCATCGTTTCACTAAAATCAAAAATATTATCCACGAGCATCAGTTCCGTCTGGTCAATCAATCCGCTTTTATGGCTTTCATTCACCAGGATGCGGATTTCTTCCTCCGTATGCGCCTCTTCGTGACTGGTCGTATCGACTCCAAACCACCCTAGAAACTTGGAAGCCGACCAGTTCAAAAACGCGATGAACGGATACATCACTTTATAGAAGAAACGGATCGGGCCTGCCACATGCAGGGAAATGATTTCGGTTCGCTGAATGGCAAGTGATTTGGGCGCGAGTTCTCCCAAGACGATATGCAAAAAAGTGATAATAGAAAACGCAATAATAAAGGAAAGCGTCTCCTGCCATGGCCCGGGCAATCCCACAAATCCGAACAAGGGATGAAAAAGATGTGCGACCGCCGGCTCCCCCACCCACCCCAGGCCAAGCGAAGCCAGGGTAATTCCCAGCTGACAAGCCGATAAGTAAGCATCCAGATTATGAATCACATGCTCCACTGCTTGCGCCTTTTGATTCCCTTCCGCAACAAGCTGTGTGATGCGCGACTCCCGCACCTTGACGAGGGCAAATTCCGTAGCAACGAAAAAAGCATTTAAAAAGACGAGGAACACCACGAGGATCAGATTGAGGGAGGTCCCCATAATCGTCATGTTCGTCAAACCAATCCCTCCTGTGCGCCAAACTGTTCTCTTAGTCTTGCCCATCTGCTAGTGATTTATGGATGAATCGAAAAAGGGAAAGAGAGCAGCTTCGAAACGGCTGCCTTCTTTCCCTTTTCCTTTTCATGGCGTTCACTCTAATTTGCTTGCGGGATGCCGATCAGCACCCGATCTCCTTCGAGTCGGACTGGAAAGGTCAAGACTTTTCCCTCGTCCGGGTTCCTGCACCAGACCGTCGATCAAGTTGATTTTCAAGTCACGCAGGGGGCAGTATACGTAATGGCTGCTGACCATCCCTTCCGTGAGAGGCCCTCCTTTTGGATGCGGCGTGTGATTGTCCAGTGCATAAAACCTGTCGTCCGATGTATGAAACAAGGCGATGTCGTACTGGCCAATGACGATTTGCCGGCCGAGCTGGCTGGGGAAGTCGTCGCGCTGTCCGACTTCCACGTACAAGAACGGATGCTCATAACGATGGCGGTACATAAAATTCCCTCCCTCTCCTTGGCTCTTTATGCTTGTGGCTTTTGAATTGCCTCGTACAAGCTTTCACGAAGCTCTTGATTGTGCAGTACCTCTTTCCAAGGATCAGACATTTGCGCGATAGCCAATTCCACACGCTCATTCAACGCTTGGCGGTTTGCATGATCCTCGACCACCGCTCGCCGTATGGCTTCCACCCCCGTACGCTCGACCCACTCGGATGTCCGCTCGCCATATTTCCCGTTCTCCCGATACAGCTGAATGAAGGCACCCGCAATCTCCATCAGCTCTTCCTCTGTCTTCACCTTGCACAGCAGATCGGCCATCCGCGCCTTGATTCCTCCGTTGCCACCTACGTAGATCTCCCAGCCGCCATCATTGCCGACGACTCCCAGATCCTTCGTACACGATTCCGCACAGTTGCGCGGGCAGCCATTGACCGCCATTTTGAACTTGGCCGGCATGCTGATGCGTTCAAATTTTTGCTCCAACGTAATCCCCATGCCGATCGAATCCTGCGTTCCAAATCGGCAGAAGCGCGAGCCTACACAGGTTTTCACCGTCCGCAGCGACTTGGCATAGCCATAGCCAGAAGGCATATCCAGCTCAGCCCAGATCTTCGGCAGGTCCTCTTTTTTCACGCCAAGCAGATCGAGGCGCTGGCCGCCAGTGACCTTCACCAGCTTCACGTCGTATTTCTCGGAGACATCTGCAATTTTGCGCAGCTCGGATGGTGTCGTGACCCCACCGTACATCCGCGGAATGACGCCAAACGTGCCATCCTTTTGGATATTGGCATGCAGGCGCTCGTTGACGAATCGCGACTCCCGTTCGTCCTCATGCTCGGTTGGCCACATCATACCCAAGTAGTAATTGATGGCCGGACGGCATTTGGAGCAGCCCTCCTGCTGTGTCCACTCCAGTACATGCATGACTTCTCTTACATGCGTGAGATGCTTTTCCTTGATCGCCGCTACGATTTCCTCGCGGCTCAGGGGCGTACAACCGCAAATCCCCTGTTTTTGAGCCGCAGTCTCTGTGAATTCATCACCGAGCACTGCCTGCAGAATTTGCTCGACCAACGGCTTGCACCCTCCGCAGGAACGTGTGGCACCCGTGCAAGCCTTGATTTCTTCTACCGTTGTGAAACCTCGCTCGCGTATGACGTTCACGATCGTTCCCTTGGTCACGCCGTTACAGCCGCAGACGATTTCGTCATCCTCCATCTCTTCGACTGCGGATGTTTTTTTGCCACCGCCGCAGCAGCCGCCGCCAAACAAGCGTTCATGGATCTCCGCTGTCATTTCTGCCTGCTGGTTCACCCATTTGGTCAGCTGGGGCGCGACCTCCACATCGCCGAACAAAATGCCGCCGACGATTCGGTTCCCTTTCAGCAATATTTTTTTATAGGTCTGTTTCCAATCATCATGGATCCTCAGCACGCGGTGCTCAGCGCTTTCCATGAACTCTCCGGCAGAAAAGACATCGACACCCGATATTTTCAATTTGGTCGAGACAGTAGAGCCTTCATATGGCGATGTTTCAAGGCCAGCCAAATGTTTGGCCAAAACGGCACCTTGCTCAAAGAGGGGCGCGACCAATCCGTAGCATTCTCCGCGATGCTCGACACATTCACCGATCGCGTAGACATTTGGCGCACTCGTCCGCAGGTCGTCATCCACCACGATTCCGCGATTCACCGTCAGACCGCTCGCTGCCGCCACCTCGATGTTCGGCCGGATTCCCGCCGCCATCACGACCAGCTGTGCTGCCAGCTCACTGCCATCGCTGAAGCGCAGCCCTGCCACATGATTTTCGCCATACAGCTCTACCGTGCATGCATTCATCAGAAACCGTATGCCCTGGGATTCGAGCTCTTTTCGCAGCATGGCACCTGCAGTAGGATCCAGCTGCTTTTCCATAAGCGTATCGGACAGATGCACGACCGTTACCTGCATTCCCAGACTGACCAGCCCTTTCGCTGCTTCCAGTCCGAGCAGCCCTCCCCCGATGACGGCTGCTTGTCTGACCGATTGGGCTGCCGAGATCATCTGCTCGCAATCGCGAATATCCCGAAAGCCCACGACTCCTGCAAGATCTGCCCCAGGGATCGGCAGCACATAGGGCTTCGAGCCTGTGGCAATGATCACTTTGTCATAGGGGACATCCATCCCGTTCGCTGTGATCGCCCGCTGGCGAACCGTATCAATCCGTGTGACAGTCGTATCGGTGTAGAGCGTAATGCCGTTCGCCGCATACCATTCGCGCGGGTTGAGGATAATCTCGTCAATGGACTTGCTTCCTTCCAGCACGTAGGAAAGCTGAATCCGATTATAGTTTGGGAAGGGTTCGTTTCCGAAAACGGTTATGTCATATCGCTGGGTGTATGTAAGCAATTGTTCGATTGCATGGATACCGGCCATGCCGTTGCCGACCAGGACCAGTTTCTGTCTCTCAGGTTGGGTTTTCATATGGTTGTTCCCTCCATATTTCCAATCAATCTTTTTCTCTTTGAAACCATGATAACCTGAGAGCCGATGAATGTATGTGATTTTTTTCACATATTACTCCCAAAAACAAAAGCCCCGATCCGCTCTTCCATGAAGACCGTTCAGGACTTGTTTTGGTTTAACCAGCTATTCACTTTTCACTGACTTCCTTTCTTTCCATTCCGTTCAGGCTATCAAGTCGATGAGGAGAATCGATCACTCCTTTTTTTCTTGATGATGATGCTTCCTGCTGATTGCCTCCCCTTCCTGGTAGATGAGCGATTGCCTCGCTGTGGTTTCATTATACCTAGTTTTCTGAATATTGTAAATACATTAACCTGAAATTATTTTCTCTCCTGCTTCTATGATTTACCAACCTGTTTTCTTTTCGCCATTTTTCATCATAGATATAAATATGTTACCATGTTACTATTATTTCTTTTGTCGAGGTGTTCCCAGTTGACATACAATCCGGAGCTGCCCCTTATCGTGCAAAGCGATCGAACCATCCTCCTGGAGGTTCATAACCCGCTCTTTTCGGAAGCCAGACAGGCACTATCCGGCTTTGCCGAGCTGCTGAAAAGTCCGGAGTATATCCATACGTATCGGATTACCCCGCTCTCGCTGTGGAATGCGTCTGCTAGCGGCTATTCGGCGGAGTCGATCATTCAGTCACTCCTTGCCTACAGCAAATTCGGCGTCCCGCCCGCGATCGTAGGGGAGATTCAGGAACAGATGTCGCGCTATGGAATGATTCGCCTCGAACAATGGGACGATGCTCTCGTCTTGGTCAGCGAGAATGAGCTGCTTTTGACAGAGCTTACCCGCTATAAACAATTGGAACGTTACATTCAGGAGAAGCTCTCCTCTCATGCATATCGCATCCCGCTGCATACTCGCGGGGTGATCAAGCAAGAACTGATTAAGCTCGGCTATCCGGTCCAGGATGTCGCCGGATATACGGAAGGAGAACCCTTGGCCCTGCAGCTGCGTTCGCAGACAGCAACCGGAAAACCGTTTTCGCTTCGTTCCTATCAACAGGATGCTGTCGATACCTTTTACGCAGGCGGCTCGGCGATGGGCGGCAGCGGCGTGCTCGTCCTTCCCTGCGGTGCCGGCAAAACGATCATCGGCATCGGCGCGATTGAGAAGCTGCAGACCGCTACGTTGATCTTGACGACCAATGCGACTTCGGTTCGGCAATGGATCGATGAATTGTTGGATAAAACGACCCTCACTGCCGATCAGGTAGGAGAATATACCGGCCAGCGAAAAGAAGTAAAGCCGATCACTGTGGCTACTTACCAGATTCTCACCTACCGTCCGAAAGGCGAAGACGAGGAATACCCCCATCTCAAACTGTTCACCGAACGTGACTGGGGGTTGATCATCTATGACGAGGTCCATCTCCTGCCTGCTCCCATCTTCCGCATGACCACCGGGATCCAGGCCAAGCGCCGCCTCGGGCTGACAGCCACCCTCGTGCGCGAGGATCAGCGGGAAGATGATGTCTTTACATTGATAGGGCCTAAGAAGTATGATCTCCCTTGGAAGGATCTGGAGGGGAAAGGATGGATTGCGCAGGCGGTCTGCAAGGAAATTCGCTTGCCGATCGAGCCCAGACTGCGCGAAAAATACGCGTTTGCAACCCCGCAGCAAAAATATCGGATTGCGGCCGAAAATCCGAATAAAGCTATGGCCGTCAAAAAGCTGTTAGAGCGCCATGCAAACGACCGCGTGCTCATCATTGGCCAATACCTGGATCAGCTGCAAGAATTGGCCGACACCCTGCACATCCCGCTCATTACGGGCAAGGTGCCGGAAAAGGAACGCGCTCTTCTCTACCAGCAATTTAAAAACGGTTCCTGCAAACAGCTGATCGTTTCCAAAGTCGCCAATTTTGCCGTCGATCTTCCCGATGCCAATGTCGCCATCCAAATCTCCGGCACGTTTGGCTCGCGTCAGGAGGAAGCCCAGCGGCTCGGGCGCATTTTGCGCCCAAAAGCTGCGGACAACACGGCTCACTTTTATACCTTGGTGACAAGAGACACGCGCGAGCAGGATTTCGCCTTGCATCGCCAGTTGTTTTTGATTGAACAAGGCTACCGCTATGAAGTTTTGGAAATGAATGATCTTTTTTGATTCAAGTGAAACGCCAGAAAAAGAAGAACGTCAGATAAAGGGAAGGGAGGCCGGAGATCGATGCATTCCGATGCCGAAATCATCCAGCGGATCTTAGGTGGTGACATCGAAGCATACCGCGAATTGATTCAACGCTATCAACGAATGATCTTTGTTTTTATTTACAAAATGGTAAACAATCACTCCGATGCCGAAGATTTGACCCAGGAGGTATTTGTCAAAGCGTACGAAAAGCTTTCTTCCTATCGGGGAGACAGCCAATTTTCGACTTGGCTGCACACGATGGCTCGCAATCGTACCATTGACTTTTTGCGACGGCAAAAATATACCGAATCCGATGAACAGTTAGCCTATGTTCCCTCGCAAAATCGGGAGGAATCTCCGCAGGAATCTCTCATGGGCAAGGAACAGCGCCGGGAAATCGAAGAAGCGTTTGCCATGCTTTCCGATACCTATCGGGAAGTGATCGTCCTGCGTTGCACACATGAATATCCTTTTGAACAAATCGCTGCCTTGCTGGGTGTGGCCGAATCGACCGCCCGCGTCCGATACCTTCGTGCACGTCAAGAATTAGCGAAAATTTTAAGTCGAAAGGAAGGAGGGCTCATTCATGAACTGCCAGGAATTTAGACGACATTGGATGCACGATGCAGACAGCATGGACGTAACGCACATTGAAACGTGTGATGATTGTCTGAATTGGGTAGAAGCGAACTTCACAAGCGAGGAGGCCTTGTTCATGAAAGAGTTTCCGCAACCTTCTGCGCAATTGGAAGATCGAATCATGCAAGCCGTTTATCAGCTTTCGGGGCCTCATGCCATTCCGCCAGTCACGGCAGCAGCGGAAACTATCCTGCCGCCTCCTGCGAGTAAGCAAGTCCCATGGCGTTTACAGCAATGGGGCTGGGCGGGCGCTGCCGCAGCGGTATTGGCAATCGGCCTGATCAGCATGCAAATGATGAACGGAAAGCAGTTGGATATGGCAGCAATCCAGGCACCTGCAAGTAGTTCCGAACAGGCTGAAGTGGCTACGACAACCACTGCACCCGGCAGCAATCCGGAAAGCTCGGCTCCGAGCATCGCCTCGAACCATTCAGGGCAGCCTGCGGGAGCGGCCGAGCCTGTTATCAAACAATCCGATAGCGGCCAAGTCATTGCGCAGATAACACCCGGGGAAACGGCTCCTTCAACCACTTCCCCTGCAGCCAGCCAATCGCCAGAAATAGCGACCAAACAGGAGCAACCAGCGAGCACTGCGGCTATCAGTCAGCCTCCAGCTGTTCTATCCGCTCCGACAGGCACTGCAGACCACATGCTGGCCGCTCGCAGTAAACAGTCAAACGCTGCCGCAAAAGAAGCACCTGCTGCAGCCGAACAGCAACCTACGTTTCAAGGCCCTGCTCCTGTTACGGGCGAAGAGCATGCATTGGCGGATCAAGTGGAGCAGGCCAAGACGGGCTCCATCGCCAGCATTGCCGGAATCGCGGCTGAACCAAACGCTCCGACTTCTGTCGCTGAAGCACCGGAAGCAGGTGCTCAGGAAGCGCAAATCACGCTTTCTACCTTTACGGATGTAGAAACCGCCAGCCATGCCTCGGATGTGTCCATTCCGTCCGTCGCCAAGCTGCCGGAAGGATTCTCTCTTTCATCCGTCTCGCTCCGCTATGAATCGGAAACAAGCAAAAAGGTAAGCAATGTGTCGATTATGTACCATCGCAATTCCGATCCGATCAAGATCGAAGTGACTCGTCAATCCGCTGGCGAGCATAGCTTGTCGGTTCCCGGCACGTTTACCGAAACCCAAGTCTTCCAGATCGGTACGGAGCGTGCGATCGGGGTGACCTACCAAGGAACTTCCGAGCATGCTGTCCACTTCTACACGACAAAAGGAGACGACACCTTGTATGTCGTTCTCACGGCGAACGGAATCAGCTTGCAGGAATTGATCCAGTTAGCCAAAGAGCTGACGTGGACCGCCAAATAAAGCACGAAAAAAGAGAGCATCCCGACATTGTACAGCCAGGGTGCTCTCTTTTTCATGCTAAGCAATCTTCAGGACGTGACATCCTTTCGAATAAATACCGTATACGCGACAATCAAGGCAGCTGCTCCCCACACACTCAGCACGGTTAACGAGAAGGGCAGCGTCATGCCGCTTATCGGCGGCAAGGTTCCCGCCAAATAGTCCGTAAGCTGCATGTTCACCATGAACAAATATTTGGCCTGCTCCCAGGAGGAGGCCATTTGCGTGAGAATCGAACCGCTGATCAAGGCTGCCATCATGATGCCCATCCCTGCAGCTGCACTGCGTACCAGGACAGACACCATCAAGGAGATCGCCCCGACAATCAGGCACACAAACCATCCCAGTCCGTATTGCATCACTAAATACTGCCACTGCGGAATCATGAAGACACGGGATGTATCCAGCTCGCTGCCGACGATTTCAAAACCAGTCAAGACGGGTAAATTCCAGCCGCCATAACCGAAAATCACGCCCGATATCAGATAAGCCATGATCAAGGCCACCAGGATAGTCAGAGAGATGAACAGGATCAAGGTCAACAGTTTGCTGGTCAATACCTTCCACCTTCGCACCGGTCGGGTCAACAGCAGCTTGATGGTGCCTTCGCTGTATTCCGCTGAGACCAGATCCACCGCCAGCACGACGATCATCAACGGAAGAAACAAAGCGATCGCTTGATCCATGAACCCTCTGGCAAACGAAGGTCCTCCCGGCGCATTCGGGTTGATGTCATGATCCAGATAGTATTGCTGCTGCTCGATGCGGATCTTCAGGTATTGGCGCCATTCCTCCGGCAACCGGCTGGAAGCGAGCCGGTTTTGCGTATCCACGATTTGCTGGGTCAAAAGCGCCCGCCAGTCCGAGGTCCCCATCCGTTCCTGGGCAGTCTGCACTTGCCGATATTGGGCATACGTGAAAATCGGAATCAAGACGGCCAGGATGAGTACAATCACCAAAAATCGGCGGCGGCGCAGCAGTTTGATCGTTTCATTTTGGACCAGATCAAGCATCGTGCTCTTCATGTCCGTCACCTCCTCCGACCAGCGACAAGAAGAGATCCTCCAGTGTCACCGTTTTCGCAGCGATCCCTTCCACGCGTATCCCTGCCTGGACCAATGCCTGGTTGGCCGTGGAAATGTGATCCGTGTCCATCCTGCACTTTACTTTTTCCGCTTCCGTCCATACTTCCGAGACATACGACAGGCTTCTCAGCAGCACGACCGCTCGCTCCATGTCTGCTGAAGAAAACGTCCATTCCACACGGTCGGCGAACTGCTCCATCAAGGCATCCACAGCCCCGACCGAGATGACCCTGCCTTTATTGATAATCGCGACACGATCGCACATCATTTCAATCTCATTCAGCAAATGGCTGGAGATAAAGACCGCCAGCCCCTCTTCTTCTGCAAGCTTGCGGATAAACTGACGCAGCTCGCGAATGCCCGCCGGATCAAGGCCATTGGTCGGCTCGTCCAAAATCAGCAGGCGCGGTCGGTGCAGCAATGCCTGCGCGATCCCCAGCCGCTGCCGCATACCCAGGGAATACGTCTTCACCTTATCATCAATGGCTTCTGTAAGCTCGACAAAGTCGACGACCTCCTGAATCCGTTCCGGTGAGACATCCCCGCTCATCCGGGCAAAATGCTCCAGATTTTCACGACCAGTCATGAATTTATACAGCTCCGGATTCTCTACGATACAGCCGATCTGACGAATGGCATCCGGGAAACGATCCTGGAGCGAGATTCCGCCTACCTTGATTTCGCCCCCATCCACGGAGGCGAGTCCGACAAGCATGCGGATGGTTGTCGTTTTGCCTGCGCCATTCGGTCCCAGAAAGCCGAACACTTCGCCGCTGTATACTTCAAATGTGATATCATGAATGATTGGCCGCCGCCCGATCGCTTTTTTCAGACCGGTGACGGAGAGCACCACTTCCGCCAAAACGCCCTCACCTTTCCTTCTCGCACTTCAATCCTGCGAAATCTCGTCCAGATGTGATACACTACCATCGTATGGAAAACAATTTCATTATATCATTGCCTGAACAAAAACCCACCCACTTGAACAATCACGGTGCATTTCAGACAGAGAAAAGGAGGCTTTGACCATGCGGCTTTTTGCTGGCCAGCCGCTCTGGCGATTCACATTTGCCCTATCGCTCTTCTCCTTGCTTTTGTTTGCCGTCGGATTCGTTTTCGCACTTGATCCGTCGCCCTTGCGTACGGCCCCATTGGGCACCCCCGTCACCGAACAACCGAACGATCAAGCCTCTACTCCGCTGCCTGCGAAAGGACAGCTAAAAGTCGTCACGCTCGGCGATTCGCTCACACGCGGCGCCGGGGATGCCAATGGCACAGGCTATGTCGGTCTGATAAAGGATGCCTTGGAAAAACGGCGCGGAGCCTCTCCCATCTTGACCAATCTGGCCATTAACGGGTTGGAATCATCCGGTCTGCTGGAACAATTGCAGCAGTCACAGGTGAAGGAATTGCTGAGCGAAGCGGACCTGATTCTCTTTACAATCGGCGGTAACGACCTGTTTCGCCAGAGCGGCGATATCGCGGAATTAGACGAAAAAAAATTGGCCGCAGCGATGGACAGCTTGGCGACCAATTATGAACAAATTTTGGACCAGATCCGGAGCTTGAACCAAAAAGCCCCGATCATTTATACCTCTTTGTACAATCCATTCGGCGATACGGAAGCGAGCGCGGACACGACTCCATACGTGCTGGCCTGGAACAGCAAGGCAGCTGATCTCGCCGCCCGCCGTCCGAATGTCATCGTGGTTCCGACCTATGATCTCTTTTTCCGTAAAGAAAAGGCGTATCTGTACTCCGACCACTTCCATCCCAATCACGCGGGGTACGAACGGATGGCCCAGAGAATCATGCAAGCATTGGAATAGGTTACTGGACCGGCTGGCGACTGATCGTCTCTCCGGTCTTTTTGGTATACACACGGCCACCTGCCCAATAAAACACACTGCCGAGCATCGAGATGGCTGCCACTGTGGCAAACAACGTCTGCCCACCATACTGTGACAGGAGAAAGCCCCCCATCCACGGACCGATAAACTGCCCCAGGTTGCTGAAGCTTTTTGCTCCGTAGTACGCTCCACGCATCTCCTCGGGAGCCAGACGATCGATCATCACATCCGATGCCGTAAAGGTCAAAATCTCCCCAAACGTGAAGACCGTCATGGCGATGATAAACATCGTCCAGCTATTCGCAAAGGCATAGCCTAAATCTCCAAGCGCATAACAGGCATTTCCGACCAGGATGCTGGTCATCGCAGTCCGCTTTTCCGCCCAGCGTGCAAACGGGATCTGCATGACGACGACTACGATGGCATTGACACTCATCAAGATCGCAAACAGCTTGATCCCATCCGGCATCGTCATCTCGGTGAATTTGGACAGCGTGCTGGACATTTGCGAATAGCCGATTGCACCCAGAATAGCGCCTGTCACATAAAAACGGAAAGCCGCATCGTGGATGACCACGTCCCATGCTTTGCGGAGAGTGACATGCTCTTTCTTTTGTCCTTCGATCTGCTTGATGCCAAACCGGTTCAGCAGATATTGCAAGCTGATCACATAAAGCAAATAAATACAGCCTGTCAGGATAAAGGGCATCGGGGAGCCCTGCACCGCAAAGAGAGCACCGATGATCGGCCCCACCGCCACGCCTATATTGATCGCGGTATACCGCAGCGCAAATACGCGATATCGTTTTTCCGGCGGAGTCAGATCAGCCATCAAGGCTTGCGATACGGGTTCATAGAACGATCGGCACAGTCCGCTGAGCAGATTCAGCAGCAAGAAAAACCACGGACTCTCCCCATAGGCAAAGCCCCAAAAGACAAAGATCCATACATAGAGGGCAAACAGCATGATGCGCCTGCGCCCGATCATATCTGATAGAGCCCCCCCGACGAATCCTCCCAAGGTACCCGCCAGCGCCCCCGCTCCAATCGTCAAACCGATGGTAGCTGCGTCCATATCCGTATGCTTGGACAAGTATAAAAATAAAAACGGCATGCTCATGGATCCGGCAGCACGCACAAAGATTGTCCCCACGACGAGCGAGTGTACGATGGGATGGTACTCCTGCAAAAAAGCACGCAGCCTGTTCATGTCAGATTTCCCCCACTCCATATGCGTAGTGATTCGGCGCATTTTTTCTACTATTTTAATTAGTTTCCTCATTTTACATAATTCTGATGGATTCGTCTTGCCTTTTCAAAAAAATTTTTTTCATATTTTAGTACCAGGTGCTAATAGTTAGTGTTATAATCAGATCACAAATACAAAAGAGGTGATGATGATGTTTAAAGCAGTGATTCGGGGAATCGGATCGTATGTACCCGATCAAGTTCTTACCAATGCCGATCTGGAGCAAATGGTGGATACTTCGGATGAATGGATCGTGTCACGCACAGGCATCCGCGAGCGGCGTATCGCCCCTCCTGACATGGCAACATCCGATCTGGGTTATTTTGCAGCAAAAGAAGCGATCGCAAACGCTGGACTTACCCCAGCGGATATCGACATGCTGATCGTGGCGACGTCCACACCGGATCACCAGTTTCCCCCGGTAGCGTGCTTGCTGCAGGAACGCCTCGGCTGTCGGACCATCCCTGCCTATGATCTTAGCGCCACCTGCATCGGCTTTCTCTCTGCCCTGGAGACCGCTGAGCAATTTATTCAGACAGGAAAGCTTCAGCATATACTTATCGTAGGAGCAGACACGCTCTCACGAATCACGGATTACACCGATCGCACGACTTGCATTCTTTTTTCCGATGGAGCAGGCGCATTCGTCCTCTCCCGCGATGATTCTGCCACTCCACAAGCAGAAACTGGTATCCGCTATACCGCTACTCATGCAGATGGCACCTACTTCCCTTCTCTTTACGTACCTGCAGGAGGAAGCCGTCATCCTCAACCGAATGATCAAGCGGAAAAAGCAAAGATCGTGATGGAAGGACGCAAGATTTTTCGTCTGGCTGTCACCTCCATGACGGAAGCGGCCAAGCAAGCGCTGCACGCGACCCGGATGAGCCTGGACGAGATTGACTGGGTTATCCCGCATCAAGCCAACCAGAGAATCATCGATGCGGTCGCGGAGCATCTGGAGGTACCAGCGGAAAAAATGATCAGCACGGTAGCCGACTTCGGCAATAACTCTGCTGCAACTATACCGCTGGCTATGCACACTGCGATCAAAGAGGGGCGGATCAAGCGGGGAGATACCTTGATGCTGCTGGCTTTTGGCGGCGGTCTGGTATGGGGATGCGTGGTCCTCACTTATTAATGGAAAGATGGGAAAGGCACCTGTCGGTTTACAGGTGCCTTCTTTGTATCTCCAGCTTTTCGATGATTTCATTTGCATCATTCCACTTCAACGCGCGGTACACGTTATCATGGTAAAACGTGAACCATGCCCCGCTGCCGATCCCTTCCGACAGCCATTTTTCCTTGGCAAAAATCGAAGTCATCGGATAATCATCATAAGCCATTACCCAAAGCGGGTTTTGATGGGCATGGGTCGGCATCAGATCCGCCATATGCAGGAGAAGCTCTCCCTTGCTTTCCATACGGACGATTGCGTGTCCGTCGCTATGCCCGCCTGTATGGATCATTGTAATTCCCGGGACTACCTCCAGCTCTGCTGAAAACGTCTGGACTTGCCCTTCGATGGGGCGCCAATTCTCCTCCCAGTACGTATTGCGCGAGCGAATATTGGGATTTCTCATCTCATTCCATTCCGTCTCCGATACGTAGATCACCGCATTCGGGAACGTGGAGGTCAGCCGATCCCCCTCTTTCGATACGAGGCCATTGGCATGGTCATAATGCATGTGCGTCATCATGACGATATCAATGTCGTTTACCGTAAGCCCCAGCTGTGCTAGCGACTCATGGATCTGCGATTCCGACTGCAGCCCGAAATTGCGCTTTTGTTTTTCGGACAAACGGTTCACGCCCATCCCCGACTCGATCAATAGACGCTTTCCGCCTGCTTCTACCAGGATCGGGTCCGCCCGCAGCGGAATTTGATTTAATTCATTATTCGGATAACGTTTGCTCCACAACGGCTTTGGAACCACGCCGAACATCGCCCCCCCATCCAACTGGGTAAGGCCGCCCAGCAGCCAATGCAATGCGAAATCCCCAAGCAAAAGCTTGTCCATGTTTGCTTCCTCCTTTTTCTCTGAAAAAAAACACCCTGCTATGGGGTGCTTAGCCTTTAAGTGTGACTTGAACCATACGTGACTGTGGCATAATTTCCAATAAGATTTCACTGGAGACCGCTTGTACGGTTAGGTCTGATTCCACACGTCGGTGAGTCAGGAGCAATTGTGCCACTTTTTCTGACTCCCGGTAGATGCTGATCAGCGTCTGAATCGGATTGGCACTCCCACCCGCAATTGTCTTGAAATCAGGGGCTAATGAGAACGTCCATCCTTCCACTTTTACGGTTTGCTCTGTGAAGTACAGGAATTGGCGCTTTCCTAATAGTATGCCGTTATCGCCCATGGCGATGCCCCCTAACATGATCTTACAAAATCGTTTATTGTGTTTTTATTTTGCTATGAATACATAAGAAAAGGAAGACTTTCGACAAAACCTCTCATAAGCCGACATTCCTGTACCGATCATACCAAAGACCTAGCTTGTCTGACCAGCAAAATCACTCAATCTTCTTACCATTCAGAGTGATTTTTCTTTTCCAAATGTGAAGTTTCGTTTACAATTATGATTACGATTTTGTGAACGGAACAGGGAGGAAGCGGCATGGACCACACCTTGCACATCGTCAACCATACGCAGCGCCTAGCTACTTTTCTTCATCATGAAGAAGGCTCGGCCATTCGCTTTCACCACCATACATGGGACCATTTCCCCAGGAGCGTGATCAAGGAACGTTTGCGGCATTGGCAATATGCGGCCAATGGCCCATGGTATCGCCGTCCGCTCACCTGGTTTGAAGAATCAGATGGTTTGACGGTCCCGCTGCCACCATTGCCAGCCGGTTTCTCCCCCCTTGTCGAGATCGCCTCCAGGCTGGATGAAACAGACTGGATCAACCTGCTGTCCTCGCTGTCGAGGGCAATCGATCAGCTTCATCAGCATGGCTTTGTCATGGGGATTCTCAGTCCAGAACGGATTTATTTTCATACGAAAACAGGAGAGGTGCTGCTGGATGTCCAGCCTTTTCCTCATGCTTATCCCTTTGTCGACAAGGCACTGCCTGATTATCCCTTCGCATTTTTGTCACCTTATGCACGTCACCATGTGATGCCGCGCATTGCTGATTATTACGGGATCGGTCTTTTGATCAAGTGGCTGGCGTTGGAATCTTTTCCTGACGATCTTGATGGGATGCCCGATGCATTGCCTGAACCGCTGTTGGAATTGAGCACACAGCTTATTCAAACACCAGAGCAATTTCATTCGGCTTCTGAAATCGTTGAACGAGCATTCTTCAGACATCCTTCGGAAATGACCAAGCTCAGTGCTGACGTCCATACCGGCTTGGAATACTTGCATCCGATCACACCGCCGATCTTGCCGGAAGATAAAAAAGTCTTGTCCTCCTTTTTGCAAAAGAAAGAAGCTTGCCTATTCAGCTTAATCAGCACAGACGAAGCAGCCCGGTATGATGTCTATAACGAGCATCTGAATGCATCTCTTGAAAAACATGTTTTTTTCCCGATCAATTGTCTGAATCTCCCTTATTCATGCCTGCGTGAACTGATAGAGCGGACAGTCGCTTACGCCAACGCCCGGATGCCGTTTGCCCGCAGCCCGTTGAACCGTTTGCTGCGGCAATTTGAACGAATTATCGGTGAACATAATACAGGCGGAGAAATCGTCGAGCTATTGGCCGAATGGTTATTCAAAATGTATCACGAAATTTCTCCTCTCATTGAACAGCAAAGCTTCTTCTACACCTTGGAAGACTGCGAAAATCTGGACGAGGACTCGCAGCGGGTCTTCATTTATTTTTGGAAGACATACGGGGAGCGGTTGAATGGCGTGTATCTGGTCTTCAGCGGCAGGGAAAAGCCTTCTCTCTTTTTGGAGGAAGCGATCCGTAATGTTCCCATCGTCCAAAAAAGCAAAGAAATGTACAGACATCTCCTGTCTTCCCGGCTAGGCAAAGTAGACCCGCTTTTGCTAGAGCGGCTCACCCAGCAGGTTTACGACGCCCAAGCAGACTATATTCATGTCAGGTTACTGGTGGAGGACTGGGTGCAGCGGGGGATTTTGACCTTTTCCACAGCCGGATGGCGGCAGCAGGAAATGTTCCCTGCCGAAGACTTGCGCGCATCGATTCGTGAAATCATCGTACGGCGTCTGTCCGCCTTGTCTCCAAATGAGCTCGACATCCTGCGCATCCTCATTTGCTTGCCTCGGCCGGTTCGCGCCAAATCCATTTTTCAGGCAAATGGATTGAATGTGGAAGAGCTTTATAAGGCACTGGACCGCTTCCAACGGCTCGGTCTTGCGCATGTCTACAGCGTAAACCGGATTTTTGTGCCTGTTGATGTTGCTTCATTGGCGTTGTATCAATTGCCGCAGCATGAGCAGCAGCACTATTACCGGCATGCATTGACCTATCAGCACCGCTTCCGTCCCTCTCTGTTGCCGCAGCTGATCGAACTAAGCATGCTGGCGGGTGACAAACGTCGGGAATACTATTTTCTTATCCGCTACTATCGGAAAATTCGAAGCCTGCTGAGCCTCGAACGCCGTAAAGGGCTGCTGGAAAGCCTCAAGGAGCTGCAGCAGGCGCTGCAGCGAGACCGCCTTATCTGCTGGGATCGACTGTTATATCAAGCATATGTAAAGCTGTATCGATATGAACAAGCTGCCCAGACTGCCCGTGCGCTTCTGCAAAAGACTGGCGAAGCATTTGACCGCTTTTCGCTCCTGCGTGTTTTGCTCTATACCAATCAATTGGACGTGCCCCAAACGAAACAGGAGCTGTTTACCTTGCTGGAGGATCGCCGGCAACCGTTGAACGATCGGTCTCGCGCTGCCGATCTGATTGCCCATCTCAACTTATTTTCGCCGTTGCTGCGAGAAGGCGCGGAAGTGTTGGATCGATTTTACCGGGAGGAATTTTACCCGCAGCGCGCTTCTCTTTCCAAGCATTTGTTTGCTGAGTTTACCCTGTCTTATGTAGTCCTTGTGTTTGATTATTTTCCGGAGCACAAGGAATGGGCAGCCATTCTTCGTCAAAAACTGGAGTCCATGCTTTCACATTCAACCTATCACGACCTGCTGATCGAGCTGTACAACTCCTATTTGTTTCATCAAAACATCAAGATCGCCCATACCTACAATCAACGGCAACTGGCCTTGGCTCGGCGCTTCGGCTTTATCATGAAAGAGGAAATTAGCTATATTAACGGCATGGAAATGGCCCTTTACTTGGGTGATACGATCGATTACCGTCACTACCTGGCACACGCCCGGCAGATTAAGGAGTGGAAACGGACCGATCTGCGGGATCAGTTTTTGAATCATCAACTGTTGTATGCTTGCGAATGGAAAGATTGGTCGCTGTTTGAAACCATTGAAAAGCAGCTGCTGCAATTGGATGTGAGCGACTACGCCTTCTTTTATTGGGAAATCATCAGTCGCTATGCTGCCTTTCGCCGCAGCGAACCGCTCCCTCCGCCAACCGTCTGGGCTGAAGAAAATGATGCAACCTTATTCATTGATGCGCTGTATCAGATTGAGAGCGGGAATAGTGAGGATGCCATTCGTTTGTTCAAGCAAGCGATCGCTGCGAACGGATCCCGCATCTTTTCCGGCTGGGCCCTGCGGGAGATGATTGCTTTGCTTCTCCAGCAGCATTCGGAAGAAACGCCTTACTGGCTGGATCAGCTCAAAAAGTTTTTGCATACCTTCGCCTATGATATATTCTGGCCGGATTATTTCCGCTTTTCCGCCGAATGGAACATGCAAACAGGAGACAAGCAGCGAGCCCTTCTCGCCATGCGTCGTGCATCCAATATTTATCAGCTGATCGAAAAAAGCGATTATGCGGAAGAAATGAAGCGCTCATTGGCGGATGCCATGCTGCCGGAGTACGTACCGGCGAACGCCCCACTGGCCATGGAACCCGAAGTGCAGCAGCTCTTGGCGGAACGAAAGCAGCTGCTCCAATATTCGCTTGATTTGCAAATCATCATGCAGCTAAGCGAACAAGTAACGGAAGAGCTGGAGCTGGGCAAAACCTTGCAGCGGCTAAGCCATGCCTTATTTGAATATTTCCCGATCACGCTGATCGCAATTGACTTTCAGCTGCTGTTTCGCCGGGAGAAGGTGTTCTATCGCGCTTCTGGCACGGTAAAAGATGTGTCGCAGCTGCGGTCTCATATCAATCAACTCACCGCAAAGCCTTATCGGATCAGCTTGTATCAGCATGGGAAACAAACAATTACGCTTGAAGTGTATTCATCCGTACTCGCTGAAACGAATCGGATACACATGGAGCATTTTCTGTCTTTTATCAAGCCGCACGTGGCGAACGCTCTTTTATATATGGAGATGATGATTGATGGCCTGACCGGATTCTATCAGCGCCGCTTTTTCATGGAGCGTTTGTCCAAGGAACTCCTCCTGGCAAAGCAATACGATCTGGATCTATCCGTCATTATGCTGGATATCGATAACTTCCGGTTGATCAACCTGCACGGCCATCAGGAAGGAGACCGCGTCTTGAGCGAGGTTGCGGAGATTGTGCGGGGAGTGCTACGGCCAAATGACATTCCGGGCCGCTACGGCGGAGAGGAACTGCTGCTCATCCTGCCCAAAACGAGCGGTGCGGACGCACTTCGGCTCGCCCGTGAGATACGCCGGCAGATCGAGGAAGCTTTTGACAGCCGTGCAGCATACAAAGTCACTGTCAGCGTAGGCGTTTCTACCCTGGCCCATGCATCCGCAGATACGGTGGATGATCTCGTCCGGTTAGCCGATGATGCGGAAATCGTGGCGAAAAAGTCAGGGAAAAATCGGGTTGTGGCCGCTTGGGAGATGGAGCAAGGACGAGAAAGGAGCAATGGCTCATGATTTTTCGAGAGGATCGTTTAACCGTGAGACTGTTGACAGAAGACGATAAGCCATTACTGGTTCAATGGCTCTCCAAACCAACCGTGCTAGCGTATTATGAAGGAAGAGACAACCTGCATGACACCGAAACGTCAATCAAAACTTTTATATGGATGAAGACGAGGAAGTGACACGCGGCATCATTGAATTTGAACATGTCCCCATCGGGTATGTCCAGTATTACCCCGTAGATTGCCAAAGCAAGATCGACTACGGGGATGATGCAGATGAAATCATCTATGGAACAGACCAGTTTATCGGTGAGATTTCGTATTGGAATCGAGGAAACGGCAAGCTCCTGGTAAGATCCATGGTTGAATCGTCGTAAAGCTTGTCCTTTCCGATACAGAAAAAAAGTCTTGGTCACGTCACCAAGACTTTTTTTCTGCTCTCATATTTTCCGTCCAATTAGCGTTCCTTCCAAAATTGCTCGCTTTGCATCCAGCTCTCCCGCTTCCTTCGCCCCGCCAATCAGATGGACGGGAAGCTTTCCGAGCAGCTCTTCATACAGGCCCTTATCCGGCATCGCCCCCGCAGCGATGATGACCGTGTCTGCCGGGATGAACCGCTCTTCCCCTTTTTCCCATACCGTGACACCCTCGGGCGTGATCTCCTTGTACTCGATCTCCGTCTTCATCTCCACACCTTGACGCTTGAGTGTGGCTAGCACTGCCCATCTTGTCGTTTTGCCAAGCCCTGTTCCGACATGCTTTCCTCGGCGCAGCATGGTCACTTTTCGACCGCTGTGGTTCAACCTTGCCATGCTCTTGGCATCCAGCAAGGACTGCTCAAGCAGGTAGCGGTTGGTCTGTGCCGGCATCGCGTGGTTGTGTACCAGCAGGTGAGACAGATCGCAAGCGATACCTCCTGCCCCAATCAGGACGACACGTTCACCTACCTTGGCCTCCTTGCGAAAGACCTGTGTATAGCTGACCACATGCGGCAGATTGATGCCCGGGATCTCTGGCCGACGCGGGATCACCCCGGTCGCGATGACGACTTCCGAAAAGCCTTCCCCGATCAGCTCCTCCGCCCTCGCTTCCAAGCCTAAGCGGATTTCTACGCCTAATCGACGCAATTCCGTTTGATAATAGCGGATGGTTTCGTCAAATTCACTCTTTCCGGGTACTTTTCTGGCAAAATTGAGCTGGCCGCCGATGCTGGACTGCTTTTCGTACATCGTGACCTGATGCCCGCGCTCGGCCAGTACACGTGCCGCTTCCATACCAGCCGGACCGGCGCCGATCACCGCGACACGTTTTTTCACCTCAGCAGGCACAAGCGCAAGCTCCGTCTCCCTCCCAGCCATTGGGTTGACCAGACAGGAAGCGGGCACCCCGGCAAAAATATGGTCCAGACATGCTTGGTTGCATGCGATACAAGTGTTTACCCGATCAAATTCACCCTGCCTGCTTTTCTGTACCAAATAGGCATCCGCAAGAAACGGTCGGGCCATCGAGACCAGATCGCATTGTCCCTCATGCAGGATCTCCTCCGCCAGACGCAAATCGTTGATCCGGTTACTCGCAATGACTGGGATCCGCACCGCTTGCTTCACCTGTCTGGCTACCCAGACGTAAGAACCCCGCGGAACCATCATGGAAATCGTCGGGACTTGCGACTCATGCCAGCCAATGCCGATGTTCAGTGCGTCCACGCCTGCCTGCTCCAGTAACTGGGCGAAACGAAGCGTTTCTTCCGGTGTAGTGCTATCCGGAATAATATCAAGACCGGACATCCGGAAAATAACGGGATAGTCTTCTCCGACAGCTTGCCGCACCTGCTTGGCGACTTCCACCCCAAAACGGGCCCTGCGCTCAAAGTCTCCTCCCCATTCGTCCGTACGGATATTGGTGACGGGCGAAAGGAATTGATTGATCAGATAGCCTTCCGAACCCATGATTTCTACACCGTCGAAGCCTGCCGCCTTGGCCCGCAGCGCTCCCTGCACAAACGCCTGGATCGTCTGCTCAATCTCTTCGGCACTGAGCTCTCGCGGCGCTGTGCGATTGATCGGCGCTTGCAGGGGAGAAGGCGCGACTGGCGTCAAGCCCGTTGCCTCTTTATAAGCATACCTGCCTGCATGAAACAGCTGCAGGGCGATTCGGCCTCCTGCCTGGTGTACGGCTTCCGGGATCGGCCGCAGCCTCTCGGCATCTTCATCCCGGTAGATATTGCAGTACGCTTCCCCCATGCCGCCCTCTGGACATACCGCAATCCCTCCGGTAACAATCAAGCCCGCTTCCCCCCGTGCGCGCTCTGCATAGAAGGACGCGAGTCGGTTGACCCCTCCCTCCAGCTTCTCGAGACCTACGTGCATCGAGCCCATCATGATCCGATTCGGAAGTGTAAGCGCTCCCAATCGAATCGGTGTAAACACGTTTGCAAGCATATCCTTCTCCCACCTTTTTGGATCGATTGAATATTGGCATTTTTTACGAATGAATGCTCATTCATTTTCCTTCCCATAATCATTCTGGTTTCACTGGAAAAATTCCTGCTTTGCCGATAATTTTCCCGTTGACCCTTGTCCGCTCCTCTATACAACGCTAGACTATGCTTGTAGCTATAAAAAGGAGGTCTCGTAATCATGCAAACAATCGGTTTTATCGGACTTGGCACGATGGGGCTGCCGATGGTTCGCAATCTGCTGAAGGCTGGTTTTCCTGTCCATGTCGTTTCACGCAGCCGCGGGCCGATCGATACTGCCATCTCACTCGGCGCCTTCGAAGCGGCGAATCCGCGTGAATTAGCAGAACGTGTAGATATCCTGCTCACTTGTCTGCCGCTCCCTGCTACCATCGACGAAGTGTATTTTGGAGCAAACGGGATCTTGGAAGCTGACCTCCGCAATAAGCTGGTGGTTGACCACAGCACGGTGAGTCCGCTGACCAATCAGCGTTGTCTGGAAGCCATCTCAGAGAAGGGCGGTTCCTTCATGGACGCACCGCTGAGCGGCGGACCTATGGGCGCAGAAGCAGGCACGCTGGCGATCATGTGCGGAGGCAAGAAATCCGATTACGATCGTGCCTTGCCTGTCCTCCAGGCGATGGGTAAGCACCTCTTCCATATCGGGGAGGTCGGCAGCGGCAGCTTTGTGAAACTGATGAATAATTACTTGATCGGGGTGCATACCGCTGCTCTGGCTGAGACTTTTACACTGGCGACCAAAGCAGGGGTAGATACGCGTCTGATGCAAGAAGTGATTGCGGTAAGCACAGGGGATAGCAAGATGCTGCATCGGATCGTGCCACTGGTGCACCAGCGTGATTTTGCACCGCGCTTCAGCAATGAGCTCTTGCATAAGGATATGAAGATTGCGACAGACCTTGCAGCCACCTATGGCATCGAAATGCCGATCAACCAGTTGGCCGAGCAGATGTACGCACTCGCGAAGGAAAAGTATCCGAAGGAAGATATGGCGGCACTCTTTAAAATATACGAAGAGAAAAACGGCGTCGTGGTCCAGGCTCCGCTGAACGTTTAAAGCCGGACCAATTTTCCGAGATCAGTCGCAAAGCGAGCCAGGGTATCCACAAAAGCGGATCTGTCCTGCTCGTTTTGCGGCATGGTTACGACAAAATGATAGTCCAGGATGAGCAGATGCTCTGCGATCTGTTCGGCGGACAGATACCGCTTCTTTTCCGTCATGGAGATTTCTGCCACAATGCTTTGTGCTTGCTGCCAGAGCATAGCGGCCTCTCGTAGCTGCCGCGTCTGTTGATCAAAGCTGATTTCCACTTCGATTTCACAAGTCTCCTCATCGATGGGGAAGAGATGAATGGTTGCCAGGGGAAGATCTTCATCATCACTCGCAGCAAAATAAAGCTCCATTTGCAGCTGCTCTTCTTCCTCCAGCAAAGACCGTTCGCTTTTCAAAAGCACATTTGTCATGATGCCATGCTGGGAAAGCAGCGCGTCGAGCTGCTCGTACAATTGTTCAAACATGTATGAAATGACCTCCGTACTGTATACTCTACGATTTCCTCCCAACAGTATACCATGTTTATCAACACAAAACCCCTTCACTAGGAAGGGGTTGACGTATTTAGTTCTTTATTGGTCATAAATTCGCTGAGCCAAGCGCGGCGCACCTCTTTGTTCGGGCAATATCCCAATACATAGCTTTCGCCCCGCATATACTTTTCCTTGATCCACTCTTTGTGCTTACGAAAAAATGCTTGTTGAAAATCAATCGGCATCTGATGGTACTCATCCAGCGCAGAAGGGTTTTGCAGGAAATATTCTTCGTCGTAAATGATCTCATCGTGCTGTTGGCGGCTGAACAAATACAGAAACAAGATCACTAAAAACACGTTGACTAAAAAGAGCGTCATCCCTATCCCTCCCCGCAGTATTGGAACGATTGAATGGGTGTTTGGAATTATCAGAAGTATCTGTCTTATTTATATATACTATCATACCACGGTTTTCGTGTCTGCAAACATTTCTTTTCCGGAAGTTAGAAAAAACTTGGCTACGCCAAGTCTTTGGCGGAGCTTCGTTGCTCTTATGTCGATGAGAATTTTATAAATTCTTATCGACATAAGAAAAAGAATGCCGTCTGCTTGCCAGCAGCGGCATTCTCTACTTACATTCCTATTTTATGTCTGCTCGCCGTCTTCCCCTTGCTCCTCCGTGCTGGCTGGAGGGGTTTGCTCTCCTGTATCAGCAGGCGGGGTTGTTGACGGGTCGGCTGCAGGAGGCTGCTCGGTTTGCTCCGGAACCGGAATGTCCGGTGGCGGCATCGTCCCTTGATTCACCTGATCGATTACGCCTGGATCAGTGGAACCGGCTGGCGGGGTTGTCTGATTCTCGGTTTGCTCACCATTCTGCCCTTTCACTTGACCCGCTGGAGGTGCTGTCGGATCGGTTGCCGGCGCATCTGTTGCAGGTGTTTCCGTTGCGGGCTTCGTTTGCTGCACCGGTTTTGCAATTACTTCGGTCGATTGTTTCTTCTTTTTCGGCTTATCACTGCTGCTGGAGGCGGATTCGGTCGCCGAATTGCGAGTCACGGATTCTTTGTTCAATTCCGCGATCATATCCGGAGAAAGCTCCATTTGCGCTTGCAAGGTGGCGCGGATTTCCTCCAGTTTTTCTTTAGGCAAGTAGGTATAGCTTGTGCCCGCATTCCAATAGGCACCGTTTTCCAGAGTCGTAATGGAGGATGTATCCATTTTCATGAAATCGGTCGCCAACCCCTTGATTTGCTCTGGGGAAAGGTCTGTTTTTACGTGCTGGGCACCTACATCAATCAGTTTGAAGATCTTGGTGATCCCGTCAAAGGACGTGACTTTGCTGACCATCGCGCGTATCACTTCCTGCTGGCGGCGGTTGCGGTCATAGTCGCTGGAATAATATTTGGTTCCCCGGTTGTCATGGCGGTGGCGCACATAACCGAGGGCTTGGCTTCCGTTCAGCAGCTGCTGGCCTGGTTCCAGGTTAATGTGGGTATCGTCTGTCGGGTCATCATACACAAGCTTGCGGTCGACATTGACTTCTACCCCCCCTAGCTCATCCACGATCGCTTTGAAGCCTTCAAAATCAACTTCCACGTAGTGTTGAATCGGAATCCCTACAAGCTCCTGCAGCGTCTTCTTCGTCAGTGACGGCCCGTCTTCCTCAGGGGTTCGTCCATTCACTTCTGCCTGGCGGCGCTCCGCATCCCCATTGGCAAAGACGGAATTGACTTTGTGGTAGCCGCTGTAACCCGGGATTTTTACCCGTGTGTCACGCGGAATCGAGAGCATCGTCACCTGTTTGGTCTTCGGATTCAGTACCGATACGATCATAACGTCCGTCAGCATCGTACCCGTCTCCGGACGGGTATCACGTCCGAGAATGACCAACGATAACGGTTTATCCTGATGATAAGTCGGATCGACGGGAACCGCTGACGGAACACTGCTCGGCTGGCTGATCACATTAATGGCATCATCCACTTTCCAGAAGAACGCTCCTGCCACTCCGCCAATCAACAATAAAAAGCAGAGACTGAACAAAAGAAAAAGTCGGCGTCTGTTTTTGCGCCGAACCGGCTTTTTCTGTTTTTGTCTTCGTGTATGAGAACTTTCCTGAACGGTCGCACTGATATCTGGCATAACCATCAAACTCCTTACTTTGTATTGGTCATGTCGTTTCACTACTTTATGTAAGGAATCAAAACATCTTGTCTCTTTTTCTTTTTCTGATGTTTCATTGTTTGCCGAATCGACAAACCCTTCCATTTTGCGTAAAAACGCCAAAAACTCTGCTCAATATTGTAACACACTGCTGTCCTGATTTGTAGAAAAATGTATGGAAACGACGAAAATCCTTCGCCGGGACTATTTCGACGAAGGATTTGCCTCCTGCACCATATAAAACCATGTTTACGGCGTTATTGTAATCCTTTTGGCGCTTGACTAAAGCCTTGTACAGGGCCTTCTGGCGGTTTGTTCGTCGAACGGTGGGCATCTCCTCCGTGGCGAACATGCTCTTCACGCGATTGACTGCCATTATTTGCTTTCCGGCTCATCTTTGGACCTCCTTTTCGATAACTCCGTTTTAGTGTTTTTCAAACGGAAGGTCCTCATGCACTCCGCCAGGCTGCAAGAAGAGGAAATCAAGAAATGGATGACGAAGGCATACTTCAGTGATACATTTATGAATAACTTTTCTGAAATCGAAACGGAGATGACCTTTTCATGAGCGCTTCTAATGCTACGATATACCGCGTCTTATTTTCCATCAGCATTGTGCATTTGCTGAACGACAGTCTGCAAGCGGTGATTCCCGCTGTGCTGCCGATCTTGCAGGATAATCTCGCCCTCAGCTATTTTCATCTGGGTATCATACTGTTGGTCATGAATATTACCGCATCGGTGCTTCAGCCGGTCGTCGGTTATTTCGCGGACAAGACACCGCGTCCGTACCTGCTCCCCATCGCGATGGCGGTATCGGGGCTTGGCATGCTAGGGATCTCTTTCGCGCAAAATCTTTACACCGTGCTTGTCAGTGTATCCCTTGTCGGGGTCGGTTCCGCCGTATTTCATCCGGAAGCATCCCGTGTCGCCCACATGGCTTCGGGACCGCGCAGAGGTCTGGGGCAATCGATTTTCCAGGTCGGAGGGAATGCGGGCCAAGCGCTGGCTCCGCTGATGACTGCCATTATTTTTGTGCCGTTTGGCCAAGGGGGCGCCTTTTGGTTTATAATTCCGGCCGCGCTTGCGATGAGCGTCCTCATCTATGTGGCTTACTGGTATTTGGGTCAGGAACGCATGCGCAAAGCTGTGCCCGTACTTCCGATCACGCTCTACAGGCAGGAACGAATGACGGCGATGCTCCTGCTCGTCCTCATCGTCAGCGTCCGCTCTTGGATTTCCGCGGCTTACCAGAGCTTTTACCCGCTCTATCTGATTGATGTGCAGGGAATCTCGATTTCCCATGCCCAAGTCTACATCTTTTTGTTTTTGGTGGCGGGTGCCATCGGTACATTCTTCGGCGGCCCCCTTTCCGACCGTTTCGGCAAACGCAACCTGCTGATATTATCCCTGCTCGGCTCCTTGCCCTTTGCCTTGGCCATTCCCTTTGTGTCGGGCTATGCCGCGTATCCGCTGCTGTTCATCGACGGGCTCTTATTGCTGTGCAGCTTTTCTGTGACCGTCGTCTATGCTCAGGAGATCATGCCCGGGAAGATTGGCACGGTCTCCGGTCTGATGATCGGCTTGGCTTTTGGGATGGGAGGAATCGGTGCCTCCGTGCTGGGTCATTTGGCTGACGTGTATGGCTTGGCTTTTATCATGCAATTATGCACATTGTTTCATGTTGTCGGGATTCTCGGGTTTCTTTTGCCCAAGGACGCAACCGTCGTCCGCTGGGAGCAAGAATCGCGTGCTCAATCCGAAAAAAGCGTCCCCGTATAAACGGAGACGCTTTTTTTCTTTATACCAGCACGGAGCTGCGAATGCCAAGCAGCTCGCTGATGACTGGCGGATACAATCCCTGTACCCCATACAGATACCATTTGCCATCGACGGTTTTCCCCATCAAACCTGAAAGGATCCAATCTGGTGACAAGGCGTCGAGGGTTTCCTCCGGCAAATTCAGCAAAAATGTTTCCCCGTCGGTTCCTTTGCCTAACCAACCGGTTTTTTGCTGCTCCAGCAAGGAAAAATGGATCTCCTGCGCTTCGGTAGGAGCCAAGCTGGAGTCGATCAGCTGATGATTCGCTGCCTTTTGCAGGACGTTGCGGAGACGGTAGCCTTCCGCTAGGTCATCCTTCACCTCTGCGAATAGTGGCAAGATGCTGTCAGCCAGAGCGGTTCCTTCCCGTTTATCCAGCCATTTGAAAAACGCTGTGAGAACCGACAATGTATTCGTCGCGAGAGTCTTTGTCAGGGAGTCCGTTTGACGTGGAATATCTTCCACGAGGAAATACGCTACTTCTTCCCGGCGCAAGTCCTTCCATGTAAAGGAAGGGCCGAATGCACCGCGAATAAAGGTACGGAACTGATTCATGACTTCGTCGTACTTTTTCACGGTTGCCTCCGACTTGCCTTCTGTCATCTCGCTGACAAAAGACGTAATCTCGGCAAAGCGTTCAGGCTTTACTGTATAAGAGGCGTCCGGATTCCCTTCCAGGACTGGACGATGCAGCAGATTGTCGATATGGACCTGGCTGTTTGCGAGCGAGAGACGTGGACGCAGCGTATCGATGCGCATAAAACGCGCAACTCCGTGGCCCATCTTGCCTTCTTCCTCGATCGTCTCAACCAGATTTTGCAAGTCTTTCTGCACGCTTTCTTCCGTAGAAGCAGCGGCCAAAAGCGGCGGCAGCTGGTTCAAGAACGCATTTGGGGTCGACAGCCATTTTTCCATAAAGTACGTCTGAACCGCCCATTGCAGCACCTTGGAAGGCAGTATTGGCTCGCTTGTAATAAACAAGGTTCCCGCCAAAAGCTTCGTACCAGTAGAGGTCAGCCGCTCAATTGTCATGCGCTGATCAGCGTCGGATATGCCAATGGCGCGTGCAATCTCGTCGAGGCGAGTTTCCGGTGCTTCAATTGCCACGCGGCCTGCTTCAATCAGGATTTCTCCGCCAACCTCATGCAGTTCAAGCAGGGCGTTGTTCAGATTCGGGAAAAGATGTGCTTCTTTGCGTCGGGAATAAATCCAAACATCCTGGGATGCCGTATGCTTTTTTAATTCAAAGGCAGCATGAGCACGAATGCGTTCCCGAATCCCTTCGACATCTCCATTTTCAAAAACCAACCGCATCAATCTTTCTGAAGCAGCCTTTTCCGTTGGCTGATTGTTTCCGGACTGGATCACGACTTTATACAGATCGATGCTCTGCTCGGATGGCTGCTTGTCACCTGACAAGCTGGCAAGAACGGCCTGTTTCAGACTTGGCTGCAGGATGATGCTGCCAGCCAATGCGAGGTCTCTGTGCCCGAGCGGCAGCAGACGACCCAGGATAATTTGTCCAGGCTGTAAGGAAGTGCGCGGAATCGGCAGGATTTTGCGTGCTTCTCCTGTCGCCAGATCCTGCACAGTCAATTCTTCCTCGGTTACCCCTTCTACTTCATAGACACCGAGTCTTACCTGGGATAGTGCGCGGTGCACTTCTGGTTCGATTCTGCGGCTGTATTGCTGCAAAAACCGTTCAAGCAGGTTAGGGCCTTCCCATTTCGCATCAAAAAGATACCAATTGTAAAAGTGCAGTACCCACTCTGTTGAAACGACCTCTTCGTGGCTCAAGCCGATCAAATCTGCAAAATGCTTGCGTGCTTCCTGCAGCTTTTCCGGCGATTGCTGCGAAGCCACGAATTTATTCAAGCGCTCCAGTGCCGCATGAATGCTGTTTTTCATTTTTTGTTCACGAATGCCGCGTGCCTCCTCGATCGAGGTGACCACTCCACAGCACTTCTTATATTTCTTTCCGCTTCCACACGGGCAGCTTTCATTTCTTCCGACTGACATGAGGGAAAAAATCTCCTTTCGGCCCAATACAGCATCTCCCGGGTTCATACCGTATCTTTATCGTTATACTGCATGGCCGTATCATATTCACGTTTCCTTAGACATCTTACCCACGTTTATGTTCGTGGTCAATGCCTGTAAGCTCAACAGATTCCCAATAAGCGACAAACTTCTCCAGTTTCTCCACCAGATCGGTAATCCGTTGTTTTTCCTGTATCCGTTCCGATATGGCGGATAAATGATTGCCAGCAAAAAGCTCAACAACCTCGGCCTCCATCCTCGCTAGCTGCATCCGATAGTCTCGGATGATCTCATGCAGGATGTCAAACCGATCTTCCAGACGGATAGAGGATACGGTCTGATTCATTGTTCTTCAGCGAGCGCCAGCAGTTGCTGCAGGCCGAGAGCAAGTTGTTCGTTCTTATGTTTCTCTTTCATCAGCACTTCTATTGCTTGCATATTGCTTTGTTGAAAAAATCCTACTACATCCACAGACATTTGCTTGTTTCGTTCCTCCAAACGTCCCAGAGCATGTCTAAGCAACTGGCTTACTTCTGCTGTTACCGGTTGACTCCCAGCTGTATTCATAAAGGTTTCCTCCTCAATACGTAATGGTTCGGGTACCGCAGGACTTGCTGCAGCCACTTCATCCATAGCCAAAAACGATTCTTGTATGTACGCCATGTCGGTTGGATCCTCCTCCATGGGCGGCTCCTGACTCGGGCGATCCTCATCCTGTTCGGCCACGTGAACCTCTGCCTCTTGTACGTCCATTGGATCTGTGGACGAATCTCTGGTGTCTTCCACATCATCCGCATGGTCAGCTAGCACCGAGATGATATCACCATTCACTTGAAAGCGCTCGTCCGCATCCGGAATGAAAACGTCGTCCTTCAAGGAAAGGCCCACTTCATTCTCCAAAAAGAAGGAAAGCGTGCGGAGCGACATTTGCTTCAGACCATTTTCCAGCGCATATTGATAGACGCGGTCATTGACTACTTTCCATTCTGCCAAATACCAACGTTTGTCGCCTTGGTATTGGACAAAACGAAGATCACGTTCCAGCTCAAGCATTCGTCTCACTTGATTCCAGGAAAACTGGGTTTGCCGACGTAATTCGGGTACGATCTGCTCGACAGTCTTAGGCATATGGGTATCCCGCAAAAAGCGGTAAGCTAGATCATACAACTGATGCGGTTGGTAGGTCAATTCAATGATGGCATCGGTATGCCCGACACATACGGGCGAGTGCTCCAGCGATAATACGTGTGTAAGCACTTCTTCGCTATCCATCTCATAACCATTGGCACGCAAGCACTCCATCAGCCGTTGGTTGATTTCACTTCGCGGCAGAGAACGCTCTCCGGGCCGGAATACCTTTTTGATCAGACTGGTCAGCGTATAGGTTGGCCGTTTCATGAACCTTCTCCTCACCTGATTAGATAGATATTCCATGGGTGGAATACCCATAGTTATTCTACATAGGGGCTCGAAAATCCTACTTTTGCTTACAAAAAAAGCGACGAATCGAAGGAAAATCGCCACTTTTTCTAATCGCAACAAAAACCCGCCTCTGCCAAATGGAGGAGGCGGGTTATACAGTATCATAGCCAATGCTGTTGCTTGGGGATTGCTTATGGAAATAGCTCTCCAGATCCATCGGGGGCAGTTCCCATGCCACCTGGAATAGGATCACCCAGTCCGTCTGAGCCATCTGTTCCAGTGTCCGGTTCGTTTGTTATGTCACCCGGTTGGTCCGTTGCGTCACCTGGCTCGTTCGTTACTTCACCTGGCACATCCGTTACTTCGCCTGGTTCGTTCGTTACTTCGCCTGGCTCGTTCGTTACTTCGCCTGGTTCGTCCGTTACTTCGCCTGGTTCGTCCGTTACTTCGCCTGGTTCGTCCGTTACTTCGCCTGGCTCAGGATCTGTTTCAATCGGAGGGAGTGATACTACCGGTGGAACCGTAACCACAGGCGGCTCGATTACTACAGGCGGTTCTATCACAACTGGTGGTTCAATCACTACCGGTGGTTCAATCACTACAGGCGGTTCAATCACAACCGGCGGCTCAGGTACCGCCGGAGGTATTACCACCGGGGGAAGTTCAGGTTTCGGAAAAACAATCTCCCTATCGATGCGATTCTCCCTCAACGGTCCCATATGTGGTTGCGGTTTGAAAGTTACTTCTTGGGTCAACTTGTTCTGCTTGTCTAAGAAGTTACTCACCACTTGCGCGACATCTGCTCGATTCGCACCACCATTTGGGTTAAACTGATTGCCTACTCCGTTTATCAAGCCTACATCGACTGCATACGCGACGCTGTCCTTCGCCCAAGCTGCGATGTTAGCACTATCTGAAAACGTTAATTTCGCACCCATGCCGGTAACATTTTGGCCGATCGCACGGACCATGAGAGTCGCCAATTGTTCCCTCGTTAAGTTCGTTCCCAGACCAAACTTTCCTTCTCCCGTCCCTGCCATTAGACCTGCTTTTGCGAGCGCCTCGACGTAGGGGTACGCATAATGCGTTGGAGGAACATCAGAAAAAGTCGGCTGTGCAGGTGTATTGGATATATCCAGCCCTAAGGTTTTCACCAGAATGACGGCGTATTGTTCGCGACTGATATTGGCGGTTGGATTGAATTGATCCTTATTTCCTGTAAGAATGCCTTTTTCCACCAATTCGTTGATAGCCTCTTTTGCATATGAATTGCTGATGTCAGTAAAATCTGTTGATGCATTCGTTGGCGAACTCGTCCCCAATGCGAACAGTATAGCCAAACCACTTAATGCTAGACCACTTTTCACATGCGACCGCCCTTTACTGCGAGCCATAGGTAACCCCCTGATATCGTAAATAAAAATGACTAGCATTCATTGTAGCAGTCAGAATGAAATTATCAATCGATATTTTTAATATTATTTAAAAATTTGAGCGGAAGAATCGATTTTACCTTGCCGCGGTTTTTCTTTCCCCATAGACTCGTGCTTGGCTCCCAGCTCGATTGAACTTTACCAACCAGCAATGAACAACTTGCTGTGCGCACGCATAAATAAAGCCCGCCTCTACATGTCACATGGCGGGGCCTTTTATAAAAGGTAATTGGACCAACATTTGCTGTAACTACTTTTCCCCCCCAAATATGCCGCTTGGTATACCCTCCAGCACACCTGCTTGTCTTGCCGCTTCCACGTAATTGCTTGTGGAGTAGTCAACATCCGTAAAGCTGCTTGGGGTAACCGTGCTGCTGGTATCGATACCCAACTTTCGTGCCAGGACCTTAGAAAGTTCAGCACGGATTATCGAATCAGCTGTGTCAAGCTGATCAATGACTTCCACGATTGCCGCAGCTTGATCCGCATCAACGGTCTCCCCTGTGGACTCACTTGCAGATGCGTATCCGGCTGAACCGAAAACAGCCAAAGCAACAACACTGCATAGACCGAGTTTTTTAAGCTTCATACATCACACCTCCTTATTCACATTATTTATATAAAGAAGACTCTTCCATTTTATTCAACCGTGTCTCAGTGGACAAGAAATATTTCCATGTATCCATAAAACTGGAAATAAAAGAAGATCCCAGCCGAACGGGCCGAGATCTTCCTTGTTCTCTTTTCTACAGATTCAGCCTGAACACGCGTCCGCCGTCAATCGCACGAATGCCAGTGACGCATTCCTCCTTGGAACCCTCCAATGCGTCTTCCACCGCCTGCAGCTTTGCGTCCAGATTATCAATGTAATGGAGAGCTACTGCTTCCGGCAATTGCGGCAAGACTGGCGAGCCGTACTCCAGCTTGCCGTGATGGGAAAGCACCATATGCTGCAGCGCCATCACCACTGCTCCCTGGGTGTCTATGCCATAGTGTTGGGCTGCTTCATACACCCATGTGTTGATCATCGAGATGTGCCCAAGCAATTGTCCGGCAAGCGTATAATTGGTGCAAATGCCATGCTCTCCGCCTTCAAACTCCAGCACCTTGCCCAGGTCATGGAGCAGGATCCCCGCACGGAGCAGGTCGGCTTGCAAAAATGGGCGTTGGCGAATGATGAATTCCCCGATCTCCAGCATTCTGACCATATGGTAGGCCAAGCCGGAATAATACGAATGGTGCATCGATTTGGCCGCCGGAAACGACCACAGCTGCTGTTTGACCCGATTCACACAAAAACCGACGATGCTGCGGATGTGCTCATTTTGCATTTGCTCGATCGTTTGCTCGATGACATGAATGAGATCTGCCGCCGGCACTGGCGCACTTTTGACAAAGTCAGAAATCTGGTAGCCATCTTCCTCCGTCGCGAGCCGGATTTTCAATACCTTTGCCTGCAGTTTTTCCCGATACGTCGAGACAATCCCCTTCAGCTTTACGATCGAGCCGGTTACATAGGTCTCCTTATCCAGGTCACTGATATCCCAAAACTTTAACGGCATTTCGCCAGTGGCATCCCCGATTACCATATCAAAATAGCTTTTATTATCATTGGTCTGCTTCACCATGGCGCTTTTCAGCAGGTAAAAACCTGTAAACTCCATGCCGGTTGCCAATTCATTAATTTTCACAAGCATCCGATTTCCCCACTTTGTATCATTTTTCTGGCGAACGAAAAAAGAAGAGAAATACCGTAAAGCCGGTATTTCTTCTCCACGTTGGCATCTTTTATTATGATTTGCGAAAGAGTGTTTGTTCAAGCTTTTTCAAGATTTTTTGTCCAACCAATTCATCGGCTGCCTTTACCACACGGGTAATGACCTGCAGCAAATCGTCTGCCCCGCTCCAATGCTCCTTGACTACCTTGGCATCGACATCCACCAATATTTTGCGCAGAGCGAACACCGCAAGGACCACATCATCGAGGAGCCCAAACGCCCCAGTCACGATCTCCGGAATGAAATCGAGCGGTGCGATAAAATAGGCGACCGCTGCTCCTGCAATGGCTTTTGATTGGATCGGCACCCGCTTGTCCAGCATCAGTCTGGCCAATACCACGAAAAGATCGGGTGCAAGCAGCACGTACTGAGCAATCCGCGAGCTCATTCCTTTTTCTTTGATAAAGGCTTCGATTTTATCACGCAGCTTATCATAAAATCGGCGATGTTCTTCCGGAAGTTCGATCACGATCAGGTCCCGTTTTTCTTGAGCCACTGGCAAGAGCGCTTCCGTATCATCTTCCAGCCGTTTGTCTTGCTCGGTATTCATCTCGATCCCTCCTGTTTCGGTTTTGCCAGCCATTTTCGCCGTTGGTAGTACGAAAACGCGAGGATGACGCCAAACAATAGGATAAAGAAGATCGCCAAATTACGTGAAATCACATCGAACAACTGCTCCCAACGCTCTCCCAGGATCTTGCCCAGCGTGACAAACAGTATGCTCCAAAACAAGCCGCCGACATAGGAATAGAGCATAAAGGAAGGAAATGGAAGCTTCGTGATCCCTGCAAAATACGCGGTAAACTGCCGGACGCCCGGGATGAAATACCCGAGAGGCAGCGCCCATTTTCCCACACGATTGAACCAGTCCTCCGTGCGCTTATATAAAGTATAACCCAATCCGAACCGCTTGCCATATCGTTCAATAAATGCATACCCGAACGTCCGGCCGATCCAGTATGCACAGGTCATCGCACTGATCGAACCGAAGAAGCAGACCAGAAAGGTGGGAATATAACTCAGCTGTCCGGTTGAGACTAAAAACCCGGAAAAAACCAGCAGCGTTTCCTCCGGCAGAGGGAACCCGATAATCCCTAAGAAAAACAGGCTGAATAAGGCAACATATCCGTAATCGGCAATGTATCCGCTGAACATCTGGACGATTTCCTGCAACGAAAAGCCCTCCTTTTGGGAAAGACAAGAACACCATTCATTATGCCAAATGCAGGCATGAAAGAAAACGCCTGTACCACCGTGCCTAGTAATACGCAGGAATGACGGGAATGTTTCATTCACAAATAATGTAGAAATTTGCCGAACTATCCGGCACTTTACGTGGCTTTCCTTTTATGTATCCGTTATAATGAAAATTAGAATTTTCTTAGAGAGAATGAGGGACAAGCCGATATGTGGAGAAAATTGATACGCAAAGCGAAATATGAGTATTATAAGCTGATCCGGATGAAAGGTGCTCCATCTTTCATCGCCCGTGGTTTTTCTGTTGGGATGTTCGTAGAATTTATTACGCTCCCCACGTTCGGCCTTGCTTTTTTATTGCTGTACCCGCTCAATCTGCTGTTTCGTTCCAGTTTTTCCGCTTCCCTCATTGCCTTCGTCATCGGTAAGATGATATTGCCCGTGTTTATGTTCTTGAATTTGAAGCTGGGCAACAAAATTATTGGCGATCCGTTTCAACAACCTTTGCAGCATCATATGAAGCATAATAACGAATCCTGGGCCAGCTGGCTTGCTTGGATGAAGCAAAATGGCATTGCCTATTTTACAGGCAGCGCGGTGATGGGATTGATCGTTGCCATCGGGAGCTACTTTCTCGTCTATGCTGCATTGCAATTGTATCGGAAAAAGCGCTCCCGTCGCCGTCGTTTGGTACAGGAGAATTCATAGTCAGTTTCGACTCAAAAAACGTTTCCCTTTACAAAGGGGGACGTTTTTTTGGTGGATAAGAATTTATATCCACTTAAGTGCAACCAAGGTATCGCCAAAGGCTTGGCGAAGCCACGTTTTCCAACTGCGCTCAGCCGAGTGGAGATCGAAAGAAAAGAGACCGGCGTTCACCGGTCCCTTCTTACTTCTGATTATCAAATACACCTTTTTGGCGAAGCATTTCCATGATTTCACTTACTGTATGCTGTCCAGTAAGCAGGGGCATTACAAAATCCGCATCTTCATGGCTCATTCCGCTTGCCCACAAGCTTTCACGGATCAATACGTGGTTGGAACGACGGAAGTAAGTTTGCAACGTGCGCAGCACACGCCCTTCCAGATTCGTTTTCAGCTTCAATTCAGTTGTAGACATAATGAACCACCTCTTCAAACTTGTTCAATCCAATACCCTTTATTATGGCTTATTTCACCAGAAGAATCAATCTTTCAACTTGCAAAAAATACGTGTGACAATCATCCGGTCCTTTGCTTATACTTTGTAGTACGATTAGGGTAAGACATAAAAGTGAGGAGAACGTATACAATGATTTCGCTTAAAACACCCGAACAGATCAATGCCATGCATGAAGCAGGCAAGATTTTGGCTGCATGTCATCGAGAGATTGCCCAGCGAATTCGCCCGGGGGTAACCCCTCGTGAAATCGATCAATTCGTAGAAACATTTCTGGCCAAACACGGTGCTACTCCTGAGCAAAAGGGTTATATGGGCTATCCCTTCGCCACTTGCGCTTCCGTAAATGATGTCATCTGCCACGGGTTTCCTGGTGACAAGCCGCTCAAAGACGGCGACATTGTCACAATCGATATGGTAGTTAACAAAAATGGCTGGCTGGCTGACTCTGCCTGGTCCTATGCTGTCGGCACGATTTCTCCGGAAGCAGAACGTTTGCTGCGCGTCACGGAAGAAGCGCTCTATCTCGGTATTGAACAGGCGATTGCCGGTAATCGCATTGGCGACATTTCCCATGCGATTCAAGTGTTTGCCGAAAAGCAAGGCTACTCGGTAGTCCGTGATTTCACAGGGCATGGCATCGGCAGTCAAATGCACGAAGAGCCTTATGTCCCCCACTTCGGTCCTGCGGGGAAAGGCCCTCGCCTGAAAGAAGGCATGGTCATTACCATTGAACCGATGCTGAATATCGGCACCTACCACGCCCGTGTAGATGAAGATGGCTGGACAGCTCGGACTCGCGACGGCAGTCTGTCTGCGCAGTATGAACATACCATTGCGATTACTGCCGATGGTCCGCTGATTTTGACGAAGCAATAAGTGCTTTGGTTTGTGCAATCATAGTGGTGGGGGAAGGGAAAACCGGGCGTGGCTGCGTTCTTGCCACACCCCCTTGGAAGCTGGAACTGTCCGGCTCCGCTCGCAAAAACGGTCCGTCGGCAAAAGGGTTCACGGAAGCCCATTCATGTGACGGGGTCGCGCGACAAGCGTGTCCCGTTTTCGCAAGCTCTACCACGGTCGGTGTGACAAAGACTCCGCCCCGTCCCGGCCTTCCCTTCCTCACGCGACTGTTGCTTATGTAAAACAAGGAAGCCCCGATTGTTCGGGGCTTTTGTCCATTTCCAGCTTCCTGTCCTGCTACCAGCATTTATCAATCAAAAAAGCTTCTGCTACGCGGGTGAGCATGTTCCGCGACGGAGCGCCTGCGAAGCCCTCCCCAGCGGAGCAGTGAATCGCGGGAAACAGGAGTGCAAACTTGGCTATGCTACGAAGCGATCCCACTTTTTGCACACCCCCGCGATTTGCTGCGGAGCGGCCAGTCCCCTCCCTCAGCGGGGCGTAGAATGAAGCGGAGTCGTGGAACATGCTCGCCCACCCCACCGCAGCAGCGGAAGCACCCACCCCTACTAGCTAGTCACTTTCGCACTACAGTGAACGATCATTTCCTCGATTGCCTGGACATCTTTCTCCAGTTGGCGAATGTCTTCTTCGATGAGCTGCTTCAAATGCTGTTTTT
The DNA here is from genome assembly GCF_004521915.1 of Brevibacillus migulae. Lineage (GTDB taxonomy): Bacteria > Bacillota > Bacilli > Brevibacillales > Brevibacillaceae > Brevibacillus_F > Brevibacillus_F migulae. The sequence continues at coordinate 27,810 of NZ_SDKD01000019.1, read as the reverse complement.
CGCGCAACATTTTCCGCGTTTTTTCCAGGCGCTCATTCATGTCAAAAATGCCGACGTACACAAACTTTCCCTCCCTATGTAAGTTCCTCACCTTACATTGTATGCAGGAGCGATTGATTGTTGAATCAATTTTGCCTTTTTATTGCTGATACTTTGCCAGCTCTGCTCGCAAGCGATGTACCTCTTGCTGCAGGGCCCGCTTCTCCAGACGTTCGATCTCCTCATCAAGATCATGCAAGCGATGGTACTGTTCTTCCAAGCCATGCCCGTAGGCAGTAAACAGCGGTTCTTTGGGCATGATGAACGCTAACAGGAAGTAAATCAGGCCAGGAATGCCAAAAAAGATCGTCAGCAATACGACTCCAATCCGCACAAAGGTAGGATCAATACCGAGGTATTGTCCAAACCCTCCACAAACACCGAACAATTTACGATCATGTCTCGAACGATATAAACGCTGTCTCATCTATCAACCAATCCTTTCTCCATCAACTAACGAATGTCTTTGTATCTATACGATAGCCGAAAATCGCCATTGGCCAAAACTGACCGCAGTGGGATTTTTTCTCCGCCCTGGGACGGATCGGACAACCGGTATGAGATGCGCGGCCTCAGCAAACGCTATATGATGAGGTGATTCGCTTTGCCCATCATTTTGCTGTTGCTGCTTCTTGGCTTCCTGGCTGGATGTGGTCCGAACACTCCGCCATCCGTAAACAATCTCAGCACCCAAAGCGACCCAAACGCATATGTCCTGCAAAGCGTCGTGCATCCGCTTGGCTGGGAGCCTAATTTTACGCCTTACGGAACACCCGTCAATGCCGGGACAAGCGGTGAGTACGACCGCTCCATTCGCCCAGACGCCATTTCCGATTATGGGCAAAAATAACAGCAAGCAGCCTCCGCACCTGCACGGTGGGGGCTGCTTGCATTTGCATGCTGCCGCTATTTCGGGTTCAAGATTGGCCGCGGGATATCGAAAATGTCTCCGATCGTCCCATACGAATGACCAGCCAGCCTGCTGACGGCACCGAATTTGCGCGTATCGATTTTCCCTTCATAATACAGCTCATCGGCAACATGTACATGCACCACTTCGCCAATGATGAGATCCGCTGCTGCAGGAGCCCCCAGGGTGACGATCTGATGCAGGCGGCATTCAAAATGGATCCGTGATTCGCCCAATCGCGGCGCTTTCACCTGCAAGGCTGGCAGTGCGGTCAAGCCCAGCTCCGCCACTTCACTGACGTCAGATGGATAGTCAGCAGATGTTTGATTGACCGCCTCGACATTTTGCAGATCGACCATATTTACTACAAATTCGCCTGTGTCCTGAATGTTGCGTGCCGTATCCTTCATGATTGCTCCCGGTCTGCGAACAACGGAGATGGAGATCATCATCGGATCAATACAGGCGACATTAAAGTAGCTAAACGGAGCGGCATTCACCACTCCCTCCTTGCTGATCGAGGTTACCCACGCGATCGGACGCGGGATAATCCCGCCGATAAGCAGCTTGTATTTCTCCTGGCGTTCTAATTGTGCAATCGACAGCTCAGCCATAGTCCCTCCTTACTCGCTGGATGGCAGCCAGCTGCTCATATACCCCGCATCTTCTACCGCAGCAGCCTGTTTGGTCACCAGCAGAGGATGAAACGTATCCAGCATGACAGCCAGCTCTTTCGTCTCTTTTTTGCCGATGCTGGCCTCAATCTTGCCCGGATGCGGTCCATGCGGGATGCCCATCGGATGAAGCGTGAGCGAGCCCTCATAGATGCCGCGCCTGCTCATAAAATTGCCGTCCACATAGTAGAGCACCTCATCGCTTTCCACATTGCTGTGAAAATACGGAGCGGGAATCGCCTGCGGATGATAATCATACAGCCGCGGCACGAAAGAGCAGATGACAAAATTCTGCCCCGCAAAGGTCTGATGCACAGGCGGCGGCTGATGGACCCGGCCGGTGATCGGCTCGAAATCGTGGATGCTCAGCGCATAGGGATACAGATAGCCATCCCAGCCCACTACGTCAAACGGATGGAAATCAAAGAAATAGCTGTATATAGAGTCTCCCTTTTTGACTCGCACCTCATGCGTTCCTGTCTCCACATGGGTTTCCAGCCGTTCGGGCAAGCGCATATCCCGTTCACAAAATGGCGAATGCTCCAGCAGCTGGCCATGTTCGTTGCGGTAGCGCTTGGGCGGGACGATCTCATTTTGCGATTCTATGACCAAAAACCGGCTATCGACCCCATCCTTTGGCACAACCCGGTAGGTGGTCCCGATCGGAATGACCAGATAGTCTCCTGGCCGGTAGGAAATCGTGCCGTAGACCGTCTGCAGCTCGCCTTCCCCGTAATGGACAAAGATCACCTCATCGCCGTCCGCATTGCGATAAAAGTAATCCATCGGCTCTGTCGGTACGCATACGGCCATGACGACATCCTGATTGCCCAGCAAATATTGTCTGCCAGAAATCGGATCGCCGCCGGCCGGAAGATCAAAGCTCAGAAAATGGCGATGCTTCAAGTCCTCCTGGGGAAGATACTCGAGCTTTCGGTCCGCGTACTTTCTTGTCTCTCTCACCTGGGTAGGCGGATGATGATGGTACAGGATCGACTGAATGCCGGAGAAGCCTTTGGTTCCCATCAGCTGCTCCCGATACAGTTCTCCATTGGGTTTATAAAAAGTCGTATGTCGTTTATGCGGGATTTCTCCCATGCGATGATAAAATGGCACACGTACTCCCCTCGCTTTTTCGCAGTTTTTATCCAGCTTCAACAATGCGGCTGCGTAAAACACCTAATCCATCGACCTGCAGCTCAACGACATCACCAGGCTGCAGCCACGGGTATTGCTCGGACCCAAGCTCCAGGATACAGCCGGTTCCCACGGTTCCCGAGCCGATCACATCCCCTGGATAAAGGGGGCAATCGGCAGAGGCGCGGGCAATCATTTCCGCAAACGTGTAATAGAGGTCACCCAAATTGCCACGGGAGTATTCCACGCCGTTTACGCGGGCCACCATGCTCAAGTCATATCGGGCGCCCTTTTCCGAAGGCAGCAGCCGATCGGCCAATTCATCCGGCGTGACCAGCCACGGCCCCATAGAGGTGGCAAAATCTTTTCCTTTTGCCGGCCCGAGTCCGACCTTCACTTCCTCCCGTTGAACATCGCGAGCGCTCCAATCATTCAAGATGCAAAAGCCTGCGATATGCTGATCAGCCGCCTGCACCGGGATATCGACGCCCCCCTTGCCAATGACACAGGCCACCTCTAATTCATAGTCCAGCCAGCTTGTCGCTTTTGGCCGACGCACAGGCTCGTCGGGGCCCAGGAAGGCATTGGCATTAGAAAAGTAAAAAACCGGAAAATGATACCATTCCGGTACCATGGACAGCCCTCTTTTTTCCCGCGCTGTTTTGACATGCGCCTCAAACGCGTAAAAGTCGCGAAAGCTGTTTGGGCGCGGAAGCGGAGATCCCAAAACCACGTCCTCTAGCGGCTTGAACTGCTTCCAAGCTGTTGTCTGCATCCCATCTGGCTGTTGCAGAGCCTGAAGCCGCTCATACCAATGCTTCCAGTCGGCCAGCAGCCCCATCATCGTGGCAGGCGCATCCGCGAGCGCTTCCTGCACATCGATTATCCCTTGCTCCAACCATATGCCGGCGCGCCAGCTTTGCTCAGGTGCCGCTTTACGCGTATACGAAACAAGCTTCACTCGCTCACCCCCCTTCCTCAGAATTTAGAAAAAACTTAGCTAAGCCAAGTCTTTGGCGGAGCGTGGTTGCTCTTATGTCGATGAGAATTTGATAAATTCATATCAACCAACAAGAAAAACCCAGTCTCGTCCGCCCCTCCTGTATCCCTGCAAACAAACCACGCTTGCGGCAATGTTCAAGAAGAGCGAAAAACGATGACTGGGTCTTGTCTACTCCTAGTGACGAAAAACCTTGTGGGTTCTCCCCCATAGACAGCCAGCTGGCTTTTCACCAACTTACCTATGATGTTTCAAGTATGCTCTTATTATCATATCGAAAACGCTTGCAAAGCGCCAGAGAAAACAAAATATTTCATCAGGAGCACTGCCCTGCCAGCTTGGCCATGTCGGGCGGAAGCGGTTCTGTAAAGGTAAGCGGCTTGCCCGTACGCGGATGGTGCAAGGACAACTGCACGGCATGCAAAGCTTGCCGGCCGATCCTTTCCCGACTCCCTCCGTACAGATCGTCACCCAGCAGCGGATGCCCCAGCGAAGCCAAATGCACGCGTATCTGATGGGTCCTCCCCGTTTCGAGCTGCAGCTCCAGCCACGACCAGTCGTCCCCTTCTGCGAGAACGCGAAAAAAGGTCCGGGCCGGCTGTCCATCGTGGCGCACCATCCGTTCGATAATCGATCCGTCGCGAAGACCGATGGGAGCATCAATCACGCCCTGTTTCTCCCGGAGGTTGCCATGGACGATCGCTTGGTAGGTACGCTTTAATGTCCGATCCTTCTGCATGCGTGCACACTGTTCATGCGCCCACTGATTTTTCGCCACGATCATCAAGCCTGACGTATCCTTGTCCAGCCGGTTCACGGGTCGAAAGCTGTGCGTTTCTCCTTTGGCCAAATAGTACGCGATCACACCGTTGGCCAACGTGCCGCATGGATGAGTCCTTGTAGGATGGACGACCAATCCATGCGGTTTTGCGATGATCAGCAAATCCTCGTCTTCATAGCGGATGACAAGCGGCATTTCCTCCGGCTCGATGTGATCCACCACATCCATCGGCAGCCGGACAATCACCTGATCGCCCACTGCCAGCCTTACGGTCACATAGACGGGCTGTCCATTAAGCAAAATTTCTCCGCTGTGCTTCGCCTTGGTCAACAAGCGCCGTGACACGCCGTACCCGCTTTGCAGCACGTCGCGAATCGTCTGCCCGGCCTCCTGCTCATCCGCTACAAATCGCAACAATTCTTCCAGCATGTCTGTCTCCTTTTTGCGCGTTAATGCTTGTGAATCATCAGGCTGCTCCCCGATTTTTTAACGGAAAGCGAGGCGCTTCCCCCGATCGGAAACGTAAACATCGGGGTGGTATGCCCAAAATCGGCCTGTGCCAAGACCGGGATGCCGCGCAGCTCTTGCTTGGTCGCGATGATCTGCAGCAGCTTTTCCTGGGTCATGTTGCTTTCCTGTTGAAAACGGCCGATGACGATCCCTTTCACCTCGGAAAAACCCGGCTGATGGAGCAGTGACTGGAGGTCCCGGTCAAACGTCGGCGCGTCCACCACATAATCATCCTCCAGAAAGAGAATGGCTCCTGCCAGAGAAGGCATGTATTCAGTCCCTTGCAGCAGGTTGAGCGTACAAAGATTGCCGCCGATGATGGTTCCTTCTCCCTCTCCCTCTTGAATGGCGAGATAGCCCTCATTTGGAATAAATGTACGATTTTCCTGATCAAAATACCACGCATCATCACTCCATGCGGAAGAAGTGGCCAGTTCAATAGGTTCTTCGGACATCAAGCAGCGCTGGAAGTAGTCGAGGATATAATCGAATCCCTTTTCCATGCCAAAGGTGGAAAAATGGGGTCCCGAGTAGGTAATCATCCCGGTTTTTGCATAAATGGCATTGGCCAAGGCTGTAATGTCGGAGTAACCACAGAGAATTTTGGGATTCTGCCGGATGAGCTCATAATCCAGATACCGCAGCAATTGGTTGCTGTTAAAACCGCCGATGACGGTCAGGATCGCCTTCACCTTGGGATCGGAAAACGCGTCGTGCAAATCGGCTACCCGGTGTTCAATCGAACTGGAATCAAACAGGTCCCGCTCCTGCACATGGCGCCCAAAGCTTACGTGAAAACCAAGTGCTTCCAGCCGCCGGGTGGCCCGTTCCCGTTCTTTTGCGCCGATGATATCCAAGCTGCGGCTTGGGGCAACTATCCGGATTTCGTCACCCTTTTGTAGTTTTGCAGGAATCATCCGTCCGACTCCTCTCTTTCATTTTTTTCGCGATACGATGTTGGTATCCACGATCATATCGTTTTTTGCCCAAAAGAAAAACCTCTCCGCGGGAAAAAAGCGAAGAGGTTGCGTTTTAAAACAGATCAGGCAGCTTATTTTGCAGCTTTTGCCGCTTCGATTGCTGCTTCATAGTTAGGATGTTCGCCAGCAGCTGGTACGTACTCAGCGTACACCACTGTGTCGTTCGCATCCACAACGAATACAGCACGGCTCAGCAAGCGCCATTCTTTGATCGCTACGCCATACGCTTGACCGAAGGAAAGGTCGCGGTAGTCGGAAACGGTTTGCACTTTATCGATGCCAGCCGCTCCGCACCAACGTTTTTGCGCGAAAGGCAAGTCTACGGATACAGTCAGGATGGTTACGCCATCGAGTTTTGCTGCTTCTTCGTTAAAACGGCGAGTTTGCGCATCGCACACACCGGTGTCAAGAGATGGAACAACGGAGATAATGCGAACGGTTCCTTTCGAATCATCCAATGTTACTGGAGTCAGATCGTTAGCCAATACGGTGAAGTTTGGAGCTTTGTCGCCTGCTTTCAGTTCTGGGCCAAGCAGAGTAACGTCTCCTTTAAATTGAAATGCGCCTTGACGCTCTACAGCTGTTGTCATGGTTAATTCCTCCCATCAAATGGTAAACGTTATGTAATACAAGTCTCATCATACCTTATTTTTTTGAGATTTTCATCATTCTCACGGTGTAAAAGTTTTATGAATGCAAATGAAAATGCTTGGCCTCATACTGTCCTGCCCGCTTGATGCTCTTGATCTCATGCTCGAATTCCCAGTCGCATTTCCGGTTCAGCTCGTGGCAGCGCAGCAGTCCGTGATACAAGGCAAAGGTAAAGCATACGCCGGGCAGCTCATAGCGGGTCACCATTTTCTCCGGGGCGAGTGTGTTGACGATTTCCACCAGATGATCCGCCCGCTCGCGGCGGCTCCCCGTAGGGACCAAGTATCCCATGCGCAGCAGGACAGAAGCATAGTCAAATTCACCGCTGTCGTCATAATCGTAGCTGCAGTCAGAGGTCGCCAAATGATCGAGCAACTCCCCCAAATCCATCAGCTCAAAAGCGGCAGGCTTGGGCAGCGAGATCACGGAACCGTCGTTGTTCACAAAATAGATCTGATCACGATAATGAAAAATCAACTCATCTTCCGGCACTTCATCACGATACAGCCAATGGGATGAGGGGATTAATAACCGCCAGATGTCAGCTGGCGCTGCAGAAAACAACTCCACGCAAGTCCCTCCTTGCTTCCTCACACAGTCCAGTTGCCTTCGCCGCATTCTAGCAGGAAGACTCTCTCTACCATTGTGGTCAAAAGCAGGAGGTCGTATTCCTGATCATCACTTGCGTTGCATGAACGTACGCCAATCTCCATCGGTAACGCGAATCCCGGTCCGGGTGATGGCTTTTTCCAGCTGAGGAGCCGCGATATAGAGAAAAGCTTCGGTTTGTTTCTCCGTCTCAAGGAAAGTGACGGTCGCCTTTTGTCTTTCATATTCGTTACGCTCATCCGCAGGGCCATGATAATCTTCCAGCTCGTCCAGACCCTTCAGCGCTTTTTCATAGAAAACCGGGGCAAAATAGAGCAATTCACCGTACACCCATGCATGCGGTTCATCCGCGGAAACAAGCGCTGGATAGCCGCGATCGCTCAAATGATACAGCTTTCCCCTGGTCTTTGCCCGCACCCGATGATGGGGGTACGGCTCTACAAAATGACGATGGTTCGCAAACCCGGCAAGCAAGCTTCCATACACAAACACGGGCAGTTTTGTCCCCATTTTTCCCACCCTTTCTCTATAACCAAGAAAAAACATCGGAATATCCAACAAAATGTATCGGAAAAACATTTTTTTCGTGTATCTACTGGGTAAATTTTGTATATTAACAGTAGAAATACATTCACATTCAAATGGAGCAAACGCCAAGGGGGAGAAGCCATGCATAAGAGAAAGATCAATCGTCTGCTCGTCGCCAACCGCGGAGAGATCGCCATCCGCATTTTTCGTGCCGCGACTGAGCTGGGTATTCGTACGATCGCGATTTATTCCGAGCAGGATAATGTCGCGCAGCATCGTTTCAAAGCAGATGAATCGTATCTGGTCGGTGCCGGCAAAGGGCCGATCGAGGCTTATCTCGATATTGAGAGCATCATTGAAATCGCCAAGCGCAATGATGTCGACGCCATTCATCCCGGCTATGGTTTTCTTTCAGAAAATGCAGAATTTGCCCGCCGTTGCGCCGAAGTCGGCATCACCTTTATCGGACCATCCTCTGACTTGATCGACAAGTTTGGTGACAAGGTGGAAGCGCGGAAAATCGCGATCGAAGCAGGCATCCCTGTGATTCCGGGCACCGCTGAGCCGATCGAAACCTTGCAGGAAGCCATGCTGTTCGCTCGTGAGCATGGTTACCCGATCATTATCAAAGGCGTCTCGGGTGGCGGCGGCCGCGGCATGCGGATTGTCCGTTCGCAGGATGAACTGCCGGAAGCGCTCGATCGCGCACGGTCGGAAGCACGCTCCGCCTTTGGCAATGCCCATGTCTATCTGGAGAAATATCTCGAGCAGCCGAAGCATATCGAAGTCCAAATCATAGGGGACCAGCATGGAAATATCGTCCATCTGTTTGAGCGCGATTGCTCCATCCAGCGCCGCCATCAAAAAGTGGTGGAAGTGGCGCCTAGCCTGGCTCTCGATGAAGAATTGCGCGAAAAGATTTGCGGGGCAGCGCTCAGCCTGATGAAGCAGGCAGGCTACACGAATGCCGGTACCGTCGAATTTTTGCTGACACCTGACAAGAAGTTTTACTTCATTGAGGTAAACCCGCGCATTCAAGTTGAGCATACCATTACCGAGCTGATTACGGGAATCGATATCGTGCAGACGCAAATCAAAATCGCCGAGGGACATGCCCTGCATGATGCGGAAATCGCCATCCCTGAGCAAAAGCATATTCAACGCAACGGCTATGCGATTCAATGCCGGGTGACGACCGAGGACCCCGAAAACGGCTTCTTCCCCGATGCGGGCAGATTGCTTGCCTGGAGATCAGGCGGTGGCTTCGGCGTCCGGCTCGATAGCGGCAACGGCTATCCTGGAGCCATCATCACGCCTTTTTACGATTCGCTCCTGGTGAAGATCTCCACCTATGGCCCTACGTTTGAGCAAGCATCCCGCAAAATGTACCGCACCTTGCGGGAATTCCGGATTCGCGGGGTCAAAACCAACCTGCCGTTCCTGGAAAATGTGGTGACCCATCCAGATTTTTTGAACGGAAATTATGACACTTCTTTCATTGATGCCAAGCCGGAGCTGTTCAACTTCCCGGGACGCCAAGACCGTGGAACCAAGCTGCTCAACTATATCGGCAACACCATCGTCAACGGCTACCCGGGTCTGGCCAAGACAGAGAAAAAACCGTTTTTCGAATCGCCACGGATTCCGAAAACGCCTTATTCCCAGCCCTACCCGGACGGAACGAAACAGATACTGGATCGCGAGGGTGCAGATGGACTGGTGCGCTGGATCAAAGAGCAGAAAAAAGTGCTCGTGACCGACACGACCTTCCGTGACGCCCATCAATCTTTGTTTGCTACACGCGTGCGCACTTACGACATGGCCGCTATCGCGGAAGCAACCGGAAAGCTGGGAGCCGATCTGTTCTCCCTGGAAATGTGGGGCGGCGCCACGTTTGACACGTCTATGCGCTTCCTGTCCGAATCGCCGTGGGACCGCCTGCAAATCTTGCGCCAGCGCATCCCGAACATCCTCTTCCAGATGCTCCTGCGCGGGGCAAATGCAGTCGGCTACACCAACTATCCGGACAATGTCATTCAAGCATTCGTCAAGACAGCTGCCGAGCAAGGCATCGACGTCTTCCGCATCTTTGACAGCTTGAACTGGCTGCCGGGCATGCAGACCGCCATCGATGCTGTCAGACAAACCGGAAAGATCGCCGAGGCTGCCATCTGCTATACCGGTGATATTCTCGATCCGAGCAAGACCAAATATACCCTGAAATATTACGTAGACTTGGCCAAGGAGCTGGAAAAAGCAGGTGCGCAGATCCTCGCGATCAAGGACATGGCCGGCCTGTTGAAACCTTATGCCGCCTATGAGCTGATCCATGCGTTAAAACAGGAAATCGGCATCCCGATCCATCTCCATACCCACGATACATCGGGCAATGGCGGTGCGATGCTGCTCAAAGCGGTGGAAGCCGGCGTTGACATCGTCGATACCTGCCTCAGCTCCGTATCCGGCCTTACTTCACAGCCCAGCCTGAACGCGCTGGTGGCCGCGCTGGAAAGAACCGAACGCGACACCGGCCTTGACCTGGACCATTTCAACAAGCTCTCGGACTACTGGCAGGATATTCGCCCGCTTTACCAAGGCTTCGAAAGTGACATGAAAGCAAGCAACGCTGAAGTATACGTCCATGAGATGCCAGGAGGTCAATACACCAACCTGGAGCAGCAGGCCAAGGCTGTCGGTCTGGAAGGCCGTTGGGATGAGGTCAAAGCGATGTATACGACCGTCAACCGGATGTTCGGGGACATCGTCAAGGTCACACCATCCTCCAAGGTTGTCGGCGATATGGCTCTGTTCATGGTGCAAAACGGATTGACCGAGGAAAACATCTACGAAAAAGGGGCGCGTCTCGACTTCCCCGATTCGGTGATTCAATTTTTCCAAGGCTATATCGGTCAGCCGCCGGGAGGATTCCCGAAAGAGCTGCAAGCCGTCGTGCTGAAAGGCCGCGACTATTTCACCACCCGTCCAGGCGAGCTGCTTGCCCCTGTGAATTTCACCAAGGTCAAGGAAGAGCTTGAAGAAAAAATTGGCCGTGAAGCCAGCGAATTGGACGTATTGTCCTATATCATGTACCCGCAGGTATTCCTCCAGTACGATCAAAACCTGAAGGAATACGGCGATCTCTCCTTCCTGAATACGTCCACCTTCTTCTATGGCTTGCGTCCTGGAGAAGAGACGGCTGTCAGCATCGAAAAAGGAAAAACCTTGATCATCAAGCTGATCGCTGTGGGCAATCTGCAGCCGGATGGCAACCGGGTGATCTACTTTGAATTGAACGGCCAGGCGCGTGAAATCAAGGTTCGCGATAAATCCGCTGTCATTTCCGAGCAGATCCGTCCGAAAGCCAATCCGCAAAATCCGAGCCATCTCGGCGCTTCCATGCCTGGAAAAGTGCTGAAGGTGCTGATCGAGGTTGGCGACAAGGTGAAAAAAGGCGAGCATTTATTAATCAGTGAAGCGATGAAAATGGAGACCACGATCCAAGCGCCATTGGACGGAAAGGTTAAAGCCGTGCATGTAAAAGCAGGCGATGCCATTGAAGCAGGTGACTTGCTGCTGGAAATCGACTAATTGGGGAGGTGCAGGCAAATGGTTGCCTCTGTTCCGAAAGTATTGCGGGGTGAACGGATCAAGCCCTATTCTTGGCATATGGCTCAGGTCCAGCTTCGCGGGACAGTGAACCCTATCCAATCATACACACAGCAGCAGCTCTATCGAAAAGAGCAAGAGTGGCTGACGGCCAGCGCCAACGCCCTCTCTTTCCGTTATGAATCCATACGCAGTCTGGATAAGACGGCAGCCGAGCTGGAGAAATCCTTTCAGGGACTGGCAGATGGGGAAGCTAGCGAGGAAGGGATCGAACAGCTAGTCCAGTTGACCAGTCAGCTCGTTTCCCAGCTTTCCGGAAGTGCAGACCAGCTGCGGGACCAGGAGGATCCGACCGCTTCCCTTTCAGCGTCCCTCTCGTCCATAGCTAATCTCGGTGTTCGAAAAAATGAGGACGGGAGCTATCAGCTCGATGCTGACCGATTTCGCTTCATGCTTGATGTCGACTTTGCCTATGTGCGCCAAGCATTCACAGGAAGGGAAAGTCTTGTGAAGCAAATCAAGGAATCCCGGCAGCTGATGGAGCAGCAGCCATTTGAGCTCAGCCTGACGGGGCGCACCAGCGAAAAGCGCAATCCTTATCTCGCTTATGGGCTTCCCCAGCTGTTTCTTCAGCACGCTGCGTCTCAGGGGATGTTTTTCAATCAATATTTTTAAAGCTTTATGGAGTGTAAAGAAGCTTTTGTTTCTTTACACTCCCTTTTTATTAAGGCCATCGATCCAAAAACCCAAGAGACCTAGTTGGATTTTTCATGCTGTTACCGCTTGCACTTGCCATGCGTTTTTCAGAATCCGGCGAGAGTGTTCCGAAGCCATTTTCTACAAGAGCGACAAGCAAAAAACCGCTCTTTTTTTTGTGCACTTTTTTCCAACTAGGCTCTTGCATACCTGCCCGATTCGTTATATGATCAAAACAACCTAAATTCCGATTAGTTTAGTGTGATTTAATGTGAAGGAGGTTGAAATGCTAATATACCAGAAAGCAAGCCTTCCCGATCGCACAGCTGGCATAAGGATAGCGGTTTAACGTGGGGACGCCCTATAGAAAAGAGGTGGATGCAACAATGTTTTTATCCCATATCGAAGCAGCATACGTGGATCACTCACGTTCAGAAGTGATCGTGCTGCACGGGTCGGAGGAAACAGCGTTTATATGCGCTGGCAATCAGCCGAAACATCACAACCTCCCTCTCCAAGAGGTGGCAGAGCTCGTGATCTTTGAAAAAAAACCTGCATCCGCAGGGCGTGGATCCGTGGTTGATCTATGATCCTTTATTACGTAACGATTGCGATCTCCCTCTTTTTCGCCATGAACATTGGAGCTAGCGGCACCGCAGCTTCGATGGGAGCTGCCTATGGCTCCGGTGCCGTCGCGACCAAGCGATTGGCAGCTGGCCTTGCCGCAATCGCCGCATTTCTGGGAGCCATCCTCGGCGGCGGGGAAGTAGTTAAGACGATCAGCGGCGGCATTATTCCCGCTTCTCTTCTACAGATCGAAGTCGTCACGATTATTCTGGTGTCCGCTACCTTGACCCTGTTCCTCGCCAATCTGCTGGGGATCCCGCTTTCCACCAGTGAAGTGACGGTGGGAGCCATCGTCGGCGTCGGCCTCGCTTATCAGTCGCTGTTTGCAGGAAAATTGCTGGAGATCATCTTATTTTGGCTGCTTGTCCCCCTTTTCGCTTTCACGATTGCCCTGGTGCTAGGTTGGATCATTCGCTATGCGGAGCAAAAGTGGCCGGGATTATCCTCTCGCGGAGCTCGCTGGTGGTGGTTGAAATGGTTGCTTATTTTTGCAGGTATGCTCGAAGCTTTCTCCGCCGGGATGAACAACGTGGCTAACTCTGTCGGACCTGTGATCGGAGCGAATTTGTTGGAATCTTCCGAGGGTTTATGGCTGGGAGCCATTTTCATGGCCATGGGTGCATTTCTCCTGGGCGGCCGCGTCCTGGAGACCAACGGCAAGAAAATCACCCAGCTCTCGCTTTTGCAAGGAAGCGCCGTTTCCCTGACTTCCGGTGGCTTGGTCATCATCGCCTCCATTTATGGCATCCCGGTACCGTTGACGCAAGCGACGACCTGCGCCATTCTCGGAATCGGCACGGCGGAAAATGGATTTCGCCTGTGGCAGCAGCAGGTCATTAAGCAAATTATCATGGTTTGGATCGTCTCGCCCGTATCTTCCCTTGTCGTTTCGTTTTTGTTGATCAATTCCTTGATGACCGTCAATTTCTATGTGGTCGTAGCCGTCGCCAGCGCCTTTGTCGCCACATTGGGCTTGGGACGCTTGAGCCGGGCGATTCGGCGCGAAAAGCAAGCCATCCATGATCAAGGAGGAGGAATATGATGAATGACAGTAAGCAAGCCTTCAGATACGAATCCATGCAGCCTGAAGATTATGACCTGTTGAATCAACAGCTGAGCGGCAAGGATGCACTGGACGTCATCCGCTGGGCTTTTCAACAATATGAGGATGACTTGGCTTACGCCTGCAGCTTTGGCGCGGAAGCAATGGTCCTTTTGGATTTGATTTCCCAGATTCGGCCCGATGCCTCCATCATTTTTTTGGACACCGGTGTTCATTTTCCCGAAACCTATCAATTAATCGAGCAAGTGAAAAAGCGCTATCCCCGCCTGCGCATCAACATGGTTGAGCCTGAGCTGACATTGGCCGAGCAAGCGGCAGCACATGGTGATGCCTTGTGGGAACGTGATCCCGATTTATGCTGTCAAATCCGCAAAATTGATCCGTTGAAAAATGCGATGGCCGGGAGAGTAGCCTGGCTCTCAGGGCTGCGCCGAGAGCAGTCGCCTACACGCGCTCACCTTCGCTACGTGAACCCCGATCATAAATTTGCCAATGTCAAAGTATGCCCGTTGATTGATTGGAAGCAGGAAGAGATCTGGATGTATATCAAGCTGCACCAGCTGCCTTACAACCCTTTGCATGATCTGATGTATCCCAGCATCGGCTGTCAGCCTTGTACGCGCCCGGTTCAGCCGGGTGAAGATGAGCGCGCGGGCCGCTGGGCTGGCAGTGGCAAAACCGAGTGCGGATTGCATAAATAATCTACCCCTACGGAAAAAGGAGAGAACCAAAGATGGCTGTAAGCATTCCTCATGGAGGTACGTTAATTCGCCGGATCGCGGACAATCAGGAGCCTCCTGCATCCCTCCCCCCCATTGAAATCGATGCCGTTGCACTGTCCGATCTGGAATTGATCGCGATTGGCGTATATAGTCCATTAACCGGATTTCTTGGCAGCAACGATTACAAAAGCGTCGTCGAGCGCATGCGACTCGCGGACGGCACGGTCTGGAGCATCCCGATTACACTGCCGGTTACCGAGGAGCAAGCAGCTGGCTTACAAATCGGAGAGCGTTTCTTGCTCACCCATCAAGGGATCGTCTATGGCGCGTTGGACCTGACCGAAATCTATCGCCCCGATAAAGGACAGGAAGCCAGCCATGTGTATCGGACGACGGAACTCGCCCATCCGGGTGTCGCAAAGCTGATGAGTCGGGGTGACGTGTATCTGGCAGGCGACATTACGTTGTACCGCCGCTCTGCCAAAAGTTACCCTGCTTATGAGCTCGATCCGGCGGAAACTCGCCGCCTCTTTGCGGAAAAGGGCTGGAACAGCATCGTCGGCTTCCAGACACGCAATCCGGTCCATCGCGCACACGAATACATCCAAAAGTCGGCTCTGGAAATTGTCGATGGCTTGCTGCTCCACCCTCTCGTCGGGGAGACAAAGTCTGATGACATCCCTGCAGCCATTCGGATGGAAAGCTATGAAGTGCTGCTGAATGAATACTATCCAAAGGACCGTGTGCAATTGGCTGTTTTCCCTGCTGCCATGCGCTATGCCGGGCCGCGCGAAGCCATCTTCCATGCGATCGCCCGCAAAAATTACGGCTGCACCCACTTCATTGTGGGCAGGGATCACGCAGGCGTGGGCAATTACTACGGCACGTATGACGCGCAGCTGATTTTCCGTGAATTTACGCCAGAAGAGCTGGGCATTACTCCTCTCTTCTTCGAGCACAGCTTTTATTGCAAAAAATGCGGGAATATGGCCTCGACCAAAACGTGCCCGCATGACGCTTCCGAGCACTTGATTCTCTCCGGTACAAAGGTACGGCAAATGCTCAGCGAGGGAATCGCGCCGCCACCGGAGTTCAGTCGTCCAGAGGTCGTGGAAGTATTGATTCGCGGCGTTCGAGCGACCGTGCAAAACTAGACTGATCAAACAGGAGGCAGTGTATGAGTACATCCAATATTGTCTGGCATGAGGCAACCGTCAGCAAGGCGGATCGCCAGCAAAAGCTCGGGCATAAAAGCGCCATTCTCTGGTTTACCGGTCTGTCGGGCGCAGGCAAATCGACCATCGCCAATGCGCTGGAGCATCGACTCCATGGTGCTGGCATCCATACCTATCTGCTGGATGGGGATAACATTCGTCATGGCCTCAATCGTGATCTCGGTTTTTCGCCAGAGGATCGGAGCGAAAACATCCGACGGATCGCTGAGGTTGCCAAGCTATTTGTGGATGCCGGGACAATCGTGTTGACCGCCTTTATCTCTCCCTATCGTGCCGATCGGGAACTGGCACGGAGCTTGGTCAACCAAGGTGAATTCATTGAGGTGTTTGTAGATTGCGCACTGGAAACATGTGAACAACGTGATCCAAAAGGACTCTATCAAAAAGCACGCGCAGGACAAATTTCTGAATTTACGGGGATATCCGCTCCCTATGAAGCACCGGAAGCGCCTGAAATCACCGTTGCCAGCGATCGTGGGAGCATTTCAGACTGTGTCGAACAGATCTATGATTACCTGGTGACAAATGGATACATCCGTCATCCTTGATACAAAAAGGAGGTAATGCCAGTCTGGGCATACCTCCTTTTTTACTACTCATCCTGATACAGCATGAAAAACTCCCGCAAAAGAAAGACTCGACGGCTTCTTCGAGAGAGCTTCTTTTGAAGTTTTTCATACTTTTCCCGTCAACTGCGATCCATTAATTCATCAAGATCCTGGTCGTTCGTATCCGTAATGATCGTAGTGGTAGGTACCATCGGGCTTTTGTCTTTTTTGCCTAGCATATCCTGAACCTTCTCCACCATTTGCGGCACGGAATCCAAGATCCGATCATAAAGATGCGTCGAATTTTCCAAGGGGATGGAGCGAATTCCGTTTTTCCCGACGACGAGAAAAGCTACTGGCGTAATAGAAACGCCGCCCCCGCTCCCGCCGCCAAACGGATGACTGATGGATGCGGTATTGCTATTGCTGTATTCAAACTCACTTCCCCCGGCCGCAAAACCAAAACCAACGCGGGAAACGGGCAAGATGACACTGCCGTCCGGCGTTTCGACTGGCTCGCCAATGATGGTATTCACATCAACCATTTGCTTTAAATTTTCTAGTGTAGTTCGCATTAATCCTTGAATCGGATGATCAGCCACCAAAACCCCTCCTCATCATCAAATGCTGGAATATCAAGCTTGCTTTATAATTCCCTAAACCATACGCTCTAATGTATATCCGCCACGATTATTCGTGTCCTGTAACCACTCGCTTGTGCAACCATTCGGTCAGGTTCACATTAATCGTCAGGACAAACATGTAAAAAAAGTAGCTATACATCAGATTCCAGCCCTTGTACGTAAATAACGAGAAAAAATGCATGGTTATCCATTCCAAGATGAGAAGCAAGGCTGCTCCCAGAAGGACGATATGCCGCTTTTTCAGACTCCACGCAAGGAAAACATGCATAAAAATATACATCGTAACGGGATAGGTGACCATCTCCAGCGGAAGGTCAAACAATTCGCCATAGTTTCGATCAATGGTATCGTATAGATCAACAGGCTTTGTCGCCAGTATAAACTCGAGCAACGAGGTAAAGTAGACATTAAATAAGATCAGAGCTAACCCTTCGGCTGTTCTCATGACTCGATGCTTTGTATGAAGATAGGTGGCCGTCCCCTCGGTCAGGAAAAAGATAACGATGACAGCCCACTCGTTTTTATCGAAGACCACAGGCGTTAACGGGTCATAAAACTTGTGATCAGCCAACCATATCTGACTGCGAATGATTTTTTCGTACGAAACAGGGCTACTACCCATAAAAATGTCAATGGATACATGATGACAAAATGGACTGTGACGATAGCGAACGGCAAGTATTTTTCCGTTAATCCAAGCGAAGGGTATCCGGCTAAATAAAAATTAAATAACCAGGTATTCATGCCAAGGAAACAAAACGTAACCAGAAGGTACTCCAGCCAGTGAAAGTAAACTGCCAGCGAAAATGCCCTTTTGATGAAAGTCGCCGTGAGCACTATGCTGATGAGAAGAACGATTCCCCACATTTCGGAACCTCAAAAAAAGACCCTCGATGAAATGAAGACCTTAGTTGTCCCCACCCATCCTTGGTTTCTATATTATCCACCGACTCATTTTCATCAAACTTCGGATGGGGTGGTCTGCCATTTTTGCTCCCGCCCTTTCAAGTATTTCACGAAAATGCGTACCGCTGCTATCATAGCGTGTCCGACCATAAATCGGAGTATGCAGCGGAAATGCGTGTGCAGCAATTGATTGTTCCATTCTGGCTGGATGCTGACACGAGGAGTCGTCCGCATGGTTACGTAGTGGGCGATCATGGCCACAATCAGGTTTTTCAGGCCCCAGGCAATACCCGTGATTGCGCCAGTTCCCATCGCTTCTCCTAATCCAAGCCTGGTTTCCCATTCGAGCTTTTCACAGCGCACGTGTTTAAGCATGCGCTTGAGAATGTCCTGGAAATCATGAACATTTGCCAGCAGTTCCTGATATCGGCGATGCCAGCGTTTCGCCTGAGGCGCATCGACGCTGTGTTTTTTCTGATCCGAAGCTACCGGATTGCTTTGTTCCAGCTTTGCCTCCACTTCTGGACTGCCGTTTTCCGCTTTCAGCTTTACCATCGGCAGCTCGTACCGAAGACGAATCAGCCGAAACCAGCAGGTCACTTCAATATTGGCCTGATCATTTTCTTTCTTGCGTTCATAAAGGATATGGATGCGCAATGGCGTGATAAAGAGGAGAAACAATAGCGCTGCGATCGCCAACAGAATCCATAGCAACAAAAAAATCCCCGCCTTTCCACCCTTAGTATGGATGGATAAGTCAGGGAATATGTTTTAATCCAGTATATATACCTTGGTGTCCTTTTGTCTTCCATAAGCGAGAGCAGCTTGAAGCGAAGGCAAAAATACATCAATATGTTGATTCTTTACTGCACCGCCGATATCGGCAGCAACTGCATATCCATAGCCTTCAATGTACAGGTGTGTCCCCAGTGGAATCACATTTGGATCCACTGCTACGATTCCTTCGCGCAGCGGCCAGCCCAGATAGGCTTTTACATTACTTTCAGCATAAGCAGTGGTCTCTACAGACAACGTTTTTTTGTACGGGGTCGTGAGCTGTGCTAAACGCGGCAACGTGCCTTTCTGCTCATCCAGCAATTGGTGGTACGCATAAACCGCTGCCTCAGCACGTGTCATCAGCTTGGTCGGCTGCAGGGTTCCATCGCTGTAAGGACTGGCGATGTTATTTTGCAATGCGTAAACGATTCCGCGCTGACCCCATTGCGCCACCTCTTGTCCATCCGCATACGGCTGCAAAGCTTTGATCGTGGTTGACCACAGCATTTGATTTACTTTGCCGCTGTCCCCTTTGGCCTGCAGCAGAATGGAAATCAGTTCTTGTCGCTGAACCGGCTCATCTGGTTTAAAATAAAGTTGTCCATTCAACTCGGTACCGTGAAAATACCCGAGTCGATATGCGGTTTTTACATAGGGCGCCAGCCAGCTATCATTTGGCACATCCGCAAATTGTGCAGAATCATCTGGCATCGGTTGAATGCCCTTGGCAGCCAAAAACATGGTGATTAATTCTGCGCGCGTAACGGTATCATCCGGCCGGAAAAACCCTGTTTCATTGGGCTGAATCGCACCATTGGCATACAGCTGCTCGATCTCTTTCTGTGCCCAATGTCCTTGAATGTCCGTAAAAGAGGATGGTGTGCTTACTTCCTTTTGTTCTGTTTGTTGTGGTGTGCTTCCCTCTTCTGCCTGTACGACTGGCATACCCATTAACAGCATGGCCGTCATAGAGGCTAGTATCAGCTTCTTTATTCTCATCACCCTCCGATTTTTGAGAACAGACGGCATACCGCCTGTTTCTCTACTTTGATCTCCAGAAGATTCGTGATTTTTTGTATATCCTCCAAAAATCGACGTTATCTTTCCAGGATTGCCAACATTCGTTGGTAAGGGATGCCAAGGTATGTAGAAACCTATTTTCCATTTTACCGGACGAGCCTTTGATTGCAAGCCATAAATTTTTCCAACGAACAGGGAAGAAGCCCCTGGCATAAAGCCAAGGGCTTCCACATCCAACTATTTAGATGTCATCGGATGGATATTAGCCGCGGCCAGCAAGGTTTTGCTCAGCAAAGCTTACCAGACGCTTGGTGATTTCTCCACCGACAGAACCGTTTTGACGAGATGTAGTATCTGCTCCCAATTGAACACCAAACTCAGCTGCAATCTCATACTTCAACTGATCCAGAGCTTGGTTCGCTTGCGGTACCAGCAGGTTGTTACGGGATCCGTTGTTCGGCATATCTATCACCTCCTTGTCATTTGTACACTTAATATGTCTGAGTAAGGGGGGTTTCATTCATGTTTTTCACTCCTACTATCCTTCCATTTTATAGATGTAAAATCAAATCCGCTGCCCGATAAGCGGAATCCGGTCGTGAGAAGCGTTCCAAGCTTTGGGCTTGTACATTTTCTGGCTTGCTTTGCCAGCGTTCCAGTATTTGCACGATATCCTCCACATGTTTTGCCTCATAGGCAAGTTGATGCTCACAGAGGAATTGACTATTTTTCCGTTCCTGCCCAGGCAGCGGATCATACAGGATCAGGGGTGTCTGCATGGCCAATGCCTCCGAGCAGGTGATTCCTCCTGGTTTGGTGATCATGACGTCGGAAGCTCCAATATAAGCCCATATTTCCTTGATGTATCCCAAGACATGTACAGAGTGGGGAGACGTTATTCTCGCGATGATCTGCGATAATTGTTGGCGCAGCTCCCGGTTCTTTCCGGTTGCCACCAGGATTTGCAGCGGTCTGCCCATTTGGATGAGCCGCTCCAGCACCTCTCTGATTTTCCCATAGCCGCCTTCTCCCCCGCTAATCATAATGGTAAATTGATTTCCTCTTAGTCCCAGCTGCTCCCGCCACTCTTTTTTGTGCTTCCCGCTTTCTTTGGCAAACGATGTGCGCAACGGGATTCCCAATGGAAATATCGATTCAGGCCGTACGTCATGGGTCCGCTGCATGGCCTGTCCGATCTCTTGATTCGCTACCACATACGCATCGATCGATGGATGAATCCAAAAGTCATTCACATGAAAATCTGTACATACACTGACCAATGAAAAGGGGACCCTTGCATGTTTTTTTGCTTCCGCCAATGCAGATAAGCAATAGGCGTGTGTAGCCACCACAATGTCCGGCCGGTACGGGTCGATGACTCTTTTCACCATCCGCTTGCCTAACATGACCCCAAGTGGCTTTTTGAGGGTGGCACTCCATAAGCGATTGCGTGCATAGGCCCGATCCCATGCTTTTGGAAAATAACGAAGGCTCCCCAAATAGGAGGCTTGTGATATTTTGCGTAATAAGGGACTTATCGTATGAAGACCGTCGAGAACTTCCACCTTGCTCTGCGCGGATTTCTCCAGCAAAGCTTCTTGTAGTGCTAAAGCAGCCATTCGGTGCCCGCTTCCAGCCCAACCCTCTGTCACAATGCATACACGCTTAGTAGTCATCGACTGCTTTCCCCGATCTCTTCGACAGGCAGATAACGGCGGAACAGCTCTTCCTTTGACATATACACTCGTTTTAATGGCATATGTTCGTTCCAGTTCATGACTCTCTCTTTCCCTTGGGGATGAATGATGCGCAGCATTAGCCGCAGATACCACCTTTTGTAACGAAAAAACCAGCTCATGGGAACATCAGAAACAGTGAATCCAAGCGGTTCAACCCCTTTGTGCAGCATGGTTGTCCCTACAATTCCCTTGATCTGGTCTCTCTCTGGCAGCATCCGCAGATAATCAGCGAGCTGCGGCAGTGAATGGACGATATGCCTGCGCAGCATGAGGACTAGCCGCACTTCATCTTTTACATCCCGGCAAAGGCGGGCAAACAAATAATTGTGAATATGCAGCTTGATGATCATATCCCCGCGGTTGATCTGCCTTTGGTCAGATGTGATCAAGCTCTCCCCTCGGTAAGGCAACAGGACGATGCGAAAAATGTTTTTTCCTTTCTCGATATAGCGTAGCCTGGTGCAGCGCTGATACAAGGCGTCCCATATGCCCCACAGAAGCAAAATGCCCGTATTCATCTGCAATCCTACTCCTTCTCGTGGTGTGATCTTCCTTTTCATTATTCCCATCAAGAAAAAAAAGCTACAGTTCCGACGAAATTTGCGTCTCCTGCAGCTTTTTTTCAGTGAACTCGTTTCCACCGACCGATCAAGACAAGTAAGAATGCGACCATGACAGGCGTCCAAGCATGGTTGAGCAAAAAACGATTGGCGATTTGCCACACATATGGATCCTGCAAACACATCTCTGCCGCCGTATAGGCAAGAATCGCTCCTCCCACATAAATCAGCGCCGTGTATTTTTCCATTAGCCGTGAGATCCACGCGCTCCCCCACATGAGCAGCGGCACACTGAATGCTAAGCCAAACACAACCAGCATGATATCCCCATCCGCTACCCCGCCTACCGCCAGCACATTGTCCAGACTCATGATAAAATCCGCGAGTATGATCGTCTTAACGGCCTGACCAAGCGTGGTGCTGTATGCTACTTCACTTTCCTCCTCTTCCATTCCGACGATTAGCTTATAGGCAATCCACAGAAGCATAAGTCCACCCAGTGCCTTTATTAAAGGGATGTCGAGCATCCATGTTGTCATCCCTGTCAATCCTATGCGAATCAGGATCGCTCCAGAGGTCCCGTAAATGATTGCCCGTCGCCGTTCACTAGGCGGCAGCCCTCTGCATGCCATGCCGATGACTACTGCGTTATCCCCGCTTAGCATCAGGTCAATCATCATGATTTGCAAAAAATGAACCCAAAATTGGCCGTCCATCCCTCTCCCCCGCTTGTGCTTTGTCCTTTTACTCTTATGCGCGGAAAGGGCAACTCATGAAGAACTTTTCTACTTATTCCTCCACAAATGAGCTATGGTCTGCTTCATCAGCTCGGGTACGATATCCAGCGAATACGTAATCTCGACACGCTCCCATTTCTTATGGGCATCAAAACCATACGGACCGATATTGACGATCGGCACATTCAGCTTGCGGATCTCATCAAACGGAACGTGATGGCGATTCCCCCATGCCGGCATATTCGCTGTAAAGCCTTCGATCCCCGACTGGTCATCGCTCAACGAGACAAAGCTCATATCGGATATATAGGGGAAAAATTGGCGGATCTCGATCGGATTGCCGTACTTGGGCTGAATCGCTTCCACGGCATGCTCTACCGCTTCCTTCAGTCGTCGATCACGCGGATTATCATCGGAAAGGGCTACCCGCGGTGAATAGAGCGAGGAGTAAAACAAGATGCAAACAGGGTCCTTATCGGGGTCCCAGCGATGCAGTTCTTCGACCATGCGGCAGCAGTGCCAGCGAATATCCAAGGACGTGTCTTGCATGAGTGTCTCAGCATGTCTGTTCAGTGCATATGCCAATGACTCCCCATGAATGCTCAGCAAGGCTTGCAAGTACTCTCCGTACGTGTATACACGCGGCTGCAGCTTGATTTCTGTCGGCTGCTGCCCGACTCGTTCGCAATACGTCTGGTATCTGGCTGTGTAGCTCTCTATGGCCCGCTGAAAGGCGGCAGTGGCCTTCTCCTTCAATTTATCGATCACTTGCTTGGGAGACCAGGAATGGACCAGAAAATTGTAATAAGCAAAGCCTGCAAGAGGAGTCTGAACATCATAATACGGTTTGAGATCCGTCTGCTTGAGACTGACGGGCGGAGGCGTTATTTCTCCGGCAAGCTCATCGCACAGCTCAGGGTTGTAGTCGAGCTCCCTTGTCAGCTCGGACAAGATGAGATTGGGATCAAATCCGTCAAAGACTTGCCCCACATGAGTCTCTTTCCCGCTCACGTAAAAGCTGGGCAACAGTTTTCCCACTGTCCCCAAATAAATATAGCGGTGTGGATCTCCCGGATAACGTGCCATTACCGTATCACTGTTAATGGCCGCGGTGATCTCCAGGTTTTCCCGCTCAGCAAGTTTGTTGATAAAAGGTACGGCAGCCAAAATGCCATTAGAGCTGTCTTCCTCGTCGCATTCTGCGACCAGCAGCAGATTCCCCGTTCTTTCTTCCGGATGCTCGCAGAAATGATACAGTACGGCCAGATTTGCAGCGACTCCGCTTTTCATATCCACCGAGCCGCGGCCAAACATCCAATCCGGGTCATGCAGATGGGCTTTTACTTCCTCCGGCACTTGCTCCAGCTGTTTCATGGATTCGCGCAGTGCCTCAGGCTGTGTCGCGAGGGCTTTAAGCTGGCCATAGTCGTCAACCCCAACCGTGTCCAGATGTCCTACCAGCATGGTCGTTTCTTTCGTGGGCGCCTCGGCGCGGACTAGGGCCACGACATTATAACGCGTAATCGCAGCTTCCCCGGTCGGATGCAGCCACAAATACTCCGGGTGCTCTTGAAAATAGGGCCACTCCTTGAGCGCTTGGTACAGTTGTTCCGCGATATGAGCCTCTCCCGGAGTATTGACGACACTTTCCATTTGCACCAACCATTGTGTCCAATATCGTGGATCCTGCCAATTTTTTTGCATGAATGAGTCCCCTTTCGCCCCATACTTACATCATTTTCCATATTGATATTCCTTTTTCCATTGTCTGCCACCTGCTTGCCAAATACGATAAAAACCGCAAAATTCTCCAAGGCTTTGTCGGAAAAAAGTCTGGTTTTTTGTAAATTTTAGGAATTTGTTACCTTGTAAAAATGGCCCTCTATCCTTTACGATAATGTGGGGGGGAGGTCTATGCTCAAGACTGTTGCGATGAATATTGAGGAAATTACGAAAAAGATATTAATGATGTCGCCTGCGATTACTGCCGAATGGCTTCGAGAAGTTGAAAAACATGCTATTTTCCCCATGTCGATCCCTCGGGATTATGCAGAAAAGCGCACGATATTGATTGCACGCTCCTTGGTAGAGAATGTCGATGCACCTCTGCAGGCATGGGCTTTGGAAATGAGTGAGTGGATGCGTTCCCAACGCTATCCGTTTTCTGCGATCCTGCGGGTGTACCAACTGTACCGCAGTGTTTTTTGGAATGTGCTGCGCTCTTCTCTCACAGCTTGGAATCTGACCCAGGACGATATTCTCTTCTTGGAAAAGCGAATTGGACATGCCATGGATGAAAGTGTGTATTGGGCAACCTATCATTATGAGCAGTTAATCAACCGAGAATTGACCCAAAAAGAAGAGACCATTTCCTTTCTACACAATGACAAGCTGACCATCCTCGGGAAGGTTGCCGCCAATATGGCTCATGAGCTTCGCAATCCGCTCTGCGCGATTGAGGGATTTTTAAAACTGATCGGTGAATCCACCAAAGATCAACCGAAGCTGCAAAGTTATATTGACGTGATCATGCATGAATTTGAAAATCTTCATCGGCAAATCACCGGCTTCCTCAGTTTCTCCAAAAAACCGATTTTAGACGAAGTATATAAAGAAACCTCTTTGATCAAATTGCTGAATGATGTAGAACTCCTCATTACGCCTAGGCTTGTCGGAGAAAATGTGTTGCTGCAAAAGGAGATTTCCGTTACGTGTACGCTCTATTGCTATGAAGAGGGATTAAAGCAAGTGCTGCTGAACTTGCTTCATAATGCGATTGATGCCGTCTCCAAACAAACAGACAAACAAATTCACATTTATGCAACGACCGATCAAGAAAAACTCTCCCTGATCGTGGAAAATAATGGCGAAGCAGTCCCAAAAGAAATTTTGGATGAACTCTTCCAACCCTTCTTCACCACAAAACGTAATGGGACAGGCATCGGGTTATCCATCTGCAAAAACATTATTGAAAAACATAACGGTGAAATTCGCTGTGAGTCGAATGCTGAGAAAACACGATTTATTATTACGCTTCCACTGATATAATCTAGCCACTCTGACCCAGTTGATTCATAAAAAGGCCTCCTGCAATTATGCGGGAGGCTAGGTAAGAGAGATCCGCTACCTTAGGTAAACGATCTAGAATTACTGTACATGAAAACATATGTTTCTACTAGCATTAATTTTCACCAAATTTCGACATTTGTGCGCGAAGCCTCGTTATCTGTTTGTAAAATGCAAAAAGGGTAATGCATTTTCTGCATTACCCTTACGTGTTCATTATGGAGCGGGTGATGGGAATCGAACCCACGCGACCAGCTTGGAAGGCTGGAGTTCTACCATTGAACTACACCCGCATTTTGGTGCCGAGGACCGGACTTGAACCGGTACGGGAGAAACTCCCGACAGATTTTAAGTCTGTTGCGTCTGCCTATTCCGCCACCCCGGCAGCAAATGTTGAAAGTGGTCGGGAAGACAGGATTCGAACCTGCGACCCCTTGGTCCCAAGCCAAGTACTCTACCAAGCTGAGCTACTTCCCGACGACGGACATGGATGTCCTGGTGTCGACATTGCCACATGACGTGACCCTTTTAGTCGACTTACAATATGGCGTGCCCTGAGAGATTCGAACTCCCGACCTTTTGATTCGTAGTCAAACGCTCTATCCAGCTGAGCTAAGGGCACAAAAACGTTTAATGATGAAAAACGTCTAGACGTTTTTCATGGAGCGGACGACGGGTCTCGAACCCGCGACCTTCGCCTTGGCAAGGCGACGCTCTACCAATTGAGCTACGTCCGCATAACAACTGGGTTCCCGAAAAGTACTCGGAATATCCTCCGAAGCTTTGCTTCACTTTTTGGGGTGTAAATGGTGCGGTCAAGAGGACTTGAACCTCCACGGTGTTGCCACCACTAGAACCTGAATCTAGCGCGTCTGCCAATTCCGCCATGACCGCATTTTTTAAATATGGGCTCCCCGAAAAGTAATCGGAAACTTTTTGGGCCAGTATAAAACTGGTGAGCCATGAAGGACTCGAACCTTCGACCCTCTGATTAAAAGTCAGATGCTCTACCAACTGAGCTAATGGCTCTCAAAACCGTTCCTGCATCTACAGGTATACGTAAAGTGGTGGGGAGAGACGGATTCGAACCGCCGAACCCGGAGGGAACAGATTTACAGTCTGCCGCGTTTAGCCACTTCGCTATCTCCCCATTAGGCAAAAAATGGTGCCGGCGATAGGACTTGAACCCACAACCCCCTGATTACAAGTCAGGTGCTCTACCAATTGAGCTACACCGGCAAGGTGACTTATCTATTATAGCATCATTTCGTCAGATTTTAAATGATTTTTTCATTTGTAAAATCTGGCGGAGCTGACGGGACTCGAACCCGCGACCTCCGGTGTGACAGACCGGCGTGAACTCCAACTTCACCACAGCTCCATATTTGGTTGCGGGAGCAGGATTTGAACCTGCGACCTTCGGGTTATGAGCCCGACGAGCTACCGGGCTGCTCCATCCCGCGACGACATGGGTGTCGGAGTGTCAGCGTTTGCGACAGGACGTCGCAGTTTTTAGCTGACCTTCCATTTTCCATCCTGAAAGATATGGTGGAGGCTGACGGGATCGAACCGCCGACCCTCTGCTTGTAAGGCAGATGCTCTCCCAGCTGAGCTAAGCCTCCATATCAATTGTTTTGGGGTCCCCACAAAGTATTCGGAATCAGCTTCAAAGCTTCCCGTCACTTTGTGGGGGCTCTAGGTGACCCGTAGGGGATTCGAACCCCTGTATGACAGCGTGAAAGGCTGCTGTGTTAAACCGCTTCACCAACGGGCCAGATCATGGTGCTCCCGACAGGAATCGAACCTGCGACCTCTTCCTTACCATGGAAACGCTCTACCGACTGAGCTACAGGAGCATATGGCTCCTTGGGAGGGACTCGAACCCCCGACCGATCGGTTAACAGCCGATTGCTCTACCAACTGAGCTACCAAGGAACAATAAAATATACGTGGTACATACACAACATG
This sequence comes from Brevibacillus migulae, assembly GCF_004521915.1. Classification (GTDB taxonomy): domain Bacteria; phylum Bacillota; class Bacilli; order Brevibacillales; family Brevibacillaceae; genus Brevibacillus_F; species Brevibacillus_F migulae. Next base: position 77 of record NZ_SDKD01000019.1, on the reverse strand, counting down.
TGGTTTGCACCTTCAAAACTGGATACGCAGCAATGTTGCATAAGGATGTGTGTGGATAAGTCCTCGACCGATTAGTA
>NZ_SDKD01000018.1 GCF_004521915.1 Brevibacillus migulae | reverse complement strand
GAAGGTCGCCCGAAAATTTCAGTTTCCTACTCTACTATCAAGAAAGGATAAACTTCACGACGAATCAGCCTGATACATGATACAGTATGAAAAACTTCCTCAAAAGAAGGACTAGATAACTTCTGCGAGAGGGCTTCTATTAAATTTTTTTATGAAGATGCTGTGCTGCCGTTCCACGCAGGCATAAGCTCTTTCCGCACAGATTCGCCCAGATAACCGTACGCTGTTTGCACCTCATCATCGGTCGCTGCTTGCACATCTGTCAACTGATAAGGGATGCCAAGCTCCTGCCATTTGTATTCGCCCATTTTGTGGAAGGGGAGCAGCTCCACTCTCTCGATATTGGGCATATTTTTGATAAATGCACCGATCTGGCGAAGGCCGTCCGGATCGTCCGTCAGACCGGGAACAAGCACGTGCCTGATCCATGCGGGGATGTTATGTTCAGCCAAATACCTCGCGAACTGCAGCACCGATGGATTATGCACGCTTGTGAGGTCGTGGTGCTTCTGATCATCCATTTCTTTCAGATCGAGCAGGACCAAATCGGTATGCTGGAGCACCTCGATGACCGCATCGTTCCAGATATATCCGGTAGTATCCAGAGTGGTGTGGATGCCGGCTTCCTTGCAAGCCCGGAAGAGATCTCGTACAAAAGGAGCCTGCACAAGCGGCTCTCCACCGCTGACGGTAATGCCTCCTCCAGAAGCGCGGTAGTAGGGCAGGAATATTTGCGCCTCCAAAAAGATGTCGTTACTGTCTACCAGCCGTCCTTCATGGATATGCCAAGTATCTGGATTGTGGCAAAATTGGCAGCGCATCAGGCATCCTTGCATGAAGAGGACGTAACGGATTCCGGGTCCGTCATCTAATCCCATTGTTTCTACCGAATGAATCCTGCCTTCCATACGTATCACATTCTTTCGTGGAAAGTTCTGTTGATGACATCTAGCTGTTGTTCACGTGTCAATTTGATAAAGTTCACTGCGTAACCGGAGACACGGATGGTCAATTGCGGGTAATTTTCCGGGTGTTCCATCGCATCGAGCAGCTGTGCGCGATCAAAGACGTTGACGTTCACATGGTGGCCGCGTTGCGCGCTGTAGCCGTCCAAAATGGCGACCAGGTTGCGAATCCGATCTTTCGGTACGTTTCCTAAGGCACCCGGTACGATCGAGAACGTATACGAGATCCCGTCCAAGGCTTCTTCATAAGGCAGCTTCGCCAGCGACGTGAAGGAAGCGAGCGCACCTTTTTGATCACGGCCATGCATAGGGTTTGCCCCTGGAGCGAATGGCTGACCCGCTTTGCGGCCATCCGGTGTTGTTCCTGTCTTTTTGCCATAGACCACATTGGAAGTAATGGTCAGAACCGATTGAGTCGCGATCGAGTCGCGATAGGTCGGGAAGCGGCGCAATTTTTCCATAAAGCGTCTGACCAGGTCGACTGCGATTTCGTCGACGCGGTCATCGCTGTTCCCGAAGGTTGGATATTCGCCTTCGGTGACAAAGTCTACCGCGATTCCTTGTTCATTGCGGACAGGCTTCACTTTGGCAAATTTGACTGCAGAAAGGGAGTCAGCGGCTACGGAAAGCCCGGCGATCCCGCAAGCCATCGTGCGCAGGATGTGGCGGTCATGCAGTGCCATCTCGATCCGTTCATAGCTGTATTTGTCGTGCATGTAGTGAATCACGTTCAACGTATTGATATACAGCTCTGCCAGCCAATCCATCACCTTGTCAAACCGTTCCATGACCTCGTCAAACTGCAGATATTCACTGCTCAAAGGCGCAAGCTCAGGGCCTACCTGTGTGCCGAGCTTTTCATCGACACCGCCGTTAATGGCATACAGGAGCGCTTTGGCCAGATTGGCGCGGGCACCGAAGAACTGCATTTGTTTCCCGATGCGCATCGCAGACACGCAGCAAGCGATGCCGTAGTCGTCACCGTAGATGGGACGCATGATATCGTCGTTTTCATACTGGATCGAGCTGGTTTCGATCGATACCTTCGCGCAGTATTCCTTAAAGCCTAGTGGCAGCTGCGCGGACCAGAGCACGGTCAGGTTTGGCTCAGGGGCCGGTCCCAGATTGTACAAGGTGTGCAGGATGCGGAAGGACGTTTTGGTGACCAGCGGTTTGCCGCTGACCGACATCCCGCCGATGGATTCTGTCACCCAGGTAGGATCGCCGCTGAACAGCTCATTGTAATCCGGTGTTCGCAGGAAGTTGACCAGGCGCAGCTTCATGACAAAATGGTCCATGATTTCCTGTGCTTCTTCTTCGGTCAAGATCCCGGCCTGCAGATCACGTTCAAAATAAATATCGAGGAAAGTGCTGATCCGGCCAATGCTCATCGCTGCCCCGTTTTGCTCCTTGATAGCCGCCAGGTAGCCAAAGTAGAGCCATTGTACAGCTTCTTGTGCAGTCGTCGCAGGCTTGGAAATGTCAAAGCCGTAGGAAGCGGCCATCTGCTTGCATTCTTCCAGCGCTCGGATCTGCTCCGTGATTTCCTCGCGCTCCCGAATGACTTCTTCCGACATGACGGCTTTATTGGTTAAAGAAAGCTCTCGTTTTTTGTCTGCGATCAAAAAGTCGATGCCGTACAGAGCGACCCGGCGGTAGTCACCGATGATGCGACCGCGGCCGTAAGCATCGGGCAGCCCGGTGATGATACCGGCTTTGCGGGCCAGTTTCATCTCGGGAGTATAGGCATCAAATACTCCTTGGTTGTGGGTTTTGCGGTATTTGGTGAATATCTCTTTTACCTTTGGATCGACATCGTAACCGTACGCCTTGCAAGCGTCCTCCACCATCCGAATCCCGCCATTTGGCATGATCGAACGGCGGCGTGGGGAATCGGTTTGCAGACCGACGATCTTCTCAACGCCTTCTTGAATATACCCGGGGCCATGAGAGGTGATAGTGGATGGCGTCTCTGTATCAATATCCAGAACCCCTTGGTTTTCCCGTTCTGCCTGAAGAATCTCATTCACCATTTTTTCAAGAATTTTTGTGCTCTCAGTGGGTCCTGTGAGGAAGGAATCATCCCCGAGATAAGGAGACCAGTTGTTTTGGATGAAGTCTCTTACATCCACTTCCTTCGCCCATTTTCCGATGTGAAAACCTTTCCAGGCTGATTCTTGGTTCAAAATCTCTTTTACGTCCATCATGGCAATCGTTCCTTTCATTTGGGGAGTGGCCCCTATCACTAAAGGTAGTTGAAGGAGCGTCGTATTCATCCCTGCAGGAGTAAGTGATCACTTGTGAAAATTATCACAAGAAATAATAGAGAAACAGTTCATTTTGGTGGTGTGCACTCCACTGTTCCCTTTTTGTATCTCCATCATAATTGGTAAGAAAAAAGAGAGCTGTGATGATGATCACATGCCTAAGTTGAACTTGAGCCAAAACAATGCTTTTCTTTGTTTCCGTTTCACCTGTTTTCATATGAGTATTTTCCTATTATAATATTAGGAGATTTTACCCAATTATATGAATCTTAATAGGGCCTTTTTCCTTTGTTTAATGGAAGATGGGGGTGCAGCGTGAATCGTGCAAAAGGGTTATTGCCATTAGCAGAAGTGGTGAAGAGACTGCTAATCGAGAAAAAGATGAATCAATTGCAGCTTGTCGAACTCATGGACGGCAAAGTGAAGCAATCCAATTTAAGTGCTGCGTTAAGCGGCAAACGGAATTTTACCTTAACCATGCTTGATGCCATCACGGAGGCGCTCGGATTAGAAAGAGGAGCACTTTATACGTATTTTGTGCCTGAATGCTTTGATCGATATGGCAATCTCCGCCCGAAAAAGACGGTAGAATTTATCCTGCAGTGCTACCGCTTGGATTTGCAAATCGTGGTCGACCGATTGGAAGAGGAATTGATCGCGTTTGGGAAAAAGAATGCCGATATTTTGTTTGCGCTGGCAAAGCAGTTAAATGAGACGGGGATGAATCAGGAAGCACTTACCTATTACCATGCCGTTGTGGAGCTGGAGCGGGGACAATTGCCGGAAAGCGAGCGGTGGTTGATCAGTCTTTGTCGCGTCTTTCATATTTTACGGGAAGGCAAACACCCGGATACATACGAGGCAGCGATTCATCTCCAAACCTATTTGCGTGATTTGTCTGTTCAAGTTGAGCAAGAGCAGCTCGCGAATGTGCAAGAATTGAAAATAGAAGCCTATCGTTCTCTGCTGTCCTACTACCTGGAGCTTGAAAAATGGGAGAAAGTCATTGAGACGAGTACAGAATATCTCCGCTTCGTACGAGAGGACCATCGTGACCACCTGTATAAAGAAGCCATCATGATGAAGTGCGAGGCATATTCTCAGCTGCAGCAGCACGAACTCGCAATAAAGGCTGCAGAAGAATATTTACTGGAGCAACGCCCGGGAAAAGCAGAGATGGAAGTTTACTTCCAACTGCTTCGTTATCGGGAGAAGACTGGGAAAGGCGAGGTTCCCTCCATATCGGGTTATGTCGCGTGGGTACGACGCAATCCGTCCTATTTGCTGCCCTCTTTGCCGCATCTTCTCGAGGTATGTCTGGAGAAGCAGAGATGGAGAGATCTGGAGCAGATGCTTTCAAGTCTGGAAATTCCGACGGCGCTTGCACCCAATGAAGCGGGAATGTTCAGAACCGAGCGGATATTTTTACGAGTTCAGCGTGTTCTGGCCCTGTATTTCTTGCAAACCAACAATATGGCTGAAGCATCAAAACGGCTTCTGACAGCCATGGAGCTGGCGGTTTGTCAGCAGGCACATCAGGAGCTGATCGCTTGCGTCCTGCTGTATCATCAATTTTCCGATGAAACCAAAAATGAGATTGCTGCCCTAGTAGACGCCTGGCTCAGCAAGGCGGTACAACACGTCAAATAAGTATCGAAAACCCATCACACCCGACAAAAGTGAAGCGACGAGCTCGTTTCCATATGTCGGGTGTTTTTGTGGTTGACAAGCTGACGAAAACTCGTCGAAAAGAAGCGAACATGGGTCAAACGCCCATCACCGATTGGGTGAATGTCTCATACAGTGATTTCGAATAGTCTTTCACCCATGAAGGAGGGTCGATTGTGCAATCACAATGGAGGTATTGGAAACCGTATATCAGCCCATTTGATCCGTGCCCGCCCCAAGAGGTAAAGCGATATGTGGTTCCTGTGAATCAATATGTGGTCTTTCAGGCACCTGGGCTGCCACAATATTCGCCATTCAAGGCATTGAAACGCGGAACATTATGGCCGTCATTGTATAGTCCATACGACGGAAGAGGAGACCAAGGGGTGGGTGAAGTCTGTGAGTGACGTCAAGCAACAAGTGGATGAACGCTATTATCAGCTGCTGCATCAGCTGCAAGCGATCGACTTTGTCCTGGTAGAGCTGAATCTGTATCTGGATACTCATCCAAACGACTTTGAGGCCCTACAGCAGTATAACCACCATGTGCAGGAACGTTGGAAAATCGCCCAAGAGATGGAAGGGATGTATGGGCCGCTGATGCATTTTGGTCACAGCTATTCAGGCTATCCATGGCAATGGAACAATGCGCCTTGGCCATGGCAGGTGTAACGGGAGGAGAAAACGCGAATGTGGATTTACGAGAAAAAGCTGCAGTATCCGGTGAGGGTGAGCAAATGCGACCCGCGTATGGCGAAGTTCCTGATCGAACAATATGGCGGAGCTGATGGAGAGCTGGCAGCAGCGCTTCGCTATCTGAATCAGCGTTATTCCATCCCTGATCGGGTAATCGGCTTGTTGACGGATATCGGTACGGAAGAGTTCGCCCACCTTGAAATGATCGCCACCATGGTATATAAACTGACGAAGGATGCGACACCTGAGCAAATGAAGGAGGCAGGTCTGGGAGATCATTACGCGAACCATGATAAAGCGCTCTTCTATCATAATGCTTCCGGTGTTCCGTGGACCGCTGCGTACATCCAGGCCAAAGGGGACCCGATCGCTGACCTTTATGAAGACATTGCGGCCGAAGAAAAAGCGCGGGCAACCTACCAATGGCTGATTGATATGACCGATGACGTAGACTTGCAGGACGGCTTGAAGTTTTTGCGGGAGAGGGAGATCATCCACTCCATCCGTTTCCGGGAAGCCGTGGAAATTTTGAAAGAAGAACGGGATCGCAAAAAAATCTTTTAATCGGCTTGGAAAGTATGTTTCCGCCTGTAGACGACGTTACGAAAGTGACAAGGTCTGCAGGCATTTTTCATGGAAGGATAGGAGTCGACGGCTGAATGCCATGAAACCTTCACATATTCACGGTAAGAATAGCTCTCCTTAGTCATTCTATGATGGGATGTCCTCTTTTTATAATGTCGAGTAGGTTCATTCCATATCGAAATATAGGGGGGCTTCCATGATGGGAAAAGCAGAATGCAGCTGTCCGCGCAAGCCGTGGAAAAAACGAGTGCCAGGCAGGATGCTGTCAATTTGGATGATTGGTGTATGGCTGATTTTTGCCGCGACGGGTTGTGATGCGCCTGTTGAGAATGCTTCAGCACCTGTATCTACCACCTCTTCCTCCTTTCTGGCGTTTACGGACAGCACCGGGCAGGAAATCGTATTGCCTCAAAAACCCGAACGAATTGTATTCTTGGCTCCAGAGATGCTGGGGCTGTTTTACCAACTTGGCGGTAAGGCTGTCGGAATAGCGACGACCCCCGGAATCCCGGTACCGGACGGAGCCAAAGCGGCTGAAAACGTCGGACAGATCGTGAATGTCAGCATGGAGAAAATTACGAGCCTGAAGCCGGACCTCGTGATCGGCCAAGAATTTTTTCACGCTGATTTGAGGAAAGCCTTTGCGGCCAATCAGATTCCGTTCGCTTTGTTGAAGATGCAAAGCTATGAAGATTTTCAGCAGACAGGCCGATTATTCGGGCAAATCATCGGCAAGCCAACCGTTGCAGAGCAAGCGCTGAAGGACACAGACAGCCGGGTCCAAGCGATTATCAGCCGACTTCCTCACACATCGCCAACGTATGCTGGCATGACCATCATGCCTATGGGGGTATACATACAGAAAAAGGACAGCATGACCGTGGACATTGCGCAGAGGCTAAAACTGCACAATGTTGCCGATGAGATGGCTTCTGGGGATATGCCGGGCTATGTGCCCTATAGTTTGGAAAAATTGATCGAAGCCGATCCCGACTTCCTATTCATTGTAGTTCACGGGACAGAGGAATTCGGAAAGCAAAAGCTTGCGGAGGATATGGCGAAAAATCCCGCGTGGTCCTCGCTTCGGGCGGTAAAAGAGAAGCGCATGCACTTTCTCCCATCCGCATTTGAGAAAACGCTGGGGTTGGAGATTGACCAGGCTTTTGCCCATATGGCGAAGCTAGCTTATCCCGAGGTATATGGAAATGACAAGTAAGGCCGCCATCCACATTCGAAAAATCGCTGCGTGGCAAGCAGTCATTTTGGCAGCATTCCTCCTCCTGGCCATATCAGGAATGTTGTTGAGCCTTGTAAACGGGGCAGTCAAGATAAGTGTCGTGGACATTATCCGCGTGTTTACAGGCAGCGAACAGGGAACCATTCGGGATATTATCTGGAATGTTCGACTCCCGAGGACGCTGATTGCCTGCTTGGTCAGTATCAATCTTTCCGTCGCGGGAGCGTTGCTGCAGGGAGTCATGCGCAATTCGATGGCAGATCCCTACATCATCGGGGTATCTTCGGGAGCGGGGTTGTTTGGCGTAGCAGCGCTCGTCATGTTTCCGGCTTATGCGTACCTGATGACACCAGCAGCATTTCTGGGGGCACTGGGGGCTGCTGTCTTGATTTACGTACTGGCGTGGCACGATGGTGTTCGACCTGCAAGGCTTGTACTGGCAGGAGTGGCGGTTTCCGCTTTCTTCAACGCGGGTGTTTCCGGGCTCCTCACGTTTTACAGCGATCGGGTGGATGGAGCACTGCTGTTCATGGTAGGCGGACTCTCTGCCAAAAGCTGGCCGCATCTTCAGCTCCTGCTTCCCTATTCAATTGTGGGCATACTGCTCGCTCTCTTCGCCACCCGGCAGATGAACATACTGGCGCTGGGTGACTCCGTAGCAAAGGGACTGGGTTTGCCTGTGGAGCGGACAAGGCTGCTTGTGACGGCGGCAGCCGCGCTGCTGTCAGCAAGTGCTGTCAGTGTTGTCGGATTGCTTGGGTTTGTTGGATTGATAGTCCCGCACGCCGCCCGCATGATGGTCGGTCATGACTATCGAATATTGCTTCCGGCCACCGCTTTGCTTGGGATCGCTGTGTTAACGATTTTCGATACTGCGGCACGCATTCTCTTCGCTCCGGTTGAACTGCCGGTCGGCATCATCATGGGGGCTGTAGGGGCTCCGTTTTTTCTCTGCTTATTGAGGAAAAGAGAGGTGCAGGGTTGAGAGGTTGAAAACGGGAGGGAGGATTTTCCACAAAAAATCGGCCATCTTGTTGTTTTGAACGCGCTCAACACGGGTACTAAACTACTAACCGGGATTCAAAATCTTGTGATAACAACTCTTTCCGAAAAAGGCAAACTCGCTCGAAAGACGGGGACGCAAAGCTACGGGCCTACGGCAGAAACGCCATGGCAGCCGGGTTGCCGAAGAAGGCTGGAATGAAAAATCCACCTCTTCTTGGTGGATTTTTTCACACTCACGCCCGGAAACGTCGGAACAAAGGAGGAAAAGATGATTTACGAGATTCTGCTCCTTGTCGTCTTGATCGCATTCTGGAAAAAGGGCTCTCTCATCCGTTTGGCGCAGACTGAGATTCAGCTGTCGTATCTGATCATCACCAGCCTGCTGCTCCAGCTCGCGGCGATGCTATTGTACGATCGCAGTGTGTGGATGGCCGAAACGTTTCCGTACTGGATCACCGTTTCCTATACCATGCTTGCCTATGCCTGCTGGCGGAATCGCAAATTGCCCGGATTTCTCTGGTTCGGGATGGGGATGCTCCTGAATTTCCTAGTGATTACGGTCAATGGAGGCAGGATGCCGGTCTCGGTGGATGCACTGCAGTGGGCTGGTCTATCTTCGTACATCCCGCTATTGGAAGAGGGACTCACCAAGCATCAGCTCATGACAGCGAATACGCATCTCATCTTTCTCGCCGATGTGGTTCCGCTTCGACCACCATTCGCTTTCAGCAGCATGGTTGTCAGTATCGGAGACATTGCTGCCACATGGGGAATCTCCCGGTTTGTGTACAAAAAGATGACAGAGTAAGACCGCTTTGCCGGGGCGCTTATGTCTGATCAACAAGGAGGTGGATCGCATGAAAAATTGGCTGTTCTGGTTGACACTGGCTGCAATGGTTCTGTCCGCGATCGCAAAGATTCCACTGAAATAATGAGGATGATTCACACCTGACGATGCTATGACGAAACTTGCAGCGCCCCCCCCCTTTTTTATCTCTAAATGGAAAGGATGTGCAGCCGTGCCAAAAATTTCACAGATCTATTTGTATACGGTCTTTGCACTTGGCCTGGCTGTCATCCTTCTCATCATGCCATCGATCGATGCCGCCTTACTTTGCGCAGCCTTGACGCTTGCGCTGTTTGCTGGCCTGTTGGACAAATACTGTGTAGAACTGCCGAATGGCACGCTTTTTTCAGGATCGAGCATTTTTACGTTTGCGACTTTGTTATGCTTCGGGCTGCCGGAAGCGCTCGTGGTCGAGATCGTGATTGCCTTATTCGGGGCCATTTTTGAACGGATTCAACTGATCAAGGTACTGTTCAATGTTGGGCAATATGCCTTATCGATTGCGGCTGCCGGAAGCGTATACGAATGGTTGGGCGGGGCAGCAGGCAGCTTCTCCTGGCAAGATATTCCCGCCCTGATGACTTCTTTGTTTGTGTATAATCTCGTCAATTTATGCCTGGTCTCCGTGGCGATCGCCAAGCTGACGAATCAAGGTGTCTTGATGATCTGGCTTGATTCCTTGAAGGATACCGGCTTCATTTATGTAGTCACGCTAGTGCTCAGCCTCCGCTTGGGTTTGATTTTCCATCCCGATCGGCAAATTCAGTTTTGGATGGAAGCCGCTTTTATCTTTCTGTTCTTCCTGGCTTTGCGCTATGCGTTCCGCATGTTTATCGAACTGCGCAAAACGTATCTTCATTCGCTCGAATCATTTACCAATATGACCGAAGATAAGCTGTCGATCAGCGTAGGGCATGCAGCACGTGTAGGACGATTGGCGAGGCAGCTGGCGGAGGAGCTGAAATTGCCGTTGGCGGAAATCGATGCGATCCACTATGCTGCCCTTTTCCATGATGTAGGCAAAGGGCAGGTGAGAGAGAGCATATTCAAGAAACGGGGACCGCTGACACTGGAGGAAGAAAAGGAACAGCGCAAGCATGTAGAGATCGGGGCTGAAATGGTTCGGGACATTTCCGGATTGGAAAAGGCTTCGGACTATGTGCTGTATCATCATGAACAATGGGGTGGCGGAGGCTACCCGAAAGGCTTGCAGGGAGAAGAAATTCCGCTCGGCGCTAGGGTCATCGCAGCGGCTGATCACTACGATAAGCTGCTGCATGACAAAAAGGAAGGAAATCCGGCGAAACGATTTGCCAAGCTTGCCGACAATGTGCTGGATCCCAGACTGGTCAAGCTGGTGATGAAGATCGCTGATTTTACGATCGAACCCGAGGTGGAGAAAACCAGTGTAGAACCGAATCGGGTGACAGAAGTCGTGGTGACGCATACAAACCGGCACAAAGTGGATCAATCGGTATTGATGCAAAAGTTTGAGGCTAGCCTGTTTGCCGTTTACGAGGATGGTTTTCGCGATGGGATGGGAGAGTCGATCGCCATGCCCTTGACGAGGCAAATTGCGCCTTTGGCTGAACGGGCACGGGAAGAACAAAAGCAAATTCGTGAATATGTGGAGGATCCAGATACGGGAAAAGTATACGATCTCTACTGTTATCCATATCAGCATGCGGTCTTTCTCAGTCTGTTCGATGTGACCGGGATCATAGAGTATGAGCTGAAACAGGAGGAACGGATCAAGATTCTCTATCGCGATGTAATTTTTTCCGTGACACAAGGGAAATTGCTCTTGGCGGATGAGGAACAGATTCGCCCATACAGCCAAGGGGACTGTCTGGCAGAAGCGAGCATTGACACCAAAAAAGACGTGGCGCTCTGCCGTGAGCAAGTTTCTAAGACACTGGAGAGCCTGGGGATCGTGGATAAGACCAAATTCAGCATCCTGCTTTGCACTTCCGAGGTTGTGACCAATGTACTCAAGCATGCCGAACACGGAAGGATGCGGGTCTGCACGGACGGAGCACACCTGCGTGTGATCGTGGCGGACAATGGCAATGGCATTGAATTGTCCGAGCTTCCCAAATCTACGCTGTTGGCGGGCTATTCTTCGAAAGTGTCGATGGGACAAGGATTCAGCCTGATGCTGAAGCTGATGGATCGCGTGATTATCAACACAGGTCACCAGGGGACAACGGTGGTCCTGGAAGTGAAATTGGAGGGGGGTGGCGATGACAATGCCTAAGAAGCATACGCTGAAAAGCAAGCTGCTGTCCCAGCTGATGCGACAGATGAGCGTAGTTCTCAGTTTGATTGCCATCCCCACCATGTTTTTGGTTTTTGCTGTTCTTCATTCCGAATTTGAACGGAAACAGCAAGAGGAGATCCATACCATCACCCAGGTCATCCGCCATGCCATGGAAACCTCGCAGAATGCGAGCAAAACGATCGAGCATATGATCGAACTGTATCTGCTGAATATTTCCCAGGACTTGGCGGACGCTTTGAAGGGGAGGGATATCCACAGTATTTCCCAGCAGGAGCTGGAAGCTTTGAAGAATCAATATGAGTTGGCGGGTCTTTCCCTGTTTGTGAAAAAAGGAGAGGGGTTCGAAATCGCCATATCCTCCGAAGAAAAAGAAGTCGGATTGCATACGGCGGATTGGGGCTACTGGAATACCGCCTTCCATCAACTCATCGACCGGCAATTGGTAAACGTCGGCAAAGGATATGCAGCGAAGAACTACTGGGTCGGTCCGATTTCGCGGGCGGAAAATCAGAAAGAATACTATAAATATGCGTATTACTACGATGGCCGTACAGATTTTCTCATTAATCCGTACATCGTGGAAAACGAAATCAATCAATTGGCGGAAGCATCTTCACCGGATCGTTTGATCGACCAAATCACAAAGGAAAGCGGTTTGATTGAGGATATCGCGGTTGTCAACGTACAGGCACTGCAAAAAGGAAGCGATAATACGATCGTAGAGCCCGATATCGATACTCCTGTGCTCTACGGACGTTACCAGCCCCAGCCGGGGGACATGGCGCGAATACAGGAAGCGCTACGTTCCAATCAGTTGATCGGCTATGAGTACGAGGGAAATAAAACGGCGATGAAGCGTTATTTTTATACGCTGCCGGAAAGTCGGATCATGATCATTCATGCCGATTTGAGCCAAGAAAGAACAGCTGAAATCAAAAGCATTGCGTTTATATTTGCTGCATCATGCCTGTTTCTGATCATTTTCATCCTCTTGATGAAAGCCGTCACACAGAAATATATACGTCCGCTTGAGCAAATCTCCTCGCATATCGGGCAGGTGGCGGCCGGAAACCTGACGGGAACCATCGCGATCACGGAAGACAATGAATGGGCCGTATTAAGCAACCAGGTCAATGACATGACCGATAAAATGCGGCAGCTCATTTTGCAAATAAAAAAGGAGATTCACTCGCTGCACGTCACGTCCAATCTGCTGTCCAACCGTATTTATAACTCGATGGACAACATGAGCACCACTTCTCTTACGATGACCGACCAATCCAAGGTCCTGCTTGCTGAAATCGAAGCCTATGGAGTGGCCCTGCAGCAGCTCGTGCAGGTCAAGTATGGGGAATCGAGGGGAGAAAGGATACCAGAAGAAGAACGCTCCGAGCTGGAAGCATGTCTGGAAGCGCTGGGCAACCGCCTGCAGCAGCTCGTCCTCCTGTTTACCTCACAAACTGGCAGCTTGACTAACATCAGCTTGAGCTTTCATGACAGTCTGCAAGAACTGAGCGGAATCATCCGCGATCTGGATTTGCACGCGGACGAATTAATCACGAGGGTGGAAACCTTTGAGTTGGGTGAGTAGGGAGGTGCAAACCATGATAACCATTCGTCAATCTCGAAACGAGAATATACTCGTATTCGCCGTGGAAGGTGTTCTCGATATTTTCACAGTCGATGATTTTGATGCAGCACTCACTGAGGTCACAGGGGTGCAAAAGCTGGTGATCGATCTGTCAGCCGTGACTTTTCTCGATTCAACCGGAATCGGGGCGATCCTCCGCGCGATCTATCAGGGGCAGGATCATGGCTTTACGGTGGAATTAAGCGGCATGAATGAAGAGATCAAAGAATTGTTTGATACGGTAGGGATTTTGCGGGTATTGGAAGCGCTGCAAAAGGGGGAGAGATAAATGAGCACCCCGCATGCGGATCAAGATCCGGTACGTCGTCCGATTGAAGAATTGGAGAAAACGTTAAAAAGAGAAATCTATCAGGCAAGAAACATTCAAAACCGTCTGCTGAATGGAAAGAAACCGACCCTTTCTGACGGTGAAATCACAGGGAAATCCATCCCGGCGCGTGTGATTGGCGGGGACTATTTCGATTTCTATACGCTGCCCGAAGGAACGATACGAATTGTCATCGGGGACGTTATGGGAAAGGGCATACCAGCAGCGATGCTGATGATCCTAACTCGCGGGGCATTTCGCAGCGCTGCCGGTAAAACGAAGACCCCCGGAGAAACGCTTACGGCCATGAATCAGGCGTTGTATGAAGATTTCCGCTCCCTTTCTTCATTTGTCACGGTGTTTTGCGCAGATTGGAATCCGGCTACCAATGAGTTTGTCTATGCCAATGCTGGGCATACCTTACCGCTTCTGCTGAAAGCAAACAAGGAAGTCAAAGAGGTGCCGAAGCTCAATGGAGTCATGCTGGGCGGTCTTTACGGACAGACCTATGAGGAGCGCCGGATCCACATTGAAGCGGGCGACAAGGTGTTTTTTTACACGGATGGCATTATTGAGGCTGAAAATAAGAACGGCGTTCAATTCACACGGGATCGATTAATCGATGTACTGCTAAGTCATCCTGCTCAGTCTGTAACAGAGATGGAACAATCCGTCATTGATGCTGTACAGGCCTTTACGGAGGGCATGCCGCAAAAAGATGATATCACTATGGTTATCGTACGGGCAGGATATGGGATACAGGGATGTTCCAGAGAGACGGTCACGAGCGTGGAACCAAGTAAGGTGGGAAATCAACATGAGTAGAAGCGTGGTTGCAAAAGGAAAAACGGTACCTGAAGCTGTGGAGCTTGCTCTCCAACTTTTATCAGCTACCCGGGAGCAAGTCGATATCGAAATTTTGGAAATGGAAACCAAAGGGATTTTCGGGATCGGGGGGAAGCCCGCTGTAGTCAAGGTCGTCGTCAAGGATAACCATACCGAAGCAGCTGTTCAGAAAGGTTCCGCTTCCGAGGCGGCACAGGTCGTCACAGACACCATGGAAATCCTGATGAATACGATTGACGGACTGGAGCTGTCTGATGAAGGGGTTGGCTTCGCCCCGAATCCCCCTTCCATCGTTCCTGAGGGGAAGGAGGGGCTGGAAGGCATGGTCTGGGTAAAGGACGGGCAAATTTTTTGCAGAGACGGGGTAAACAAATACCCGACGGTGACGACCTGTCCCGAGGTTATCCTCTATAAGAATGATGAACAGGTAAAGGGAACGGTCCTCCTCTCGGAAAAGGACAAGCTTCGCGTCGAGGTCTTGGAGGAAATGACTCCGTCTCGTTGGGAGATTCATATGGAAACGGAAAAACTGAAGGCGCATTTGAAGGTAAGGCCGGGAACGCGCATCTCCAGACGTTTGGTTGACCAGGAAGCGGATGATCACCTGGATCTGTTCGTAGAGGAGTCCGTCAGAACCGTGAATGATATCAACATCAACGACGTTTACGATAAATTGGCGGATTTGGGAATTGTACAGGGTATCAATCACCAGGAGATCAGGCGGGCCTGCGAATCCCAACCGTTAAAAAGGGCGAAGTCGTCGCCATTGTACGCCCCGCTATCGAAGGGAAAGCAGGACTAACCGTAACGGGGCTCACCATCTTTCCGAAACCGGTGTACGAGATGGTGGTAAAAAACGGAAAAGGCATCGTGTTGATGGAAGAAGGGGTCAAGGTTGTTGCGATCGAAGCGGGGCGTCCCCAGTTTCAAATACGCGGAATGATGGCAAAGGTCTCCATTATGGATAAACTCTACCACCAGCAAGACGTCGACATTACCACGGGGAACATCCGCTTTACCGGCGATGTCGAAGTCACCGGAAATGTTGAGGAAGGAATGGAAGTTGCCGCAGAAGGAGACATTCTGCTTCAGCAAAATGTGAATATGGCCAAGATTACGGCGGGAAACTCTCTGGTGATCAAAGGCAACGTGATCGGCAGTGAGATCATCGCCGGAAAAAGCAATTTGCTTATCGCGGAGTGTGCTCATTTGCTCGGGGAAATGATCGTTCAAATGAAGTTGATCATCGTTGCCGTTGAGCAATTGTACCGGACCAGTGCCTTTAAGACGACGGATATTCAAAAGATCGGCTTAAGTTCCCTGCTCAAAATTTTGTTGGAGAGCAAGTTTAAGTCATTTCCTGCGCTGGTCAAGCAATTCCATGAAAAGACGAGAGAAGGTAAGAATGTATTGGACGAGGAATGGCTGAATTTTGCCAATCGCTTGTATCTTTCCTTCTTTACGATTCATCCGGGCGAATTAAAAGGGATCGAGGATTTGGTTAGGATCAAACAAAAGCTGGAGGAATTCCATCATTTCAGCATGATGCCGCCTGATCCAAATTCGAGCATCCATCTGCCCTACGCCTTGAACAGCAAAATATATTGCAGCGGTGATGTAATCATCAATGGCCAAGGCTGTTACAACACCAAAATCCATGCAGGCGGCGAATTGAAGTTGAACGGATTTATGCGCGGCGGGGACATCTATGCCGCTTTGGGAGCGGAGATTGCCGAGGCCGGAACCAAGGGAGGGTTGCAGACAAAGATCGTCGTTCCCGCTAACCAGCATATCCGCATTAAGGTGGCGATGGAGGATACGATCGTACAAGTAGGCAAAAGGCAGCACCGATTCCTGCAGGAAACGAGAAATATCCATGCTAGATTGAATGCAAGCAACGAATTACTGTTGCATTAAGGGGGACATGAATATGCTGTTTTATAAAGTGATCGAGGAAGGAAACGGAAGACGAATCGCCCTTGAAGGGGATATTGATATCGATGCCGTTGAAGTTGTAAAGGAAGAGGTGATCCCCGCTGCCTCCGCAGCGTCAAGCGTTGTCATCGATTTTGCCAACATACGTTTTGTCGATTCTACAGGGATCGGGTTATTAATTGACCTCGTGCAGACCTTGAGGGAAAACGGGGTCCAAGAACTCTCAATTGCCAATGTTTCATCGGAAGTTACCGAAGTGTTTCAACTGTTGCAGCTCCCTCTCATTTTAGGAGAA
The DNA here is from genome assembly GCF_004521915.1 of Brevibacillus migulae. Classification (GTDB taxonomy): domain Bacteria; phylum Bacillota; class Bacilli; order Brevibacillales; family Brevibacillaceae; genus Brevibacillus_F; species Brevibacillus_F migulae. The sequence goes on along the minus strand of NZ_SDKD01000018.1, from coordinate 106,212 downwards.
GATATTTTTCGTTGACATCATACCATGCAGGGGCTGGAGAAAATGAAGATAAACAGAAGCACCGCTACCTCCAGAGCGATCCCTATGCTCTCATTCCTAGCGGCCCTGATAGCTGCACCGGTGATCTATTTGCTGGGAGTGCCCTTCATACAGAAGGTTACAGACATCGTCCCGACAGCAAGCGCGTTCGTTTTGGGAATGATTTGCCTATGGGGAGTGGCATCCTTGCTTGTCATTTGGAACCAGCACGGGAAATTGAAGGAATGGGCGAAACGTATGGACTCCCATGCACACGTCCTCGAGCAGGAAAAACAAAAGTTCCAGTCGCTGTTCGACCATCACCCTGATTTGATCTGCATTGCCAATCGCGAAGGAATGATCGTAGAAATCAATCCGGGTAAAGAGCATCTGGTCGGTGATTCCCCAGAATTGACATTCGGCACTCCTTTTCTGCAATACATTGTACCGGAAGATCAGCAGAGAATCGCTTCCTATTTCCAGCGTGTCCTGGAGGGAGAGGCTCTTTCCTACGAAACCGCCATTTTGAATCTCGTAGGCGAACGAGTTGAGTTCGCGGTCAAAGCAGTTCCATTGTTCAAGGGGCAAAAGGTCGAGGGCGTCTACTTCATATTGAAGGAGATAACCGCCGAAAAGCAACTGCAGGCCGAACTGACGGAGAAGCATGACAAAATGACCACGCTACTGCAATCCACACCCGTCGGGATAGCGGAAGTTGACATGGCTGGACGGATCCAGGTCTGGAACAGAGGAGCGGAACGTATTTTTGGCTGGAAGCAGGAAGAATTGCAGGGGCGGTACGCGCCAAACGTTCCTCGCGAAGAATTTCTGTCATTCCGGGATCAGCTGATGCAAGGCAAGGAGCTGGTGGGAAAAGAAGTCCGTCGGCGAAAAAAAGACGGTTCTCCACTGGACATTAATCTGACCATGTCCAAAATCAATACCGCAAACGGAGAAGTGGCAGGGTTCATTGTCATTCTGGAGGATATTACTTTACGCAAAAGAGAGGAACGTAAACGGCAGCACGATCTGGAAATGGCGCGCAAAATCCAGGAAAGTGTGTTGTCGCCCCCTATCGAAGATGGCAGCATCAGCATTCATTCCACATATATCCCATCCTACAAAGTAAGTGGAGACATGTACTGCTGGTACCAGATTGATCAGCATCGATATGGTGTCATGATGCTGGATGTCATGGGGCATGGAGTGTCGTCCTGCCTGATCAGCATGTCCATTCGCTCCTTGCTGAGAGGGATGATCGTACGGGTTCAGAAACCAGAACTGGTATTTGCTGAATTGAACAAGCATATGAATGGGTTGTTTCAAAGCCAGATTGGCATCCCCTGCTTTTTTACCGCCACGTATTTGCTGATCGACAGAAACGAACAATCGATCGAATATATCAATGCGGGCAATCCTCCGGGCTTTTTGCATGATGAGGATGGACTGATTCGCCTGCTTTCTTCATCCAGCCCTCCCATCGGGTTGAGCGTGGAGAACCAGGTGAAAGCGGAAAAATTGCATTTCTCGGGGAATGCGCGGATCATGCTATATAGCGACGGACTATTGGGCAAAGGCTCTCTGAAACAAGGGGTCGATGAGCTGCTGCAACGTTTTTTTCAGCACCGTCACTTGGATCCTTACCCGTTTTCCAGAATGATGGGGGGCGACGATGATCAAGATGACATTTGCGTAGTGGTGGCAGATATAGTGGGAGACAGGAAGGATTTTGTTACCAATGAATGGAGAACAATCGATGCCAGATAGAGGTTTTGCGTTCTTTTTCCTTGGCCTGAGCCACATACATTTTTGTCTCCAAAATGTCAGACATCAACCGCGTCAGCCGGCGGTCGCGTTCCTTCAAGCTAGCCTCAATGTATCGCTCTTGCTGCTCCATTTTCGCAAGCAGCTGTTGATTGAACTGCTCCTGATGGGATACACGCTCGGCTAATGCATTCATTTTTTGCTCCAATCGCTGCGCCTGCTCCAGAGGAGATGAGATGATCGGCTTCGGTAACGGCGATAGGGCAGTTTGTTCCCTGCGCGGCAGATCTCGCCGGTTGGCGCGGTTTGTCACATTGGCAACGGCCACCTCTAGCGGCATGGCCTGCGATCGGCAAAGCTCCTTGATTTCAAACAGCAGGGCCAGGTCCTTTTGCCTGTATTCTCTGCCATTTTGCGCATTGCGCAGGAAGACATGGCCATGCTGCTCCAGAAGCAAGCTCCACTTCCGCAAGGTGCTGATGCCGATCTCCAACGAATCAGCAGCCTCTTTGCATGTGAAGGTTTTTTCCTTGGCAACCAGATCAATGACAAGCGCTTCTCGCATCCGAATCCCTCCCTTTGTTTTCCGTTTTGCTGTATGCTAGCCATTTCGGTGAGCAGGCAGCGAATTCCTGTTAGAACTGTCCGACACTTTCTGGGGGAATTCGTCTCAACCAGCATCTTCTCGCTGGTGAGTCTGGAAAAACGTGCGGCATTTTTGAGGGATTTGTTGGAAAATGCTGCTATTCGAAGATTGATTCGTTCTGAAATCATAAACAAATGGAGATTTTAACTGACGGCCTTGGAAGGGTCGTTTTTTTAGTGTGTGGGAAATGACTTTTCGCCCAGTATCCAGGGGGGGCCATTGTCACAGGGTGAAGGAAAAAAAGGAAAAAGGGACGATTTTTCCTCTTGGTAAATAATGGTTTACGGACCGCATTCGCAACTCTTCAAACACAGACAATCTTCCAAAGGCTACTAAGCAATCTCTCTCCAGGCCAGGGTGTGCAAGCGATCAGTCTGGCAAGTGCTGCTGCGTTGGGGCAACGATTGTGGCAACCATTAGCTTCGGTGGGAGCGCAGGTGAATAGTGGAGTGACAGGGTTCATCCGAGCCATCGGAGGCGGATTATATACCTTGTTTCATTCGGGAGTGAAAGGGAAACATGCAAAAGCTGCGGTGGCCATCTCCCTCACCCTTGCAGTAGGAGGAGCGGCCGCTGCACCACAAGATTTTTGGAAGCAAGAAGAATATTTTGCAGGTAAATGGTGGCATGATCCCGCAAAGGTAGATCAGGCAATTCTCGCCCTACAAACGGAAATTAACGAAAAGGGAAGAATCAAGCTCCCGGATGATGCTTTTGATCCGAATAAAATGGCAGCCATTCAACGCGTGATTGGTGCGTTAACCACGAAGGAATACAATCCACAGGTCCCGGATGTCATCCAGACCATTATGTCCAAAAATTAGCTATACGGTACCCCGCTTGAATTGAACAAGGATAATTTCAAGGTCATAGTAGAGCGTTATCGTGGTGGGTTAATTGGACAGGATTCTGGGGATGCCATCGAGCGGATGGGGATCGGGACGATTTTTCATGATGCTGCCTATGGTTTGGTTGGTGGGAATGCTGTATTGGGAAGCGGGAAATCAGTAGGGAGTACGCAGGTTACGCAAAAACCGGTTGCGAACAATAATAAACCAGTGAATGATTCACAATCGGGGAAATTGGCAACCGAGGGGACGCCAAAAGCTCCTAACGTTACAGTCACTTATAAATCAGGTTACGATAAGCATTTTATTGAAGTAGAAGGATTTAAAGCAAAAACGACTATAGGCATAAAAGGTGGTCATAACCTTGAAAACTTTGAAAAATTCATATCCGACAACTTTGGAGATCAGATTAAGGATATTAACCAAGCTGTAACAAAAACGCCCCATCCCAATATACCTGGTATTTATGAAGTGAAATACAAGCTCCCTGTCTATGATGGAATGAGTTCAGCTAACGGTGGAAAAGGGAACTTCACTGGCCAGTGGAAGGAATATAAGAATCCCAAAACAGTCTATGATCCAAAGGTAATTTCAAATGAACAGATATTGAAGTTAGGAAGAGAAGCTATGGAAGAAGGTATCCAAAGTAATAGAATAAAAATAGATACACGTCAAAATGCTGTTTCTGATGAAGTTGTTGGATATGTTGAAATTGATGGTAAACAATTACAATTTATAGGTTATAGGGATAAAGCAACTGGAGAAATAACAAACTTTTTCCCTGTAATTCCAAAAAATTAGTCAATGAAGGAGATGATTTTTTTGGACGATGAAATCTACTATGTAGAAGATGTACAGGAAAAGATTAAGAATATGGAGGCATACTATAGTACTTTAGGTGATGGATATTTTTTAGATGCTCTTAATGAATTTAAACTTGGGAAAGGATTTGGTATTGGTTATACAAGCTGTTATTTTGCAACTGAATGCACACCAAATGACGAAGAGTATTTCGGAGATAGTGGAGTGAATTTTACAACAACGCCACCAGTGACTAGTGTAGAAGTATATGCAATTGTAGATAATCAAATGTTTTTTGAACATTTAGTTAAAGTGGCGCGGGATTATCTTTCACGACATCCACAAAATACCGCAAAAGTTGAGAGTTGTTTAGTACAAATAAAGAAGCAGTTGCATTTATAGGACAGTGTTATTTCAAAAAATTCAATTGTAAGATCCAACTACATAACCAATTTGATATACCCTAAAAGGCTTTTTCCTACTAAAAAGATGAGGAGGAATTAGCCTTTTTCGTTCACGATATTTCCATTTTCAATCGATCGATGTAGAAAATGGAACAAAATCTCTAAAGGGGAGGGACAAGCGATCCGATCTGATATAAGACAGGGAAAAATCGGATTAAACATGTTTAGCAGAAAAAGTTTTATTTTGACAGAGCAGTTTGCGTATATTTCCAGAGAGAACAACGTTCGAGTCTTGATAAAATTCTCTGATATTCGTTATTATATGAGTACTTGGTGCTGCAAGAAAAGTAACAAATTAAGAAAAGTGTACAACTTCCTTAAGGCTTATTCCCTGATTAATCACCAGAAGGGAATGAGCTTTTTTTGCAATCTAAAATAAAACAGAACGCCTTCCTTCCGCCAAAACTGTGACCCAGGTCACACCGATCCCCTTGACACATGTGATACTATACTACCTATAAAGAGCATTGACTCCTGATGAGGAAGATCGTTCACATCGCGATAGGAGGTGTCCCATGAATCCGATCTCTGTAAACACCATGTACGAATTGGTGGGTGGAGAGAATACCGTCAATCGTTTAGTTGAAGCCTTTTATCCAAAAGTATACGCCGATCCCGATCTGAAGCCATTGTTCCCGGATGGCGTCGATGAGATCATGAGAAAGCAGCGGATGTTCATGACGCAATTTTTGGGCGGTCCGCCGTTATATAGTGAGGAATTCGGCCCGCCGGCGATGCGACAGCGCCATTTGCCATTTGCCGTGACTCCGCGGCGCGCCAGAGCTTGGCTGCGCTGCATGCGGGAAGCAATGGATGAAATCGGGCTGGAAGGAATTCCGCGACAATTGTTTTATAGCAGGCTGGAGCAAGTCGCTCAGATTATGATCAATACACCGGATCAAGCCGACAGCGATACCCAATAATGTGATACCCGACCACGTTGCCGAAAAGGCGGATGGTCGGGATTTTCTTTTTCTCTAGCCACTAAGGGTATAATGGGGAGGAAATATCACTTAGCAGGAAAAAGGGAGGAGCGAACAGTGGCCTTCGGGATCAACAGAAAAGAGCTGGAAGCATGGAAGAAACGTGTGAGCGAAGGGAAAATCGCTTATTTGACTCACTTTTGGACCGATCCTCGCTTTCCTGGCATTCATACGGTAACAAAAGTGGGCTGCGCTGATCTGGAACGGTTGACGGCATGGTGTGTTCAAAACGGCCTGAATCCAAAATATATTCATCAACGGGTTGAGTTTCCTCATTTTGATCTCATCGGAGAGAAGCAAAAGGAAATCCTGCAAAAAGAAGAGCTGTGGGAACAGTTGACCCGCTTTCGAATCGTGTAGGGAGTGTTAGGCAAAGAAATAGCGGTAATCCAGGAACAGAGAATGAAGTCCTGGCTTACCGCTGATGAGTCAAACGACGATGAGCCTGTCAAACGGGGCTGTGCTGTAAGGCGAATCGATCCGCAGCTAATGGAATTTGTTCTAACCAGCCATTTTTGATCATGAGATTTGCGCCATCATCAGCATAGGTCAGCATTTCGGCCAACAATTGGGAATATCGCACTCCCAAATCTCTTCTCATGCTGGTCGCCAATGAAAAGCCGAATTGCTCGATTCCGGCCCCGGTCAACATTGCTCCATGAAACATCATGAGCTTGTCGGAAAAGGGGGCAATCGTTGTATCGGATATGTACGTATCCCAAGGGATGGAAGCGGCTAGATCTTCATCGGTTAAGATGCCGCGAAATAATTCTGATTGTTTGAGGGCAATTTGTTTTCCGCGTTGGAAAAAGTCCTTCACATCTTTTGCTTTCGCTACCTGCGAAAAGCCGATCATCAATGTTTTCACCACTTCTGCAGACTGAAGGTTGGAAAAACAGCAGGCTATTTCCATGACGGTGATGGAGCGCTGTTCCCCTAAAAAACCTTTGAGAAAGCCTAGCTTTTCCGTCATCTCCGCTTTCTCAGGTATAGGGACATAAGGGGATCTGACATACAACCCCTTTGACAGCAATGTATGCTTTGTTCTTGCATTCAACTCCGTAGATGAAGATATGCACGCTGTGTAAAATTGATGAACATCCTCGCGTGTAGCCATCGCAAGCGCCTTCGAATAATAAGTCAACCCCGTATTTGCTAGTTGATGTAGATACAATAATACAAATGCATCGGAGAACAGGCGGGGGGCATCGAGGTTTTTGTCCTGATCCGTAAACCCAATAGGGATCGGGATGGCCTCAGACTCGAAAATGCTAGTGACGGTTTGTACATGCCGTTGGGATAAATGAAGTGCATATTGCAGAATGCTGGATATATTTTCGTCTTCGCACTTATGTAAAAAATATTGCAAACAGCACTGGGCCATATCATCAACCATATATGAAATCCATAAGTGAGCGATTTCAGAAGAAGTTAACATCTGCTTATGTTTTTCCACCGTTAAGGACCTCCACTTTTCGGGTATTGTCCCTCCTTCCTCTACCATCTATACATGCTGCATCAATGTACCCACGCTGTCACTCCAAAAATGCCTCCAGCGCCTCTACGTCCAGAATCGTGATCCGCTTCCGATTAATGGCAATGATCTCTTCCTTTTTCAATTGGTTAAACAGCCGGTTCACAGTCTCACGGGTACTGCCAACCATATTGGCAAATTCCTGATGAGTAAGGGGAATGTCGATCTGGATGACATTGCCGTTTTGCTTTCCGTGCTCATGGGCGATCCTCAGCAGGATGGAGATAATCCTGTAGTTGACATCGTGTACGGAAAACGCCTGCAGCTTGTGCTGCAGCTCCAGGATTTTGCTGCCTAACACCCGCATGACCTTGATCGCAATCGAGGGAACCTCCAGCAAGGTTTGCTCAAACAACTGAATCGGAATGGCGATGAGCTCTGCCGTCTCCACGACCTCAGCAGTGGCTGGGTAGGGAGACTGATCAAAGAACCCGACATGGGGAAACATATCTCCCTTTTTGAGAAAGTTAACGATTTGCTCGTTGCCATTAATATCCGTTTTGTATATCTTGATAATCCCTTCCTGAATGAAGAAGACAGCGGTGCGCTTTTCTCCTTCCATGAAAACATTCGCTTTCCGTTGGTATGTATGGGGGATGGCAATCTGGAGTATTTTCCCAAACTCTTGCTCATCCAGCTCCCGAAACAACGGGATATTCCGTAAGATCGATTCCATAGGCTCACGTCCCATCTCCTGTACGTAATGATGCATGCTTATGTTTATCGTAGCTCAAGCTCCGATCGGGCAGGTGTGACGGATGTCACTTCGACTCGATCGCCGCGTGTGGTTGGATGGGAAATAACCAGAAATTCAACAGCGTGGGCATGTTCATTTCGTGCTTGATGAGCGACTCCCGGTGGAATCTCCACACCTTCCTGTGGCTGAAGAGTCACGGACTTGCCTTCTATTTCAATCGTTAAGACGCCGGACAGCGCAAAGAAATATTGCCGAGAACGCTCATGATAATGCTTGATTTCCGCAGTCCCCGCCGGCATCCGCTCATGGATGACGCTTAGCTCCGGCTGCCTGACCAGATGCCAACCGTCACAGCCATCTCCCCAGATGTAGTGCTCCGCCACTTGCTTACTTGTTTTCATCCTGAATCTCCGCTCCTCTTTTTTCTACTACCATATCATAATTGTCTGCCGGTCGGGTACGCGCTCATGGCGATAATCTCCTATGCACTTTGCAGGAATTGTCTTGTATGATGATAAGGTTTGACAGACGCGTACAAAAGACAGGCAAGGAGGTACTTTCATTTGAAATATAGAAAATCGGTTACAGGTTGCTTGGCGGCTGCCGTATGTTTCATAGGAATGGTTTTTGGGCGAACAGAGGTGGAAGCGGCAACGACAGCTTCCCTATCCATCGTGGCAAATGGGGTGAAGGTCAATGTACCTGCAGATCAACTGCCGTTTATCCAGAAAGGGAGAACGCTGGTGCCTGTCCGGTCACTGTTTACCGAATTGGGAGCAGAGGTGAGCTGGGATGCCAAAAACCGGGTTGTTCTTGCGCAGAAGGAAGGGATTTCCCTTCGTTTGCCGATCGGTGCCGCGGAGGCCTATGTCAATAATAGGCCCGTTTCTTTGGAGCAACCGGCGCAAATGGTGAAGGGGCGTACTTTTGTCCCATTGCGCTTTGTCAGCGAAGCATTAGGGGCGAAGGTGTTCTGGGACAATCATCAGCATACCGTGACGATCATTGATGATCTCGCGAGTGTGGAAATTCCTCGGCAAGAAAAATGGCCGGAAGCGTGGAAGCAAGGAATGAGGGAGCAGACACCGGCGGGTCATGCTGAGCTGGCGATGCTGTGGGCACATGGTGTGAAGGTGCAGACGGGCCCGTTCCTTGCGCCGGGGTTGGAAAAACAGCTTTCACAAGCGGAAAGTATGCATGTGCAAAAGGTGTGGCTGACCTACGTCAATGATTTTTCCGTGGGAGATGCACATTATATAAGCAGAAACGTGACGATTCAGGAACAGGACGGTACCATACGTGATCAGGGCGTTGACACCGTCGAAGTCAAGCTTGTTCCGGACGTCGGATATCTTGTTACGGGATATGCCCAGCATAGAAACACAGTGGAGGAGCCGTCAAATGGCGCGGAATTCTGGTTTGTCAGCGGTTTATCCGCGAAAAGAGAGGAGCTTTCCCTAGCGGCTCTGCCCATCCTCTCCAACAATCAACGGACGGGACGCAATTGTTTTCCGTTGCAAGTCTTGGAACGTGTGGGTGAAGTAGAGAAGGTTGCCGACAGCAGTTATGTGCTGAAGGTTGCAGGACAAGCGTTAACCGAGCCATTTCCTGTACAAGTGATCGACAATCAGCCGTATGTCGACGTGGAAATTTTGGTCAACGCATTGAACGGCCGTCAAATGGCGCTGCCAGACGCAAGCGGCACGGCAGGGTATCGAGCGGAATGGATCGCCAAGTCACATCAACTCATCATCGAGAATACCGGATATACCCGTATTAGCTGAGATTTCAAGAAAAAAGAGAGGGCGAATGATCGTCCTCTCTTTGCTTATCCTAGAGCCCCTCGACCAGACGAGGGATCCGTGCCGTCACTTGCCTGTACAGCTCCTCTTCGTTGATCGTGAGAAGCTGTCTGTGACGCATGAGAATCCGCCCATCAACGATCGTGGTGTCAACATCCGCACCGGTAGCGCTGTAGGCGAGCAAGGCATACACATTATGGACAGGCTGCAGGTGCGGCTTTTGCAGATCGATCAGGATCAGATCGGCCTGTTTCCCGACCTCCAGCGTCCCTACCTGATGATCGATCCCGAGCAGTTTGGCGCTTTCGATCGTCGCCATCTGCAGGGCACGCTTGGCTGGCAGGCGGGTCGGATCCCCGTAATCCAGCTTTTGCAGCCAGCACGCAGCCTTGATCTCGGCAAACATATCCAGCGTCGTGGCGCTTCCGGCTCCGTCCGTACCCAAGCCTACCGTGATGCCTTGCATGTCCATATCGGTGATGGGGGCGATCCCGCAGCCCAGCTTCAGATTGCTGACCGGGTTATGGGCGATGCCTCCCCGCATACCCTTCAAGTACCCGATATCGCGCCGATTGAGATGAACGCTGTGCGCCAAAAGCACGTGCGTATGGTCAAACATGCCCAGATGGTACAAATATTCCGTCGGGGTCTGTCCGTACTTCTCTCTGATTTTGACGATCTCTTCCTTGGTCTCCGCCAGATGGATATGGAGCGATACTTGGCGTTTGCGGGCTAGCTCGATGACCTCGCGCAACGGCTCAGGGGGGCAGGTATAGGGAGCGTGCGGGCCAAACATCGTGGTGATCCGGCCGTTTGCCGCTCCTGACCATCTGTCCACCAGGTCGATCGCTTCTTGCATGCGGCGTCCGCCATCATCCTCGAAAAAGACGAGTCCTCGGGTCAGGGAAGCGCGCATCCCGTTTTCTTGAATGGCGGTGGCGATCTCATTCATATGGATGTACATATCGGCGAATGCGGTCGTCCCGGAGCGGATCATCTCGGCCATGGCCAGCTGTGATCCCCAGTAAATATCTTCTTCATTCATCCGTGCTTCGGCAGGCAGCATCTTTTTCTCCAGCCAGTCCATCAGGATCAAGTCATCGGAAAAGCCGCGCAAAAGCGACATCGGCGTATGATTGTGGGCATTGATCAGCCCTGGCATCGCAGCCATACCTTTTGCCTGGATGACTTCATCGGCTTCCATGGTGAGCGCTGATCCGATCGCGGCAATTTTTCCGTCGCGGATGAACAGATCACCTGCCACAGGCTCGTCTGCCTCTGTCATGGTGAGAATCGTACAATCCTTGATCAGGATGCTTTTCATAAAATCACTCCTTTTGGTCTTACATGGGTTCTGCAAAGGAGTGTAAGGCTTGACGCAACGGCAATGTCAAACCATATTATGAATCCAGGTGCTGCTTTTGCAGCCAGAGCGACATAATCGATCCTTCCCGAAAGGTTGAGAAAAAGGTCAGTGCGTATTCGCCGATCGGGTAATTCAGCAAATACTCGCTGTGTGTCGCGCTTTCTTCCTCCCACTTTGGTTTTCCAAGGATGCGGCGCACATCCTCTGCCCGCAAGACTCCGATTTTTTTCGCAGGAAGGTCAAAGATGGCCGCTTGATCATGCTGATCATAAAAGACAGAGCATGAGCAGCTTTGATAGGCGAAAAATTTGCCTCCTTCATAGTAGTAGGAATCGAAAGGCTTGCCCCATGCTTGTTCGATCTGCTGGCGGGAGCTGCCCAATGAAAATGGTATCGCTTTGACACGTCCTTCCTTGGCAAGCGAAAGCATTTGCTTGTCCACGATACCGGGACTTCGCTGCTGGGTGGACAAGATGGCCGCACGATAAGCGGGATTCCATTCCACATCTACCCCCAGGGCTTGGCTGGTTGCTCGCAGTGGGATCAGGAGCTCACCCTTGACGAGTTCGGGGGCGACCTCCATCGTTACATTTTTTCCGTTTATGTGGGCGACGGGAACGCCTGCTGTCAATTGGATGCGCTTCCCGTCTTTGCTGATCGTGACGGTATTCCAGTGAGGGTCATGCGCTTCAGCCGCATCGATCGCTGTAAGGAAGGCGGCAGCTTGTACCAGCAACCGGTCTTTTACAATTTTGTAGGAAAAGCTGGGTTCATAGCCAAGCACGCTGGCGTCGACCTCGATATGAACCGGTTTGGTCCCTTCCGCGAACACAGGTTGTCCATTGCAGGCCAAGTAAAGGAATGAAGCAAAAAGAAAGACGGCAAGCAGACGAAGCTGATTCATGACATGCTCCCCCTCACATTGATATGCTTGTATTTCTACCAACATATGTAGGAAAAGCCCAGAGTTGAATCGGAAACGAAAAAATATACGAAATTTTCATAAAACGAACCACGTAACAAAATTTGGCGAATAATCTCGGCTGAACGAAATATTATTTCGTAAACAGCCTATTCTTTCGCGAAAGGTGTCCGTGCTATGAATGGAGGACTCATCAGCCTGCAGACCATGTTGGAGGAGCTCAAGCCATCGGAAAGAAGGGTAGCGGCCTATATTTTGGCACATCCGGAAAAAGTGGTGCAATTATCCGTGCAAAAGCTGGCTGAATTAAGCGGTGTGTCCGAAGCGACTGTGATCCGGCTGACCCGCTCGCTCGGGATGAAGGGCTATCAGGAAATGAAGCTGCGGATCGCCGGGGATTTGACGATCCAGGCTTCTTCGAGCGGCAGCTATCAGGACATCGTGATGCAGGGAAGCATGGAAGCCTTGATTCAATCGGTCAGCCGCAACAACATCCAATCCATCCAGGACACCATCTCGGTTTTATCGGTAGAAGAAGTGCAGCGGGCAGCAGATGTCCTCTCGCACGCCAGAAAAATCGATGTATATGGGGTAGGCGCGTCGGCGGTCATCGCGGCTGACATCAGACAGAAGCTGTCGCGGATCAACATGTGGTGTGAAGCCCATTCCGATTTCCATGCACAGCTGACCTCGGCGGTGAGCTTGACGGAAAAGGATGCAGCAATCGGCATTTCCTACTCCGGGCAGACGGAGGATGTGATCCAGTCGCTGACGGAGGCGAAAAAGCAAGGAGCCACAGTGATAAGCCTAACCAAGTTTGGCCCGTCGCCTGTCGCCGAATTGGCGGATATTCGCCTGTTTACCAGCACGGTAGAGAAAAGCATCCGCAGCGGCGCGATGGCATCGCGAATCGCCCAGCTCAATGTGATCGACATCCTGTTTATCGCTTTGGTGCGAAACAAGCATGAGTCAATCATTCCGGTGCTGGAACGGACGAGAGGGGCCGTTAGCCGCACGAAGCGCACCTGAGGGAGGGGGAGAAAAAAGTGGAACAAGCCATTGAGCGATTGCAAAGCTGGATCCGGTCAAGCATGATTCCCGGCGCTTCCCTGCGTGTGCTCCATCAGGGGAAATTGCACTGCACCATCGATTGCGGCGTGACGAATCTGGCCGCTCCCCAGCCTGTTGATGCCCATACATTATATGACCTCGCTTCTTTGACCAAGGTCGTGGCTACGTTGCCGGTGACACTCTGCCTGATGCAGGCTGGTGAGCTGCGGCTAACCGATACAGTGGGGCGATTTTTCCCTGCTTGTCCACCGGAAAAACGGATGATCACCGTCGGACAGCTGCTGCTGCACACGTCCGGACTTCCCGCAGACTTGCCGGATAAGCGTCGGGACGGACACTTGCAGCTGCCCGAGAGTATCTTTCAGCAAGCCATGCTGAATCCTCCGGGCGTGAAAGTCGTGTATAGCGATCTCGGCATGATCCTCCTTGGGCTGATCATGGAGAAGGTAACCGGGCAAACGTTGGCGCAGCTTGCCAAAGGATTGGTACATACCCCATTAGGGATGCATCACACATGCTATCGCCCGGAAAAGGAGCGACTGTCAGGCAGGATCGCGGCTACGGAATATTGCATCCGTCAAGGTGATTATTTGCAAGGCGTAGTACATGATGAGAAAGCCCATCGGATGGGAGGGGTCGCGGGACATGCCGGCCTATTTGCAACGGCCGATGACCTGGTCCGGTATGTCCGATGTTGGCTTTATGGAGAAGGCAAGCTGTTCCGGCCGCCATGGAGAGAGTATGCGACTCGCTGCCATACCGATGGAGCCGGTGGACACCGCGGGCTTGGCTGGGAGAGCAATCACGGAGCGGAGCTGACCAGCTGCGGCAGCCTGTTTAGCCAGGCGAGCTATGGGCATACCGGATTCACTGGCACGAGCATCTGGATCGATCCGGTGCAGGATGTGGCCATCATCTTGCTTACCAATGCGGTGCATATGGGGCGGGATCACAAGTTGAGAGCATGGAGACCCGCCCTGCATGATGAGGTGATGAAAGGGCTTGGATTCGGCTCCATGCGGTGACGAGCCGGATGGATGAATAAAAGGGGGAAGAAATGGATGAAAAAACGAGGTCTTCATGCATTCACGACGGTGGCACTCGCAGCTTCTCTTTTCGTATCAGCATGCTCGGGTGGTTCCGGTTCGCAGAATACGGCACCGAGCGGCGAAACGCCACAGCAGCAAAGTCCGTCAGGGGAGCAGGTCGTGCTGGAGATGCATAGCTGGCGGGTAGAGGATGTGGCCGGCTATGAAAAGATCATCCAGGCATTTGAGAAGGAGAATCCCGGGATCAAAATCAATTTCAAACCATTCAAAGCGACGGAATACAACACCATCTTGAACACCGCACTCCAAAGCGACAGTGGTCCGGATATTCTCCAGCTGCGTCCGTATGCGACAGGCATCGCGCTGGCTGATGCGGGCTATCTGGAGCCGCTGGACGGGGTGAAAGGGCTGGAGCAGTTTCCGAAAGATTTCCTGGCAGCTTCGACAGGCAAGGATGGGAAAGTGTACGGCGTTCCATTGTCAATAAATTCCACCCAGATTTACTATAATAAGGATCTTTTTGAACAAAACGGACTGCAAGAGCCAAAAAGCTGGGATGAGCTGATCCAGGTCTCCAAGACATTGAAAGAGAAGGGGATCACGCCTTTTGCCTTTGGTTCCAAGGAAGGCTGGCTGCTGTCCTTAAGCCATGGCGTAATCGCTCCTGGTGCGTACAATGGTAACGGTTTTGTCGAAAAGCTGTTAAAAGGCGAGACCAATCTGACTTCTCCGGAGTTTCTGCTTTCCGTTCAGCGGATGAAGGAGCTAACGACTTATTTCCCGGAAAATTTTACGGGTCTTGAATTAACCGATCTGCGTGCGCTGTTTGCTACCGGAAAAGCGGCGATGTTCATCAATGGCTCGTTTGAGCTGGAAGGCATTCGCCAATTGAATCCGGACCTGAAGATCGACTTCTTCCCAATGCCGACTGATGATGGCAAACAAGTCATCACGACATGGGTAGACGGCTCGTACGGGGTCAACGCCAAATCGAAGCACAAGGCAGAGGCGCTCAAGTTCATGGAATTTATGACGACCAAGACATTCGGAGAGATTTTCGCCAATGAGCTGAAACGGATCAGTGCTGTTCCCGGCGTGCAATCCAGCGATCCCTTGGTGAACAAAATGGCTGAGCTGGCGCAAAGCAGTGCCACCCCTTATCTGATGGTCGTGCATCTGAGCCAAGGAAACCCGACGACCAAGGTGACGCTGGAAACTTCCTTGCAAGCCTTGTATCTGGATCAGCTGACACCGGAACAAGTGACACAGGAAGTGGAAAAATCGGCAGAAACCTGGTTTGCACCGCTGAAAAAATAGACGTGACCGAGTGGTTGTATCAAAGACTGAGGGAAGGAGGAAAAGAGGATGGCAAAAAGCAAGCGTTCATGGTTGATCCACCTTTTTCCGCTTCCTGCTTTGATTCTGTATGTGATGTTTGTCTTGTATCCGCTGTTTTCAGCCTTCTCGTATAGCCTTTATGACTGGAAGGGAATCGCCAAGGGTGCTTTTGTCGGTCTGGAAAATTTCACCACGCTGTTCACAAAAGAGCCCTTCAACGAGATGTTTTGGCGGGCGATCCAGCACAATCTCATTTACTTCGTGATCGAAATGATCGTGCAAAACGGCCTCGGTTTTCTTTTGGCCTATATCATTTACCGGAAAATCAGGGGGGCGGAGCTGTTAAAAGCCGCCTATTTTCTCCCGCGCCTCCTCTCTGTCATTATTGTTGGATTTTTATGGAAGCTCATTTTAAACCCCAACTTCGGCGCACTCAACACCTTCTTGGGCAAGCTTGGCTTGGAATCTTGGGCAAAGCCGTGGTTGGGGGATCCCGATACAGCGCTGTACGCGATCATTTTGGTCAACTGCTGGTTTGGGATCGGCTTTGCTGTCCTGGTGTTCCTTGCTGGTCTGCAATCGATCCCTGCGGAGCTGATTGAGGCGGCACGTCTGGACGGGGCCAATCGCTTGCGGCTGCTGCGAAGCGTCGTCCTGCCGCTCTGCATGCCATCGATTACGATCATGAGCGTATTGACCTTCATTCAAGCTTTTGAAGCGTTTGAGCTTGTCTATGCGATGCAGGGATCCATGGGCGAACCGGTTTACTCCACAGATACGCTGGCCGTCTATTTTTATCGGTTAGCCTTCGGCGGGGCTGGAGGCACGGATACGGTGGCGATTGGTCTCGGTTCGGCCTTGGCTGTTGTCCTCTTTCTGATCGTCGCGTCCGTCTCGGCCATCTCCCTCTATCTGCTGCGGAAACGCGAGGTCCAGCACTAGTGAAAGTCCATTCGCCCAAGGGAGGTGATGTTTCAAGTGAATACGAGGATTGGCGCACGCTCACTGCAATACTTGCTAGCCTATCTGTTCGTCCTGCTGTCCATCTATCCAATCTGGCTGATGATCGTAAATTCCTTTAAAACGACCGCTGAAATCTATATGGATCCGCTTGGACTGCCCGCCACCTTTTCATTCACCAACTACCGCAAGCTGTGGGAGACCGTCCCGTTTGCCGATTATCTCACCAACAGCATCCTTGTCAGCGTGGCATCCGTTATCTTGACCCTGATCTTCGCCTCGCTGGCTGCCTTTTACCTTGCGCGGTTTTCCTTTCGCTGGAATGGCTTCCTCTATTTCTTCTTTCTGTTAGGTTTGATGATCCCGATCAAGCTTGGGATAGTACCGCTCTTTTTGTTAATGAAGGAGCTGGGCCTGCTGAATTCCCTCTGGTCGTTGATCCTGCTGTACACGGGCAGCGGCATTCCGCTATCGGTTTTTATCCTGACCGGTTTTTTGCGTACGCTTCCGATTGAATTGGAGGAAGCAGCCCGGATCGATGGCTGCAATCACTTCCAGGTTTTTTGGCGGATCCTGCTGCCTCTCGTCCGGCCCGCACTCGGCACCGTGATGATCATCAATTTCATTTCTGCATGGAACGATTTCTTCTTTCCATTGATCTTTATCCAAAAGGACGCACTGAAGACGATTCCGATCGGGATGCTCAGCCTCTTTGGTGAATATGAGGCGGATTGGAGCCTGCTGTTTGCGGGATTGACCCTGTCGGCACTGCCGATGATCATCGTCTTCCTGCTGGCCTCGAAGCAATTCATGGAGGGGCTGACGGCCGGAGCGGTGAAATAGCGGGTGGGAAAATGGTTTTGAAACTGTTTTCGTCCGGTAGTATGATAAGGATGGAAAAAGGATGCGCAGCTGCATCCACGCAGGAGAAATCATGTTTTGCCGAAGCAAGCCAAAAGGAAGTGTGAGAGATGCCAGCGAAGCTGAGTCAGAAAATAACCAATGTCACGATTGTCATGGAGTCCGGAGTATTGTCCAATGCCGTCTTGATGATTCAGGACGGCAAAATTGCGTATGCAGGCGAGGATACGGGCGAGAGCTGTGAAGACACCTTCGACGGCCAAGGAGCGGTGCTTGTGCCCGGATTTATCGATTTGCATGTTCACGGCGGAGCAGGCAGTGATTTTATGGACAAGTCTGTGGAAGCTGTACAAGCGATCTGCCAATTTCATGCAGCGCACGGGACGACGGGCCTATTGGCGACTACCATGACAGCGCCGATGGACGCCACCGTGGATGTACTGCAGTTTTATAACCAGCTGCCCGAAACCGGAGGGGCAGCCGTGCTCGGGGTTCATATGGAAGGACCGTTCATTCATCCTGAGTTGAAAGGCGCGCAAAACGGTGACTGGATTGAGCCGGCCACGCTGGCGAATATCGAACAGATTTTGGAGACGGCAAGGCCCGGTCTGATCAAGCTCATTACATTGGCTCCCGAGCTGATCGAAGATGATCGTGTATTTGCAAGATTGAAGGAGCAGGGGATTATTGTTTCCGTAGGGCATTCCACCCTCGACTATCATGGCGGCGTATGCTGCCTGAAAAAAGGCGTCAGCCACGCGACACATCTGGGCAACGCCATGAAAGGGCTGCATCACCGCAATCCGAATGTCATCGGTCTGGTCATGGAGACACCGGAGATGACGTTTGACCTGATCGCGGACGGCATTCACCTGGCACCGGAATTCATTCGCCTGCTCACCAAGATTTGCACCCCCGAACAAATCATGCTGATCACGGATGCCATGCGGGCGGCTGGCCTGGCTGACGGGACGTATGATCTGGGCGGGCAGGAAGTGATTGTGAGAGGGAATGAAGCCCGACTGGCTGACGGTGTACTGGCAGGAAGTGTCCTGACCATGGACGTCGCCTTGGCCAACCTGATGCGCTTTGCCAACATGCCGCTGGAGCAGGCCATTCGTCATGTTTCGATCAATCAGGCACAAAAATTGGGAATTGCTGACCATAAAGGAAGCATTGCAAAAGGAAAAGATGCGGATCTGGTGCTGCTTTCCGCTGACATGAAGGTTCTTGCGACTTGGGTGGAAGGAAAGAAGGTCTACCAAGCCTAAACTTGTAGAAGAGAAATACCGGATTCTAGTAAATAGCACATCTTGATATACAGGGAATCTGTAATGGCAGCATGTGCAACAGGGCTTGTCGCACTAGGAAAAAAGTAGGAAAAGGGATTGATCTGCCTTTCCTACTTTCTTTGTGTAATGGGGAGTTTCCGCGAAAATTGTAGGAATCCAATCATTGAAAAGCTAGCCAAGCGATGTATAATGAAGACTAGATGTACGGTTATCAATTGAATCGCTCGATAAAGGCAAACTCTTTGAAAGAAGAGGACGCAAAGCCACGGATCTAAGGTTGTGAAAACTAGGATGGCCGGGTTACCGAAAGGATCTGACTACGATTGGACCAATGGCTATTTCCAGAAATTCGAGGAAAGGCCATTTTTATTTGGGCAAAAGAGTGGATTTGATCTGGCTTCGAGAGAGGCATTTATGGATAGAAAGAAAGGCAGGGTGAGCGAAGCGGTATGAATGAGAGTATTGCTGCCCATGATCACTTGCATAGAAAGCCGATACTCAGAGAGCACTTACAAAAAGAACAGATTGATCGGGCTCTCTTTGACAGTCATCCAGATGCAGTCTTTGCAATGGATTTGTATGGCACAATCCTGCATGCAAATCCACAGTGTGAATTCTTGACCGGTTATCCCGCCAAAGAATGGGAGGGACATGTCCTTCAGCAGATGATCATTCCGGAAGAACGGGAGAACGCGAGCCGATTCTTGCAAAGGGCTGCAGAAGGGGAGACGGTCACCTATGAAACTACGATTCTTCATAAAACAGGTATGTACCTGACCATTTTGATGAAGAATTTCCCGGCTATCATAGAGGGGCAAGTTGTCGGTATCTATGGATTGGCAACCGCACTCTCTCAGGATGAAAAATACCAGCTCATTACGGAAAATACCTTGGATATGATCGCGAAAATCTCCTTGGAAGGAAAGTGTCTCTATATTTCCCCAGCCTGCCAGACAGTCTTGGGGTATGAGCCGCGGGAGATGGTTGGCCAGTATGTATGGCAGTATTTCCATCCGGATGAGCGCGTCCAGTTTCATCTGAAAGAGCTGCGCGCTTCCTTTCTGGAGAAGAAATCGTATACCGTGACCTGTCGATTGCGGACCAAATGGGGAGCCTATACCTGGTTTGAAATCCTCGGAAAGCCAGTGATGGATCCGCGGACGGGGCGGATTCAGGAAATCATCGCGGTGGCGCGAGATATTACAGAAAGAATGAAAACCCAGGAGCTGCTGCAAAACTCGGAAAAGTTGACATTGGTGGGACAGCTGGCTGCGGGAATCGCGCATGAGATTCGCAATCCGCTCACTGCCCTGAAAGGATTTTTGCAATTGATGCAATCGGGCAATCAGCAAAAACAGGAGTATTTCTCCATCATGTCCTCCGAGCTGGCACGCATTGAGCTGATCGTCAGCGAGCTGCTTGTCCTTGCCAAGCCGCAAACATCCGCATTTCAGGAGCGGAATTTACATACGCTGATCAATCACGTCGTGACATTGATCGATACAGAAGCCATCATCAAAAATGTGCAAATCTCGGTGGAAGTCGATGACAATGTGCAGTGGATTCGCTGCGATGAAAATCAATTGAAGCAGGCTTTCCTGAATTTTCTGAAGAACGCAATCGAGGCCATGCCGGACGGCGGCACCATATCCATCAAGGTGTGGAAGGACACGGATCGGGTCATCATTCAGTTCATTGACAATGGCTGCGGGATTCCGGAAGAGATGATTCGGAGGCTGGGAGAACCGTTTTTTACCACCAAGGATTCAGGGACAGGCCTGGGATTCATGGTGAGTCGGAGAATTATTGAAAATCACCAAGGAAGCATCCGACTGACCAGCCAACCGAATCAAGGCACGACGGTCGAGGTTGCGCTGCCCCTGTAAAGCGAAGATTGGGAGGATTCCATGACTGCACACCCAGCAAAAAAGAAAACGGTACTGACTGCCGGCTTTGCGCAAATGCCCAAGGGCACGCCGCTTTTTGAAGCGTACACCATGATCGGTTGCATCCTGATCATTGATGTGGAGCAGCAAGTCATTGTAGACGCCGGCTTTACGTTTCTCATGGAAAAAACAAGCGAATTTCTCGCCGAGCTGCTGAGGGGCATGCGGGTCGATCAAGGCTTCGCGGACATTCATCAGGTCGTTTCCGAACACTTTCTGGCTCCTGGCCAGGGAGCCGTGCTGCAAGCCATCCGGGCAGCAGTCGATCGGTATCATGAGCAGATCAAATTGTAAATGAAGATAAGAGTCGAAGTTTACCATAACCGCTCTCTTTTAAGAGAGGCGGTTTTTTTATTACCCTTTTTTTACATTCTATTAACCTCTTCCCCATCCCACCTTCACAACCCAACACTAGACTGAAATTACACAGAAAACTACATAAACCCAAAAAAACTCACATAAGAACAAGTAAGGAGACTGATGGAGGGATGAGAGTGAATAACGTAATGAAGCTAGCAAAGAGGAGCATGTTGGCCGGATTGGTAGGGACGCTCGCATTGGCAGTGTCGGCTTGTGGAAGCAATAGCGCACCGGGAGGAGGGACAACCACAACGGCTGAGAACACCGCATCGCCTCAACCAACTGCCGCATTGAGCTTGGCCGACATCGAGACAAAAGCGAAGCAAGAAGGGGAAGTCGTCAGTGTGGGAATGCCCGATTCTTGGGCGAACTGGAAAGACACATGGACAGACTTGGGCAGCAAGTACGGCTTGAAGCATACGGATACGGACATGTCCTCCGCGGAAGAGATCGCCAAATTTGAAGCAGAGAAGAACAACCCGACAGCGGATATCGGGGATGTCGGAATCGCGTTTGGCCCGGTGGCTGTGGAAAAAGGAGTGACACAGCCGTATAAAACCTCCTATTGGGATGAGATCCCGACATGGGCCAAAGACAGTGAAGGTCATTGGATCGTAGGCTATCAAGGAACGATTGCCACGATCACGAACAAAGAACTGGTGAAAAACCCGCCAAAATCATGGGACGATCTCAAAAAGGGCGATTACAAAGTAGCGGTGGGCGATGTGATGAAAGCGGCGCAAGCGCAGATGGCCGTGCTTGCTGCGGCAATGGCTTTTGGCGGCGATGAGAAGAACATTCAGCCGGGCATCGATTTCTTTGCCGAATTGGCCAAGCAAGGGCGACTGTCTTTGGCAGAGGTAAAGGTAGCCAACTTTGAAAAGGGCGAAGTCGAAGTTGCCTTTTTGTGGGACTTTAACGCATTGGGCTACCGTGATCAGATCGATTCGAACCGTTTTGAAGTGTCCATTCCGAGCGAGGGCAGTGTCGTAAGCGGCTATGCCACGATCATCAACAAATATGCGCCGCATCCACATGCAGCGATGCTCACGAGAGAATACATCTTAAGCGACGCAGGGCAAATCAATCTGGCCAAAGGCTATGCCCGTCCGATTCGCGACAGCGTCAAACTGCCGGACGACGTCGCAAGCAAGCTTATCGCGAAAGAGCAATATAAGAATGCGAAGCCAGTCTTGGATTACAAAGCATGGGAAGAAACAGCGAAAAAGCTTCCACAGCTGTGGCAAGAGCAAGTGCTTGCCAATATGAAATAGGCGGCCGGCCATGAACAAAAAAGTGATCATGGTGGTCGTCGATGGCTTGCAGTATGAAACCGCCATTACCCAGATGGGCTATGTGAATCACCTCGTGGAAAAAGGAAAGGCGGCGCGGTGCCAGGTATTATCCGAGCTGCCGAGCCTCTCCCGTCCGCTTTACGAAGTGCTGCTGACGGGCACGCCAAGCTGGAAGAATGGGATTACGTCCAATCAGGTGGTCCGAAAATCTGGGCAGAAAAGCTTGTTTCAGCTTGCGAAGGAGCATGGTTTGCGAAATGCGGCAGCCGCCTATTATTGGGTGAGTGAGCTGTACAACCGGGCACCTTTCCACCATCTCCTCGATCGCCATCAGGCAAATCCGGAGAACACGATTCAATACGGTTCCTTTTATTTTGAAGATCCTTATCCCGATTCCCATCTGCTCATCGATGCCGAATACCTGCGGAGAACTTATGATCCTCATTTTCTTTATATCCATCCGATGGGCATTGATCACGCAGGGCATCTCTTCGGCTCGGACTCCAAGCAATACCGGGGAAAAGCGATCGAGATGGATACGCTGCTCGCCAATCTGCTGCCGCACTGGATGGAAGAGGGGTACTCCATCGTGGTGACCGCTGATCATGGAATGAATCGGGATGGCTTGCATGGCGGGACCGGGGATGATGAACGTCATGTCCCGTTGTATGTCATCGGCCAGCACATACAGCCGGGAATCTATGAAGGGCAACACCCACAATTGGCCGTCGCACCCTTGATCTGCCAGCTGCTGGGTTTAGCACCCTCTGATGAGATGATTTCTTATGAGTGGCCGTTTTTTGCGGTATAGCTTGCATTTGGCGATGTCCTCCCACCGCGGAGGACATCTGTCTAAAGGGGAAATGTAACATGCGTACACAAACCAACTTGCGAATGATCGCGCTGGTGCTGGTGCCGTTTGTCTTGATCATTATAGCCTTTGAGCTCATGCCGTTGGCGGTCATGGTGATGGACAGCTTCCGTGGAGATGAAGGGAAAGGCTGGACTTTCGCGCAGTACGTGACGGCGTTGACCAGCAAGTACTATTTGACCGGTTTGAAAAACAGCGTGCTGATCTCGCTATACTCCAGTCTGGTGGGCATCCTTGTGGCCATCTTTGCCGCATACTCGTTGACCCGCTTTCCGACGAGTCTGCGGGAAAAAATCCTGCTCTTTTCAAATATGACCTCCAATTTTGCAGGTGTTCCTTTGGCATTTGCCTATGTGGTCCTGCTGGGCAACAACGGACTGTTCACCTTGTTGTTTCAGAAAATGGGCTGGGACATCCTGGCCGAATTTGATTTATACAGCTGGATCGGATTAGCGCTCGTCTATGTCTACTTTCAGATTCCCCTTGCCATCCTCTTGCTGTATCCGACCTATTTTGCGATCCAGGAGCAGTGGAAGGAAGCGGCAGCGCTCTTGGGCGCCTCCTCCTTCCAATTTTGGCGGCATATCGGCATTCCGGTGATCATGCCTGGATTGGTCGGAACCTTCAGCATCCTTTTTGCCAATTCGATGGGAGCATATGCGACTGCCTATGCACTCGTCGGCAGTAACTTTAACTTGCTGTCGATCCGCATCGGTGCCTTGGTGGCGGGAGACGTGATGACACGGCCGGAGCTCGCCGGCGCACTTGCGGTGATCCTTGCCATCACGATGATCGCAGCCATGTGGGTGAATGAACGGATGATGCGTCGGGTAAGGAGGGACTTGCGATGAAAAACAGACTGCTGTGGCATAAGGCGCTCACTGCAATCGTTCTCCTTTATTTGTTCATACCGTTATTGGCGACCTTTCTGTATTCGATCTCGACCGACTGGTATCGGACAGTCCTGCCGGAAGGGTACACAGGGAAGTGGTATGGGGAGCTCGTCTCCGATCCGCGCTTTATCGATGCGCTTGGCCGGACGCTTTTCGTCTGTATCGTGACGATCCTGATCAGCCTGGTGGTGATGGTCATCACCGTTTTTGCCGTGACGGTCTATCTGCCGCGGCTGGAGCGGCTGTTGCAGGGCATCGCGATGCTGCCGTATGCAGTGCCGCCGGTGGTCACTGCCGTGGGACTGATCACGATCTATTCCCAAGGGCCGTTTGCCTTATCGGGAAGCGTATGGCTCGTGATCGGCGCTTACTTCGTTGCGATCCTGCCCTACATGTACCAAGGCATTCGCAACAGCATGCGGACGGTGGACGCCATCTCGCTTCTGGATGCGGCCGAGCTGCTCGGGGCGAGCAAGCTGAAAGGCTTTTGGCTGGTCGTGTTTCCCAACATTTTACCGGGGGTACTCGTCGCGACGCTGCTTTCCTTCTCCATCCTGTTTGGCGAATTCGTGCTGGCCAATCTGTTAATCGGCGGCCACTATGAGATGATCCAGGTCTATCTGGTCCGCCGGATGGAGGAAAATGGCCATCTCGCCAGCTCCATTGTGGTCTGTTACTTCATTTTCATCAGCATCATATCTGCCGTTGTGCTGCGTCTGGGACGATCGGCAAAGGAGGGTCGGACATGAGCTACGTCCGCATTGAACAAGTTTCCAAGCGATATCATCAGGAACAGGTGCTGAAAGAGGTGTCCCTCACGATCGAGAAAGGGGCGCTCGTCACTCTTCTGGGGCCGAGCGGATGCGGGAAAAGCACCTTGCTGCGATGCATCGCGGGTCTTACGGATATCGAGCCAGGCGGGAAAATGATCGTGGGGGAGACCGACATTACGAACCGTTCGCCAAAGGAACGGGAGGTAGGTATGGTCTTTCAATCCTATGCCCTGTTCCCCAATTTGACGGTCTTTGACAATATCGCCTTTGGCTTGAAGATGAAGGGGCTTGAAAAGCGTGTCTACACGGAAAAAGTCGAGCAGATCATCAGGCTGGTGGATTTGACGGGGAGGGAGCAACAGTATCCCCATCAGCTCTCCGGCGGGCAGCAGCAGCGGGTAGCGCTGGCGCGTTCGCTGGTGGTCGAGCCCAAAATCCTGCTGCTGGATGAGCCGCTGAGCGCGCTGGATGCCAAAATCCGAAAAAACCTGCAAATGGAGCTTCGCCGCATTCAAAAGGCGCTCTCGATTACGACGGTCTTTGTGACACATGACCAGGAAGAAGCGATGACCGTCTCGGATCACATCTTCATCATGGATCAAGGCAGGATTGTCCAGGCAGGCACTCCGGACGAAATCTACCGCTCTCCAGCCAATGAATTCGTAGCTCGGTTTATCGGAAGCTACAATGTCCTGAATGCCGCTGATTGGAAGAGCCTTGTGGCAGAGCAGCGCACAGGCAGCTATGCAGTGCGGCCTGAAGTGATCCGGCTCCTGCCGATTGATGCACCGGACGTACGGGAAACCGGCTGGCACTTCACAGGAAAAGTGAGAGAGAAGACGCTGAAAGGCAATGTGATACGGGCGCAGATCGTAGCCAACGGCATCCCCCTTCATGTCGATATGCTCAATACATCCAGCCAGCACGACATTCATGAAGGCATGGATGTGCGCGTATTCATCCCGGAGAGTGAGTGTGTCCCGTTGGATTGAGCGTCTGAAGGAGAGGGAGAAGGGAGCAAACGGTTTGTCACTTTTAGCAGAAGAACGAAAAATGGCCATTCTGGAAGAATGCAATCAAACCGGAAAAGTAAAGGTCGTGACATTGGCTGGGCGTTTCCAGGTCTCGGAGGAGACGATTCGCCGTGATCTAGATGCGCTGGAGCGAATGGGCAAGCTGAAGCGGGTCTATGGCGGCGCGGTACTGAAATCGTATGACAACGGAGAACCGCCGTACCATCAAAGACAGGTGCTGTACAGCGCGGAAAAGGAAATGATCGGAAAAACAGCTGCGCAGCTGCTCAAGGATGGCGATACGGTGGTCATTGACACGGGGACGACCGTACTGGAGCTGGCGAAAGCGATCCAGGGGCGAAGACGATTGACGCTGATCACGAATTCACTGCCGGTAGCCGCTGTACTGACCGAGCTGCTCAACCAGCAGCGCTTCACGGGGAAGCTCATCATGCTTGGCGGAGAGATCAATGCAGAGCAGCAAGCGATTAGCGGACAAAGCAGTGCGAAAATGCTGGAGCAGTTTTCCGTGGACAAAGCCTTTATCTCGATTGGGGGCATTTCGTTACGCTGGGGGATCAGTGATTACGATCTGAATGAATCGCTCCTGTCGCAAGTGATGATTCAAGTGGCCAAAGAAGTGATCGTGCTGGCGGATCACAGCAAAATCGGTGTCCATGCGTTTTGCCAGATCGCGGGGCTCGATGCCATCGATATGGTCATCTGTGATCAACCCTGTCCAAAAGCATGGAAAAAAGAAATGGAAACCAAGGGAGTCCATTGGATGACAGCCATACCCGGAGGTGAACAGTCATGATTGATATGCATGTGCATCTGGAGGAAGGGCCGTATTCTTTGCGTTGGCTGCAGCGTACAGGGGAGGCGCTGTGCTTTTTTATGGAACAACAGCAGGAGCAAAAGCATACGGAAGCATGGCTGCAGCAGACATTTGCCCTCTTGCAGCAGCGCATGATGAAGGGAGCCTACTCTCGGGAATGGCTGGACCTCTACCGAAAGCGTGCCAAACAGCTGGGGATCGTGCAGGTGGGTATCGTGGACCATCTCTATCGCTTTCAGGAGTATAAGGACTACTATCTTACCCACATGCATGTCGCCGACGATCCATTGGGACGGCTGCAGGAGCAATGGCTGGAGCAGGTATGCACGGCATCGCTGGAGGAATTCGTGACCTTTCTCCAGGGAGAGCAGGCGCATTGGGCAGCAGATGGGGTAGAGTTGAAGATCGGCATCGAGCTTGATTACTTCCCCGGCGGAGAGGCAGAGTTAGCCGGAGTCATTCGGCATTACCCCTGGGATCATACCATTGGCTCTGTGCATTTCCTGGATGGCTGGGGCTTTGATAATCCCGAGACCCAGGACCGTTATCAGCGTGCAGACTTGCTCGCCTTGTACGAACGATACTTTGCCGTCATGGAGCAAGGGATCAAGTCCCGTCTCTTCGATATTGCCGCACACCCGGATAATCTCAAGGTATTTGGCTATCGGCCGGCAGAGGCACTCCTACTGCCCATGTATGAGCGCATTGCGAGGAGTCTTGTAGAGAACGGAGTAGCGACCGAGATCAATACGGGCCTATTGTACCGTTATCCCGTCAAAGAGATGTGCCCGAGCATGACGTTCCTGAAGGTGTTGGCACGATTTCAGGTTCCCGTCACTACCAGCTCGGATGCACACTTTCCCGACCATCTTGGACAGCATGTGGCGGATGCCATCGCGGTACTCGAGCAAGCCGGATATGAGCGGGTCTTGTCCTTTTCGCAGCGGAGGCGGATCGATATGGAGCTGAAGCGTTAAGTTGAAAGAGAAAAAACAGGCGTGCGCATCCAAAAGGGTCGAGTATGCCTGTTTTTTTCTGATGTGGCCACAGCCCTCGTATTGACAGTGACTTTGATCCTAGTATGAAAGGACTGTATCACGACGTTTTTATGTCGAATGGCACGGGGGAACGAAGGCTTTTGAACCACAAAAATAGGAAATTATTCGCGCGAAAGGCTTAATTTTCGCTTGATCCGTTTACACAACTGGGCTTTATTGGTATTTTTGTCTCGGAATTAATATTTTGGGATGTTTCCTTAGTAGCAGTATGTCAAGTCAGAAAGCTTCATAGGTATAGAAGCGAAGTGCCGTTCCAGGCGTTCACGATACAGGTCGTAAGGAGGGATGACCGTGTCTTTTCAGCCAAAAATGGGAGAGACCGTCTCCATCAACGGCAGGGAGTATGTGTGGGCTGAAAATCCGGATCAGCCCGGCATGATCATGCGGAAGGAAGGGACGGAAAGCTTTCTCTACGCCTTGCATGCTGCGGAGGAGAGAGATGATTCCCGCATCGCATTAAAAGTGTTTTTGCGTCACTATCGCACTCCTTCTGTAGTCTCCCAGGTAGAACGTCTGCGAGCTGTCATGGATATGCAAGGATTGCAAGCGGCAAACAGGATCGTACTGATTCCGCAAGTACATATGGAGTTGCTCACGGTGTACAGGGATTTGATGTACGCTGTCGTCATGCCCTGGATCGATGGTCCCACCTGGCAGGATATCGTCAAAGAGAAGCGGCCGATCAGCAGACAGCAGGCATGGATGATGGCCAAAGCGCTGGCAGAAACCTTGGCTACCTTGGAACAGCATGGCATGGCACATGGAAGGTTGACTGCCGCGAATCTGCTCCTGCCTTGTCTCCATCCGCAACCGGACGACACGGCATACCCGATCGAACTCGTCGATCTGGAGCATGCCTATCATCCGGACTGGAAGGCGCAAGACGGAATCCGTGATGAGCACTGGGGGCCATATGCCGACCGGGTTAGCGGGGCATTGCTATTAGCCGAAATACTGGGGTGGATAGACCCGCAAATTCGCCAGATCACGCGGACGCGGGGATATTTTTTTCCCCAGGAGCTGCACAAAGATGGGGAGAGATACCGAAAGCTGTTGGCGAGTTTGCGAAAAAACTGGGGAGAACCTCTTGCCCAGCTGTTCGAACGAGCATGGGCAGCCCGAACCGCAGAGCTGTGCCCGCAGATGGGGGAATGGCTCATTTCCTTGTGCGAGGCGAAATCTCTAACAGCTTCAGCGTCTCCTGGAAAAATCACTGTTGTGCATGCATCTGAGCCATTGCCGCAGGCGTATGAGCTTCGCAAGCTGCTCATGATTGAACCGGCTGCGCTCACTCTGCAGCCAGGTGAAGCCAAAGAGCTGAAAGCTTACTGCATTTGGGTGGATGGGAGAGAAGAGGAGGTTTCGGATCGCGTTCTCTGGCATGTCGAGGGTGCAAACACCGTTGTCCATCCGGATCAGGGGGTCATTCGCGGGCTTGCTCCCGGGACAGTCAAGGTATGGGCCGAATATGAGGGGCAGCAAGCGGAGATATTCGTTTGCGTGTCCAATCAAGAGGGCATCAAGCCAGAAGCGCGATCCCCCGTGTGGAAGAACCGGAAAATGTGGGCGGGTGCTGCTGCGGCTGCAGGGGTTCTGCTGGCATGCACCTTGGCTTTCGCCGTGTTGGGCGAAGAAGAACAAGCATCCGGCAGCAAGCTGCCAGCCGTCCAGGAAAGTGGCCAAGGGAACGCACCCGGCAATCAGGGAATCGATCAGCCCAAACCCGCCGATGTCTCACAGCAGGAGGCCGCTGCACCACAGGATGGAGGATTGCCTTCCCAAGCAATGCCTACCGTTCCTCCTGCCTCGGGAAATGCCGCGGGGGCATCCGTGAATGCGGGACCGAATGCTGCGGAGACACCGTCATCTGCCCATGCTCCGTCCGCAGTGATTCCCGTACAGCCAAAGCCAGCCGCAACTGCAGCACCCGCGCCAGCCAAGACTGTTGCATCATCCAAAAAGTCCGCTGCCAAGCCCAAAGCCACGACGAAAAAGGCTCCCGTGAAAAAGACGAAGCCGCCGGTCAAGCCAGCGCCGGCACCCGTTGTCCGGCTGGCACCAAAAGAACAGGCCGGGAAATGGGGCTATATTCGGAAAGGGACAGGGTTTGAAAAAGACAAGGTCGTGATCCCTTTTCAGTATGATCACGCTACGCCGTTTTCAGGAGGATTGGCATTGGTAAAAAAGGAAGGCAAGTTTGGCTATATCGATGCGAACGGGAAGCAAGTGATCCCGTTTCAGTTTGACTATGCCACCCCCTTTGTGAATGGCAGAGCTACGGTCAAAAAGGACGGCGTGCTCGGCCAAATCAATCAAACGGGCACCATGATCAAATAATCGAGCAAGTTTGACAGGAAGAAACACATTTGTGGAGTATAGTAGTAATTGGTAGAGATAGAAGGGAAAGGGAGGTACTCCATGTTAAAAAGAATCACCATTTTGATGTTTGTCCTCATGCTGTTCGCGGTTCAACTGCAAATCCCCCAGGCAAATGCCGCTTCTTATCGTGACCTGAATGGCCACTGGGCGGAGGAATATGCAGAGGCGTTGGCCGACCTCGGCATTTATGCCAATAAAAGCGGCAACTTTTACCCGGATCAACCGGTTTCCCGGGGCGAAGCGCTTGTGCTGTTGAATCGTGTGCTGGAAAAATCTTTTGGCCATTTGAGCGATCCCAATAACGCAGTCTCGCTCGATTTTCGCTATCCGCTGGCTGCAGAAGTGAGGCAGGCCGTTGGCAACATCGACAAATTATTTTATGTACAACAGAAGCAGTTTGTCGATTTCAGTCCCGGCGCCAGCATGCTCTACTATCTTCATCTGTCTGCTACAAAAGGAACGATGTTGAGTGCCACCAAGCGAAATGCGGATTGGTGGGTGGCGAGTGCACATCTCCAGCAGCCTTTAAATCGCGAGGAAGCCAGCATGCTGATCTTCCATGCCTTGTCCAATAAGATCATCGACGATTTGGATGTCCAACCGCAAGATGTGCTTTCCCGTTACCAGGATTTTTACAATTGGAAGGTGCCTAGCCTCTATTTGGACACCAAAGCATCGTATCCGACCCTGATCAAGGAATACCGGATTTTTGAGAGTCCAGACGGCTATTTTCAACCAAAAGGAAAAGTGACACGCGGGCAATACGCAGTCGTATTGAAGCGCTTATATGATTTCTTTGACCTGTACAAACGCAATCAATTCGCTGGTTCACCCAGTCAAAAGCTGCAAATTGCCAATCTGATGCTGTCAACCGCTGCTTACAGCTATCAAAAACAAGACCAGGCGACCATGAAGCTCTATTTCGATGACAAAGCGCTGGATACGATGGAAGAAATTTATCCATCTCCGTTCCATTCCTATGACGGAGAGTTGAAGCTGAGCACGGAGGACAGACCGGCAGATGAGATTTTCATTATCGGAACCTATCAATCGCCGCTCATTGGAAAATATCAAATCGAATACTTGCTGAAAAAGGATGAGAACGCGAAGAATCCGTATGGTTGGATGATTAACATGGTTCAGTTTAAGCAGTTGTAGGCTTTCAAGTGAAATGCCTTCTCTTAGGGAAAACTTGGGGAGGGCATTTTTCTATGTCCAGCATTCTGCGGATGTAGTAATATAAGAAAATATAAAGTTCGCATCGTTGTAAGGAACAGGTAGGAAGGGCAAGGGGTGATATTTATGAAAGAAAGCTGCTCTTTTGAACCATATCAGTTTTTACAAAACTTGAACAAGCAATTACGTCAAATAGATCAGATTGACCTGGAAGCCTTGCAGCCTTACGCAGCTGAAGCCAATGAACATAAAGAGCTTTATCAGGAAACAATCAGCGAGGTTACGCGAATCGGTGAAAAAGTAAAATATTTGCAGTCGATTTCAGAACATTTGAAAATTCTGCACGAATTAGGACACGTCTTCACGCAAAGCTTTGATCAGGAGCAGATCTGCAAGAAGGCGCATGAGCTGTGCTCGCGAGTCATGCCAACCGATGCGTTTTTTCTCTCTTTTTATCATGAGGGAGACCGCGAAATCTTTCTTCCCTACTCGTGGGATAATGGCGTTCAGTACCCGCCACGGTATTTAGAGTTTGGCAAAGGGTTTATTTCCCAGGTGCTGCAAACGAAACAGACGATGCACTTTAAAACCCAAAAAGACATGGATGGGCCAGTCATTGTCAGATGGGGCAATCCCGAGAAAGAGACCAGTACGGCGATTTTTGTGCCGATGCTGTTGGGTGACAAGGTGAAAGGGGTTATTTCCGCCCAATCGTATCGGGAATACGCGTATGATCAAGAGCATGAGGAGCTGCTGCGGATCATCGGCATCCAGGTGGCGAATGCCATGGAAACTGCCCAGTTGTATAAAAAGCTCTATCAGGTTTCGGTAACGGATGAACTGAGCGGATTGAAAAACTATCGAGCTTTCCATCAGGACTTGGAAAAAATGATCGCGGAACTGCAGGATCATGAAACGATTACTTTGGTCATGCTTGATTCCGATCATTTGAAGCAAGTCAATGACCGATATGGCCATCATATGGGGGATATGATGATCAGGCGGATTGCGGAGACCATCGAGGCGAACCTGGGAATAGACGAGTATGGCTATCGCTATGCGGGTGACGAATTCATGATCGTAAGCCGAAATCGCAAGCTGGACGAGATGATTGCAAAGGTAGAAAAGATTCAGGATGATCTTGCCCTTCACCCGCTCTGTCATGAGAGCGAAGAGATCCCGGTTTCTGTCAGTGTAGGCATCGCGGAATGTCCGCTGCACGCCCGCACCTCGGACACGCTGAAACGGGTCGCGGACCAAGCGCTCTATGAATCGAAGAACAAAGGGAAAAATTGCTATACGGTCTATCAATATGAGCGAGTGTAACGAGAAAGAATAGCAATTTCGGACCTATATGAATTTTTCAATCAGAAGAATAGAGTCATGTAAAAGAGCACGTGCGGTGTTCTTTTTTTACTGGATCAAGAAGGATGAACATCCCCGGCCAAACATCCTGAAACAGCATGAAAGCCCCCGCTTGAGCCAGACTTGACATTTTTTAGGAAAGCATCCACTGTAGTTTTTTTAATTGGGATAAAAGAGAATAATTGTAATTCAGGTAAGAAACAAGTAGAATAAAAGGTGAAAAAAGGTAATTTTTATAATTCTTTATATTGCCGAAGATTCAAGCGGGTGCACGTGAGTAATGGAAGCGGGATTCTCTACTGACCGGGGCGCTGAACATATGATGTTTCGAACACAAGAGCTCATGCTGAAACAAAATCGACTCTTACAAGGAATTGCAGTTGCCGCCAGCAATCTGCTCACATCCTCCGATCATTTGGGAGGACTTCGTGAAGCACTGGCGGTTATTGGTGCTGTTACCGAGGTGCATCGCGTATATCTGATCGAATGCCATGTAGCACCCTCGCAGGAAGGACATTATCCCTCCGTCATAATGGAATGGCACGAGCCTTCTTTCTCTCGGAGGCTTTCGGAGTTGGAAGGGACACTGGCCCATCCGGTAAACGTGATCGAACAGCGGATGGAAGAGTTGAGCAGCGGACAGCCTGTGGTCGAACAAATGCGAGAATTGACCATCGCGACCGGGAAGATTCATCATTTCTTTTCGATTGGAACGGTTCTGTTGATTCCGATAGTTGTGAACGATTGCTTTACAGGTGTAGTTGGCCTCGATCTCTTCTTTCATGAGCGGTCCTGGAGCAGCTATGAGCTTGCCGTTCTTTCCATAGCGGCCTCCTGTATCGGCGGCGCTCTGGAACGGATGCAGCAGCAAAAGCAATTAGAGTTGACCAATCAAATGCTGCAAAGGCTGTCTACCCTCGATAGTCTTACAGAAGTGGCCAATCGCCGCTATTTTGACGAGTATTTTGAACGGGAGTGGAAGCGGGCTGTCCGCAATGGCTCGCCGCTTTCCCTCATCATGCTGGATATCGACTACTTCAAATCCTACAACGATACTTACGGACATCAGGAAGGGGATGCTTGTCTGATCCAGGTAGCCGGCATCTTAAGACGGACCGTATGCCGGGCTACAGATTTGGTCGCACGCTACGGCGGAGAAGAATTCGCCATCGTGCTGCCTGATACTGATTTGGCTGGCGCCTGCTTCGTATCGGAACAGATCCGGGCGAACGTGGAGCGGTTCAAAATGGGTGCGCTGCAGTCGCAGGCAAACAAATATGTAACAGTAAGCATCGGTGTCGCTTCCTTTCGTCCGCAAGCGGACAGTGAGCAGTCAGCGTTGATCCGTGCTGCTGACCGTGCGCTTTACCAGGCAAAAGCGGCCGGACGCAATCAGGTAAGATCCATACAGATGCCATAATTCTTCCGGGGAAAGAAGGAGTAAGAATGATCGTCTACAACAAATTGATCGGGAAAAAGCTGAAACAGGACGTGTTCAATGCCAATGGGGTTCTGCTTTTCGTGGCAGGCACTGTGCTCTCGCAATCGGATGTTGACGCATTGGAAGGCCATCGCATTTACGATGTGTCTGTCGAGGAGATGGAGGAAAGCTTCGAGGAGGCAGCCGTCACCACGGAAAAACAAATCGGGAAGCTGGTGCCCAGTGAGGAGCTTGCTGAGCATTATCTCGATATGCTGAACCGGACAAAAGGCCTGTTTGAGCTTGTGACAGCAAACTATACGCCACCGCTCGCGCAGTTTTCGGACTCCTTTTTTCCCCTCCTCGATCAGGTCATGAAAGAGACCGGCGTGTTCCATCAAATTTATCTCATTGAAGGCTGTGACGACTATACATATAGGCACTCCATCAATGTGGGGATTCTCTCTTCGCTGATTGCCAAACTGATCAAGCGGCCCCAAGAGGAGATCGTCCGCATTGGCCAGGCCGGACTTTTGCATGATATTGGCAAGATGCTGATCCCGGATGATATTTTAACGAAGCCAGGAAGCCTGACACCCGTGGAATTCGCCTTAATGAAAGCACATACCGTCCATGGCTACGAGATGATCATGAAGATGGAGGGAGCAGATCGTATGCACGCAGACTGTGCCCTGAATCACCATGAGCGATTGGATGGAAGCGGTTACCCGCATGGCAAAAAAGGCGCTGAGATTCCACTGGAAAGCCAGATTGTGGCGATCGCGGATATTTTTGATGCCATTTGCTCGGACCGTGTCTACAAGACGAAAACATCGCCTTTTGAAGCGGCGAAAGTGTTGTGGAAGGCAGCCTGTAAGGGTGAGTTAAATGCGGAGATTGCCACGAAATTCATACATTATGTCACCTCCTTCTATATTGGCGGCAGGGCTCTGCTGAATTGCGGGGATATTGTGGACGTCATCATGATTTATCCGGATGAACCCATGAATCCACTGGTCCGACGGGGCGGGGAATACTTGGATCTGCGTCACCACCGGTCGCTGTGGATTGAAAAAATGTTGGCGTAATTCCAAAAAAATGGTTGAAACATTATGGTAACTTCCTTCGTTTATAATGGTGACACGTTTGAAAGGAGAGGTGCCATAATGAATAAAAAGGGATCAACAATCAAACGGATTGCTGCAATCGCAGGATGCACCATGCTTTTAGCGGTTGGAGCAGGAACAGCGATGGCCCAAACAAATCCGGCTGCCGCCAAGCCTGTAACGCAAGTAGACCTGGATAATCAGCGCTCGCCTGAAGTAAAAGTCAATTCCGGTTTTAATCTGGGCAAGGATAATACGTATGTGTTGGATACAAAGTATGCAGATGTAAATGGGGATGGCGTTCGTGATCATGTTCTTCTGGTTGGTTACAAAGAAGGTCTGAGAATGGACATTCCATCAAAGGATTTTCGCATTGTGCTCCGTGACGGTGATACCAAGCAGCAGCTGATTGGCCCGAAAAGCAAGGCTGAAACTGCTGTGAAGCCGTATTTGTGGATCGGTGACTACAATGGAGATGGCGTAAAGGACGTTCGCCTGACATTGCCCCAAGATGCAAAGGGACAGCAAGTGAAGCAAGAATGGTATACCTTTAATTAAATCGGAAGCTGATTCTGTCGCTCCTGCTCGTAGAGGGGCGATTTTTTTATGCTGTGCGACCTGATGCAATCGCCGCATGAGGAAGTTATATTATGAACTATATTAGAATGATTTTAAAAAGACATTGACTTTTATCTGAATCCTGATACAATGATATTTGTTCTCATATTAAAATAATTACAAAGAGATAGAAGCGGATAGTGAGGAGGATTCTGATGTACGATGTGATTATCATCGGAGGCGGACCAGCCGGTGCCAGTGCAGCCATTTACACCGCACGCGGCAATATGAAGACGTTGGTTATCGATAAAGCCCCTGGCTCTGGAGCCTTGGCCATTACTCATAAAATCGCCAATTACCCTGGTGTGGAAGGCGAATTGACCGGTCGCGAGCTGTTGGAAAAAATGCGCAACCAAGCGATTGCTTTTGGAGCCGAGTTTGTCCAGACAACGATTACAGCGGTCGATGTGGAAGATGAAGTGAAAAGCATCTACACAGCGGATGGTACATACCAAGCCAAAGCGGTCATCGTTGCAACTGGTTCCAAAGGCAGAAACCGCATGCTGGCAGGTGAAGAGGAATTGTTGGGCAGAGGCGTAAGCACTTGCGCGACATGTGACGGAGCTTTTTACCAAGGAAAAACGGTCGCGGTGATCGGTGACTCCGAGGAAGCGCTGGAGGAAGCGATGGCGTTGACCAAGTTTGTCGATCATATCCACTTCATTATCCCGCGCGGTGATTTGCAAGGCGTCGATGAGATTCCGGAGTTGGACAAAACCCGTTATTATCTTCGTACGCGTCCGTTGGAGATCGTGGGAGACAAGAAGGTGGAAGGCGTCAAGGTTCGCACGCCGGAGGGAGAAGAGTCCGTCATTACGGTAGACGGCGTATTCGTCTTCTTGTCCGGAAGCAAGCCAGGAACCGATTTGCTGGTCGATCAGGTTCCTCTGGATGAGGAAGGCTTCATGATCGTCGATGAATACATGCAATCCCCGGTTCCTGGCGTCTTCGCTGCGGGTGAAGTCCGCAAATCGCCTGTCAAACAAGCGGTAGTCGCCGCTGCTGATGGCGCCATTGCCGCCATGGCAGTAGATAAATATATCAACAAGCGTTCCAAAGTAGTTCCCCAATACAAATAAGTAGGAGATGGATGAGAAATGGCACAAGTAATCGTATATTCCAGCACAAACTGCATGTACTGCAAGCAAGTAAAAAGCTATTTGACCGAGCAAAACGTTGCTTTTGAAGAGCGCAACATCGACGAAAACCCAGCTTTCCATGATGAGCTGTCCCGTCTTGGCATCATGTCTGTTCCATTGACACTCGTTGGCGACAAGCAAGTGCTTGGCTTCAACCCAACACGTTTCAAAAAACTGCTGGCTGCAGCGGCTGAGCAAGAGCAACAAGCATAAGTGTGGTGGTTCCGCTGCTGCGGTGAGGTGAGCATATTCCGCAACTCCGCTTCATTCTACGCCCCGCTGAGGGTATAGCCTGTCCGCTCCGCAGCAAATCGCGGGGGGATGCAAAAAGTGGTATCGCTTCGCAGTTTAGCCGGGTTTGCATCCCTGTTTCCCGCGATTCACTGCTCCGCTGGGTCGGGCTCCGCAGGCGCTCCGTTTCGGAACATGCTCACCCGCGGAGCAGAAGCTTTTTTGAATGTGAAATACAGGAAGCAGGACAGGAAGCTGAAAACGCCAAGAAGCCCCGTATAAGCGGGGCTTCTTGGCATTTTCTTATATAATGCAACCGTCGGTGAGGAAGGGAAGGCCGGGACGGGCGGAGTTTTTTGCCATACCGACCAAGGTGGAGCTTGCAAAAACGGGACATGCTTGTCGCGCAATCGCTACGGGTGAATCCGCTTCTTCGAACCCTTTTGTGCGACGTCCCGTTTTTGCGAGCGGAACCGGACAGTCTCAACTTCCTCGCAGGTGTGGCAACTTCGCAGCCCCGCCCGGTCTTCCCTTCCCCCACCACAATGTTTGCACAACCCTTATGCTGGTTTTTCTCTTCCGGTGAAACAGGTATAATCGACACAAAGACATTACCGCGGATGGAGTAGGAGGAAACAGATGGTCAGAGACGTTGCGAATCGATATCGCGGACTTCCCCCGCGCACGCCCGAGATGTTGCTGCAGGTCATCCGGAAATTTTATAGGGGAGCGGTCAGTCACTACGCATGGATTCAGGAAAAGAAGGCAGAGACGCTGCTGGCGTGGCAGCAATATCGGCAGACAGGCGAGCCGCACGAGCTGGGAGAAGCGCTGACAGTCTTGTTTCAGGAGTTTCACTTCTATGTGACCTGCTGGCTGCAGATCGATCTCGCCCTGTTCCGCTTGGCACGAATGGAGGAGACCAAGGCGTACCAAGAGGTAAGAGAACAGTTTGAGGCGGAGATCGAGCGACACTTGGCGGTCCGTGCAAAACTGGAGGATATTCCGAATGCTGTTGAAACACAGTACCTCCATTTTGGTGCAGAGCTGCGTTGTGTACCAGAGGATCGCTATTGGTTTGAAGGGACATTCTTCACCGTAGAGGAAGACAGTTTGCATACCCTCCATGAGCTGGCCCGCAGGGTGTCGGCGATCACAGAGACGCTGCAGCAAAAAGAACCGCCCTGTCAGTGACAGCGCGGTTTTATCCAACAGCAGCTTCTTTTTTTTCACCGCAAAGCTTATAGACATACTGGGCATATCCGATCAGATTGGAAAGAGAAGTTCGGCGAATGGTGGGTTCATCGAATTTTTCCGGTTTGGCATTGGCCTCAAAAAACCAAAGCCTTCCTTCTTTTGTCAGACCCAAATCCATTGACATCTCAGCCAAATCCTCAACGACTTCATTCAAATTTTCCGCGATCGTTAATGCCGTCTCCCCTATTTTTTTCATCATCTCTTCTTCCTGCTCGGGGAACAATTCACCCAACACTTTTTTGGCTGAATGAATCGAGCCCCCCCGCGGCACATGCGTAGTAATGCTGTTTGCGCCCGCACGCCTGATGCCGATCCCGGTTACATCCCAGACGCCGGTTCCATTTTTTTGCACCAACACGCGCACATCGAAGGGGCGGCCTTTGTATTTGGCAAGCGGAATGGCCTGTTGTATGATGTATTTTTTTCCGGCTATCCGCTGGCGGATATACTTCCACGCTGCATGGAGGGTTGAA
Source organism: Brevibacillus migulae (assembly GCF_004521915.1). Taxonomy (GTDB): domain Bacteria; phylum Bacillota; class Bacilli; order Brevibacillales; family Brevibacillaceae; genus Brevibacillus_F; species Brevibacillus_F migulae. The sequence continues at coordinate 67,585 of NZ_SDKD01000018.1, read as the reverse complement.
AAATAGCAGGTAATGGCTCTTTGCTGATGGACACGCCGCAGGCGCCAACGCTTTTGGTAGAAATCCAGGCGCATGATGCCCTGGCCGGCTTTGCCGAGAACGGGCTTTAAATAGACGCTTCGGTGTTGAGACAGGAATGTTTTCAACCTGACAAAGCTGTCTAATCGTTTCGTTTCCGGCAAAAAGGTGGTCGCTTCAGGTATTTCTTCCAACCGTTGAAACAGGGATTGTTTGTTAAAGAAGCGGCGATTAAACAGGGTGATTTGTTTCATACTCGCGAATTGATTCAAGGTTTTGATGACGTCACTTTGTTTTTCCCATTTGCGGGTGGGAATCCGGTTGTATACGACATGCGGAAACGGCAATGTGGCTTCTAACCAGGTATCCTGCTTCTCATCATACAGGTAACCGGACACTTTATGCTGCTCCCAGTCGATGCCGCTCGGAGTAAATACATAGACCAATGCGCCCAGCTTTTTGCCGGAGAGAAAGATATCCCGAAAATTGTCCCGATTTCCGCGGAATTCTAGTCCTTCGCCAACGGTAAGGATACCGATCAATGGCCCGATGCTGATCTGGTCATTCCATATCCGCCACCGTATCCTCGTACGGATGCGGCCGGTCTGAACGGGAGGAAGACCGAGATGAATACGCTTTTTTTGTGCGTACGGCCCTACCTGTGCTACGACTCGACGACGCGCACTAAATGCGATCGGTAGCCGCGCAGCGTGCAGATACCATTTGCCCGAGGGAAGTATGGTAAGCCACCCGGAACGCGACTGGGTCATGGGAATTCCTCCTTCCTGATACACAAGGTGGGTCATGATGTTCAAAAGTTAGCCAGATAACAGCTGTAGTCTACAAGCAGGCTGCGGGAAATCTCATCCGCATGTTTGAGACGGGCGTGCTTGAAGATGGAACGGCCTGGCTTGGAGTTCGCTTCAAACATCCAGACATGTCCGTGAACATCGATTCCCATATCCAGTCCGAGTTCCCCGAGGTAAATGCCTTTTGCTTCTTCAATGGCTGAGGCGAGTCGGATCGCGGCTTCACTGATACGGTTCTGTATCAAAGCTTTTTGACGTCCGTATAAATGTTGCAGCAGATCTTCACCTGGGATCACGGTTCCACCTGTCCGGACATGGGTGGTCACGCTGCCTGAGCCTGCCACTTTTGCCGCCATGCAGGAAACGACCCACTCATTTTGCTGGTTTTTGTGAAGATGTACACGGAAATCGAAGGGGCGGTTTTGATAGGTTGCAAGATTGATTCCTTGCTGGACGAGATAAGCACTGACTTTTCTCGTACGGAAAATATGCTGGTACAGTGACGTCAGTTTACGGAATCGCCGTTTCACATTTGTGCCGCCAACATGATAGGAAACCTCATAGCTATGACCGGGGACCTGGGTAATTTTGACGATCCCGTAGCCGAGGCTTCCGTCCTTTGGTTTTAAATAAAGCATCCGGTATTTACTGAGCATGTTGCGAAGCGTACGGATCGAGGGAGCATGGTGGGTTTCCGGTATATGCTCATTTACCTCGGCATTGGGGTATAGCAGCTGATGGACGCCCCACTTATTGAAAAAGCCTTGGTTAAACATGGGGATGTTTTCATAATTGGCCAGTTGCACTTTGAATTGCCGGACATTTTCTTTTTTCTCCGCACCCCGTGATGGGATCCGGTCATAGATGACGTCAGGCAGGGCAGTTAGCAATTTTTTCCATTGATAGCGACCTTGCTTGGTACGTCGAAGAAACCAGCCCCGCACTTGCTTTTGCTCCCAATCCACATCGTCTGGAGAAAAAATGAAATAAAAGACCCCTTTTCCTTCTTGCGCTTGCAGCAGCTTGGTAAAAAAGGAGCTCCGTTGGCCAATCGGCTGGCTCGCCTGATTGCGAAGACCGGTCGTGACAATCCCGATCGACGGTCCGATTCGCAGGACTTCGCCTTCTTTTTTCAAATGGATCAACCCGCTATGGGGAATGCCAAGTTGGTTCTTGAGTGAACTGGTCACTTTGACTGTGTTGCTGTCTGGATTGCGCTTATCCTGGAAGACGGTGGCGACCACTTGCCTTTTTCCCAGTGACAGGGTGATTCTTTGACGGGGGCGAAGCTGCAGTTGTTGGCACAGATTCAGCGGTATGACGATCCCAGTCAGATGAGGATAGGATAGGAAGCGAAGTCGCACTGTAATAGAATCCATACACTTAGTAACCTCCTACGCGCTCTTTCATGAGATAGTGGGCGTACTTGACCGGTTGGGAGATGGAACGGATTCGGGCCATCCGGTCGGAAATCTGACGAAAAACGGTTCGGCCCGGCCTGCTGTTGACTTCGATAATCCATACATGTCCGTTCGTATCAATACCGATATCAATTCCCAGTTCGACCAGTCGTCCGTGATACTGTTCCAGAAAAGACGGGAGCAAGCTGGTTACCTGATCGATCTCCTCTTCGATGCGCTTCCGCTGCTGGACTGGGAAGATATCGGCAAGAAAATCGGAGAGTGGAACGGCCCTCCCTCCTCCATGCAGATTGGATGTAATATTCTCCTTAACACCAATACGCACGGCTTTCCCGGTTGTTTCCCACTGCCCATGCCCGTTTTTTTGCACGAGCACACGCACATCAAACGGTGTCCGATCCGGTGTATGAAGTGTCAGATAAGGTTGTAGAAGAAATCTGCGCGTGCCCATAAAGCCGGTGAGAAAGCTCTTCAATTCCGTTTGTGAGCGGAAACGTTTGCGAAAAGGTTTATTCTCCTGAGCTCTGCCTGTTGCCGTAAACGCGCCGTCTTTGCCTGTGATGCGCACGACTCCGATCCCATGTGTGCCGGCAGCGGGTTTGATGATGACGGCACGTTTTTGCTGAAGCATATCAAACAGCGTTGTCATGCTGAACCACTGAGTGTCGGGCAGCCATTTTTTCAGCGCTGGTGATTGGCTTAAGATTTGGTGAACCTGCCATTTTCCCGATAAGCCGTGGCCGAGAAACTGGATGTCGGGATCGTTTTGCAACTTCTCAATAAATGGTTTATAGTGGCGATAGGACGGCCCGATAAAGCATCGGTCATAAATAAAGGCGGGAAGCGGCAGGGTCGACGCCTGCCAAGCACCTTGGCGATATATATACCCGGAAGCCAGTCTGCGTTCAAAATCGACTCGCCGGGGAGAAAAAACAAAGACACGGATGCCCAATTTGCGTCCGATCAGGGTCAGCTTTTTGTAATAGCCTTTTTCCATGAATTGGGATCCATTGCAATAGGTGATGATTCCTAGCGTTTTCCTCTGTTCATCCATAGAAGTCACCTGCGTTTGCGTTTTCTCTTTTTTGCGACTTTGACTTTCTTTTTCTCATTGCTTGGAAGTGGAAATCCACTCAAGTAAGCAGCATAATCAAGCATGCGGACGACCGATGGCCGTGGCTTGCGGCGTAAGGAGGGTTGTGGCTCTCCTTCTTCGCCGTCCACATCTGGCTGCTGTACGGAAGACGTGGATTTGGAAGGCTTGCTGTTTACCTCCAGCAGCCAAATACGGCCGCGTGTGTCAACGCCAAGATCCACACCGAATTCCGCATAGTGGCCTTGAATACTGTCCTCCAGCATGGTCGCGAGCCGTTGCGCCACCTGCTTGATCTCCTCCACACTGGTGGAACCCCCTAACCGGGGACCGCAAATGAGCAGGGCTTGACGGGGAGAGATCATCGAGCCGCCGCGGGCTATATTGGAGACCACTTTGTTTTGACCAAGCCGGGCAACCAGCGAGCTGACACTCCATTTTCCGCGTCTGTCTTTTTGTACGAGAACGCGAAAGTCGGTCGGTTTTCCGTTGCGTCCGATCAGCGAAAGCCCTTGCTGCAGCAGATATGCTTTTCCTTTGGTCTGTTTTTGCAAGGCGCGATGCAGCGACATGACGTCGCGAAAGGTCTGGGTCGCTGTGCCTTCTGGAGTGGGACGTGTCAGCTTGTATCCGGCGGAGGATGTGCGAATCTGATAAATCCCCTTGCCCATGCTTCCGTTGGTCGGCTTGGCATAGACGGAAGGAAAGCTGCCAACCATCTCAACGAGGTCTTGATGAGCATGATAGCGTACCGTTTTGGGCAGATAGGGCGTTGCTTCCGGCACTGCCTGTAATGCGCGATGGACATGCCATTTGTTTAAAAAATGTTCGTTAAAAAACGGAATCTGCCGTTCTTTGCACCGTGTAATCAATGTTTCCAATTCTTCGGCTTTCTCGGATTTGCGGTTCCCAATTCGGTTGTAGATACATTGGGGCAATGGGAGTGTGGCTGTATGCCACAAGCCATTTCTCCGGATCAAGCCACGGACGGTCTCTGTTTCCCAGTTGACGTCCTGCATCCGAAAGGCGACGGCTACCCCTCCCCGCTGCCGACAAATATCAGCAATTTCATTGAGAAAAGGTGTAAAGGTTCCATATGGATTTCGCGCGTTTTGCGAAAATCTGGAAATGAGGATGCCGATCAACGGCCCAAATACAAGGCGGCGCAGATTCGCTTCATACCGCAGCTGAAGAGGTATGCCCGTAGGAATGCGCAAGGTACGAGCGAGAGATGGGCGAATCACAGTGGTTGAGGAGCGTTCGAACTCTTTTACTTGCCCCGTTGCCTGTATGCTGCCGAATTGAATGGTCAGTGCAGTCAGCGGAATCTTTAATTTGCGGCATACGCTTTTGGGAAGATAGAGGTCAGTTTCTGCAGAAGTCGGTTCCAACGCTCGGACAGTGGTACGGACCTGTAACATGAATATCCCCTTCCCGTGGGCGTTAGGTTAGTCTATTTTATGAGTGCCTAATAACTTTGGTTCCTTGATAGAGAGGTGTTTGCATTGAACGACTGGGCATTAATGCTAGTAAATATAGCAATCGGTTCGGTAATAGGCGGAGTCACAAACGAGCTTGCCATCCGCATGCTTTTCCGCCCCTATAAACCATGGATGATCGGGAGTTTTCGCGTACCTTTTACCCCAGGGTTGATCCCGCGGCGAAGAGACGAAATCGGGGTGCAAATGGGCCGGTTGGTGGAGCATCATCTGCTCACGGTAGAAGGCGTAAAAAAGGCGATTGCCCAATCTGGAGCAGAAGCGATGCTGCAGAACTGGCTGACAAGTCTGTTCGAAAAATGGCTGGCTGGCGATCGCAGTCTCAAAGAGCAAATCCAATCGTGGATTCCGGGATGGTTTACGGATGAAGGGGGCTGGAGTGAACAGATCCGGCAGCCCGTCCGGCAAAAATGGAAGGACGGCATCCAGACGCTGCTTCATCGCCATGGCGAGCGAACGATTGCGAGTCTCATCTCCGAGGGAGCGAAAGACCGTCTGCAGGCATCGGTCGATTCACTCGGACGCATGATACTCGAGCGCTTCGCTGATTATTTACGCTCTTCCGAAGGGCAAAGGGATGTGCAGCAAATGATCCGCGGCTTGCTCGGCGGGGGAGGTGGCATGTTTGGCGGTCTGATGGGTATGTTTCTCGGTGATGACAAAATGGTCGCCAAAATTCTGCCATACCTCGAAGATATCCTGCAGAGCCCGGAGTTGGCCCAGCGCCTGTCAGCCTTTTTGCATCAGGAAGTGGACAAGCTGCTGCAAAAGCCGTTGCATGAGGTCGTCTCGTTGATCGGAGAGGCGCAAATCGATGAATGGTCGGAAGCGTTGTTTCAACGAATGGAGGAAAAGTCGCTGGAATGGCTGGACCAACCGCCTGCCTATTGGTTTGCGAAATGGCGGGAGAGCATTGTGCAGGAACTGATCCCACGTGTAACAAGATGGGCGGTAACACTGCTCCAGCAAAATGTGGAAACGCTTTTCGCCAAGCTGTCGATCACAGAAATTGTGACGCGGCAGGTGGAATCCTTCCCATTGGAGCGGGTAGAGGAAATGATTGTCGGGATATCCGGCAAAGAATTCCGGATGATCACGGTGCTGGGCTTTATTCTTGGCGGCATCATTGGAGCGGTCCAGGGGCTGATTGGATGGTTGTGGTAACGGACAGCCTCCACTTTTCCATATAAATGAAAAGAAACTGTAATTGCGTTGTAATATTCCTGTAACATTTCCGGGGTAAGATAAAAGCACGATGAAAACCCCCTTAATGTAATATAATTGCCAGTGCAGCTGAAGAAAGCTGCTCTTTTTTTTTGCTTCCTGTTCAGTTATATTTGTCGGAGGAGGGGGAAGACGGATGGCGACTAAACACGAACAAATTTTACAATATATCGACCGCCTCCCTGTGGGGACGAAAATATCTGTCAGGCAGATAGCCAAAGATCTGGAAGTAAGCGAAGGTACCGCTTACCGAGCCATTAAGGAAGCGGAAACCCAGGGATACGTCAGCACCATCGAACGCGTCGGAACCGTGCGGATTGAAAAGAAACAGAAGGAAAACATCGAGCGCCTGACCTTTGCCGAGGTTGTCAATATCGTGGATGGACACGTGCTGGGCGGGAAAGAAGGCTTACATAAAACGTTGAACAAATTTGTAATCGGTGCGATGAAGCTGGAAGCGATGATGCGCTATGTGGAAGCGGGCAGCCTGCTGATTGTCGGGAACCGCGATCAGGCGCACAAGCTTTCCTTGCAGCAAGGGGCAGCGGTCCTCGTCACGGGGGGATTCGATACCAGCGATGAGGTAAAAGCGTTGGCGGACCAGCTCGCCCTGCCGATCATCTCATCTAGCTACGATACATTTACGGTCGCGGCTTTGATCAACCGCGCGATATACGACCGTTTGATCAAAAAAGAGATCGTCATGGTAGAGGACATTCTCAAGCCTTTGGCGGAAACGCCTCTGCTCCATCCATGGGATCCGATCGCCAAGTGGCATCAATACACGGAATGGTATCGGGAAACACGCTTTACGGTAGTAGACGAGCAAATGCGGCTGGTCGGCATCATTACGTCGAAAGACATCATCGGCCATGAGCCAACCGTGACCATTGAAAAGGCGATGTCGAAAAATCCGATCACGACCTCTCCGCGCGTATCGGTTGCCTCCTGTGCCCATACGATGGTGTGGGAAGGGATCGAGCTGCTGCCCGTCGTGGACAATTACAAAAAGCTGGTCGGCGTGCTCAGTCGCCAGGATGTGCTAAAAGCTCTGCAGTATATTCAGAAGCAGCCGCAGACGGGTGAGACCTTCCCGAATTTGATCATGAATCATTTTCGCGAGGAAAAAGAGGGAGACACGCTATCCTATTACGGCGAGGTTTCCCCGCAAATGACGAATCATCTGGGAACGGTGGCAAGCGGCATTTTGACCACCGTCATGGTCGAGGCGGCTTGCAACCTGCTCCGGCAGCATCGGAGAGGCGACATGATGCCGGAAAACATTACGGTCTACTTTTTGAAACCGGTGCAAATGGAAAGCCGGATCGAAGTAGTCCCGCGTTTATTGGATATCAGCAGACGTGTAGGAAAAGTCGAAGTATCCGTCTATCATGATGAGGTCATGGTGGGGAAAGCCATGGTGACCGCACAAATACTTGAGCGATAATCGATTAAAAGATGCCATCGTGGAGTCAACTTCACAAAGGTGTCTTTTTTTATTGGGAAAACTATGGAAAATATTTCAAAATGTTGCTATATTTGATTGTGTGCTATAGGAAAAAGGAGGAAATCCGAATGAAGATTTGGAAAAAAGCTGCACTTACTGCTGTAGCTGTTAGCTTGCTTTCAGCGACTCCGGCGTGGGCGGCAAAACCAAAAGACCACGAGGACAGATTGTCCAACAAAGAGGCGTGGCTGAAGAAGCTGGAAGAGGCTCAGGAAGCAAAAGAGAAAGCTTTGGAAAAGGGAAAAGGAAAAGTCAAAGCAAAGGCGATCAAAAAGCTTCCGGCGGAAATGAAACAAGTCCTGCAAAAGATCATCAAGCAGTTGCCCGAGTTGAAAGATTTCGAAGTGAGCAGCGCTTACATAAATGAAGGAGATGAATACCAGCCGGAGACATGGGAGTTCGAGCTGGATAATGGCAAAAAGGGTGATGAAGCCGCATATGCAGACATTGAGGTGAATGCAGAAACGGGTGCGCTGTCAAGCTATCGTTACCATACGAGAGACGAGGAAGAGGGAGAACTTCCCGACTATGATGATGCCAAGAAGAAGGCAGACGATTTTTTAGCAAAGATTATGACTACGGATGCAAAAAAATATAAAGTCATCGCGGATGTAGAAGAGGAAGAGGAAGAAGATTTCGAAGGATCCAGGATGTTCATTTATGAGCGTTTCGTAAATGGCATTCCGCTACGGGGTGCACATATTTCCATTCATGTGGACAGTGAAGGAAACATCGTGTATTTCAGAAATGCAAACCCTTCCAAAATCAAGGATTCCAGCTTTCCAAAGCCCAATAATGCATTGTCTGAAAAGGAAGCAGATGAAAAGTATACCGACCTGATGGACATGGAACTGCTATACAATAAATCAGAGATCATCGAGTATCCAGCGGATGACGACGATGACGATGACGATGATGATCGCGACTATAAAACCAAGCCCGTATTGAAATACGAGCCTCGCTACGCAGGTCCAATGGATGCGGCGAAGGGCGGAATTCCGAAAGATTTAGATCTGTGGGAAGAGAGCAAAAATGAAGGGAAAATGTTCTCGCTCACTCCAAAAGGAGAGAAAATGTACGCTCCTAACCGTGAGGCTGCAGAACAGCTGCTAAAGAACGCTTTTGGCATCGATATGAGCAAGTTTGAAATGTACGATGAAGACGATGAAGAAGATGAAATCTACTATAACTGGGAATCTAACTCGGATGATGATGATCGGGAAATTGAGCTCGGAGTAGATGCGAAAACCGGAGAGGTTATTGATTTCTATGTTTGGCACCGAGAAGATGCGCCTAAGCCAAAACTTTCAGAGGAACAAGCATTGGAGTATGCAACCACCTTTGTGGAGAGATTCATCGACACCGATATAAAAGAAGTGCAGCTGCGTAACGTATACCTCCCAGTGGAAACACCAAAGTTCCCGTCATGGGTGGACAAGGATATCATTGAAGAAATCGAAGAAGAAATCGAGCCTGAGCATACCTACCGTTTCTCCTTTTATGCCACTCATCAAGGAGTAGCGGTTGAGAACGACCGTTTCTCTGTTCGAGTAAACGCAACAACGGGGGAAATAGAAGGTTTCGGCTATAATTTAGAGGATGATGTCGACCTCCCGGATAACGAAAATGTCGCGTCCGAGAAAAAAGCGGCGAAAGCCTACTTGAAGGCTCAACCGCTGAAGCTCATGTATATTTATCCTGAATTCTTCGGTTACAAGGCTCCGAAGCCAATTCTGGTATATGAGTCCGAATATACGCAAGCCGGTTATGTCGATGCATTCACTGGGGAATTTGTGAAAGTAAGAGAACCAAAAAAAGACTAGATTGAAAAAAGGCTCCGCCCTATCCAGTGGCGGAGCCTAACTTTTTACTCGGACGGTTTAGAATCCACCATGCTGATCGTTATGCATCGTACTCATCGTCTGCCCATAGTACGCATCACCCGAAAAGTCCTTGGAGGCAAATTTATCCCTCGCCCGCAAGCTGACCGAACCACGCAGGCAATACGCAAGACCGATGAGACCGCCACCCAATATGAGAATGAGCAAAAACGGATTCATAGTGAGCCCCCTCCTAGTAACTGTAATGCACCAGTCATTACCATTTACGAAAAGAAACGAAAAAAGTTACGATTAGAGTTGACGAATAGTGTGATAACGGCTATCATTTGAAATGGTCATGATAATCATTATCATTTATATAAGGGGAGATTTCCTTGTTAAACCCACGAATCAGCCTCACAGCACCAATCCTGGGAATGGCATTGCTCGTTTCTGCTTGCGGAAACAACGCGAGTGCACCAGCTAACCAGACAACCGATGCGCCTGCGACTGCGACAGCCGGACAGCAAGCCGAGCAGCCGCAAGCGGCGAATACAACCGATTCAGAGCAGTTCCAAGATGCTGTCAAAGCATACCATCAATTTGTGATCGCGCAAACCGATCAGTTCGTAAAAGATACACAGGCATTTGTCGATGCGATCAAAGCGAACGATATGGAAAAAGCCAAAGCTCTCTATGCTCCATCGCGGATGTATTTTGAGCGTATTGAACCGATCGCCGAATCGCTAGGGGATTTTGACCCATGGATCGATGCCCGCGAAGGCGACGTACCTGCGAATGAGTGGAAAGGTTTCCACCGCTTGGAGAAAGCATTGTGGCAGGATAAATCTTTGGATGGCATGGCACCGGTAGCGGATCAATTGCTGCAGGATGTGAAAATGCTTCGTGTGAAGGTTGAAGGGGTAGAAATCGATGCTCCGATGCTCGTGACCGGTGCCGTGGAATTGCTGAATGAGGTTTCCTCCAGCAAAGTGACAGGTGAGGAAGAGCGCTATTCCCACACGGATTTGTATGATTTTGCGGCAAACGTAGAAGGTGCTTATGAAATCTTCAAAGTGCTGCAGCCAACCGTAGAGGCGAAGAATAAAGAGCTTGCTGCCGAAATCGACAAGCGCTTTAAAGAGCTGGATGCGACGCTTCAGCCTTACCGCAAAGACAGCGGCTATGTTCTCTACACAGATTTGAAAGAAGATGAAGTGAAAAAATTGAGCCAGGCGATCGATGCCTTAGCCGAGCCTCTGTCCCAGATCGGTACCGTTGTGGAGGGATGATGAAATGAAGCAGGAAGCAAACGACCGAGCAGACAAGTCCGCCATCAGCAGACGCGAGCTGTTGAAAATGGGGGCCGTCGGTGGCTTGGGATTATTCCTGGGCGCCGGCGTGATGAAAGGATTCGATATCGTTGACAACAACAAACCAGCCGCTTCCATGCTGACAAATGCGAATGGGATCATCCCTTTCTACGGTCGTCATCAAGCTGGTATCGTCACACCCATGCAGGATTTTGTCTGCATGGGTGCGTTTGATTTGACGGTGACGGACATTGCGGAGGTCAGAAAACTGTTTCAGGACTGGACAGCTGCTTCTGCAAGACTTGCCAAGGGGGAAGGTGTCGGCGAGGAAAGCAACAATGCGCTTGTGCCGCCAGTCGATACCGGGGAAACGATCGGACTGCAGCCGATGTCGACAACCATCACCTTTGGGGTCGGTCCGTCCTTTTTTGACGATCGCTTCGGTCTTGCCAGCAAACGACCGTCCAAACTCGTAGACATACCTGCGTTCAAACGTGATGAGCTGGTAGAGGAATGGTCACACGGCGATATCATCGTACAGGTCTGTGCGAATGATCAACAGGTAGCGTTCCATGCACTGCGCAATTTGGCCCGCATTGCCCGCGGCAAAGCGGTGCTGAGATGGCTGCAGCAAGGCTTTCAGCGGGCAGGAGCAGCGGATCCAAAAGGGGCAACTCCGCGCAATTTGCTCGGCTTTAAGGACGGCACGAACAATCCCAACGTGGCGGATGAAGAGACCGCCAAGCAGATTGTGTGGGCGCAGGCGGAAGACGGTGCACCGTGGATGGATCAAGGCAGCTATATGGTCGTCCGCCGAATCCGGATGCGAATCGAAGTGTGGGATCGCACGGCGCTCGGCGAGCAAGAGGCTACATTTGGGCGATACCGCGACTCCGGCGCACCACTTGGAGCAACAGGCGAGTTTGACCCTGCAGATTATACCAAGCTGGATAAAAATGGAAAGCCTGTGATTCCGGCCGATTCCCATATGGCTATAGCCAGTATGGGGGGCAAGGTCAAAATCCATCGTCGCGGCTATTCGTATTCCAATGGGATTGATCTGAAAACCGGACAGCTGGATGCAGGGCTTCTGTTTATCTGTTTTAACCGGGATCCGCTGCAGCAGTTTATCCCGATGCAAACCAAGTTGGCGGAGCTCGACCGGTTAAATGAATATATAGAGCATGTGGGCAGCGGCATCTACGCTTGCCTGCCAGGCGTGAAAGAGGGCGGTTATATTGGCGATACGTTACTGTAAAGAGACTAGGTTGAACATGAAACGGATCGGTATCATTCTCTGTACCGTCGCTATGCTCATGCTTTCCGTTTTTCCTTTCTCAGCGAGCGCCAATGAAGACAAGGCCGCCGTGCACAAGCAGCTGATCTCCTTTTCCAGTGATGCCTTGATCAGTGCGGGAGACGCGGACTGGGAAAACGTCCGTAAAGCAATCGCGGGGTTACAGCAGGCCTCCCTTTCGCTGCAGAAAGAGGAAGGAAATGAAGCCAAAGCCTTCACAGCAGCCTTGCAGGAAGCAGAAGCCGCTCTAGGGACAGCTGAAAGCGATCCAAAGCGCGCTTATGCAGCCATATCCGCACTTGCCAAGGCAACGGATACGTACATTTCGGCTGGCGATCAAGATCAGATGGCGGCGCAAATCCATGAAAAGATTCAAACGGCACTCCTGCCGATTCTGAAAGAAACAATGACTTCTGTTCAAGCCGCTGACTGGGACGCAGCGAAAAAGTCGTACAACCAATTCGTTGCCGCTTGGGGAAAAGCCGAAACGGCGATTCGCAAGGAAGATTCCAAGCTGTATGGCCGGATTGAAGTGAAGCTCAGCGGCGCGCGCATTGCGCTAAATACAGAGACGCCGAATCAGCAGCAGGCGACGACGAAATTGCAAGATCTGATTACCATTTTGGAGGACTATGCCGCTGGCAGGACAACCGCACCGGATTCTGCGGAAAACGGGGCTGCGGTAAATTCCATTGCCGGACTGATCGCACTGGTGGAGCAAGTCCGGGCGGATATCCAGCAAAAGCAAGCTGCTGCCGCCTATGCCAAAATGGAGACATTCGTTTCCTCTTGGCCGGAGGTGGAAGGAGAGGTTTCCACCCGTTCTCCGCAAGCGTATCGTGATATTGAAAATTACATGATCACCCTGTCCAGCCTCATGCTTTCTGCGGCGCCGGATTATGCGAAAGCAAGCGAAACTGCCGATCTGCTGATCCAGACGCTTTCTCCCTATGCCGAAGCATCGGCGTATACGGTATGGGATGCATTCGCGATATTGTTCCGCGAAGGCTTGGAGGCGATCTTGATCGTTGCGGCTCTGCTGGCGATGCTGAAGCGTTCCGGAAACGAAGATAAGCGGAAATGGATCTGGTCTGGAGCGGCCATGGGGATCGTGGTTTCCATCGCGATGGCTCTGGTGCTCACCGTATATCTGTCCAATCTTTCGACGGGAAGCTCACGTGAGATGGTCGAGGGGATTTCCAGCCTGATCGCGGTGATCTTTATGGTCACGGTAGGGGCATGGCTGCACGGAAAATCCAATATGAAAAGCTGGAATCGTTTTGTAGAGCGTACGATCGGAGCTTCGTTGGCAAAGGGAGCATTGTGGTCGCTTTCGATTACGGCTTTCTTGACGGTCATGCGCGAAGGGGCGGAAACCATCATTTTCTACTTGGGGATGGCACCGACGATTGACCCGATGGATTTGCTGCTGGGGATTGGGACTGCTGTCCTCACCCTGGTGGTCATCGCCTTTGCTGTATTGAAAGCAAGCGCGCGGATTCCGATTACCCTCTTTTTCCGCGTGGCGGGCCTGTTGATGTATTACATGGCCTTTAAGTTTTTGGGCGTGGGCATCCATGCGTTGCAAGTATCGGGTGTACTTCCTGCGCATGCCACGGGGGTAGTTCCGGAGATATCGGCGCTGGGCGTATACCAGAGCTGGGAAGTAATCATTCCACAACTGGTAGTCCTGATCATTATTTTGGGATCGATTATCCGGGTGGAGTGGAAAAGGCGCACGGTGAACAGCGGGCCCACTCCCGAAATGTGAGTAGTACGAACTTATCGCAATCGAGAAGAAATCACCTCAGACCTTTCATGCTACCATGAGGATAAATCAAAACGAGGTGATCAATGATGGCTCTGACAGCGAGCAATATTTTTGTCAATTTACCGGTAAAAGATTTGAAGAAATCGATGGAGTTCTTCTCCAGCATCGGCTTTGCCTTTAATCCGCAGTTTACTGATGATAATGCGGCGTGCATGGTGGTTAGTGAGAATATCTATGTGATGCTGCTGGTGGAACCATTCTTCCAAGGATTCAGCAAACGGCAAGTCACCGATACGGCCGATAGCTCGGAAGTCATCGTGGCATTGTCGGCGGAAAGCCGTGAAAAAGTAGACGAGATCGTCAACAAGGCGCTCGAAGCGGGTGGAAAGCCTGCGAATGAGCCGATGGACCAGGGCGGTTTCATGTATGCGTGGAGCTTTCATGATCTCGATGGGCATATGTGGGAAATCTTGTACATGGATCCGAGTGCCGTCCATCAATAAATCAAGAGTCCTATGAAGCGGGAGCGCATTTTTGGGGAAAGCCGCACATCGTTCATCAGACAAGACAATGGAAAACACGTCTCGTCATGTTGAAATCATTTAGGCAGCAGGTCTTTGGTGACCAGCTGCCTTTTTTCGCTGTGGGGTTCCATTATTCCTGATCTTTGAGCGGCACTCCGAAATGCCACAGTAAATAGGAAGTAATCAGCACGGAGATCGTGTAGGCCAACAACGGCTTTTTGTAATGGAGCCGAATCACAGAAAAGGAAATGAAATTAAACCAGATGGACCACAAAAAATTCCAATGATTGGCGTAAGAGATGGCGCCTATGTGATGAGCAATGAATTCCAACACCGCATAAATGGCGACATACTTCGTAATATGGAGAAATTGTTTGAATCGGTTTGCCGGGTAATTGGATAAGAAAACAAGCGTGACTGCGGGGAATGTAATGATGGAATAAAACAGATCAGCTGTTTCTTCACTCAGGAGAATATGGCCATGGTACCGCCAGAGATAAAAATCAGGATCATTCACCAGTAACCCGTATACCAAATTCGCAAATGGATAGAAAAGCATCGTTGCGTGATATTTTTTCCAGTTTTTCCAATCGCCCCATCGCCACGCGGCAAATAAAGACCAGAGAATAATTGCGATATGCATGTTTAGGCTCCGTGGTTTTTTTGTTAGTTTATCCCAAGGAGCATGAATTCATTTCCCTGCAGGTGCAGTTTCCAAATGGAGCTTGAAAAACGACAGCGTGTTCCTGATGATTTTTCGGCTAACCTCATCGTCGTTAAAAAGATCAAACGCATGCTGGCCATCTGGATGGGTAACCAGCTCTACCGGGATGCGTTGGTTCGTGGCTTCTTGCATGAAACGATCGATGGAGTCGTTGAAGAAGGGACGATCCAAGCCTGCCTTTACCACGAGCATAGGCGGTACGTTTGCTGGATTGCTTTTCAGGTGATTCATGGCAGAATACTGGCGGACGGTCTCGGGAGACAAATCGGGGAGCTCGCTTGCAAGCCCGTACATATCCATCAGTGGATAGTAGGCAGCCACACAGGTCAGCCACTCCGGCACGGTTTGCAGCAGCGCGGTCAAGGCTGTCGGGCCGCCTGCCGAGCAAAGCCACACTCCCAAATCTCATGAGGAAGAAATCGTAATGGAAACGAAGCGATTATGGAAGGTTCATGGTTGCCCTTTCTATTCGCGCTCCTCGTCAGTGGTGTCGTTTGTATGCGCTGTAAGCTTGATTTGCTTTAGACATTCACGGATCGCATCAACGACCGTTTGGGGCTCGGATAATTGGGGGAAATGGCCGCTATTGTGAGCGGTAATGTGTTTGCTGCCATTTGACAAGGAAAGCAGCTTCAATTGATTGTCCCTTCGTTTTTTACGAGCTTCCGCAGGCATGAGGCGATTCTCTTTGCCGCCAGTCACGACCCATACAGGGATTCCGGGGAAAAACTCGATTTGATCGATCTGTTCGACCGTATTTTTGACAAAATGAACTTCGCTGAATTTTTTGTGGGGATGCAAGAGATCAAATAGAGACAATAACTTGTTCAATGCTTTGACAAACTTGCCTTGATATTCATGAAGGTGGATATCATCCGGATGGCTGGATTCCAAAAAGACGATTCCGGCTAATTCGTCTGGATAAAGGCGCGCATATAAATTTGCATATAATCCTCCTAAAGAGTGACCGACCAATAAATAAGGAGGCGCAAAACCGACGAGTGTCAACGCCTCGCGCAGGGCTTCAATGATCGTGTTTCCATCTTGGGGTTCTTTGGGTTTATCACTATCGGCAACACCAAAACGATTATAAGAAAAAACGGAGGATATTTCCGAAAGGTCGGGCAATATTTTCATCCACCCTTCTATCGGCCCGGAGCCACCGTTGATCAAAACGATGCCTGGTGTGCCCGTTCCGCATACGTGATATTCCAGCATCCCTTTTGAGGTCTTGATTTTTGTTTTCTCGATACGCAATACACCGCACCTCGCTTGTCCAGATGCCCTTACATACGTACAAATGAAAGGAAAGTTTCCGAAAAGGAGCTCTGGGGAGTTGACAGAGGTCTGCTGATTTGATAATTATCTAATTAGATCATTATCAATTTTGTATCTGATGGAAAGGAGGTTTTAAATTGCAATTACAGCGCCTAGTGAATTTCCACAAAACATTAGGGGATCCGACGCGGATTCGCATCCTCGCTTTACTGGCCAATGGGCCTCTCCACGGCCAAGCGTTGGCTGGAAAGCTTGGCGTCACTCCGCCAACCATTTCCCATCACATGGATAAGCTCCGCGAGCTGGGACTGATCTACGAGCGCAGGGACAAAAATACGATTTATTTTCATTTGCATGCCAACCATTTGAAGCGGGATGTGACTGCGATTTTGGACGTAGTGTTCCAGCAGGGGATATCCGAGGAGCAGGAGGAGAACGAGATCATGCGCACACAGGAAGCGGAAAAGGCAGCAGTCATCCAAAATTTCTTTACCTTGGACGGAAAGCTCAAATCCATTCCGGCCCAGCGTAAGAAGAAGCTGATTGTCTTTGAACATATGGTAAAAGGGCTCTCGATGGGGAAAAAGTATCCGGAAAAGGAACTTAATGAATACATCAAAACGTTTCACGAGGATTATGCTACCATTCGCCGTGAATTTATCATGAATCAGTATATGTATCGGGAAAATGGCATCTATGAAATGAACCCGCCGGAATTGTGGGGAAAATAAAAAGGACAACCGCAGGCACAGCCCGGTTGTCTGAAGCAATAGAACGTCACAAAGAGAGTATAGCGCAGATCGGCAATCATCGCTATCGCAAACGTCTGGCAATACAGGTAAAAAATAACCCCGGTCGTCGTGGCCGGGGGAAGGAGACGAAATAGGAGAAAAAAGGTTGTCCTATTCCTTTTTTCGGTAAGAATGTTCTCCTTCCTGCTTAGGGAAACGCTGGAAATCGGCTAAAACTTGCAGCTGATTTCTAGCTTTCTTTGTTTTGGAAGGCATTCCATTCCCGGCGATTCGTCAAAAAATTGCGTGTACCCTGAATGAAATTGAAAAGACCGACCAGCAAAAACAGCAGACCGACAATGACTCGGACGGTTGTTAACGGTTCAAACGTATATTGGTTGATCCCGAACAACAAGAGCAAAATGCCTAAAGACATATTCATCTTGCCAAGCGTCATTCTGGCGGCCAAGGGATGCAATTCGCGTCTGCGGGCACTGATGCTGAAATAGACACTTCCGACCAACGACGCCAGCACTCCTGTCATATAAAAAGCGGACCACATCGTACCATCATCCTCCAATAAGCTTCTCCATCTTCTCATCCTACAGGAGAAACAGGCACAACGCAAATTCGGCCGATTGTATGTTCGCATTTTCGTAAACAATGCTATAATAAAAGAAAGCTTCAAGCCGGCTATATAGGGGACTATCTACTGGGAGGAGGGGAAGCATGGACACTTCCTTTATCCATCTGCACGTACATACTGAATACAGCTTGCTGGATTCCACCGCGCGAATCGACAAGCTGGTAGCAAAAGCCGTCACGCTGGGGATGCCGGCGTTGGCCATGACGGATCATGTCAATTTATACGGAGCCATTCCGTTTTATCAGGCTTGCAAGAAGGCCGGGATCAAGCCGATTATCGGGCTTGAGGTATACATTGCGCAAGGCGATCTGGCGGATCGGTCCAGACAAGCTCCGCCGCCGTTTCATCTGATTTTGCTGGCTGAAAATGAACGTGGCTACCGCAATTTGCTGCGCATCAGCTCGTTTGCCCATATGGAAGGCTACCATCTGCTGCCGCGAATCAGCAAAGATATCCTGCAAAAGCATAGCGAGGGTCTGATCGCGCTTAGCGGCTGCAGCAAGGGCGAGGTCTCTTCCCTGCTTTTGGCCGGCCAGACAGAGGCGGCAAAAAATGCGGCTCTCTGGTACCAGCAAGTCTTTGGGCGAGGCTCCTTTTTCCTCGAGCTGCAGGATCACGGCCTGGAAATCGAGCGGAGGCTGAATCAGCGGTTGGCGCGTTTGCATCTGGAGACAGGGATTCCGTTGGTGGCCACCAATAACGTTCATTACGTCGAGAAGCATGAGGCCAAGCTGCAGGATGTGCTGCTGGCGATCGGCGAGGGGAAGGCCGTGGATGAAGAGTCGCGTTTTCGCTATGAGGGGGAGGAATATTACCTCAAGAGTGCCGACGAGATGGCACAGCTGTTTGCCTTTGCGCCCGAGGCCATAAGCAACACCGCCGCCATTGCCGAGCGCTGCGAGCTGGAGCTTGCGTTTGATCAGCATATTTTGCCACGCTTTCCGGTGCCGCCGACGAGGGATCCCGTGCTCTATCTGCGCAAGCTTTGTGAGCAAGGCTGTGTGGAGCGGTACGGGGAAATCACCGAGGAGATCCGGCAGCGGCTGGATCACGAGCTGTCTATCATTACGAAAACAGGGTTTACCGATTACTTCTTGATCGTCTGGGATTTCATGCGCTATGCCCATGAGCAAGGCATCCCAACCGGGCCGGGCCGGGGGTCTGCGGCAGGCAGTCTGGTTGCCTATGCGCTGAAAATCACCAATGTGGATCCGCTGAAATTCAATCTGCTGTTTGAACGGTTTCTCAATCCGGAGCGCGTCACCATGCCGGATATCGATATCGACTTCTCCGTGGAGCGCCGGGATGAGGTCATCCAGTATGTGGCCAATAAATATGGACGCGATCGGGTCGCACAAATCATTACATTCGGTACGCTTGCCGCGCGCGCAGCCGTACGGGATGTGGGCAGGGCGCTCGGGATCTCGCTCGGCCAGATCGACAAGGTTGCCAAGATGATTCCTTCTTTTGTCGGGATGACCATCGACTATGCGATGCAGCAAAATCCCGAGATTGCCAAGCTTTGTGCCGAAAATCAGAAAATCGCACAGTTGATCGAAATCGCCAAAGGATTGGAAGGCTTGCCGAGACATGCCTCCACCCATGCCGCGGGTGTCGTCATTTCCCGTGATCCGCTCACCGAATACGTGCCGCTGCAGAGCGGGAACGAAGGCTTGGCCCTGACGCAGTACCCGATGGATGTGCTGGAGCAGGTCGGTCTGCTCAAAATGGACTTTCTCGGTTTGCGCAACCTGACGATTATCCAGGAGGCGCTCCGTCACATTGAGCATCAGGGCATTACGATTTCCCTCGACCAACTGCCAGCGGAAGACGAAAAGACGTTTCGCATGCTTAGCCGAGGCGAGACGACGGGTGTCTTCCAGCTCGAGTCGGCCGGGATGCGCAACGTCCTGCGCGAATTAAAGCCGGGGAATCTGGACGATATCATCGCGGTGCTGGCGCTGTATCGTCCAGGCCCGATGGAAATCATCCCGCAGTACATCCAGGCCAAGCATGGTGTCAGCAAGATAGGCTACCCGCATCCCGATCTGGAGCCCATTTTGCGCGAAACTTACGGCTTCATGATCTATCAGGAGCAGATCATGCAGATTTCCTCCAAAATGGCGGGCTTCTCCCTCGGAGAGGCGGATATTCTGCGCCGCGCTGTGGGCAAGAAAAAGCGGGAGCTGCTGGCGGAGCAGCGCGCCAAATTTGTCGTGGGCAGCATCCGCCAAGGCTATGATGACAAGCTGGCGAATGAAGTGTACGACCTGATCGTTCGCTTTGCCGATTATGGCTTCAACAAGGCGCACTCGGTCGCCTATGCCGTGATCGCGTACCAGATGGCGTATCTGAAGGCCAACCATCCGCTGGCTTTCATGGCTTCGCTGCTCTCCATGTCGATCGGCAGCCAAGGGAAAATTGCCGAGTACGTCGAGGAGGCCCGGAGACTGCGGCTAGCCGTCCTGCCTCCGGATGTGAATGCGAGCGAAGCGGCCTTTACGGTGGAAAAAGAAGCGATCCGCTTTGGGTTGGCTGCCATCAAAAATGTCGGCTATGGGGCCATTGAGTGGATCGTCAAGGAAAGAGCCCGTGCTCCCTATAAAGACCTGCTTGACTTCTGTACCCGAATGGACACGCGTCTGGTGAACCGTCGCGTCATCGAATCGCTCATCCTGGCAGGAGCTACGGATTCACTTCCCGGCCATCGCGCCCAGAAACTGATCATGCTGGATGAAATCATGGGGAAAGCCAATGTCCGGCGCGAGGAGCGCGAAGGAGCTCAGCTCAATCTGTTTGCGATGGAAGGAAAAGAAGTGGCGGACACCAGTCCGGTCCAGTATCCGGAGGTCCCCCCATTCACGAGCGTACAGCAGCTGCGCGAGGAAAGAGACCTGCTGGGTGCCTATTTATCCGGTCACCCGCTCGATCAATATTCGTTTGCGATGAATCGACCCGGCGTGTATGCGATAGGGGCTCTCGGAGAGCTGGGCAAGGACAAGACCGTCAAAGTCATCGGAATGATCATTGACCTGAAGCGGATTCAAACGAAAAAGGGCGATCCGATGGCGTTTTTGACCATCGAAGACAAGACTTCGCAGGTAGAGGTGGTCGTCTTTCCACAGGTGTTCGCCAAATTCGGGGAGCTGCTGGAAAAGGAGCGGCTGATCGTGCTGGAAGGCCGTTTGGACCAGCAAGATGACGCCTTGAAGATCCTGTCCTCGCGCTTTTGGGATTTGACCGCATTGCCGAAGCCGGAGACCGAACCCTTTTTGTTCATAAAAATTTCACCGCAGCAGGAGCGCGATTCGACACTCGCGACCCTCCAGCAAAAGCTTGTCGAAAAAAGAGGAACGATTCCCGTGGTCCTTTATTATGAAGGAAGGAAGCAGTCGATCCGCTTGCCGGACAGCATTCGCGTCGAGGCAGACGAGCCATTTTTGGAGCAAGTGCGAGCAATTGTGGGGCATGACAGCGTAATTCAGAAAGAAATGCCGATAAACTGGGGAGGATGATGTTTGTCCTCTCTTTTTTGTATTTTTCTGCATGTTTACAGATTGGACGATTTTGCTATAATGGGAACATAGTTTACAAAGTGGTCTGACCACTGAGCATCGGTTTCAACACATGGGTGAGAATGGAGTGGTTGAGTTGTCCAATTTACGAGAAGAAGCTCTGGAATTACACAAAAAACATCAGGGGAAATTGTCCGCGGTTTCAAAAGTGCCGGTGCGGAATGCACGCGACTTGAGCCTTGCGTACTCACCTGGAGTGGCTGAACCTTGCAAGGAGATTTTCGATGATCCGTCGAAAGTATATGAGTACACCATGAAAGGGAACCTCGTTGCCGTAGTCAGTGACGGTACAGCCGTTTTGGGTCTGGGCAACATCGGTCCTGCTGCCGCAATGCCGGTCATGGAAGGGAAAGCGGTGCTGTTTAAGGCGTTTGCAGGCGTAGACGCATTTCCGATCTGCCTGAATACCACTGATGTGGATAAAATCGTGGAAACGGTGAAGCTTCTGGAACCGACCTTTGGCGGTGTCAATCTGGAGGATATCGCTGCACCTGCTTGCTTCGAAATCGAAGAGCGCTTGAAAAAAGAAACGAATATCCCGGTCTTCCATGATGACCAGCATGGTACGGCAATCGTATCTGCTGCAGGGCTGATCAATGCGCTGCGCGTGGTGGGCAAAAAGCTTGAAGACATTCGTGTCGTAGCCAATGGCGCCGGTGCTGCCGGTATCGCTATCATCAAGCTGCTGTTGTCCATGGGTGTAAAAGATGTCATTATGTGCGATACAAAAGGCATAGTATATGAGGGTCGTCCTTTCGGCATGAACAAGGTCAAGGAACAAATGGCCGCGATCACCAACCGCCAGAAGCTCCAAGGCGACCTTGCTGATGCGATGAAGGGTGCAGACGTGTTCATCGGCGTATCGGTTGCCGGTGCGGTTACACCAGAAATGGTCCGTTCGATGAATAAAGATGCGATCATTTTTGCCATGGCGAACCCAACGCCGGAAATCATGCCGGATCTGGCCAAAGAAGCAGGTGCTGCTGTAGTAGGTACTGGTCGTTCTGACTTCCCGAACCAAGTGAACAACGTACTGGCTTTCCCGGGCATTTTCCGCGGAGCGCTGGAAACTTACGCAACGAATATCAACGAAGAAATGAAGCTGGCTGCGGTCTACGCGATTGCAGACCTGATCAGCCCGGAAGAGCTGTCTGCAGATAAAGTGATCCCGGCTCCATTTGACCCGCGCGTCGCTCCACATGTGGCCGCAGCAGTAGCCAAAGCGGCGATGGAAACCGGTGTTGCCCGCAAGACTGTCGATCCGGAAGAAGTAAAGGAAAAGACATCGCGTCTTTCCGCATTTTCGATGCAATCTGTATAATGTCATGCGGCGGGGGTAGAGATTCATCTGTCTCCGCCTCAGTAGTTCAAGGCTAAGTCGCCAGAGGGGAGAATGGAGCTTGCTTGATTCTGCACAAGATCGCAAAGTCTACGAGGGCATCCTGCTGCAAATTCATGAGATCGTCCAGGAACGCAATTTGCGGCCTGGAGATAAGCTGCCGTCGGAGCGTGAGCTGTCGGAGCAGCTGGGAGCGGGGCGCTCTTCTGTCCGCGAAGCCTTACGTGCACTTGAACTACTCGGCTTGATTGAAACAAGACGTGGAGAAGGCACTTTTTTAAAACATTATCGGCATAATCGTTTAATTGATATTTTAGGCTTTTTTATTTTGCGCGATTACAAGACGAAAAAAGATCTCGTAGAAATGCGAAAGATCCTGGAACTTGAAGCGGTAAGACTGGCATGCAAGCGTGCTACCCAGAAGCATTTTGAGGAGATGGAACGCTTATTGGCTGCGTCAGTGGAACGCATTGAAGAAGGCGAAATCCCGACCGAAGAGGATTATCATTTTCACCGGGTCATCTGCCGTTCCAGCCGCAACTCCATTCTGCACCGCATCTGGGTCCCGTTGGTGGAATACAGCCAAAACACGCGGAGTGAATCGTTGGCAAGAGAAGGAAGAGCGCGAAACGCCATTGAAGAACATCGGCTTATCCTGGAAGCGATCCGGGGCGGCGATGAAGAAGTCGCTGTGCAGCGGATGCGGGATCACTTGGAAAACAGCAGGCTATAGCAAATGTGAAGCCCGCTAAAGAACCGTCCGATGCCCATAAATGGCGCTGGTTTGCGACGTCCACAAATGCTGTGATATGATGATGCAGATTATATTTTGCCAGGGTGTTAGTAAGGAGGAAACAGGCCTCATGTGGACGGTTATTTATATCGCTCCAAGTTCCAAAATCGCCGAGCGCATTCAGCAACGTTTGACAGATGAAGGGTTTCTTGTGAAGGTTCGTGAGGCAAGAGTTTCGAAGCAATACGAAATTCTAGTGCCAGAAGGCGAGGTCCACGAAGTCCAAGAGGTACTCAGCACCATCCTTCACTGAAAAAAATGTGAGGTGTTACTGTGCTTAAAGATCTTTTTGGCAAAAAACGCAAATTTGCCACCGTCCCTACGCAAAATCTGGGACGGGTACCAACCGTTGAACAGAAAGAAGTTCCCGAAGGACTTATGAATAAATGTTCCCATTGCGGAACCATCCACTATTCCAAGGATCTCGAGAAAAACCTGCGTGTCTGCAAAGGCTGCGGGCATCATTTTACCATGTCCGCCCCGGAGCGCATTCAAAGCCTATTGGATGACGGCGTGCTCACGGAGGAATTCGATGCCGATCTGGTAGCGGCCAATCCTTTGGGCTTCCCGGGGTACCTGGAGAAGCTGGAGAAGGATACAGAGGCGACTTCGCTTCGGGAGGCGATCATCACCGGAGAAGGAAAGCTCTTGGGAAATCGGATCGTCCTCGGCGTCATGGATTCCCGTTTTCGCATGGGCAGCATGGGCTCCGTCGTCGGGGAAAAAATTACTCGTGCCATCGAGCGAGCGATCGAACGAAAGCTGCCGTTCATTCTTTTCTCCGCATCGGGCGGTGCCCGTATGCAAGAAGGGGCGCTGAGCTTGATGCAGATGGCCAAAACAAGTGCAGCGCTGGCCAAGATGGCAGAGGAACGCCTGCTCTTTATTTCGGTCATGACCAACCCGACAACAGGCGGGGTATCTGCCAGCTTCGCATCGCTTGGCGATTACAATATCGCTGAGCCGGGCGCTTTGATTGGCTTCGCGGGACGTCGTATCATTGAACAAACCATTCGTCAGGAACTGCCGAAAGATTTCCAAACTGCGGAATTCCTCTTGAAGCATGGACAGCTTGATATGATTGTGCCGCGCAAAGATCTGCGCGATACGCTCGGTAAGCTGGTAGAGATGCATACCGTTCAGGAGGGAGTGTAAGTATGGCAGGAGATCTTTCCTTTGAAAAACCGCTCGTCGAACTGCATGATAAAATCAAGGAACTCCGTCGCTTCACCGAGGAGAAAGGCATTGATTTTTCGGACGAGGTTGCCAGACTGGAGCAGAAAGCAAAAGATTTGGCACAGCAGATCTATGGCAATTTGACGCCATGGCAGCGCGTCCAGATCGCGCGGCATCCTGAGCGGCCTACTACCTTGGAATATGTCGGGCAGATTTTCACCGACTTCATGGAAATGCATGGGGATCGCCTGTATGGAGATGACCAAGCGATTGTCGGCGGGATTGCCAAGCTGGATGGCCGGCCGGTGACGATCATCGGCCATCAGAAGGGGAAGGATACGAAAGACAATATTCTTCGCAACTTCGGTTCGCCGCATCCGGAAGGCTACCGCAAAGCGCTGCGCCTCATGCAGCAGGCCGATAAGTTTGGCAGACCGATCATTTGCTTCATCAACACCGCAGGGGCTTATCCGGGGAAAGCGGCGGAAGAGCGCGGGCAAAGCGAAGCGATTGCGCGCAATCTCCGGGAGATGGCGGGATTTGGCGTTCCGATCCTTTGCGTAGTGATCGGCGAAGGCGGAAGCGGTGGAGCATTGGCGATCAGTGTAGGGAACCGCATTTATATGCTGGAGAACTCTACATACTCCGTAATTTCCCCGGAAGGCGCAGCTGCCCTCTTGTGGAAGGATGCAAGCTTGGCGATGCGTGCGGCTGAAACTATGAAAATTACCGCACCGGATCTGCAGGAGCTGGGCATCATTGATGCGATTATTCCTGAGCCATTCGGCGGTGCGCATCGCGCGCTTGCAGAGCAATCTGTCCTGATCAAATCACAGCTGCTCGAAGGATTGAAACAGCTGGAAGGCATGACCCGTGAACAACTGATACAGGATCGATACGACAAATTTAAATTGATGGGAAGCTTCTCCTCTTTGTAATCTACAAAGAGGATTTTTTTCGCTTTTTTCCTGCGGATAAATCTGCTACAATCGTCTCTGGATAGGAATGTGCATACTTTCACAAGGAGTATAACACATTGGTTAAACCTGTATAACAGAAATGGTAACATCATCTTTCAACATGTGCTGGAATCAATAATTATTACATACTGTTTGTTATTCCAGCCATGCTAATGTGGAGAAGATTGGAGAGGTGAGTCTGGATGAAAAAAATTGCCGTACTAACCAGTGGAGGAGATTCGCCAGGAATGAACGCTGCGGTCAGGGCTGCAGTCAGAAGAGCAGTATACCTTGGCGTGCATATGTATGGCGTGTATCACGGATATAACGGTTTGATTGCAGGTGATATCCGTGAAATGACGTTGGGTTCTGTTGGCGACATCATTCATCGTGGTGGAACCATCCTGTACACAGCTCGCAGCGAGGAATTCCGTACAGAAGCCGGGCAGCAAAAGGCTGCGGAGCAGCTGCGTCAGAATGGCATCGAAGGCTTGATCGTCATTGGCGGAGACGGTTCGTTCCGGGGAGCGCAAAAGTTGACCAAGATCGGAATTCCAACGATTGGCGTACCGGGAACCATTGATAATGACATTCCTTGCACCGACTTTACCATCGGATTCGATACGGCGTTGAATACGATTGTGGAAGCGATCGATAAAATCCGCGATACGGCCACCTCTCATGAACGGACATATATCATTGAAGTGATGGGCCGGGATGCAGGGGATCTTGCGCTGTGGGCAGGTCTGGCTGCAGGAGCGGAATCCATTATTATTCCGGAAGAAGAGCAAGATATGGATGATATCATCGAACGCTTGCACGCAGGCCATCGCCGTGGGAAAAAGCATTCCATTATCATCGTGGCAGAAGGAGTGGGCAGCGCTACCTCCTATGCGGAAACGATCAAGGAACGCACAGGCTGGGAAACGCGGGTGACGGTATTGGGCCATATCCAGCGGGGAGGCTCACCAACCGCTTTTGACCGGATGCTGGCAAGCCGGATGGGTGCGGCAGCGGTTGATTTGCTGCTGGAAGGGAAAAAAGACCGAATGGTAGGAATCCAGAACAACCAGATCGTGGACATCGATTTCGATGAGGCATTGGCGCAAAAGCACAAGCTGGACACATCCATTTATCAATTGGCACGCACACTCTCCATTTAGATGGGGAAACAAACATACTTGGGGAGGAATATCCTTGCTTAGAAAGGCGAAAATCGTATGTACGATTGGCCCTGCAAGTGAATCGGTAGAAATGCTGACCAAGCTGATTCACGCGGGGATGAATGTAGCAAGACTTAATTTTTCACATGGCTCTCACGAAGAGCATGCAGCACGTATCGATAACATTCGCGAAGCATCGAGACAGACTGGCAAGCTGGTGGCCATCCTGCTCGATACGAAAGGACCGGAAATCCGCACGGGCACTCTTTCCACCGATTCCGTGGAGCTGGTAGAAGGCAATGTGATCACGCTGACTACCGAAGAAGTTGCTGGTACGGTTGATCGTGTTTCCATTACCTATGCCGATCTGCCGAAAGATGTGGAAGTCGGCAGCACCATTCTGATCGATGACGGTTTGATCGGACTGACCGTGGAAGCGATCGAGAATACGGAAATCGTGTGCCGGATTAAAAATGGCGGCACCTTGAAAAGCAAAAAAGGGGTAAACGTACCGGGCGTGCAAATCAAGCTGCCGGGGATCACGGAAAAAGACGCGCAGGATATCGAATTCGGGATTCGCCAGGGCGTGGATTTTATCGCGGCTTCTTTTGTGCGTAAAGCATCCGACATTCTCGAAATCCGCGAGATTTTGGAGCGCCATGATGCGACGATCGATATTATTGCCAAGATCGAGAATGAAGAAGGCGTGATGAATGTCGATGAAATATTGGCGGTTGCGGATGGCCTCATGGTTGCACGCGGCGACTTGGGCGTAGAAATTCCGGCGGAAGAAGTGCCGCTGGTACAGAAGAAGCTGATCCGCAAATGTAATGAACTGGGCAAGGCAGTCATTACTGCCACGCAAATGCTGGATTCCATGCAGCGCAACCCGCGTCCGACTCGTGCGGAAGCAAGTGACGTAGCCAATGCCATTTTCGATGGTACGGATGCGATCATGCTGTCCGGAGAAACGGCTGCAGGCAAATATCCGGTGGAATCGGTAGAAACCATGAACCGGATCGCGATGCGGGCGGAGCAGGAATTGAACTATCGTGAAATCCTGCATGGCCACGCATTGGCGAAGCAGGTCACCATCACGGATGCGATCAGCCAGGCTGTTGCCAATGCGGCGCTGGATCTGGATGCAGCGGCTGTGATTACAGCCACGGAAAGCGGACATACGGCACGCATGGTATCCAAATACCGTCCGAAAGCGCCGATCATCGCGGTCACTCCTTATGAGGCTGTCGCTCGCCGTTTGGCGCTGGTCAACGGTGTATATCCGCTTATTGGCGCGGTAGCCGCTTCTACCGATGAAATGCTGAGCCAATCTGTGGATGAAGCGGTGAAATCCGGGTTGGTTCGTCACGGTGATCTCGTGGTCATTTCCGCTGGCGTACCTGTTCGGGAAACAGGGACAACCAATCTGATGAAGATCCATGTCATTGGCGATATCATCGCAAAAGGACAAGGCATCGGCCGCACGGTTGTAACGGGCAAGGTTGTCATTGCAAAATCCGCTTCGGAAGCGCTCGGCAAAATGGAAGACGGGGCTGTGTTGGTCACGATTGGCACCGATTCGGACATGATTCAAGCATTTGAACGCGCAGGAGCGGTCATCACCGAAGAAGGCGGTTTGACTTCCCATGCCGCGATCGTGGGCTTGAATCTCAATGTGCCTGTCATTGTGGGCGTAACAAGAGCCACCGATATATTGAAGGATGGAATGACCGTTACCGTAGATTCCGGTCGTGGACATATTTACACCGGACATGCCCGCGTACTGTAAGCTGGCACCGGTAAAGGGGGAAGGCGGAGTCAATCACTCCGTCTTTTTCCCGTTGTCCCAAAAGTTAGGGTAAAATAGGAAAAGATAGAGGAAAGGAGCCGGATGAATGAACAGTTATACCGTGCACACATCACGCTTTCATGTACGCTACAGTGAAACCGATCAGATGGGGATCGTGTATCATGCCAATTATTTGCCGTGGTTCGAGGTAGGCCGTACCGATTTTTTGCGCGGCGCAGGGGTGACGTATCGGCAGCTTGAGGAGCAGGGGTTTTTGCTGCCTGTTACAGATGCCACGCTATCTTACAAGCAGCCTGCGCGTTATGATGATGAGATCGAAGTCCGGACACGCATTGGGGAGCTGACGCCAGTGCGGCTGACGTTTGCCTATGAGATTGTGCGTGCGTATGATGAGGAGCTTCTGGTTACCGGGGAAACGAAGCACGTGTTTACAAGCAAATCACTGAAGCCCGTGCGTCTCTCGCGCTCGCTTCCCGAGCTGTATGCATGGCTGGAAGCCGCATATGGAAAAGGCTGATCGAAGCGGTCTCAAAAAACGGAAGGGGGATGCTGGATGTTTCGCATCTTGCTGATCTTGTTTATTGTGGTTCCGGCGCTTGAACTATGGGGGATTATCGCGGTAGGAAAGGTGATCGGCGGCTGGCCTACGGTGCTGTTGATCATTGCAACCGGCATGATCGGCGCATGGCTGGCGAAAAAACAAGGGCTGCAGGTGATGCGCACGCTGCAGCTCCAGCTGTCCCGCGGAGAAATGCCGACGCTAACCATCCTGGAAGGTGCTCTGGTTCTCGTCGGCAGTGTGCTGCTACTCACGCCTGGTTTTTTAAGCGATGTCCTCGGACTGTTGATGCTGTTGCCTTATACGCGGTTGATTCTTGCCCATCTATTGAAAAAATGGCTGTGGCGTTTGATTTCAACCGGGAAAATCAACCTGCTTTTCCGTCGGTAGAGGAAGGACCTTTGATATAGTTCCAGATGTCCTCAAAAATGTTCGCTTTGATCAAGGCATTGATCACGACCAGGCTGACTGGACCGGCGATCAATCCAAGGAAGCCGAACAGCTGCAAACCGATGAATAAAGCGACAAGCGTCATTAGCGGATCGAGCCCGACGTTTTCCGCCACCACTTTTGGCTCAATGATCTGGCGGAAGATGACGACGATTCCATACAAGATGGACAAACCGATCACCAGCGTATAGTTCCCTTTGAAGAATGCATAGATAATCCATGGGACAAAGATCGTGCCTGTCCCCAGATAAGGGAGCAGATCGACAAGCCCGGTGATCAAGCCGATCGTGATCGCGTAATCCACGCGCATGATCAGAAGACCGATGATGACAAGAGCGGCCGTCAGCGAGATCAAGGTAAGCTGCGCACGCAGAAAGCCGAAGAGCGCATTGCGCAGGTCGATGACGATCTGATCGACTCGGCTGTTTAAGCCGCGCGGCAGCAACCGGCGAAAGCGCCCTTCCCACAGGAAGAAATCCTTGCTGATGAAGAAGGCGCCGAGCAGCGAGATGACCAAGACCGTTGCCATATTGGGCAGAGACAGCAGGACGTTTTTCAAGCCGTTCAGGAAGCCCAGGCCCAGATTTTTTGCGGTATCGGTGACGGCCTTGATGGCATTTTGTACATTGGTACGAATTGTTTCCTGTGAGGGCTCATCCAGCTGCTCCCACAAAAACGTAAACTGGTTATAAATTCCGATCAAAAAGTCCTGGGAAATGGTTTTCTCCAGGTAGTCGGCAAACTCATTTGTATAATGGGGGAGGATTTCGGCTAAATGACCGATTTCGGTAACCGTCTCCGTGATCGCGAGGGTGATCACGCCGCCTACGATCGACAGCAGCAGGAGAAGCATGAGTATGACGGCCAGCCAGCGTGGCATCTTCGTTTTCCGATGCAAATAGGTAACCGGTCTGTTAATCATCATGGCTATGACTAGTGAGATAAAAAATGGGTAAAGTAATGGTGTTGCAAAAAGAAAAATACGATAGCTTATGTATAACAAAATACACACCCATAAAAAGCGAACAATCTGAAAATGGCGGGTGATCCACCGATCCTCTGACAAAAGCAAGCCCTCCCTTTCTTGCGTGCGGGCAATTTCTAAGTTTTTCCGCTCCTTACCTATTATGCCGTAATTCGTTCGTTATGAGCAAGTTTCCCGACCGTTTAGGCCAGTCTGGGTAAGGAATGTGAATACTTCTGAGATATTTATCATTCACAAAACTGTAATAATCTTTTATAATGATTGTCGAATTAGGGTTTACTTTCTTAGTATTGCCATGTAGAAGTGGAGACAACCTAGAATCAGCCTCCTCTTTCCTTTTTTCTTTGTATTGAAAAGGCGTCTTACGCTTTCATCCCCTACAGACAACGATGAACGATAGGTGCCTTTTCGAGATAATGATCATGCGGGAATGGCGGTAAGAAGGAAGTGCCTGAATCATTCAATAGAGAGAAATAATACGCTTAAAAGGAGAGAGTTACATGACAGCTACTCGTGGATTGGAAGGCGTTGTTGCAGCCCAGTCAGCCATCTGTTCGATTGTCGACGGTGTTTTGTGCTACGGTGGTATCAACATTGATGAACTGGCTGAACACGCGACCTTTGAAGAAGTAGTCTATCTCCTCTGGCACGGTGTATTGCCAAAGCGCGACCAACTGACTGAGCTTCAAAAGCAGCTGGGCGAAAACGCCACTGTACCAAAAGAGGTAATTGACAGCATCCGTACATATCCGCAGGGTGTGAATTCGATGGCAGCATTGCGCACAGCGGTTTCCACATTGGCTTTGTACGATGCGGAAGCACAAGTGATGGATCCGGAAGCGAACTACCGCAAATCCATTCGCTTGATGGCGCAAACGCCAACCATCATCGCTGCATTTGACCGAATTCGTAAGGGACTGGAACCAGTCGCGCCGAATCCTTCATACAGCCTCGCGAAAAACTTTTTGTATATGCTTACAGGAAACGAGCCATCTGACACAGCTGTGAAGGCGTTTGACGTAGCTCTGATCCTGCATGCTGACCATGAGTTTAACGCTTCTACCTTCGCAGCCCGTGTGACTGTGGCAACACTGACCGACATTTACTCCGGTATTGTTTCTGCGATCGGCACACTCAAAGGGCCTCTGCATGGTGGCGCAAATGAAGCCGTTGCCAATATGCTTCAAGAGATCGGCTCTGTTGCCAATGTCGAATCTTATATCCGCCAAAAGCTGGATAACAAAGATAAAATCATGGGCTTCGGTCACCGTGTATACAAAGACGGTGATCCACGCGCAAAATGGCTGCGTCAAATGTCGGAAAAACTGACTGCCCAAATCGGACGTCCTGAACTGTATCAAATGTCCGAGAAAGTGGAAGAGATGGTGACAGGCGAAAAAGGCTTGAAACCAAACGTAGATTTCTATTCTGCTTCTGTCTACATTTCCCTTGGCCTGGAAACGGATCTGTTCACTCCGATCTTTGCGATCAGCCGCATGTCTGGATGGACAGCGCATATCATGGAACAATACACCAACAACCGTCTGATTCGCCCTCGTGCTGATTACACCGGTCCGGTGAACCAACACTACGTGCCAATCGACCAACGCTAAGGATGACATGCAAGGACTACCACAGGTTGTGGTAGTTCTCGTCTGTCTGTGTAAATGGTTTTCCAATCTTTACCTATATACAATTCATAGATGCTGTGGAGGGATTACTCGTGTTCAAAACCTTGTCCAAGCCTACTCATGGTGAAAAAATCACGGTTCAAAATGGCAAACTGGTTGTACCTAACAATCCAATCATTCCGTTTATCGAGGGCGACGGTACCGGTCCTGACATCTGGAATGCTTCAGTTCGCGTATTGGACGCGGTCGTAGAAAAAGCATACAAAGGCGAGAAAAAAATCGCTTGGTTCGAAGTGTTCGCTGGTGAAAAAGCGTTCAACCAATTCAACGAATGGCTCCCAGAAGACACTTTGACTGCTGTTCGCGAATACCTGATCGCGATCAAAGGTCCTTTGACTACTCCTGTAGGCGGCGGTATCCGTTCCATCAACGTGGCGCTGCGCCAAGAGCTGGATCTGTATGCATGCGTACGTCCTGTACAATATTTCGACGGCGTGCCATCCCCTGTCAAACATCCTGAGCTGACTGACATGGTGATCTTCCGTGAAAACACTGAAGACATCTATGCGGGTGTGGAGTGGGCAGAAGGAACTCCAGAAGTGAAAAAAGTAATCGAGTTCCTGCAAAAAGAAATGGGCGTGAAGAAAATCCGTTTCCCAGAAACTTCTGGTATCGGGATCAAGCCTGTTTCCAAAGACGGTACAGAGCGTCTGGTTCGCGCAGCGATCAACTACGCGCTGGCTAACAACCGCAAATCCGTTACTTTGGTACACAAAGGCAACATCATGAAATTTACCGAAGGCGCGTTCAAAAACTGGGGTTATGAAGTAGCCGAGCGTGAATACGGCGATAAAGTGTTCACATGGGCACAATACGATCGCATCAAGGCTGAAGGCGGCGACGCTGACAAAGCGCAAAAAGAAGCGGAAGCAGCTGGCAAGCTGATCGTGAAAGACGTAATCGCTGACGCGTTCCTGCAACAAATCCTGACTCGTCCAGCTGAATACGATGTAGTAGCAACCCTGAACCTCAACGGTGACTATGTATCCGACGCACTGGCTGCCCAAGTAGGCGGTATCGGTATCGCACCTGGTGCAAACATCAACTACCTGACTGGCCATGCGATCTTCGAAGCAACTCACGGTACTGCACCAAAATACGCTGGTCTGGATAAAGTGAACCCATCTTCCGTGATCCTGTCCGGTGAAATGATGCTCCGCCACCTTGGCTGGAACGAAGCAGCTGACATGCTGATCGCTTCGATGGAAAAAACCATCTCCTCCAAACGAGTAACGTATGACTTCGCTCGTCTGATGGAAGGTGCTACTGAACTGAAATGCTCCGAGTTTGCTGACGAATTGATTAAAAACCTGTAATTCCAAACGGAAGGGGACCTAATAATGGCACATACGCGTAAAAAAATTGCAGTTATTGGTTCTGGCTTCACAGGTGCAACAACAGCATTCATCTTGGCGCAAAAAGAATTGGGCGACGTCGTTCTCGTTGACATTCCTCAGTTGGAAAACCCGACAAAAGGAAAAGCGTTGGACATGATGGAATCTTCTCCAGTGCTCGGATTTGATTCCAACATCACCGGTACGGCTGACTATGCAGAGATCAAAGATGCCGATATGGTCATCATCACTGCAGGGATCGCTCGCAAGCCTGGCATGTCCCGCGATGACCTCGTGAACACCAATGCAGGCATCATGCGTTCCGTAGCCGAACAAGTGAAAACCTACGCACCCAATTCGGTGGTGATCGTACTCTCCAACCCGGTAGATGCGATGACCTACACCTTCTTCAAAACGTCCGGCTTCCCGAAAGAACGCGTAATCGGTCAGTCCGGCGTATTGGATACAGCCCGTTTCCGTACATTCGTAGCACAAGAGCTGAATGTCTCCGTAGAAGACGTGACCGGCTTTGTATTGGGCGGTCACGGTGACGACATGGTTCCACTCGTTCGTTATTCCTACGCGGGCGGTATTCCGCTTGAAACACTCATTCCAAAAGATCGTCTGGAAGCAATCGTGGAGCGTACCCGCAAAGGCGGCGGCGAAATCGTAAACCTGTTGGGCAACGGTTCCGCTTACTACGCACCTGCTGCATCCTTGGTGCAAATGGCAGAAGCGATCCTGAAAGACAAAAAACGCATTCTCCCTTCCATCGCTTACCTGGAAGGAGAATACGGCTACAGCGATCTGTACCTCGGCGTACCAACCCTCCTCGGAGGCGCTGGTATCGAGAAAGTATATGAGCTGGAGCTGACTGCGGAAGAGAAAGCGGCACTCGACAAGTCTGCTGAATCCGTTCGCAACGTCATGAAAGTTTTGGCTCAATAGATTGATAGGGTAAGAAAAACGTCCTGAGTTTTCTCGGGACGTTTTTTTTATGTATTTTTATTATCCTTTAAAGGGATGTTGTAACTGGAAGTGAGTTTCCCATTCTAAGCGACTTGTCGAAGTCCATCTTAGCGGAGTATCAATCTCGCGGAAAAAGAAGGGCAACCTGAATCCGCGACAATGCGACACCACTTTTGCCCTTCCCGCGAGATTGATACGGAGCGGACAGTCCCTCTCCCTCGCGGGACGCAGACCTTTAGCGAAGAGTGGGGAACTCACTTCCCCCCACAACAGCCCGCCCACACCCCTCCCCCATCTTTACAGAAAAATAACTTGTTTCATGAACATGCTTTTGGCAGACTGAAAGTTAAGGGGAGTTTAAGAAGTTGCAGTTACTTAAATGGGGGGTTCAACAGACGTGACAAAAATTTTGGTTGTCGACGACGAAGTATCAATTGCGAAGCTGCTGCAGTTCAATCTGGAAAAGGCGGGCTACGAGGTGGTTACCGCTTTTGACGGAAAACAAGCATTGGAAGTAGCCCGTGCCGAACAGCCTGATTTTATCATTTTGGATCTGATGTTGCCCAAAATGGACGGGATGGACGTCTGCAAGACATTGCGGCAGGAGAGAAACAATACGCCGATCTTGATTTTAACGGCAAAAGATGATGAGCTGGACAAAATATTGGGCCTCGAGCTTGGTGCTGATGATTACCTGACAAAACCTTTCAGCCCACGGGAGGTGTTGGCCCGGGTCAAGGCAATCCTGCGCAGGACGCAAACGGTCTTGGAACCGGCGAGTGGGCAGGAGGATGTCGTGCTGCAGTTCGGTGATATCCGCTTGTATCCGGAGAAGTATGAGGTATACCGGGCCGATCGAAAAGTGGAGCTGACACCGAAGGAATTTGAGCTTCTCCATCATTTGGCCTCTCATCAAGGACGGGTTCTGACACGCGATCAGCTGTTAAACGCAGTCTGGAATTATGACTTCATCGGGGATTCCCGTATCGTAGACGTCCATGTCAGCCACCTGCGCGAAAAGCTGGAAGAAGATACGAAAAATCCGCGCTACATCAAAACCGTTCGCGGACTTGGCTACAAGCTCGAAGGATAGATTCATGATAAGCAGCATGATGGTGGTGGTTTCGTGACCCGTTTTCGTTTTAAACTTACTTTGACCATTCTCGGTCTGATTTCGCTTGTGATGGTCTTGATGGGAGTCTTTTTTGCCAAAGTATTGGAACGCTCCTATTTGGAAACATTGCAGGAGCTGCTATGGAGAGAGTCCCGCTTTATTGCGGAGACGATCAATGATAACCGTGTCCTCATGGATAAAGCCCAACTCGCACAGAAACTGCGGCAGTTTTCCCCTGCGGATGATGTTCGGGTGACGATAATCGATCAGGATGGGAGTGTCCGCTATGATTCGGAATCCAATCCGGATGGCATGGAAAATCATGCCCATCGCCCAGAGTTTGCAGCGGCATTGCAAGGAGAAATGGGCAGCTCGAGGCGATACAGTCATACATTAGGCTTTGACATGCTGTATGTGGCAGTACCCGTGTCGTATCACGGAGAAGTGATTGGCTCTGTCCGTTCCTCGATGTCCATGGAGGAAATCTCTACTACCATTCACCGTATGTGGTACAGCTTGTTGACAGGCTTGTTCATTACACTCGTGGTAGGTTCCCTTGTCGTCTCCAAGATTTCATCCAATATCAGCAGACCGATCGAGGAGATTACACGGGTGGCCAAAGCGATTACCCAGCGTCAATTCGAAAGCCGGGTCAAGCTGCGGGCGAAGGATGAAATCGGCCAGCTGGCGGGTGCGATCAATTTCATGGCTTCCAGCCTGGAGCAGCAGATGTATGAGATCTCGGAAAATCAGCAGCGTTTGACAGGCGTTTTGACCAATATGACCAGCGGTGTGATTTTTGTCTCGGAGAATCGGCGAATCATGCTGGTAAATCCTGCGGTGGAAAAGCTGCTCGGCACCTCGCATGCGGAGCTGATCGGGAAGCTGCATATTGAGGCGGGAAAAAGCTTTGGTCTTAGTCAATATATTGATCGATGCATCGATTTGGGGGAAAAATTTCGGGAAGAAGTGCATATTTACTACCCGCAGGAGCGTATTTTGGACGTGAGCTTTGCTCCTTATATCAACTATAAAGGGGAAGCGAAAGGGGTGGTGGCGGTATTGCACGATATCACGGAGATACGCCGTCTGGAAAAGCTGCGGAGCAACTTCGTGGCCAATGTGTCCCACGAGCTGCGTACGCCGATCACCTCGATCAAAGGCTTTACCGAGACGCTGCTGGATGGAGCCATGCATGATGAGGAGATCTGTCGCAATTTCCTGCAAATCATCTATGATGAAAGCGAACGGTTGAATCGGATGATCAGAGATACGCTGGATCTGTCCAGAATTGAGATGAAGAAGATCCCGTTGACGCTGGAACATCTGCATGTGAACACGTTGATTGCGGATTTGATTGCACTCGTGCAAGAGCAGGCATCCAAAAAACAGCTGACGATCCTTTTTGATGAGGCGGCTGATATGTGGATGGTGACGGACCGCGACAGCCTCCATCAGATCCTGCTGAATCTCGTGAGCAACGCCATTGCCTATACACCCGAGGGAGGCAAGATCGCAATGGAGATCAGTCAGGATCAGGCGGGGACGACCATCCGTGTGTCGGATACGGGGATCGGCATTCCTGAAAAGGATCTGGGACGTATTTTTGAGCGATTCTATCGTGTGGATAAAGCGCGCACCAGAGATTCGGGGGGGACAGGTCTTGGCCTCGCCATTGTAAAGCATCTCGTTGATAATCTTCAGGGTCATATCAAAGTGGAGAGCCAAGAAGGAAAGGGAACGACCTTTACGCTTTTCTTTTCAGCCAAATAGATGCGAAGGAAAACAGTCACCCCGAAAAAGGTGGCTGTTTTTGCAAAAAAAAGAATCTTAACAAAAAAAATACATTGTCTTTACTATGCTTCTATATATCCCTTGTAACATTGGCCTGATCAAATAAAATGAGACACCATTGGAGGGGTAGAAGCAATGACCAGACATATTTTTGAAGATCAATTGGATGTTCTGCATCGCAAGCTGATGACGATGGGTACATTGGTCGAGGAAGCAATACACAAGGCCATAAAAAGTCTGGTGGAACGCGATGACAAGCTGGCGGAAGAAGTGATCAGCAATGATAAGCTGATCAATTCGTTGGAGCAGGAGATCGAATCCGGCTGCTTCCGCTTAATCGCTCTGCAGCAACCGGTCGGTGGAGATTTGCGCAGATTGGGAACCATGCTGAAGCTCGTCACCGATCTAGAGCGGATGGGGGATCATGCAGTTGCCATTGCCAAAACTACCCGTCGCCTTATGCCGGAACCGTATATTAAACCGCTCATCGATATTCCGATCATGGCAGATCATGTCAAAGCAATGGTACGGGATTGCCTCAACGCGTACATTGCCCGCAATCAGGAAGAGGCGGAGGAAATCGCCGAACGGGATGATGTGATCGATAAACTGTTTTCCAAAATATTCCGTGATATGATAGAAGTAATGAGCAAGAATAAAGATCATATTTCACAAGGAACGCATCTGCTGTTGGTTGCTCAATATTTGGAGAGAATTGCGGATCATGTCACCAATATTTGTGAATGGATCATTTATCTGAATACAGGCAAAATGACAGACTTAAACAACTGACGCGCTGATAGCTTCGTTTAGAGAAAAGGCGCGCCAGGGTAAATAACATACAGGGAAACGAATCGTAGCCTGACAGGGGATAAAAAAGGGGGAGAACCCGGTGGAAGAGAGAGATCTTCTTCATCCGGATTATTTTATCAATCGAGAAATGAGTTGGCTTGCCTTCAACAGTCGTGTGCTGGAAGAGGCGATGGACGAATCCAATCCGGCGCTGGAGCGATTGAAGTTTCTGGCGATCGTTTCTTCCAACCTGGACGAGTTTTTTATGGTCCGCGTCGCCGGTCTCAAGGATCAGGTGAAAGCTGGCTTCAATCGGCCGGATTCATCGGGTTATACACCGAAAGAGCAGCTGCGGATGATCAATGCCCGGACGCACCATATGGTGGAGAGGCAATATCAATGCTTATGTGAACATATATTGCCGCTGCTTGAGGAAAATGGCATTCATTTTTTACAAGCGGCAGACCTGACGCAGGAGCAGGAATCTTTTTTGGATGAATATTTCGATTCGCTGATCTATCCGGTCCTGACCCCTCTTGCCGTGGATCAAAGCCGGCCCTTTCCGCTGCTTCTGAATAAAAGCCTGAATTTGGCTGTCATGCTGGAGCGCAGAGCAGAGAATACGAATAAGCATGTATTTGCCGTTGTGCAAGTGCCGGCTGTATTGTCACGGTTCATCGAGCTGCCGTCAGCCAATGGAAAGGTATACATTTTATTGGAAGAAGTCATTAAGAAATATATCAATCGTCTTTTCAAAGGAAACGAAGTCACGTCGGTACATCCGTTTCGCATTACGCGCAATGCGGATATGACGCTGGATGAAGAAGGCGCGGAAGACCTGCTGGAGGAAATTGAAAAAGAGCTGAAAAAGCGGAAATGGGGAGCGGCCATCCGCCTGGAAATTGACGGACAGATGGATCAGGAGGTGCGTCTCATTTTGCAGGAAGCGCTTGAGGTGCATCCGCGCGATATTTATCCGATCAACGGTCCAATCGATTTGACCAAGTTCTTTGGCTTTATCCAATTGCCGGGCTACGAGCATCTGCGCAATGAAACGATTCTGCCACAGCCTCCTGCCGATTTGATCGGTGAAGAGGATCTGTTTGCAGCGATTGCCAAGCGCGATATCCTGGTACATCATCCCTTCGAATCTTTTGACTGCGTCGTAGATTTTGTGCAAAAGGCTGCGCAAGATCCTGATGTCCTGGCGATCAAGCAGACGCTCTATCGCGTCAGCGGGGATTCACCGATCGTGCGTTCCTTGGCGCTGGCTGCGGAAAATGGGAAGCAGGTAACCGTATTGGTAGAGCTGAAGGCACGTTTTGACGAGGAAAACAATATTCATTGGGCAAAGCAGCTGGAAAAGTCTGGATGCCAAGTCATCTATGGGCTGGTAGGTCTGAAGACGCATTGCAAGATTACGCTTGTCGTGAGAAAAGAAGGGGACCGCATCAGACGTTATGTGCACCTAAGTACTGGAAACTACAATAACATGACGGCGACCTTATATACGGATCTCGGGCTGTTCACCAGCAATCCTGACATTGGGGTGGACGCGTCTGCCTTATTCAATGATTTATCCGGTTACTCGGAGCCGCCGGAATGGCGCAAGCTGGAAGCTGCCCCAAAAGGGCTGCGCAAAAAGTTCCGTGAGATGATCCGACGTGAAGTGGAAAAGACGACTTCAGAGAACCCAGGCCGGATTATTGCCAAAATGAATTCGCTGACAGATGAAGAAATCATCGGATGCTTGTATGAGGCTTCCTGCGCAGGTGTACAGATTGATTTGATCGTACGGGGCATTTGCTGCTTGCGTCCAGGAATACCCGGCGTAAGTGAAAATATCCGTGTACGCAGTATTATCGATCGATTCCTGGAGCACAGCCGTATCTTTATCTTCGGCAACGGCGGCCAGCCGGAGGTGTATCTCTCCAGCGCAGACTGGATGACCCGAAACCTGGATCGACGGGTAGAGCTGCTCTTTCCAATCGAGCAGCCCGATTTGGCCAAGCGGGTCACCGACATTGTCGATGTTTATCTGCAAGACAATACGAAAGCGCGGATTTTAGACTCGGAGGGCAACTATCATCTCATTCATCCCCAAGCGGAAGAACCCGCTTTCAGCAGTCAGCTGTATTTTATGCAGCAGGCGATAGACATGGCCGAATCGAAAAAACGGGAGAAGCTGTATGCGACTCCTTACAAAGTGAAGGATGATTGGGTGTTCTAGACGGATCGCTTGCCATCCAAAGCATGAAATCCCTCCCTTACGTTCATATTAAGGGCGGGGGTGGATTTTATGGGAACAGTGATAATGACGTGGCTGTTATTGTTGCTGCAAATGCAGCCAATGGAGCAGGCAGAACCGTTCAGGATTGTGATCGATGGAAAAGAGGTCGCGGCTGTCCATAAGCAAGATGTGACCTTGCCC
The DNA here is from genome assembly GCF_004521915.1 of Brevibacillus migulae. GTDB lineage: Bacteria > Bacillota > Bacilli > Brevibacillales > Brevibacillaceae > Brevibacillus_F > Brevibacillus_F migulae. The sequence continues at coordinate 26,976 of NZ_SDKD01000018.1, read as the reverse complement.
TTCTCGGGTGTCCCGGTCGTAGACGAGAGCAAGCTGCAAGGATGGATTGAGAGCGTCAAAAAAGTTGCGGATCGCCCCCCGGTGAATGCGATCATCGATGATGCCGGCAAGATTATTCCGGAAAAAAAGGGCCTGCAAATCAACGAGGCGCAAGTGAGACTGAGCTTCTACGAATACTATTATGAAGCTGGCACCGCGAAGCTCGAGAATCCGACGAGAATCCTGATGCCCAAAGTGGATCAAGGATTGCTTGCCCACGTAAGGAAAAAAAGAATTGGACAGTATACCACCTATTTTAATTCCCGAAATCATAATCGTTCGCATAATATCAAGCTGGCTTCCGAGGCGATCAACAACTATGTGTTGCTGCCGGGGGAAATGTTTTCTTTCAATAAAGTGGTTGGAAAACGAACTCGGGCCAAAGGATATTTGGAAGCGCCTGTCATCGTAAAAGGAGAATTATCCGAGGGAATCGGCGGTGGGATCTGCCAGGTATCTTCGACGCTGTTTAATGCGGTCGACCGGGCAGGCATTCATATCGTGAAACGGTATTCTCATTCCCGGGAAGTTCCCTATGTGCCTCCAGGCCGAGATGCTACGGTCAGCTGGAATGGGCCGGATCTTGTATTCCAAAACAAATACCCATATCCGGTGCTCATCCGGGCCAAGTCGATTTACGGACAAGTGTATGTGTCGATTCATTCCTTTCCGGAGCTGGAGTATGAACCACGGAATGTCCCGGGTGTATCGAAGGAGCTGCCCGAGGAAATCAAAGAGGAAAAAAAGCAAGCGTTGGGCAAAAACGGTGATCTGTAATAGATCCCGTTTTTTTGTGTGGATAAGAATTGGGAAAATGTCGTATCCATATTAGTGCAACTAAGGCTTGGCGAAGCCAAAGTTTTCTAATGCTATATCGGATCACCCGGCACAATTTCTTGAATTTTCCAAAGTGTTTCCATTGACGTTTTTTTACTTTTCACCTCCCTGGATGTGTGCTATATTATTTCGTGTTAAAAAATTTCGTGTTCGAAATAAATGAGGGGAAGGAGGGGACCGCTTGGGAAAGCATTGATCATTCGAGATTTGCTGCGAAGATTTCGCAAGGTATATCAGACCGCGTTTACCCGTGAGGTAGGGGATTACGGTCTGACGATGCCGCAGATCATGGTATTGAAACAGGTGTTTGAGGAACCGAAAACGATTGGGCAGATCACCAAAGCACTCGACCTTTCTTACAGCACGATTTCAGGAATCATCGACCGCCTGGAGCGGGAGAAATTCGTGGAGCGCGTACGAGATGAAGAGGACCGCAGGGTGATCTGGATCCGAAAAAGCGCAGAAATTGAAAAATCAATTGAGAAAATTCCTTTCTTTTCAGAGGAATATTATCGGCAATTATTGGAAGGCTTGACTGAAGAAGAACTTGATATGATTATTCGTTCATTTACGCTTATTATTGGAAAAATAGAAAAGAAAGTTGAGGAGAAAGAATGAATCGCAAGACAGTACTTACCCTCATTCTTACGCTAATGGTGATCAGTGGGGCAGGAATCGGCGGCTACTACTGGTATGAAGGGCAGCACTATGTAAAGACGGAAGATGCCCGGGTAGCGGGGGATATTTATCGGATTATGCCGCGCATCTCAGGAAAGATTACTTCGCTGGCGATTAATGACGGGGATCCGGTTGTTTCTGACCAGATTGTCGGACAGCAGGATACCACGAATTTGCCGACCAACTTGCTCGATAATGCGGCCTTGCGCGCTCCGATTACGGGTACCGTATTAAAAACATTGGCAAAAGTAGGGGAAGTCGTTTCTCCAGGGCAAGCGGTAGCGATGGTTGTGGATGAAAGCAAATTGTACATCAGCGCTAACATCGAGGAAACCGAAGTGGGCAGATTGCAGCTGGGACAAAAAGTGGACATTGAAATCGATGCATTTCCTGGCAAGCAGCTGGTCGGGCATGTGTCCGAAATCGGGCAAGCAACCAACTCCACCTTCTCTTTACTCCCTGCTTCCAATACAAGCGGCAACTTTACAAAGGTGACACAACGGATTCCGATCAAGATTGCCATTGATACCGCCACAGACATTGATCTGTCAACCGGCATGAATGCGTTCATCAAGATCGAAGTGAAAGGAATATAGGGTGACGATGATGAATACAAAATCAAAACGTGCAGTGACTTGGTTTGCGTTACTTACCAGTCTTTCATTTGCAGTAGTGGGCTGCAGTGACAACGCTCAGCCGGCAGGGAATGCGCAGGCGGCGGTCCCGGCTGTAAAGGTATGGAATGTCGGCAGCGGCCAGGACAGCGGGATCACGGCGAGCGGGAAAGTGACGGCCGCAGAAGAAATCCAGGCAGTATCCAAACTGTCGGGGAAAGTAGCGCAAGTCTTGGTGAAAGAGGGCGATATCGTCAAGCCCGGTCAAGTGCTTGTTCAGCTCGATTCCTCGGACTATGTGCAGCAGGTTAGACAGGCAGAATCGGCGATCGCCAGTGCCCAAGCGAGGCTCGCAGATACAAAAGCAGGCGCACGCTCCCAAGAGCTTGACAGACTGCGCAGTGTAGTGGAACAGGCAAAAGCATCGCAGGATGTCGCCCAATCCACCTTTAACCGGATGAAAGCTTTGTATGAATCGGGTGCGATTTCGCAGTCTGAATATGAAAAAGTAACGTTGGAGCTGGAAAAGGCTCGTACTGGATATGTGCAAGCGCAAGCCCAGTTGGATTTGGCGCAAGCAGGGGCTACCTCCAATTCGTTGGCAGCCCTGCAAGCTGAAGTGGATCGTTTGAAATCCAGCCTGGAGCTGGCGAAAATCACGCTCAGCAATACCAATGTGACCTCTCCGATCGCGGGTGTCGTTGCACGCCGCAGCATCGATCCAGGGGAAATGGCTTCTCCCGGCGTACCGCTTTTGACCATTGTGAAAATGGATGAAGTGAAAGTGGAAGCAAGCATTCCGCAAGACCAAATCAACCAGGTGAAGGTTGGCGGACAAGTAACATTGCGTGTGTCGAGCCTGGAAGACAAACACTTCACGGGAACAGTTGAATTTGTCAGCCCGATCTCGGATGCGAACAACAGCACGTTCCCAGTCAAAATCCGTGTCAGCAATCAAGAAGGCTTGCTGCGCGCGGGGATGCTGGCGGACGTGATTCTTTCGGAGCAAGCGGCGCCAGCAGGCTTGAAAATTCCAGCATCTACCGTGATTGAAAAAGAAGGCAAATCTTATGTGTATAAGCTGGATGGGGATGTCGTCCATCAGGTTGCCATCACGCAAAGCGGAAAGCAAGCGGATTGGGTGGAGATCACAGGTGGTCTGGCTTCCGGTGACAAGATCGTCATGAATCCAACGGCACAATTGTCCGACGGTAGCAAGGTACGGGTGAATTAGGAGGCGAGATTCGTGTCGCAAGCAGTAGAAGAAAAGCGTACGGGCGAAAACGGCAGCTTTTGGGTCACCCTGCTTGCCATTATTCTCGGAACGTTTGTTGCTGTATTGAACAACAGCTTGATCAACGTAGCGCTGCCAAAACTCGTTAACGTATTCGGTTCCACCACACAGGATATCCAGTGGGTTTTGACGGCTTACATGCTGGCATCGGCCGTCGTGATTCCGATGAGCGGCTCGCTCGGTGAAAAGTTTGGCTATAAAAGAATGTTTATCTTATCGCTCTGGGTGTTTACCACTTGCTCCGCGCTTTGTGGCCTCGCCTGGAGTGATACCAGCCTGATTGCCTTCCGGATTTTTCAAGGGGTCAGCGGTGGCTTTATCATGCCGATCGGGATGGCGATGATCTATATGATCGTGCCGCGCCAACAGATCGGGATGGCTCTGGGGCTGTGGGGGATTGCCGCGATGGTGGCCCCTGCGATCGGCCCGACGCTCAGCGGATATCTCATTGAATATTTCAGCTGGCGGGTACTCTTTTTCATCTGTGTCCCCATAGGGGTATTTGCAGCACTCATCAGCGGGTTCCTGCTGAAGGAAACACCGAAAAAGCCGGATTTGCCCTTTGATGTACCCGGTGCTGTTTTGTCCGTCATTGCATTTGGGACGCTGCTCTTAGCGCTTACCAAGGGGCAATCGGAGGGGTGGGATTCCCTCTACATCGTCAGCCTGTTCTTTATCTGCTTCTTCTCTCTGGTGTTGTTGATCTGGGTAGAGCTCGGAAAAGCGCAGCCGCTCATTGATTTCCGCTTGTTTAAAAATCCAATCTTTTCACTCAGCACCTTTACATCGGGCTTGGTGATGATGGGGATGTTCGGCGGGGTCTTCCTGACACCGTTATACTTGCAGAATATCCAGGGGATGACGCCGGTAGAAACAGGACTTTTGCTGATGCCGCAGTCGATTGCGATGGCCTTGATGATGCCGATCAGCGGGAAGCTGTTTGACAAGTTCGGGGTAGGTCCGATTGGCTTGGTTGGTCTGACCTTGATGGGTACGATGACGTATGAACTGCATCGACTCGGTGTGGACACACCCAATCGCTGGCTGGATATGATCTTAACGATACGCGGGATTGGGATCGGCCTCTGCATGATGCCGCTCACCACGGTCGGGATGAACTCAGTCCCGAGAGAGATGGTGGGGAAAGCCTCCTCGATCTCCAATCTGTTCCGCCAAGTCATGGGTTCGCTCGGGATCGCCATCCTGACGGCGATCATGACGACACAGCAGACGCTGCATGTGTCCATGATTACGGAAAGTGTGTCTGTCACTTCTACCGTAGCGCAGCAGACCATTACCAGCGTGAGTGGTCTCTATGCGCAGGGCGGTGTTGACTCGGCTACCGCACAAGGAGGAGCCTTGGCGGTAATCGCCGGCTATATTCAAAAAGAGGCGGCAGTGCGAGCGATTGCGGATACGTTCCTGATCTCGTCGATTCCGATCTTGTGTTCGATTCCGTTTATCTATTTCTTGCGGAAAAAACGCAAGCCGGAGCCTGCTGCAAAATAATTTCAATGAAAAAAGCTCTTGTCCCGTACGAAAGTGCGAGGTAAGAGCTTTTCTTTTGTGGCGCTTCTGGCGCTTCGTGGCTGCGGTGGGGAGAGCATGTTCCGAAACTCCGCTTCATTCTACACCCCGCTGGAAAGTGTTGAATGTTCGCTCCGAAGCAAATCGCAGGGGTCCGCAAAAGGAGTAGCCGCTACGCAGCGCGGGGCACGTTGCGGCCCTTTTTCCTGCGATTTACTGCGGAGCTGGGTANCCCTTTTTCCTGCGATTTACTGCGGAGCTGGGTAGGGTTCCGCAGGCGCTCCGTTTCGAAACATGCTCTCCTGCGTAGCAGAAGCTGAAATGAAAAATAATATTTGGAAAAGCAAGAGTGCTTCGAAAGCTTAGCTGAAGTAGTAATTTCATATTTTCACGCTTTTAAATAGCATGACTTGAAGCAACCGCTGCGTGAGGAAGGGAAGAACGGGACGGGCGGAGTTTTTTGACACACCTGCTAAGGTGGAGCTTCCAAAAGCGGTACACGCTTGTCGCGCAACCTCTTCGGTTGAATATGCTTCCTCGAAACTTTTGCGCGACGTACCGTTTTTGGAAGTGGAACCGGACAGTATACACTCCCTTGCGGGTGTGGCAACTTCGCAGCCCCGCCCGTTCTTCCCTTCCCCCACCACTATGTTTGCACAAATAGCATTTATAAAAGCTTCCCGATCCAATAAATAATTCGTCCCACGATGTATCCAAGCAGGATGACCCAAAGAATTTTTCCCCAGATGCTCAATCCTTTGATATACTCACGCAGGCTTTTCCGTGGTGGAGAGGACTGACCCATCCACTTCGCCTCCTTTTACCGGTTGATTGTAGCGGATAAAGATAAAGATCCCGAGCAAGATGACTCCTCCACCAATCCACTGCGGAATGGTCAAAACCTCACCCAGAATGAAGTAGGCCAGAATGGCAGTCCCGACCGGCTCTCCAAGAATGCTCATCGATATCGTGGAGGCACTTAACCATTTGATCGCCCAGTTAAAGATAGAATGCCCCAGCAGCGTAGGGAACAGCGCAAGGCAGAAGAACCAGCCCCAATCTGCAGCGGGATAGCCGACAAGCGGATAGCCCAGAACCAAATCATAGGCGACCAAAAAGAGTGAGGTGATCGTATAGACGACCAAGGTATACGCCGTGAGGGACATTGCCTGGCGGACATATTGCCCGATTAGAAAATAACCGGTTACCGTCATGGCCCCCAGCAAAGCCAGAACATCTCCCCACAGAGCCATTCCGCCTACCTGAAAGTCTCCCCATCCGATAATGAAGCTGCCGGCAATGGCGAGAACACCGCCTGAGATAGCCAGCAGACGCAAGCGCTCCTGAAAGAGAAAATATCCCCCGATGAAGGCAAACAATGGCTGAAGCGTCACGAGTACAGTGGAGCTGGCCACAGAGGTGTACTGCAGCGATTCAAACCAGAGGAGAAAATGGCTGGCTAGAAAAGCGCCGGAGCAAGTGACAAGCAGCCATTGCCTTTTGGTCATACGGGCAATCTCCTGTCCTACCCCGCGTGTCCAGAAAAGGAACGGCAAGGTAAGCAGTGCCGAAAACACTAGCCGATAGGTCGCGATGATCGGGGCAGGTGCCGCAGACAATTTTACGAAGATGGCAGAAGTCGATATGGCGATGACCCCAATTAGCAAAGCGAGATATGGAGGAAAGCTTGGTCGATTCATAGCGAATCCCCTTTTTTTAGATAATCGTCAGAAAAATGAAAGAACTGACAGGCTTCATTGTACATGGATTGACAACTTGAAACAATTCCTTTTGCAAAGATGCAACTATTTCCAACAGAAAACGTATTAGCAGGAAATGGCAAAGAGGAGGCTCGCGGGATGACGTTAAAGCATATTTATCAAGCAACGGCAGGAATCATTATCCTTCTTATTCTTGTCCTGGTAGCATTGACAAGCTGGTATACCGTGGATCAATCGGAGCAGGCCTTGGTCCTGACGCTAGGCGAGGTTACCGAGGAGATAAAAGACCCGGGGCTTCATTTTAAGGCACCGTGGCCGATACAATCGGTCGAAGTATTTTCCCGGGAAACCTACAGTCTTGTGTTTGGGTACGGCGAAGTTGACGGACAGCCGGTCGTCAAGATGGAAGAAGCCAAGATGCTGACCGGCGATGAGAACATATTATTGGCGGGGCTCGTGGTGCAATGGCGGATCGGACATATGGCCGATTACCTGTTCAATGCGGAGGATCCGCAAACCATGCTGTACAATGCCACCTCCGCCGCACTGCGCGGTGTGATCGGCAACAGCACGATCGACAGTGCCCTGACGGATGGCAAAGCGGAAATCGAGCAAAAAGTCCGTGAACAGCTGACGACTCTGATCAACAGCTATGAAATCGGAATTGAAATCGTGGATGTAAAGCTGCAGAACGTGGACTTGCCCAATGACAACGTGCGAAAAGCGTTTACCGAGGTAACGGATGCGCGTGAACAGATGAATACCAAAATCAATGAAGCACGCAAATACGAAAACCAAAAGCTCAATGAGGCCAAAGGGGAAGCGGAAGCGAAGCTGAGCCGTGCGGAAGGCGTGAAGACTTCGCGGATTGAGACAGCGAAGGGGGATACCGCCAATTTCAACGCCCTCTACCAGTCCTATAAGGCGAGTCCGCAGATCACGCAGGAGCGGCTGATCTTGGAGACGATGGAACAAATCATGCCGGGTGCGCAGATCTATATCATGGATGATAATGGCGGTACGGTGAAATATTTGCCGATCCAGCCTTTGCAGCCCAACCAAGCAGTCCAGAAAGGAGCGGAGCAGCGATGAAGGAAGGAAATGTAATCGATATCGGCAGCAAAAAGACAGGGCCGGAAAGTTATACGCCGTATATTCGCATCGGTGTGCTCCTGCTGCTAATCATCGTTATCGTGAGCACAGTGATGTCCAATCTGTTTATCGTGAAGGAGAACGAATATCGGGTCATTCGTCAGTTTGGAGAGGTCACACGCGTAGTCAGCGAGCCAGGATTAACGTATAAAATCCCGTTCCTGCAATCGGTCACGACATTGCCGAAGCATCAGCTGCTGTTTGATACGCAGCCGACAGAAGTCAATACGAAAGACAAGAAGAAGATCATCGTCGATAACTACGTAGTCTGGCGAATCGTCAATCCGACCGCAATGATTCAGAATGCCCGGACAATCTCCAATGTGGAGAAACGGATGAGTGAGTCGGTTTCGTCGACGCTGCGCAACGAGCTGGGTTCCTTGGATTACTCGGCGATCATCAATGAAGAAAAGTCGGCACGCGGTGATTTTAACAAATTGGTCACCACGAAGGTGAATGAAGTCTTGCAGCGGGATCGTTTCGGGATAGAAATCATCGATGTGCGGGTGAAACGGACTGACCTGCCGGCCCAAAATGAGAATTCCGTATACAACCGGATGATTTCGGAACGGCACAGCAAAGCCCAGGAGTATCTGTCGATAGGGGAGGCAGAAGCGACCAAGATCAAGGCGGCGACGGACCGCAGCGTCACGGAGATGCTCTCTGTTGCCGATGCCAAAGCGAAGCTGGTTCAAGCCCAAGGGGAGGCGGAGGCTGCGCGCATTTATAACGCTGCTTACTCGCAAGACCCGGCCTTCTACAGTCTGTACCGCACGCTGGAATCGTACAAAACGACGCTGCAGGGGCAGCCGGTTATTGTCATGCCGATCAATTCGCCTTATGCGAAATACCTGCAGGGGGCAAGATAGCAAGAGGCGCAACTGGAAAAATGAATTGTGTATGCCGAGAAAAGAAGCCCATTCGTGGGCTTCTTTTTGCATGTGAAGAAAAGCGCAGTGGGCATCTAACAAGCACTTTGCCAGCCCATTCAAGCCTATGGTAAGATGAAAGGTAGTTTGGAAGGATATTCAAAGCAAATACACGGTAACGACTTTCTTTCGCTTACCGAGTCAAAGAGGGGGCGGAATTGAATGCGTCATTTTGTTGTGATAGATGGAAACAGTATTGCCAATCGCGCTTTTTATGCGCTGCCGCTGTTGTCTACTTCAAGCGGCCTGCATACCAATGCCGTGCTTGGCTTTACCACCATGCTGTTGAAAGTGCTGGAGGAAATGAAACCGACCCATATGCTGGTCGCTTTTGACGCAGGAAAAGTCGTATTCCGCCATAGTGATTTTACGGAGTACAAGGCCGGTCGCGCGAAAACGCCGCCTGAGCTGTCCGAACAATTTCCGCTCATGCGGGAGCTGCTGGATGCATTCTCGATTACCCGTTACGAGATCGAAGGGTATGAGGCGGATGACATCATCGGCACACTGACGCTCAAGGCAGACCAACAGGGATATAAAACAACGGTGATTACCGGTGATAAAGATATGCTGCAGCTGGTTTCTGACAATGTCTCCGTCGCGTTGACGCGAAAAGGGGTCAGCGAAATCGAGCTGTATACGACATCAGAAATTCAAGACAAGTACGGCTTGACGCCTATGCAGATCATCGACCTGAAAGGGTTGATGGGAGATACGTCGGATAATATTCCGGGCGTTCCGGGGGTTGGTGAGAAGACCGCGCTGAAGCTTCTTCACGAATACGGCTCTGTGGAAGAAGTGCTGGCCAATATCGACAAGGTCTCTGGGAAAAAGCTGCAAGAAAATCTGCGCAACAATGTGGAGCAAGCCAAGCTGAGCAAGCAGCTGGCCACGATCATGCGGGATGCGCCGGTCGCCATCGATCTGGAAAGCGTACCGTATCATGGTTATGATGCCGCTACCCTGACCGAATTTTTCAAGCGGATGGAATTCAAGTCTTTGATCCCGAAAGTGGCCAAAGCCGATCAAGGAACGGGCTACGGCGAAGGCGCAAGTGCAGAGGGCGGTTCGTCCCGATCTTTTGCATACGAGGTCGTTCAGCTGGAAGCATTGGAGCGTTTCACAGAGAAATTGGTGTCCCCGATGAGCTTGGCGGTCGAGCTGGATGGCGTTAATTACCACCGCTCCCCGTTGCTTGGCTTCGGTCTGGCTGCGGAAGGCACCTCGATGTACATATCTGCAGATGTAGCAGCGAAATGGCCGGAATTCATTGCCTGGCTGGCTGATTCCTCCAAAGAGAAATACGTATTCGACGGCAAGCGGGATACAGTCGGTCTGGCTTGGCATGATCGGAAGCTTGCAGGCATCCGTTTTGACCTGTATCTGGCGTCCTACTTGTTAAACGCTTCCGAGAGCAACCCGACCCTGACCGATGTAGCTGCCCAGTACGCGACGACCAAGGTGGCAGCCGACGAGGAAGTCTATGGCAAAGGGGCAAAACGCAGTTTGCCGGATGCGGAGACCATCAGCGAGCATGTGGCCAGGAAGGCTGCGGCGATCTGGGAAAGCGCGGTTGTCGTGAAAAAAGAGATTGCCGAGCATCAATTGGAAGAGCTGCTGTCCAAGCTGGAGGAGCCGCTCAGTCTCGTGCTGGCGCAAATGGAGCACACCGGTGTAAAAGTGGACGGTTCCCACCTGCAACGTATGGGACAAGAGCTGGATCAGAAGCTGGAGGAATATACGAAGCAGATCTACCATCTCGCAGGCACGTCTTTCAATATCAATTCCCCCAAGCAATTGGGAGAGATCTTGTACGATAAGCTGGATCTGCCGGTATTGAAAAAGACGAAGACCGGTCCTTCGACCAGTGCCGATGTCCTGGAGAAGCTGGCTCCTTATCATCCGATCATCGACACGATCCTGCACTATCGCCAATTGGGCAAGCTGCGCTCCACCTATATCGAAGGATTGCTGAACGAGATCAATACAAAAACAGGTAAGATCCATACATTGTTCAATCAAGCCACGACGGCGACAGGACGTCTGAGCAGTACGGAGCCGAATCTGCAAAATATCCCAATCCGTCTGGAGGAAGGCCGGAAGATCAGGGAGGCGTTTATCCCTTCAGAGGCGGACTGGTACATGCTGGCGGCAGACTATTCGCAGATCGAGCTGCGCGTCCTGGCTCATATTTCGCAGGATGCCAATCTGATGGACGCCTTCCAAAAAGGGATGGATATCCATACCCGCACGGCGATGGATGTCTTCGGCGTGCCGGAGGATCAGGTAACCTCCTTGATGCGTCGCCAGGCAAAGGCGGTCAACTTCGGGATCGTTTACGGCATCAGTGATTATGGACTCTCACAAAACCTGAATATCACGCGCAAAGAAGCAGCTGAATTTATTGATCGCTACTTTGCTGTCTTTTCCGGTGTAAAACGGTACATGGAAGAGATCGTCCAGCAAGCGAAGCAGGATGGGTTTGTGACTACGCTGTTGAACCGCCGGCGTTATTTGCCGGATATCCGCAGCAGCAACTTCAACCTGCGTTCCTTTGCTGAGCGCACTGCGATGAATACGCCGATTCAAGGAACAGCTGCGGATATTATCAAGCTCGCGATGATCCGGATGCAGCAAGTGCTAGCGGAACGCAACCTGCAAAGCCGCATGCTGTTGCAGGTGCACGATGAGCTTGTCTTTGAGGTGCCGGAAGGGGAGCTGAAAGACATGCAGCAGCTCGTGCCGGAAGTGATGGAACAAGCGCTCGAACTCGATGTGCCTTTGAAAGTAGACGTGAATTACGGACGAACCTGGTATGATGCCAAGTAAGTCAGCCTGGAGAAAGCTGAGGGATTGCCATGCCGGAATTACCTGAGGTGGAAACGGTCGTCCGGACGCTGCAAACATTGGTGCTGGGCAAGACAATCGACCATGTCAGTGTGTTATTGCCCCGCATCATCCGCAGACCGGACGACGTCGAAGAATTTAAAGCCCTGCTGCGTGGACAGACGATCCACGCCATTACGAGACGGGCCAAGTTTATTCAATTCCATTTGGATCGCGACATGCTCATCTCCCATTTACGGATGGAAGGCAGATATGGGCTCTATCAGCAGGATGAGCCTGTGGAAAAGCATACGCATGTGATCTTTCATTTTACGGACGGAACCGAGCTTCGCTATCGGGATGTCCGTCAATTTGGCACCATGGACGTATTGCCGCTGGGAAAAGAAAACGAGGAAGGCCCGCTTGCCAAGCTGGGAGTAGAGCCTTTGGATGAAAGCTTTACAGTCCCTGTGCTGCGAAGCCTCCTGAAAAAACGTTCCACAAAAATCAAGCCGTTGCTTTTGAATCAGGAATGTATCGTCGGTCTCGGGAATATTTATGTGGACGAGTCCCTCTTTCGGGCTGGCATCCACCCGGAGACTCCCGCGAACAAATTAACCGCCAAGCAGGTGGAGAAGCTTCACCAAAGCATCGTGACGGTCTTGTCGGAAGCGGTGGAGCAGGGCGGAAGCTCCATCAAGTCCTATGTCAATGGCCAAGGAGAGATGGGGATGTTTCAGCAGTTCCTCTATGCCTATGGCCGTCAGGGAGAGCCTTGCCGTGTCTGCGGAGAACCGATCATCCGCTATGTGGTAGGGGGAAGAGGGACGCATATTTGTCCGAAGTGCCAAAAGAAACGGTCGTGACGGTTTGGAAACGGTACAATACGAGTCACAAGGGAGGTGGAAGTCCATGATTCTCGGATTGACGGGCGGTATTGCCACAGGAAAAAGCACAGTGACCGGCTTGCTTCGGGAGCGAGGCATCCCAGTAATTGATGCGGATGCCATTGCCCGTGAGGTAGTGGAGCCGGGAATGCCGGCATATGAGGCAATCGTACGCCATTTTGGACAGGAAATCTTGCAGCCGAAGGGCCATTTGGATCGGAAAAAGCTCGGGGAAATCGTATTTTCTGACGAAGCACAGCGACAGGCGCTGAATGCGATCGTTCATCCAGAGGTGCGTCGTGTCATGAGAGAGCAGGCCGTCGAAGCCGAAGAGGCAGGCGCTCCGATCGTTTTCATGGATATCCCGCTCCTCTATGAAAGCAAGCTCCAGCATATGGTGGAAAAGATCGTCGTGGTTTATGTGCCAGAGGCGACGCAACTGGAACGGTTGATAGAACGTGATGAATTGGATGAAGCACAAGCGAGAAAACGGATGAATGCACAGCTGCCCATCGATGAGAAAAAAGAATGGGCCGATTATGTGATAGATAACCAAGGATCACGGGAAGAGACGGCTAGACAGGTTGACGAGCTGTTGCGGAAAATAAAAACGGAGTTAGCTACATGAGAAAAAACAGAAAAATGATCATCCTGCTCGGCATCTTGCTCGGGGTCTTTTTTGCAATTAATACCCCGCTGGTCTGGAAATGGATGTACCCGATCAAGTATGAGAATGAGGTGCTGCAAGCTTCCACCCAATATCAGGTGAATCCTCACTTGGTCCTGGCCATCATCCGGGCAGAAAGTGATTTTTCTACAGACAAGATTTCCAAAAAAGGGGCAGTCGGTTTGATGCAGGTCATGCCGAATACAGCCCATTGGGTAGTCAATCAGGCAAACCTGAAACCGATCACCGAAGAAGAGCTTTTCCACGCGCAGACCAATATCGAGATCGGGACCTGGTATCTCGCTTTCCTCCTCAATATGTTCGGAGGAGACCAAGTGAAAGCGATCGCGGCCTACAATGCTGGGCCCGGGAAAGTGAGCGAATGGATTGAGCGCAAGCTGTGGGATGGCACCATTCAGTCAATCGAAGACATTCCCTTTGGCGAAACGCGCAACTATGTGCAGCGCGTGGTGTATTTTCAGGAGCGTTATCAGAAGGTATACAATACAAGATTACAATGATTCATCAGGATAAAAGCCTTTTCCATGGAAGTGGAAAGGGCTTTTTTATGTGCATAAATCGTCCAAATATTTAATTTTTAGTAAAACACATTGATAATTGTGACATACTTATTATAATAAGAGTAGCAGATAGTATAACTTAATTTCGGGAAGGGGATTCATATATGGCAATCAAAATTGGTATCAACGGCTTCGGTCGGATCGGACGAATGGTATTTCGTCGAGCAATCCAGGACCCCAACATCGAAATTGTAGCAATCAACGCCAGTTATCCCCCGGAAACATTGGCGCATTTGTTAAAGCATGACACGATTCATGGACGCATGGAACAACACATAGAGGTCAAAGACAATAAAATTTTCGTTGATGGCAAGCAAACAATCGTTCTTTCCGATCGCGATCCGCTCAAGCTACCTTGGGGAGAGCTCGGAGTCGAGATCGTGGTAGAGGCGACGGGAAAATTCAAGGACCGTGAAGGAGCTTCCAAGCACCTGCAAAGCGGCGCGAAAAAAGTCGTTATCACAGCTCCTGCCAAAGATGAAGACGCTACCATCGTCATGGGGGTCAATGAGCATATTTACGATCATGACAAGCATCATATCGTATCCAACGCTTCTTGCACGACCAACTGCTTGGCTCCCGTAGCCAAAGTGCTGCATGACGCATTCGGCATTGAACAAGGGATGATGACAACTATCCATTCCTATACCAACGATCAGGTGAACATCGATAACCCGCATAAGGATCTGCGTCGTGCCCGTGCCTGCGGTCAATCGATCATTCCGACCTCTACAGGTGCAGCCAGAGCGGTAGGGAAGGTTCTTCCCGAATTAAACGGTCGTTTGAATGGATTTTCCTTACGCGTTCCTACGCCAAATGTTTCCGTGGTGGATTTGGTCGTCAACCTGAAGAAAGCGGTAACGGTTGATGAGGTCAATCGTGTATTGCGCGAGGCCAGCGAAGGTGACATGAAGGGGTATCTGGAATATACGGACGAACCTTTGGTTTCCAGCGATTTCAACGGCAATGACCACTCGTCGATCATCGATGGACTCTCCACGATGGTCATGGGAGAGAAACAGGTGAAGGTGCTTGCCTGGTACGACAACGAGTGGGGCTACTCCTGCCGCGTGGTTGATCTCGTTCGCCACGTATCCGAGATGTACAACCAGACAGCAAAAGAAGAGGCAGCTGCAGCGGCTGCTCGTTAAAACCTATTTATCAAAAAATGGCTCTGTTCACACGATTGTGAACGGGCCATTTTTTTCGGTCGATGTTCCAATTTTCTCGATAAGCGCACGCAATGCGCTGCTGACAAAGGAATCACGCCTGATGATGAATTCGGTTTTCATGAGACGGAGTGATTCAGGGAGCGCATGGGTGCGGATTCTGCCCTCTTCCTCATGTTTCTGAATGACAGACCTGGAAAGGAGCGAGATGCCCAGCCCCGCAGTGACTCCGCCGATAATCGCTTCCAGTGTACCGAACTCCATGATGATGGGTTGTCTTACTCCTTGAAGCAAGAGCCACTTTTCCAAAATATCCCGATAGGAGCAGCCGATGCTGTATACGAGGATCGGCTTTGTCAGCGCCTCCTCCATATCCGTTACGGAAGCGGCGGAGACAATAAGCAGCTCTTCGTCAAAGGCAGGGATTGCCTGGATGTCTGGATGAGTGCACTGACCGCCGATAAAGGCGCCGTCCAATTCATACTGGAGCACTTTTTCGATGAGGGCAGGCGTATGGTCCGTCGATAGCGATAGCAAGACACCGGGATATTGCTCGTAATACGATGCAAGCAAAGGGGGCAGGCGAACAGCCGCAGCCGTTTGTGTGGAGCCGATCTTGAGTGTGCCGCTTGGCTCATTGGAGGAGGTGAGCGCCTTGCTTGCTTCATCCAGCAATCCGACAATCTTGTCCGCATAGGTGAGCAGCATGCTGCCGCTTGCGGAGAGCGTCATGCCCCGATTATGGCGGACAAACAGCAAGGTTCCCAATTCGGATTCCAGCTGTTGAATACGGGCAGTCACATTGGATTGCACATACCCCAGCCGCATCGCCGCTTTTGTGATCGAGCCTTCGCGAGCAACCATTTGAAATACGCGTAAATCGGTGCTTTCCATTCGTGGAATCCCTCCATGTTGTGATCAAGGTGCTTCCTCAGTATTTTGGTATCTGAAAATATGATGGCAAATATCAATTGCAATCATTATACATGCTGCCGAACCTCCGTTACAATAATAACATCCTTTCTTTGGAAAATGGAGGTGATCGGCTTGAGCAAAATCAGGTACGCGGTGCTGGTCATTGTCACGACGTTTTTAATGGGCGTTGCCTTTCCCGTTGGCAAGATGGGCATGGCTTATGCGCCCCCATTCTTATTGATGGGGATTCGCTATGTATTGGCCGGCGGCCTGCTGGCGGCGATCGTCGCAAAGAAGCCGCGACCGCGGGGGATGAAGCAGTGGCTGCAGGCTGGCACAGTAGGCCTCTTGCAGTCGGCCGGCGTCATGGGGCTTGTCTATTACAGCATGAATTGGATCTCATCCAGTCAATCGTCGATTATCATGGGCACGAATCCACTGCTGGTCATCATCCTCGGATCGCTGCTCACAGGAGCTGTATATCGGGCGAGGCAATGGCTGGGTGTCACAGTCGGCTTTATCGGAGTCGCGATTACGTTTGGTTTTCAGCTCGAGGTGAACATCGGTTCCATCCTCTGTTTTGCTGGAGCTCTATGCTTTGCTGCGGCGACGCTGCTCATTAAAAGATGGGGGCCGACTTTCGATATGAATGTATTGGCAGCGTACCAAATGCTAGCCGGTGGGTTCGCCCTGCTCATCATCAGTCTGTTTACCGAGCATGCCGGGTTCGTCGTCAATGGAAGATCGCTGACAGTCCTGCTCTGGCTGATCATCATGTGCTCGATCGTTCAGTTTTCGCTCTGGTTTTACCTGCTTCGCAACGGAGACCCCGCGAAAACAAGCGCCTTTTTATTTTTGGTGCCATTTTTCGGTGTGCTTACCAGCTGGCTGCTCCTCGGTGAAAGCATGGAATGGTATGTCGCGGCAGGGGGAGTGTTGATTTGCGTCGGGGTCTTTTTGGTCAATTGGGAAGGAAAGACAGGATCGTATGTACAGACGTCCCGTATATCTTCGCCGGAACACGTGAAACGATCCTATTAATCAAGTAACGGATGAGAAAAGGAGATGAAAGATTTATGGATATGCAGCAGAAAGTGGCACTCGTAACGGGAGGCGGAACCGGAATTGGCAGGGCTACGAGCCTGGCATTGGCAAAACGGGGCGCGACGGTCGTCGTGAACTATTCAAGGTCGCAGAAAGAGGCGGATGAAACGGTGGACGAAATCCGCCGTGCGGGAGGGGATGCAGTGGCAATCCAAGCCGATGTCTCCCGAGACCAGGAAGTGCGAGAGATGGTGAAGACCATCGAGCAGCTTTTCGGCACGGTAGACGTCTTGGTCAATAACGCTAGCATCACCCACCATCTCCCGCTTGTTGATCTGGAAGGAGCGACAGACGAGGTATGGGATCAGCTCTATGAGGTAAATGTCAAAGGCATGTTCTATTGTGCCAGAGCCGTGGCCCCGTTTATGAAAAAACAGAAACAAGGCGCGATCGTCAATGTCGGCAGTGTCGCGGGGCTGACAGGCATCGGCTCCTCACTGCCCTATGCGGTGTCCAAAGCGGCGGTGCATGGCCTCACCAAGTCATTGGCTCAAGCATTGGCCCCTGAGATCAGGGTGAACGCCGTAGCGCCGGGAGCCGTGCAGACAAGATGGTGGGCAGGACGGGAAGAAGTCATGAAACGGCTGAGCGGTAGCCTTTTGCTTGAACGCATCTCCACTCCGGAAGATATCGCTGCCTTCATCTGTGCCGTGCTCGAACAGGATTCATTGACCGGTCAAATCATTACGGTCGACAGTGGACAGACATTATAAAAGATTGCCAAAAGAGAAAACCAGTCCGTGGACTCTATCTTCCGGACTGGTTTTGCTCGCTTCTTAGGCTCGTTTCACTTGTTTGACATCTTCCGTATCTGTATGGATAAACAAATCGCTGTCTTCAAAGCCCACGATGAATTGCTTCAATTCGAACTTTAAATCGATTTCATATGGCATGCGCAGATCATTTCCCCGGCCGTCCTTGAGAATCCGCACGGCAGGACGATGGCAGCATTCCGGATCTACCTTGCAGACTACCCCGGATTCGCCAGTATTGAGAACAACGCTGGACCCGATCGGGAATACGGCAATATGTTGGCGGAATGCATTGACCAGACGAAGCTCAAAGTGATGACCGCCGGTTCCGAATAAATACTCCAGTGCATCCTGCGGCATGTAACGCTTGCGCCACGGACGTGGGGAGGTAAGCGAGTCATACACGTCGCAAATGCCTACGATTTGCGCATACTCATGAATTTGCGAACCCTTCAGCCCTTGCGGATAGCCGCTGCCGTCAAGTCTTTCATGATGCTGCAAGGCGACGTGTGCGGAAAGCAGGGAGATGTTGTGCTGTTTTCGCAATAGATTAAAGCCCATCATCGCATGCTGCTTGGCGATTTCCAATTCCTCAGCGTTCCAGCGTGTTTCCTTTTTCTGCATTTCTTGTGGCAGCTGGATTTTTCCGATATCATGAAGCAGAGCGCCAATGCCAAGCTCCATCAGCTGCTGGCGATTGTAGCCGATCGACATGCCCACTGCGGTAGCCAGGATCGCCACGTTAACAGAATGTTGATACATCGAGCCGGAATAGGCAGAGATATTGCTGAGATGAAGCATAATTTGCTGATTGCTCATCAAATCATTTAATATAGAGAGGAACGCTTGTTGAAAATGCAAGCCCATCTCTTTTACGGAGACACGTCGGGACAATCGGTTGGAGTTGGTCAGCAGCTTGACGGTCTGTTGGATGGCAGTGGCTGCAAGCTGTCTGGTTTCCGGACGGACCAGATCCTCTACCATAATATCTGACGTGCGTGGATCATCGATGTAGACAGAGTCGATTTTCGCTTTTGCAAGTCCGTTTATCAATCGTTCGGTCAGGATCATGCCATTGCCTAACAGGACTTTTCCGTCGTCGGTGAATACGGTTCGTCCCAGCTTCATACCTGGCTGCACTTGTCTGAGCGAGAGTAGGCGCATTTACAATTCTCCTTCTTTCATACTTCTCTACTATTTTAAGCTAGGGATGTTTACCTAGAAAATAGGTATATAGATTTGAACTTGACTGTGTCCGCTATTGCTGGAGGACACTGGGAAAAAGCATTGATGTGACGGGAGTTGATCGGTTTATGCGATGCCCTTTTTGTGAATATAACGGGACAAAAGTCCTAGATTCGCGTCCTTTTAACCATAACAAATCTATTCGGCGCCGGCGTGAATGCGAGCAGTGCGAAAGACGCTTCACCACATTTGAAGTCGTCGAAGAAACGCCTTTGTTAATCGTCAAAAAAGATGGAACACGGGAAGAATTCAGTCGTGAAAAGATTTTGCGCGGTCTGGTGCGCGCCTGTGAGAAGCGCCCTGTCTCTCTGGACGAGCTGGAGGGCATTGTCAACGATATCGAGCGTGAGCTGCGCAGCGTAGCCCAATCCGAGATCCCCAGCAAAGATGTGGGAGAAAAAGTCATGGAACGGTTATACTATGTGGATGAAGTGGCCTATGTCCGTTTTGCCTCCGTGTACCGCCAGTTTAAAGATATCAACGTGTTCATGAAGGAGTTGGAGGAGCTTCTGGCACAGGCCCGCAGCACCCCTTACAAACCAACGGACAACTGAGGAGGATGTACACATGACCAGACATGTGCTGTCCACTAGGGCGCTCGTCATCTTTGGAATGCTTGCTGTATGGCTGGTTGGATGCAGTGCTGCAGAACCAGGACCAAGAATGGCGGAAAAGCAAGCGGTCGAACCTCCGCCACAGCCCGCAGCTCCGCGTGACCAAGAGCTGGTCATCGCTGGGCTGGAAAAGCTTCCTGCCTTCGATCCATTTGGCATCTCCAAAAAGAAGGCGCAGCTGCATGATCTGGAGCGCATCACGTATCAAGGTCTCTTTACCTATGGCGATGATCTGAATCTCGTCCCAGCTCTCGCAAGCGGTTACACGATCGACAGAAGCCAGTCGAAGCCTGCCATCGTGGTGACGCTGCGAAAAGAGGCCCGCTGGTCGGACGGAAAGCCAGTCACGGTCGACGATGTCGTTTTTACGTATGAACAATATGCCCGTCCCCACTATTACGGGGTATGGCGGGAATGGGCCCATCTGCTCGAAGGCGTTTCTCCTTTTCGGACCGGAAAGGCAGCGGCCATATCCGGGATGGCGGTGGATCGAAGCAAAGGAACCATCCGCTTTGTCTTGAACCGCGATGATGTGTCCTTTTTGCAGAGCTTGACGGCACCTATGCTGGCTAAGCATCAGCTCCAAGGAAAATCAATCGGGGAAATCGATGCGCTCTCAAAATCCGGCAAGCTGCTGGGTGCCGGTCCGTTTCAAATCAATGGCTTCTTTACTTCAGAATGGACGTATGCAGCCAACAGCAGCTACTATGGCAGCAAGCCGCGTCTGGAACGGCTGCGTGTGATACCGGTTGCGGCAGCCAATATGCAGGAGCAGCTGGAAGCGGGCAAGATCCACATCAGCTGGTTATCACCGGAGGAGGCAAGTCAAATGGGGCGGCCGAATCAGGGCAAGATCATCCCGGCAGCTGCCCATGGCTATCATTTTGTCGGCTTTAATCTGCACAGCCCGGCTGTAAAGGACCTGGCAATTCGTACGGCTTTGGCCAAAGCTATCCCGATAGACTCAATCGCCAAGAACAGCTTTTACGGGTGGGCTGATTCGGTACAAAGTCCGCTGGCTCCCGGGTCATTTGCCTATACGCCTGCAAAGTGGCCGTCGTATCAGCCCGAGGAAGCCGCACAGGCGCTGGCGCAAAAAGGATTTACCAAAGAAAAGCCGCTTGAGCTCACATTTGTTTACCCTGCCGGTAATCCGGTCCGTGAGCGATTGGCGAATGAACTCGTCAAGGCATGGGAATCACTGCCGATCCGTCTGGAGAAAAAGGCGCTGCCCGCGGATGGGTTTGTCGCGTATCTGTTTGGCGGAAGCAAAGTCGATCTCTATCTGTATGCGTGGGAATATCCGACAGACCCTGCTGAGCTCACACGCATGTGGCACTCCCGCGAAAAAGTAGGCGAAAAGGGGCTCAATGCCTCCCGCTATGAAAATGCGCAAGCCGATCAATGGCTGGAAAAGGGAGCACGCTTGCTGCCGCAGCCAGAACGGCAAAAGATCTATGAGGCATGGCAAAAGCATTTTGCCCAGGATCTGCCCATCTTTCCATTGATTCAGGTGCGCAATCCTTATTACGTTTCCAACCATGTGCAGGGAATACCAGACAGATTGGGCTTACATCCATATGAGCGGATTGCGGAATGGCGGATCGAATAAAACAGCATGCGACCCACCGGCAAAAGCAGCAGCTTCTTGCGGGCGGGTCATTTTTGTGTGCGCCTGCACGCTCCCATCATTTGCTTTCCTGCTTCCACGGGGCAATCCGTGCTATAATAGAGCTACTAGATTCATCAGGAAGGGTTAGATCCCATGCGACTGCTTTGGAATGAAATTACCCCGAAAGACCGTTACGTCGTGCGGCTTATCCGGCCGATCAGCTTCAGTGAGTTTGGGTTTGTCACCCATCTCTACTTGCCGATCATCGGAGTCGAATCGCATACGCTCTATCAATTGCTGCTTCATGAGGTGGAGGAAAAAAGCGGTGCCTGCGCGGAAAATACGCATCGCGGTCTGATGCTCATGACGGCGTTGCCGCTGGATCGGCTGTTGACGGCACGCGAGCGCTTGGAAGCGATGGGGCTTCTGGACGTGTATCGGCGTGAGAACAAACAAGGGGATTCTTTGTACGAATACGTGGTGAAACCTCCGCTGACCCCAGCAGAGTTTTTTAATGATTATGTCTTGTCCTTGATGCTGTTAAACCGGATTGAAAATTTTCGTTTTGAACAGCTTCGTGAGCGCTATGCGGATGTGCAATGGTCGCAGGTGGAACGGGAATATGCGGATGCCGAGAATGTGACGAAGGACTTTCATGAAGTGTTCGACTCGCTGAAGGCTTCCGAATTGGAGGTGCCTGTCGGCTCGGAGCGCGAACAGTTTTTGACCCAAATGGAGGAAGAGCGCCCGCCTGCTCCGATGCTGGCAAGCTACCAAGCGAAGCCCAGCCATCAGATCAGCCTGGCTTCCTTCCGCATCAATCTGCCGACGAATACGCGTTCTGAAAAGGTGCTGACAGGCGAAAATATCGAATTTTTCTACAAGCTGATCCATTTTTATCAAATCGACAGCTGGAGTCTCGGGCGGGAGCTGTCGGACTGGACGATGTATAAGTCGGATGGCTCGCTGGATCGGGAAGTACTGCGCAAGCGGCTGATTCAAAAATATGTGGAAGGCCTGCTGAATCGGGAAGTCGCTGCGGCATCCGCAGGAGAAGAGCTCGCTCCCGGGAAGCTGCCGGAAGTGGGCAGTGAAATGTTCCGCCGCGTCTGCCGGGGAATGTCGCCGCTTGTCCTGCTGGAGCAGGTCGTAGGCGGTAAGCTGAGCAAGCCGTTTGTCGATCGGGCGGAAAGCCTGATCTTTACCGACGCGATGGCGGCTGAAGTGGTGAATGCCCTGCTGCTGCACACGTTGCACACCCAGCAGATGGAACTGCCGAAGTCTTACCTGGAGACGATCCGCGATACGTGGAAGGCCAAGCAGATCACTACGGTCGAGGAAGCGATCAAGCAGATTCTGGAGCGGGCCGAGGCACGCAATCAGATCGTGGAAAAAGCAAGCAAGACGAAAAAGACCGGTGAATCCGCGTACCCGCGCAAGAATGGACGAAATGTCATGCAGGACAAGCTGCCTGAGTCCGTACAGCGACAGCTGGAACGGGAAAAAGAAAAGCCTGCGGCAGATCCGGGAGAGGCGAAAAAACAGACCGTGATGGATGATCCGGAATTGAAAGCTTTGCTGGAATCGATGCGCAACCGGCAAAAAGGGGGAAAATCATAGATGGAATCCATCGAAAATTTTATGGAGGAGTTGGCGAAGCGTGCCCCGCGTACGCTGCTCACTCCCGATCAACAGCTGGATAAAATGCTGCGCTCGTCGCGTTTTTTGCAAGCCTTCCAGCAGAAGCATCCAGAGTTGACGAGGGACGACTACCTGAAAGCTTTATCGATGGTCTATGCAGCGGTGAAGGAGCAATACTACTGCGACAATTGCCCGGGCCTGGAGAAGTGTCCAAACCTGGTAAAAGGCCATTTTAACCAGCTTGATGTGAATAACGGGTTGCTCGTCAGCGCCATGGCGCCATGCGACAAGCAACGGGCCTTTGAGGAGCAGCAGCGCACACAGCGCCTGATGCGCAGCTATTATGTATCGGAGGAGACGCTGGCAGCCAGCTTTGAGTCCTTGGAAGTAGACACGTCCAATCGCGCTGCAGTCGCCCGTGCTATCCAATTTTGCGAAGAAATGGCGACAATGAGAAAAGCCAAGGGGATATACCTGCATGGACCTTTTGGCGTCGGCAAGAGCTACCTGATGGGGGCGATTGCCCGCGAGCTTTCTTCGCGCGGAGTGGCTTCCCTGATGGTCTATGTCCCGGATTTTGTCCGCGAGATCAAAGAATCCATCCAGGACAATTCGTATGCGAGCAAGCTGGAAATGCTCAAGGACATTCCGGTGCTCATCCTGGATGACATCGGAGCGGAAAGCCTCACGCCGTGGATTCGCGATGAGATATTGGGTGTGATCCTGCACCACCGGGTGAACAATCATCTGCCTACTCTTTACACCTCCAATTATTCGCTGGACGAGCTGGAGGACCATCTCTCGATCAGCAACGGAAATCGGATCGAGGTCACCAAAGCCCGCCGGATTTTGGAGCGGATCCGTCATTACGTCGATTTGTTTATCATTGAAAGTGAAAACCGGAGAATGCAGGGCTAGCCTTGCATTACTCCGGTTTTTCCATCGGGATATAGGCGGAAAGCTTCCACTTGGTGAAGGCCAGAACTTCCCGCGCTTTGTGGTAAGGGGTGAACAGCGCTTTGGTCGGTGTCCCTACCGGCTGTGCGTCCATCTGCAGCTCTTTGGCGATATCCATCGCGCGGGCGAGGTGGTAGCTGTGGCTGACGATCAGCGCGGTCTTGAAGCTGTAATCCTCCATCAGCTGCTTGCTGTTGGCCAGATTTTCGTAGGTGCTGGTCGCTTTGTTTTCGACGATGATGCTATCCTCCGGCACACCGTTTTCCATCAGATAGTTTTTCATCACCGTGGCTTCTTCGACCTGTTTTCCTTCCCCCAGTCCTCCGCTGACCAGCAGGAAGGGGACGTATTCGTTGCGATACAGATCCAGGGCCAGATCGAGACGCTCGCGCAGCCCCGGGCTCGGCTGATTATCCCAGACGGCAGCACCCAGCACGATCGCCACATCGGCTTTTTTCGGTTTTGCCGTTCGTTCCACGGCATCGATTTTATAGAGAACATATCCTGACCAAAAAGCGCCTATCAGGAGAAGCAGCGCGAATAATTTTACCAGTCGTCCCATCCAGTCTCTCCAACCTCCGTGTGTGGGTGTGATGCTGTTTTTGCGTTTCTGCTATCATCATACCAGATATTTCTACTAGGTTATACGTATCGAGAGGGAGAAGTGTTTCTGGAAGGAAAAACACTCTTGCAAGAATGAGGAGAGATGTGATAAAATCATTTTTTTCGATATGAATGTATTGTAAAGAAATGGGGCATTAGCTCAGCTGGGAGAGCGCTACATACGACTTCTCATTTATCTCCCATTTGCTCAATGAGACTGTTGATATTAGAGTAAAATAAAGCGAACCAAGACTGCAAAGTTTTGGTTCTTTTTTATTGCTTTAAGAAATTAATGAGAAATTTAAAAAAAGTCACCTGATTGGTGACTTTACATTTGTATTATGGTGGAGTTAACGGGGATCGAACCCGTGACCTCTTGACTGCCAGTCAAGCACTCTCCCAGCTGAGCTATAACCCCTTAAACAAATATTATATTAGCACAATAATTAGTGAAAGTCAATTATGTGTTTATAAATCAAACGACACTAGCTTTGTGTTAGTGCGGTTTAAATAACATCCCTTAAAGCACAATCTGACCCTGCTCATTGACGTTTTCTTTGTACCCAATTACTTTATTCAATTTTTTAGACATCTGATTTATGTTCAGTTTTGCCGTAGAAGATGGATCAGTAACAGCAAAGACTATAGCTCTTTCTTCCTTGTTCCTGTCCTGAAACTCAACTGACAAGTACAACAAATCCTGATCTTTTTGTTTCTTGCCTATACCGGTTAGACCGCCTACGATTGCTCCTATCCCACCAAAAACCAGACCACCAATTAAAGCACGAATCACTGATTTTTCATACTCCGCAATTTGCATCCCAGTATAAACCATTGTCCGTTTAATCTGATTTACTGGAATTACGAACTTATTGTTTATCACTACTTTGTTTTGGAACGCTGTTAAATTTACCTCTGCACCTTGTTGAAAACCATCTAATCCCGCCACGATATGAGTTACTTTATTCCCACCAATAATCCAATCTTACGTTGATAAACAAGTAGAGTTATTACAAGTGACAGTAAAATGAGAATGACCAAAAGTAATTCCATAAATCCACAGACTTTCCATTTGATTAGGATTATTTTAACAAATTCCTAGGGGAGTTGGAATAAAAATGAAAAATCATAGTTCGTTTGGAATAGAACGATTGTTCTTAATATGATATAATTGGCAGTAATAGGAATCTGGTTTCGTTTTAAAGATCAATCTCAAGATAAGGAGAGATGTAATTTATGATACAAAGAATTACAGATTATTTTGTTGAGCTTGGTTTCAAAGTTATTGCTGCTTTTTTTCTATTTGGCCTTACAGCTATTGGTTTGACAACAATTCTCTATTATTGGCTAACAAATGGTTATGACAAAGCAAGATCACAAGTAACTGATCCCAGTTTGTTTGATGCAATGAATATTCCTCTTGCCAAAGGGGTTAGTTCTATCATCCCATACCTTTATGCAATTGATATCATTTGGATATCTATTGCTTGGGGAATGCGTCGATTCCTCTAGATATTTATGGGATTATCGGATGCGATAACAGTTAGTCAAGCAGACATTAAGATAAATGATGGTTTTATCAGGTGATAAAACATGCCTTTCCCAATTGGGGCACATTTTTATGTTCGCAGACTATTTTATACTCATCATGGCATTTATATTGGTGATAATAGGGTAATTCATTATGCTGGTTGGCATAAATCGGGGAAAAAGGGAAAAGTAGAAGAAGTTGTTCTCAGCGAGTTTGCCAATGGAGGTAAGCCTAAACTATACCCTCTAGAAAATTTACTAAGAGGCAAGAGACTACCAGCTAATGAAATTATCAATGAAGCAAAAAGTTGGTGAAGATGAATACAATTTGTTATTTAACAATTGTGAGCATTTTGCGAATTGGTGTACGCACAGAGATGAATATTTTTATCAAACAAGTAGGCTTGCAGAGTTGAATGTGCGAAATAAGCATATTTAGCAACTGGAAGTGATTTACGAGATTTAATCAGCCTGTTTAACTTTATAAAGAGGAGAATTAAATGAATATTTCATGGGGAGGTTTGTTGTAAAAATGGATTATTTAAATTATGAAGATCAGTTTAAAACGATATTAAACCAAGAAGAAATAAATCGAATTCAAAGTCCTCAACTTAGAGAAATCAGAATGAAGTATTGGAGATTAAGACACGAAGCATTTATTAATGAGCGAAATATTTCTGATAGAGATTTAGAAAAACTGTGTGATGACTTGATGCGTCAGGAACAAGAAGAATTGCAACTTTTTAAAGAGAATAATTCAAATATTTAAAAAGAAAGACTCATATGAGGTTAGGAAGTGATCACATGGAAAAAAATACCTTACTCCTGCCGAAGCTTTGAAATCAATCAATAGCGGTAAGATCATTCGCTTAGACACAACCGATGGCTTCACAACAATGCGGAAGAAGAAAACCGTCTATGAAATTCAATTAAATAAAGCAGCAGGAGAGGTAGAACGTACATATAATGGTGATATTCGAAATGTCATGAAGACCTTGAATGGTGAGCTAAAGAATGAGTGATACTTAGCTTAACTCTTCTCTCGAGTCTGTAAAATATTCTGTGTAAACTCTCAACCTCTA
>NZ_SDKD01000017.1 GCF_004521915.1 Brevibacillus migulae | reverse complement strand
TTTCACCCTATAGCTATCGCCCATGCTGGGCGCACAAAAAAAATAAAGCGGCCATTAGCCGCTTTATTTTGCATACTCGACAGCCCGCGTTTCACGGATGACAGTAACTTTAATATGCCCTGGGTAATCGAGTTCACTTTCGATGCGTTTCGTGATTTCCCGTGCGAGACGGACCGCTTCTGCATCATCGACTCGTTCCGGTTGCACCATCACACGAATTTCACGTCCTGCTTGAATGGCAAAAGATTTCTCGACACCCTCGAAGGATTCGGAGATCTCCTCAAGCTTCTCTAAGCGTTTGATGTACGTTTCCAACGTTTCACGACGGGCCCCCGGACGAGCTGCAGACAATGCGTCTGCTGCACCGACCAGCATTGCGATGACAGAAGTTGGCTCTGTGTCCCCATGGTGGGACGCAATACTGTTGATCACTACAGGGTGCTCATTATATTTCTTCGCTAATTCAACACCGATTTCAACATGAGAACCTTCCACTTCATGGTCAATAGCTTTCCCAATATCGTGCAGAAGCCCTGCACGTCTAGCCAGCTTCACATCTTCCTTCATCTCTGCTGCCATAAGACCGGCGAGATGAGCGACTTCCATGGAGTGTTTCAGTACGTTTTGGCCGTAGCTGGTTCTATAGCGTAAACGTCCCAAAATCTTGATCAAGTCAGGATGCAGGCCGTGTACGTCTGTCTCAAAGGTAGCTTGTTCACCGTATTCACGGATTCGCTCGTCCACTTCACGACGAGCTTTATCCACCATTTCCTCAATTCGTGCTGGATGGATACGTCCATCTGCAACCAGTTTGTCCAATGCAGTTTTGGCAATCTCCCTGCGGATCGGATCAAAGCCGGAAAGGATAACGGCTTCTGGCGTATCATCGATAATCAAGTCAATACCGGTCAGCGTTTCCAAAGCGCGAATATTACGGCCTTCACGTCCAATGATGCGGCCTTTCATTTCATCGTTCGGCAGGGTAACAACCGATACAGTTGTTTCTGCCACGTGATCAGCTGCACAACGCTGGATGGCGGTCGTGATAATCTCCCGAGCCTTTTTATCGGCTTCCTCTTTGGCTTGCGTCTCGATTTCCTTAATCATGATCGCCATATCGTGACGTACTTCGTTTTCGACGTTAGACAGGATGATGCTCTTCGCTTCCTCCTGCGTCAAACCAGAAATACGCTCCAATTCGGTCACTTGCTCTTTATATAATTGCTCTACCTTGCTTTGCAATTCAGCAATGGCTTTGTCACGCTCGGCGAGTTCGCCCTCTTTTCGCTCCAACTGCTCCATTTTGCGGTCAAGTGATTCTTCCTTTTGCAGAATTCTTCGTTCTTGACGCTGGATTTCATTTCGGCGATCGCGCAACTCATTTTCAGCTTCCGAACGAAGTTTAAACACTTCGTCTTTCGCTTCCAGGATCTTTTCCTTCTTCGCTGCTTCCGCTTCGCGATGCGCATCTTCGACGATTTGCTTCGCAGCGTTTTCCGCGCCAGAAATCTGCGCTTCTGCAATCGATTTGCGGATCAAATATCCTGCCCCAAAGCCAATAGCAAGTGCGACGAGCAATACTAAAATGACAATCGGATCAGCTAACACTATTCAATTTCACCTCCCTGCTTTGCGACATCTCCCCGCTTTCCAAGCATTCATTTTCCTGTTTGTACACTGCTCCCGCTGCTTGTCCGTATGAATGGACGATACAGGTTGATGGCAACTTTCCAAAGGAAAAGGTAGCCTAAAAAACAAGACCGATTCTACTCGGTCCGCTGAATCCGTACAAATATGCACGGTTGTTCAGTTTTTCCATTTGCGAATTAGCGAAAGAAATAGCGAAAAATGTATGAAACACCACGTAAATACACACCTATTTTATTATTTGCAAACAAGAGTTGTCAAGAAGCTTGCACCTTCTCAACATTCGTCCGCTCCTTCACCTGACCTCCATTCCGAGCGAAGGCGATTCAGGATCGTCGTCGAAAAGCCATTTCTTGCCAACGCCTGCAACAGTTTTCGCTCATGATGGATGTCCACTGGACGGCTTTCCCCTTTTAACCGTTTGTTCGCAAACTTGCGTGCTGCATCCAATTCCTCATCTCGTGATATCCCTTGGATGACCGAGTTGATGATGTCGCTGCTGATTCCTTTTAGCTGTAGCTCTCGCCGCAGCGCAAAGGCACTGCGCTGCTTCCACTTCAGTCTTTCACGCACCCACTGCTTGGCAAATGCTTCATCATCGATATAACCTTGCCGCTCACATCGGTCGCAAACCTCTTTGGCAATTTCCTTCTCGTGTCCTTTTTCAATCAGGTATCGCTCCAGTTGAGCAGATGTACGAGGGCGAATCCCCAAATACCGTAATGCTTGCAAATAAGCCTTATTGCGTTCTTCTGCAATCAATATTTCAGCAAACTGCTTATCTTCCAGTTCCTTGCCTTTAAATAATTGATATTTGACGAGAATGTCCTCATGAACAGAAAACGCTAAGGAGTCATCAATGTAGATGTGGTATCTTTTCTTTTGCTTGCTATCCTGATGTACGGCGGTGATTACCCCGCTTGTCATACCTTCACTTCCTCCCTGCGAAACAAGGACAGCCTGTCAGGTGACAGGCTGCACGGGTCTTTGATTATTCAAAATCGAATTCCGGTTCTTCTTCTTGCTCCGGATCAACAACCGCTTCTGTAGCTGGAATGGAGCCTGGGTTCAAGCTGAAATATTCACGCACTTTGTCCTCAATTTGCTTGGCGATCGCCGGATTTTCTTTGAGGAAGATCTTCGAGTTTTCACGGCCTTGACCGAGACGTTCTTCGTTAAAGGAGTACCAAGCACCGCTCTTGGCCACGACATCGATTTCCGCACCGATATCCAAGATACTACCTTCTCTGGAGATCCCCTCTCCATACATAATATCAACTTCAGCTGTTTTGAATGGTGGGGCTACTTTATTTTTTACGACTTTGATTTTTGTTTTGGTACCGACAACATCGTTACCCGCTTTGATGGATTCTGCTTTACGCACATCGAGACGTACGCTTGCATAGAACTTCAACGCGCGTCCACCCGGGGTTGTTTCCGGATTTCCGAACATGACGCCTACTTTTTCACGCAGCTGGTTAATGAAGATGGCGATTGTTTTCGATTTGTTAATCGCACCAGACAATTTGCGCAATGCTTGCGACATCAGACGCGCTTGCAAACCAACGTGGGAATCACCCATTTCGCCTTCGATCTCTGCTTTTGGCACCAAAGCAGCAACCGAGTCCACTACGATAATATCGACGGCCCCGGAGCGAACGAGCGCTTCCGCGATTTCCAACGCTTGCTCACCAGTATCCGGCTGAGACAGGAGGAGCTCTTCAATATTTACGCCAAGCTTTGCGGCATAAACCGGATCAAGCGCGTGCTCCGCATCGATAAATGCTGCTTGTCCACCTTGTTTTTGGACTTCGGCGATCGCATGTAAGGCTACGGTCGTTTTACCGGAAGACTCTGGCCCATAAATTTCAATAATACGTCCACGTGGAAAACCGCCTACACCTAATGCAATATCAAGAGCCAGCGCACCGGTAGATACCGTAGAGACCTGTACGTTAGCCATATCTCCCAATTTCATGATGGAACCTTTACCAAATTGTTTTTCTATTTGACGTAAAGCACTCTCTAATGCAGCGCGACGATCAGACAACACTGACACTCCCTTTCGAATACGTTTCGTTTCTTGTAATCATCATACATCGAGACAGAAGCGTTTGCCAAGTATTTTTTACGAACAAATATTCGCATACAAAAAAAACCACCCAGCACGAACTGCATGCTGGATGGCTTCCTTCTTCTTAAGAGCGCTTGCTGCGCGGTTTTGCAGGCTCCAGATTGATCCGTTTGCCATTGATGCGGGTTTGACGAAGGGATTCGTAGACAAAAGGAGCAACTTCTTCCGGCACTTCCACAAAGGTGAAGTTCTCGAAAATATCGATTCTGCCTACAGCTTTCCCAGGAATTCCCACGGACTCGGAAATTTCTTTTACGAGATCCTGTGGTTTCATATTCGCGTTGCGGCCAACATTCAGGAAGAAACGAACCATGCCTTTTGCCGCACCCGTTTCGCCAAAGTCGTAGACTTCTTCTTCCTCTTTCATCCCGAGGTCACTGTGGAAGGACAGATGCAGAGCTGCTGCGGCAATTTTTTCAGGGGCATAATCGGTCCCCAGCGATTCAACAACCTTCACATACATATCAGCGATGGCGTCGCTTTCGATCAATTCTACGAGTTGCTCACGCAGATGCTCCTGTTTGCGCTCCGCCACTTCCTCCAGGCTTGGCACATTGCGAGAAACCACCTGAGCCTTGGTTTGTTTTTGAATGATCATCATTTGACGCATTTCTCGAGGAGTCACCAAAGTCATGGCAATTCCTTTACGTCCTGCGCGTCCGGTCCGGCCGATGCGGTGGACATAGCTTTCCGGATCCTGCGGAATGTCATAGTTAATCACGTGCGAGACATTGCCTACGTCAATCCCGCGTGCCGCCACATCCGTTGCAATCAGGAATTCGATCGTGCCTTCGCGGAACGATTTCATCACTTTATCCCGCTGCGCCTGGGAGAGATCCCCATGCAAGCCATCCGCCAAATAGCCGCGAGCTTGCAACGCCTCCGACAATTCATCCACACCTTTTTTGGTACGGCAGAAAATAATACCAAGCTCCACATCTTCACTATCGAGAATGCGGCACAAGCTATCCATTTTATTACGATCGAACACTTTATAGTAAACCTGCTCAATCAGCGGAGCGGTTACCTCTTCCCGGCTGACCGCGATGGTTTGCGGCTGTTTCATATAGCGCGTCGCCAAACGTTTGATCTCCGCAGGCATCGTCGCCGAGAACAGTAGAGTCTGACGCTGCTCAGGCATATGCTTAATGATGGTTTCAATATCTTCAATAAAGCCCATATCGAGCATTTCGTCTGCCTCGTCCAGCACCAGCATGGAAACCCCATCCAGCTGAAGGGTTTTACGACGCAAGTGATCGAGTACACGTCCAGGCGTTCCGATTACCACTTGAACCCCTTGTCTCAATGCACGGATTTGATGACTGATCGACTGTCCGCCATAGATCGGAAGCGTACGGATTTTTTTGTATTTTGCAATCCGGCGCAATTCCCCCGCTACCTGAATCGCCAATTCACGGGTAGGGGTCAACACTATCGCCTGGATTTTATTTGCCGTTGTCATGCGCTCGATCAAAGGAATTCCAAACGCTGCCGTTTTTCCTGTCCCGGTTTGCGCCTGACCGATCAAGTCTCCTCCCTCAAGCACCTTGGGAATGCAAGCTGCCTGGATCGGTGATGGTTCTTCGAAGCCCATATCATGTACTGCCTGTAAAATGCTTTTATGTAAAGCTAGTTCCGAAAATGTTGTCATTTGATTCACCTTTCTTTTAAACGCTGCAGCGCATGGAATAACGCAAATTTTGCCGTACGCCCAATGATCGCATGACGTCGGCCTGCTAATTGCACTTGCTTGACAATCGTATCAAAGCCTTTCCCAGCAAGTCCAATGTAAACCAACCCCACCGGTTTTCCTTCCACCGAATCAGGGCCAGCTACTCCTGTAACAGATACACCGTATGTAGTCCCCATCTTCATCCTGATCTGCTCCGCAAGTATACGCGCCGTTTCCTCGCTGACCGCGCCTTTTTCCTGTAATACCGCCGCCGGAACATGCAGAAGCTGTTCCTTTGCCTCATTGCTATAGCATATGATGCTTCCGCGGAAAATGCTAGAGCTTCCAGGTACGGAGGTTATCAGAGACGAGAGCGTACCGCCCGTGCAGCTTTCGGCAAACGCGATGGTCTCATCCCGTTGCTTCAGCTGCTCTACCAGGACCTCGTGCAAAGAGGAAGATTCGCCTTCCCCGTAAATAAATTGTCCCACCCGATTACGGATTTCCGTTTCGACTGGTGCGATTAACCGATTGGCTTCCTCCGTATCCGAAGCACGGGCTGTGATGCGAATGGTCACTTCGAACTCTTTCGCATAAGGAGCGATCGTCGGGTTGGACTGCTGCTCGATCAGATCCAACAATCTTTCCTCCAATGCGGACTCCCCGATCCCAAAGAAACGGAGCACTTTGGAGTGGAACACTTGCTTATTTGGCCGCAGGCTCACCAAATAAGGCAGCACATACTGCTCGACCATCGGATATAACTCGCTTGGCGGCCCTGGCATCAGCACATAGGCTCGACCATCCTGCTGGTAGGCCATCCCCGGCGCCATGCCTGTATCATTGGGAAAAACCGTGCTGCCTGTCAGAACAAGGGCCTGTTTGCGGTTGTTTTCGGTCATGATGATGCCGCGTTGCTCAAAAAATGCAGCTATTCGCTGCATGGCAGGTTCGTCAATATGCAAGCTGCATCCCACATAGGAGGCAACGGTTTCCTTGGTAATGTCGTCTTGCGTTGGACCCAAACCGCCCGTAAAGAGAATGATCTCTGAACGAGCGGAAGCATCTCGAATGACCTGGGACAATCTTTCTGCATTGTCTCCCACAACCGTATGGTAATATACGCTGACCCCGATTTCGGCCAGCTTTTGCGATAAATACTGGGCGTTGGTATTGGCGATTTGTCCAAGCAACAGCTCTGTCCCTACCGCAATGATTTCTGCTCTCATACTCACTCATCCCAATCTTTCATACATTTCTTATGAGTATTGGATCACATTACGATTCTTCATGAAGTAATCGTAGCCGGAGTAAATCGTAATAATTACCATGGCCCAGATGGAAATATCGGCGAATGGAATCCCCACCGTTTCAAAGGGAAAGTTACGGATCATCAGTGCGGTAATCGCGATGATCTGAATCCATGTCTTTATCTTGCCAAGTGCACTTGCCGCAATCACTTGCCCCTCTGCCGCTGCTACAAGACGCAAGCCCGTCACGGCGAACTCACGGCTGATAATCACAATGGCAATCCACGCTTCCAGCCGCTGCATCTCCACTAAGGAAATGAGCGCTGCAGAAATCAAGAGCTTATCCGCCAATGGGTCTAGAAACTTGCCAAGATTCGTCACAATCTTACGTTTCCGTGCGATGTAACCGTCCAAGCCATCGGTACTTGCAGCAAGGATAAAGACCAATGCCGCGATCAACTCATTATAGGTCATATGAATACTGCCGATCTCGAAGGTCCCGAACTGGTAGCGCACGAGCAAGAAAAACATGACAACAGGGACCAGAAAAATCCTGACGAGTGTGATGCGGTTGGCGAGATTCAACTAGACTACCTCCCCGGCCAAATCATATTCGTAGGCATGCGTAATTTTCACATTAACGATCGTCCCCAGTTGGCCCTTGAACCCGGTAACGAATACTTCCCCATCAATTTCAGGAGCATCATACTGCGAACGTCCTACAAAAATATCATTGCGTCCTTCGTAACGTTCAATCAATACCGGGAGAACCTTGCCAACAAATCGGCCATTTCGTTCCGCCGCAATTTCACGCTGGATCTCCATCAAGATGTTTGCCCGCTTCTCTTTGACCTCTTCATCCACTTGATCCGGCAAACGTTTTGCAGGGGTTTCGTCTTCGTTTGAGTAGGTGAACACTCCAAGGCGATCGAACTTGATTTCTTTTACAAACTCGCACAAGTTCGCAAAATCCTGATCGGTTTCTCCTGGAAAACCAACGATCAGCGAGGTTCTCACAGCCACATCCGGAACTTGTCCACGGATCTTGGCAACCAGCTCGCGAATGTCACGCTGGCGTCCAGGGCGGCGCATCCGTTTCAAGATTGCATCCTCCGAGTGCTGCAGCGGCATGTCAATATATTTGCATACCTTTGGATTGGTAGCAAAGACTTCAATCAATTCATCAGTAAAGAAGCCTGGATACGCATAGTGCAGGCGAATCCACTGCAAGCCTTCGATTTCAGACAAACGGTTCAGCAAAGTAGCCAGCATATGCTTGCCATCGTAGAGATCTGTACCATAATTTGTGGAATCTTGCGCAATCAAGGAGATCTCTACAATTCCTTGAGAGACTAAGTGTTTGGCTTCCTCCATGATCGATTCAATGGAACGGCTGCGGAAAGCACCGCGCATTAACGGGATACTGCAGAACGTACAGGCATTGTCACAGCCTTCCGCAATTTTCAGATATGCGGTATATGTATCCGCTTTTACCTTGCGCTTCACAACTTCCTCATATGTAAAGGCTGGATGGCCCACATAGATCGGCTTTTTACCCGCCAGCGATTCTTCAATGATCTTGGTGATCGACATGAATTCACCGGTTCCCACAATCCCGTCTACCTCCGGGATCTCCTGCAAAATATCTTCTTTATAGCGTTGGGTCAAACATCCCGCGACAACGAGGGATTTCAGCTTGCCGGACTCCTTCAACTCGGCCATATCCAAGATTTTATTCACGGATTCTTCCTTGGCCGCGTCAATAAAACCGCACGTATTTACAATGACAACCGTTGCCTCGGAAGGATCCTCTACCAATTCATAACCCTTCTCATCTATTAAATGAGACATCATATCCGAGTCCACAAGATTTTTTTCGCAACCAAGCGTTACAATCGCGACTTTTTCACGCGATCCGATTTTTTCTGTCATTACTTTCTGCCTCCAATACAGGTCACACCAGCCCAGATTACACCTATACAGTATAATATATGGGGTAGGGGGTGTCAAAAAAACTTGGCAGTATCAAGCCTCTAGCCGCTTTTATAAAAAAAGAAAAAGAAAACGGCGTAATCCAACCGTTTTCTTCTTCGTAATTCTTCATTAAGGCTGTGTTTGTGCGGATTCCTGCATTTTCACGTTCAGAATGGACGGGAATAATTTCACTTTTGACATATCGATCGGCGCATCATTGACGGTGATTTGAACCGCAGTAGGAGCACCTACGACCAGGGTAAAGTTTTTCGGGAGTTCGAAAACTTTTTCATCACCTTTATTCAACATTGCGCTCTCTGTCGTTTTCTTCTTGAGGTATTCCCTCACTTCAAACCAACAGCGGTCGCTCGCTGTCACCTTCAAGGTAACCTTGTCTGCAGGGGAAGCGATGAAGTTGTAGGTTTTTCCCTGTTGGGACTCAAATGTAACGGTTGTGTTAGGCGATACTGTCGTCTGTTCCGGCACGGTAACGATCGGGGCCGGCGGCTGCACGACTTGTGCAGGCGGCGGAACTGCCGCTTCCGTTCCCGGTTGTGCAGGTTGTGTCTGTACGCCTGGCTGTATCGGACTGCTGTTTCCCGGTACTGGGGTGGCGTCCAGCCCTCCTTGATTATTGACGAAGGCCATGTAGATCACACCAAATATCAGGACGACGAAAAGCACCAGAAGCGTTTTCGATACCCAACGCCCTGCTTGCAGCGGCTCATTCACCGAAGCGGCTCTACGCCTGCGCAGACGTTCCAACTGCTCCTGTGGAGGCTGCGCAGGGAGGTCTGTTTGAAAATGATCAAGCACATATGTTGGATCCAGCCCTACTGCCTCCGCATAGCTTTTAATAAAAGCGCGCGCGTAAAAATGACCGGGAAGAAGGTGGAAATGCCCCCTCTCGATCGCCTCCAGGTAACGTCGTTGGATCTTGGTAATCCGCTGTATGTCATCTAGAGATATTCCTTTTTCTTCACGTGCTTTTTGCAGTACCAAGCCGAGTTCAGACACGGCTTACCCTCCTAACGTCATGTCAAAATCATTCATTCGACTGTTATTGATGATTTCGTATGTAATTTCTTCATCTGGATGATGACGAAGTTCGATTATATAGGTAAAATCGGACAGCTCGTACTCCGATTCGCGGACGAATATATCCGGGTGTTCGATGATTTTGGCTGCCGGGAAATGGATGATTTCACGCAGCAACGTATGGTGCTTTTCCGTGGCCCGCATCGTCGATACAATCCCGTCAATTAAATATACATGATCGGGAGTCATTTCATCAATGGCTAACGAGCTGCGAATCGTTTGCCGCAATAAGGTAGAAGAAACAAAAGTCCATCGCTTGTTCGCTGATACACTGGCAGCAATCATGGATTCCGTCTTCCCTACACGGGGCATGCCGCGAATCCCGATCATTTGGTGGCCTTCCCGTTTGAGAATTTCCGCCATAAAATCTACGAGCAAGCCGAGTTCGTCACGAATGAAACGAAACGTTTTTTTATCCTCGCTGTCGCGCTCGATATAGCGACCATGCCGCACCGCCAGACGGTCCAGCAAGGTAGGCGGACGAAGTCTTGTTATGGTTATGTTGTCCACTTTTTGGATTATGTTTCGTAATCCTTCAATTTTTTCATCATCGTCAGTGGTAAGAAGCATGCCACGGCGAATATCGTCCACACCATTAATGGTTACAATGTTGATATTCATCATCCCCAAGACGGATGCCATGTCCCCTAGCAAGCCTGGGCGATTTTTGTGGATCTCATATTCCATGTACCATTCTTTCACTGGTTTTGCTTCCATGCTTATCCCCCCACGTCCGATGCAATCAGTTTCAGTATACCAAATTCAGACGTTTCGACAAACAAAAATCCCCTCATACAGGGGATTTTCTCTTCGCTTCCGTTTACTTGTTTTGGACAAGCTTCACCATCAAGGAAGCCAAGGCACGCTGCTGCTCTTCATCGCCAGCTTCCCAAAGCTGCTTGAGCAAGCGCTCTTGGTCATTTTTCGGATCCACTTTTTGAGCCAAGTAGTCACCGATTTGGTAAGCAACGTTTGTGATGGTTTCGCTTTCCATCCCAGATTGTTTTGCCTGACTTACACGATCGCCAAGAAATTCTTTCCAATCGCCAAAGTTGTCAAGAACGGACACTCGGATTCCCTCCTTAAAATAATTACAGGTACGGGCGGTCATTTGCCCGTATAGGAGTAGAATCCCTTGTTACGTCGCGCTTTATTCATGCCAGATGTGTCCGTTAGGTGTACCAGCCGCCATTCGGACTGATGATTTGCCCGGTTACATATCCCGATTGCGGAGACAATAAATAGCTAACCAGTGAAGCAACCTCCGTACTCAGGCCCATCCGACCCACCGGTATTTCCTGCGAGATCTGCTCGACTTCCTCCGGGCTGAAGCGACGCATCATGCCGCCCTCTACCGCACCTGGCGCCACCGCATTAACCGTAATGCCGCTGGGTGCAAGCTCTTTTGCCAATGCCTTGGTAAAGCTGTTGATCGCTCCTTTTGTCAGGGAATACAGCACCTCACAGGAGCCGCCAGTCAATCCCCAGATCGAGGAAAGATTGACGATTCTGCCATAGCCCTGTTGGATCATCGGCTTTACCGCCGCCTGCGTCAGAAAAAAGGCAGATCGCACGTTAATATTCACCAGCTCTTCAAACTGCTCAGGTGTAATATCCGTAAACAATCCCACATGATCAACAGAGCTGTTATTCACCAACAGCAGCGGCTTTACCGGGAGCATATCAAAGATCGTTTGAATCTGGGTGAGGTCTCGCAAATCTGCTTGTATCGGATAAGCAGGTACAGAACGCTCCCGACAATATTGCAGCACCGGTTCAAGCTTATGACCGGATTGATGGTAATGTAAAAAAAGCGGAACTCCCTGGTCGGCCAGTGCCAGTGCAATTGCCTGGCCGATTTCCCCCGAAGCTCCGCTGATGAAAGCCCACGGCGTTTCTCTTCCCATATTTTTTCTACTCCTGACTTGATGCAGAACGAACAATGGATACGGCCATTTGCTCCGTACGGAAATGTTCTTTCATCCGCATTTCTACCTCTTCACGTGTGATCGATTCTAACACCGGCAATACGGTGAATAAGTCTGTCCCTTGAAATGCATAGCTGGTGAATTGATTGGCGATGAACTCAACCGAATTGAGCGCACGCAGGAAATGACCAATTTTTTTGCGCTTGCTACGTTCGAAGGCATCTTGATCTATCCCACGGGACCCGTATTCGGTGAGGGCTTGCTGAATCGACTCCACCAGCTTCTCCGGTTCGGGGGAATCCCCGCCGAGAATGGAATAACCAAACTCTTTTTCATTGGAATAATCGAAATCAAAGCTATCCGTAATCAATCCGCTGTCATAAAGTTTTTGATACAGCGGCGAGCTGGACCCGAATAAAATATCAAGGAGAAGCTTGGTCGTAAATTCGCGTCTGAGCAACGCTTCGCCAGTCAAACCTGTCTTCGCTTCTTTAAAGCCAATCAGGATTTTGGGCAATCCTACCGGCAAGTGATGCTCCACTTTTTGCTGAGCCAAAGCGGTCGGCTCCTGCGGAAAAATCCGTTCGATTTGCGGTGCCGGCTGAAATGTTTTCTTCGCTTGATTGTCTCTGACCAGCTTCATGACGGCTTCCGGTTCAAACGAGCCTACCACCAGCAGTACCATATTCGCCGGATGGTAAAAAGTCTCATAGCATTGATACAGCGTTTCTTTGGTGATATGCGAAATCGATTCGATCGTTCCGGCAATTTCAATGTTGATCGGATACTCCTTGTACATCGCCTTCAACAAATTCATGTAGACTTTCCAATCCGGATTATCGTCGTACATGGTAATTTCCTGACCAATAATGCCTTTTTCCTTTTCCACGCTTTGATCGCTGAAATACGGCTCCTGAACAAAGTCCAGCAGCAGATTCAGATTTTTGTCCAGATTATCGGTGCAGGAGAACAGATAGGCGGTTCTGGTGAAAGAGGTGAACGCATTGTAGGATGC
This sequence comes from Brevibacillus migulae, assembly GCF_004521915.1. Classification (GTDB taxonomy): domain Bacteria; phylum Bacillota; class Bacilli; order Brevibacillales; family Brevibacillaceae; genus Brevibacillus_F; species Brevibacillus_F migulae. The sequence goes on along the minus strand of NZ_SDKD01000017.1, from coordinate 111,152 downwards.
ACCGTATTCACTGAACTCTTTAAATACATCGCGATCTTTTTTCTCAAACATTTTATGCTCCAAAAAGTGGGCTATCCCGTCCGGAACGTGAATTTCCTCCCCTTTATTCGTCTTGAAATGACTATCGACAGACCCATATTTGGTGGTGAAAACAGCGTACGTTTTGCTGAATCCGCGCTTCGGCACCAGGTACACGGTCAATCCATTCGCCAACTTTTCCTGATAGAGGGTTTCCTGTACTTGATCAAACGTTGTTGCTTGCATCTTTAAGCCTCCCCCTTTCCACGAAGCAGGTAGATGGTATCCAACGCAAGCTTGCCCGCCGCGCGCTTGATGTCTTCCACCGTCACTGCATTGATCTGTTCCAAAAGCTCTTCCAATTGACGCTTACGACCGCTGATGACACCATTATACGTAAAGTCGATCATGAGTCTTGGACTATCTAATAGTTCACGGTATTGGTTAGAAATGGTCGCTTTTGTTTGCGCTAGCTCTTGCTGCGAGACTTCTCCTTTGCGTACAAGCTCAACCTGTTCCTTTATGATCGACACTGCCTTTTCATAGTTCTTTTCATCGATCCCAGACATCATCATCAATATTCCTTTATGACTCTCCAAGCGGGATACCGCATAATAGGCAAGACTTGCTTTTTCCCTTACATTAACAAATAATTTGGAGTGAGGGAATCCTCCCAAGACACCGTTACATACAATGAGCGCCGGGTAATCGTCATCCTGGTACGAAATGTTGGTGCGGCAGCCAATGTTTAATTTCGCCTGACTCACTTCCAGACGTTCCACCACTTCTTTTGGTGCTGTGACCGCTTTTGTCTGGGTACCCACGGCAATCCTTTTGCCTTCCGTACGAGACAATGCAATGTGTTTTTGGATGTACTGGGTCACCTGGGCTGGATCGATATCCCCTACGACAAACACATCGATTGGATTTTTCGCTATCAGCTCCTGGTAGTACGCGTAGAGCGATTTACCGTCAATGCCAGGCAAGTCTTCAGCACGACCGCTTGCCATCAACGCGAAAGGCTCGCCTTTGCACATCTCTTCGGTTACCCGCTGATTGGCATATTTCATTTTATCGTCGATGAGGCTCTCGATGCGTTTGCGCAGCGACTCCTTCTCAGCCGTCACATATTTATCGGCAAAGGAGCCGTTTTCCAGGTATGGTCTCGTCAGCACATCCCCTACAAATTGGATGGCTTGCTCCAAAAGCTGCGTTTGATCGGACAAGAACTTTTCATTAGAAACTTCCATGTACAGCTGCAGGATTTGTCTTTCCCCTTTTTTCGCCACATCCACATCGAAAATGGCCCCATACAAAAAGTCGAGATGTTCCCGCAAAAGCCGTGTATCCGGAAATCGAGCTGTTGCTCTTTTCAATACGGAAGCCAAAAGCGCTGTTTTCGTCACATATGCTTCTGACAGAGCTTGTTCAATCACGACCACCATGGTAGTCGTTTTGAACTGGTCCGTTTTCATCGTATGTAAATGCAATCCATTCAACGGAGTGGTTTCAAACGCAATCTCTTTGGTTAGGGCTGCCATACCATATCTCCCTTCTTTTTGTACTACGTACCTTCTATTGTAACCAATGTCAGCTGGTTTCAGCAAAGCTCTTCTTGTTTTCCATCCTACGCGGGGATTCTTGAAGGATTTCCCTCATCGTACCTAACCGTGATCTGGTTTGACAACAAATAAAGTGCGTGGAACATTGTGCCACAGGACAACTAAAATCTTACGACACTGAAGAAACTGGACGAATACGGTTTGCATTTATGTAAAGAAAAGTATCGAACAAATAAAAAAAGGAGCCCTGTCGCTCCTTTTCATCGTTCATTATCTAAAAATCGCTTTCGTGAGGGTCAGAGAATCTTTCAGCCTGATCATCCTGCACATCGAATCTCCCGCATTGGGGATCCAAGCAGAGAATGCCCTGCAGCTGATTATCTTGAAAAGGCTGTCCTTGGCTTCCACCGCAATACGGACAATTCCACATAAGTGATTCCCCCAAGGTTTTTCCTTTATTCTCTCACTTACACAGGGCGATTATTCAGTTCCCAGTACTTCAGATAATAAAACGGATTAAGCGGGCGATCATTGGATGCTTGATACAGCCCAAAGTGCAGATGTGGGGCAAATTTTCCCTCTGTGCCGCGTGAACCATAGCCAGAGTCACCCACAAATCCAATTAATTGTCCCGCCTTTACCTTTGTGCCGTATTTTAGTCCGGGAGCATATGCATCCAAGTGCGCATAATACAGTTTGTATTTCCCCGAGGCATCTGTGATATTGATGCGCCATCCGCCATACGTATTCCAGCCAATCCGATTGATTGTCCCGCTGGAAGATGCGTAGACCGGCGTACCTTTATCTGCCATGATATCAATTCCCTCATGATTCCTACCGGCGGCATCTGCCCCCCAAGTACGACCATCTCCATATGTGTCAAGCAAGGGAGACTTTTCATTCTCCTGGCTAATGGGAAATTGATTTTCATCTGCAAGCAAACGTTTTTCAGAAACGAATTTTGTTAACGGATTTTTCGAATCATCAGCATCTTCCGGCAGGTAAATCATCTGGCCGACGTAGAGCTGCTGAGATTTCAATGTGTTGTTATCCTTTATATCCGAAACGGTTGTATCATGATTTTTTGCAATCGTAGACAATGAATCTCCCGCTTTTACGACATAAGGATTGTCTTTGTAGAGATCATCGTCTTCTGTTACCAGCTCTATTTGCTGCGTGTGGACACTGGCAACCCCTGCTTGCGCATCCCATGTCACCTGATATCCAAGCGCTTCGCTCACAAACCGTATGGGCACCAACGTACGTCCTTGAACGATGACAGGCGCAGCATCCAATGCAAAGGTTTTCCCATCTTTATAGGCTGTTTTTTTTCCCACAAAAACCGCGGTGCTGTGAATCGGCGTTTTCAGTGTTACACGTCCCGTCGAAGCTGCGTATTCAACGTCAACTCCTGTATTCTCTGCAACCGCGCGCAGCGGAACCAACATTCGGCGCTGCACAATACGCGGGGTCACTTCCGTCTCAATGCCTTTTCCATCAATCATTAGCGAAATCGTTGGACCCGGGGAAGCAGCGGATGTGGTGGCTGTTGGGGAAAACATAAAGATCCCTGCCATAAGCGCAATGGCTCCCAGTACCGTTTGCAGACGAAGGCTTGCACGCATTTGGCGTTTCGCCATATTCATCCCTCCCTCTTTTGGACAACGAACATTATCTCATAAGAAGAGAAGACAATGGTTGGTAAAATATTGGGAGGCAAGCAAAAAAAAGACTAGTCAATCATTGACCAGTCTTTTTCCACCCTCTTATCGAGAGCCAGTATCGTATGCTTTCCCTAACGCAGCTGGTGCGCTGGACTTTCCGACAAAGCCGGCAAGTACAAGTACCGTCAATACGTACGGCAGCATGTAAATAAACTCAATCGGAACATAAGCAGTGAGCCCTAGAATCTGCACCAAGGTTTTCACCGCTTGGGCAATCCCGAAAAACAGTGCAGCACCTGTCAAACCGAGTGGATTCCATTTCCCGAAGATCAAGGCCGCCAGAGCGATAAATCCTTGACCGGAAACGGTGTTATGCGAAAAGTTGCTTGTCGTGGTCAGAGCGATCGTCGCTCCGCCCATCGCAGCCAATGCACCACTGATCATAACAGCGGTATATCTCATGCGTTTGACATTAATCCCAACGGTATCAGCAGCACGCGGATGTTCACCCACCGCGCGCAGACGCAAACCAAATGGCGTACGGAATAATACATACCAGGAGACCGCCACCGCGATAAACGCAAGATAGCTAGTCGGATAGGCTTCGAAAATGGCATGTCCGAAAAACGGAATGTCGCCCAAAACCGGAATATGCCATTTACCAAATACCGAAGTGAGTGTTGTTGTTTGACCAGCACCGTTAAAGATAACCTTTGTCAGGTAAACCGCCAAACCTGCAGCCAAGAAATTAAGGGCTGTACCGCTAACGACTTGGTCAGCTTTAAACGTAATGGAAGCGACCGCATGCGGCAGAGAAATAACTGCCCCCAATATAATAGCTGCGATGAGTCCAATCCAAGGAGCCATTGGTGTGACATCCTGCATGAAAAAGGTTACGACCGCACCGGAGAATGCCCCGATGATCATCATCCCTTCCAATGCGATATTCGTCACACCGGATCGCTCGGAATACATACCGCCGAGAGCCGCAAAGATGAGCGCTGTCGAGAATACGATGGTGTCATGTATCAGGTTACTGCCAGTTACAACCCAGTCCATTAGCTCTCCTCCTTCTGTCTTGCTAGTAGAGGTTTAATGAAATAACGGACGATCCCATGCGCTGCAACGAAGAAAATAACGGACGCGATTACAACGCGGATCAGTTCTACTGGCACACCCGCTCCAAATTTCATCCCGGAAGCACCGAAGGATAAGATCCCGAAGAGAATGGCTCCAAGTACAACTCCGATTGGCGTATTTCCACCGATAAGCGCGACGGCGATACCATCCATCCCATATCCCGGCATCGCGGACATGATGGACATATAATGGAATACCCCGAGCGTCTCGCAGGCGCCGCCAATACCGGCAAACAAACCACCGATAAACATGGCATTCATCACGTTCTTATTTACGTTCATCCCAGCATATTCGGATGCGTGTGGGTTTAACCCTACTGCACGAAGCTCAAAGCCCGTTTTGGTTTTCCACAGCAGGATATAGAAGACAACTGCTGCAATAAGTGCGAGTAATGTACCCCAGTGCAAGCGGGCATTATCAAACATATCAGAGAGCCAGCCGATCGTAATGATGGCTGATTCTTTCACTGGCTCCGAGTTTTGTTTACCTTGGGGAACCAGGAACGCATTCAAAATAAAATTGGCGAAATAAAGAGCTGTCCAGTTCAACATGATCGTAGTGATTACTTCATTGACGCCGCGTGCCGCTTTCAAGTAACCAGCGATCGCGCCCCAAAGCCCACCTGCCAATGCCCCGATGATAATGGCGAGGGGAGCATGGATGATAAATGGCAGATCAAAGCTGATCCCCACATAAGCAGAGGCGAGCATCCCCATAATAAATTGCCCTTCCGCCCCAATGTTAAACAGGCCGGTACGGAACGCAAATGCAACGGATAGACCTGTAAAGATCAGCGGAGTGATTTGGCGAATGGTCTCACCAAAACCGTAAGAGGTTCCAAACACTTTATCCAACAGCGAACCATACGCCTTGATTGGGTCAAAGCCACCTGCCAGCATAAAGATGGCACCGGTAATCAAGCCAAGCAGGATTGCGGCTAACGGGACAAGAGTCGAATCCGCTAAGAAGATATTTCTGATTTTGCTATTCACCCGTTTCCACCTCCTTGGATTGTTTTACCACCTGACATCATCAACCCTAACTCTTGTTCGGTTGTCTGTTTCGGATCAACAATCCCTACAATTTGTCCTTCATAAATGACTGCAATGCGGTCCGATACGTTCATGATCTCATCCAACTCTAGGGACAAAAGCAAGACCGCTTTTCCCTTATCACGCTGTTCGATGAGTCGTCTGTGAATGAACTCGATCGCCCCAACGTCCAAACCGCGGGTTGGCTGTGCTGCAATCAGCAGATCTGGATCTTTGTTTACTTCCCGGGCGATGATCGCCTTTTGCTGGTTCCCACCGGAAAGTGCGCGTGCCGGGGTATGAATGCTTGGCGTACGCACATCAAATTCTTCAATCAGCTTGGCTGCATGCTTGTCAATCGCATCGTAATTCAAAAATCCGCCCTTGTTGAATTCCGGATAGAAATACGTTTCCAGCACCATGTTTTCACTCATCGAAAAGTCTAGTACAAGTCCACGCTTATGACGGTCCTCTGGTATATGGGAGAGGCCGCTTTCAGAAATTACACGAGGGGTATGGTTGGTGATTTCCTTGCCATTCAGCAGGATTTTTCCTTCCTGCACCTTGCGCAAGCCTGTCAACGCTTCGATCAATTCACTCTGACCGTTTCCATCTACCCCTGCGATCCCAAGGATTTCACCTGCACGCACATCAAAGGAAATTTGATTCAGGGCATTGACCCCTCGGTTCCCCAACGCTGTAACTTTGTCTACCGATAAGATGGCTTCTTTTGGCGTGGCTAGCGTTTTGTCGACTTTAAAGTTGACTTCGCGGCCAACCATTTTGGCAGCCAGATCATCCGGATTCGTATCGGCGACCGTAACAGAGTCGATTACCCTCCCGCGTCGAATGATGGTTACCTTGTCACAAACCGCCATAATTTCTTTCAGCTTGTGCGTGATCAAAATGATCGTCTTGCCTTCCTTCACCAGATTCTTCAAGATCTCGATCAACTCATGAATTTCTTGGGGGGTGAGAACAGCGGTTGGTTCATCAAAGATCAGTATGTCTGCACCGCGATAGAGGGTTTTCAAGATCTCGACGCGCTGTTGCATCCCTACCGAGATATCCTCGATCTTGGCCATGGGATCAACCATTAATTTGTATCGTTTGGACAGTTCCGCCACTTCTTTGGCGGCACTTTCAATGTCTATCTTCATCCCTTTCTTGGGCTCGTTCCCGAGAATAATGTTCTCTGTCACTGTAAACGGTTCCACCAACATGAAATGTTGATGAACCATCCCGATACCCAAGTCATTGGCTACGTTCGGATTTGTAATTTGGACAACTTTTTCATTGATCAGGATTTCGCCTTCTTCTGGCTGGTACAATCCAAAGAGAATGTTCATCAGGGTAGATTTCCCCGCACCATTCTCTCCTAAAAGCGCATGTATTTCACCTTTTTTTACAACCAAGTTAATATTATCGTTTGCGACGATCCCTGGAAATCGTTTCGTGATGCCGCGCATTTCAACTACCGTTTTTACTTGTTCCACGCTGTTCACCCCGTTTTATGGATGAAATAAGAAGCTGCGGTGAGACGTAAATAGAAGGAAAGAACAAGGCTAGACCAGTTGCTAGCCTTGTTCTTTTACCACTTGGCTACTCTTATTTCGTAGGTTCTTCAGGTACTTTGATTTCGCCTTTGATAATTTTTTGCTTGTAATCTTCAACAACTTTCAGTACATCTTCTGGAACTGTGTCTTTGGATGTTTCTGGCAGACCTACACCGTTTTCAGCAAGGCCCAGGTTGATGGTTTTCCCTTTGATGGAATCCCATTTGCCTTCCATAACATCTTTGGAAACGCGCTCAACCGCTTCGTCAACACGTTTCATCATGGAAGTCAGGGTGATTTCTTTACCAAATGTCAGAGATTGGTCTTTGTCAACACCGATTACCCAAACATTTTCACCTTTGGACTTACGGTCTTTTGCTTCGTTAAATACGCCATCACCAGTGGAACCAGCTGCGTGGAACACGATATCAGCGCCGCTGCCGTACATTTGGGATGCAGTGGACTTACCGAGGTCAGGCTTGTCGAACGCACCAGTGTAAACGATCATTACTTGAGCATCTGGTTTTACAGCTTTCACACCGGCTGTGAATCCTGCTTCAAAACGTTTGATAACAGGGATATCGATACCGCCAACAAAGCCGATTTTGTTCGTCTTGGTCATGGATCCAGCAACTACCCCGACCAGGAATGCGCCTTCATTCTCTTTGAACAAAACAGAAGCTACGTTTGGAGCTTCTACGACGGAGTCGATAATCGCCAATTTCGCATCAGGGTTTTCTTCAGCAACCTTTTTCACGTGGTCACCCATCAAGAAACCAATACCCCATGTCAGATCCCAACCGTCTTTTACGAATTGAGTCAGGTTCGGGATATAGTCCGCGTCACCAGTAGATTGTAGGTACTTTACATTGTCCTCAGGAAGGCCGGTATCTTTTTGCAGCTTTTGCAAACCTTCCCAAGCGCTTTGGTTAAACGAGTTATCGTTCACACCACCAACGTCAGTAACCATACCAATTTTAGCGGTAGGTGCTGCTGCTTGTCCGCCGCCAGCGTTGGCTTGTCCGCCTTGTCCTTGCTCAGGAGCCTTGCTTCCGCATCCCGTAAGTACGAGGGAGAGGCTAAGGGCCGCAACGGATAAGACTGAGAAAACCTTTTTCATGCATGTTACCCCCATTTTTTAGATTATGAACCGAAATTGCAGGCAAGAAAGTGCACCCATCGACAAATTCCGATCAGAAGTTGTTGGAATCCAACCATTGTTTGCCGTATGAACATCTTACCACAATTTCCATGAGTCCGTAGAAATTTTAACCTATGCCGTTAGATTCATGCAAGCGAAATTTCCATGCTACCATTTCCCCATGCCTGCTGCGTCGAAAAATGTCATGAAATGTTGGATTCTACGGAAGGACGAGGAACTCGCACCTCTCGAGGTTTACTGCCCTCGTAAGGTCCTACCACCCCTTGTGATTCCATCATGTCAATCAGTCTGGCCGCCCGCGTGTAGCCGACGCGAAGTCTTCGCTGCAGCAAGGAGGCAGATGCTGTCTGCGCCTCCGCTACAATCTGCAATGCTTGGTCGTACAGTTCATCATCGACCGCCTGTGGAGGTTCTTCCGTCACTTCTTCCGGTATCATCTCTTCGCTGTAGGTAGCCTCTTGCTGCTCCTTCACGAATCGAACCACCTCCTCCACCTCACTATCGGACACAAAAGCGCCTTGGACGCGGGTTGGCTTGGAAGCGCCCATCGGCAAAAAGAGCATATCCCCTCTGCCAAGCAGCTTTTCCGCTCCGCCCATATCCAAAATGGTGCGTGAATCCGCCATCGATGATACACCAAATGCGATACGGGATGGGATATTGGCTTTGATAACCCCTGTAATGACATCCACCGAAGGACGCTGTGTCGCGATAATCAAATGGATCCCTGCTGCACGCGCCATTTGCGCAAGTCGGCAAATCGCATCCTCCACTTCACCGGGAGCAACCATCATCAGGTCGGCCAACTCGTCCACAATCACCACGATATACGGAAGCTTTGCCGCTTTCATGCTGCCGTCGCCAGCTGCTGCAACCTGTTGGTTATACATCTCGATGTTGCGGGCGCCTGATTTGGCAAACAGGTTGTATCGCCGCTCCATCTCCGCCACGACTTTTTTCAATGCAACCGAAGCCCGGCGAGGATCGGTTACCACGGGAGCCAGCAGGTGCGGAATTCCGTTATACACATTCAGCTCGACCATCTTTGGGTCTACCATCATCAGTTTGACCTCATCTGGGCGGGCTTTAAACAATATGCTCATGATCAATCCGTTGATACAAACCGATTTTCCGCTTCCTGTCGCACCTGCCACCAATAAGTGAGGCATTTTCGTCAAATCTGCGACAATCGGTTCCCCCGAAATGTCCCGCCCGAGTGCCACCGTCAGCTTGGCTGAAGCATCCTGGTATGGCCCCGCTTCCAATACTTCTCGCAAGGAAACCATGGCCACCTCTGCATTCGGCACCTCGATTCCGATCGCGGACTTCCCTGGTATAGGCGCTTCGATCCGGATATCCTTCGCAGCCAAGGCGAGCGCCAAGTCATCGGTCAAACTGACGATACGGCTGACTTTTACCCCTGTTGCCGGTTGTATCTCATAACGCGTCACAGCCGGTCCCCGATGCACCTCGGAGACAATGGCGCTTACTCCAAAGCTCTTTAAGGTTTGCACCAGCTTGGTCGCGTTTGTGGTATGATCGATTTCTTTACCGCTGCTGAACGACTTTGGTCGGGACAGCATATGTAAGCTTGGAATTTCATAGGGCATCGGAGAAATATCGTCGCTTTCGAGGGTTCCGAAAATCAGCTCGTCGCCTTCAAGCGCAAACGTTATCTCGGTTGCTGCCCGATTTTTCCCTGGATTGGATGCCGGTTCATTCGATTCTTCTTCGATCAGCCGCTCGGCAAAATCTCTGATCACCGGAGCTACGATCGGTTGTTCTTCCGGTTCCATTTCCATCGTGATTCCTGTGTCAGGAGCATCCGGCCTGTTACCCATCGGAGGATTATTTTTCGCTGCTTTTTCTTCCTCCTTGCGTTTTTCAGCCTCCGCCTTTTTCTTTTCCTTTTCTTCCTGAAGAAGCTGTAAGGAGTCTTTTACCGATTCCTTGCCGCGCTCGTAAGCAAATTGAAATTTGTTTTTGATGAACAAGAGGATCTCCACATAAGAGAGATTCAAGAGAAACATCAAACCTACGAGATACAAGAGCCCGATAATCAAGCCTGTGCCGATCGTACCGAACAAACTATTGCTGATCGCAAAAAAGAAAGCCCCTACCATTCCGCCCGCTACGTTTGTGGTGGAAACTTTTTGTTGATGATCGAGCCATAGATGGTCCCACGTCACGCGGATAATGCTTTGATCCGGGAATCTGCCTTTAGCAGTAATCTCTCCATAAAATTGCAAATGCGCCCAGATGAGTGTGGCTACAAATAACAGAAAGCAGCCAAATACTTGCGGACTCAACCGGAAAGGCTTTCTGGTAAACATCGTGTACACGGAAAAACAAATGAATAGAAGCGGTAACACAAAATCATAGGAACCAGCCAGGAAGCGAAATGTGAAGGATAGTACATTTTTCCCCAGCCAGCCGCTCTCCAGTAACCCGATTAAAGATAGCACGATAATGACAAGACCAGTCAACTCTAGCTTTGCTACCGAGGTCCATGCCGAGCTTGCTTTTTTTCTTCCCATGGGCATGCCTCCTCTCATGCGGTAATGAAAAGGCAGCCGTAAACTACCGGCTGCGTCTACTATCAAGTATACCACAGGAAAATGGGAGAAATACAGGGATAATTCGCTAGTTGAATTCCGGCTGAAAGGAAATGGTTTGACCTGGTGCATACCGTGGATTCAAATAGTCCTGGGGATTGGGAGAAATAAGTCGTACGATTTTCCCTTCGGAAGAACTGATCGGCTCCACGAGCATGGTCACACCAGCCCCCATGCTAATCTCCCTGATGCTTTGCTTCTCTGTCTGGTCCATGTTTTCAAACACCAATTCCAGCGGCATCGTGGTATACATGATCATTGGACGATCCTCTCTTCATTCCGCGCCTTTTCAATGAGTTCATTTAGCTTTTTCAACGCTTTTCCAAGGCCGCCTACTTCATCAATCAGCCCATATTTGACGGCATCGGCCCCAATGACATTGGTCCCGATGTCACGCGTCAATTCTCCGGTACGCAGCATCAAATCCTTGAACTGCTCTTCGGTGATCTTGGAATGTCTCGCAATGAAATGGACGACGCGGTCTTGCATTTTATCGAGGTATTCAAAGGTTTGCGGTACACCGATCACCAGGCCGGTCAAACGAATCGGATGGATGGTCATGGTGGCTGTCTCAGCGATGAAGGAATAATCACCCGAGACTGCGATGGGGACGCCTATGCTATGTCCCCCGCCGAGCACCAATGTCACCACCGGTTTTGTCAGAGAGGCTACCATCTCCGCAATCGCCAGCCCTGCTTCAACATCTCCCCCTACCGTATTCAGCAGCACCAAGACTCCCTCAATCTTGCTATTTTGTTCTGCTGCGACCAGCTGTGGAATGAGATGTTCATATTTTGTCGTTTTATTTTGCGGAGGAAGTTGGATATGCCCTTCCACTTGCCCTATAATGGATAGGCAGTAAATATTGCTTTCCAATTGTGGCACATTGGTTTGTCCCAGCTGTGTGATCGTATCAAGCACTCTTTTTTTCGCATCATCTGGCATCGGTTCTTCCGTTACCGCGGGTTGCTGTTCTTGATTGGAATCTCCTGTCAATTTTTTACGTTGATTAGAATCTTGATCTACAGGCATATGACACCCTCCTTCAACTTTCCTCCTTTAGTATGGATAGGGGAAGGAAGAATGATGCACCAAGAAGGGCGAACGATGTGGAAGTCAGTCCCTGAAACTTTTTCACATGCTTACACGTATAACTTCATAGGAATTCTTGAAATGAGAATTCTTTTTTAATGAAGGCTGGCAACATCTGGCGACTTTCAATATGTGCCACGATAAAGAATAGCAGCGATTTCTTCGCAGATACTGAAAGGCGGTTGAAATGAATGAAATGGAAAGAAATATGGGATTGGACAAAAGCTCTCGGATTTTCACTGGTAGTCGCGATGGTGATCACCATTTTTGTATTTCAACCATTTAAAGTGGAAGGCCATTCCATGGATCCTACCCTTCACGATCAAGAAAGAATTTACGTCTCGAAGCTTAACCACACGTTCTCGACTCTGCCGGACTATGGGGATATCGTCATTATCGACAGCCGGGTAGAACGTAAACGTACTTTCAAGGATGATCTGACGGAGACACCATTTATCAGTCTCTTCGCTTCCGATGAAAGCGGGCATATGTTTTATGTGAAGCGTGTCATCGGGAGACCAGGCGATGTCCTGGAATTCAAAAACAATCAAGTCATTCGTAACGGCGTAGCTTTGGACGAACCATATATTAAAGAGACCATGGCTTTTGTCTCCGAGAAAAAGTGGATCGTACCGGAAAACAGCGTGTTCGTCATGGGAGATAACCGTAATAATAGCAAGGACAGCCGGGATATTGGATTCATTCCACTCGATCATGTCATCGGCAAAAAGGTAATGGACTTTGATTTTTCAAAGTAAGAGATCTGAAACCGTTTCTGATGTGATTCGTAAGATAAGGAGAAGCTTCAGTCGAAGGAGTGGTTCTATTGCTTAAGAAGTTGCTGAAAAGTCTGTTGGGCCAAAGTTCCTCGCACCATCCTTATCGGAAATACAGCAGCAGTGACTTGCATCACCGAAAACACCCTCCCCAATCGCACGGCCATGGTCAAGGCCATTCGTACTACGGGAATTCGCATTACAAGAAAAAGCATTCCAGCTTTAGCTTTTTTAGCAGTTAATTTTTCAATCACATCGAAAAGGAGTTGTTTACCGATTTTTTCGATAAGCAACTCCTTTTTTCTATCCTGCCGATCCATTTTCCCCATACGAAACGTTAATCGCAAATAGACGCAATTCTTTTTCCGCATCGCTCAGCCGAATCATACCTTCATATTCCATTCCAAGCTTTTGCAGCAACTTGGCCGATGCTTGGTTATCTTCAGTGGTAATTGCTGCTATTCGTTTGAAACCCAAGACGCTTGTCGCATATTTCATCACTGCGGAAGCAGCCTCAAAGGCATAGCCGTTCCCCCAGTAATTCGGCAGGAAAGCAAACCCCACATCGACGTCATCCAGCGATTCTCTTTTAACCAATCCGCAAATACCGATTGGAATTCCACCATCTTTCATTTCAGTCAAATAAAATCCGTATCCAAGGCGGGCGTACATGTCTTGTGAAACATTCAAAATATAGCTCCTGGCATCATCGAGAGTTCTCACCCCACGATCACCGATGTACCTGATCCAGGAAGGGTCATTCAATAGCTCCAAGATAAAAGCAGCGTCCTCCATCGATTGATGCCGCAGAATCAGACGCTCGGTTTCAAGTACTTTCATCGGCTCTCCTCCCCCTGCTTCCTCTTTTGATATACCTAATGATAACAATATTTACAGTATTCCGGGGGCATGCGATGAAAAGAAAAGGTGCTGAACGGTTCTTTTTTCCTGGCGTATCATCTCTGGTTCATAAAAATTCGCCTCAAACCCAGCCCTATCGCTTCCTCCGAACTCTCTTTAGACCGCGAATGATTTCATACATTTGCAATTTGTTTGATCCCTTAACCAGAATGGTTGCACCTGATCTGAGATGGGGTCTCAACTTGCGAATCATCAACGTTTTCGTAGGAACATGCCTCACTCTTCCCAACGGAAAACCGGATTTAACTGCTGCTGACCCTATTAAACGGCCAAGTTTACCATATGTGTAAAGATACTGTATTTTTTTCCGCGCCAAATAGTTTCCAACCTGTCCATGAGCACTTACCGTATGCTTGCCCATTTCCAGCATACTGCCGAGCACTGCTATCTTGGTTCCATTTCCCAGCCTCGAAAGGACGTCGATGGCTGCTTTCATTGCTTGTGGATTGGCGCTGTATGTGTCGTCCAAGAGTCGAACACCACCACGCAAACGGTAAACCGATAATCTGCTCTTCGGCTTTCGATACGATTTGAGACCTGCCCGGATAAGCTCTGGACTGAACTTCAATTGATGACAGACTGCGATGGCAAATAACGCATTGTAAATGTTGTGCTTCCCCAATTCCGGAATAAAAAAAGTATGCTTATGACCTTTCAAAGTTGTCTGAAACGAGATGCCGTTCTGCAAATAGCGGATATTGGAGGCCCTGTAATCTGCAGGCTTGATTATCCCAACCGTAAAGATGCGTCCGCGAAAATACTTGGTCGTTAGCAGTCTGGAATTGGGATCGTCCGCATTGAGAAACAGCTTGCCGCTCTGCCTCATATGTCGGATCAGTTCCGATTTTGCTCGGGCAATCCCGGTAATTCTTCCACCAAAGTTCCCGATATGGGCTGTTCCTACATTGGTTACCACGCCATAATTTGGCCTGAGGATCTGACAATGACGTCGAATGTGTCCAGAACGAGTCATTGCATATTCCAACACCGCAGCGCCATGCGCCTTTGTTAATTGTTTTGCGTAGCTACGGGTATGTTTCACAAAGTTAAAACTTCCGCGTGTCTTGACTATCCGGCATCTTCTACTGAGAATCGAGGCAATCATTTCCTTTGTTGTCGTTTTACCAGCACTACCGGTAATCGCAATTATCGGTTTTCTCCGCGCAAGCGTCTTGGTCACATCCATCCCCCAACCTCTCTCGTTGACTGAAACTTTTTCAAACTTTTGTACCTCATTTTATGTTGGGGGAGGACTGCTTGTATGGGCGTCAGTTTGTACACTCTTGGTAACGTTGTGAAAAATGTTGGGGGAGGATTCTGTCGTTATCCTCGAAGCTGCTGCTTCCGTTTTTTTTCGGGACAGTCCGTATCAATTTTTCCCCGATTTTTCATTGTGGCAAATATCATGACACTTACAAGCATGGTATAATTTGGGCAATTTCAATTTTTCCGAAGGGATGAGTAACATGTTGTTCTTCGTTGCATGCATGGGAGGTCTGTTTACTTGGAGTTTTATCTATACGATTTATTGTATCGTTCATAAACCACAGCGTTACTTGCTTCCTTCACTAATCACTTCATTACTGGGTGCATACTTGGTTGCATTAGTAATAGATACGATTGATTTGATTACTTAAGCAGATTGAAGAACTCTGAAAAATTGATAGTAAAACAAGCAAATTAATTACAATGTTCCTAGGTTACAAACGTCATCATTGGATTCATTCCAATAGTTCCCTATTCATTGTGAAAACTTAACTGCCGAAGAAAATAATATGCAACATTTCTAGTTGTTGTTCTTGGGAATGCAGAGACAGCCAATTTCGCAGATGGTTGTCTTTCTTTTATTTGGCCGAAAACCCTGATAGATCCTAATGTTTCGCTCTATAATCCCGCCTATAATAGAAGAATCAGTTCAAGCACTACCCCTAAACCCACTTCCCATAACCATTGGTTATGGGACTTTTTTTATCAACATCATTTTCTGCTGTTTCATGATCGTTCACAACAACTGTGAATGTCTTTCGTCCAGTAAAAGCGGTGTTCAAATGAATATTGAAATCGAAAAGGAGCCTTACCCCCCAATAAGATAGATCAAAGGGGTTTGGCTCCTGTTTTCCGCAATCCAATTACACTTCCATGATAATCGGCAAGATCATCGGACGACGTTTTGTTTGATCGTACAGAAAACGACCAAGCGCGTCTTTCACATTGTTCTTCAATGAAGACCATTCATTTACGTTTTCTTCCATGCATTTCTCAAGTGTTTGGGTGACAATACGATTTGCTTCTTCCAGTAGGGTCTCTGACTCGCGAACATAGACAAATCCACGTGAGATAATATCTGGACCAGACAGAATCGTACCATTTTGTTTGCTGAGTGTAACGACAACTACCAGTATGCCGTCTTGTGATAATAATTTGCGGTCGCGTAGAACGATATTGCCTACATCCCCTACGCCCAATCCGTCAATCAATACATTGCCGGAAGGGACTTTTGGGCCAAAGCGTGCCTTTCCACCAGAAATCTCAACCGTATCTCCATTATCGAGCAGGAAGATATTCTCTGGGGGGACGCCAACTTGCTCTGCCAGGATGGCGTGCATCCTCAGCATGCGATACTCACCGTGGATCGGTATGAAATATTTCGGACGGATCAGGTTGAGCATGAGGCGGAGCTCTTCCTGGCTTCCATGTCCTGATACGTGAACGGTGCCATTAGGGCCATGTCCACCATAAATCACTTCTGCGCCCGCACGATAAAGCTGGTCTATCGTACGTGCTACATATTTTTCATTGCCTGGGATAGGTGTTGCGGCAATGATCACCGTATCTCCCGGAAGGATTTCGAATTTCCGATGGGCGGATCGGGCCATACGGGTAAGAGCGGACATCGGCTCTCCCTGGCTTCCGGTAGAGATAACAACCACCTGCTCTGCTGGGAGCTTGTTAATCTCATCTGCTTCCACAAACAATCCTTCAGGTGCATGCAAATAGCCTAACTCAAGACTGATATTGATCACATTGACCATGCTCCGCCCTGCTATCGCTACTTTCCGGTTGTTCAGAACCGCTGCATCTAACACCTGCTGAATGCGGTGAATATTAGAAGCAAATGTTGATACGATAATTCGGCCATCTGCTTTGCGAAATGCCTCTTTAATCGCTTCTCCCACGGAACGTTCTGATCCAGTAAAGCCTGGACGCTCCGCATTCGTACTATCTGAGAGGAGACAAAGCACTCCACGTTCACCAATTTCAGCCATCTTGGCAATATCTGCTGCTTGACCACTTACCGGTGTTTGGTCAAACTTAAAGTCACCAGTGTGAACAATGTATCCCTCCGGAGTTTCGAAACAAATCCCCACACTGTCTGGAATACTGTGATTCACATGGAAAAAGCTTGCTTTTATTGACCCAAGCTGGATTTCCGAACGATTGGTAATGAGATGACGTTTCGTTTCGTTTAGTATACCCGCTTCTTTTAACTTTGCTTCAATTAATCCTAGGGTGAGTTTGGTTGCGTATACGGGTACGTTGAGATGTTTCAGGACATAGCTTAAACCACCGATGTGATCCTCATGTCCATGTGTGATAATAATGCCGCGCACTTTATCGCGATTCTCTTCCAGATAAGTAATGTCTGGAATGACCATGTCGATTCCAAGCATTTCCTCTTCCGGAAATTTGAGTCCAGCATCAACGACGACAATATCGTCATCGGACTGGATTACGTACATATTCTTCCCAATTTCGCCGACTCCGCCCAGTGCGAAAATGAGAACACGTTGTTGAGACTTAGACAATGTTGAACCTCCTATATTTAGTTGTGTACACTCTTTCAACCGCCCCAAATCACTTAGCTTTATTATACCCGAAAGAAAAAGGCAAACACAAGTAACAAAACCCAAGGTCTATTCCATATGCCTCTCCCATAAAATAAAGAAAGCCTTTATCTGGCATCTCCCTAGGGAGAACCAAATAAAGGCTTACTTCCTGTTTCTTAAAGCAAAGAGTGAACAAACGCCCGCTCTTCTTCATTTAATTCAACCAGCGGCAAACGCACACCGCCAACTTCTATCCCGAGCTTTTCCAAAGCTGCCTTTGTCGGACCTGGGCTTGGATAGGCAAACAACCCTTCGAATATCGGCAGAAGCTTGCGATGTAGGGAAGCAGCTTTTGCGAGATTTCCCCCGAAAAATGCTTCCATCATTTCCTGCATCTCTTTTCCTGCCACATGGCTGGCTACACTGACGATCCCCACGCCACCGATAGACAGGGTCGGCAACGTCAGACTATCGTCCCCGCTGTACAGCTCGAATCCCGCTGGAGCGTGTTCGATAATTTGAGCCATCTGAGAAAGGTTCCCCGATGCTTCCTTCACACAGACGACATTCGGCAGCTGCGCCAATCGCAAAGTGGTCTCTGCTGTCATATTGACCGCCGTCCGCCCTGGCACATTGTACAGCATCACGGGCAGCTTGGTCGACTCCGCCACCGCCTTGAAATGTTGGTAGAGGCCTTCCTGCGAAGGTCGGCTGTAGTAAGGGGTTACCAGCATGACCGCGTCGACGCCGGTTTCCGCAGCAGCCTGAGTAAATTCAATGGAAGACGCTGTATTGTTGCTGCCTGTACCCGCTACCACCTTGCATCTACCTTTACTGTAGGCCACCACATGGCGGAATAATTGCAGCTTCTCGGTGGAAGAGAGAGTTGGTGATTCGCCGGTTGTCCCGCTTACCACCAGCGTTTCTGTTCCCGTTGCGAGAAGATGGTCAATTAAACGCTCTGTTTTGTTGTAATCAATCTGAAGTTGGTCATCAAATGGTGTGACCATGGCGGTAACTAAGCGACCAAAGTGCGCCACAAACAATCAATCCTTTCTTCTTGTCTCCCACACCTGATGCGAACGCTGTTTACGAACGATCCAAATGAAGCTGAAACTGGCGATGCAAGGCACGCACGGCTTTCACCATATCTTCCTCATGCACCAATACCCATATCGTGGTATGGGAGTCTGCCGATTGCAGGATCTGAATATCCTGGTTCGTCAAGGCTTCCACGATGTGGGCCATCACACCAGGCACTCCAGCCATCCCTGCTCCAACGACGGATACTTTTGCGCAGTGAGGCATCATTTGCGGCTCATACCCGAGTTCTCGCAAAATGCCAGCAGCTTTCTCTGCCATCTGATCATGTACCGTATAGGCTACACCAAGCGGATTTACGTTAATAAAGTCTACCGAAATATTGTGCTTTGCCATCGCCTTAAATACTTGCAGCTGCGTATCATACTGCCCTTCCTTGGCGAACACTTTGATCTGGGTGATATTCGGAACATGGGCGATCCCCATCACGGTGCGGTCTCGAACCGGCCCGCTGATACGACCAATCTCATGCATGGTTGTGACTAATGTACCCGGGTCATCGGTAAATGTAGAACGAACCCGAATGGGCACATGAGTCTGCATCGCGATTTCCACAGCACGCGGATGAATCACTTTTGCTCCTAGATGAGCCATATTGCAAATTTCCGTGTAGGTGACTGCATCCAGTGGCTGAGCTTCTTCTACGATTCGCGGATCTGCCGTCATAATCCCATTGACATCCGTGAAAATATCCACCATTTCTGCCTGAAGCGCTACACCCAATGCTGTGGCTGTCGTATCGCTACCACCTCGCCCCAGCGTAGTGACTTCCCAATCCGCCGTTCTCCCCTGAAAACCTGGCACTATCACGACTCGACCCGCTTCAAGCTCTTTCTTGATTCGTTTCGGATCGATCGATAGGATCTGCGCATTGGAAAAATCGTCAGAGGTGATGATATTCGCCTGACCGCCCGTCAGCACCGTGGTTTGAATGCCACGGTCATTCAATAGGCTGCACATAACCGAAGCAGAAATAATTTCTCCCGTATGCAGTAACAAGTCTGTTTCTCTAGTTGGCAAATGATTCCCGTTCTCCCGTATCAACTGAAGCAACGTATCTGTCGCATAGGGATCCCCCTTGCGACCCATGGCAGACACAACGACAACGAGCGCATAGCCTTCTGCAAGCGCCCGTTCAACATGTGCGATGGCCCTCTCCCGACAATCTGCCGTTGTCAGGGAGGAACCACCAAATTTTTGGACGAGAATTCTCAACTGTCCTCTCTCCTACTTATTAGCTTTTACCAATTCCTCGGCAATTTGCACCGTGTTCCAAGCAGCACCTTTCAAGAGGTTGTCAGAAACAATCCACAGATGCAGGCCACGCGGATGATGCAGGTCTCGTCTTACACGCCCGACAAATACATCCAGCTTCCCTGTCGCATCAGTAGCCAACGGATATACTTGGGCCTCCGGATCATCTTGGAGGACTACACCTGGGGCTTCTGCCAGCAATGCTTTGACCTCTGCCAAATCGTAATCCTCTTTCAGTTCTACATAGACAGCCTCACTGTGTCCATATACAACCGGAATGCGTACGCAAGTCGCAGAGACGAGAATGTTATCATCTTCCATGATTTTCTTGGTCTCATTCACCATTTTCATCTCTTCGTAAGTAAAGCCATTTTCCGTAAATACATCGATTTGCGGAATCGCATTAAAAGCAATTTGGTGGTGAACAGGCAGCTTGGATACAGGAAGAATATTTGCGGTTGCTTCTTTTCCGTCCAGCACTTCACGGGATTGGGTGAGAAGCTCATTGATCGCGGAAGCGCCCGCTCCTGATACTGCTTGATAAGTGGAAACGATGATCCGATCGATTCCATAACGGTCGTATAAAGGCTTTAACGCGGCAACCATTTGAATGGTGGAGCAGTTTGGATTTGCAATGATCCCGTTGTGCTTATGAGCTGCGTGCATGTTTACCTCTGGTACCACAAGCGGAACTTCCGGATCCATGCGGAATGCACTGGTGTTGTCGATGACGACTGCTCCGCGACGGGCAGCTTCTGGCGCCAATACTTTACTGATGGCCCCGCCTGCGCTAAACAGCGCAAAATCTACACCTTCAAAGCTCTCCGGCTTGGCTTCCTCAATTACAACCTCTTTTCCTTTGAACGGTACCGTCTTGCCTGCCGAGCGCGCTGAAGCAAGCAGCTTCAGCTCCTTAATCGGAAAATTACGCTCCTCAAGCAAAGAAATGATTTGCTGGCCGACAGCTCCGGTCGCACCAACTACGGCAACATTGTACGTCATCTGTTTCTCCATCCTTTCTCCTCGTTACAGCCGGATATTCTTTGGCGTGATCAAACTTCAGTACAAAAATCTTTCTATGAGCAATGGCTGCAATTGCTTGCCATCCAAAGCAGCTTCACAAGTTTCTTTGATCAAATCCATTCGAGCAACCAGTGAATTCGGTTTCTTCTCTGGTGCATCTTGCCCGAACGGCACAAAGAAAACATTTTTGGTGTTGAGCAGTTTTGCTACATTGGCAAAATTTAGTCCGAGTCCGTCATTGGTTGAAATCGCGATCACAATCGGATGTAAATTGCGCATCGTCGCTTTTGCTGCCATCAACACCGCACTATCGGTAATGGCATTCGCCAGACGGCTGGTGGTATTCCCGGTGCAAGGTGCGATCACCATCACGTCAAACAGCTTGGACGGTCCAAGCGGTTCTGCTTCGGGAATCGTCGAAATGATCTTCTCACCAGTGATGTCTTTCAGCTGCTGCTGCCAGTTGGCCGACGTCCCAAAGCGTGTATCTGTCGTCATGACGGTATGACTCACTACAGGGATAACTCGGGCTCCTGCGTCCACCACCCGTTGAATTTGCGGCATCGTTTCTTCAAAGGTACAATGCGAGCCGCTCAATCCCCATCCAATGGTTTTTCCTTTCAAGTCACTCATGATGTCTCACCTCGGTCCTTGATTTGTTCCGCAATCAAACGGGACAGTGTATTAGCGAGAATCTGTCCGGCTGTTTTAGGGGCAACAATTCCAGGGAGACTAGGAGCAAGCAAGGCTTTGATGCCTCTTCTTTCCGCAAAGCGGAAATCCGTTCCTCCTGGTCTCGAGGCGAGATCAATAATTAGTGTAGACTGGGGCATTTGTGCAATGACTTCTGCTGTTAACAAAAGATGCGGAATCGTGTTGAAAATAATGTCAGCATTGGTTACCTGCTGCTTCAACTCTTCAAGCGTAAAGGGAGTAATCCCCATTTCATAGATGCGAGCTATGTGTTCCGGACGTTGGGCTCCCACTCGAACGCGTGCTCCAAGTGCATGCAGACTGCGCGCCAACGACATACCTACCCGTCCCAATCCAAGCACAATCACCTGGGAACCATGAATCGTGATATCCGTGTTTTGAATGGCAACCATCAATGCTCCTTCCACAGTCGGAATCGAGTTGTAGATGGCTACATCGTCACGATCCAGCAGCTCCACCAAAGACAGCTTGTGCTGGGCTAGAAGGGTTTTCAAGTATGGTTTGGCCATTCCCGTATAAACCACGCATTTCCGCGGTAAGGCAGCGGCATGTTCCTCTTCAAACTGCAGAGGGTTCGAACAAAAGATGCTCTCGACAAAGCCTTGATCATCGGTGCCTACGATGGGTAGAACGAGTGCATCAACGTCTTTTAACACGTCGCATGATAATGGTTTTTTCGTTGCCCCCGTGAAGATACTCTCCAAGTTGTCAAAGCCAATGAGCGTGACTGTAGCGTCCAACTGTATGCAGCGCTTGATTACTTCCAGTTGGCGAGCATCACCGCCAATGAAGGCAACATGTGTACCCGTTAGCATGCTGCGTTCCCCTTTCCACACATTTTACTGCAAAAGTAGTGAAACGCAAAAGGTTTTTTCCTATTGAACGGCTCGGAAATAAAAGAGAGGGAAAAAACGTTGCGATCTACCCCATCTTATTCGCAACCGAATGGTCAGGTGACAGTGTTCTCCTATTTCCCTGAGACGTATTGTCCATCCTTGCTGGTGCCTACAATGATCATATCCGGCCCAATTTTGACGATGGCGTTCCATGGAATCACGACATCATCTTTTCGTTTTCCGAAGCCGAAAAAGGTGGTACCTGGTAAGATAATGGCGGTAATCTCCCCAGTAGATGTATTGATTTCCAAATCGGAGTGACCGATCACCCCCATTTTTTCGCCTGTATCTAATCCAATAATTTCTTTTCCGCTAAATTCGCTTAATCGCATATTGCCATCCCCCTTCTGCAAAACATCATGTCCGGTTTGCTATCTTATACGCAAAAAAATCCGGCCTATGCCGGATTTTTGCCGTACGTAACGTGGTGTTACTCATGCAAACGAAATTGAGTGGTTGCCGTATACAGCTTATCTGAAAGTACGGTAAGCTGTTCTGCAGCCTCCTGCACTCCTTTTAAGGCGGCGATTTGCTCCTGGGTGGAAGCCGTCACTTCTTCGGCTGCAGCAGCGGCTTGCTCAGACACCGCAGATATTTCTTGGATAGCCAGTACCGCCGCATCTTTTGAGCGGGTCATCTCGATTGTTTCTGTCGAAATTGTGTGCATCTGCGATACGATGTGATCGATCGATGCTGCGATTTCCCGGAATGCTTTCTCGGCATCTGCGACCGACTCGTACTGCTGTTGGGTAACTGTACGTCCTTTTGTAGACATTTCATTGGCCGCACGTCCTGCCTCAGCCTGGATCGTTTCGATTCGCTTGCGAATATCGTCCGCTGCCAAACTCGTTTGCTGGGCGAGCTTTTGCACTTCACTTGCCACTACCGCAAATCCTTTTCCATGTTCCCCAGCTCTTGCTGCTTCGATCGCGGCATTTAGCGACAGTAAGCTTGTCTGGTTGGAAATATCCGTAATCACATTGATAATCACATCGATTTCTTTGGCCCGTTCATTAAGCGAATGGATCACCGATTCGATTGTTTCCATGACTTCTTTATTTTCATTCGCCCGCTGCTGCAAATGGCTCACTTGGGTCAGTCCTTGCTGATTCGCTTTTGCAGCAGTATGTCCCATCTCGGCCATCTGATCGCTGGCAGCGACCAGATTCACTATCGTGTCAGCCAGCTCGTTCATCATTTCATTTCCTTTTTCCGCTTGCACCGCTTGGGAAACCGTTCCTTCAGCAACCTGTTCGATCGTGCGCGCAACCTCTTCAGATACATTCGTAGTCTGCTGGGCCGATCGGGTAAGCTGTGCAGAATAAGAAGATACATCGGAAGCTGCCAGTACGATCCGCTCAATCAGACTTCTCATTTCCCCCATCATCTGGTTGAAGTACAGAGAAAGCCGGGCAATTTCATCGTGTCCATTCGCCTCTGCCTGAACCGTCAAATCTCCCTTGGATACCCGTTCCATCAGGGTGGCTAACGTCACGATGGGTTTGCTGATCCGATTCGCACCAAAATAGGTGAGCAATAAGGCTACTCCGATCGTGAGTACAAACACAATGCCAATCATATTGCGCATGTCGTTAATTTTTTGGAAGAGCGTATCTTTCGTAAACGTATAACCAATGACCCAGTTGAAACCGTCAATTTTTTTATAAATGAGAACCTTGTCGAGTCCATCCTCGACGAAATCGATTGAGCCCTGTTTATCCGGACTGTCATAAATCTGCTTCATGTAAGGAAGCTCTTCCTTCACATTTTTTTGCTGCATAGTCGGATGAACCATGGCCACTCCGTTTGGATCAAGCAACAGGATATTGCCCCCATAATCGATTTTTCTTTTGCTCAGTTCATCTGAGATTTTGCCTAAAGTAATATCTGCAGCAATCACCCCTACCAAGCTGTTACTCGTAGGATCCATTACCGTAGTCGCCACTGTAATTACGAACTTGTTTTGATCTGCACTTGTGTAAGGATCCGACCAGATAATCTTTCCTGGATTATCGACCGCTTTTTTGTACCAATCCCGCTTTCGAGGATCGTAGTCAGCCGGAAGCTCCGTTTTCGGCTCCAGATACATCGCTCCTGAAGCCGTGCCAATATACATCACTTCAGTGGCTGGATTCACCTTTCTGTAATTCCTGAACGATTGGCTAAGATACGACCATTTCTCTTTCTCTTTTTCAATCAGGTACGCGTCAGAATGAATGGACCACATTTCCACTCCTCGCGCAAATGAATCCAAATACGTCGCAATATAAGTAGAGGTGCTATCAAGCTCATTTGCCGTGCTGGTTTCAATGTCATCCTTTATGACCTGTCCCATCTGTTGAAAAAAGACAAACGAGGTCAGGGAAAAGGAGGCAACTAAAAGGATGGTTACAAATAGAATCAATTTGACACGAATTGTTTTGATCTTCACACTCTTTCCCCTTTTCTGTCTGATTTTCTACCGTTACCCGTTTCTATACCCTGCTTATACGAATGTTAAACAAAATTAAATAAAAACAAAAAAAGAGGGATACCCCTCTTTTTTTGCATCGATTTTCTGCTTATGCTTTCACCAAAATATCACTGGATACATTTTGCGGGAAACCATCCAGCGGGCTCACCATCGCCATCGCCAGCTTGGAGTGGAACAGCTCTCTCGCTACCTTCAAAACGGAGTCATGATCAACGCGATCGATCTTGGCGATGATTTCATCGAGGCTAAAATGGCGGCCAAGCAGTAATTCATTTTTTCCAAGGCGGCTCATTCGGCTATTGGTACTTTCCAGGCTCAGCATGAGACTGCCTTTTAACTGCTCTTTGCCCTTATTCAATTCTTTCGGGGTAATTCCTTTTTCCGCTACATCAAGAAGGATATTCGTCACAATGTCAAAAACTTGCCCTACATGTTCCGGAGCGGTTCCAGTATAAATGGTATAGGTACCCGTTTCTTTATAAGCAGAATGATAAGAGTAAACGGAATATGCCAGGCCTCTCTCTTCACGGATCTCCTGAAACAGTCGCGAACTCATGCTGCCGCCCAAAATGTTATTCAGCAGAATCAGGGAATAAATTTCCTCATGTCCAACCTGATAGCCAGGCAATGACAGGCAAAAATGCGCTTGCTCGGTAGATTTATGCTGCGCAATCGCATTCGCGATAAAGTCAGGTTTTACGATCTCGACCGGATGAGCCCCTCTTGAAAAGGCTGAGAAGCGCACTTTAATGGCTTCTATGAGGGAGTCATCAAAATTCCCCGCTACGGTGATCACGGTATTCTCCGGCAAATAGCGTTTCTCGATATAATTGATCAAGTCGCTGCGGGTGAGGCTGCGCAGCACTTCCTCCGTCCCCAAAATGGAATAGCCAAGCGGATGATCTGCAAAGGAAGCACGGGAAATCAGATCATGCACGAGATCATCCGGTGTGTCCTCATACATGCTGATTTCTTCGATGACAACATTCTTTTCTTTTTCAATTTCCTCTGCATCAAAAACGGATTCAAAGAACATATCCGCCAACACGTCAAGTGCAATTGGCGCGTGCTGGTCAAGCACACGCGCATAGTAGCAGGTATACTCTTTTGAAGTAAAAGCGTTTACATTGCCGCCGATTTCATCAAATGTTTCCGCGATTTCCTTCGCCGACCGGCTTTTTGTTCCTTTGAAAAACATATGTTCAAGGAAGTGTGAGATCCCGTTATTCGCTTCTATTTCATATTTTGAACCGGTCCCCACCCAAATGCCCAGGGCAACAGAACGCACCGAAGGAATTTTTTCCGTCACGATACGCAGACCGTTTTCACAACTATATCGTTGAATCACATACATCCTCCTTTGGAATGTTCGCACAAAACGCTCGCATCATTTAATCTGCTCTCTTTTTCGACAACGGCCGAACATGTCAACTATAACAAAATTCCTTTTTTCCCACAACATGAGGAAGACTTCAAGGTGTACGCAATCTGGTTTCGGCGATCACTTCCGACACGGTGGTTGGAGTCAATCCTTTTTGCTGAGCCTTTTTGATCAGGGACTCCAAGCCTTGTGCCGATACTTGCGTAGGGTGCATCAGCACGAGAACGCCATTTCCCAGCTTCCCCCCGACTCTTGACAACATCTGTTCCAGGGAAGGTTTTTGCCAATCGACTGTATCCGCAGACCAGAGAATGGTTTGCATGTGAAATTCTTGCTTGGCGATTTTGACGACGCTGTCCTGAAACGCTCCTGACGGCGGTGCAAAGAGATGCGGCGTGATCCCGGTTGCCTCTTTGATGACGGCTTGGGTCTTGCCAATCTCCTGGCGAATGCGCTCTGGTGAAAGTTTGCTCATATCCGGATGGGAATACGCGTGGTTCCCTATTTCGTGACCACGATCTGCGATTTTTTTCGCCAAGTCCGGATATTTTTTGACCCAGGATCCATCAAGAAAAAAGGTGGTTTTAATATGGTAGTGGTCCAGCGTATTCAAAATGCGATCAAGATGTTCATTCCCCCATGCCACGTTTACCATAAATGAGATAGCGGGTTTTTGTTCATTTCCCCGATATATCGGATAGATGCCCAATTTTTCCTTCGAAATTTCCGGTGGCACTTCCTTGTAGACCAGCTTCTGTGGAGTGATTTGCTCCGCATCCCTCATCGCCTGCAACGAAGCTTCCACATCGACTTCCAGACCATTATAGCCAGGCACGATGGATTTCCATACTCTGTCAATCCGAGCGTTGATTGGCTGCTCATCCTTTTCTCTCTTCCATTCTTCAATTTGCAGACGCCAAGCATCCTCATTCCGATGAACAGGCTGAGACTTCTCTGCAAACATCCGTTCTTTTACCTTGCTAATATATAGATCGATGGGCTGTGAATTCACTACGGCAAATAAAAGTGCCCCCCAGCAAGCACTTATCACAGCCAGCTTTCCGAGGTTCTTTTTCATCCTCATCCCATTCCCCTCACGTACTCAACGATACCTTCCTCTTTGTCCAATGTATGTAGGGAAACGGGATGCTAGAAGTACAAGTTGTTTGTTTTATGCTTTGGAGGAAAAAGAAAAAAAGCTTTCGATCTCGAGAGATACGAAGCTTTTCTACGACGTTGTCTAAGCTATGCTTGCGGAGTCTGCGCCGCAGCTTGCTGTTCTTTCAATACAGCCTTGCGGGAAAGGTTCACGCGGCCTTGATCATCAATTTCCGTTACTTTTACCATGATCTTGTCGCCAATCGATACAACATCCTCGGTCTTCGCTACGCGCTCTTCCGCCAGCTGCGAGATATGGCAAAGTCCTTCTTTGCCGGCGAACAGTTCAATGAAGGCACCATACTTCTCAATGCGCTTCACCGTACCCAGGTATGTCTGACCGACCGCCACTTCGCGCACCAAATCTTCGATGATTTGTTTCGCACGCAGATTCGCTTCATGGTTCACGGAAGCGATAAAGACGCGACCATCTTGTTCAATATCGATTTTAACGCCTGTTTCTT
Organism: Brevibacillus migulae; assembly: GCF_004521915.1. Lineage (GTDB taxonomy): Bacteria > Bacillota > Bacilli > Brevibacillales > Brevibacillaceae > Brevibacillus_F > Brevibacillus_F migulae. Next base: position 83,324 of record NZ_SDKD01000017.1, on the reverse strand, counting down.
CAATGATTTTATTGATGATACGACCTTGTGGCCCGATGACATCACGGATCTTCTCCGGATTGATCGTCATGGTCATGATCTTCGGTGCATAAGGAGACAGCTCTTTGCGAGGTTCAGCAATCGCTTCAAGCATACGCTCCAAAATGAACATACGACCTTCCTTGGCCTGGGTCAACGCTTGCTCCAGGATCTCCCGGTTAATTCCCGCGATTTTAATATCCATTTGCAGGGCGGTTACGCCTTTCGCGGTACCTGCCACTTTAAAGTCCATATCGCCGAGGTGGTCTTCCATGCCCTGAATGTCTGTCAAAATGGAGAAGTTTTGCTCATCCTCACTCATGATCAGACCCATGGCAATCCCTGCGACTGGCGCTTTGATCGGCACACCGGCATCCATCAGAGCCAGAACGCTAGCGCAAATGGACGCTTGGGAGGTAGATCCGTTCGATTCAATGACCTCGGAAACGAGACGAATCGTATAAGGGAATTCCGTTTCGGACGGAATGATCGGTTCAATCGCGCGCTCACCCAAGGCTCCGTGCCCAATTTCACGTCTTCCTGGAGGGCGCAGCGGACGAGCTTCGCCCACACTGTACGGCGGGAAATTGTAGTGATGCATAAAGCGCTTGGATTCTTCCAGACCCAATCCATCGAGGATTTGCACATCACCGAGCGGTCCAAGCGTACATACGCTAAGCGCCTGCGTTTGTCCACGCGTAAACAGGCCGGAGCCATGCGTGCGAGTCAAAAGAGACACTTCCGTGGAGATCGGGCGAATCTCATTCAGAGCTCGTCCATCCGGGCGCACTTTTTCGTGGGTGATCAAACGGCGCACTTCTTCTTTTACCATGTTATAGAGCACTTCACCAATGACGGCTTCCTGCTCCGGATAAATCTCAGCAAAATGTGCCTGTGTTTCTGCTTTCACAGCGTCGATTGCATCAGCACGAGCTTGCTTCTCCTCGATGCGGACGGCTTCGCGCAGCTTCGCATCGGCAAAAGCGCGAACGGCTTGATTGATCTCTTCGTCAACTTGATGAAGAATCACTTCCATTTTCGGCTTGCCGATTTCAGCGACGATTTTATTTTGGAACTCAACGATTTGCTGGATCACGCTGTGGCCATACATAATCGCTTCGAGCATGACTTCTTCCGGCACTTCGTTTGCGCCTGCTTCCACCATGTTGATTGCTTTATGCGTGCCCGCTACAACCAGATGGATATCGCTGCGCTCCATCTCCGCAACAGTTGGGTTAATGACGAGCTTTCCATCAACGCGGCCCACGATCACACCTGCGATCGGTCCGTCGAACGGAATTTCCGAAGTGCACAATGCAGCAGAGGTACCGATCATCGCTGCAATTTCAGTGGAGCAATCCTGGTCCACGGAAAGAACGGTGTTCACCACTTGCACGTCATTGCGAAAACCTTCTGGAAACAGGGGACGAATCGGGCGGTCGATCAAACGGCTCGCCAGAATCGCTTTCTCGCTCGGACGTCCTTCACGCTTGATGAATCCTCCAGGAATTTTACCTACAGCGTACAAACGTTCCTCATAGTTAACGGTAAGTGGGAAAAAATCCAGTGCTTTGGGTTCTTTCGACACCGTCACCGCAGATAGTACCGCAGAATCGCCGTAACGCACCAAAACCGAGCCCTGCGCTTGTTTGGCCATTTTCCCAAACTCAAGCGTCAATTTCCGGCCGGCTAAATCAAATTCAAAGGTACGGAATTGTTGCTCCATATGGCTTGCTGTCCTCCTTTGGTCAATAATGGATGTCAAGACTCTTTTCTACCTATATGTATTATTTCCTGCTTCGGTTGAAATAAAATGGCGGAAAGGTTGTAAAGCAAAAGAAAAAGCGGGAAATTCCCGCTTTTCCTACAGAAACACCAAACACATTAGCGACGCAGACCCAAACGGTCAACGAGTGTGCGGTAACGTGTCACGTCGGTTTCTTTCAAGTAGTTTAAAAGATTACGACGTTGACCTACCATTTTCAACAGACCACGACGGCTGTGGTGGTCTTTCTTGTGAGTGCGCAGGTGATCGTTCAGACTGTTAATGTTCTCAGTCAGAAGAGCAATCTGTACCTCAGCGGAACCCGTATCATTGTCATGAGTACGGTATTCTTGAATCAATTGGTTTTTACGTTCTTGTGTCAATGCCATCATGACTCACCTCCCTTTCAAATGATCCCCAACAGCCGAGTCAGTCGTCGGTGAGAATCGAACAGCCAAGCTGTGGTTGAAGTAGAACAAATCGAATTATAGCATAGTGAAAAGACAAAAGCAAAGATTTAATATTGTCCAGTTGCAAACTTCGTCTTCGCTTCCTCGACGTCTTTCCCGATCTGTGCAATCAGGGCATCCACACCTGAAAACTTTTGTTCATCCCGCAAACTGAACAACAGCTCGACTTGTACTTCTTTCCCGTAAATCTCACCGGAGAAATCAAAGAGGTGAACCTCAAGCGACTTTTCCTTTTTCTCCAATTCAAATGTCGGCTTGATGCCGATGTTCATCACGCCATTATACGTTTGCCCATCGACGGTGAGCCGCACGCCGTACACGCCATTTTTGCCGATCAAATAAGGTGCGGAAAGGCCCACGTTGGCCGTAGGAAACCCAATCGTCCTTCCCCGCTTATCCCCGTGCACAACGGTCCCTTTCACTTTATACGGTCTTCCGAGCAAGTGCCGCACCTGCTCCACATCGCCATGATGCAGGAACTCACGGATGATCGTACTGCTCACTTTTTCCCCGAAACGGTTCACCGGACCGATAATATCTACCGTATAGCGATTGGCTGCCAATTCCTGCAAGGTCTGTGCAGTCCCCATCCCTCTGTAGCCAAACGTGTAATCAAACCCGACGACAATATGCTTTGCCTCAAGAGGGATGACACACTCTGAAATGAAATCTTCCGGGTAGATCGCCGAGAACGCGATATCAAATTTCATCACATAGACGATGTCTACCCCCATCTTCTCCAGCTGCTCCAATTTGTCTGCCAAGGGTGTCAAGTATTTGGTATAGCCCGATTGTCCCAACACCTCACGCGGATGAGGATGAAACGTCATGACCGCGCTTTTAAGACCATTGGCCGCGGCAACATCGATGGCCTTTTGAATGACACGCCGATGCCCCAGGTGCACGCCGTCAAAAAAGCCGATGGCCAGTGCGCAAGGGGCCGTCTCGCGTGTATCGGGCAACGGATATGAAAGTTCAACGATTCTCACGTTCCCACCTCAACTTGAAAAACTTTTTCAGGTTTTGCATATGTACCTCTAGACGATTGGCAGACACGATGAATCCCCAAAAAATCTCCTTCGGAAAAGATCCGCACAAGGCTTCCTTCTGGCAATTGGGAGTCATGAATCGTGGTTTCCAATCCGTTGAGAACGGCCTTCTTGCGTTCTGCTGGTATTTCGACCTGCGGCAGAAAAGAAAGTGCATCCGGGATCGAGATGAGCAAATCGCCAAGATCCTTACCATTCTTTTGCAGTTCTTCCACCTGTTCGAGCGTAATTGCCTGATCCAGAGTGAAGGAGCCGCTGGCAGTACGGATTAAATGAGCCATGTGGGCTGGGTAACCTAGAGCTTTGCCCATATCAACGCAAAGTGTACGAATATACGTTCCTTTTGAGCATTGGCAGGTAAAGGAAACTTCCACATACTCTCCAAACTTGATGGAATCCAACGTTAAATCGTAGATCGTAACCGTTCGGGCAGCACGCTCGATCACGACCCCTTCCCTAGCCAGGTCATAGAGCCGTTTCCCCTTCACTTTGACTGCGGAATACATCGGGGGGACTTGCTCAATGGGTCCCAGAAAGCTCTGGAAAACAGCAAGAACGCGTTCCTCTGTAATCGAAGACGCGTCTACTTCAGCCTGTTCCAGCACTTCACCTGTGGCATCCTCTGTAGTCGTCGTGTAGCCCAAGCGCATCACTGCTCGGTAGGTTTTGGACTGCTCCTGCAAATATTCCACGATTCGCGTCGCGTTTCCCACGCAAATCGGCAGCACACCGCTTACCTCCGGATCAAGCGTCCCGGAATGGCCCACTTTTTTGGTTTGAAACAGCCGGCGTACACGGGCCACACAATCGTGCGAAGTCATCCCTGCCTGCTTATGTAACACGAGTACCCCGTGTGCTTGACTCATTACCGATTCACCCCGAGTACTTCATTTACCTTCGCGAATACCGCTTCCTCAACTTGCTCGAGAGATCCCGTCAGCGTGCAGCCGGACGCTTTTGCATGTCCGCCACCGCCCAGGCTTTGCGCAATCTTGGAAACATCCACATAGCTTCTGGCCCTAAGGCTCACTTTTACCACGCCTGGTTGGGATTCAACAAAGGAAATCCCTACCTCAACGCCCTCAATGTTGCGTGCGTAATTCACCAACCCGCTGGCATCCTCCGATGTGGCTTGTGTCTCCTGAAGATCCGCATACCCAACACGCAAAGATGCTACCAGATCGTTATGGCTGATTTCCAAGGATTGCAGTGCCCGGCGCAGCACCTGGACATGACCCAGCGTGATTTCCTCCAGACATCTTTCTGCAATCTCGCTGGGCTTTACACCATAACCCAATAAGGCCGCAGCGATATTCATCACATTGGGAGTGGTATTCGAATAGCGGAACCCCCCTGTATCGGTCAACAAGCCTGTATACATGCAATTGGCCAATTCAAGATTGCCCGTAAATCCACCTGCTTGCATCAACTCATACATCATCTCCGCGGTGGCCGCTGCATCGGTGCGGATGGCATTAATCGTACCAAAGTGGTCATTCGTCGGATGATGATCGATGTTGACGATTTTGGCGTCCGGTGCAAACAAATGCTGTACATTCCCCATACGCTTGGAATCTGCCGCATCCACCGCGATGACAGCCGAAAACGTCTCATCGATGAAATCCGTTTCCAGATTGCGGATATGTTCAAAACGAGGGAGAAACGCAAATTTAGCCGGCGTTTCCCCTTCGTTCACAATGCAATAGCTTTTCCCTATTTGCTCCAGCATTAACGCGGCAGCCAAGGCGGAAGATGTGGTATCCCCGTCTGGATTCACATGAGAAATAATCAAAAAACGCTCATGATCCCGCATAAATTGGGCCGCCGCTTTTAACGAGGACAAGTAATCAGTCATGTTTGGCTTCTCCTTCGACGGAGATTTCCCGCAGCAGGGTATTGATTTTATTCCCGTAATCAATGGACTCATCCAGTTTGAAGACGAGATCGGGCACATGACGGAGCTTTACTCGTTTCCCGATTTCCGACCGCAAGAAGCCTTTTGCTTTTTGCAGTCCTGCTAATGATGCATTGCGTTGCTCATCATTTCCAAAAATGCTGACAAACACCTTCGCTTGCTGCAAGTCACTGGTTACCTCCACACCGGTAACCGTTACAAAACCGATCCGCGGATCCTTCATTTCACGCTGTAGCAGTACACTTAGCTCTTTTTTAATTTCCTCGCCAACGCGGCTCATTCTTGTCTTGTTCATCGACATGATGTTTTCACCCCCGAAAAAGGCTTAATCGTAGTATTCCGTATCTGCTCGAATCAACTCGACCCCGGGAGCGTTTTCCACCAGGCGAATCGCTGCAGCCAATTCTTTCTGTAAAAAAGCGACTTCATTGGCAACGGCAGCGATCGCGATTTCGCAACGCTGCCATTGGTCCAAATAAGCCATTTCCGCGGCCGACACATTCAGCTTGCCGCGGAGTTGACTCAACACACTTTTTACGATAGATCGTTTATCCTTCAGGCTTTGGCAGGAGGGCATATACAATTCCACATGCACCACGCCAACCATATTAGGCCTTCACTTCAACCATCACGAATGCTTCTACCAGGTCACCTTGTTTGATGTCATTGAATCGTTCCAAGGTCAATCCGCATTCATAACCAGTTGCAACTTCCTTGACATCGTCTTTGAAGCGTTTCAAGGTATCCAGCTTGCCCTCATAAATGACCACACCATCACGAATGACACGTGCCCCAGCATCGCGGGTAAGCTTGCCTTCTGTTACATAGCAACCGGCAATGTTCCCCACTTTGGATACTTTGAACACTTCACGGATTTCAGCGGTACCGATAATGGACTCTTTGTATACTGGATCGAGCATCCCTTTCAGGGCGCTTTCGATTTCTTCAATCACGTTGTAAATCACGCGGTGGAGACGAATGTCGATCTTCTCTTGCTCTGCCATGCTGCGAGCATTCGGCTCAGGACGAACGTTAAAACCAATGATGATCGCATTGGAGGCATTCGCCAAGGTTACATCGGACTCGGTAATCGCACCCGCACCAGTATGAATGATTTTCACACGTGTACCATTGACATCAATTTTCTCCAAGGAACCGCGGAGCGCTTCCACAGACCCTTGCACGTCAGCTTTGATGATGAGGTTGAGCTCTTTGATATCGCCTTCTTGGATGTGCTGGAACAGATCATCCAAGGAAACGCGGCTGCTTGCCCGGCGTTCGGAGTCACGCTGCTTCACAGCTCTTGCTTCCCCGATTGCTCTTGCCTTTTTCTCATCCTCGAACACCATGAATTGGTCCCCGGCTTGCGGCACATCATTCAGACCCGTAATTTCGACAGGTGTGGATGGTGGTGCTTCCTTGATCCGGCGGCCTTTGTCGTTCACCATGGCGCGGATGCGTCCATAGGCAGAACCGACTACGATCGGGTCACCGATTTTCAGCGTTCCGTGCTGAACAAGAACGGTTGCAACCGGTCCGCGTCCTTTATCCAATTCGGCCTCAACGACGGTACCGCGGGCACGTTTATTTGGATTCGCTTTGAGCTCTTGCACTTCAGACACGAGCAGGATGTATTCGAGAAGCTCTTCGATACCTGTGCGCTGTTTTGCAGACAGCGGGCAGAAAATGGTTTCGCCGCCCCATTCTTCCGCGACCAGTTCGTACTCGGTCAATTCCTGTTTGATGCGGTCGATATTGGCTTCCGGCTTATCGATTTTGTTAACCGCCACAATGATTGGCACTTTCGCCGCTTTCGCATGGCTGATCGCTTCAATCGTTTGTGGCATCACGCCGTCGTCAGCTGCCACGACGAGAATGGTTACGTCCGTGATTTGCGCCCCGCGTGCACGCATTGTTGTAAAAGCAGCGTGGCCCGGTGTATCCAGGAACGTGATTTTCTTCCCTTTGATCTCGACCTGGTACGCCCCGATGTGCTGCGTGATTCCGCCTGCCTCACCCGCAACCACATTGGTAGAGCGGATCGCATCGAGCAAAGTGGTTTTCCCGTGGTCAACGTGACCCATAATGGTTACGACTGGCGGACGTTCTACCAGATCAGCAGGGTTATCCACTTCTTCGATTGTTTCGAAATTGGTTTCGTCGATGACAATCTTCTCTTCGACTTCCACGTTGTATTCGGCACAGATCAACTCAATGGTGTCTTTGTCCAGATCTTGGTTGATGGTTGCCATGATCCCTAAGCCAAATAATTTTTTAATAATTTCCGCCGGTTCCTTACGCAATTTTTTCGCAAGCTCCGCCACTGTCAGCGATTCTGTAAACGTGATTTTGGAAGGTGGTTCCATCACAGGGCGCTGTGCTTGCGGCTGAGATTGATGGCCGCCACGGCGATTGTCATTGCGGCGGTTATTATTGTTTTTAAACGGTGTGTTCGTTTTCTTCGGATCTTCATAAGTCTTTTTCGGTACAGGCGCTTTTTTGATTTTTTCTCGTTTTTCCAGTGCGACCTTTGCCGGAATATTTACTTTCTCCTCAAAGTCGTCTACTTTCACATCATCTGGCTCTACATTGACATTTTGCGCGGTCTCAACTTGTTGATCAGTTTTTTTAGTCGATTGACTCATATCGTGTGTTTTTCTCTCCTGGTGATTCCCCTGTATTTTTTGTTGCTGTGGACGATGTTGATTGTCCGGTCGATTCCCTTTTGGACGTTCTCCCTGTCCATTCGGTCGTTCTTGTTTACGTGGCTCTTGACCCGCAGCCTGATGGGGTTGCGGTTTTGCCTGCTCGCTTCTTTTTTCCGGCGCAGCCGCTTGGCTTTCAACCTGGTTCGTAGCTTGTGCGGGTGTCGCTGGCGTTTTATCAAAACGAGCATTGGCCCGTAATTTCGCCATATGTTCCTCGATTTTATTGACCATCTCTTCGTCCATGATGCTCATATGATTCGCTACTTCTATATTCAACCGCTTCAGCAGGTTGAGTATTTCCTTGCTGCTCATATTATGCTTCTTTGCATATTCGTAAACACGAGTTTTCATCATGTCACCCCTTATGAATTAGGTGTGAGAAGGTGCTGGATGCTGTCCGCCAGCTTGGCGTCCGTAATGGCAACCGTTACCCGTGCTTCCTTGCCAATCGCCGCCCCCAATTCCAAACGGTCTGCTGGCACATAAAGCGGCACGGCGTAATGGCTACACTTATCGGAAATTTTCTTGGTTGTATTTGCCGATGCGTCTGTGGCAAGTAGGACGAGCTTCGCTTGGTTGCTGCGAATCGCGCCGACGACAAGCTCTTCCCCTGTCACCACTTTTCGCGCACGCATGGCTAGCCCGAGCATTTGCTTTAGCTGTCGATTCATTGGCCGATTGTCTCCAGCCATCGGTTGCGGAATGCTTCATACTGCTCTTGACTAATCGTCATGTTGAGTGAACGCTCCAGCACTTTCTTCCATTTGCCAGATGCAAAGGTATCCGGCTTCATGCAGGTCTCTTGCCTACAGACATAGGTTCCTCTTCCCGCTGCCCTGCCTGTTAGATCAATGAGGATTTCTTCCTGTGGCGTTCGCACCACACGAATCAATTCTTTTTTCGGGAACATACCCTGGCAGACTATGCATTTTCGCAACGGAATCTTTTTGACTTTCATTCTTGCTCCACACCCATGGCTTCTTCGGTTTCAGACAGTTTTGGATATTGAATTCCTTCCTGCTCTGCCTGACTCTCGCTCTTGATATCAATCTTCCAGCCTGTCAATTTTGCCGCAAGACGTGCGTTTTGACCGCGTTTCCCGATTGCAAGCGACAATTGGTAGTCAGGAACGATGACTCGGGTCACTTTTTCTGCCGCATTTACTTCCACATGCAGCACTTTCGATGGGCTCAGTGCATTGGCCACATACTCAGCCGGATCCTCAGACCAGCGTACGATGTCAATCTTTTCACCTTTCAGCTCGTTGACGATCGTTTGGACACGCAAGCCTTTTGGTCCCACGCAAGCCCCTACCGGATCTACCTCCGGATTGATGGAGTGCACGGCAATCTTTGAGCGGTCTCCCGCTTCACGGGCTACCGATTTGATTTCAACGGTTCCGTCATAAATTTCCGGTACCTCCAGCTCAAACAGGCGCTTGAGCAATCCTGGATGCGTACGGGACACGATAATTTGCGGACCTTTTGTCGTTTTTTCCACTTTGATGATGTATGCTTTGATCCGGTCCTGCGGATTAAACTCGTCGGTAGGCATTTTCTCCGTCAATGGCATTACCGCTTCTGCTTTGCCCAGATCGATGTAATAAAAGCGCGCATCCTGTCTCTGGATCACACCTGTGACAATATCGTCTTCGCGTTCAATGAACTGGCTGTAAATCAGTCCGCGTTCCGCTTCACGGATGCGCTGGGTCACGACTTGCTTCGCTGTCTGAGCGGCGATACGTCCAAAATCACGCGGAGTGACTTCGATTTCAACGATGTCGTCCAGACGGAAGTTCGGATCGATCTCTTGTGCTGCTTCCAAGGAAATCTCCAAGCGCGTATCCAACACTTCTTCCACTACGGTTTTCCGTGCAAACACGCGAATTTGACCGGTAAAACGGTTAATATCCACACGCACGTTTTGGGCCGAGTTGAAATTGCGCTTGTATCCGGATATGAGTGCCGCCTCGATCGCCTCGATCAGTATGTCTTTTGCAATACCCTTCTCTTTTTCTATGGCTTCCAGTGCCTCAATAAAATCGGCGTTCATGTTGCTGGTGCCTCCTCCTTTCGTACAATCCCTGCATTTTGCTTTTTTCTAAAAGACGATTGCCATCCGAGCGGTTGCAATTTGCTCCAACGCAATCTGATGTGTCTTCTTCGCTTCTTTCACCGTCAATACGCCATTTTCAAACGAAAGCAGTTCCCCTTCGAAAACGGTATCACCATCGATTGGTTCCTTTGTGGTGAGATGTACGTGCTTGCCAACTGCTTTCCGAAAATCGCTTTCCTTTTTCAGCGGGCGTTCCGCACCAGGCGAGGAGACCTCCAGGAAGTAAGCGGTGGGAATCGGATCAAGCTCATCCAAACGTTGGCTCAGACGCTCGCTCACAGAGCCGCAGTCATCAATATCAATTGTGCCTGTTTCATTATCAATAAAAATTCGCAGGAACCAATTGCTGCCTTCTTTTTTGTACTCAATATCAACCAACTCTAAATTCATTTCAGCCAAAATTGGGGTCAGCAGTTCTTCTACGATTTGGGTTACTTTGCTCATGTTTATGTACCTCCTTCCTGCAAGGCGAGTTCACCCGCCTGTCCATGCTGCCTGCTGCTGGCATGTGACGCATCGAACGATCGAATGCCCCTTTCACCCAGAAAGAAAGAGTGGGTTTCCCCACTCTCATCCGCAGCGTGTATAACCAGTATTTCCAAAAAAATTATAGCATAACAATACCTACTTGACAACCTTTGCCACTGTAGTTCCCCTGTGATCAGAACAAAGAGAGCTGGTTGGATTCAGGCAATTCCTGCAATGCACCCTGTTCATCCAAATATTCCAAGATCGTTTTCGAGATCTTCGAACGGGAAAGCAAATCCTCCTTGGAAAGAAACGGTCCTTCCTCTCTGGCCTTCACAATGCTGAGCGCAGCGTTGGCACCCAAGCCGGGAATGGAACGGAACGGTGCAATCAAAGTATTGCCTTCAATCAAAAACTTCGATGCATCCGATTTATACAGATCCACTTTCGCAAAACGGAAGCCGCGCTCAACCATTTCCAGCGCCATTTCCAGTACCGTGTGCAGCGCTTTTTCTTTCGGCTGCGCATCATGGCCTTTTTCTTCGATCTCCTCGATTTTTTGACGGATGGCAGAGGAGCCTTTCACCATCAACGGAATATCGAAATCGTCTGCACGTACCGAAAAATAGGTGGCATAAAACTCAAGCGGATAATGCACTTTGAAGTACGCAATCCGTACGGCCATCATGACGTATGCCGTAGCATGCGCTTTCGGGAACATGTATTTGATCCGCTGGCATGATTGAATATACCATTCCGGCACATTGTTTTTGCGCATCTCTTCTTGGTCTTCTTCCGGAACGCCTTTCCCTTTCCGCACGGACTCCATGATTTTAAATGCGCGGGAAGGCTCCAAGCCTTTATAGATCAAATAGACCATGATGTCATCCCGGCAACCGATAACCTCAGAGAGCACGCACGTACCATTGCGGATCAAATCCTGCGCGTTGTTGAGCCAGACGTCCGTCCCGTGTGACAATCCGGAGATCTGCACCAGCTCGGCAAATGTAGTCGGCTTGGTATCCTCGAGCATCTGACGCACAAACTTTGTACCGAATTCCGGGATTCCGAGCGTCCCCATATTGGTGCGAATCTGCTCAGGGGTCACGCCAAGCGCCTCCGTGGTACTAAAAATGGACATCGTTTTCGGCTCCCCGAGCGGTATGGTTTTCGGATCCAACCCCGTCAAGTCCTGCAGCATCCGAATGACGGTCGGATCGTCGTGCCCGAGAATATCGAGTTTGAGCAAGTTATCGTGGATGGAATGGAAATCAAAATGGGTCGTGCGCCATTCTGAATCGTTATCGTCTGCCGGATATTGAATTGGACAAAAGTCTTCAATTTCCATGTAATCCGGCACAACGATAATGCCCCCCGGGTGCTGGCCTGTCGTCCGCTTGACACCGGTGCATCCGTTTACCATCCGGGCAATCTCCGCTCCCCGGAGCGTCATTCCGCGCTCATCCGCGTATTTACGCACATACCCGTATGCTGTCTTTTCCGCCACGGTACCGATCGTTCCTGCACGGTACACATAATCCTCCCCGAACAATTCCTGGGTATATTTATGCGCTCTCGGCTGATAGTCCCCGGAGAAGTTCAAGTCGATATCGGGAACCTTATCCCCTTTAAAGCCAAGGAACGTTTCGAATGGAATATCTTGTCCGTCTTTATTGTATTTCGTGCCGCATTGCGGGCAATCCTTATCGGGCAGGTCAAACCCGGAACCGATCGAACCATCCGTAATGAACTCGCTGTGCTGGCAGCCCGGGCACAAATAGTGCGGCGGCAGCGGGTTAACCTCCGTGATGTCGGACATCGTCGCGACAAAGGAAGAACCTACCGACCCCCGAGAACCTACGAGATAGCCATCCGTCAACGATTTGGTTACGAGACGTTGCGAAATCAAATAAATCACGCCGAAGCCGTGGGTAATGATACTGTTTAACTCTTTCTCCAGACGCTTTTCCACGATCTCAGGCAGGGGATCCCCATACAACCTGCGTGCCTTTTCGTAGCACATATTGCGCAGCTCATCATCGGCCCCTTCAATGATCGGGGTGTACAGCTTGTCTGGGATCGGGCTGACATCCTCGATCATATCCGCGATCGTATTGGTCGCAGTCACTACGACTTCTTTCGCCAAATCCTCGCCCAAGAAAGAGAATGCCTCCAGCATCTCATCGGTAGTCATCAGATACAACGGCGGCTGATTACCCGCATTTTGATCTCCTTGAGAAAGCAAAAATACATCGCGGAAAATAGCGTCCTGCGGATTCACAAAGTGCACGTCGCCAGTGGCTGCCACTGGTATATTCAATTCTTTCCCAATCTCGACAAGCATTTTATGATACCCGTGAATGACATCCAGAGAAGCGATGCTTTCATCTCGCAAGAGCGGCGAATAGTGCGCTGGGGGTTGCAACTCGATATAATCATAGAAACTCGCGACCTGCTTGATTTCCTCTTTTGTTTTCCCGCGCAGAATCGACTGGAATACTTCCCCTTCCTTGCATGCCGTCCCCAGCAAGAGCCCTTCCCGATGCTTGATGAGCTGGCTGCGCATGATTCGCGGCCAACGATAGAAGGTCTCGGTGTGCGAGCGGCTTACCAGCTTGTACAAGTTTTTCAAGCCAGTCTTGTTCTTCACCAAAATGGTTGCGTGAAACGGTCTTGAACTCTTGTAATCTGCTTGAGCATTGCTGGCTTCATTCAGAGCGGCAAGACTGCCGATCTCTTTTTCTTTCACTTCTTTCAACATGTGCTGGAACACTTGGGCAAGCGCGACCGTATCGTCAAGCGCGCGGTGGGCATTGATCAATTCAACATTCAGCTTTTTCGCAATCGTGCCAAGACGATAGTTGCGCATCCCCGGATAAAGCATCCGTGCTAAGGGCAATGTATCTAAAAATGGATTTTTCCATGTTTCCATCCCGATTCGCAGTGCACAAGCGTTAATAAACCCTTGGTCGAACTCCGCATTGTGGGCAACGAGAATCGCATCTCCGGCAAATTCCTTAAATTGCGGCAGCACGACGTCAATCGTAGGCTTCCCAGCGACCATTTCGGTCGTAATGCCGGTAATCTCGGTTGTTTTCGCGCCAATTGGATGTCCCGGATCGATGAGCTCCGTCCACTTGTCGATGATTTCAGTGCCCTTCATCTTAACTGCGGCAATCTCAATGATGGTGTTTTCTGCGGCATTTAAACCGGTCGTTTCCACGTCGAATACCACGTAAGGCGTATTTTCATCAATCACAAAATCGTTACTGCCGTCTGCGTTGAGATTGTAGACGATGTTCACGCCATCTTCCACGACGTACGCTTCCAGCCCCAGGATGCATTTGATCCCGTTCTTTTTCGCGTTGCTGTATGCCTCCGGAAACGCCTGCACTACGCCGTGATCTGTCACGGCAACAGCTTTATGCCCCCATTTGGCCGCTGTGGAAAAGATCGATTTGATTGGGGCTACGCCGTCCAGCGCACTCATCGGTGTATGGCAGTGGAGTTCAACCCGCTTTTCTTCGGCATAATCCTTACGTCCGCGCTGCTCGATCTGATTGATATCATTTGCGTTCATGACCAGCTCACGCATAAACGTGTCGTGCTGGACGCTGCCGCGCACTTTGAGCCACATACCGTCTTTGATCGCTTCCAGCATCTTTACGTCTTCTTTATCGCGCGAGAACACCTTGATCGTCAGGGAATCCGTATAGTCGGTCAGGTGGAACGTCAGCAGATGACGTCCGCTTTTCAATTCCCGAAGCTCGGCGCCAAATACGGTACCATGAATGGTAATGCGCCGCTCTTCTTCCTGAATTTCCTTGATCGGCACCGGATCTTCCTTGATGTCGTAGCCAATCACCAATGTGGTAATAGCTTGCGCTGCTGCATCCTTGCTGTCTTTCTCAGATTGAGCGCTCATCACGACTTCGATCAAAGCGCGTTCTTCTTCTTGTCTTTGCTCTACGAAAGCTTGATAGGCTTCGTCACTTTCTTCCGCCAAAAACTGGAAGCGCAATCGGAGCTGAGTAAACTGATAGAAGGCTTCGGTTAATTCCGCATCCACTTTCTTACGCTTTGCCATTTCTACCGTCATCTCCGTCGGGACATGAATCTTGATCTCATCCCCGACGATTGTCTTGCGGGAGGAACGAATCGTACCCGCCAAGGAATTGATTTTCGGTTCCAGCGCAGCTAACACGAGATCCCAATATTCCTCGACGCCTTGCTCGACTGCCGCTTTTTGCCGATAGCGCATCCGGACATCGATTTTTGCCAAGTGCGCATAGGTTTGCTTAAGCTTGCCTACAAATCCCTGATAGACGGTGACTGGCAGCAACTGAGCCAAGGCAAAATGGAATACCCATTCTTTTGTCTGCTTGTACACTTCCAGCTTTTCGATTTCCCCGTCTTGAAAATAGCTGGAATGCCATTCTTGCGGCAAATCCAGCTGCGAACACAATATCGTAAAGCGCTGCTTTTGTTCTGCGCTTCTATCCATCGCAAACCCTCCCTACACTTCCAGCACCCGTATCCACCGAATAACTCGCGAGGTGGCATATGAGCAAAATAAAAGAGGTACCCATTTCGAGTACCTCCCGTAATTTCGACAAGTTTTGCGTGAATTCCTGCTAGACATTCCGCGAGAGTTGCATCTATGCGTCTACACGAGTCAGCAAATCCTGTACAAATTGGGTTACTTTTTCAATCGCGACTTCATGGGTTTCACCCGTACGGCGTACACGAACCTCGACCAAGCCTTCCTGTGCTTTGTCCGAGACGGTAATGCGCAGCGGGAGCCCGATCAAATCAGCGTCCTTGAATTTTACCCCGGCACGTTCTGGGCGGTCGTCATAAAGAACCTCCAGACCAGCTTGCGTAAGCGCGTCTGTGATTTTCTCACTGATATTGCGCTGCTCGTCCACTTTTACGTTTACCGGAATGACATGCACATGATATGGCGCGACGGAGACAGGCCAAATAATTCCGTTTTCATCGTTGTTTTGCTCGATGACCGCTGCCAGCGTGCGTGATACGCCGATACCGTAGCACCCCATGATCATCATTTGGCTGCGGCCGTTCTCGTCGAGGAAGTTAGCACCCAATGCCTTGGAATACTTGGTCCCCAGCTTGAACACGTGTCCGACTTCGACACCTCGTGCAAAGACGATTTTTCCGGTGCCGCGCGGGTTATCGTCACCCTCCATGATATTGCGCAGATCAAGGTATGCCGTCACTTGGAAGTCACGTCCAGGCTGTACATGCTGGATATGATAGTCGACTTCATTTGCGCCAACCACCCCGTCGTACACATCCTGCACATAGTTGTCAGCCAAAATGTCAATTTCCTTGTTAATGCCGATTGGACCCACAAATCCAGCAGGCGCTCCTGTCAAGCTGCGAATCTCCTCTTCGGAAGCCAAATCCACATTGACCGCATCGTAGTAGTTTTTCAATTTGACGTCATTCAGCTCATGATCGCCTCGAACCAATACGAGAACAAGCTTATCGTCTACACGATAGACAAGGCTCTTGATGATTTGATTGGCTGCAATCCCCAAATGAGCAGTCAATTGTTCAATCGTTCTTACCGCTGGTGTATGAATTTTTTCAGCTGCCGGCACATTCTCTGGTTTCGAGCCGGATGGTTTGTAGACAACCTCAGCTTTTTCCAGATTGGCTGCATAGTCTCCCTCGGTGGAATAGGCAATCGTATCCTCACCGATCTCGCACAATGCCATAAACTCATACGTACCGGTACCACCGATAGAGCCAGCATCCGCTTCAACAGCACGGAAATTCAAACCTACGCGGGTAAAGATGCGGGTATACGCATCAAACATGGCTTGAAAGCTCTTATCCAAGCCTTCTTGCGTCGTATCAAAGGAATAGGCATCCTTCATGATGAATTCACGGCAGCGGATCAAGCCAAAGCGTGGCCGTACTTCGTCACGGAACTTCGTTTGAATTTGATAAAGATTCAACGGCAGCTTTTTGTAGGAATTCACTTCGTCCCGAATCAAGCTGGTAATGACTTCTTCATGCGTAGGACCCAAAGCAAACGGGCGGTTATGGCGATCGTTCATGCGCATCAATTCCGGACCATACGCTTCCCATCTGCCGGATTGCTGCCAGATTTCTGCCGGCTGCAGGGCGGGCATCATCAGCTCCTGTGCCCCCGCGCGATTCATCTCTTCACGAATGATGGTTTGAATTTTTTGCAATACGCGAAGCGCCAGCGGCATATACGTATATACCCCGGACGCCAGCTGACGAGCCAAGCCTGCACGCAAAAGCAGCTTATGGCTGGCAATCTCAGCATCAGAAGGCACTTCTCTTAATGTAGGAATCAGGATTTGACTTTGTTTAAGCACAGGATTGTTCCCCCCAAGCGACTATAACCACAAGATGGTAACCATTATTTCACCATCGTCTGAATTTCTTTCATGAGTTCCTCGAACAACTCGTCTTCTTTCACCTTGCGCACGATCTCCCCATTACGGAAGATCAGGCCTTCCCCGTTACCGCCCGCAACGCCGACATCGGCTTCTCTCGCCTCTCCCGGTCCGTTCACGGCACAACCCATTACTGCGATTTTCAGCGGGGTTTTCAAGGTTGCCACTGCATCCTCTACCTTCGTGGCCAAACCGATCAGGTCGATTGCGCAGCGTCCGCAAGAAGGGCAAGCAATGACAACAGGATCGTTATTCACGATATCCAGGCTGCGCAGGATCTGCTTCCCGACCTTGATCTCTTCCACCGGATCAGCCGTCAAAGATACACGGATGGTATCCCCAATCCCCATGGAGAGAACGGTACCAATCCCGACCGCTGACTTGATGCCGCCAGAAAACGCGGTGCCCGCTTCGGTTACCCCTACATGCAGCGGATAATTTCGTTTTTGGGCCATCAACGTATACGTTTGAATCATCGACGGAACATCCGATGACTTCAAGGAAACCACGATATCGGTAAAATCAAGGTCCTCCAAAATTTGCACGTGGTCGAGGGCGCTTTCCACGATCGCTTCCGGGCTCGGATAACCGTATTTGTCCAACAGGCGTTTTTCTACAGAGCCGGAATTCACACCGATCCGAATCGGTACCCCACGTTCCTTGCACGCTTCCACGACAGCCTTCGTCTTTTCCTTGGAACCAATGTTCCCTGGATTGATACGGATCTTGTCAATCCCGCTTTCCAAAGCGGTCAAGGCCAGCTTGTAATCAAAATGAATATCTGCGACAAGCGGCAGCGGGGAACGTTCCTTGATCTGTTTTATCGCACGAGCAGCGTCCTGATTGATTACAGCCAGACGAACGATTTGACATCCAGCGTCTGCCAAGCGTTGAATCTGCGCAAGGGTGCCCTCCACATCACGTGTATCCGTCGTTGTCATCGATTGGATAACCACGCTTTTTTGTCCGCCGATCTGTACGCCTCCAACAAATACCGGTTTCGTCTCCTCACGTTTAAACATCTGTATGTGCACCATCCTTTATATTTTCACAAGCACTCTGACTAAGAAGTTACCTCTAAAAGAAGAATCGCTGCAAATCGTTCCAGGTGACAACAAGGATCAAAAGCATAAGAAACGCAAACCCAAGGAAGTGAACCATGCCTTCCTTATGCGGGTCGATTGGTCTTCCCCGCAATGCTTCCACGAACAGAAAAGCCAATCTTCCGCCATCCAAAGCAGGCAGCGGCAGCAGGTTGAACAATCCGAGGTTAATACTCAGTACAGAGGCCCACATCATCAGCTTGGACATGCCTTGCTGTGCAACCTGACCAGTCATCACGAAAATGCCCGCCGGCCCGCTAAGCTGATCAAGCCCGACGCTGCCCGTAAAGAGCTGGACCAATCCCTGTACCATCATGACCGTAAACTGGTAGGTCGAGGTCGCTCCGTATTTGATTGCTTCCCACGGTGCATAGGTTACCGGATTATACACCATGATTTTCCCTACATTTTCATCTCCGACCGTCACTTTTACCGGAACGTTCTTTTGCACTCCGCCACGCTCAATGACAAAATTCAATGTCTTGCCTGGAGAAGCGCTCACGATCGTAACCAGATCACGCCAGGTTTGAATCGGTTTGCCGTCAATGGCGAGAACACGATCCCCCTCCAGCAGCCCGGCTTGTGCTGCGGGTCCCCCCGCTTGTACAGCACCCAGCTTCGCTTCATTGCTTGGCGCGCCATATAATATACCGCTTGCTGCAAACAAGACAAAGGCTAACAGAAAGTTCGCAGCAGGTCCAGCAAAAATCGTCCAGAATCGCTGTGAAAGTGTTTTTCCCTTGAATTGTCGGTTAGCCGGCGCGATTTGCACTTCTTGCTCATCTTTTACCAGCATGGCCTGCGGGTGAACACCAAAGGTGCGTTGTTCACCGGCCACATCAAGCGTAAGCGTTAGCTGATGTTCCAAATCGTAACGAATGACCGTACCTGTAATCGTTTGGACGGAAGCATCTTTTGGTTGATCCAAAAAGATGCGAGTCACTTTTCCCAACGGATCCTGGGCCACCGATACTTCCATATGCGGCTTCAGGACATCCAGCTCGGGGTCTTCTCCTGCCATCCGGACCATTCCGCCAATCGGCAGCAACCGCAGCGTATAATCTGTCTCTCCACGCTTCACACTAAAAATTTTCGGCCCCATCCCCAACGCAAACTCGCGGCATAAAATACCTGCCCGTTTGGCCAATAGGAAGTGACCCAATTCGTGTACGAATACCAACAAACCAAATACCACAATTATCGCAAGGATTGATTCGAGCGAATCCAGAGCAAAAGGCAAGGATTTTAGCCACCTTTCATACCAGACTAGTTATTACAGGTATTACTCTGACCATGCAGTTGCTTTTTCGCGGGCCCACGCATCGGCTGCCTGTATCATTTCCAGGGACGGGTTTGACGTATTATCGTGCTGTTCGCACACACGTTCCACAATTTCCTCGATCGTGAGGAAACGAATCTCCCCTCGTAAAAAACGCGATACAGCCACCTCATTGGCAGCATTTAAAACCGTAGGCAAGGTGCCGCTTTGCTTGCCGCATTCATAGGCCAACCGTAACAATGGATATCTGGCTTCATCCATCGGAGCAAAATGCAGCGTTCCGATTTTCAGCAAATCCAGAGGTTCGGTCGCAAGAGGCATCCGCCCTGGATAACTTAGCGCATACTGAATCGGCACTTTCATGTCAGGTGTACCCAGCTGAGCCATGACAGCCCTGTCTTTATATTCTACCATAGAATGTATGATACTTTCATAATGGAGAACACATTCGATTTGATCGTATGGCAATCCAAACAGCCAATTGGCCTCGATCACTTCAAATCCTTTGTTCATCATCGTAGCGGAATCAATGGTAATTTTCGCTCCCATGCTCCAGTTGGGATGCTGCAGCGCATCTGCGACGGTCACATGTTCGAGCTCTGCTCGTGACCGCTGGCGAAAGGATCCTCCTGATGCAGTGATGATAATTTTTGAGACATCCTCACGCCGTTCCCCTTGCAGACATTGAAAAATAGCAGAATGCTCGCTATCTACAGGGATAATCGCTACCCCTTTTTCCTTTGCTGCCTTCATGACCAGATGTCCTGCACTCACCAATGTTTCCTTATTGGCAAGACCAATCGTTTTGCCCGCTTCAATTGCCGCTAATGTGGGGGCGACTCCGACACTCCCTACAATGGCTGTCATGACGAAATCGGCCTCGGAAAATGCCGCTGCCTGCAGCAATCCTTCTTCGCCCCATACGATTTCCGTATCACAGTCTCCTAGCAGATCGCGTAGCTTCTGAACAGAATGTTCATTCCCTACCGACACTAGCTTCGGCTTAAAGATACGAACCTGCTGTGCCAGCAATTCGGTATTCGCTCCCGCCGCCATCGCGACAACTTGAAATTGTTCCGGATGTTGCTCCACCACTTCTAATGTACTTTTCCCAATGGAGCCAGTGGAACCGAGCAGACTGATTTTCCTCATGTAAAGTCCCTCTCCCTCTTCCTCACTCTAGCCGATCAATTGCAGCAGATGCAGGATCGGAAAGACAATCAGCCAGCTGTCGCAACGGTCGAGCACACCGCCGTGACCAGGCATGATATTCCCCGAATCCTTCACCCCATAATGGCGCTTCAACGCTGATTCGATCAGGTCTCCTATTTGTCCCAGGATCCCCGCAACCAGCCCAATGGCCAGAGCTTGTGCGAGGCTGACTGCATCAAAAAGAAGATTTACACCCGCAACTACCAGGAGTGCGAGAATCAGGCCGCCTACTGCTCCTTCTACGGTTTTGTTGGGGCTAATCTCTGGCCACAGCTTCCGTTTGCCGATCGCTCTCCCCACAAAATAAGCGCCCGAATCCGTCGACCAGATGCCGAGAAAGACCAACATGGTCAGGAAGAGGCCATTTTCCGGTACATTGCGTGCAGAAAGCATATACACAAATCCGAACCCTATGTATAACGCCCCCATTATCGCAAGGGCGGCATGTTCAATATGAAACTTGTTTTTCCGGTAAACCGAATAAAACAACAAAAGGATCATGACGGACACCAGAACCGGGGACAGCGATATTTCGAGTCCCGTACCGATGTACAGCTGCGGCCACATGATGCTCACCAGCAACGCATAGCTGAGCAATCCCGGTACAGACACAGGCCGGATTCCTGTCATCGATAAGAATTCAAAAAGTCCTATGATCGCTAGCATCAATACAAACCAAGAATACCAAGCGTTTCCCACATAAACCATCGTGAGAAAAATGATGCCACCTACAACCCCTGATACGATCCGTTGCTTCAACTATGTCCACCTCTTCGGCTCATACCGCACCATAACGGCGAGCACGGCGTTGGTATTCGGCGATTGCCTCATTGAAATGTTCTTTGGTGAAATCCGGCCACAATACATCCGTAAACCATAATTCCGTGTAGGCTAATTGCCACAACATAAAATTACTCAGACGAATTTCTCCACTGGTCCGGATCAGCAAGTCCGGCTCTGGTATCCCACCTGTGTAAAGTTTCTGCTCAATAGCCTTTTCATCGATTTGCTCAGCAGAAAGAATGCCCGCTTCAACCTGACGTGCAAGCTCTTGCACTGCATCACAAATCTCTTTGCGCCCTCCATAATTCAAGGCAAACAGAAGCTGTAAGCCATCGTTATGTTTTGTTTTCTCTACTGCCGTCTCCAATGCTTGACGTGTATGAGAAGGCAGTTCTTCTCGACTGCCCAGGATTTTCACACATACATTCCGTTCGACCAATTCATCCAATTCAGTCGACAAAAACTCTTGGGGAAGTTTCATGAGAAATTCCACTTCTTCCCGAGGTCGCTTCCAATTCTCCGTAGAGAAAGCATACATGGTCAAATATTTCACGCCAATGGCATCGGCAGCCTTTACCACTTCTTTTACTGTTTTCATACCTGCGCTGTGACCAGCTATTCTAGGCAAGCTTCTTGCTTTCGCCCATCTTCCGTTTCCATCCATAATCACGGCCACATGCACGGGCACGCTGAGATTGGTATCGACGGATGTCGTTTGCTTTTTCGTGCGCGTAAAAAAATGCGCGATTCGCTCTAACATAAAGCTTTCCCCCAGAAAGCGAGATATAGACATAATTCCCCCTCAAATTGAGGGGGATGCAATCATGCCGAATGCGTTGGCTATACTTCTAAGATATCCTTCTCTTTGTCTTTTACGATTTTGTCGACTTCCGCGATGTATTTATCCGTAGTCTTTTGAATGGACTCTTGATAACGACGGGATTCGTCTTCTGAAATCGTTGCCGCTTTTTCCAGCTTTTTGATCTCATCATTCGCATCGCGACGGATATTACGGATCGCTACTTTTGCCTCTTCGCCGCTTTTGCCTGCTACTTTCACCAGTTCCTTGCGTCGTTCCTCTGTCAGAGGCGGCACGGCAATCCGGATGATGTTCCCATCATTCGAAGGGGTCAATCCCAAATCAGACTGTTGAATGGCGCGATCAATATCTTTCAATGCGCTTTTATCCCATGGTTGGATTTGCAGCATCCGCGGTTCAGGTGCATTGATGTTCGCCAACTGACTGATTGGTGTTGGCGTTCCGTAGTAATCAACCACGACTTTATCAAGCATGGCAGGATTGGCACGGCCCGCACGGAGTGTCGCCAAATCCTTTTTCAGCGTACCGATGGCTTTCGTCATCCGTTCTTCCATATCTTTCAAAATTGACTGTGGCATATTAATCCCCCTTTACTAGCGTTCCGATTTTTTCGCCCATCACAGCACGGCGAATATTTCCTTCCTGCGTTATGTTAAATACAATGAGCGGGATGTGATTGTCCATACAGAGACTGGACGCGGTTGAATCCATCACTCCTAACCCTTTGTTCAGGACTTCCAGGAACGTAAGCTCATCATATTTGCTTGCTGTAGGATCAATGGATGGATCAGCTGTATAAACACCATCCACCTTGTTTTTGGCCATCAGGATTACTTCTGCTTCGATTTCCGCTGCACGCAAAGCTGCGGTGGTGTCTGTTGAAAAATAAGGGTTTCCTGTTCCAGCCGCGAAGATAACAACCCGATTCTTCTCGAGATGTCGGATCGCTCTTCTGCGTATGTATGGTTCTGCGACCTGTCTCATTTCAATCGAAGTTTGAACGCGTGTCGGCACATCCACCTTTTCCAGACCATCCTGCAAGGCGAGTGAGTTCATGATCGTGGCCAACATTCCCATGTAATCGGCTGTTGCCCGATCCATCCCCTTCGAGCTTCCCGACAGACCGCGCCAGATATTTCCTCCACCCACGACAACTGCTACCTGAACACCTAGTTCAACGATTTCTTTGATCTGATTTGCGATGGAGAAAATGATTTTTGGATCAATCCCATAGCCGACATCGCCGGCAAGCGCTTCTCCACTTAACTTTAACACAACTCGTTTATAGGCAGGAAGTGGCATTTTCGAGTGCCTCCATTCATCCTCTTGTTTTAAAAATAGGGAACACACAGGTGTTCCCTATCTATCAATTATTGCTTATTTACTTGCGCCATTACTTCAGCAGCGAAGTCTTCTTGCTTTTTCTCGATACCTTCGCCCACTTGGAAACGAACGAACGTTTTTACAGTAGCTCCAGCATCTTTCAACAGAGCGGAAACTTTTTTGTCTGGATCTTTTACAAATGGTTGTTCTACCAGGCAGTACTCTTCGAAGTATTTAGAGAGACGGCCTTCCACCATTTTTTCCACGATTGCTTCTGGTTTGCCTTCAGACAGCGCTTGGTTTTTCAACACTTCGCGCTCACGTTCGATCTCATCAGCAGATACTTCGTTGCGATCGATGAAACGTGGGTTGGAAGCAGCTACGTGCATGCCCAGATCTTTCGCGAGGCCTTCGTCTTTGGAACCTTCCAAAGCTACTACTACGCCGATTTTTCCACCCATGTGGAGGTATCCGCCAATAACACCATCGGATACTTCAACAACGGAGAAACGACGCAGGGAGATGTTCTCACCGATTGTGGAGATTTTCTCGTTGATTACGTGGCCGAGGGTTTCGCCAGCCCCTTTGAAAGGTTGCTCCAGCGCAGCTTCTACAGTCGCTGGGTTTTGGCCCACTACATGCTCAGCGATGTCTTTTACGAGTGTTTGGAACTCAGGGTTTTTCGCTACGAAGTCCGTTTCGCAGTTTACTTCTACGATCGCTGCTTTGTTGCCTGCAGTTGCAATTGCAGTCAAACCTTCAGCAGCAATACGGCCTGCTTTTTTCGCAGCTTTCGCGATTCCGCGTTCACGCAGAAGGTCAATCGCTTTTTCCATGTCGCCGTTGGTTTCTTCCAACGCTTTTTTGCAGTCCATCATACCTGCGCCTGTTCTTTCACGCAGTTCCTTAACGGATTGTGCACTAATTGCCATTGTAACTCCTCCTTGATATGGTGGGTTTAGTAAAAACAGGGAGCTTCTTTTCCTGTAAAAAACCCACCCAGCGTGAGCGTGCGCTTTGCCGGGCGGGGCCCAGTGTTACGAAAAAGGGTGGACGAAGGTTTCTGAAACCCTCAGTCCACCCTCGTAAGATTAAGCAGTTGTTGTTTGGTCTGTTCCTTGGCTGCCTTCAACCAATGCGTCTGCCATTTTACCAGTCAGCAGTTTAACCGCACGGATCGCGTCATCGTTACCAGGGATCACGTAGTCGATTTCATCTGGGTCGCAGTTAGTATCTACAATCGCAACGATTGGGATACCAAGTTTGCGAGCTTCTGCAATCGCAATGCGCTCTTTGCGCGGGTCGATCACGAACATTGCGTCAGGCAATTTATTCATGTTGGAGATACCGCCGAGGAATTTCTCGAGGCGCTCCATTTCTTTGCGCAGGTTGATTACTTCTTTCTTAGGCAGTACAGAGAAAGTACCGTCTTCTTCCATACGCTTCAGCTCAGCCAGGCGAGCTGTACGTTTTTGGATGGTAGAGAAGTTAGTCAGGGTACCACCCAACCAGCGTTGGTTGATGTAGTAGTGACCTGTACGTTCCGCTTCTTCTTTCACGGATTCTTGTGCTTGTTTTTTGGTACCAACGAACAGGATTTTTCCGCCGCTAGCAGCCAAATCACGCACGAAGTTGTACGCTTCTTCTACTTTCTTGACCGTTTTTTGCAGGTCAATGATGTAAATACCATTACGTTCGGTGAAAATATAGCGGGACATTTTCGGGTTCCAACGACGAGTTTGGTGACCAAAGTGAACACCAGCCTCGAGCAGTTGTTTCATAGAGATAACCGCCATACATCACACCTCCTTAGTTTGGTTTTTTGTCGTGCCAACCTCCGCCGCCCGCATCTCCTGACAAAACTGCTTTTCAGCAGCACCGTTGCCAAGATTGGTCGGCGTGCGAATTCAACACCGTAGAAAAATATATCACATGGAAAAATCAAATGCAAGAAACGCTTCGAGGAAAAATATGAGAAAGAAGAAAAC
This sequence comes from Brevibacillus migulae, assembly GCF_004521915.1. Taxonomy (GTDB): domain Bacteria; phylum Bacillota; class Bacilli; order Brevibacillales; family Brevibacillaceae; genus Brevibacillus_F; species Brevibacillus_F migulae. The sequence goes on along the minus strand of NZ_SDKD01000017.1, from coordinate 57,850 downwards.
ACCACCTCTTACAAGCGAGGCGGTGTTGTTAAAAGCTTGATCACATCATCTTCCGACATACCTTTTTCGAGGCTGTACGTTCCCGTGCGTATGCGATTGAGCTTATTCTGATCACGAAGCTTTCGGACAAATTGATTGTTCGGCGGCAAAACCCCGGCTTTTACCAGCTGAGCAGCCACATTTGCGCTTGTCATACCGGCAGTGACGGTAAAGCTGACCTTATCCGCTGGCGCAGCAGGTGCTGCAGGAGCTTGCTGGGCAGGAGCGGCAGGTGTCGTAGGCGTTGTACCCTCCGCTGGCGTCTTTGGCGCTGCTGGCGCTTGTCCAGTCCCCTGCTTTGGTGCTGTGGGGCTCACTGGCTTAGCCGGTGCTGTTGGCGCCTTTCCCTTGTTTCCAGACTCTTCTTTCTCTTTCCATTTTTCATATTCCTGTTTGGATACCAGGACCATGTCATAAGCCTGCGCAGCGCTTTGCAATTGTTCCTTAGTCATGACAGCGGATTTTCCCTGCGGCGGAAAAACAATCATAAAGCCTGCAGCAAACACCAAGCCAGCCCCAAACCCCATCAATAGGTTACGCTTCATGGGCTGACCCTCTCTCGCTCGGGCTGGCCAATGAAAAAATCAATTCGATTTCACCGCGGCCAGCACCTAAACGCTTCGCGATCTCATCCACCGTCAAGCCTTCTTTTTTCAACTCAAAAACGCGGCTATATCTTTCCTGGAGCGCCAATGTATCCTCGGTGGCAGGACTTTCTTCGGCGTGCTCAACCGCCACCGTCGGCGAAGCCATATTGCTCGATAATTGCGTGATCATCATTTCTGCCGTCTGTACACGCGCTTCAACCGTCGCTATCAGCTGTTGAAGCTCTTGGCGTGTAGCCCGCACTTCTCCACTCAGACGATCATTTTCATCCTTCACTTGCTTTACAAAACGCTGCAGCGCTTTCTCCATCTCGGCTCGATCTGCTTGCCTGTTGACAGCGGTCGTTGCTTCAACCGCAGAGGCGCTGCTGCTTTTTTTCAGAAACAAAGCCGCAATCATTATGAGTGCTCCGGCACCAAGCAGGAGATAGTAAGATTGCTCCATCCGTCTCACCTATTCTTTCTATGCGGTTTGCAGACACTCGTATTTACAGCGAAATATCTACATGCCGACCACGGAATGGATCACGCATCTGATATCCTCGTCCGTGTCCATCTTTTTTTTGTTGTTGCTTTTGCTGCTGTTCTTGATCTTGCTTGCGATTTCTTTGTCGATCCTGTTTATCTCTAATCTGTCCTTTATCGGTTTCGTTTATGTCGGTTGTACGCTGCCGCATGGCTTGATCCTGCTCATTTCGTTGGTCAATAGCCGCCTGCTGCTCGTGTGTTTGCCGATATTGGACTTGTTCTTGGATTTTGCCCGCTTCCTGTGTACGCGGCAAAGCGATTTGCAATTCTACCGCTTTCAAGCTCATCGCTGAACACTCCCCTCATGAAGAGCATGCCCACTCTTTCTTGGAGCTTTGATTAGATCAGTGTCGCGGTCCGAATTTCCCCGTCAAGGACAACAAATCTTGTGCGTGAAAACTCTTGTTTGATGAAACGAACCATCTTGCCGAATACGAGCTTGATTCCCGGGTACATCAAGCTGTTGACCTCTACCAATGCAGGAGAGTCTCCAATGAGCTGGGCTTCCACTTCTTTTTTCCGCGCTTCCAAACGCTTCAATTCTTTTTCCAGAATCAAGCGCGTATTGGTCAGCTTGACTTGCATGACTTTTTTATCGGCCGGCAGTTCGCCTGTTGCTTGCAGAATTTGATCCAGCACGTTCAGTCCCTGATCGGTTTTGCGCATGCTTTCATATGTGGTTTGCAGCTCTTTGGTGATTTCCGTCATTTCCGCGCGCAGCTCAGGTTTCACTCCGACTTCCAACACAGTAGGGGTCGCACTGGAGTTTCCAATGACTCGGGCCACGATTCTTTCTCCAGCCTGAATCGTTCCGCCGATGATGATTCCCTTCGGACCGTTACAGAGCACATTTTTCCCCGCTTTCACCTGAGAAAACATGATGCTCTGCGATACCGTTACATCTCGCCCGGCGGTTACATTGCCATTTTGAATGAAGGACGTCACGACATTTACCCCTGCAATGACATGACCTTTATCCTGCGCGACGATCCCGCTCTTGATCTCTACAGATCCGGCAGCTTCCAGCTCCGCGCCTTCAACCGATCCGAGAATGCGGATATCTCCGGCTGCCTTGATCCGAAAACCGCTGGGAACGCTGCCCCGAACCACAACCGTCCCTACGAAATCAATATTTCCCACTCCAAAGTCTACATCGCCATTTACCTCAAAAACGGGAAAAACGTTTACCTTGTCGTTGTCGGTAAACGATACTAAACCGTCGATTGCCGCGTACAAAAGCGTGCGGTCCTGATTCAAGACGACGTTTTTTCCTACTTTAATTGTAGCCTCTTTTCCCGGCTTGGGAGCAACTTGTTCTCCGGTTACGGCGATCCCAGGTTTCCCTGGTTCGGGTGGGTATTTCTGCGCGAGCAGTTGACCTCTCGTAACGTTTGCGATGTGGGTCACATTATAATAGTCAACACGGCCATCTTCCATTTCCTTCGGCCGGATCTCACCGCTCGCTTCTTTTGCAAATATGTATTCGACTCGTGCATCCGTACCGTCTACAGGCGGAGTGCCACTAGCAATGGTAAGCGGTATCCCTATATACTGGCCGGCGTTTTCGGACAGTCTTTGTATCGTCTCCTCTACAATCCCATAGCGGACGCCTTGGGCAGACAGAGCATCCCTGATTTCACGTTCAGAGACTTTGATGTCACCGCTTTCAGACTGAAGGAGGACTTGTGCTTCCATTTTGTCTTGAGCCACTGTCACCGTCAGCGTATAGTTGCTGTTCTCCATTTTCTTACCCCTCTCTCACGCTAGCTTTCTCTCTATCCCTTATCCATAAAGATATCTGTTACATGAGTTGTGACTTCCATCTGGTTAAAGAAGAACGCAATCGAAAAATGGCTTTGGAATGCAATTGTGAAATACGCGATGGCGACAAATTCATCACTTCCGCAATTTCCGATAAGGTCAGCTCCTCAAAATAAAACAAGGAAACTACCAAACGTTCCTTCTCTGGCAGCTTGTCGATCGTTTTGGAGAGCACTTCCTTCATATTATTTGATTCGGCGATCATCTCTGGCCTCGGCGTAAGCTCGTCCACCAAATACGTATGCCGCGCCGTTTTCTGCTCATCCTCATCCCCTACGGATTCATCAATGGAAACCATGGAGGCAAGGGAGGTGTCAAAAAGAACCTGCTGCAATTCTTTTTCAGTTAGTCCCAAGTATTCACATACTTCCGAATCAGTCGGTGTACGCATGTTTTTCTGCTCCAGGTAGATATATGCCTCTTCGATCTTTTTCGCTTTGTCGCGGACCGTACGTGGAATCCAATCATTTTCTCGCAATCCGTCGATCATTGCACCGCGGATACGCCACATCGCATACGTCTCAAATTGCAGCCCGCGTGTATAGTCAAATTTTTGCAGGGCATCTAGTAAACCAAAACGCCCAAAGCTAATGAGATCATCTTTATCAACCGTATTAGGTAAACCAATCGCTAATTTGTTGGCAACCTTCGTGACAAGCGGCAAGAAGCGCGTAATGAGATCTAACTCTGCGTCTTTATCTCCTTCTTGCTTCCATAGGATCCATTTGTCGAATTCTTTAGCTTTGTCTTGATGGTTGAGTCGAGTCATTCGCAAATCACCAACCTTTAGTCGTCAGTTAACCGCCTAATCACGTTTGCGATATTTGTCGGGTCTGTTTCTTCGTCTTTTCGCTCAATGCGAGTTGCTGTGAATGGTGTGAAGGCTTCCTTTAACTCTTCTTCCTCTTTCTGTGCGCTATCCCCTTCGCTATCGTCCGGCGTCACCAAATCGATTTGGCTGCCTGCTGGTTCTTTTTCCGCAGGCGAAGAAAGGATCATTCCGGTTACCCAGCGAATCGGATAGCCCAATAGAAAGAACAAAAGAAAGGCATAGACGGCACGCTCAATGGAAACCAAAAACACGTTTCCTGAAAGTGCCGTTACCATCGTAATTACAAATGCGATGATTCCTAAAGTAATGTTGACTGCAATTGTACCTGCCATCTCTCTATACGTCCTTAACACCTTGATTTACTGTGCGAATCTGCAGGATCCCCGTTTCCGGATCCATTTCAATGGTACGTCCGCAATTGCCCCCTGTGTCTTCTGCGACAATCCGGATACCCGCCTCTTTTAACATTGTTTTACAAGCTTCGACATTTCTCGGACCTATCCTCATCGTATCATTTCCCGATAGGAAAGAAAACATTTGTGCTCCGCCAGCCATTTTTGCAATCAGATTTTTTACGGACGATCCGGCCTGTTCCATTTCCTTAATCAACTGCGGGATTGCCGTATCCGCATACTTCCCGATATTGAATTCGTTGCCTTTCGCCAGAGACGAATCGGGGAGCATGACGTGTGCCATACCCGCAATTTTTTTGGAAGCGTCATAGAGAACGACACCCACGCACGAGCCCAAACCCGTCGTTCGCAATCGATCCGGAGATTTGCTTACTCCTAAATCAGCCATTCCTATTTTAATAATTTCCATCTAAAGGAACTCCTAATGCAGAAAATAATTTGTTCAATGACTCCGGATCAGGGAGCAAAAAGAAGTGGCCTTCCACCTCTTCATTTCCTTCAAAAAATGCCGTATCAATCGTAAGCGCAAAATCACCAGAGTTCCCCAATTCAATCAAACCATAGCTGAGAATGGCCCCCGCCATATCGATTGCCAAGGCAGGCACTGACGGTTGCATATTCAGATTGGTAAAGTCAGCAAGAGAGGATAGATAGGAGCCCGCCAAAATATTGCCAATTTCATGCAAGGCTGACAGTTCCATCTCAGACAGTTGCTCGTCAGCTTCCACCGTCTCTTGGATACCAAATAATTTTCGCAGCAAGTTACGGGCGGAGGCATAATCGACGATGAAGAACATGTTGCCAGGACAATCCCCTTCAACCCGTAAAAACACAGTCACGACCAAAGCCTCGGCTCCGCCGACAAAATCGGCAATCTCGTCAAATTCGAGAATTTTCACCTGCGGTACTTTCATATCCACTTCTTTTTGAATCAGTTTGGACAATGCTGTAGCAGCATTGCCCGCACCGATATTGCCCACTTCACGCAAAACATCAATTTGGAATTCACCGAAGTTGGAAAAGAAGCTCATCTTAGTTAACCTCTAACGTATCAAGTTGCTTCATTTCTTCGGTATTCAATACCTTATCGAGATTCAGCAAAATCAGGAGACGCTTTTCCAGCTTCGCCACTCCTCGCAGGTATACCGCTTCTACGCCGCCGACAACCTCTGGCGCCGGTTCGATGGCATTTACCGGAATATCGATCACGTCATTTGCTGCATCCACGATTAAGCCAACTTCCAATTCATTCACAGCCACGATAATGACGCGTGTGGTTTCTGTATAAGATGCCTCTTCCAGACCAAAACGGCTGCGCAGATCAATGATTGGCGTCACTACCCCGCGCAGATTGATCACGCCCTTCACAAATGCAGGTGTGCGCGGTACGCGTGTAATGTGGTCCAATTTTTCGATGGAGAGGACTTGATTCACTTCCACTCCGTATTCTTCGTCCTGCAAGCGAAACACAATGACTTTTACTTCCCCGATGATCTCTTTCTGTTCCAACATGATGCAGCCCCTCCTCTATTTAATCAGTGCATTACAATCGATGATCAGCGCGACTTGACCGTCTCCCAGGATCGTTGCGCCGGAGATGGCAAAGACGTTAACCAGATATTTGCCCAACGATTTGAGTACGACCTCTTGTTGACCAATGAAGGAATCAACAACCAGACCGGCCATTTTCTCGCCTTTACGCACAATGACTACCGCTACTTCATCATCGTCACTGCCATTTCCTTGGTCAGGCACTTGGAAAATGCCTTTCAGCGATACGAGAGGTACCACGCGACCGCGGAAGTCGATCACTTTTTGGCGATGAGCCAGCATGATTTCGTCTTTGCGGAAAACGGCTGTTTCGATGATGGAGCTCAGTGGTACAGCATATTTTTCATTTTCCACTTGCACCAGCATCGCCGAAATGATGGAAAGCGTAAGCGGCAGCTGAATGAGGAAGGTTGTTCCTTCGCCGCGCACCGAATCAACACTTACACTGCCGCCGAGGGATTCGATCTTGTTCTTCACAACATCAAGACCTACACCGCGACCAGAAATATCGGTAATGACTTCTGCTGTACTAAAGCCGGAAGCAAACAACAATTCATAGATTTGCTTGTCGCTCAAATTTTCAGCCGTAGCTGGGTTGACGATTCCGCGCTCAATGGCTTTTTTCAGGACGCCTTCTTTGCTGATCCCTGCGCCATCGTCTTTCACTTCAATGAACACATGGTTGCCGCTGTGGTACGCTTTTAATTGGACAGTGCCTTCTTCTGGCTTTCCATTCTTTTTGCGTTCCGCAGGCATTTCGATCCCATGGTCAATGGAATTGCGCAGCAGGTGAACAAGCGGATCACCAATCTCATCGATGACGGTACGATCCAGCTCGGTTTCGGCACCGAATATTTCCAGATTGACTTTTTTGTTCAAATCTTTGGCCAAGTCACGCACCATGCGAGGGAAACGGTTAAATACTTGTTCAACCGGTACCATGCGCATGGTGAGAATGATATTTTGCAAATCACCGCTGATGCGGCTCATATGTTCAACCGTCTCGGAAAGCTCGCCCCGGCCGATCTCACGGGACAGCTGCTCAAGACGACCGCGATCGATGACCAGCTCACTGAACAGGTTCATCAGGATGTCCAAGCGCTCAATATCCACACGAATCGTTTTCCCGGTCGACACCTTTTTCGCAGCACCCGCGGGAGCGGCATTTGCTTCGGCAGCCGGTTTCTTTTCCACCGCTTGAGCAGCGGCGGTTTCTTTTTTCGCTTCTTCCACTTGGACTTGAGGAGTTGTTACCTCGACGGTTTTGATCAGCACTTCTTTCACTTCGGAGACATTCTCGACCATTTTCTTAATGTCTTCCAAGGACTTCATGGTCACGTAAATCAATTCGAATTCATAATCGAAGCGTTCGTTTTCCAAGTCCTCTACAGACGGTGTCGATTTGATGATCTCACCAGCGTTCTCCAGCTGGTCAAACACCATATAGGCCCTTGCTGCACGAAGCATACAGCTTTCCTGCAGCGTAACCTTGATCCAGAACAGATTGTTGCCCGCTTCTTTCGATTGGCGCATCACCGTAAGCGCGAATTCATCCAAATCATGATGATGTTCCGCAGCCGCAGCGGTTACCTCTTTTTCCGCAGCAGCTTGTCCGGACGCGACTACCGCCATATCTCCGGAGACAATGGCACGCAGCAGACTAACCGGTTTTGATACGTCGGCTGATCCATCGCCGCCTTCGATGATGTTATACACCATTCCTTCAATCAAATCGACACTCTGGAAAATCACATCCATGATGTCGCTGTTAATGTTCAGTTTATGGTTACGAATCATATCCAGTACGTTTTCGGCTTCATGGGTCAAGCTAGCCATATCCTCAAAGCCCATCGTTGCTGCCATTCCTTTTAAGGTATGGGCAGATCGGAAAATCTCATTCACAATCTGGATGTTGTCCGGCTCTGTCTCCAACACAAGAAGATTGGAGTTAATTGCCTGCAGATGCTCCTTTGACTCTTCGATAAACATGTCTAAGTATTGATTCATGTCCATTTACATCCACCTCCCAGTCAGTTGACAAGCTTGACCAGCGTTTCCGCTATTTTTTCCAATGGGACTACCTTGTCGGCCAATCCTGCTTGTATTGCTGCTCTTGGCATCCCAAATACGATGCAGCTTGATTCATCTTCAATTATACTGAAAACCTGATCTTTTTCCTTCATTTGTTTTAGGCCCTTGGTCCCATCACTACCCATGCCTGTCATGATAATTGCCCATTTTTTCAAATTTGTCAATCCACTTACAGATTCAAACAAGATGTCGACGGAAGGTCGATGTCCACCTCTTGGCTCGGCTTGGTGGAGGTGCACTTTTAAGCGATCCCCGGACTGGTGAACTTCGAAATGATAGCCACCCGGAGCGATATATGCCGTGCCTGGCTCAATCCATTGTCCGTCCTCTGCTTCTACTACCCGAATCGCACAAAGCGTATCCAGTCGTTGTGCCAAAGATTTTGTAAAACCCGGCGGCATGTGCTGAACAATCACGAGCGGCGCATCCAAACTGGCAGGAAGAGCAGTCAGCAATGTTTGCAGCGCTTTGGGTCCGCCTGTTGAAGTCCCTACTGCTACCAATTTGGCTACCCTTCCTCCCATGGCTCGCGGCGGTTCTTTTGAAACTGGTGCTTTTTGCTCAGGGGCAGCAGCTTTCGCCAAAGTAGTCGGTGCCACTTTTTTGATCGGCGGTATATGTATGCTTCGCTGTTTACCCTTTGTCTGTGCGGCTGCCTTCACTTTCTCCAGCAGATCATCGGCTACTTTATGAATATCGAGAGAAATGGATCCGGACGGCTTTGTGATGAAGTCGAACGCCCCCAATTCCAACGCCCGAATCGTTGCATCCGCGCCTTCCTTGGTCAAACTGCTCAACATGACAACTGGCAGTGGGCATTCCTTCATCAAATGCTGCAGAGCATCCAGTCCATTCATCAATGGCATTTCGATATCCAGCGTCACTACATCAGGCTTCAATTGCTTGACCTTTTCGATCCCTTCGATACCATTTCTAGCACGATCGATTACTTCTATAGACGGGTCCTGGTTTAATAAATCGGAAATCACCTTACGCATAAAGGCTGAGTCGTCGACGACAAGAACCCGAATTTTACTCATGTTGCTGCAGCTCCCTTCATCGATCCTAATGAGCGTTTATCGAATGAATCGCTTCATTTTTGTAAGGAATCCTCGTATCCCGCTAACCGCATCTGGTTGCTTTCGCTCAACCCGCAGATAGCTGTTGACCAGATCACGAATCCCTTTGCTAGCTTGTGAGTGCGGATAGGTAAGGAGAAATGGCTTTTGCTGTTTGACCGCTTTGGTTACAATTGCGTCATCCGCTACATACCCCAGCGTGGTCAATTCCATGTCGAGGAATCGTTTGGCCACCAAGGAAAGCTTGTCAGCTGTGCTTTTTCCTTCCTTTTCCGTACTTACCCGGTTAATCACAAGCTGGATGTTTGTCTTCGGATTTTGCGAATGAATCATTTTGATGACAGCGTAAGCATCTGTGATCGCCGTCGGTTCCGGTGTCGTTACCAGGAGAACTTCGTCAGATGCCAGCATGAAACGCATCGATTCATTCGAAACCCCTGCCCCTGTATCAAACAAAATCGTGTCCGCATATCCCTGCAAATCTTCCAATCGCGAGAAGAGGGTGTCCAATTTTTCGTCATCCAGATGCATCAGCTGTGTAAAGCCGGAACCGCCGGGAATGAACTCCAATCCATTTGGCCCTTTTTCCATAATGTCGGAAACAGTACGACCTGGCTCCAGCAATTCCAGCAAATTGTGTTTGGATGAGATCCCCATCAGTACATCCAGATTAGCAAATCCGACATCAACATCGAAAATGACGACCTTTTGTCCTCGTTCGATGAGTCCGAGCGCAAAATTCAAGGTGAAATTGGACTTACCCACTCCGCCTTTGCCGCTGGTAACTGTTACTAAACGGGTTGAACGCCCCTGAGCGCTTCGCTGCAAGCGCTCCCGCAACTGCGCTGCTTGATCATGCATACGTATCGTCCCCCATGATCATTTTGGTCACTCGTTCGGGGGTTGCCAGGACAATGTCATCGGGAACATTTTGCCCCGTCGTAATATACGAGAGCGCCAGTTTATACTGATCAACGATGTTCAAGATGGGACCATACGCCTTCGTTTCATCCGCCTTCGTAAAGATCGCCCGTGCATTTGGAATATCGCAGAAGTTGCTCGCAATGGCTTTCATATCGCTGTATTTGGCGGTCAGGCTCAACACGAGATAATGCACGCTTGTTTCTCCGTAATCCAAAAGCTCCTTGATCGCGGTGACGTACTCATCATTTCGATAGTTGCGACCAGCCGTATCCACGAGGATCAAGTCACAATGCCGCAGCTTCTCCAGCGCTTGTCCGATTTCCCCTGGCGAAAATACGACTTCCATCGGCACGTTTAAGATGTTTGCATAGGTCCTTAGTTGTTCAACAGCGGCGATCCGAAACGTATCCGAAGTAATAAAGCCCACTTTCCGTTTTTCCTTCAGCATGCATTCAGCCGCAAGCTTGGCAATCGTAGTGGTTTTCCCCACACCGGTCGGCCCAAAGAAAAATGCGCATTTCGCAGTGCGTTCAATTCGAGCCGGAGCCTCATTGTGTTTACTGATTCTCCCTCGTACCAAATCCATGGCCGCCTGCAATGCCTCTTCCTCTGTCGTTTCTTCCGGCTGCTCGAATTTTTTCAGCAAGTCGCCAATAATCGTTGATACGAGCTCCTCTTCCACTTCCTGCTCAAGCAACCGATCACGAACAAGTGCGAGGGAAGAAGGAAGATGCTTATCATTTCCCTTTAACAGCAGTTTTCGAAACATCTCTCTCATATCGCGCAGTTCTTGTGCCAAATCTTGCTGTTCAGACACGGTCTGTTGCACCTGCGGGCGAGCAGGTGCCGTCAGTCCACTGCTGTGTAAAGGTCGGTCTTCAGGCACAGGCTGCATCGGCATGGTTTTTATGGGAGCGCTCTCTTGCCGAAGCGGCTGGGCAGCAACTGGTTGCATAATGGGGGCTTGCGTCTCCAGTGCTACTGGTCTCTCCAGTGTGCGGATGCTTGATTCTCCTCCGCCAGACTTGCGGTACGCCTGTGCCGCACTCGGTACTGGCACCGTTGCAACCGTTCTTTCCTTTTTGCTGGCTGCTTCTGCCTTTGACTGCCCGATGCTTTTTTCTTCGACAGCCGCAATCACTTCAATCTGTTGTTTGCTGAACATCCCCAGAAAGCCACCCGTTTTGATCGGTTTGCTGTTTAAGATGATGGCATCTTTCCCCAGCTCAATCCTGATCTTTTCCATCGCTTCCGGCATCGAATCGACGATATATCGCTTCACTCTCACTAGATATTCACCATCCCAACACTTTGAACTTCAACATGGGGCTCCAACTCACTGTACGAGATGACTGGAATATCCGGCATCATTCTCTCCATCAGCTGTCTCATGTACATCCGGATTGCAGGTGAAGCGAGAATAATCGGTTGCTGACCAGCATTGACCATTCTGTTCACTTGTTCAGTCAAGTTTTCATAGATTTGCTGAGAAGTTTCCGGGTCGATGGCGAGATAGGTTCCTTGCTCCGTCTGTTCTACCCGCTCCGAGATTGCCTTTTCCAGACCAGGTCCAGCCGTAATCACGCGCAGCGGTTGTCCTTGCTCGCTAAATTGCAGGGTAATTTGCCGCGAAAGCGCCTGGCGTGCATACTCGGTCAACACATCGGTGTCTTTGGTATAAACGGCTTGATCCGCTAATGCTTCCAAAATCATGCTGAGGTTGCGAATCGAAATTTTTTCTTTCAACAGCTTCTGCAATACCTTCTGTACGTCGCCAATCGACAGGAGACCAGGTATCAGTTCGTCCACCAACACCGGCATCGTTTCACGAATGTTATCGATCAACGCCCGCGTTTCTTGGCGTCCCAGCAGCTCGTGCGCATGACGCTTGATGATCTCAGTGAGATGCGTTGCGACAACCGATGGCGGATCCACTACCGTATAGCTGGACAGCTCAGCGATTTCCTTATGCTCTTCTGTTACCCATAATGCAGGCAATCCAAACGCAGGTTCCGTAGTTGGTATACCAATCACGTTATCGTCATCAAAGCCAGGGCTCATCGCCAAGTAGTGATCGAGCAGAATTTCGCCTTTGGCCACCTGATTGCCCTTGATTTTGATTACATATTCATTCGGGCGCAGCTGGATATTGTCGCGGATACGGATCACTGGAACGACAATCCCCAGTTCCAGCGCACATTGGCGACGAATCATAATCACGCGGTCCAGCAAGTCACCGCCTTGTTTTACATCCGCCAGAGGAATTAAGCCATAACCGAACTCAAACTCAATGGGATCCACCTGAAGCAGGTTGACCACGCTTTCGGGACTGCGCACCTCTTCAATTTGCTGTTCTTCTTCATGAAAAGCAGTTTCGGCCATTTTCGTTTTTTGCTTCTTAGACATTTTCCAGCCGGCAAAAGCAAGAATGGCTGCGATAGGTGCTACAGGCAGTAAAGAAATCGGTGTGAACAGACCTAACAACGTGATCGCTCCGGCCACAATGTACAGCAACCGCGGCGAGCTAAAGATTTGCTCCGTAATATCTTGCCCTAAACCACCTTCGGAATTTGCTCGCGTGACAATAATCCCGGTCGCGGTCGAAATGAGAAGCGCCGGAATTTGGCTGACGAGCGCGTCCCCGATCGACATATGCGTAAACTTGGACAATGCTTCACTGAAGCTCATATCATGAATGAGCATACCAATGATAAATCCGCCGATAATGTTGATCACGAAAATGATGATCCCGGCAATGGCATCCCCTTTTACGAATTTACTCGCACCATCCATGGCTCCATAAAAGTCCGCTTCCCGCTCGATTTTTTGGCGGCGGGAACGTGCTTCCTGCTCATTAATCATGCCGGCATTCAAATCGGCATCAATACTCATCTGTTTACCGGGCATCGCATCCAATGTAAAACGTGCTGCAACCTCTGCTACACGTTCCGAACCTTTGGTAATGACAATAAATTGGATAATGACCAGGATTAAAAATACAACAAAGCCGACAACCTGATTTCCCCCGACTACAAAGCTACCGAAAGCTTCAATGACTTTTCCGCCTTCCGCATGCGAGAGAATATTTCGGGTTGTCGACACGTTCAAAGCCAGTCGAAATAACGTTGTGACGAGCAGCAGCGTTGGAAAGATGGAAAAATCCAGCGCTTCTTTTGTATTCATGGAGACGAGCAAGATCGTCAAGGATAGGGATACGTTCAAGATCAGCAACAAATCAAGCAAGGCAGTTGGTAACGGGATCACCATCATGACTACGATGCTGATGACGAAAAAAATGACGCCAAGCTCTTTGAATCTCACCTCGTCTCCTCCTTTCTTTATAAGAATTTGTGCGTGAAGCCTACTTTACTTTTCCTTGCAGTTTATAGACATAGGCCAATACTTCAGCGACTGCCTTAAACATGTCCTCCGGGATTTGCTGTCCAATTTCCACTTGGCTGAAAAGCGCCCTCGCCAGCGGCTTGTTTTCCATCGTAATGACACCATTTTTCTTCGCAATTTCCTTGATCTTCAGCGCTACGTAATCCTGTCCTTTCGCAATCACCGTGGGAGCAGTCATCGTGCCCGCCTCATACTGGATTGCCACCGCAAAGTGGGTGGGGTTCGTAATGATTACATCCGCTTTCGGAACCTCTTGCATCATCCGGCGCATGGCCATTTGACGCTGGCGTTCCTTGATCTTGCTTTTAATCAACGGGTCCCCTTCGGATTTTTTGTACTCGTCCTTAATGTCTTGCTTGGACATCCGCAAGTTTTTGGTGTGTTCATATTTCTGATAGAAGAAATCGAATGCACCCAGGATGATGAGCAGGACACCGACATACAACCCTACTTTTACGGCTTCCATCGCCGCAAAGCTAAGAACACTTTCCAGTGACGTCAGTGACAGCCTCACTACCTCTTCCTTGACATCCCACAACACCATGTAGGCGACAAGGATCCCCGCAGAGATTTTCAGCAAGGATTTGAGCAGCTCGACCAGTGAGCGCAGTGCGAATATTCGCTTGGCCCCCTGGATCGGATTTAACTTTTCCAATTTCATCATCAACGGTTCTGTCGTAAACAGCACACCTACTTGCATGTAATTGACAGCAAGTCCGATCACCAAAACGATCCCTAGAATCGGTCCCACAATTTTGGCGGCCTCTCTCAAGATCTGCATGGTGATGACGGAGAGATTATCCTGCGTCACTTGCCATGTCGTATAGGTTGTCAAGGACTCCCTCATGATTCGCAAAAACGAGTCATACATGGAGGAACCAAAGATCATCAATACACCAAAAACTGCAACGAGGACAAAAGCAGGCGATAAATCCGGGCTTTTGGCGACCTGCCCTTTCTTGCGGGCGTCTTGCAATTTTTGGGGTGTTGGTTTCTCTGTTTTTTCTCCGTTAAAATACTGCAGGTCAAGCCGTAAGAGCAATTTGGGACCTATCATGACGATCCCCCCAATAATGTCATCATCTCAGCCATCGCCATGAACATCTTTTCAAATAGACCACTAAGTACGATAAAGAATGCCGGGAAGACTACAACGAGCAGTAAAAAACTGGCAATCAATTTTATCGGTAAACCTACCACAAAGATATTAAATTGCGGGACGGATTTGGCGATAATACCAAGAGAGAGATCTACCAGGAATAACGCAACGACAATGGGCGCTGCCATTAGCATGGCTCCTGCGAACATGTTGCTGAATACTTTTACAGCATGCATGAACACTTGTTCATCTCCGAACGCAGCCCACATACGATCTACCGGTATCGCTTTGTAGCTGCTGATCATCCCTTTGATCAGCATGTGGTGGCCGTTGATGGAGAGAAAATACAGTGTAGCTAAAATATTTTTAAATGTACCTGTGATCGGTACGTATGCGCCAGTTCGGGGGTCGATAATATTCGCCATCGCCAGCCCCATCTGCATATCCATGAGGCCACCCGCGATTTGAATCGTGAAGAAGACCATTTCGCAGATGAATCCCAAAATTAAACCGACCAGCACTTCTTTCAGGACATAAATGATAAAAAATAGATCGAGCGGGATCGTTGCTGTCGTTGGTATATAAGAAAAACTGACAACAGCGAGCAAAAAACCCAATCCAATCTTCACTTGATTGGGAACGCCTCTCGTTGAAAAAATCGGCGCGGTCACAAAGAATGACGTCATGCGAACAAACACGAGTAAGAAGATCGGCAAGTAATGATAGATCAATTCCATCCGGATCAGCCTACAAATTTGTGCAAGTTGCCAAAGATGTTCATCGCGAACTCAACCACTACCCGCAACATCCAAGGTCCCGCAATAATAATAGTAGCTAAAACGGCTACGATCTTCGGAATAAAAGCCAGTGTTTGTTCTTGGATCTGGGTCGTCGCTTGGAAGATACTGACAAGCAGACCTACAAGCAGACCCACACCGAGAGCAGGCGCCGTTACCAGCAAGATCGTATAAACGGAACCTTGCGCGATTTGCATGAGCAATTCTTGTGTCATGCTTGTCTCCTCCTTCTTGTGTTGGCAACCATCATTTCGATATTAAAAGCTTAACAGCAATGATTTGACGACGAGATACCAGCCGTCGACCATGATAAACAGCAAGATCTTAAACGGTAACGAGATCATGACTGGCGGCAGCATCATCATCCCCATCCCCATCAAAATACTTGAGACGATCATGTCAATGACCAGGAACGGAATAAAGATCATGAAGCCAATCTGAAAGGCCGTTTTCAATTCACTGATGACATAGGCCGGCACCAGAGCGGTTAACGGGATATCCTGCACTGATTTGGGCTGTTCCGCTTTTGTATATTGAAGAAAAAGCGCCAAATCCTTTTGTCTCGTCTGCTTTGCCATAAACTCTTTCATCGGGATGGCCGCTGCTGTTAACGCTTGTTCCTGTGTGACCTTGCCCGCGATAAATGGCTGTACCGCTTTTTCATTGACCTGGGCCAACGTCGGACTCATGATAAAGAACGTCATAAACAGGGCTAAACCAACGAGCACTTGGTTGGGTGGCATTTGCTGTGTGCCAAGCGCATTTCGAACAAATGACAATACCACGACAATTCGGGTAAAGCAGGTGGTCAACAACAGAATGGCAGGCGCGACTGACAGCACGGTTAACATCAGCAGCAATTGGACTGCCGTAGAAGTATCTTCCGGACTTCCCGTCCCCCCGCCGATCTTCAAATCGACATTCGGTATCAGAGGTACGTTCGCTGCTGCAGATGCGATGGATGGAAGCGCGAGTATGGCGAGAAGCATAAGCAGTAGCGGCATGATCTTCTTCACGCTCTCCCACCCCCGTTGTCACGATCTTGCCAGTTTGCCTTGGAATGCTTGTCTTGATTTACCTCTTCCCATTGACGTTCGAGCAGCTCCGTGAAGGACTGCGCATCAGAGGCAGGCTGGTCCGTGAATGGAAGCTCTATGTCTGAGTCTTTCTTCCCTCGTAAGAAAGGGAACCAATCAGGCAGTGTTTTCGCTTGCGCCTTGATCTCCGCTTCTGCAAGCAAAAGATCCATCTCATCCCCCGCCGGAATATGGCGAATGAGCTGTATGCTGTCACCAATCCCTAAAATGTATAAGGAATCACCTATCATCACGATATGCAGGCTTTTGCTGCTTCCCATCGACAGGCTGCTGACCACACGCATCGGTCCACTCTGATTGTTTCCCACTTGCTTCTTCGCCAAAAAGCGAAGCAAGAGATAAATTAACACAATAATTAATCCTAATGAAAACACAACTTGCAGGAAAAGCATAAAACCGCTCGGAGACTCGTTCGAAGCAAGCGGTGCACTCTCCGGCTGCGATGCAGTGCCGCCGTCAGATTGTTTGACGGCGGATGGATTTTGGAGTGTGTCCCAGACGGACGTTTTTTCGTCTGCGTACGCGTTTGCAGGATGGAATCCAACCAACAGCAGGATGACGCAGCAAATGCTCAGCAGGGTGCCTCCAAATTTACGGAAATTCATTATTTATCCCAGTGTTTTCTTGATCGCTTCAATAACGCGATCTGCTTGGAATGGTTTTACAATAAAGTCTTTCGCGCCCGCTTGGATCGCATCAATTACCATGGCCTGCTGCCCCATCGCTGAACACATAATGATACGTGCATTCGGATCAATTTTGCGGATCTCTTTCAATGCTGTGATTCCATCCATTTCTGGCATGGTGATATCCATTGTAACCAGGTCTGGTCCTAATTCTTTATATTTTTCAAGAGCTTGCGCGCCGTCGCTAGCTTCCCCTACCACGTTAAAACCGTTTTTGGTCAGAATTTCTTTAATCATCATTCTCATGAAAGCTGCATCATCCACGATCAACACTTTGTTAGACATTGGTTAGTTCCTCCCTTAATATATGGAAAAAATTACTGAAGTTTTTGTACGCGATCCCATTGGCTGATGATATCGGTTACCCTTACCCCGAAGTTTTCGTCAATAACGACTACCTCGCCTTTCGCGATCAGTTTGTTATTGACAAGAATATCAACTGGTTCCCCTGCAAGCTTATCCAGCTGAATAATCGAACCCGAGGAGAGCTCGAGAATATCCTTGATCACTTTCCGTGTACGTCCGAGTTCTACCGTCACTTGCAATGGAATGTCGAGGAGCAAGTTCAGGTTTTGTTCCTCTTCTACAGGAAGTCGTCCTGCGCCCAACGGTGAAAACTGTGCCGTTTGTACGTTTGCCGCTGACTGACTTCCAACCATACCACCATATTGCTGCGGCATATGCGCAGCAGGTGGTTGCTGATATTGCGGCGGGTACGGATATGGTGGATACGGCGGATATGGGTATGGCGGATATCCTCCCGCTTGCGGCGGTTGGCCGTATGCAGCATATGGATCCACCGGTGGTTGAGCAGGCGGTGCTTGCGGTGGAACCTGCGCTTGAGGTGCAGCTGCCTGTGGTGGCGCTTGTGGCGGCTGGCTTGCTGGCGCTGGCGCAGCTGCTGCCTGTGGTGCTGGTTCCGCCTCTGCACTTGCGCCTGTTCCCATCAGCATATCAATCATGGCTTTTGCAAATGGCACTGGGAGCAGCTGCATGATCGAAGAATCGATCAACTCACCGTGTTCCCCCACTTTTAAGCGGAAAGAAATCTTTACCAACGTATCACCCGTTGGGATATTCTCGGAACCTTCTCCATTCGCAAGATCCATCACATCAATGCCAGGAGGTGAGATATTTACAAACTGATTAAAGATGGTAGACATCGAGGTAGCTGCGGAACCCATCATCTGGTTCATCGCTTCCTGTACCGCACTGATATGCAGCTCAGACATTTCAGTGGATGTCGGTTGGCCGTTTCCGCCCATCATCAAATCGGCGATGATCGCAGCATCTTCTACGCGAATCACCAACAGATTGATCCCTTCAAAACCATCTGTATATTGAACATGAATCGCAACGTGAGGACGAGGGAACTCATCCTCCAATGTCGAGCGTTTTACCAAAGTAACCGTCGGTGTTGTAATATCGACTTTTTGATTCAACAGGGTGGACAACGCTGTTGCAGCGCTTCCGAAAGTAATGTTTCCGATCTCACCCAACGCATCTTGCTCGAAAGCGGAGAGCAAGCTGTTCACATCTACACCTGGTTCCTCTTCATCTTCCCCAACCAAACTATTGGCGCGCAAGAGCGCGTCTATTTCGTCCTGAGACAACATGTCCCTACTCAATGTTCTCCTCCCCTTCCTCGAGGACTTCGTCAATCTGTACTGCGACGCGTCCCTTCGCGGTTCCTGGCTGTCCCAAGAATTTCAGCCTTTCTCCAACCTTGATCTTCAGTTTGTTGTCAATCGATTGATCCAGCTGGATTACATCACCTTTGGCTAATTGAAGGAACTCGCCAACCGTGATCGTAGAAGTTCCCAACTCGGCGATAATCGGTAGTTTTGCTGTTTTGACATGCTCCTCCAACCTAATCTTCTCTTGCTCATCTCTCGTTTTCTTTTGCGTAGCAAACCAATATTGTCCGGAAAGCTTCGGCATGATTGGTTCCAGTACGACGTGCGGCAGACAGAGATTGATCATCCCGGTTGTCTCACCGATCTTCGTACTAAACGAGATTACGGCAACAATTTCGTTCGGGGAGACGATCTGCATGAACTGTGGATTCATTTCCATGACTTCCAGATACGGATCCAGTTCAATGATTTGTTTCCAGGCTTCGTGGAAACTGTCCAATGCTTTTCCAAACACTTTTTCCATGACCGTTGTTTCAATTTCGGTCAGGGCGCCCATTTTGTCGGGAATAATTCCTTGTCCACCTAGCAGTCGGTCAAGCATCGCATAAGCAATATTCGGGTTTACCTCCATTACCATGCGGCCTTCCAACGGCGGTGCTTCGAAAATATTCAGAATCGTCATTTTCGGAATGGATCGAATAAATTCGTCATATGGCAATTGATCAACGGAAGCGACACTGATCTGTACGAAGGTGCGAAGCTGCGCTGAGAAATAGGTTGTCAACAACCGGGCGTAGTTCTCGTGAATTCGTGTAAGCCCGCGTATTTGGTCCTTCGAGAAGCGTAACGCCCTTTTGAAGTCGTAAACTTTTACCTTTCTCTCGGTCTCTTCTTTTTTCAGCTCGTTGGCATCCATTTCTCCCGATGAGAGAGCAGCCAGTAATGCGTCAATTTCACTCTGTGAGAGAACCTCGGCCATATTTCGTCACCTCCCTACCTATGTATTTAACAATCTGATTACACTTAGGACAACACTCTTTTTGTGGTAATAACCTGCACAATTTTGCCCTCCAGCATGATGGAACTGACCTCATTCATAATTTTCGCTTCCAGCTTGTTGATGCCTTCGGTTCCTTTGATGTCATCCGGAGACAGTCCAGCCAGTGCTTTAATGATGATTTGGTTCACTTGCGGCAAGCGCTTGGTCAACTCTTCTTTTCCATCCGCACTATCTGCCGTAATGCTGAAACGCACGATAATGTAGTTGTTGGTAACCAAATTGGTTGTAATTTCACCTGTGTCAACGGTAAACTCTTGCATTTCATCGGCAGTTAATGGTTCTGCTTCCTTCGGTTCTTCATGTTGCTCCGTTTGGGCAGCAGGTGATAAGTAGGTTTGCCACAGTACAAAGGAGACAACACCCAATAAAGTTATGGCGATAATGATAATGAGAGCCATATTAAACAATTTGTTTTTAAACATAGTGCTCCTCCCGCTATTATATGGAATCGTCTATGGGACGAGGGACGACCGTTTTGGGTGTTCCTTGCTGATAGAATTCGCTGATGCGAGCAGCAATCGTTTCAGCCTTGTCCTTGACAAGGAACTTTTTGCCATTCGTCAGCGTAATCACGGTATCCGGTGTTGCTTCTACAGATTCAATGTGCGTGATGTTCAGAAAAAATGTCGTTCCATTAAATCGGGTTAATTCGATCATGGTAAGTTACCTCGTTAAGATCGATATGGAGAGGGGGATCGGTTCCCCCTCTTCTTGCTCACATTACCCTGCTAAGCTGAAACCTTATCGTTTCAGGTTGACCAATTCTTCAAGCACACTGTCGGATGTAGTGATGATACGAGAGTTCGCTTGGAAACCGCGTTGTGCTGTGATCATTTCAGTGAACTCTTCGGACAGGTCAACGTTGGACATTTCCAATTGACCAGAGATGATGTTCACGCCAAGCTCTGCTGGAGTTGCAGCTTCTGTAGCGCCTTCACCGTCAGCATTCAATGTGTTCTGGTACAGGGAGTTCCCCACCTTCTGGAGACCAGCAGGGTTTTCAAACGTTTTTACATAGACGGTCGCGATTGTTTCGAGTTCACCGTCAGGAGTGACACCCACTACGCTGCCGTCTTTGCCAATTGAATAGGAAGTGTAATCGGCACGCGGAATTTGAATGTTACCGGTATCGCCTTGCAAATAAAGTCCCTGGGAGTTAACCAAGTACCCGTTGGCATCTCGGGTAAAGTTACCCGCACGTGTATAATACGTTGGGCCATCTGCGCCTTCGCTCACAACGAAAAATCCGTCGCCTTCAATGGAAAGGTCTGTAGGCAGATTCGTTGTCATCGGGCTACCGGCAGTAAAAGCCATCTCAATGGAAGCTACCTGAGAACCCAAGCCAACTTGCATCGGGTTAACCCCGCCTCTTCCTTCCTCAGAAGGAGCCGTTGCGCCTTTGATGTTTTGGCTCAATACATCCTGGAACATCACGCGGCTCTTTTTGTAACCAACCGTATTTACGTTCGCAATGTTATTGCCAATTACGTCAAGCTTTGTTTGAAACCCGCGCAAACCTGATACACCAGTGTACAAAGAACGGATCATCTACAATCTCCCTCTCGTGGTAACGTAATAGCGGAATACCTCAATCAGTCGGTAATCCAAGGGCTTCCTCTAGGAGGGCCGGCCCTGTCGTTATGCTTTATACAAAAATCGCGCTGTCAATATTGGTGAACACATTATCTTTCATGTGTCCCGCATCGACCGCAGTAATCACTTTGCGATTCACAACGCTGACCACGTAAGCCACGCTGTCCATCATAACCAGTGATTCTTTTGCTCCTTTATTTGCCGCTTTCTGGACGGCTTGTTCCAATCTCGTCATATCTGTTTCACTCAGTTGAATCCCTCTGTCTTTCAGCCGCTGCAGAGCATGTTGGCTAAAACTTAGCGCGGTGGCGGATGACGGTTTGGAGTCTCCTGCTACTGCTTCGGTTAACCACTGCTGAAAGGGCTTTTCGACGGGTTTGGATACAGGTTGTCTAGTTACACCAGGCGGCTTTGGAGGAAAAAAGGGTTGACCAACACGGAATGAATTCGCCATGGTGTCTCCTCCTCATCTGTTAAACGGTGTACTCAACATTTCGCAAGCCACGCATACGGGTAAGCGTGCGATCTACTGTTCCCGTTCCTTCAACCAGCTGATCAATCGAGAACTCAGCCTGTTCTCCATCGTTCTTTTGCTGCTGATTTTGGTTATTTTGTTGTTGACGAGCCTGCTCTCGTTGCTGTTGTTGGAAAGCAAAAGCTGCGTTTTGCTGTTGTTGCGGCTGTGATACTTCAAGGCGATCTACCTGCAATCCTTGATTGATCAAAGCTGTTCGCAGCTGGGACATTTGATTGTCCAGCAATTCCTTCCCGTTTTTCGTTTCCGCGGTAAAATGCGCTGTCAGCATTCCGTTTTGCAAGGTAAGCTTCACATCCACCTGGCCCAGTGATTCCGGATTCAAGGTGATTTTCGCTTCAGAGAAACCACGGAACGTGCCCAGCTTCATCTGCTTCACAAACAAATCGCTCATCTCGGTGGCAAATTGATCAGCATGGACTACGTGTCTGGAGGATACAGCCGTTTGCTCCCCGGCAGCCCCATCGATCAGGTTCCCTTGAGTGACAACAGGAGCCGTCATTGGCTGCGATTGCTGTCCATCCGCTGGAGATGTCACTTGGGTTCCCGTAGACAAAGATCCTTGCGCTTCCACTGTTTTAGCGGAAATATTGCGAATGCCGGTTTCTGCTTGATACTTCGATAACGCTTGATTCATCTGCAAATTTTGAATCGTTTGCGCATCAGAGGTGTTTCGCTGCTCACCTGTACGCACTGATTGGCTCAGGCGAAATGCAGCCAAAGACGCTGCTTGCTGAATCATCGGATTTTTACCCGCAGATTGCGTTTTGTCCTCTTTGCTGACTTCTACCCCTAATGCTTCAAACAGTTCATGCACTTGCTTCGTTACCATTTCGAGTCCTGCACTTTTTTGCCCATTCACCGGCTTTGCCATTGCAAGCAGCATATTCGTAAATGTCTCTGCTTCTTCCTGGCTCAGTCCCTGGTTCATGAATGCAGTGACAACGGCTTGCTTGTCAGTCTGAGTAACTGCAGCACCCGTTTGTCCTTCCAAAGCCCCCCCATACTTGGCAATCAAGGTTTGCAAAGCCTGTAGAGCGTCAGCACTTAGCTGTTCAGAGCCTTCACCTTCGAGCTGGAGCTGCTGCGGATTGTCGTTCGCAAACAAAGCCTGGATCATCGCCATCAAGTTAGACAAAGCTTCCATATCATCCTCGGATAATCCCTCTGCAAACTGTGGGAGCTCAGCTAATTGCGGCATTCCTTGCAAGGCGTTCCCCATCTCCATCGCAAATAGCCCGGTGAGCGTCTGCGCTGGTGCCGAAACAGCTTGTCCTTGGGCTGCTGCTGGCATACCTGCAGCTTGTACAGCCATTGGATTCGCTACATTCATGTGTCCACCTCCTTATACATGTTTTGTTGCTATAGGAACGACAGACGATCAAATCGCCTATCGAAGCAACTCGCTGGTGATCTTTGCCGCCAATTTATCGTCTTCTTTTGCGATCTCGGCCAATACTTGTGCGCGCTTATCATTGGCCATGCCGGCTAAAATGGAAATCGCCCGTTTTTGATTCGTTGTCATCAGCGATTTCAAAATCAAGGAAGACTCTGTGGCAGGCATTTGCGAGAATGTCGTGATCAGCGAATCAAGGCTGGTGGAATCTTGACGTGTTTCGCTCAATGCTTTTGTCAGTGCCTGAATCCTTTGCTGCATGGCAGCTATATCATCATTTTCATTAATAACGGTATCTTTAATCAAAATGGAGGTATCCGCTGCTTTTTTGGGATCCATTTTGGCCAAGATCTCAGCGCGTTGCTCCGGCTTCATCTTGGACAGGACGGTTACTGCTTCTTCCGTAGAAAGATTCTCGATAATAGGTGCTGCCTTACTAGCTGACATGGTGGTATAGATCTTGGCCAAGTCCGCATACTGCTTTTGTCGCTCTTCCTCTGAAGCACGCTTTTCTTCCATCATTTTCTGCAAGTCTTCCGCCTGTTTTTGCAGGGATTGAATGGTTGCGTCCTTTTTCGCAGCTTCCGCCTCAATGGTGCTCACGGCCTGCTTGCTCTTTGCCAACTCGCTCTGTGCGGTAATCAGCTGTTTCTCCATGTTCTCCTTATCAGCTTGATCAGGCTTCACCTCAACGCTGGAATCGGGA
The DNA here is from genome assembly GCF_004521915.1 of Brevibacillus migulae. Classification (GTDB taxonomy): domain Bacteria; phylum Bacillota; class Bacilli; order Brevibacillales; family Brevibacillaceae; genus Brevibacillus_F; species Brevibacillus_F migulae. The sequence continues at coordinate 33,959 of NZ_SDKD01000017.1, read as the reverse complement.
ACGATTTTTTCTACATAGGGGATTTGATTTGCCATGCTCAGTGCTTTCCCTACCACATTTACGCCGAGAAGTGACAACAGTACCCCACCCAAGAGAGCTGCAAATAATGCCGGTATAAAAATCATGTAGAAAAACCATTCCCACTTACTGTATCCTCTCTCTTCCTGGATCTCTTCCATATTGCCCCTCCTCTCTACATCGTTTTGCGCAAATAGCGGTTAAGTCCGATTTCGTCCATTTCCTTCTGATCCCGGTTTTTTTCCGCTTCATCAAATGAATCCTTTGCTTTTTCGCGCAGTTTTTGCCAGAGCTGTGATTCCTGCATTTTCGAAGTCAATCTCTGCTTGAAAACTTCCAGCTCCTGCTCACAACCGAACAATGTTTTTTGTTGGCTGGCGATCGCTTGATCCATTGTCTGGCGATAACGGGTAATGTCAAGCAATTGGGCAGCAGAGCAAACACCTGTCTGCACGCGAAAAAGATGTTGGGTGAGCTCTTCCTTGCGCTCGTGCATGCGGATGAGCTTTTCTTCTTCTTCGTTCTTCTTCTGCATCGATTTCCCAAACGCCCATTCGGCTTGTTCCTTTTCTCTTTCTTTCAAATCAAGGATTTTTTGAAGAGAATACTGAAACTTCTTCATCAACGTACGCCTCCAAAGTGAGCTGTCAGGGCATTGATCGTCGTCTTCAGATCAGCTGGTTCGTGCGTCCCTTGTGCGGTGAATTCCCGGATGGACTCGCGATAGCGGATGGCTGCATCAATTTCTCGGTTGGTCCCCATTTTGTACGCACCGATATTGATGAGATCTTCCGCATCCTTGTACGTAGCCATATACTTTTTCAGTTCCCTTGCCGCGTCAAGATGCTGGCTTGTGCAGATTTCATTCATGACACGACTCACGCTTGCCAATACATCAATAGCCGGAAAATGCCCTTTTTGTGCGATTTTGCGGTCCAGTACAATATGACCGTCCAAAATCCCACGCACCGCATCAGCGATAGGGTCATTCATATCGTCGGAATCGACTAATACGGTATAGAATGCGGTGATACTTCCTTTATTGGCAGTCCCTGCGCGCTCCAGCAATTTGGGCAGCATGGCGAAAACAGAAGGCGTATATCCTCGCGTGGCAGGGGGTTCACCGATAGCTAGTCCGATTTCCCGCTGGGCCATGGCAAAACGTGTGACGGAATCCATCATCAGCATGACATTCAGCCCCCGATCGCGATAATATTCTGCGATCGCTGTGGCAATCATGGCGCCTTTGATACGGATCATCGCGGGCTGATCGGAGGTTGCGACGACAACAACAGACCTTTGTAATCCTTCTTCCCCCAGATCGCGTTCGATAAACTCCATTACCTCACGTCCACGTTCACCAATCAATGCGATGACATTCACATCTGCCGTTGTATTCCGGGCAATCATCCCGAGCAATGTACTTTTCCCTACACCAGAGCCTGCGAAAATACCAACACGCTGGCCTTTTCCTACCGTGATGAGTCCATCAATCGCCCGAACGCCCACACTCAGTGGTTCTTGAATCCGCGGACGAAGCAATGGATTCGGTGGTTGATTGTTCGTTGGTACCGAGGTAAGTCCTAATGGGAGTGGTTTCCCGATCATCGGGCGTCCCAGGCCATCCAGGACCGTCCCCAATATTTCTGTACCCACTTTTACCATCAATGGCTTGCCCGTCGCTACTACATCACAGCCTGGTCCGATCGCAGACACTTCACCCAAAGGCATAAGCAGTACTTTGTTGTCACGGAATCCGACAACCTCTGCCATGATCGGTTCCTCATTTTGCTGCGAATAAATGAGACAGACCTCGCCAAGTTTGGCCTCCGGACCTTGGGATTCAATCGTCAATCCGACCACCTGTGTAACCTTGCCATTGATACGGACCGGATCCATGTGCTGAATCGCCTGGATATATTTCGAGAGATCAAGCATGCTCATCTTTTTCACTTCCTCGGGCAATATCCATGAGAACTTGTCTGATCTCTTGTAATTGTGTGTCGACTCGCGCGTCTACACTGCCAAGCGGCGTGCGGATCACACAGCCTTCATCTTGTACGGTGTAGTCAGGAAAAATCGCAAGCTCAGCTTGTCCATCCAGCAAAGCGAGGAGTTGTTCACGATGATCCTCAATAAAATCAAAATAGCGATGATTGACACACAGAGTGATCTGTCCATGTACACGGGAACGGCGAAGCACTCGTTGTACCATCTGTAAAATCTTATCCTGAGAAGTAGATAATTCCGCTTCCACCACTTTTTTCGCTACTTCCATGCTGAGGTCAACCAGAAAAGGTTCTGCCTCCGCAATAATCTGATTTTTTTCTTGATAGGCTTGTTCCAGGATAGTTTTCGCCTGCAAAATCGTCTCCTGCTCTTCGGATATGACAAATTGCTTGCCAGCTTCCAGACCATCTGCATATCCTTCATCTTGCGCTGTGGAACGCACCTCTTGGAACAACAGATTTGCTTCTTCTTCTTTTTGCGCCCACCATGCCTCGATTTCAGCAAGAGCTTGCTGCTTCATTTGATCAGCCTGCAAAGCCGCGTCCTCCAAGATTCTCGCAGCGGTTTCTTCTGCATCTCGGAGGATCGATTCGGCTTCATTTTGCATTTTTTCCATTTCCTGCTCAAATTGCTGCAACCTTTCCTGCGAAACTTCCGTCTTAGGTAGTGGAGGTGCTTTCACAGAAAGGATTAAGGCCTCTTCCGTAGTCGCGTAACGTGTCGATTTGATGATCCTAGACAATGATATCATCTCCTCCGCCGCGTGCGATGATGATCTCACCCGCCTCTTCTAAGCGGCGAATGGTAGCAACAATGCGAGACTGTGCTTCTTCGACGTCGCGCAGACGGACTGGCCCCATGAACTCCATTTCTTCTTTGAATGTATCCGCCATCCGTTTGGACATATTGCGGAAGACCACATCGCGCACTTCTTCGCTCGCCACTTTGAGCGAGAGCATAAGGTCTGCATTCTCCACATCGCGGATAACGCGCTGGATGGAACGATTGTCGAGAGATGCGATGTCTTCGAAGACAAACATGCGCTTCTTGATTTCTTCAGCAAGCTCGGGATCCTGGATTTCGAGCGAATCGAGAATCGTGCGTTCCGTACCACGGTCAACGCCGTTCAAGATGTTCACGATCGCTTCAATACCACCCGCTTGCGTGTAGTCCTGTGTAACCGTCGCAGAGAGCTTTTGTTCCAGGACCTGTTCCACTTGCGAAATGACTTCTGGCGACGTACTGTCCATCATCGCAATGCGCTTTGCTACGTCCGCTTGACGCTCTTGCGGGAGAGACGACAGGATCATCGCTGCCTGTTCAGCATCCAGATAGGACAAGACCAGAGCGATCGTTTGCGAGTGTTCATTTTGAATAAAGTTTAAGATCTGCCCAGGATCTGCTTTACGGGCGAAGTCAAACGGACGCACCTGCAGGTTGGCAGTCAAGCGATTGATGATGTCCATCGCTTTGCTATCACCCAATGCCTTCTGCAAAATTTCTCTGGCATAGGTGATGCCGCCTTGTGCGATCACTTCTTTCGCGACCGCAATTTGGTGGAATTCCGATAAGATCCGATCTTTTTCGTCGTTATCCACTTTTCTGACATTGGCGATTTCCAATGTCAATTGTTCGATTTCGTCTTCTCGTAAGTGTTTAAACACCTGTGCGGATACTTCCGGCCCAAGTGATATGAGAAGAATTGCAGCCTTCTGCCTTCCTGTCAATTCTTTGCCGCCGCGGGCCATCAGTCTTCACTCCCTAATCTTCAGCTAGCCATGTACGGAGCAAGACGACAAATTCGTCCGGCTTGCTTCGCGCCAATTTTTCCAATTGCTTACGAACCACCACTTCATCGCTGTCTTCCGCATACTGGAGATCTGGCACTTCAAATGGCTGTGGTGACGGTAGATCTGGAAAATCATCCGCACCTCCCTGCTGCTGCACTTGGCGGCGTCGACGGAAAATCAGGAATGCGACTGCACCAAGAGCCAGTAATGCTACAATACCTGTTCCATAGAGCAATCCGGAGCTAAATGGAGAAGATTCTTCAGCAACCACTTTACCGGAGAAAGAACGCGGGAATACGGAAATCCGTTGATCCACTTGTTCCTGGTTGAGATTTTTTTCGCTCAGCGTTACACGGACCACATTCCCCAAAACTTGGCGAATGCTGGCGATGGTTTGTTCATCGAGCTGTCCGCCATCCGGTGGCTCTACCCCGATATTGATCGCAATATCTTCAATTTGAAACGGACTTTCCGTAATGTTTCTTGTAATGCGGTCCACTTCACGATTGACTGTGTCGTTCAATTCTTCGTACTCGCTGTTTGTACCTTGCTGATCGCCTCCTGGGTATGCGGCAACATCATTTTGGCCTGTGCCAGCAGCTCCTCCAGGCGGTGTTCCGGTTCCATTGAACGTTTTTGACAATTTCTGCGCACTGATAATCAGACCTTCATTATTTTCCTTGTCTGGCGCTTCGACACGATTTTCCACACGCGTTTCTTTCGCAAAATTCATTTTTACCGCAGTGTGGACGACGATCTTGTCACGTCCCATGATGGTACCAAGCAGATTGTACAGGTTTTGCTGGATTTTCTTTTCCACTTCAGCTTTGATCTTCTCTTGTTGTTCATACTCGGTCAAGGAAGCTTGAGCTGTGTTGGCATCCGGAAGTTCCAACAAATTCGAGTATTGGTCTGTTATCGTGATATTATCCAGCGGAAGCTGTTTCACACTTCTAGAAACCATATAGTATAATGACCGGGTTTGTTCAGGTGTAAGTCTTGTTCCAGGCTCTACTTCCACGATAACGGATGCCGTAGCTTGATCAGGTGTCTCAGTGACCCAGACGCTTTCTTGCGGCAAGGTCAAAATGACCTGTGCGTTTTTTACGCCGCGTACGTGTTCGAGCATTTCCTGAAGCTCTTTCTGCAGAGCATCCTTCTCCAACACATCAAACTGTCGGTCCGTGATCCCAAACGAACCAGTCCCCGAAAAAATCTCGGTATTGATGCCGGCTTCACTCGGTATCCCTTGGGCTGCCAATTCAACAATGACATCTTGGGCCTGTGTTTCAGGAACCTCGATGCCAGTCCCATTTCCTGTGATCCGGTAAGGGACACCCATCGTTTCGAGTTCTTGTCGAATCGTACCGACTTCTTGCTCACTCAATCTCTGGTCATACAGCGCTCTGTAAACGGGCTGAGATGCGATGTATATGTATAGACCAAGAGAAATGAGTAGAAATAATACAACCGAAACAATTAGCCATTTTCTTTTGTTTGTTAGTCCATTCCATTTTTCTAGTCCTAAGTCTCTGTATTTTAATAGACGTTCGTTCATGATTCACCTCGCCAATGTATATCAACAATCATTACAGCGACATGCGCATAATTTCTTGATAGGACTCAATAACCTTATTACGCACTTGCATTGCAGTCTGCAGCATGATTGTTGACTTTTGGCTAGCAATCATCACTTGATGGACATCCTCAACTTTTCCCGCAGCAAACGCTTCTGTGAGTTTTGCTGACTCCACCTGGGCCTTGTTCACTTCATCCATTGCGTCCGTCAGAAAGTTGGCAAATGACTTGGTGACTTCAGCAGGAGTGGCGGTGACTGGTTGCGGTTGTTGTGTGAATGCTAGTTTACCAATGGGAGCAAGACTTTTCACATCCATGATTCACTCACTCCTTATCTTCCGTTAATTTCGAAGGCTTTCATCATCATGCTTTTACCAGCATTCAGCACGGTAACGTTTGCTTCATAGCTGCGCGAGGCAGAAATCATATCTACCATTTCTTTCATCATGTCTACGTTTGGCAGCAGTACATAGCCTTCCGCATCCGCATCAGGATGTTCAGGATCATACACGCGTTTGAACGCTGTCGTGTCCTCCTTAATCGCTGTTGCACGTACCCCCTGTTCAACACGCCCACTCACATTCCCAATCGCTGCTTCCAGCAAATTATCAAAGGATTGATTGTATTGGGGGGAAACCTCCACGATTTTACGACGATACGGCTCCCATACGCCGTTTACCATTCTGGCCCGTGTTGTATTTGCATTGGCCACGTTTGCCGAAATCGTATCAAGACGAAGGCGGTTAACCGTCAATGCTGAAGCACTGGTATCCATTGCCCGAAACATGCTCATCGGTTATTATTTCCCTCCTTCCAGAACTGATCGAATTTTCGTGAAGTATCCATTGGTCATTTGCGTAAGACCGTTGTACCAGATTTGGTTTTTCGCCAGCTGATTCATTTCATATTCAACATCCACATCATTACCGTTGTTCTGCACGATTCCATTTGGATTAGAAACGACCCGGGCAATTGGTCCCTCTGTTTGTGCTCCAAAAGCAATATGGCGCGAGTTGGTTCGGTACGCTTGCAAGGATGGTGCTGAACCGCTCAATTCTTGCTGCAGCAAGTCTTCGAAGACAACCTGTTTGCTTTTGAAATGAGGGGTATCAAGATTCGCGATATTATTGGCAATGGTTCGTTGACGCAACGTTGCTGCATCAAGAGATCGTTCCAACATACGAATTTGTTCCGTATTGATCATGCCCTATCCCCTCCTTCTCGGTCTTTTTTACTGTTTTCCTTACATATTTGTCATTATTCTCGCTAATTCGACAGAGATACTCTATTAAATTACGACATAATAATATCAAATTCTCCAAATATAAAAAAGCATAATCTTTATGGAAAGAAATCAGTACTATCCCTTGCTAGTATTGCATTTCTAGGGAAATCTTGGGTTTAGTCCATAAGAATTGATTCAAAAGGCATATGTTTTTTCAAGTAGAGTTGCGTGATTTTGGGACTTTTCGATCACTTTCCATTGAAAAAAGCCAGGATAACCCTGGCTTTTTCCCTGGAATTATATGCGCTGTTGGTCTCAATTGCTTAGGAAGTTTTCAATTTTTCTAATTCAGGCAGCAGTTTCTCGTTCAGAACTTTGATAAAGGTTCCCTTCATTCCAAGAGAACGAGATTCAATCACGCCGGCACTTTCCAGCTTGCGCAGCGCATTCACGATGACAGAACGAGTAATGCCTACGCGGTCAGCAATTTTGGATGCGACCAGCAAGCCCTCTTTGCCTTCCAATTCCTCAAAAATGTGTTCCACCGCTTCCAATTCACTGTACGAAAGCGAGCCGATCGCCATTTGTACAACTGCTTTGCTGCGCGCTTCCTCTTCGATCGCTTCGGCACGCTCACGCAGGATTTCCATACCTACTACAGTAGCACCCACTTCAGCGAGAATCAGGTCATCTTCCACAAATTGATTATTCAGACGCGCCAGGATAAGGGATCCCAGTCGGTCTCCTCCGCCCATGATTGGCACAATTGTCGTCCAACCGGTGCGGAATACTTCTTTCATTTCGATCGGGAAAGCTGTGTACGGGCTATCCACATCGAGGTTCGCCGATGTTTCTTCCACTTTCAGCAGGTTCACGCTGTATTCTTCCGGGAACCGGCGTTCTTCCAGCATTTTGCGAATCCGCTCATTATCAATCTCTTGAGCGATTGCGAAGCCCAGCAATTTGCCTTTTCTGCTCAATACAAATGTATTGGCTTCAATAACATCGCGCAGGACTTCGGACATCTCGTTAAAATTAACAGCGTGACCCGCTGATTTTTGAAGCATACGATTAATTCTTCTGGTTTTGGATAGCAAATCCATCCTGGTTTCCTCCTACAGGTTTCTCATTATAAAATGTATTGGCTCAGATCACGATTTCCTACAATCGTGCCTAATTTGTCCCGAACATATTCTGGTGTAATCTGCACCACATCCAGATGGATATCGGGCGCTTCAAAGGAGAGGTCCTCCAACAGCTTTTCAAGAATGGTATGCAGTCTTCTTGCTCCAATGTTATCGGTGGACTGGTTCACTTCTGTGGCCAGCTTCGCAATTTCCTCGATGGCCGCCGCAGTAAATTCCACTTTCACACCTTCTGTCTCAAGCAGAGCCACATATTGCTTGATCAGCGCGTTCTTCGGTTCCGTCAGAATACGAACAAAATCTTCTACACGGAGACTGGTCAATTCGACACGAATCGGAAACCGTCCTTGCAGCTCCGGAATCAAATCCGACGGCTTCGCCATGTGGAAAGCTCCAGCTGCAATAAACAACATGTAATCGGTTTTTACCGGCCCATACTTGGTCATGACCGTGGATCCTTCGACAATCGGCAGAATATCTCGTTGCACACCTTCGCGCGAAACATCCGCGCCGGAGCGTCCTTCTTTTCCAGCAATTTTATCAATCTCATCAATGAAGATGATGCCATGCTGTTCTGCGCGATGGATGGATTCCTGAATCACTTCGTCCATATCAACCAGTTTTTGCGCTTCTTGTTGGATTAATACCTTTCGTGCATCTTTAATTCGCAATTTTCGTTTCTTCGTCCGCTTCGGCATCAGGCTGCCCAGCATATCCTGCATCTGCATGCCCATTTGCTCAGCACCGGGCACTTGGAACATATCCAGCATCGACGGGGATTGGTCTTCTACATCAATCTCGATCATCTGCTCTTCCAGTTGACCTGCAGCCAGCTGCCAAGAAACCTGGCGTCTTTGCTGTTCAATCGATGCATCTTCTGCGTCATTTGCCGGTGTGGACGTTTGCTGTTGATTGCCAAAAAGCATCTCAAGCGGATTTTTGAAGTTGTTCGCTTGCTTGCGAGAAGGCACGAGTGTATGTACGATTACATCGTCCGCCAGCTTTGCTGCTTTTTCCTTTACCGATTCCATCTTCTCATTTTTTACATTGCGAATGGCCGACTCGACCAGATCTCGAACCATGGATTCAACATCGCGCCCGACATAACCGACTTCGGTAAACTTGGTGGCTTCTACCTTGATAAAAGGAGCGCCTGTCAATTTGGCGATTCGGCGGGCAATCTCTGTTTTTCCGACTCCAGTCGGTCCAATCATGAGGATATTTTTTGGTACGACCTCTTCCCGAATGCTTTCTGGGAGCAATCCTCGGCGATAACGATTACGCAGAGCAACCGCTATTGCTTTTTTCGCATTGGCTTGACCTACGATATATTTATCGAGGTGATCGACAATAGTCCGGGGTGTTAAATGCTCGAGATTCATCAGCAGGACCTCCCAGCTTATCTATTCAACTCTTCTACCACTAAATTCGTATTCGTAAACACACAAATTTCTCCGGCCGTCAGCAAGGCAGCTTCAGCGATTTCTTTTGCGCTCATATGAGGAGCATGCTTTTTGAGAGCTCTGCCTGCAGCCAGAGCGAAACTTCCGCCTGAACCGATCGCTAGGATGCCGTCATCCGGCTCGATAATTTCACCATTACCCGAGATCAAGAGCAGATGCTCCCGATTCATGACGATCATCATGGCTTCCAAGCGACGCAGCACACGATCCGAGCGCCATTCCTTGGCAAGCTCTACTGCTGCACGCTGCAGGTTGCCATGGTATTCTTCCAGTTTCCCCTCGAATTTTTCGAAGAGCGTAATGGCATCCGCAACCGAACCGGCAAATCCGGCAACTACTTCTCCCCGGTACAACCGGCGCACTTTCTTTGCCCCATTTTTCATGACCATGCTGTTTCCGAAGGTTACTTGGCCATCTCCAGCCATCGCTGCTCCACCCTGATGATGAATGGCAAATATCGTGGTTGCATGAAATTGTTCCATACGATTATTTCACCTCCCGGGTCGTACGCGCTCGCGGATGCGCGGAATCGTACACATTTCTCAATCGCTCTTTGGTCACATGCGTATATACCTGAGTAGTCGATATGTTGACATGACCCAGCAATTCCTGGACGGTCCGCAAATCGGCTCCGGCGTTCAACATGTGCGTGGCAAAGGTATGACGGAACGTATGCGGCGTGATGCCTGCTGATAGCGCGGCTTCTTCCACATATTTATCGACCACTCGCCGAACACTCCGATCCGATAATGGTTCCCCACGGTAATTCAAGAGCAGATGACCCGCGTCTTTCTTTCCGTTCAACAGTTTCGTTCTACCTACATCTAGGTATTTCCTGATTGCTTCAATCGCATAACTTCCGATCGGGACATATCGTTCCTTTGCCCCTTTTCCGAATACCAGAGCAACTCCTACGGAAAGATTGATGGCATCTACCGAAAGCGTGACAAGCTCGCTTACACGGATTCCGCTTGCATAGAGAAGCTCGAAAATCATTCGATCCCTTTGTCCCAAAGGGGTGGAATCGTCAGGCATCTCAAGCAAACGCTGAATCTCCTGCGGGTATAAAAAGGAAGGAAGCTTTTTTTCCCTTTTTGGCGTTGACACTGACTGAAACGGATTCTCCTCCTGATAGCCTTCCCTCATTAAAAATCGGTAAAAGCTGCGCAGGCTAGACAACTTCCGTGCAATGCTTCTCCGTGACAATCCACGTTTCGTCAAATGAGCAAGGAAGGAGCGCCCATCTAAATAAGAAACAGCAGCAAATGCAGAGATTTGGTGCTGTTCCATAAAGGCGACAAATTCGTGGATATCTGCAACATATTGGTCTTGCGTATAACGCGAAGCATTCTTCTCCACTTTCAGATATCGAGAAAAAAGTTCAATCAGTGTGGATGTTTGTTGCGAAATGTCCATCTCAGATGCACTCTCCCAAAGGCAACTTAATAGTAACACAATGGAATTTTGATTATCAACTAAAATTGTGTCATTTCCGTGTAAAATTCTGAATTGTGTCTAATGCCCGCTGAGCGATTTGCTCATTCTTTTCTTTTTTGTTGCGAATCCGCGTAGGAAGCTCAGGCAATAGACCGAAGTTTGCGTTCATTGGCTGAAAATGCTTGGCATCAGTTGTCGTGATGTAATGAGCCATACTGCCGATCACGGTTTCAGGCGGGAAACGCAAAGGCTCTTCTCCTTTGAAAAGCCTTGCCGCATTCAATCCGGCGACCAAGCCAGATGCCGCCGACTCCACATACCCTTCGACTCCGGTCATCTGTCCCGCAAAGAAAAGCGTCTCGCGGTCGCGATACTGGTACGTAGGATGCAACAGCTTCGGCGAGTTGATGAACGTATTGCGGTGCATCACCCCGTAGCGGACGATCTCTACATTTTCGAGCCCCGGGATCAAGGAGAATACCCGCTTTTGATCCGGCCATTTCAAATGCGTCTGGAAACCAACGATGTTGTACAAGGTGGCGGCACTGTTGTCTTGACGCAGCTGCACCACTGCATACGGCTGCTTTCCGGTCCGCGGATCTGTCAACCCCACTGGCTTCAGCGGCCCAAATGTCATGGTTTGACGGCCGCGCTTGGCCATCACTTCAATCGGCATGCACCCTTCAAAAAAGATTTCCTTTTCAAACTCCTTCAGGGGTACGGTCTCCGCGGAAATGAGCGCTTCATAAAAACGGTCAAATTCCTCTTCATTCATCGGGCAGTTCAGGTAGGCCGCCTCACCCTTGTCATAGCGCGATGCCACAAAGACCTTTTCCATATCAAGTGAATCTTTCTCCACGATAGGAGCGGCGGCATCATAAAAATAGAGATACTCTTCTCCGGTCAAGGCTTTCAAGCGTTCCGACAGAGCCGGGGAAGTCAACGGACCAGTCGCAATCACCACGATGCCTTCTGGAATCTCCGTGATTTCCTCCGTCATGATCTCAATCAGCGGATGATTACGGATAGTATCAGTCACATAGCCAGCAAACTCATGGCGATCTACAGCCAATGCGCCGCCTGCAGGTACGGCGCATTTATCAGCTGCAGTGATAATGACCGAATCCAACCGTCTCATTTCTTCCTTCAAAACGCCCACTGCATTGGTCAGAGAATTGGCACGAAGGGAGTTGCTGCAAACCAATTCAGCGAATTTATCGGTGTGGTGAGCGGGTGTCTGTTGTTTCGGCCGCATTTCATATAATTTGACAGGTACGCCTGACTGGGCGATTTGCCAAGCGGCTTCACTTCCAGCCAGACCAGCTCCCACTACTGTTACATACGTTTGTTGGGTCATGATGGTTTCCTCCAAAACACTTAGGAATCTGCTTCTTCCTGATAATCACACGCTGTGCAGGCGATGCTGACACCTTGTTTTTTGCGTTTCTTCTCGACCAGCAGTTGTCCACATTTCGGGCATGGACGGGCAATCGGCTTATCCCAGGAGACATATTCGCATTCCGGATAGCGGTTGCAACCATAGAAGATACGGCTTTTTTTGCTTTTTCGTTCGATGATCGAGCCAATCTTGCACGATGGGCAAGCCACACCGATTTCCTTTACAATCGGCTTCGTGTTGCGGCAGTCCGGGAAACCCGAGCATGCGAGGAATTTTCCAAAACGCCCCATCTTGTAAACCATGTGTCTCCCGCAAAGCTCACAATTCTCATCGGCGATCTCGTCTTTGATCTCGATTTCTTCCATTTTTTCTTCGGCAACTTTTAAACGCTTGGCAAATTCCGGATAAAAATGGTCAAGTACCTTCACCCATTCGATCACGCCTTCTTCGATTTCATCCAACTCGGATTCCATCTGAGACGTAAATTCGATATCCAGAATCTCCGGGAAAAATTCCTCCATTAATGAGATCACGATCTCGCCCAATTCCGTCGGCACAAATCGTTTTTCTTCCAAAGCGACATAGCCGCGTTTTTGAATCGTTTCCAAGGTTGGCGCATAGGTAGACGGCCTGCCTATTCCGCCTTCTTCTAATGTCTTGATCAGCCGCGCTTCCGAATATCGCGGAGGAGGCTGTGTAAAGTGCTGATTGGGCTCGATGCTTTGCTCAACGAGGATTTGGCCCTCCTCGATCGGCGGCAAAAAAGACTCGTCTTCATTGCCACTATCATCATTCCCCTCAATATAGACCTTCATGAAGCCGGGGAACTTTACTTTCGAACCGGATGCCCGGAACAGTACACCGTTTATATCAATGTCTACACTCATTGTATCCAGGATTGCCGATGCCATCTGGCTGGCCAGAAAACGCTCCCAGATGAGACGATACAACCGGAGCTGATCGCGGGACAAAAATTCTTTGATTGAATCAGGCGTACGCATCACCGACGTCGGACGAATCGCTTCATGCGCATCCTGTGCTCGCTCATTTTTGGCTGGATCACGGGCTTCAGCAAGCACGTATTCTGGACCAAACTGTTCCAAAATATATTCCTTCGCCTCTGTTTGGGCAGTTACCGAAATGCGCGTCGAGTCTGTACGCATATAGGTGATCAAACCCACGGTACCTTCTTTGCCAAGATCGATCCCCTCATACAGCTGCTGAGCGATCATCATGGTCTTGGCCGTACGAAAGTTGAGCTTACGTGCTGCTTCCTGCTGCAGCGAACTGGTAATAAACGGCTGCGCTGGGTTACGCTTGCGCTCCCGCTTTTGAACCTTTTTCACCACATAAGACTGACCTTTGATTTGTTCGAGGATCTTATTGACTTCTTCCTCCGAATGAAGCTCGACCTTTTCATCTCCCACTCCGTGGAATCTTGCTTCAAATGCTTTCCCATCGGAAAGAAGCTTGCTGGTGATTGTCCAGTATTCTTCCGGAACAAAATTACGAATTTCATTTTCACGATCGATGATCATTTTTACCGTGACGGATTGGACACGGCCGGCGCTAAGCCCTTTCCGTACTTTTTTCCACAGCAACGGACTAATGTTGTACCCCACAAGGCGGTCGAGAATCCGCCTCGCCTGCTGGGCATTCACCAAGTCCATATTGATATGGCGCGGGTGCTTAAATGCTTCTTTGATCGCGTCCTTCGTAATCTCGTTAAACACAACGCGGATGGGTTGGTCCAAATCCAGATTGAGGTACTGCGCCAAATGCCAAGCAATCGCTTCTCCTTCGCGGTCCGGGTCGGCTGCGAGATAGACTTTCTTCACTTTTTTCGCAGCATCCTTGAGCGACTTTAACACATCGCCCTTTCCACGAATGGTTATATATTTGGGATCATAAGAACGCGTAACGTCAACGCCCATTTGACTTTTTGGGAGGTCTCTGACATGACCCATGGAGGCTTTGACGATATATTTACTTCCTAGATATTTTCCTATCGTTTTCGCTTTCGCCGGGGATTCGACAATTACGAGGGTATCAGCCATTTTTTTCCTCCCCCTTGAGGTAATAATCTCCCCTATTATTGATGATGCTTTTCCATTTGTCAAACACGACGTATTCGCAAACCCTACTTACGACGCGTGTAGAAGCCTCCTGGCATGCTGGCGATGTATCCTTTTCCTTCCAATTGAATCAGATCCACGTCTATTGTCCTACGCATGGATGATTCAAGAGACGCAAATAGTTCGTCCCAAAGAATCGGATCATATCCAATCCGTTCCAGCAAGGCGCTTTCGCTCGGAGAAAGCGATACAGGAGCTTCCTCAGACACCGGATCTTGAGCGGCACCCGGGATCATATGTGCAATCTCTTCATAAATATCCTGCCACCCTGTTACTAGCTTTGCTCCTTCTTTGATCAAGTTATGCGGACCTGCACTTAGCTGTGAAAAGACCGGGCCCGGCACCGCGAATACTTCCCGACCTTGCTCCAGCGCAAACTGGGCCGTAATCAACGATCCGCTCTTCACCGCAGCTTCCACGACAACCACGCCTAATGAAAGCCCGCTAATAATGCGATTCCGCTCCGGAAAATAACCGGGAACCGGTGGCGCTCCGGGAGGATACTCAGAAAGAAGCAGCCCTTTCTCCTCGACCTCCTGGTAAAGTGTCCGATGCATTGACGGATAAATCTGATCGATGCCACAACCCAATACGCCGATCGTAGGGGCACCCATGCGCAAAGCTGTGCGATGAGCTTCCGCATCGACCCCATAAGCCATCCCCGAAGCGATGACCATTCCGGCTTCTGCGAGCTGTTTGCTGATGGCTGCACACGTGTCCTTTCCATAGACAGTCGGTTTTCGAGAACCGACGATTGCAATGATCGGTTGATGCAAGTACGCCAGGTTCCCACGATAATACAAGATCAATGGCGGATCGGGAATCTGCCGCAGCCATTCAGGATACTCTCGATCAAGGATGGTGATGAACGAGACGGACCCATTGCTTCTTTCGACTTTATCCTTCTCCACTTGCTCCGGTGTCAAGTGCTTACCTACCAGCTGTCGTATTTTATCGGAAAAGGGAAACTCCTGAAGATCGCTGTTTCGACAAAGCTCGGAAATGGCGGAAAAGCTCTTCCGCTGTTCATATAGCATAATGATGCTTTTTCTCCCTAATCCCGGGATTTTACTGAGCGAATACAACCAATCCCGCTCCTCCAGCCCACTCCACTTCCCCATTTTTTCCACCTCTGTCCTTTTTCTTCTATTATATAAACAGTAAGTGGGGGGAAACAAAAAAGAAGAGAGCGCCCTTGGGACACCCTCTTCCTTTTTTTCAGTTATTACTTCACAGGAGCTGTGATCACTTTTTCCAGCATTCCTTTTTCTTTCAGTACCTCTACCAGTGTTTCACCGATAACGGCTGGAGTTTTCGCAACACGAATGCCGCACTCTTCCATTTTCTTGATTTTTTCAGCAGCTGTTCCTTTACCGCCGGAAATGATGGCACCTGCGTGGCCCATGCGTTTTCCTGGAGGTGCAGTTTGACCGCCAATGAAGCCAATCACTGGTTTTTTCATGTTGGCAGCTACCCATTCAGCCGCTTCCTCTTCCGCAGTACCACCGATCTCACCGATCATGATAACCGCTTCTGTATCTGGGTCTTCGTTGAAGAGACGGAGAACATCGATGAACTCCAGACCTTTAACCGGGTCCCCACCGATCCCTACTGCGGAGGACTGGCCGATACCGCGAGTGGATGTTTGATGTACCGCTTCATAAGTCAATGTACCAGAGCGGGAAACGATACCCACTTTACCTGGAGTATGGATGTAGCCTGGCATGATCCCGATTTTGCACTCGCCTGGAGTGATTACGCCCGGGCAGTTAGGCCCTACAAGCAGAGTCTTTTTGCCTTCCATGTAGCGTTTCACTTTCACCATGTCGAGAACCGGAATGCCCTCTGTGATACAAATCACCAGGTCAAGTTCAGCATCTACCGCTTCCATGATGGCTTCCGCAGCACCTGCAGGCGGTACGTAGATCACAGAAGCATTTGCTCCTGTTTTTGCTACTGCTTCCGCTACGGTGTTAAATACAGGAATACCGTCTACTTCTGTTCCGCCTTTGCCAGGAGAAGTCCCCCCAACAATTTGCGTTCCGTATTCAACCGCTTGGCGAGTATGGAACAGAGCCGTTTTACCAGTGATCCCTTGCGTAATGACTTTTGTATTTTTATTTACAAGAATACTCATCGCGTTTTACCCCACCTTTTTTCCGTGTCGCTTTAATCAAACGGGTTTATTTCACGAGCGAAACGATTTTCTCTGCACCGTCAGCCATCGATTCAGCAGCAACGATATTGAGACCGGATTCGTTCAGGATTTTCTTACCGAGTTCAACGTTGGTTCCTTCCAGACGAACAACCAGCGGGCGATCCAGCTGTACTTGTTTAGCTGCAGCGACAACACCGTTTGCGATAATGTCGCATTTCATGATACCGCCGAAGATGTTCACGAAGATCCCTTTTACTTTTGGATCTTTCAAAATGATTTTGAAAGCCTCGGTAACTTTTTCTTCCGTTGCACCGCCGCCAACATCGAGGAAGTTCGCAGGATCTCCGCCGTAGAACTTCACGATATCCATGGTAGCCATAGCCAGACCAGCACCGTTTACCATGCAACCGATGTTCCCATCAAGAGCGATATAGGAAAGATCGAACTTGGAAGCTTCGATTTCTTTTTCATCTTCTTCATCCAAATCGCGGAGAGCCAGGATTTCAGGATGACGATACAGCGCGTTGCTGTCGAAGTTCAACTTGGCATCAAGCGCCATAACTTCCCCGTCACCGGTAACAACCAATGGGTTGATTTCCGCGATGGAAGCGTCTTTGTCGATAAAAGCTTGGTACAGGCCTTGCATGAACCCAACAGCCTTGTTTACCAATTCTTTTGGAATGTTGATTGCAAACGCAATGCGACGAGCTTGGAAGCCAGTCAAGCCAACAACCGGATCGATTACTTCTTTGACGATTTTTTCCGGGCTATGTTCAGCTACTTCTTCAATCTCGGTACCACCCTCTTCGGAAGCCATCATGACGACGCGTCCAGTAGAGCGGTCCACAACGAGACCTACGTAGTATTCCTTCTTGATATCGCATCCTTGTTCGATCAACAGGCGCTTCACTTCTTTTCCTTCAGGTCCGGTTTGGTGAGTTACCAATACCTTGCCGAGGATTTGCTCCGCGTATGTACGAACCTCGTCTTGATTTTTTGCCACTTTCACGCCGCCCGCTTTACCACGGCCACCCGCGTGAATTTGCGCTTTTACTACGACAACAGGGGTACCCAGCTCTTTCGCTGCAGCTACCGCTTCATCAACGGTAAACGCAACGCGTCCTTCTGGCACCTTTACCCCATACTGCTTAAGTATCTCTTTGCCTTGATACTCGTGAATGTTCATTCTCCATCCTCCTATGGCAGTAAAAAAGATAGGCAGTCATTAGCCCAACAAGATTTATTCTCGTTAGAATTTGCAAATCCTGCCGAAACTATCGTGCAACGTTTACTATTCTACGACAAAAATCGGAAAAGTGGTAGTCATTCCCGATACTCTCCTTTAGCCTCACCAAAAGTTCCTATGCTCATGAACCCAATTTCGTTCATTTTCTGCTCATTTGAGCAAGCTTTCTATGGTTTTTCCTATGTCGTGCAGCTGATAAACGTGATCATACAAAACAAAATGATGATCATAGACGATAATTGTTTGCTTTTTTTCCCCGCTGCTCACATAAAAGCGAAATCGTTCTGCACCTGGTTGTGTTGGCTTCACTGCAAGTGGAATCCCGTCCAGGAATACCCGGACCATCTGATGGGTGTAGGTTTTCTTGTCAGGAGTTTTCTCCATATCCCAAATGACAGCATGGTGGAGGTCCCCTTCTCGTATGATTTCCCAAAGGTTCGATTGGAACAACAATTCCATTTGGAAACCTGTAAGTATTTGCGGGGATAGCCACTCCGCCACTCGGTCATGCACGGTTTTTGGCATTTCATAGTAAAAAATATCGCTGCCAAAATTGACTGCAGCCAACGTTGGCGTCAGGATACGAACCTCCGTGATTCGGTCTTCGTAATGAAGCTTCAGACGATAGTCGGGATATAACGGATAGACTCGTGATTCCTCGCTTGCATGGTATACAGCCCTTTGTAAAAGTGGTTCGAGCTCATTTCGTTGCTGGAATTCAAGCATTCTTTCCCGATTGAGATCTTCAGCACGGATTTCACCCTCCTGCAGTCTGGAGGAAAAAAGCGATTCGGCCGTAAGTTTGCGGATCCATCGATAAAAATTTTTGGCGCCTTCCCCTATATAAGTGGTATTTCCAAATTGGGACGCATTTTTTCCGACTTGAATCACAAGTGGCGATTCACTTCTTCGGTGGACGAGCAATGTATACATCATTTCATCGCGATGAAATTCCTCATCGGATGGCTCAAGATGGAGCCCTTGCCTTTTTAATTCTCCCAAAAAAATGGCCAAGGGAAGCTCTATTTCTTGCCCATCCAATGAAAGGACGGAGACGCGATCAATTTCTTCGAGGTTACGATCAAATCGGCTATGCTGGGATGCTGTTGCACATGAAGTCAACAGCAAGCATCCAATCATCAGTGCTACGTACTTTTGCATGAGAGGCATTATGAGTGTTCCTCCTCACTTTTACTCATCTGCGGGGAAGAGTTTTCAGCCTGTCTTCTATCGAGATTCCCATACAGGTATGTATCATTTGTTAAGAAATCATTTAATAAAGTTAATTAAAATTCCGATACAATAATAGACGTTCGTATTTCTTTTTCTCGGTCTCATTTGGACCGAGTTTTTTTTGTCTATTTTTCCTTTTCCATTTTTTTCAATTTCCTATATACTTGGATTATGAGGGAACGGAGGGATCAATCGATGGACAAAATCATTCATCTTTCGGAAGTACTAGACTATCCGCGGGAGCTTTCCTTTCACTTGAAAAAGTATATCGCCAATCAGCCAATCGTTAAATGCTGTGAGTAGCTTCGGGAAATAAACAGCGGCAGTAAAAACTTGCCGCTGTTATCTGTATTATTGATATTTTTGCAAAACGCCATGCAATTTTAAAGCAAGACCGAGATCGCCTTTTACTTTGAGTTTCCCCATCATAAAAGCTGTCGTCGGATTCAAGTCACCGCTAACCAGCTTTAAGAAATTTGCGTCCGACAGCGTCAGTGTACATATCGGCTCATCCGCTGCACCTTCTCCATAGGAGACAGCCTTCTCTGTAAAGGCAACCTGATAAATGCCCCCATCATCCCCACTCAGATCAAACTGAAACACACCGCGAAGGCTGCCAATTCCCTCTGGATTCCCATTGATTTTATCCGCTAATGCAGCGAGTACTTCCTTTACGCCCATGCACAGGTTCCTCCCATTTATGCTTTCAATTTTACCGCAGTCCCTGTAGCCACACAGATCATCATGCCTTCACGGAGGGTTTCAAAGTCTAGATCAACACCGATCACCGCATCTGCCCCTAAGCGGACGGCTTTATTTTTCATTTCTTCAATCGCTAGATCTCGGCCCTCAGCCAGCTTGCTTTCGTAAGCCCCGCTTCGTCCTCCGATAATATCCGTAATACCTGCCAGAAAATCACGAACCACGTTGGCACCCAGGATTACCTCTCCGGAAACGATTCCCAAATAGGTATCAATCTCTTTCCCCTGAAGGGTACTGGTCGTCGTTACAATCATGTCTAAAACCTCCCTCGTATGTATGCGCTGCTATCCTCATTATGGCGGATAACCTAAGAAGTTACAAAAGGAAATCTTGATCGTTCGTTAAGGAAGAACACCAATGGATACATTATCACCTATACGGTTCCGCATAATCAAAACGGAGGGATCCCACCCATGCCAAAAATGTTGATCGCATATCCAGGAGAGCCACTGAAAATAATGGAAACGGCAATGCAGAAAGATCAGCTGCAGGAGTTGGTTGGCGGTCCTTTGGAATGTCTTCAGCTTGGAAACGGACTGATCCTGTATGCCAATCAAAATAGCAACGAGAAGGATCTCCCCTTGAATACGCACTTTTCCCAAGGGATGATCAAAGGTCCGTTTGTAATTACCAAAATGAACAATGAGGGTAAATATGTTGGACTGGATGAAAATGATCTACTTACTTTGCGTTCCTCCGTCTTGCGCGATAAAGCCGAACTCACTCATTCTTAAGCAACAGCGCCCTCTCCCGCTATCTGGCAGAGGGCAGCCTAATTCCCCAAAAGTTGCCTGTCCCTACACAAGGTTCCCTATCCTAGTTCATTTACTTTTTCGCCTTGCTTTTCCGGTTCCACGGTGCCATTCCCTGCATATTTGCTTAAGCTATTTGTTTTTTTGGAAAGCGAATATCCATGCATATTGCTTCCGTCATACCCCATTTCCGGCCTTTTGCTCTTATCTTCATTCCCGAGAGACATGTTCTTCACCTCCTGCAGCTATTGTTCCCAAACGCAAAAAAATGAGTTGTATTTCAAAAGTGGCTACTCCTATGATGGAAGGAAGAAAATATCGCGATCAGTGCTAAAAAGTCGGGAGGATTAGTCATGGATTTTCAAGGAATTCGTCAGACTTGTCTAGAGAAAAAAGGAAGCAGGGAAGACTTTCCATTTGGAGCAGATATTCATGTGTTTAAAGTAGGCGAGAAAATGTTTGCGCTGTTAGCAGAACGAGAAGGCTCATTACAGCTGAGTCTGAAATGTGAACCGGAGCTGGCGGAATTATACCGGAAGCAATACCCTGCTGTTACACCTGGATACCATCTGAATAAAAGGCACTGGAATACCGTTACATTGGATGGAAGCGTGCCAGATGGCGAAATTTTGGGCATGATTGAATTGTCGTATCGCTTGGTATTCAAGGGATTAAGAAAAATAGAACGAGAACAGATTTCCTCCTCCTTCTAACAGCACTTACTCAATCCCAAGACTGCTCCCTGCACGGATTATCTCCACTCCTCTTTCCTTTGTTATGAAGACAAAGTTGGGAATACTGAGGAAAAGGGGAGGTCGAGGTTTACCGTGGAAAATAATCGCGCAAAAAAAACGATGCTTTTTTGGATATTCACGGGAGTGGTCGCCATTGTTTCTTCCCAAATTCCGCTCTACTTGCGCCAGCAAAGCAAGCAACCAGAAGAATCAGTGCATCAAATCGAGCAGCCGCAAAAACAAAAAGGAAAATGGTGGTTGATCGCAATCGCGGCCGTCTTATTCGTACTGGCGGTGTGGATGTTTCGGCATAGACGTTAAGACTTACATCCAACATTTGGCTATTACACTTTTTTTGTAAATTACCGAATACAATAATAGACAACAATTTCTAGTTATGTTGTCCTTGGGGATGAAAGGCGGCCAATAATGAAGATGGTTGTCTTTCTTTTTTTTCCTCAAGAACCTGAGACAGCCTAATGACTCTTCAATCGAATTCGATTAGAATGAGTATATTCGTTTTACGAATTACTATCCCTAAACCGTTATTTGCCCATGACCTTTGGTTATGGGTTTTTTTTTGCGTGTCCAGCTCCGCTCCTGAATCCATTTCCAGGCGGATACTCTTACATAGAGATGTGCAAATTATATGTGTTGAGGAGGTGACCAGTTCATGGCAAAACAGGATGAGCGAAAAACCCCCGCGGCAATGACTGTGAATCAAGCAGCTGAAGCTGTACAGAAGACCTCGCCCGAGTCGTCTTCTGCCATTGCTCGGGAGCAAAATCAAATGTTTTCTCCTCCGGGAGAGCGTGCTTCTATGAAGAATTCCGTTGAGTAACCAACAGCCTTCACCGATCGGGTGGAGGCTCCATTTCATATAGATGAAAAAGTTGATTTTGCTTTCTCCTACTTTTACTTCCGTTATCAGACATTTTGCCCTCTCCAGCTTTTCAATTTTGCGATAAGCAACAGCAGCACCGGTACAATGCCCGAGATAAAAATGGCGATATACCCATTGATGTCCCCAAGCGAAAACACGCCATTGATATTTTTTGGATAAAAGGCGACCCAATAGATCAAAGGGATGACAATAAAATAGCAGTACTTGATCTTGATCGAAAACAGTTGGCTAATGCCCAAGCTGGAAAAATAGTGGGAAACAACAAGGGTTGTATACATCTCGATCACCCATATCACAATAAAAAACAGTTCAAAATTCGAAAAGAATGCGCCAGGGATTTCAATACTGCGTATGACTTCAATGGTTGGCCAGGTTAACGTTCTCACCACTTCCGATGATAGATTCCCAATCACGATGACAAGAACGGTCACGTAGACCAATATGGTAATCGAATTGCTGGCAACCACAGCTTTCACCGCTTTTTTCGGTTCATTCATGATCGGGGTAAAAAACAATATGATTTCAAACCCATATAAAGGAAGAGATGCCGCTTTCAACCCCAACAGGACAGGCAGTACTCCTTCACTCAGAACAGGGCGAAAATTCTCGATCTGAAAATCTTGCAAACAGAGAACCATGACAAGGAAAAACACGAAAGTCGAAAGCGGGAATAGCAGTTCAAATAAACGAAACATGGGGTTCATTCCCCCTAATACCAAATAGGTGCTCACCGCTAAAAAACAAATAGCCGTAAATGCAATTGGGGTATCGTCCAATAAATAATGCCTGACTACCTCCGCCTGAATACGAACCTGATAAGCGCCAGTCATCATGAGCGAAAAGATGTAGATGAGATTGACCAAAAATCCGATTGGTTTTCCCACGAGCTTGGGGCTGATTTCGTAATAATTGCTTGTTGGAAAACGAAGGCTTAATTTTGCGCATACGACTCCAAGGCAAGTGCTGATCACCCCACCAAGAAATATGCTGATCCACGCATCAGGCGTTCCGATCGCATCGCTTGCAACTCTTGGGAGAATGACGATTTCCGAGCCGAGTACGAAAGTCGCTATCCCAATGACCGCTTGAGAGGTTGTGATTTTCTCATCCTGCCTTAGCTCCAACTGGCTTCCCTCCCATGCTCCTATCTCTTCGGCAGCTTGTTTCCTTTACCGCCGAATTCAAGAATCTTTACTTCTGCTTGAACTTCGATTGGAATTTTGCTGAACTCCGTGTCCCAATTCGTTTTTAGCTTTTTCCAGGTAGGATAATCGTCAATCCGAAGCTGTGTGCGAAAACCGAATACGTCTGCTTTCAACTTTTTCTGCATTTTGTTTAGTACGCTGGTTGTTTGCTTCTTAAGCTCGGCTGTCAGTTGTTTTTCAACGGTCCGTATATAGTTATTTTCAAATGAATTCTCTGTTAACGACCAATCTTCCAGTAAGTATCCTTCCGTGTAGACTTTCACCAGAAAAGAGAGGTCTCCATTTTTCCTGGAAACGACGATTTTTCGTTTTATGTTTTGGTTGTTGTACACAATCGGTTTTTTCGTTTTTTCATCAAGGACCTTGATAACTCCGCCTTCCTTTCCTTTTCGCTGATTGACAAGAAAGTTCGCCCAGTTCATTTCCTCATCAGTAAGCCAGCCGATCAGTTTTCTTTCTTTGCCGCTAATGACTGCAGCACCTGCCATTTTTAGCCCCTGTTGGAGAGGAACCACCGACTGGACAAGAAAGCTCATTTCATCTGTCATTTTTATGCCCATCTCCCCAAGTGTGACGAATCGCGGCATTTTTTTGGTTTCTCGGATATTCTGCGTCATGCCCCACAATTCCACTGCGGGTATCGTCCTTTTTTCCAGTTTTGATGTTAGTATTTTCTCGGCTTTGCCTTTGGCAATGATAATCTGAATGGTTCGTCTCAACTCATGGTGGCGTAAAAACCAGTTGGTGATTTCCATCAAATTGGTGGTAGCAGCCACTTCTTCGCCAATCACGATCACTTTGAGATGGGTGTAATACGGGGAGTTGTCCGTCAGATTGGAAACATTCTTTACCGTTTCCATCATGGCACCACCGGTTGTTTTGATGTTGTAGTAATTACTGACCCCAGGTTCTTCTTTTGTCCCCTCAATGGTATTCACAAATTGGTTAGTCAGGATGATCTCGCCTTTTTTCTTCCCTTTATCAATGGCGAGCCCCACCACCATCCCCATGTCCTCGATCTCTCTACGATCCCAACATCCGGTGAGAAAGAGCAGCTGAAGACAAACAAGAACAACCATCCACTTATTTTTCAACACGCGATCCGTCCTTTAGATAGGAAATGATGAGGAGAATCAACGGGATGGCTCCGGCAAACACCATCGCCAAATAGCCAACGATATCACCCAATTGAAAGGCTTCATCCAAGTTGCTGGGATAGAAAGAAAGAAAATAAACCACCGGAAAAAAACCATAGTGAAAATACTTGATAGGGGTACGAAACAACTGATTCATCCCTAAGCTGGCGAGAAAATAAAAAACGACAAACGTCGTAAACATTTCAATGACCCATACCGTGATAAACAGAATCTCAAAATTGGTGAAAAAAGCGCCCGGGAATTCAATGCTTCGAATCACTTCAATGGTGGGCCATGTTAATGTTTTGACCGCTTGGACAGACAAGGTGCCGATGACGATTAATAACGTGCATAAGTAGATCATGATCGGGATGGCAATTCCTACAACGACTGCCTTGCTTGCATCTCGAGAAGTACGCATAAAAGCGGTAAAAAATAAAATCGTTTCAAAGCCGATAAAAGGTGTGGCAGTCGAATGGAGCCCTTTTAAAACCGGACTTATCCCCTCACTCAGCAAGGGCCGAAGATTCTCCAGTTCAAAATTCCGGTATCCGAGAAGCATAACCACAAACAGGACGATTGTGGTTACGGGAAGCAGTAGCTCCAATAACCTTACAATGGGATTGAGCCCGCCTAAGACGAGGTACACGCTGATCAGCATAAAACAGAAAGTGGTAAATTCGATGGGTGTCCTTTGCAGCAAATAATGTCTCACCACTTCCGCATTCATCCGCAGTTCATAGGTTGCAACCAGGAGGCAGTAGATGACAAAACAGATAGTAAGCACGCTCCCGATCAGCTTCCCGGTTACTTGCGAACTGTAATCGTAGAAGGTAAGGCCGGGATAGCGCTGGCAGAGCTTCGCACAAACGATTCCCAGAGCTATGCAGATGGTTCCTCCAAAGAGAAGGCTCATCCACACATCCGGTGTACCAATTGCTTCACCCGCCGACCGCGGAAGCGTAACGATTCCTGCTCCAAAGATCGTGGATGCAACTCCCGACGCTACTTGCGCCGTTGTAAATTTCTCAGAAAAATGATTCTCCAATACCAACCACTTCCCTAATCTTGGGGTAACTACTGCTAGGATTGCCTTTTCTGATTTTTGGCCCTTAAAAAATGAGGTCGCCTTTTCATCATGAAAATCGGAAGTCGTAGAAAGGTGTCCTTCCAATCGCTCGATTTGCTATGGACAAACGCACCCATATAGTTCACACCAAAACTTTTCAGCTTGACCACATGGCTGCAGATCAACAGCAGCGCCAAAACCATTCCGTATAGCCCAAGTACAGACGCCGCCACCATCATCGTAAAGCGAAGGATACGAATCGCAATCGCTACGCTGTAACTGGGAATCGCGAATGAAGAAATCGCCGTGAAAGAGACAATAATCACCATGATAGGGCTCACTATCCCTGCTTGTACCGCTGATTGCCCGATTACCAAACCACCCACGATGCCAACCGCCTGACCGATTGGTTTTGGGAGGCGAATCCCTGCTTCGCGCAGCACTTCGATGGTGATCTCCATCAACAGCGCTTCAATGATCGTAGGAAATGGCACCCCTTCCCGGCTGGATGTGATGGATATCGCCAGTTTGGAGGGAATCAACCCTTGATGATAAGAGACAAGTGCGATGTAGAGCGACGGTAGGAATAAACCAGCGATTACCAGCAAATAACGCAGCATGCGGATTAGAGACCCAACGAACCAGCGATCATAGTAATCCTCAGGCGCTTGCAGCAGCATGGGAAAAGTTACCGGGGCGAGCAGTACGAACGGTGTCCCATCCAATAAAATGGCCACGCGCCCTTCCAGAAGAGAGGCTATCACTTTGTCGATACGCTCG
The DNA here is from genome assembly GCF_004521915.1 of Brevibacillus migulae. GTDB lineage: Bacteria > Bacillota > Bacilli > Brevibacillales > Brevibacillaceae > Brevibacillus_F > Brevibacillus_F migulae. Next base: position 7,780 of record NZ_SDKD01000017.1, on the reverse strand, counting down.
GTATTTTGAATTTGCGGAAAGGGGGACCATGGGTTATCTTCAATCAGTTGTTCAATAAAACCTGACTCAGGTGCATCATCTATATCGATGAGCTCAATCCTGCGCTGCACTTCTTTCACCAGAAGCGGATTGGTGATGTTGCTTAAGTAGACAATGACAAGGTTTCGCCTTGTTTGTCTGCCAATATGATAATTAATCATGGAAAAATCGGGATTACGAATTCTTCTTCGCAGCAACGACACATTGGTTTCTAAATCCTCAACAAACCCTTCGCGCGGACCTCTTACCACCGATTCGGTTACCGGCTCCTCGATGCTGCGCGTTTTCCAGCTACAGGTTCCAAGGAGGATTGCCTCCTCCATTCCCTCTGTAAACAAAGCGGTTTGCCCGGATAGGATCTCATCGATACACTCTGCCAACGTGCGCACTGCATTCATTCTTCCGAGCTGGATGATTTGCTGCAAACGTTCTTTTGGATTTGTGCCCTGATCAGCAGCAGCCGATTGATGTGGAGTATGTGCTTGTCCTTGTTGTAAGGCTCGAATCACTTGATTATTGATCGTACCTTTGTCTACCAAGCAATGAATATAGATAATCATCACTTGCGTTCCCATCGCATCTGAATAAAAGTCACGTACTACGACGTCGCTGTTGTGACCGATCCTGTTCATGATCATGTCTCGGTTTGAAAGGAGATTTCCCGTGAAAGATTGCTCGGATAGCTGGGACTGCTTACTCATGCTGACCAATCTCCCTCTGGCTTCGATGACTTTCTGTATTTTTTTCCAGAAAGGAGGATTGTATGCATAAGCGAAGCTTAGCAAAACAGCGCTTAGCATCGGAGGAATAATCGTTCGTGCACCAACAACCCGCTGTCTTTATGGCATACCTCTGTTTGACTGTGAACTCCTCTTTCATTTTGTTTCTTGCAAAATGATTCCCTCATCAAGCGTTGTCTCTGCGCGACATGCCCTCAATTTTCATTGCTTCTTTATAAGGCTTAATCGAATAGGAAATGTTGTTCCCGGCTGTGCATGACCATTTGGTAAGAAACGATCGGCTTCGCTTTTACGTCAAACTGTGTGAAGGTTTTGACGAAAAGGGGATAATCATGCGGAAAATGGTCGTAACGGGATTTATCGCTGTCATGGCATTGTGCAATGTTGCTTCTCATGTTCACGGGCAAAATATACAGGAGACGAGGCTCCTCGTGAATCGGGCGACCGAGAACGTTCAACAGGAGCTCGTGCCTTATAAAGGTGCGGTAGAACACATCTTTTTTCATCCGCTGATCGCCTATCCGGAACGCGCGTTTGACGGCGACCGGATGGCCAAGGGCTACAACGATTGGTTTGTCACGACAAAGGAATTCAACAAAATCATCGAGACGCTGTACCAGCGCGATTATATCTTGGTAGACATCCAATCGCTCTTCGAAGAAAAGATCAACAACGAAAAAATAGAAGTCGTCAACAAAACACTGCTTCTTCCGAAAGGGAAAAAGCCATTAGTCATTTCGATCGATGACCTGAATTATTACGATTACATGCTCGCCAATGGCAATGTCTCTAAACTGATCCTTGATCAGAAAGGCAATGTGGCGACCTATTCGGTGGACAGTAAAGGAAAGGGGGTCGTTTCCTATGAGAACGAGATCATTCCCCTATTGGACCGATTTGTCGAGCAGCACCCTGACTTTTCCCATCAGGGCGCAAAAGCGACTATTGCTTTGACGGGCTATCAAGGAATTCTCGGATACCGTACCAATCTGCTTGGATCGCCGCAGTACGCGGCAGAAAAAGAAAAAGCATTGGCCGTTGTCCGCAGACTGAAGGAAACAGGCTGGTCATTTGCTTCCCATGGATACGGACATCTGGATGCGCGAAAGGTCAGCCTGAAACGTCTGATGGATGATACCGAGCAATGGAAACGGGAAGTGGAAACCTTGATTGGCCACACGCCAGTCTACATTTATCCGTACGGCAGCCGTGTCGACACAGATAGCGACAAATATCGGTATTTAGTGAAAGCTGGATTCACGGCACTCTGTTCAGTTGGCCCTGCTCCATACAGCAAGTACAAACAAGATTCGTTTATGATGGACCGGCGCCATATCGACGGGATCGCTCTGCAGACGCAAAGAGACAAGCTGCTGCCCCTTTTCGATGCTGCTGAGGTCATCGATCCGGTGAGGGCGCAACCGTAAAGGGTTAGCCCCTTGAGTATACTGGTATATAATGGGATTGAAGCCAATAGAGCCGACAAAAATCATACTTAATGTTATACTTTTTCATATTTAGGATTATTTTAAAATTTTGGAGTGATACATATTGAAGAAAAAGTCTACCCTCGCCTTACTCCTAGCTTCAACGTTTTTGGGTGGTAGTATAGTTGGAGTTTCTGCACAGACATCACTGAAAGAGATCAAAGCTTTTTTAGATCCTACACTTAAGCTCAATCTGAATGGTGAGGACATTAGATTTCATCCCAATATTCCTCCAATTAAGTACAACAATCAAATTTATCTTCCTGCTAATACTATATTAGAAACCTTTGGGCTAAACTCATCTACCAAATATGATCCGAATTCTAACACTTTGAGTATTGGTGGCCCACGTTATGTTGATGTTTCAACAAAAACTGGCTTTTATCAAATTATTACAAATGGTAACTGGAGACCATCCTATCAAACAAGAACCAAACAAAGATACAGCAATTGGTATAAAGGGGTACAACTTGAGGTAACAACCGATGAAAATACAGATTTGAACACTTTTATGGGAAAGTACATTGCTGAGAAATCAAAACTTGATGGAGAGTTTTCAAAGGAGCCAGTCGATGTAACATATGCCGATAGAAAGGCAAAAGTAGTTGAATGTGAATTGCCTGATGCCTTCGTTAAAACAGCATTGATTCAAAATGGGTCAGACTTTATTGTCATTGAGTTCTTCATTGACAAAACTAAATTAAACCCTCAAGAATTAATAGAATTTGATCAAATACTCAGTACGTTTAATATCCAATAAAACCAAAGAGCTCTTCCTCGTCAAGAGAAAAGAGCTCTTTGGTTTACTTATTTGCAATACCCTCGTTATCTCACTCGAATTAAGATCTATCCTTGGTTGCCCCCATTAAATAATGCTGTTTCTTTTGATCTCGCTAATATAAAGAAATATCCCGTCCACAATACGCGACAGGATTTTTCTATCCCTATTTTGAGTCCACTATTGTAAAGGAAGTAAGCATTTGATTAAAGACATCCCAATACTGTTTTTCGTTACTCATAGGGACAGATACCCCTAAAACATAGGCTGATTTTTTGTTCAATATATAAATCGTATTCACCTTATAATCGTGCCCGTTCACATTCCCTTTTACTACCACTTCTAACGCAGGATATATATTTACTTTCCTGCTATTCGTACTTTCTATTTGTAAGTTAGGTGATTTTTCAACCATAGATTTTACTATTTCTTCTTTGTATTCCTCAATTGGTTTGTTTGCTTCAAATGGAAGTTCAACCTTTTGAATATAAATATTTTCCAACGGTAAGTCTTGCATGTTTTCCCTTGCAGAAAGGAATTGAACACCATTATCGTCGCTCTTAACTGACCAATTATTTGGGTAATTAATAGAAAAGTTATTTTTGGTGTCTACATAGTTTTTAAAAGTGAGACCATTACTTTCGCACCCGAATAATAGAAATACGATAATTAGTGAACTTAACAAAATAGAAAGTCTATGATGCATTTTTTCAAATCCTTTCATAAATAGAGCAATAAGTGATAAAAATTTCATTTAGTAACTACTATTCTAAATGTGTGATGACCTATTATAACAACGTTCCACCTTGAGATCTAGCTCTATTCGCATCATCGTGGGCTTTATCTTTTACTTTTTGTCTTTCGACTGGATCCTTAATATTATCTGCATCTTTCCATCGTTCTTTTGCTTCCCTAATCCTGTCATTTAGTTCTTTCACTTTGTCAACTTTATCTTCCTTGCCAAGAGTTCCTCCTCTTTCACGAGCTTCTTTGGCCTCCTTCTCTGCTGCTTTTTTTCCCTCTATATCATTAGCTTTATCAGCTTCTAACCACTTTTCTTTCGCTTCTTTTATTTTTTGATTTTCCTTCGCAATATTTTCTATTGCCTTATCAACTTTTCCTTTGTCTTTACTTGATAAGTCTCCGTATCCCGTTTGTTTATCACGATCTATATATTCCTTGATCTCTTTCCCAACTTCTTTAATGCGTTTATTCTCTAGCTCAGCTGCATCAGCAACTTTTCCGGAAATACCCAATTTTGCATCTACTACACTTGTCGCATATGCGACTCCTCCAGCAACGAGACCGACTCCACCTGTACTCAGTCCCGTTCCGGTTAACAATGCTGCTGTTCCTGCATAACCTGCTCCTTGCATTGCCATACTGGTTCCAGCTTCTGTAACTGCTTGGGGAATAGATTTGGTAACTGTTCCGGTTACTGGCTTACCTTGGGAAAGATTTTGTGAAATACTATACGAAACATCTACTGAAGTTGCTATTAAATTACCATATGTACCCACTTTGGGTACACTTGGAGAATTGCCCAAAATTGTTTTACCAACTTGTTCTGCTACTTTTGTACCCAATCCACCTATTTGTCCTCCAATAGCTGCTTCGCCCATTGCTTGAGGCAATGTTTTTTCATTAGGCTTACTTGAGTTAGTGGTCACTGGCTTATTTACTGTCGAATTTCCTCCCCCAGTAGTAACTTTAGTTTTTTCCTTATCATTTTTTTCAACGTTTTTATTGATTTCTTTTTTTATCCAGCTTGTATCTAATGCTGCATCTATTGGTGATGAAAGTTTGGGCTGTGTTTTACTACCGCCAACTCCTGCTCCTATCTCGACTTGCATAAGCTTTAGCTTTGAATGATCCGTTTGTTGTGATACTTCCGTAGTTGTCTTAGTAATATTGGAACTATTCGTACTAGTTGTTGTTGTTATTGTGCTGCTTGCAGAGCTATTACTACTTGTAGAACTATTAGATGTTTTCTTACTCTGTTCTAGTGCTTTTCTAGCTGCATCACTAATTTCAACTTTATCTACAACTGCGACAGATTTTGTGGTTGTTGTTTTTGATGTGTTTGTTTCAACTTGAGATGTGCTACTTGTTTTTGATGTACTTGCTTTTTTTGTTTCAGCTTGAAGTTTTGCTTGCTGAGCCGCCTGTGCTATTGCCTTGTCTAATCTTGCATCTCTTCTGTCTTCATTACGTTCACTACGAGATACTGCCATTCCCTTTACCCCCACATTATGGAATATAATTAGTACATTTTCATAATACTATCGACCCATTTTTTAACATAGAATTAAAAAACGTCATTTATTTACATAGTTCGACATTAATATTCACCCATTTCTTCATAGAATTAAGCCTCTTAATTTCGACAAATATTTACAGGGTTAGATTTGTGAAGTTTTGTTCACATATTTTCTCATAAACAAAAAAGCACCTTAAAATGGTGCTTTTACAAAGAAAATGAATTCATATGGAGTTTAAGATAGACTAACGAAATAGCACTACATACGCAATTTTCTGGTTACTACTTTAAATCTACATCTATTCTAAAGTTCACGATCCAAAGCCCGGTAGCGTATCGCTTCTGCCACATGAGAAGCTTCGACCTGTTCAGACTTTTCCAAGTCAGCCACTGTTCGAGCCACTTTCAATATTCGATCATAAGCACGCGCACTTAGCCCCATCTTTTCGAAGGCTAAACGGAGCATGTCCCGAGCGTCCTTTCCCAGTCGGATATACGAACGAATATCCCGCCCGTTCATGCCACTGTTAAAGGGATGATGGGGACGATGTGAAAAACGTTTTTCTTGTATCGTTTTTGCCTGCTCAATGCGCATCCTGATTGCGCTCGACGATTCTTCCTCGATTCGCCGATCCATATCCTCTACAGAGACCCTTGGCACCTCCAGATGGATGTCGATACGGTCTAGCAATGGCCCGGAAAGGCGCGATCGGTATTTTTGAACCTGCTGCGGAGTGCAGGAGCATTCTTTTTGCTCACGAGTCCCAAAGTACCCGCACGGACAAGGGTTCATCGATCCGACCAATAGGAAACGTGCGGGGTACGTGAAAACTTGTTTGGAACGCCCGATGGTTAACTGCCCGGATTCAATCGGCTGCCGCAATACTTCCAGGACGTATCGCGAAAATTCGGGCATTTCATCCAGAAACAGAATGCCTCCATGGGCAAGGCTGCACTCTCCTGGACGCGGGATTTGATTCCCTCCTCCGACCAACGCTGCCTGTGTAACCGTATGATGCGGCGCTCGAAAAGGCCGTTCCTGGATCAGGCCGCTTCTCCGAGTCAGATGACCAGCAATACTGTAAATCTTTGTGACTTCATATGCCTCTTCCATGCTCATTTCCGGCATAATGGTAGGAAGGCAATTGGCGAGCATTGTCTTTCCGGAGCCTGGGGGCCCAACCAACAGTACGTTATGAAACCCGGCAGCAGCTACCTCCAGTCCTCGCTTCACATGGGCTTGTCCGTATACATGTGAAAAATCGTATGACTTTGGCGTTTCCCCTGCAACCTCTGCCAGACTGATTTTGTGTGCGCGTATTTGACTACTTTCTACGCATTCAACGAGCTTTTCTTCCTTCCATACCCGGACAATGTCATGTAACGATGCTGCAGGCAGGATGTGTAAATCGACAAGCGAGGCTTCTTCACGATTGGCTTCGGGAAGAATGACATGGGTATAGCCTTGTTTTTTGGCCTGCAAAAGAATTGGCAATACGCCTGTAACCGGACGCAATGTGCCGTCCAATGCCATTTCCCCTAGAAATAAAATCTTCTCCTCGCGTTGCTTGATTTGCTGGGAAGCGAGCAAGATACCCATTGCAATGGAGAGGTCAAACCCCGATCCTTCCTTCCGTAAATCTGCTGGGGCCAGATTGACCGTTATTCTTTGCATTGGAAAATCATAGCCGCTGTTGCGCAGTGCCGCTCGGACGCGATCCCGTGCTTCCTTTATGGCGGATCCGCCGAGGCCGACTATTTCAAATTGGGGCAAACCATTTGCAATATCTACTTCTACCGTTACTAGTAGACCGTCTATTCCATATACCGTTCCTGAAAATGTTTGTGCGTACACGTTCCTTCACTCCTTTTCTGTATCGTAGGAAAAGACACAGGAGTGATGCAAATATTTATTAGTGAGTTTAACTTTTGTTTGCTATTTGAGATTGAACTTCTGGTGAAACAAAATTGGTTTTTTAAAGCTCCATTTCCTCTCTTTTTTCACTTTGGTCATTTTTAACTCAACACATTCAGTTCCAGCCCATTTACTGTACTTACTAAATTTAAGGATTTTATGATCTTTAGATCGTTATGAGGAAATCAAGAACCAAACTGAGATTAACCTAAGTTATATCCACACCCCTTCCCTACAAATAAAAATAAAAACTGAATAGTATTCACAATCGACTAACGGTCTTAATCACAACCTTCAGATGGATGATGTAATTTTTTTGGAATAATGATCTAATCATAAAGTAACTTTCAGCTGCTTTAGATATATGAAATTTCTGAAGTATTTGGCGGAGCTTGAGAATAGGAAATGACAAAGATACATCATTAAAAAGATGTCTCTTTGTCAAACCCTGTTTCTTTTCATATAAGAGGAAAAACCAGGGTAATTGACAATAACTTATTTCGTTTCAATTACGATAATCTGTCAACATCAATCTAAAATTCCTCAAAATCATCAATTGAA
>NZ_SDKD01000016.1 GCF_004521915.1 Brevibacillus migulae | reverse complement strand
GCGTGATTTCGTTCCCTTCCTTATCCGTCCCGATCGGATCATGCAAGGAAACATCCTTTTTCGTCTTCTTCAAACTGCGCAGATGCATCAGAATCTCCTTTTCATGGTCAAATGCGCGCATGCCGCAGAAGCGACCATCTAAAGAAAGGCCCACCCGAAAGTTTCGGGCAGGCGGCCGCTTAAAAACAATCGAAGTCAACTACACGGCGCGTATCCAAGCCGTAAAATCTCCATCTGTTGCCCGTCCAACGGTAGCCCGCAACGCCGCCCGGTTGGATAAAGACAGGATAAAACCAGAACTGGTTGCCGTTGCGCAGCCAAACAAAGGTAAAACGGAACAGACATGGGCGGAACGAGCCAAATCTGCGCCTTTGTCTTTGTTGTCTCCCGAAAAATTGTTGCCCTGCTGGTGGTGGGCCTTGCGGAGGCGGCGGAAAGTTCCCTCCACCGGGAGGCCCCGGAAAATTGAAAGCCATCTCTTCTCACCTCCCACATGTCTTCTAACATGAGATGCAAGGAGAGAAGAAATGGCATGAGCAGTTGCCGGTGGCCATCCGTCCAATTTAGCTCCAGGCATGCTTAAAACGTGATGATTTCAATCGCCTGATGATAAACGCGAACCTCTCGGACAATATGGCGGATCAATTCGCGGCGATCCTCCAAACTGAGCTCTTGTGGGGCGGTTTGCAGGTAATGAATCACGGCCTCCTGCAAAAGCCCCTTTTGATCCGGCTCGTCTTGCTGCTCCTCTCTGCGTTTTTCTTCTTCGGCGATTTGGGCGATGAGTCGCTCCTCTTTCTTCGCCCATTGCTCCATCGCTTCCCAAAGCTCGGCTTCCGCCATTCCCTGGCCTGTGGCATACAGCTTCAAGAGCCGCTGCTTGGCCGCTGCCGCCTTTTGTCTTTCCCGTTTGAGCGCCGCCAGATGGTGAGAAGCAGACTCCTGCGAAGGCGCTTGCAGACTGGTTTGCGCGAGGGCGCTCTCGTTTCGCAGCCACTTGCTGATGGCTTCCCAGACATGGCTGTCCAGCATCTGGCAGCGTATTTTGTTTCCACATGAATGGTTGGTGGAGGCGCTTCGCTTTCGATCCGCGTATTCATATGCCCGCTTGCCCCAATTATGGACCTGCTTGCCGATCATCGCTTCCCCGCATTCTCCGCAGCGAACCAACCCGCTCAGCAGGTATGCTTGCAGGCTTTTTCCCGCGAATCGTCGTCTGGTCTCTTCCAACCGCAGCTGCGCTTGTTCAAACATCTCCTGCGAAATGATGGCCGGGCATGGGATCCCGATCCATTCCTCAACCGGCCGCTCACGCATGGCCCGCTTTTCCTGCATGGGGTCATGGCGATTCGCCAGCATGCCCTCCGTATTCCAGCGGTTTTGATAAAACATGCCGAGGTACGTACGGTTGGTCAAAATTTGCCGGACCACCTGGCGATGCCACTTTTTTGCCCCTCGCTTGGTCGGGATCCCCTGCTCCGTCAACCAATTGGCGATGCCGTTCATCCCTTGAATGTTTGTATGCGGGGTGGTAAACAGCTGAAAGATTTGGCGGATAACCGCCGCCTCTTCCGGATTGATGACCAAGGACTCCGTATGTTTATCATAATCGTAGCCGTAAATTTGGAAGTCACGCAGGACGCGACCTTGCCTCGCTTTTTCCCGGCGTCCACGACTCATCCGCTCATTGATTTTTGCTTTTTCAAATTCGGCGATGGCCCCGCGCATGCTGTAAAACAATTGGCCTTCCGGGGTTTTTGAATAATCGCCGTTTACAAATTGCAGCTCGACTCCCTTCCCATCCCATTCATCCGTCAAAAGCAGCTGATGCATCAGCTTGCGGGACAAACGGTCGGGATCGAGGCAGATGATCCGTTTGATCCGCCCCTCCCGTACATCCTGCCGCAGCATGGACAGGGCCTGTCGATCCAGAAACTCACCAGAAATGCCCTCATCGACATACTCGATCACTTCATCCGTGGCTGCTTTTTCCCGACAAGCCCGAAGCTGGTCCTGCAGGGAAAATCCGCTGCGTGCCTGCTCCTCTGTGCTGACCCTCGCGTAGATCCCGATCATCCCTTTTCTCCCTCCTGTACTTTTCCAGCAAGTAACGATAGCAGTCAGAACGGATACTTTCGGCCATTTCGCCTTCGGTAAATCGGAGCTCCACCCTTATCCCCTCCTTGCAGAGAAGATATGCAGCAGATGCTTGTTTTCTTGAATCAAAAATCTTACGGAGAAATGAAAAACCCACTTTCCACGGAGAAATCCCGGAAAAGTGGGTTTGCTTATGCTGCTTGCTTAGTACGGACGACCGCCCATTACGAAGCGATACTCCCAAGAGGTGTTGGTAAACTTGGTGATGCGTACACCGCCCGAGCCGTAGGTGTGCAAAATCTTGCCATCGCCCATGTAGATGCCCACATGCGTGATGCGTTGCTTGAGCGGATCAATGCCAGAATAGCTTGATTCTTTTGAACCTTTATAGCTCATCATGAAGATCAGATCGCCTTTTTGCAGCTTGTCTACATCGTATACCGGCGTCCCGTGTTCTTTCACGTAGGTCGCTTGGGAACGGGAGTTGGTTGGAATCTTGATACCGATATCTTTAAAGGTATTGTACGTAAAGTCGGAGCAATCCATATAGCGCTTGTCCGAACGGGAATCGCCGTATTTATAAGGGATCCCCAGATATTTCATACCTGCATTGATAATTTTATCGCCTTTCGAAACGACAGGAGCCGGAGCTGGTGCCGGTTCTGGTGTTGGCGTAGGATCTACCGGAGTAATTTCATCGCCAGCAGCCGGGTTCTCGACAGGCGTGGTTACCGGTGGTGTTGATGGTGTTGACGGTGTTGGCTGGGTTGTCGATGTCGACGCGCTGCCATCCAACAGGCGGCGTACCCCTACCAGCTTGCCTTTGTAATAGGTCGACATTGACTTGGTGATGACTTCATCGGAACCTTGGTTCGCATAAACGAATTTATTGTCGCCAATGTAGATCCCCAGGTAAGAAGGCGTTTTCGAGCTGCTTAGGGTGAAGAACAACAAATCACCAGGCTGCAGCTTGTTTTTGTCTACCGCTTTGCCAGCTTTGTAGAGTGCGGAAACGCTATCGCTTACATGGATACCCACTTTTCCGTATATGTAAGCAGCCAATCCGGGTGCGTCAAATTGGGACGGGCCATTTGCGCCAGATTGATAATCTTTTCCCACAAGAGATTTTGCCAAGCTTACCACTTGCTCCGCTTTTGCAGAATCTTGTGAATTTGTTGCTGCCAATGCAGCTTGTCCACCTTCAGCGAACATCAACAGGGACGTACTCAGCATGACGGTCATCGAGGACTTAAGCAACCAATCGCGTTTCGTCATTTTCTCTTCCTCCTAGCTGTGATGTTTTTCCCAACGTTGCCATGCAACTGGGTACAAACCCATCATAGAGGAATTTTGGTGATCGAATAAGGGCTTAAAATTTTCCAATTGGCATTTTGAGCGAATAGTCCCAAACCTAGTCATACATGGTTATTCGGCAGTTTCCCCCCTTGAAAACAGGGTCAATGGTACTAAATTTCTTTCACTTTCCTTTACTTTTCTTCATCTTTCTTTCTCACAGACATACGTACAGACGGGCATTCCAGCGTGTGAATACCATAGAACATTGAAATCATATGCAAGGAGCGACCTTATATGAAAATTGCCAGCAAGTGGATCAAGCACCGCGTTTTGGCCCAATATCCCTCCATCCGCAAGCATTTGCCGGAAACCCATCTGTTTTCGCCGCATTATTTATGGAGCATGCTCCAGCGCCACGACACGCTCTATATAAAACCGGTTGTCGGTTCAGGAGGTTATGGAATCATCCGGGTCAAACGGCGGGGCAAGACTTCTTTTGCCATACAAAAAGATATGAAGCGCTATCGGGTGAACAGCAAAGTTGCGTTGCTGCAGCTCCTCCGCCGATTAATGAGCAGTAAAAAGCGCTATCTGATCCAGAAAGGAATCAATCTGGTCTCCATCAAAAAACGCCCAATCGATTATCGCTTGCTCATATTGCGTCCTGAAAGCGAGTGGAAAGTAATGGGGACGATCGGGAAATGGGCAGCACCCGGAAAAATCGTCACCAACCATTGTCGTGGAGGGAAGCCGATCAATCTGGGCCCGTCTCTCAAAATGAGTCTGGGATGCTCGGAGGAGCGTTGTCAGCGAGTCGAGAACACCATTAATCGTGTAGGCATGAGCGTCGCCGAAACCCTCGGGAATCGTTACCGCATGCGCCAGCTAGGGCTGGATATCGGGATCGACAAAAAGCTGCGCATCTGGATTTTGGAAGTAAATACGGGTCCTCGCTATCAATTGTTCCGCTACCATCATGATCGGTCTTTGTATCCAAAAATCGTGGGCTATATGCGCCAAATCAACGGAAGATAGAAACCCAAAAAAGACCATCTCAGGATGGTCTTTTTCTTCGCAGCTTGATTGCCCGCTGATACATGCGATGGTCGATCCTTTTTAATATCGTGAAGCTGGGATGGGTATTCACTTCAATCAGCCACAGTTTCCCGCTGCGGTCCAAACCGATATCCAACGCATACACACGGTTGGTATAATGGGCATGAAACGCACGGGCGACCTGGCGCGAAAGCTGCTTCAACCGCTGCAGGGTTGCTCGCCGCCCCGCTCCTTTCCTGCCTACTTGGCTCAGATAGCTTGACACGCGCAATACGCGCCCCCCTGCTTTCACATTGGTGACGACTTTGCCCTTTTTCGCAGCCTTGGCAAACAGGCCGGTCACTTCCCACTCTCCCTGTTCATTTTTTTGCAAAATGGTGCGGATATCGACCGGGGAGCCATGCAGTGGCTGCAAATCAATTCCCTGCTGTACGATAAACCTTCTCCCTTTACGGATTGACTCAATCCATGCATGCAGCTGTCCGGAATCGGCAAATGCTTTTTTTCCTTCCTGCTCGATCGCGGTATAACCGCTATTTTCCCTTTGGATCGAGATGACATCGCTTCCGCCATAGCCGCGATCAGGCTTGACAAAAACCGTCCCGTACCGGCGCAAAAACATCATTAACGTACGGTGGGAGTAGAGACTTGTATTCGGTTGGATGTGTGAATAGCCAGCATTTTTGACAATCTTCCATTTGTGCCATTTGCTGCTCGCTATTCGCAGGTATCGCTTTGCCATCTTCTCCTCCTTCAAGACCGTTTTTTCTCCATTCGCAAAAATGAGGGTGGATCCAGCGCCAATGGCCTATAGCAGCAGCTGGATCTGTCTGCACAGTATTGGATGTGTCCGCTCTTCCCACCTTTCGAATTGCTTTTTGCTGTATAGGTGCATCTCATTGTATGTAGCTGCGCGAAGGACTGTATAGACGAGTGTTAAGGAACCGGCAAAAATAAAAAATGCTTCCACTGAGGTCCTTTTGGAGATGTAGTCGTGTAAAAAAAGCACCCATCTGAATGGATGCCTTTGTCAGCAGAATCTCATTTTCAATGCAGCGTGCAGCATAAGTAGCCAATTTCGTCCCCTTATCCACCTGATAGCTCTCGATCGCCTTGATCAATCCAATCGTGCCGATGGAGATCAAATCTTCGCTGTCTTCACCTGTATTCTCGAACTTTTTGACGATGTGAGCCACCAAGCGCAGATTATGTTCGATCAGCTTATTCCGGGCGTAAGCGTCCCCTTGCGCCATCAAGCGCAAATATTTCTCTTCATCCGCCTCAGGAAGCGGTTGCGGAAAAGCATTGTTTTTTACATACGCAACAAACATGACAAGCTCTTTGATGAACAGGGAAAGGGCCATAAAGATGCTGGACACGGTGCCACCTCCAAGTCAGGATGACTGCTTACTTAAATGTATGTAGGCGAACGCCCATGCGTGCATGTACCCGAGGAAAAGGAAAAGAACTTTACAACCTCCGGAAAGACAAGATATTATGAATGAATGCCCTTGCGGCAAGCAGAGTTCGAGACCCGCCTCTGTTAAAACAAAACTATGGGAGGAATATCAGCATGAAAGACTTTGTTCCAGTCGCAGACGGAACGAAGAAACTGATCACCCTGGTCGGTATCTTCGCTGCCGCCTCGATCCTTGCCAATGTCGTGGCGACCAAAATCGCGGACCTCGGTCTTGCCTTTGCCACCGTGGCAATCCTGTTTTATCCGATCACCTTCATTATCGACAACACGATCTCGGAAGTATGGGGGAAGCACATTGCGCGACGTGTTGTCTGGACCGGACTTATCGCCAATATTTTGATGACCTTCGTCTTTTTCATTTCCATTCGTGTGCCCGCTGCCCCCTTTTATGATCAGCAGCAAGCATTCGAAGCAGTGCTGGGCTCCGTCCCCCGGATCGCGCTGGCTTCCATTGTAGCGTACTCCATTAGCCAGCACTTGGATATCTTTTTGTTTTTGGGCATTCGGAAAAAAACGCAAGGCAAGCATCTGTGGCTGCGCAATAACGTCAGCACATGGATCAGCCAATTGATCGATACCGCGATCTTTACCTTCGTTGCCTTTTTCGGGACGATCCCACTGGAAGAAATCTGGGGAATCATTACAACCGAGTATACCCTGAAAATACTCATTGCGGTGCTCTCAACGCCTATCGTGTATCTCATGGTGAGCTGGGCCCGTAAACAAGATACCGTTTCGCAAGCTGCATAGCTCGAATAACGACGAAAACCCGGGTAAGCCTGAATGGCATTTACCCGGGTTTTGTCATATCATATACCATTCGCTAGGAAGGGAGCGTATCATGAGCACACTGTATATCACGAAAAGCGCATGGCGGCAGATCGAGCAGGCCGTGCTGAGAGATACGAGCGTGGAGACAGGGGGAATCATGATGGGTTACCCACTGGGCCAGCATGACTGGGTCATCACATACGCAAGTGAACCAGGTCCCAGAGCTATCCATGAGCCCCGCTCCATCTATTTTGACGATCAATATTTGCGCAGACTGGTCCGGCGTTTAAACAGGAGAGGGGCCGGCAAATGGCGTTACATCGGCGACTGGCACAGCCATACGGTACGCAAGCTCTCCCCCAGTCGCGGCGATAAGATGACGATCTGGCAGAAAACCGTCACCGCTGCGTATAATTCCAACTCCCCCCTCATGTTAATCGCGGGTGTGGGAAAACACAATCAAGTGCAGGCTCGGGCCTTTATTCTGGCGAATTCCCTGCGAGAGATAAAGCAGGTTTCGTTGATTGGGCGGCAAGAGCTTCGACAACTCGTCCGAACACAGACGTCGCTTGATGCAAACGGTTAGCAGGCTGATTCTCGACGACTACAGCGATGGCATAGCGCGGCTCTTCCACAGGTGTGTATCCGACGAACCAATGATGAGCCATTTGTTCATCGGATGCGGAACCGACTTGTGCAGTGCCGCTCTTTCCTGCCACCGTCCAGGTTTCATCCGCCAGCGCCATGCCTGTGCCGTCGGTCACGACCTTGCGCATCATCCGTTTCAGTTTATAGGCCGTCACCGCATCAATCCCGTCCACCTGCAATTCCTGTAGAGGAAAATGCGTGAAGCTCAGCCCGTTTTTATAGGTGATCTGATCGACAATCCGTACGCTGCGAGGCTTGCCGTTATTGAGCAGTGTCACCATGAGGTTGGCTGCCTGCAGCGGTGTCATGCGCACATCACGCTGTCCGATTGCGGTCTGTATTAAGATCCCTTCGTCAGTGCGTGAAGAATTCTCGGCAAACACCACTCCTTTGTCTTCTCCGGCAAATTGGTGAAAATCGGTCAGCTTGAACAGCTGGGGTGTGACATGCCCCACTTGCGAGGAGACTCCCAGCTTTTTCGCATACTCTTCGATTTTTTCTCCGCCGACACGTTTGGCGATTTCCGCGAAGGCAATATTACAAGACTCGGCAAAAGCTTCTTCCATGGTCAGCGAGCCGTGTCCATCCTTCTTCCAGCAGGAAAATCCGTACTTCCCGTATTCACCCGTACACTCGAATCGGTCTGTCGGAGAGACAACGCCCTCACCCAGCGCAGCGGCGGCTACCACGGTTTTAAACACCGAACCTGGCGGAATCTGTTTCAGCGCATGGTTTTGCCAATCGCCCCGCGTGACATCCACCTTCGTCTGGTCAAAGAGCGGGCGGCTGACCATCGCCACGACATCGCCCGTTTTCGCATCCAACACCACGATGGATCCGGATTGCAAATGGCTTTCATCGGCAATCTGCTCCACTCGCTCCTGAATATCGGCGTCCAATGTCGTCACAAGCGAGAGCGGATAGAGCGTCTGTTCCTGCTTGCTGTACCGTACATCCAGACCGCGCAGCGGCGCGCCATGCCCATCTACATAATAGGAGAGGGTAGAAGGCTCCACCCCTTGCAAAAACCGTTCGAAGCTGCGCTCCAGCCCCGCCGCTCCCACCATCGTGTCCAAGCCCAGCTTGCCAGCTTTCCACTCCTCCTCATACACGCTTTTCACATAGTCTGGATTCTGGCTGACATAGCCAACGACGTGTTTTGCCACTCCATCTGGACGATACCGCTCCGTCACGGGTAAAGCCAGCAGCCCGGGAATCTGCAGCCGATTCACAGCATCAGCCTGTTCGTCCGTCAACGAGATGAGCTTCTTGTCCGGATCACGAAGCATGACCGGCTCCTTCGCCTCCTGCAGCGTACGCTCCAGCATTGATACCGGCTCGTGGATAATCGACGCCACCTTCTGCAATTTATCCTCATCCACGTTTGCTTTGGCCAGAGGAAAGAGCAGCAGCGCTTTTTGCTCTGCGCCTGTTAACGGATGCCCGTGCCGATCCAGGATATCTCCTCGTCCCGTATGCAGGACGATGCTTTGTCTGCGCTGCTGTACCGCATTTTTGATGAGATCCACACCATGTGCGGAAAAATGGTGGGGAGACCCTAGCTGTATCCACCACAGCCGGGCAACCAGCCCCGACCAGAGCAGCGTAAGGAATAACAAGACCAAAAAGCTTCTGCGCTTGATGCTTGTTGAAGGATTCATAGACTTCCTCCTTTCCTTTTTCAGTATGGTCAGCTCTCTGGATGCTTAAAAGCTATAGATTCATAGAATAGAAAAAGGCAGCCAGGATTTTCGTCCTGACTGCCATCTTTGCTATCCTTCCAACACTTGCTTTAGCATGCGCAGATCACTCTCGACATTGGCTGCATCCAGCAAAAATTGCTCCTCTGACTGCTGTGGCCGTTTATACAAGGTAAACAGCACCTCACTTCCCGAACCATTCGGAACGACTCGCATCGGGTTCAAGATTTGTTCTCCGGAAGCTAGCGTCACCACATGATCCAGCACGCCGTACTCATTTCGCTCACAGAATCGAATCCCCATCGGTCCTTCTTCTGTTTCGATGATCCACTCCTCCTCCACGAGTTGAATAGACAAGCAGAAAGAGGTGAGCCATTTCGGAAAGTGATCCGGGGTAATGACAAATTCATAGACATCTTCCGGCGTTCGGTCGATCGACACACTGATATGTTTTGCTGCCCACACGGTCGTCATCTGCCTTTCTCCCTCTGCCTTATCCGTACAAAACGAAAAAATGCAGCTCATGCCCCAGCGCTTTCAAATAATTGTACAGCTGGGAACGATGGTGGAAGGTATGAGTCACAATCTCAATCAGCCATTTGATTTGCACGACGCCATGCTCTAAATAAAAGGCTTTCGTAGATTTGTGCAGCAGCTCCTCTTCAGAGAGAGACAGCATATACGCCCGCAGCATTTCTGCATGTTTTCGCATCTGCGCGGCCAATTCGTGCGGATCGGTGAGCGTGTGCACGAGGCTTTCCACCTGCTCGACCTCAGATTGTGTTTTTTCTTGCAGGATGGCCAGATCCGATGCCGGTATCGATACGAGATGATGGACCAATTCTAGCAAACTCCGCATATTATCCTTCGGCCGATAGTCCCATTCTTCCGGCTTGATACGCGTGATCAAAGCCTCACTCGTCCGGACTGCCAGCTCCAATTCATCTAAAAGATGGTCTCGCACTGCAAATACGCCGCTCATCACATTCAATCCTTTCCGTACGCCTTTTCCATAGATTGGTATGGTTTCATTATAACCAATTACGGATAAGCGGGATTGTAAAAATCGGACATCCTTTGATATTCTTCAGCGGCAACAGCAGGCGTCGCACCGTAATGTTTCGTAAAGTCATGAATGAAATGCGAAGTATCAAAATATCCGTGCTCCCATGCAAACGATTCCCAATCACCTGCAGGTCTCCTGCTGATTTGCTGCAGCATGTTTTGAAACCGCACCACTTGGCTGAACTTTTTCGGACTCAAGCCGATCCATTGCGAAAATTTTCGATTCATATGGCACTGAGATATTCCGCTTTCGCTAGCTCACGGACCGTCATTTTTCCGCCGGACTCAAAGATCCGATAAAGCAGATTGGCCATCACGTCATCTTGCACCGCTCCGTGTTCGCGTAAGCAAGAAAGCAAAAACTCCTCCATCGCTTTCGTTTTTTCATCCAGCGAACGGCCCGCAAATAACCGTTCGCAGAGTCTCTGAACGCTTCCCGGCAGGATGAGCTCAAGATCGGTGCTGCTGCCGCCAAACTCCGCCATCGCTGTTTGCAGGAGGGAAAACGCTCCGCCCGGGAAAAACCGGACGCCAAAGTGGTGAATCGGACTGTCTTCCTCATACACGATGGCAAACGGGTCAGTAAATGCGCCAATCAAGCGGAGGGAGTAACGGTCCTGCAGGGGGCTGTATGTAAAAATGATATCGGTGCATCCATCAGGCAGCACACGGTCAATCTGTGCGGCAGTATGAATGCTGCTCGCCCTTTCCAAAAGAGTCACAGGCTCTGACATCCAGTAACAGGATACATACGGCCTCAGTAATGGGGAAGCACTCCTTTCCACGTACCGATAGGAAGTGACCCGGCCATTACCTTGAATGGGACGAAATAATGAACTTAGCTTCGCATGCATCCGATTCCCCTCCTCTATTCTATCATCTTATGACAGCTGCTTTTTTCCAGCAACAGGAAAGCAGACGAAAAGGAGGGGCTTGCGGTTCTTTACTATGCTTTCAGCCGATCCGGATTCAATCCGAGCAGCGCCGGATGAACAAACAATCCGTCTTTGCGAATCAATACATCATCAAACCAGATTTCACCACCGCCATACTCCGGCCTTTGGATGCTGATCAAGTCCCAGTGGATGATGCTGCGGTTGCCATTGTCAGCAGCTTCATAGGCGCGTCCCGGTGTCAAATGAAAGCTGCCGGCAATCTTTTCGTCAAACAAGATGTCCCCCATCGGATTTAGGATATACGGATTGAAAGCGATGGCGAATTCCCCGATATAGCGAGCACCTTCGTCGCTGTCCAAGATCTCAATGAGCTTCTCCGTATGATTGGCAGACGCCTCCACAATTTTCCCATTCTGAAACGTTAGACGCACATTTTCAAACGTAGTTCCCTTATAGTTGCTGGGCGTATTGTAGGTGATGACCCCCTCGATCGAATCGCGAACCGGTGATGTGTACACTTCGCCATCAGGAACATTCCCTTTCCCCGCTGCGATCTTTGTCCCGATTCCCTTAATCGAAAAAGTGAGCTCTGTTCCCGGTCCTGTTATCCGGACCTTGTCCGTCCGGTCCATCAGTTCATGAAGCGGCTGGCATGCTTCGTACATCCTGCGATAGTCCATGGCACAGACGTCAAAATAAAATTGGGTGAAAGCCTCTGTAGACATGTTCGCCTTTTGCGCCAAGGAGGCAGTGGGGTAGTTAATACGTACTCCTTTTGAGCGATTATCGACATAGTGAAAAATATCCTCAAATGCCATGCCGTAGATTCTGCTCTTTTCCTCCGGTACATCCCTCATCTCACTGTCGTTCGTTAAACCGTATATGCCGATAAACCCATGCATGCCCTGCCAAAATGGCTTTTCCCATTCAGCGAGCTGTACCGCCTGTGCCTCCGACAATCCTTTCATCCATTCCCGCTGCAGCGACGGGCGCTGTATACGAACGTGGGGAAACGCACCTTTGGCGTACAGTTGCTTGACCAATTCCTTGGCTAGCTCTTCTCCTTGATCGACAACCATCACCATGACGTGCTCCCCGGCTTGCACATCCAGACTGTAAGAAATCAGATTTTCTGCAATCTTGCTTATACGCTCATCATTCATACCCATGCTCCCCCTTGTCATCAACTCTCCTTTTATGATAAATCCCGATTGTCAGAGCATGATCAGAGCAAAAAAAAAAAAAGAACACCCTCTCAGGTGCTCCTCACAACCGTCCTATGTAGGCGAAAGTATCGCTTAACTAAACTGCTTCTCTGCCAAGATCCCGCGAATCTTGGTGGACAACAGATCCAATGCTACGCGGTTGTATCCGCCCTCAGGAATAATCACATCCGCGTAACGCTTGGTCGGCTCGATGAACTGCAGGTGCATCGGACGCACCACCGACAGATACTGATTCACCACCGAGTCCAGTGTTCTTCCGCGCTCTTCAATGTCCCGCTGGATTCTGCGTACGATGCGCACATCGGCATCCGTATCCACAAAGACCTTGATATCCATCAAATCACGGATACGCGGATCTTCCAAAATCAGCATGCCTTCCAGGATAATGACATCCTTCGGCTCTACCAAAATGGTGTTTGGCTGACGATTATGGATTTTGAAATCATAAATCGGTTTTTGGATCGGCCGACGTGCGAGCAACTCTTGCAGATGAAACATCAGCAAATCGTTGTCAAAGGCGAAGGGGTGATCGTAATTGGTAAGTACACGTTCTTCCATGCTCAGATGGCTTTGGTCCTTATAATAGGAATCCTGTTCGATCAAGGTAACACTCTCATTCTGAAACTGTCGATAAAGCTCCGTAGCTACCGTGGTTTTGCCGGATCCGCTTCCCCCGGCTACCCCAATCAATACGGGGTGACCCATGATGATGTCTCCTTCCTCTTGCTCGTGCAAACATTTTTCAAAAACTGCCTACGTCTGTTGTTTTTTCACGCTAACCGCAATGCCGTCTCCTACGGGGAGAAAGACTGTTTCCAATAAAGGATGATCCCGAAGCCCTTCGTTAAAGCGGATCAGCTTGTCCACCATCGGACGCAAACGCTTCTCCACCTGTTCAGGCTGAGCGACCAGACCGCGAAACAGTACGTTATCGCAAATGACGAGTCCGCCATCGGCCAGATGAGGCAAGTACAAATCAAGAAACTTCTGATATTGGCCCTTTGATGCATCAATAAACAGACAATCAAATCGGTAATGCTCCGGCAATCCGGCTGTCGCATCTCCGGCTATGATCTCGATTCGATCCTGAAGTCCTGCTTCTCGAATATTCTGCTCAGCGCGGACAATGCGCTCCTGATCAAGCTCCATCGTCACTACTTTTGCCTGCGGAGCCGCCTCGGCCAGCCATATCGCAGAGTAACCGATCGCCGTCCCCACCTCCAAAATCGAAGTCGGACGATGCAGCAGCAGCAGCAAGCGCAGCGTTTGGGCACCAGGAAGCTGTATGATGGGAATTCCTTCGGCCGCTGCCTCCGCCTCCATGCGGCTGAGCAGCGGGGAACGCTCGGGTACCAGCTTTGTCAGGTAGGCCTCTATTGTTGGATTGGTAATCACAGGTTTCACCCCCGTTAAAACTGGCAACCGGAATAGTATACCATAGGTTGTGGGTCGAACACAGTCTAAATCACCAGTTTCCGCGACTTTTTGCATCTTTCGACAGATGCTCTTCAAAAGTTTTGGAGAAATAGTGCTCCGAGGTCCCATCCTTTTTCGTCACAAAAAAGAAGTAATCATGGGAAACCGGCTGAACGACTGCAGCGAGGGATGCTCTTCCCGGACTGGCAATCGGTCCAGGCGGAAGTCCCGGATTGATGTATGTGTTATACGGACTTTTCACTTCCAGATCCGCAAAGGTAATCCGATCACGCTGTTTTCCCAGGACGAACTGGACGGTGGCGCAGGACTGCAGCATCCACTTGTCCCGAATGCGGTTATAAAACACACCGGCTACGATCGGTCTTTCTTTGTCCACCACGACTTCGCGCTCGACAATCGAGGCGAGATTGACCGCCTGATCCAGTGTCATATTCCGTTTTTTCAACGCCTCCAGCCATTCCGGTTTCATCTCTTTTTGAAATTGGCCCAGCATTTTGGCAATAATTTCGTGTGCAGTAGCCCCTTTTTTCACTTCATAGGTTTCCGGGAACAGATACCCTTCCAAGCGATGCTTGCGATCCTTGCTTTTCGGGATCTGGGCTACGAACGGGAACTCCGGAAAAGCGCCTTCATTGACTTCCTTTAAAAAGGCCGCTTTGTCGACCAGCTTTTGTTCAGCAAGCCGGTTGGCAATCTGTTCCACATTCAACCCTTCCGGAATCGTAAAGCGCACGGCTTCAACAACAGCTTCACCGTTTGCCATCGTATTCAACAGCTCATCGATAGTTTGCCCGACTTGGAAATTGTAATTACCTGCCTGCAGGCGATTTCCGATGCCCTTGCTTTGGGCATAATAAGCAAACAGCGTACCATTGCGGATCAGTCCCTGCTGCTCCAAGAGTTGTCCAATCTCACGAACGGATGTGCCAGGCGGGATGCTCACTGCCTTTTTCACTGCTTGTCCCTCTGCGGTGACAGGCTGCAGCTGCGAGTATAGATAGAAACCACCGCTTCCAAGGACCACTATGAGTAAGAGACCCAAGAGGGCGATGATCTTCGGCAATCGTCCTCTGCGTCTGCGCTTTTCGTCTTGTTTGATGCTCTTCATCGGCTGATTATCCTTCTCTTTCTTTTGAATCTGCATCTTATCCTCCTCCCTTTGCATATCGTTCTCCATTATAACGGAGATTGTCCGCGCTTGCATCATGGGCAAAAGAAAAAGAAGGGCACGCGGCCCCTCTTAGATACTATCATCTTTCTCCAAATCGGCAATCAGCGTTTCAAAGGTAGCCTCAACCTGCTCCCACTCTTCATCATCTTCAATGGGGGCCAGCATATCGGTTCCTTCATAGCGCAGGAAGTGCACCTCATACTCCTCTTGCTCTTCCTGGTCTACGGGGACAAGCACGAGATAGGAGCGATCTTCGATATCAAAAATATACATGATCCGAAAATCTCTGGGCTCTTCTGTACCTTCTTCCGTAAGGGCGATCACGTCGCCTACTTCAAACTCTTCCATCATCTCTTCACTCATGGAATCACCTCGATTTCGCGTCCAGATAACCCTGCAGGATTAACACGGCCGCCATTTTATCAATCACTTTTTTTCGTTTTTGCCTGCTCACATCTGCTGCAATCAGCATCTTCTGGGCGGCCATCGTGGTCAATCGCTCATCCCACAAGTGGACGGGAAGCGATGTGCGAGCAGCTACCTTTTCCGCAAATGCTTTACAGTTTTCTCCGCTGGGACCAATCGTGCCGTTCATGTTTTTCGGCAAGCCGACGACAATCTCGGTGATCTGGTACTCTTGGATCAATGCTTGCAGGCGGTTGAAATCTTTTTCGTTGGACTGACGCTGGATGGTTTCTATGCCTTGGGCGGTCCAGCCCATTTCGTCGCTGACCGCCACTCCAATCGTCCGTTCTCCGACATCAAGCCCCATAATCCGCATGCTGTCACTCCTGTACTATCTTTCAGCGATTCTGTGACAAATATACCTTTACCAGTTCTTCCAACAATCGATCACGTTCAATTTTCCCGATCAGACTGCGTGCATTATTGTGGCGTGGAATAAAAGCCGGATCACCTGAAAGCAAATAACCGACAATTTGGGTGATGGGATTGTACCCTTTTTCCTGGAGCGCATTGTACACCTCTGTCAGGGTTTCCCGCACATCTGACTCGCTGGTCTCGTTGGGTACCGTGTACTTCATGGTATTGTCCATGGAATTCATTACCAACACCTCGATTCACCATACAGAAAGGATATTCCTTCCTGGTTTCATTCTCTATCAAGTCTATTCGCCTTTTGACCAGGCAAATCCTTGTTTTTCCACAACATTTTTCTTTTCTAACTGTTTTTCGACATTACTTGGCTGCCGTTTGGGTTTGCACCAAATCCTTCACAAGCTCGAGGGCTTCCGCCAGCTTCGCCGGGTCTTTTCCGCCCGCTTGCGCCATGTCTGGACGACCGCCGCCGCCACCGCCGCAGCGTGTAGCAACTTCTTTGATGATCTTGCCCGCATGGAAGCCTTGGTCCATCAGGTCCTTGGTTACCCCTGCTACCAGATTTACTTTGTCTCCCTCTACCGCACCCAATACGATCACGGCGGAGCCCAGCTTGTTTTTCAGCTCATCCACCATGCCGCGCAAGCTGTCCATGTCGACTGCGGAAACGCGTGCCGCCAAGACATTCACGCCAGCAATCTGCTTCATCTGCTCGGTGAGGGAAGCTGCTTCGATATTACCCAATTTGCCGCGCAGGGATTCATTTTCGCGCTGCACTTCTTTCAGCTGCTGCTGCAATCCTTCCACACGTGCCGGAGTTTCAGACAGGAGCGGAGATTTGATCACACTTGCCACTTCACGGAGCGTTTGCAGCTGTGCGTTGAGATATTGGTATGCACCACGGCCTGTCACTGCTTCAATCCGGCGAGTTCCGGCACCAATTCCGCCTTCGCTTATGATCTTGAACAAGCCGATCTCTGCTGTGTTGGTCACATGGCAGCCGCCGCACAGCTCCAGGCTGTATTCGCCCACTTGCACGACACGGACCACATCTCCATATTTTTCACCGAACAAAGCCATCGCGCCCATTGCTTTCGCTTCGGTCAAAGACTTGTTCATGATGTTCACGCCGATGTTTTCCCATACTTTCTGGTTGACGATCGCTTCAATTTGATTCAGTTCTTCCGGAGTGATCGAGCTGATATGGGTAAAGTCAAAGCGTAAACGCTCCGGTGCTACCAGAGAGCCCGCCTGATTGACGTGTGTGCCCAATACGTCTTTCAACGCTTGATGCAGCAAGTGGGTCGCGGTATGGTTTTTGACAATATCCAGTCGCGCTTCCCGATTTACTTCCGCACGGATGGAAGCTCCCACACGCAACGTGCCAGCCTCGACAACTGCCGCGTGTACATGCTGGCCCATCGGCGCTTTTTGCACATCGGTCACACGGACTTTTACTTCATCCGAAATCAAGTAGCCTTCATCATTGATCTGACCGCCGCTTTCCGCGTAGAAAGGTGTCCGCTCCAGTACGAACTGGATGGTTTGTCCCTCTTCCGCAGATTCAACCAGCTGGTTGTTTGCAATGATTGCTGCAACTTTGGTATTCACTACCAATTCATTATACCCAACAAATTCACTCTTAACCGTGAGCTCGCTCAAGACGCCGCCTTGTGTCTGCATGCTGTCCACTTCCTGGCGGGCAGCACGGGCGCGTTCGCGCTGTTCTTCCATCGCTTGCTCAAAGCCTTCACGGTCAACGGTCAATCCATGCTCTAGCGCGAAGTCTTCGGTCAGGTCGATCGGGAAGCCGTACGTATCATACAGCTTGAAGGAATCAGCGCCGGACAACTGCGTTTTGCCGGCTGCTTTTGTCGCTTCTACCATTTGCGCAAGAATGGCGAGACCATCATTCAATGTTTCATGGAAACGCTCTTCTTCGCCGCGAATAACTTTTTCAATGAACGCCCGCTTCTCGACTACTTCCGGGTAGAATTCGCCCATCATATCCCCGACTGTCTTTGTCAGGGTGTACAGGAACGGCTTTTCAATACCGAGCATTTTGCCCATGCGCACAGCGCGGCGCAGCAGACGGCGGATGACGTAGCCACGGCCTTCATTGGACGGCAGCGCACCATCACCGATAGCAAACACGACAGTACGTGTATGGTCCGCGATGACCTTCAGGGCAACGTCCAGTTCTGGATTCGATTTATAGGCAACACCGGAGATGCGGCTTGTTTCTTCAATCAATGGGAACAACAAGTCGGTTTCATAGTTGTTGTCCACGCCTTGCAGAATGGAAGCGAGACGCTCCAAGCCAGCACCGGTATCGATGTTTTTCTTCGGCAGCGGCGTGTAGGTGCCATCCGGATTATGGTTGAATTGGGAAAATACCAGGTTCCATACTTCCAGATAGCGTTCATTTTCCCCGCCTGGATACAGCTCTGGATCGTTCGGATCGTTGCCAAATGCTTCTCCGCGGTCGAAGAAGATCTCGGTATTCGGGCCGCTTGGTCCTTCCCCGATGTCCCAGAAGTTTCCTTCGAGGCGAATGATGCGCTCTTCCGGAATGCCAATCTTTTTGTTCCAGTATTCGAATGCTTCGTCATCTTCCGGGTGAATCGTGACGGACAGCTTTTCCGGATCGAAGCCGATCCACTCAGGGCTTGTCAGGAACTCCCACGCCCACTCGATCGCTTCTTCCTTGAAATAGTCGCCGATGGAAAAGTTTCCGAGCATTTCAAAGAAGGTATGGTGGCGCGCGGTACGCCCTACATTCTCAATGTCATTGGTGCGGATCGATTTTTGCGAATTGGTGATGCGCGGGTTATCCGGAATGATCCGGCCGTCAAAGTATTTCTTCAACGTAGCGACCCCGCTGTTGATCCACAAAAGCGAAGGGTCGTCATGCGGAATCAGCGATGCGCTGGGTTCAACGTGGTGACCTTTGCTGACAAAGAAATCGAGAAACATTTTACGGATTTGATTGCCTGTGAGTTTCTTCAAGGTATGAATCCTCCTTATAAGGTATTTCGGAAGCTTGGCTGCACCCTTTGGGGAGCCCTAGTTGCACTTATGCCTATTAGAATTTTGATGAAATTCTAATAGACGAAAAAAAGCCCCCATCCCCTCAGGGACGAGAACTTGTCGTTAACTCGCGGTACCACCCTGCTTACAAAATGAAAATCCCCTGATGTTCGGGAACTGCATCTGTCGCTTTCATGACGGTAACGGTGTCGGCCGCCGGTTTTTGCCCGGTCTCCGGAATAGCTTTCGGTTCCTCTTCTTCTGGTCATTCTCTCAACCTAGGAATAACCTCTCTGTAGAAGGGCTGAAACGTACTCGTTCCTTCATGGATCCTTTTTCTAGCATTCTGAACGTATTATAAGTTTTTTCGTAAGCCTGTGTCAACTTTCATGGTACAAAAGCGCTATGCGGCTGATGATGACTTTGCAGGCTGCCAGAATCGGCACGGCCAAGATCATTCCCAAAATCCCCCCCATCACCTCACCCGCCAACAGCGCCATGATGATCATGAGCGGATGCAGATGCAGAGAGCGTCCTACGATATTTGGCGAAAGAACGTTGCCCTCCAGCATCTGTATAACAAGGTTGACTACTGCTACAAGCAACACCTTCTTCGTTGAGATCGTCAGTGCAACGACCAAAGCGGGAGCAGCCCCAATCAACGGGCCGACGTAAGGAATGATGTTGGTGATGCAAACAAACGAGGCCAATATGAACGGATAGGGCATATCAATGAACCAATAACCCAGGTATGCGAGCACGCCCACCAACAACGCAACAATCATTTGACCATGTATGTATTTTCCCAAAGAATCATTGACATCCCGCAGGATCATCAGCGTCTGCTTGCGGTATTTTGCAGGCAGAAGCGCCATGCCTGTCTGTTGGACATCTTTCATATCTTTTAACAAATAAAAAGCGATAAACGGAACGACCGCGTAGGCCAGCAGCTTGTCTACCATACTGCGGGCATTATTAATGAAAGAGCTGATTCCCTGAGCCATTTTCTCCTGGGATTGGATGATGACGCGATCGACACCGTTGGAGACACTCTCCGGCAGAAAATATTTATGAGCTTCCCATTCCTGCATCCAGGTATCATACCATTTTGTCAGGCGCGGCAGGTCATCGGAGAGTTCCACCAACTGCCTGGCAAAAATCGGGATCGCATTCATCAACCCGATGGAAACCACCAGGATAAAAAGCACATAGATCAAAAGGACAGCGATCATCCGGGGGACTCTTCGCCTTTCCAGGGCTTGGACCACAGGCAGCAGCAAATAAGCAATGACGAGGCCGACAAAAAAAGGGACGACCATCTCGCCAAGCAAATGAAAGATTTTCGCAAGCAACGGGCGTAAGATCCAGAGGAGATTAACAATCACCAGAAAGAGAATTGCGTAGACCAAAGAGCTGAATAAGCGGTTTCGCCAAGGCTCGTTCACAGTCTGTCCCCCCTCTGATCGGCTACTCCTTTTAGATTGTGCTTCCGTCAGGGGAAACATGTATCTCTTGACACTTTTCTTCCCCGTGGTTTAAAATTGATTCAGTAAGTGGATACACCCAAAGGGGAGTAGCTGGACAACAAACGTCGTCATTACGGGATTTCATATCCCCGGCTTTGTTGGCAACCTCGTGTTGTAAGCAAGACCTTTGCCGTTTCAGGTAAAGGTCTTTTTCTGTTTGAAAACGGCCTTTGCTGGACTGCAAAGGTCGTTTTTTTTCTGGCTCAAGGCTTGTTTTCGCCTGTATCCGGGAAACCACAGACAGAAAGGATAGGTGAGGGGAAATGGAAATTTTATTGACACCGGCGTTTTGGTCTTCCTTGTTAGCTATTATTATGATTGATCTCATCCTCGCAGGAGACAACGCCATCGTGATTGGACTCGCTGCACGCAAGCTTCCCAAGGAACAGCAAAAGAAAGCCGTCATTTGGGGTACGGTGGGAGCGGTCGTCATTCGTGCTGTAGCAACGCTTGCTGTGGTATGGTTGTTGAAAATCCCAGGTTTGCTCCTCGTCGGCGGACTGATGCTGATCTGGATCGCTTACAAACTGCTCGTCGACCATAAGGAAGAAGAGAACGTAAAGGCGGGCGATAGTCTCTGGGCTGCCATCCGCACCATCATCATCGCGGATGCCGCGATGGGATTGGATAACGTCATCGCCGTTGCCGGAGCAGCGCATGGCGACTTCCTGCTCGTGATTCTTGGTCTTTTAATCAGCGTACCGATCATGGTATGGGGAAGCACCTTGATTCTGAAGGTGATGGAGCGTTTTCCCATCGTCATTTACCTCGGTTCCGGGGTATTGGCTTGGACCGCAGCAACCATGCTGATCAAAGAACCGCTGATTCATTCATACTTTGTCGGCAAACCTGTTTTGGAATGGGGAGTCATCATCAGCGTGATTGCCGCTGTACTGATTTTGGGCCGCGTCGCTAACTCTCATCGTCCAGAACCAAAAAAGGAAATCGATGTTGTCGAACAATCATAATGTACGCAAAAAGAAAGACGCCTGATTGGGCGTCTTTTTGGTTTGCAAACGTTATTTCATGACAGCGGGAACCAATCTTGTCGCTGATTTCATCATCTGTCTTCCCCAGCGGCCCCACGTCCGACCCGCGAGTAACATACGTACAGCCCTCATGGAGCCCTTGCGGCGACGTGGCAGCATCATATACCCAATGCCGGCGATGACGCCCCCGGTTACGATAATCCCAACCAAATTGCGTCCACTCATGCTGACACCCCCTCAGAAGATGGCCAAGCTTGTTTGTTAGTGAGCGGGCATGGGCTGGTCTTCCAAAAAGAGATCATTCAAGGAATGAAGCGAGCCATCTTCCTCTACCTGGTAAACGGAAGAAATTTGCTCACCCGCCACACTCATTTCAATGTAGCAATTCCAGCAGTAATACTGATTGGTTCCAATTTTCCCTACATCCTTGGAACTACAGTTTGGACAAATCACACGCATGCTTAAGTCCCCCTTGCACCTTCACGCCAGGACACGATTTGAATCCGGCACTATTAAATGTTGTTTTCCAATGACGACGGACGGCGTGGCATGAAGGCGGCGTCGCCCTTCCTTCACATCCGCTATCCAGCCGTTTGACAGTTCATACCCTATCAGTTTCTCCCAGTCCGGGAGAAAGTAAACATCTTCCACCTTGCCCATGAGTTCGCCGGATGTCGTCAAAACCGCTTTTCCTTTTAGCCGGTTGGGACCGGTCAGAAAAGCGATCATGTCCTTTGCTGCGAGATTGTGCAATGGAGCCGCCGCTGCATCACTGCGAACGGTGAGGCAATCATCCCCTACCGCGTAGAGCATGTCCAAAGGTACATAGGTTCCTGCCTGAAACCAAGTCTCTTCTGTCACCAAGAACCCCAGCACGCGCCACTGTTGGTCGCAAAGAATGTCGCGGACCTTTCCCAGCTCCGCACCTGATTCGAGCGAGAGAATAGGCAACCCGATTACATCCATTGCTTTGCGCATTAGGGACATCCCCCTTCCGCCTTTTTAGTATCCGGCACAAAGGGCCACCCCATGCTCAGTAAACTGTTCCAGCAGCAAGTGCGCTCTAGGAAGAGCGAAGCCTCTCTTCCAGATGCGAGTAACGTACGCCTTCATCATCATTTTCCACGGCAACCCGAAAAGACTCGGGGTCCCCGCAGAGAATCAAAAACGACTTGCTCCTTGTAATCCCTGTATAGGCAAGCTTTCTGCGCAACATCCGGTAGTAATTACGGACAAAAGGCATGATCACGATGGGAAATTCGCTTCCCTGCGATTTATGAACAGAACAACAGTAAGCAAGCGTCAATTGGTGATACTGGGAACGCCGGTATACGACCTCTCTTCCATCGAACGAGACCACCAGCATTTCTTCATTTTCCTGGTTTTCATTGGGGCGGAAAATGGCCACGATTTCGCCCATATCCCCATTGAACACTTGTTCTTCTCCGTTATTGACCAATTGCAGCACTTTATCTCCCGTGCGAAAAACCGTTTCGCCAAATTGGACTTCCCGCTTCCCTTCCCGCTTGGGATTAAACAGCTGCTGCAGCTCTTCGTTCAGTTGGTTGACTCCTGCTGTTCCTTTGTAAATCGGTGCGAGCACCTGAATATCTTTTGCCGTATATCCTTTTTTTACGGCCCCGAGGCAAATTTGTTTCACTGCTTCTGCAATTTCTTGTGGCGAACTTGTGAAAAATCGCCGATCCGGGGTTGTATCCATCAAATCTGCCGGTACAATGCCCTGCCGTACCGAGTGGGCCAGACGAATAATGGAGGACTGCTCCATCTGTCGGTATATCTCGGTGAGCTGTACACGCGGAAGCAGATTGGAATTAATGATGTCCAACAAGACATTGCCGGGACCAACCGATGGAAGCTGGTCCGGGTCGCCCACCATGATGATTTGCATATCATCCGGCAAAGCGCGAAACAATTGATTGGCAAGCCAGATGTCAACCATGGACATTTCATCCACGATCAATAGCTTCCCTCGGACGGGATGCTCGTTGTCATGTTCAAACCCATCGCCCTTCCAGCCGAGCAGACGGTGGATCGTCATGGCCGGAAGTCCTGTCGTCTCCGTCATGCGCTTTGCTGCTCGGCCAGTGGGTGCCGCCAGAACGATGGGAAACGGATTTTCGATCGGATCGTATTTTTTCGGATTCAAATCAATCCCGTGCAAATACGCAAACACGCGGCAAATCCCGCGAATCACCGTCGTTTTTCCGGTTCCCGGTCCGCCTGTTAAAAGCAGCAGCCCAGAGCTGATCGCCCGCTCCACCGCTTCCCGCTGTGCCGGCGCGTAGCTGATGCCCAGCTCTTCCTCGACGGCCCCGAGTGCTTTGTAAAACTCGGACTGCGGGAAGCTGCCAAAATCGGTCCTTTCCGAAAAATGCCGCAGCCGCTTGGCCAATCCGATTTCAGCGAAAAAGAGGGAAGGTAGATAGAGTCGTTCTTCCTCCCAGACAATTTTTTGCTCGGCAAAAAGCTGCTGCAGACAGCTCAAAATATCATCGGCGGTAAAGCTATGTCCCCCGCATTCCTGCAACAGACGCAGCGTCCGTTCACAGGCTTCCGCTTGGGGCGTATACACATTTCCTTCTCCGTACGCCGATTCCTGCAGCACATACAGACAAGCTGCTTTGGCCCGCTCGGGTGAGGAAGCTGAGATTCCTGTCGTACGGGCAATATCATCCGCTCGTTTGAACCCGATCCCTTGAATGTCTTCGATCAGCCTGTACGGCGTCTCGGTCAGAACCGTCATGGTGTCGAGCTTGTACATCTGGTAGATACGCAGTGCCAGATGGACGCCAATGCCAAAATCATAAAGAAAGACCATCGTACGCTCAAGAGAACGATGTTCCAGAACCGAATCAAAAATTTGCTTTGCCCGCGGCGAGGAGATCCCGGGTATCTCCTCCAGACGTTCGGGATGATCGGCAATAATCGTCAAAGCATCTATCCCCAGATGGTCTACGATCCGCTTGGCCATTTTCTTGCCGATACCCGAAAAAAGCCCGCTTGCCAGGTAGCGTTCCACCCCTGCACGAGTCTTGGGTGCTTCCCGTTCATAGCGGGCTGCCGCATACTGCACCCCGAATTTGGGATGTGTTTTCCATTCTCCATAAAAGGTGAAAATCTCTTCTTCGTGCGGCCGGGGGAAGTTCCCCACTACCACCACATCCGATTCCTTTACCTGCTCCGAGGATTCTTCTATTTTCAGGCGGATCACGCCGTACCAATTGTCTTCGTTATAAAAAATTTCCTGCACAACCGTGCCGCGAATAAAGCTTTCAGTAAAAAGCGGGAGCATTTGTTGAGACATGAATGCCGCCTCCCCGTTGGAAATTGGGCCCCATTGCATGTGAAGATCCCCGTACAGACGTAAAAATCCACTTTGAGCAAAGTGGATTTTTACCAGATAGCGTCGTTTTAAATTGTAAACCGTTTTATCCGCTCTGACAACCTTTGTGATTCAAGGAACCGATAGCGTTGCCCATTCGGGATGAGTGCATTTCTCCATAAGCAGAAAAACGCCCCGAAGCATTACACGAATGCCTCGGAGCGATTACACGCGGTAGCTTGCCATCTTCACTTTCCGCTAACCAGCTTCATTTCATTATTTTTTTGTTACCAATTCCAGATCAACCGGGATAAAGCTTTCCACTTTCTCCCCTTTTTTCACTTTCAACGCTGTTTGTACGGCAGTCTCACCGATCGCAGCAGGTTTTTGCGCAACAGTCGCTGCCATTTTGCCTTCGTTCACCGCTTTTACCGCATCATCGGTAGCGTCAAAGCCTACCACCATGATTTGTTTGCCCGCTGCTTCGATTGCTTGCAGCGCGCCGAGTGCCATCTCGTCGTTATGAGCGAAAACGGCTTGGATGTCTTGGTTGCCTTGCAGGATATTTTCCATTACGGTCATCCCTTTAGCGCGGTCAAAGTCGGCTGGCTGCGTAGCCACTACTTTTACGCCGTCTTTGCCGTCAACTGCTTCATGGAAGCCTTTCCCGCGGTCACGGGCAGCGGAAGTACCAGCAATCCCTTCCAATTCCACGAGGTTGCCTTTACCACCAAGTGTTTCCAGGATGTAATCGCCAGCCATTTTTCCGCCTTTTACGTTATCGGAAGCGATGTGGGAAACCACTTGTCCACCTTCAGCGGCACGGTCAACCGTGATGACTGGGATATTCGCTTTATTTGCCGCTTCTACCGCAGTAGCGATCGCTGCGCTGTCTGTCGGGTTGATCAGGATCACATCTACTTTCTTTTGAATCAAGTCTTCCACGCCGCTGATTTGCTTCGCTGTATCATCTTGCGCGTCGACGACAATCAGTTCAGCGCCCGCATCTTTTGCTGCTTTTTCCGCGCCATCTTTCAACGTCACGAAGAACGGGTTATTTTGAGTGGAAATAGACAGGCCGATGGTTACTTTGTCAGAAGCATTGTTTGCTGCACCTTGTTCAGGTGCTTTGTTTTCCAGATTGGACTGAGTGGAGCAGCCTACGAGCATCAATGCAGCCAGAGATGAAGCCATGGCCATTTTCATCAGTTTGTTCATGTTTGATTTCCCCTTTTTGTTTTGTTTATTTATTTGGATTTTGATCGGTCGAGCAATACTGCGATCAGAATCACTCCGCCTTTGACAACCTGTTGGTAGAAGGAGGAGACATTGAGCAGATTGAGACCGTTATCCAACACACCAATTATCATTGCCCCGATGAGGGTACCCACGATCCATCCTTTCCCTCCGGAGAGGCTGGTGCCGCCGAGCACGACGGCCGCGATGGCATCCAGCTCGTACGACATCCCTGCCGTCGCTTGCGCTGAATTGAGACGGGAGGTCAGGATAATCCCGCTCAAGGCTGCCAAAAGACCGCTGATCGAATATACGAAGATTTTTACTCTGCTTGTATTGATACCAGACAGCTTGGTCGCTTCCTCATTGCTTCCCAGTGCGTATACGTGACGACCAAACGTGGAGTGCTTCAGGATGACATAGAGAATGGCAAACGCGATCAACATCCAGATAATCGGCATCGGAATATCCAGGAAAAATCCTTTTCCGAAGAGGGCAAAGCTATCCGGAAGACCCGTAATCGGCTTCCCTTCCGTGTACACGAGCGTCAAACCGCGGAACACGGTCATCGTAGCCAAGGTT
The DNA here is from genome assembly GCF_004521915.1 of Brevibacillus migulae. Classification (GTDB taxonomy): domain Bacteria; phylum Bacillota; class Bacilli; order Brevibacillales; family Brevibacillaceae; genus Brevibacillus_F; species Brevibacillus_F migulae. The sequence continues at coordinate 99,742 of NZ_SDKD01000016.1, read as the reverse complement.
GCGATAAAGGGAGCCACTTTTCCTTTTGCGATGAGGATCCCGTTGGCCGCGCCCATCACCGCTCCTGCCGCCAGCCCGACCATGATCGCTACAAACGGATCGGTACCGCTCGCCATCATTCCCGCTGCCAGCGCACTGGACAAGGCGAAGATGGAGCCGACGGACAAATCGATTCCGCCTGTCAAAATGACGAAGGTCATCCCAAAAGCGATCAGCGCATTGATCGAGATTTGCCGCAGCACGTTGAACATATTGCTCACCGTCAAGAAATCGCTGCTGATTAATGAGAGCGCTACGAAAATCACTACCAGCCCCACCAAGGAGCCCATCCGTTGAAATATGGCTTTGCTAACCGTTTGTTTTGCTTCAGCCTGCATGTCGATTCTCCCCTCCTGTCGCAGCATGCATGATCTTCTCCTGTGTCGCCTCTTCTCGAGACAGCTCGGCGGTCACGCGGCCCTCATGCATGACGATGATGCGATCGCTCATCCCAAGCACTTCCGGCAGCTCCGAGGAGATCATGATGATGGCGACTCCTTCTTTTGCCAGCTGATTCATCAGATCATAAATTTCCTTTTTCGCCCCGATGTCTACCCCTCTGGTCGGTTCGTCGAGGATCAGAATCTTCGGTTTGGTCGCCAGCCATTTGCCGATGACAACTTTTTGCTGGTTCCCCCCGCTCAAGGCTCCTACCACTTGCTCCGCGTGCGGGGTGCGGATGTGCAGCTTTTCAATCGTCTCCTCGGAGAGAACCGCTTCTTTCTTGCGCTTCATGAAACCGGATACAGAAAGTGTCGCCAGATTGGGCAGCGACAGGTTTTCCCGGATGGAGAGCGATAATATCAGCCCCTCATGCTTCCGGTCCTCCGTGACGAGAGCGATCCCCGCGCCAATCGCATCAATCGGTTTGCGAATGGTCGTTTCTTTTCCATCAATCAAGATTTTTCCGTGAGTGGCAGGTGTCACACCGAACAGCACTTTGGCCACTTCGGTTCGACCCGCTCCCATCAGGCCCGCAAGTCCCAAGATTTCGCCGCTTCGTACGGAGAAGGAAATATCGCGCAGCTTTTGCCCCAACGACATGCTTTCCACGCGCAACCTTTCTTCGCCTGGCGTGATCTCGATTTTCGGGAAACGGTCATTGATGTCGCGTCCCACCATCATCCGCACCAATTCATCCATATCGGTTTCCTTCGTGTTGCGTGTTCCGATGTATTTTCCGTCACGCAGCACGGTGATGCGGTCGCTGATTTGAAATATCTCTTCCATACGGTGCGAGATGTAAATCATCCCCACGCCTTTCGCTTTCAAGGCAGCGATCACTTCAAATAATTTTTCGATCTCCCGGTCTGTCAAGGCTGCTGTCGGTTCGTCCAGCACCAGGATATCCGCCTGCATCGATAACGCTTTGGCGATCTCCACCATTTGCTGCTGCCCTACGGAGAGCTCCTCGACGATCGTGCGCGGATCGAGGTCCATCCCCAGCTGCTTCAGATAGCGCTCGGCTTCTGAGCGCATTTTCTTCCAGTTGACGAATGGAGTCTTGCCGTGTTTGAATTCGCGTCCGAGAAAAATATTTTCCATGACGGATAAATACGGAATCAAGTTCAATTCCTGATGGATGATCGAGATTCCCAAGCCTTCCGCAACCTTCGTCGAGGTGATCTCTTCCGGCTTCCCTTTGACGATGATCGTGCCGCTGTCTTTGGTGTAAATGCCATTTAAAATTTTCATCAGGGTCGATTTTCCCGCACCGTTTTCCCCCATCAGGGCGTGCAGTTCACCGGCGTACAGGGAGAATTGCACATTTTGCAGGACTTTGACTCCCGGAAATGATTTGTCGATCTCCTTCATTTCGAGCAACATTTCAGCCATACAACCATCCTCCTCTCCTTAGAAAATGACGCCGGCCTTCAGAATCACATTAGCATACGGGGTGAACTCACCGGTACGGATGATGGCTTTTGCCTTTTGGGTAAGCTCTTTAAATTCCTCATGGGAAACGGTTACAAGATCCACTTTGCCCAATGTCTCTTTCATGCTTGCCTCCAGATCCGGGCTGACGACCGCCATTTCCTTGGCAACGATTGCGCTCTCTACCTGCATTTCCAGCAGAACGGTTTCGAGTGTTTCCAAAAAAGTGGGGACGCCTTCCTTGAGAGCCAGGTCAATCCGTTTTACGTGATCGGGAATCGGCAATCCGCTGTCGCATATGACGATTTGATCGGTATGTCCCAATTTTCCGATGACCTCGGAAATTTCACTGTTCAAAATCCCGATTTTTTTCATGATGCTCACCCCTTCTTGCTGATAAAATTTTCGACCTGTTCAAGCGTGGGCATACCTTGCTGTGCGCCCATCTTGGTGACAGCCAATGCAGCGACCTTGCTGGCAAAGACGACCGCTTCCGGGATTCTTCTTCCTGATCCGATGGCGACGGCAAGACCTGCATTGAAGGAATCTCCCGCTCCGGTGGTATCCACAACCTCCACCTTGTAGGCTGGCACGATTTCTACCTGACCGCTTTGATCCAGGAAGGCTGCGCCTTTTGAACCTAGTGTGGTGATGACGTGCTGCACACCTTTGCTTTGCAGCGCTTGCATCGCTTGCTGCAGTTCTACTTCACCGATTTCGAAGCCGGCGAGCTGATAGACTTCCGTTTCGTTTGGCGTCAGGATATCGATGGCGGCAAACAGTCGATCAGGCAAGGCTTGCGCGGGTGCCGGATTTAAAATGACCTGCTTGCCCAAGTGCTTGGCTTTTTCTGCGGCGTAGATCACTGTCTCCAGCGGAATTTCCAGCTGGAGCATGACCACGTCCGCGTCTGCGATCGCCTGCTCATGCTTGTCGATATCCTCGGTGGTGCAATATGCATTCGCACCGGGAACCACGATAATGCTGTTGTCGCCATCCGCAAGCAGGATGTTGGCGATGCCGGTCGCTGCCTGCTCGACGCTTTTGATGGTCTGGCAATCGATCCCTTCCTGCTGCATGGAAGCGAGCAGCTGCTTGCCGAAAGCGTCTTGCCCGACTGACCCGATCATGCTTGTATGCGCTCCCAATCTGGCAGAAGCGACTGCCTGATTGGCCCCTTTGCCTCCCGGGATAAAATGCGCCTGTTGGCCCAGGATGGTTTCCCCCATTCGCGGCGCCCGCTGCGCTTCAATCACGATATCCATATTTAAACTGCCGATAACCGCAATTTTTGGTTTATTCATCCGTTTCTCTTCCCCTTTTTGTCGACCCTCTCCGTATCAAGCTGACTTCCAGCTCATGAATGGGATTGGCTTTTACCGTAGCGGTTATTTTTTCGATCAGTACCTTTGCGGCAAGGCTTCCCATCTCATATATCGGCTGGGCGACTGTCGTGATCTCCGGCTCGGTAATCTCGGTCAGGGCAATCCCGTCAAAGCCGCAGATGGCGACTTCTTCGGGCACTTTTTTCCCCAATCGATACAGCGCCTTGAGCGCTCCAACCGCCATGAGGTCATTGCCCGCAAAGATCCCATCCACATCCGGATGTCTGGACAGCAATTGCTCAATCGCCTTCATTCCGCCATCGATCCGAAAGTTGCCTGGTACCATCAGACTGGGCGAGTACCAGGGCAAATGCCGCACAGCGTCCTCGTAGCCTGTCATTCGTTCCTTGGCGGTCAAGAATTCTTGCGGACCGTAAATGTGTGCGATCCGTTTGCAGCCGACCTCGAGCAAATGCTTCACTGCCAGCTGGGCACCTTCGTAGTTTTTCGACCGGACGACACTGAATGTATCCTGAATGGGCGCTCGGTCGAGAATGACAAGCGGCAAATCATTCTTTTGCATCTCCTCCACGTCTGTTTCGTCCAGCGTGTTGGAGGCGAAGATGATGCCGTCGATATATTTTTTCTTCAAGACTTCGATGTAAGAGCGTTCCTTTACTCCGTGATCATCGGAATTGCAAAGGATCACCGTGTAGCCTAGCTGATGGGCGACGTCCTCGACCCCTCTTGCCATCTCCGGGAAAAACGGGTTGGAGATATCCGGCAAGATGAGTGCAATCGTCCCTGTTCGTTTTCCTGCCAAGCCCCTTGCCACCGCATTGGGCTCATATTGAAGCTGCTGAATCGCGGTGATTACCTTCTGCTCCGTTTCTTTATTCACGTATCCATTTTTGTTAAGCACGCGGGAAACGGTTGCAACGGAAACACCCGCTAGCTTCGCAACATCACGTATGGTTGCCAAAAGCATCATCACCACCAAATGTGTAACCGGTTACACATGAGAGATAAAAAAAAGGTAAATCAAGGGGAATTCATATGTGAAACCGGTTACATCTCTTTCACACTTTTAAATTACTCCTTTCTTTTCAAACTGTCAACCTATTTTAAGCAAATTTGAATGTTTTGCTGTCGTACCATGCGATTCATCCAGATGAATCAGGACGAAAAAAAACCGCACAATCTGTTAGCTTGTTACCGCTAAACCAGAAAGTACGGCTTATTCTCATTTTACCAATCGATGGACGATCTGTACGATTTTCGTTGCTGCTTGTTCGATTTCTTCCAACGTATTCGTGATCCCGAAGCTGAAGCGAATGGCCGATTTTGCCCGTTCATCGTCCAGCTTCATCGCTTGCAGTACATGGGACAGCTCCAACGATCCGGAAGTACAAGCAGAGCCACTGGCTGCCGCGACCCCGGCCAAATCCAGATTCATCAGCATGGTCTCAGTATGGACGCCTGGAAAGCTGACATTGAGGATATGCGGCAAGTAATGTGTGGGATGTCCATTGACCACATAGGAAATCGCCGCTTCGTTCCAGATCGCCAGCATGCGCTTGCGGAACGATTCGTACTTCTCTTGTCGTTTTGCTTTTTCCGCCATGGCGATTTTCGCGGCCTCGGCAAACCCGACGATGCCTGCCACGTTTTCAGTCCCCGCCCGGCGCTTCCGTTCTTGTGAGCCGCCGTGCATATGCGGCAGAAACGGTACGGTGCGAGACATGTATAAAGCTCCGATCCCTTTTGGCCCATTCACCTTATGAGCAGAAATGGAAAGCAGATCGACCGGCAGCTTATTCGCCTCAAACGCCACCGATCCAAACGCCTGCACCGCATCCGTGTGGAACAAGATTCCCTGTTCATGCAAAAAAGCGCCGATTTCCTCGATCGGCTGAATCGTTCCAACCTCGTTGTTTCCGTACATGATCGAAACGAGGATCGTATCTGGTCGAATTGCTTTTTTCAGCTCCCCGAGGGAAACCATGCCGGTCTGATCCACCGCCAGATAGGTCACCTCAAACCCGATTTGCTCCAAATATTCACAGGCATGCAGCACGGCATGGTGCTCGATCTGGCTCGTAATGATGTGCTTCCCTTTTTCCCGATTGGCCATGGCCACGCCAATCAAGGCCATATTGTCCGCCTCCGTGCCGCCGCTGGTAAACACCAGCTGCGACGGCTCTGCCCCCAGAATCTGGGCAATTTCCTCCCGTGCCTTTTCCATGGCCATGCGTGCCTGCCGTCCAAATCCATGCAAGCTTGAAGGATTGCCATAAAACTCACCCAGAAACGGCTGCATCGCTTCCCTCACACGCGGATGTACCGGGGTGGTTGCTGCGTGATCCAGATATACGTATGATTGTGCGATCACCTATCCATCACCTAGCTCTTCTTAAATGTAAAACATATAGCCGTCCGACAAGCCATCATCCTGGAAGCTGATCAAATCCTTCAAGGTCGTGGAATCCAGGACAGCGGAAATGCTGTCGCGAATGCGCAGCCAAAGATAACGCTTTGCCGGATCTTCTTCCTCCGCAAATTCAACCGGGCTGATCGGTCCTTCCAGCACGCGGATGATATCGCCCGACGTAATTTCTTCCGGCGCTTTTGAAAGCACATAGCCGCCATAGGCACCGCGAATGCTTTTTACCAGTCCGGCATTGCGCAAAGGAGCGATCAATTGCTCCAGATAGTGCTCCGACAAGTCATGCCGCTGGGCGATGCTTTTCAGAGAGACCGGCCCTTCGCCAAAGCGATTCGCCAGCTCCATCATGATAGTCAAACCATAGCGACCCTTGGTGGAAATCTTCAATGTACAACTCTCCTCTTGTTGCCTTCGCAAAGGCTTTTATCTGGTATAATTCCCATGAACTGTTATCCCCTGCGCACATGACTGCCTCCCCGAGTGGAGAACAATAGGGTGAGGGGGTGAGTGGAATGGCTACAAACAAAGCATCAGAACGCGGACGCAATCATCCGTCGCAAACGCTCTATGATCAACCTGCCGGCACCATTGCTCACAAAGCGCGCTATGGTGCAAGCGAAGTGAGCAAGCAGCCGAATGAAGAGGGCGATCTGCCCAATAAGCCAGGCGGAACGGTGCGCACCTAAATCTTCCTCTGGCAAACTCCTGATGGATTCGTCCATGAGGAGTTTTTTTGTCCATATTGCCGCTCGTTACTCCCGTCCCTGCTGCTTTCTTCTTTGCTGCAGCGCCAAGATCTGCTGTTCATAGCCGATCGGCTTCGGCTGGTAAAACGTATAATCCACGCCGTCCGGCAAATACTGCTGCGGTACATAGCCTTCGGGATAGTTGTGCGGATAAAGATACCCTTCTCCGTGTCCAAGTCGGGCTGCCCCTTTATAGCTTTGATCCCGCAAATGAACCGGAACGGGCTTGTGCCCTTCATTCCGGATGGTGGCAAGCGCTTGGTTGATCCCGTTGTAGGCGGCATTGCTTTTCGGAGCGGCGGCCAGATAGGTGGTCGCTTGCGCCAAAGGAATGCGTCCCTCCGGCATCCCGATCAGCTCCAATGCCTGAAAACAGGAACAAGCCACCTGCAATGCCTGCGGATCCGCATTGCCAATGTCTTCCGATGCCGAAATGATCAAGCGTCGGGCAATGAAGCGCGGGTCTTCCCCCGCATCGATCATCCGCGCCAGCCAATAGAGCGCTGCGTCCGGATCCGAACCGCGAATGGATTTGATAAACGCAGAGATCGTATCATAATGATTATCCCCACTTTTGTCGTATCGTACAGCCCTGCGCTGAATCGATTCCACCGCCACATCGAGGGTGATGAGAATCGATCCGTCCGCCTGTACCGGCGTCGTCGTGGCGGCAAGCTCCAATGCATTCAACAGTCTGCGCGCATCGCCCTCAGCATAGCGAATCAAATGGTCGGCCGCTTCCGTCGTGATGCTGACGTTCAGCTCTCCCAAGCCTTTTGCCTTGTCCGTTAGCGCCCGATCAATGACCTGGCGCAATTCTTCTTCCGTCAGGGATTGCAGCGCAAAAATTTGCGAGCGGGACAACAATGCTGCGTTTACCTCAAAAAACGGATTTTCCGTGGTAGCGCCAATCAAGATGATGGTCCCCTCTTCTACATAAGGCAGCAAAGCATCCTGCTGCGCCTTGTTAAACCGATGGATCTCGTCAATAAACAAAGTGGTGCGCCGCTTTTCCATATGCAGGCGTTCCTTTGCTTCGTCCACCACTTTGCGGATATCGGCGACTCCCGCTGTCACCGCATTAAGCTCCGCAAAATACGAGCGGGTCGTGCGGGCGATCACTTTTGCCAAGGTCGTTTTCCCGGTGCCTGGCGGGCCATAGAAAATCAGCGAGGAGACTTGATCCGCCTCGATCGCTCTCCGCAATAATTTGCCCGGGCCCAGGATGTGGGATTGCCCCAGCACCTCCTGAATGGTTTCTGGCCGCATCCGGGCGGCAAGCGGCTTCAGCTTGCCTGTGTCTTCCTGTTCATACGCAAACGAAAATAAATCCATGTCCGGCAACCTTTCTTGTTCTACCCTGCAATTTCTTCCGCTTTGTCTAACTTCCATTCTATCTTAACAGAATGAATTCGCAAGTTGAATCCCTACCTGCGTACTCTGTTTTATTCCATTTCCCTACGCAGCTTCGGGAACAGGCTTTTTTGCCGCCTCGCGTACCCGCTTGCCAAATGGCCCTATCGCATATTTCCCATACGGAAGCAGACTGATGACCTTGGTGAATGCCACGGAAACAGCCGCAGCGAGAAGGGTTGCGAGCAATGTCATGCCCAGCTCCGAACCCCATGGCACAAATTTCCGCAATCCGGCAATCACGTAATTAAGGATCATGGCATGTACGAGATACGCTCCAAAGGAGTAGTTTCCAATGAACGAAAAAACGGCAAACAATCGTTGGTGGTGTGCCTGAATCAGTCGGGCCGCTCCATACAGCAGGATGATTTCACAAAGGGTGTAAAGAAACATGCTTGGCTTAAGGGAAGTAGATTGATTGAGATTGACACCGCCCGTAGCAAACAAGGCTTGGCCCACGATCAAAAACAGGAGCAAAAAGAGACCCCCGTTCCAGATGGCGCTTCTTTTGATGAAGGCTCTCCACTTGTACAGAGCAAGACCTGCAACGCCCCCGACGATAAAATAAAAGCTGTAAAAGAGAAAATTGCGATCGCGATAGTCAATCAAGAAAACTTGCATCATCCGCGAATCAAAATGAAGCTTTCTCGTCGGGATATACACGGCCGAAAACCACATCAAAGCCCCATATGCTAGACCACAAGTGATAAGAATCGTCCAAAACTGCCCACGCGCCTTCCCCTCCAACCGCTTTGCTGCCCATCGGTATAGCGGGAAGACCAGATAGCATTGAAAGATCATGACGACAAACCAGAGATGGTAGGCGGCAGTTCCGCTTAAGAGCTCCTTACCGAGGCCTTTCATCCCTGCCCAATCGAAGGTAGGTAGTCCATGATAATAGTACATATAGATCCCGCTCCAGATCAGATACGGAATCAGAATATCGACAGCCCGCTTACGAATAAAACTGGCGTAATGAATCTTTTGATAATAGTTGTAAAATAGAACAATTCCCGTAATCAGCACAAATGTCGGCACGGCAAACTTGGCGAGGTTGAACAAGATGCCAAGCATCGCCGCCTCCTGCAGGCTGATCTCCGGGCGACGTATATAAGCACCGATGGCATGCTGCAGTACAACAGCTAGAAATGCCATTCCCCGCATGATATCCAATTCATCGATGCGTTCCTTCCCGCCCTTTTGCATGATTAAAAGCTCCCCTTCCCAACAGATACACACAACATAAGACTAGTAGGAGCCAGAAAAGGTTACATCATGTTGTCGGAAAAAGAAAAACCGCCTTTCCTTTCACAAAAAGACGGTCAATCGCTCTGAACTTTTTATCCTTTGGCCGGCTGCCAATCAAGCAGATCACGTACAACTACGCTTGCCATGATCAAGCCCGCCACGGAAGGAACAAAGGCATTGCTTGCCGGCGGCTGCTTGACTTTGCGAATCGGTGAATCCGGATTGCTGACGATCTGTTCACGGACATCCGTGCGAGTCGTTACCGGAATCTCTCGGGAGTAGACCACTTTGACGCCTTTATAGATGCCTTCTTTGCGCAGCTCCCGGCGAATCACCTTGGCGATCGGGTCATAGCTTGTTTTGGAGATGTCCTCCACCTCAAAGCGGGTCGGGTCCATTTTGTTGGCTGCCCCCATGCTGGAGATGATCGGGATGTTGCGCTTTTTCGCTTCGATGATCAGATGAATTTTCGCGGAAACGGTATCGATCGCATCCACGATATAATCCGGTTTATGGGCAAACAGCTGTTCAGCCGTTTCTTCGTTATAAAAGAAGTTGAGAGTAATGACCTCGCATTCCGGATTGATGCTGGCAATGCGCTCCTTCATCAATTCGGTTTTCTCTTGGCCAATCGTATTGAGGTTGGCATGGATTTGCCGATTGATATTGGTGATATCCACGACGTCCTTGTCCAACAGAATCAATCTGCCTACGCCGGTGCGAGCCAACGCCTCGACGGTAAAGGAACCGACGCCCCCCACTCCGAGCACGGCGACCGTTGTGTTTTTCAATTTCTCCAGTCCTTCAGGTCCGAAGGCTAATTCACATCGGGAAAATTGGTGTAGCATGCCGTAACAACCTTTCACTTGTTGATGGGATAATGGTAAACAAATCGGAAAAGTAGGAATGAGATCCTTAGAAAAGAGCCCCATTATGCCGTGCGCTCCCTTCGTTTTGAACCTGCAGCTAGCAGGTGGGTGTCCTGCCTATTCACGAATGACGTCCACTCTAACGAGGCATGCCAGCGTGAAACCGGACGACGAACTCCCTAAACAAATCTTGTGGCTCAAAACGATCGGTTGACACGTACATCGCAGGGCTCTTTGTTTGTGCTTCTGTTGACCGCGAGCGGTCGGACCGACACGGTCTTATCCGTATCGGTTGATCTGTCCGTATGTTATCACAGTGGAAGGTACGGTTTCAAGTTGACCGCTCTTCCCTTATGATTTTACTTCTTCCTTCACAGCAGTGGTCTCGATATGAAGCTCACGCAGCTGATCCCAGTCTACTTCGCCTGGCGCATTCACCATCAGGTCGCTCGCACTTGCTGTTTTCGGGAAGGCGATGACATCACGCAGGTTGTTGCGTCCAGCCAGCAGCATGATCACGCGGTCGAGGCCAAGCGCCATACCACCATGCGGCGGTGTGCCGTATTCGAACGCATCCAGCAGGAAGCCGAACTTCTCCTTCGCTTCTTCCGGGCTGTGACCCAAGAGCTTGAACATTTTCTCCTGAATATCGCGCTGGAAGATCCGCATCGAACCACCACCCAGCTCGTAGCCGTTGAGCACCATATCGTACGCTTGCGCACGCACTTTGCCTGGATCGGTGTCCAAAAGATGCAGGTCCTCGTCTTTCGGACGGGTGAATGGATGGTGCAGCGCTACGAAACGTCCTGCGTCTTCATCCCACTCTACCAGCGGGAAGTCTACGACCCACAGGAACGCGAACTTGCTGTTGTCGATCAGGCCTAGCTCTGCGCCCAGTTTGGAGCGTAGCGCGCCCAATGCGTCCGCCACCACTTTCGGCTTATCCGCGACGAACAGGAGCAGGTCTCCTTCCCCAGCATCCATGCGCTGCTTCAGTGCTTCGATCTCTTCTTCCTTGAAGAATTTCGCGATCGGGCCTTTTACCTCGCCATCTTTGAACGCGATATAGGCTAGCCCCTTCGCGCCGTAGCGGTTCGTGAATTTTTGCAGATCATCCGCTTCTTTGCGGGAGTAATGGCCGCAGCCTTTCGCATTGATCGCTTTCACTTGCCCGCCGCTTGCGACAGTGCTCGCGAACACTTTGAAATCGCTGTCCTTCACGAGATCGGACACTTCTACCAGCTCCATGCCAAAGCGCACGTCCGGCTTGTCTGAACCGTAGCGAGACATCGCTTCCGCGTATGTCAGGCGCGGGAATGGTGTTGGCACATCAATGCCGAGCGTTTTCTTGAACACGTGAGCAACCATGTTTTCCATCATCGGGAGCAGCTCCTCCATCTGCAGGAAGGAGGTCTCGATGTCGACCTGGGTAAATTCAGGCTGACGGTCCGCACGCAAATCTTCATCGCGGAAGCAGCGCACGATCTGATAGTAGCGCTCGAAACCGGACACCATCAAGAGCTGCTTGAACAGCTGCGGAGATTGCGGCAGGGCGTAGAATTCGCCCGGATGCACACGGGATGGCACCAAATAGTCGCGTGCCCCTTCCGGCGTGCTCTTGGTCAGCATCGGCGTTTCGACTTCGAGGAAGCCATTTTCATCCAGGTAGTCGCGGAATGCTTTCGCCGCTTTGCTGCGCAGGATGAAGTTGCGCTGCATCTCCGGACGGCGCAGGTCCAGGTAACGGTGTTTCAGGCGCAGCTGCTCATCTACCTCGATGCCATCCTCGATTTCAAACGGAGGTGTTTTCGCCTTGTTGATGATCGTGATCTCGGAGATGTGTACTTCGATTTCTCCTGTTTTCAGCTTCGGATTGACCGCTTCTGCTGCACGTGCCACTACTTTTCCTTTTACAGAAAGCACGTATTCGCTGCGGGCTTTGTCCGCAATTTCCCACGCTTCTTTGTTGAATTCCGGGTTAAATACGATTTGCACGATGCCGGTACGGTCACGCAGGTCGATAAAGATGACGCCGCCCAAGTCACGACGGGTTTTTACCCAACCGTTCAGGGTCACTTCCTGCCCGATCTGCTCCTTGCTTACTTCTCCACAAAAAATGGTTCTGGTGTTCCATTCCATGACTGATTCCTCCACTTTTTCATTCTGTCGCTGTCAATTTATTTGCGTAACACGTTCACCAATTCTGCTGCCGCGATTTCTTTCTGTTCGCCTGTGGCCATTTCTTTTACGACTACTGTGTTGTTCGCCAGCTCGGACTCACCGATGATCACCGTGTATTGGGCAGTGAGGCGATCCGCTGCTTTGAGCTGTGCTTTCATTTTGCGATCCAGATAGTCCATCTCAGCGGCCACTCCTGCGCGGCGCAGCTGGTCAACCAGAGTAAAAGCAACCTCTTTCGCTTCCGGAGTCTGTACGACAATGTAGCAATCGATGCCGGTTTTTACCGGAAGCTCGATGCCTTGCTTTTGCAGGGCGAGCATCAGGCGCTCCACGCCAAACGCGAAGCCGATCCCCGGCATGTCGTCGCCGCCCAATTCCGCCACCAGACCGTTGTAGCGTCCGCCACCACATAGTGTTTCCACTGCGCCGATTTCTGCCATTTTTATTTCAAAGGCAGTGAGCGTGTAGTAATCCAATCCGCGTACAAGGCGAGGATCCACTACAAATGGGATGCCGAGCGCGGTCAAATATTTTTGCACGGAGGCGAAGTGTGCGGCCGACTCTTCGCTCAGGTGCTCCAACAACGAGGGTGCGTTTTTGGTCAGCTCCTGGTCCTTTGGCACCTTACAGTCGAGGACGCGCAATGGATTGCGGTCAATACGGGATTGGCAGTCTTCGCACAGCTCGTGACGAATATCATTCAGAAACGCGAGCAGGTGGGTGCGGTGACGTTCCCGATCCTCGCGTGTACCGACGCTGTTCATGTCGACGCGCAGTCCCTTCAGCCCCATCTCCTCGTAAAAGCGGAACACCATCGCGATCATTTCCGCATCAATCGATGGATCGCTGGAACCCAACGTCTCCGCGCCGATCTGGGTAAACTGGCGCAAACGGCCTGCCTGCGGGCGCTCGTGACGGAACATGGGACCGATATAATAGAGCTTGGTAGGCTGATTGGGCGAGCCGTACATTTTGTTCTCCACATAGGAGCGCACAACGCCTGCCGTATTCTCCGGACGCAGCGTCAGTTGATCCTCGCTGCGCGGATTTTTCACACTGTACATCTCTTTTTCTACGATGTCTGTCGTCTCGCCGACACCGCGCTGAAACAGCTCGGTATATTCGAACAGCGGCGTGCGGATTTCCTGATAATTAAACCGACGAAAATGCTCGCGTGCTTTGGCCTCTATATATTGCCACTGCTCAACTGTTCCTGGCAGAATATCTTGCGTGCCGCGCGGGATCTGAATTCTCGCCATCCTAACTTCCTCCTTCTTTCACACGAACCTGTGTAATAAAGAAAACTTGGGTCCGCCAAGCTTTTGGCGGTGCCTTCGTTGTCCTTAGATCGATGGGATTTTTTTATTAATTCCTATCGACAAATAAAAAACTCCCGCCCCTGACATGTATGCTGCTACATGTCAGGGACGAGAGATTCTCCCGTGGTGCCACCCTGCTTGGATATCCTGAGGATACCCCGCTTGACGAGCTTCGCTGCAGAGACTTGCCTGCATCGTAAAGCTCTCCATCCGTTAACGCCGGTCTACGCCTTACAGTTACTTGACCGTAGTCTTTCACTGGGGTCTTCAGGGAAGTCATTCGCCACGTCGTCATAGGAACACACTCTCAGCCACGGCGTGTTCTCTCTGGCTATGCGTTGCATGGGTACTTGGTCCCGTCATCAGATCAATTGGTAAAACTTTATATGGAATCATAGCAAATGCTCGTTTCCGAGTCAATGTATCGACTCGGAAAAATATTTTTTCTTTAAGATTGGGCCACTTGCCCCCCATAAATCGCGTCCATATCTTCAAGCTTGGCTTTGACCAATTCCCGATACGTCTCGTTATACGTCTTCGGATCTTTCGGATTCGGCCAGCGCGTCAGCTTGCCCGAGCCCGGCTGCATCAGCTTGGAAACCGCTCCGCAGCCCAAGCCGAGGATCGACTGCACCTCTTCCATGATCATGATGTTATAGATGCTTTCCTGGCCCGGCATGGAATAACCGACGTTCTCCAGATTGCCGAGGATATTTTTTTGGCGATACAAATAATAGGGCTGGTAGCCTTGCTCCCGCGTCCATTTTTCGGCGAGCTCCATCATCGCGCGGATTTCATCCCGATCGGCCACGCGGTAGCGTTCCTTGTTTTGGGTCATTTCTGAAGCGCGTTTGAAGGATAGGGTATGCACAGTCAAAGAGGCGGGCATCAGCTTCCCAACTTCCTCCAGGCTATGAGTGAATTCCGCCAGTCCTTCATTCGGCAGCCCGATGATCAGGTCCATGTTGATATTGCGCAGCCCCATCTCCATAGCGAGATGATATTTTTCAATCGTCTCTTCGACCGTATGATGACGGCCGATGGCATGCAGCGTCTCCTGCGTAAAGGACTGCGGATTGATGCTGATGCGGTCTACGTTCCACTTTTTCATGACCGCCAGCTTTTCAGGCGTGATCGTGTCCGGGCGTCCCGCTTCCACCGTCAATTCCCGTACGTTGTCCATATGCGGAAATGATTCATGGATGGAGGCAAACAGCCGATCCATATCGTCTGCCGTGATGCTTGTTGGCGTTCCTCCCCCGAAATAGATGGACGTGATGCGCTGATCATGCTTTTTCAACCATGCGCCGACCTGCTCGATTTCGTAGTGGAGCCCCTCGAGAAACGGATTGACGGAAGCGGTATGGCTTTTGATCGCATACGCGGGAAACGTGCAGTAAGCACACTTCGTCGGGCAAAACGGAATGCCGATGTATACCGAAAGCTCCTGATCGATCGAATAAAAATCCGGCACAACGGCCAGCTGCAGGTCTACGATCTTTTGCAGCAGTTCAAGCTTGTAGGGACGCACCATATAATCGGTACGCAAGCGGCGATGCGCTTCTTCCTTGGTCATTCCCGACGAAAGAAACTGATGCAGCAGCTTGGTCGGACGAATCCCGGTTAAAATGCCCCAGCCCTGTTCCACTCCGGTCAGCTGTTCCATCAGCATGAGTAGCGTGTAGCTGATCGCTTGCTTTGCCGTCTTGCGCATGCTCTTTTCATCGAAGGCAAGATAGAGACGGTCGTAGTCGTACGTAAAGCGAGTCTCCCCTTTTTCGATAATCCCGAGCGTATGAACACCCTTTTCCCCGGGCTGCAAGGTGAGCTGGATATATGTTTCACCATTGGTTGGTATATACTCAGTAACAAAACGAATCTCTGGTTCTTCTTCAAAAAGGGCAAGAATCAAGCCGATCTCCCGCTCAAAAGAATGCCCTTCGCATTTTACGACAATCATGGATTCACCTGCTTTTCAGTATGACATCCCTCATCTTATCGAACCTGAAAAGCCCGGTCAATGCGAAAACAGTGGTTCTACCGTTTCATCCGATGCCGCAAACGCTGTATATCTTGGATGCTGATCTGAAACTCTTGTGATAATTCCACGTCATTATAAGTGGACTCTTTTTCCAGAAAGTCATGAAAGTCTACCGAAAACAGTTTCTTGCTGGATTCCCTTGCGATGATCCCATTTCTTGATTGGCGCATCCTTTTCCACCTTCCTGCAAGCTGATTCTCGCTTTTCCTCCTATTCTTGCCATAAAGTGGCGCTTTGATGTGAGAATTTGTCGGTTTGTGCAGGAAAATGAAGGCAGAATCCCGAAAGACTATCATGGCAGTCCGCCTTTCGTTTTCACACAGGCGGCTGAGTCATACTTAGCATAGAAAGGATGTCCTCCGTGTTTACTCGCATGAAGCTACACGTGCGTATTTTGCTCATCCTGTCACTCTTCGCCCTGCCCTTTACCGCATGGGCCGCTGCCGGTGAAGTACAAGTGACTGTCGATAAGCTCAACGTTCGTTCCGGTCCCAGTCTAAACGATCCCGTCATGACGACGGTTTCCAAAAATACAGTCCTTCCCGTCTTAAGTGAACAAGCCAACTGGGTGAAAGTAAAGCTTCCGGGCGGGCAAGAAGGCTGGCTGGCTGCCTGGATGGTCAAGTCCATCCCGACCGCCGCAGCACAAAAGAAAATAACCAGCAAAGTAACCAACTTGAACATCCGCTCGGGACCAAGTCAGACCTTTCCCGTGGTGGCCAATATCAATCCGGGACAAGCCTATCCCATCCTGCAAAAAAGCGGGGAATGGGTGCAAATCCAGCTTTCCGGGGGGAAAACAGGCTGGGCTGCCGGCTGGCTGGTAACCGAATCCGGCGCGACCACGGCTCCACCTGCCAAAGAGCCCGCGACTGCTCCAACCACTTCGGCACAGAAACCAGCTTCGTCACCAGTACTGGTGACCCAACAGGGCGGCATGGTCACGGTGCATCATTCACCCTATATCTACCCGGAGCCCAACAGCAGTCTGACTGCAATCGGCCAGCTGAGCCCCGGCATGACGGTGAAACAGCTGGCGGAGCAGAGCGGTTGGCTCAAAATTGACATTGATGGCGTCGTTGGCTGGATTTCCAAAACCGAGCAAGCTCCTCCGCCGCTGACCGTTACACCGCAAACACCGACGCAGACGACACCGCCTGCCGCACCCCCGACCGCCAATGAAACCGGTATCGGAAAGGCAAACGTCACCTCGTCCATGGTCAATTTGCGGAGTCAGCCTACGACAGACAGCGACCTCATCTCTACGCTGACGCAAGGGGCAAGCCTTACCCTATTGGAACAGCAGGGTGACTGGTATAAGGTCAAAACATCGGATGGCAGCGAAGGCTGGGTAGCTGGCTGGTTGATCAATGTGGAACAGGCTCCTGTGTCGGCTGAAGCATTCGTTACGATTCTCAATCCAGATACCAATGTCCGCTCCGGTCCGGGAACCACCTATGATATCGTTGGTCGTGTCCAGGCGGGTGAGCGATATGCGATTGTCAAAAAAGATGACGATTGGTTCCAAATCAAGCTGGCAAACGGTTCTACGGGATACATAGCCGGCTGGCTGGTAAGCGCAGACGGCACGGACAACGTAGTCAAAGGAAATGAATTGGTGAATAAAGTCATCGTGGTGGATGCCGGACACGGCGGCGATGACAATGGCGCCACCGGCTCCAGCTTCTCCACCCTGGAAAAAACAATCAATCTGCAGGTCGCATTGCTGCTGAAAAACAAGCTGGAAGCGGCAGGCGCAAAAGTTATCATGACGCGCAGCGATGACCGCAAGCTGACCTTGCAAAACCGGGTAGATGTCGCGATTAACAACAATGCCGATATATTTGTCAGCATCCATCACAACACTCATCCGAACTCGTTGACAAACGGTACGATCGTGTTTTACTACAACGAGGGAAAATCGAGCCAGCTTGCCTCTCTGGTGCAATCGGAGATCGTCCGTTCCACCTCTTACAAAGACCTGAATGCTCGCTTTGGCAACTATTTTGTTCTCCGTGAGAATCCGGTTGTCTCGATCCTTGCTGAAATCGGATTTCTGTCCAATTACCAGGAAGAAATCCGCTTGCGCTCCTCCAAACAGCAGGAGTTGGCTGCAGATGGTCTGTACAAAGGCATTCTTCGATACTTTGCCGCCCAATCACCATAACAGCAAAAAAAGGAGTCCGAACTGCTGCTCGGCTCCTTTTTTTGTGGAGATCAATAAAACATCTGGGCACAGTAGACAACAATCGTGACCGTAATACTGCACAGCATCGTGGAAAGCAGTACGGTCTGTGCCGCATATTCCGGATGATTGTCGTATTCCAAAGCGAATAGGGCACTGTTGCGCGAGCTCGGGAATGAACTGGCAATCAGCAAAGCTTGTGCTGTCGTCCCCTCTAATCCAAGTACAAAAATAATGCACACCGCAATCAATGGCGACAAGAGCAACCGCCCTACGAGACTGAGGAAAAGCGGCAGCGAGATCCCCTCAAAACGGAGAAAGGCACTCTGCGCTCCCAGCGTGACCAAGGCGATCGCCAGAAACGCATCCGCCGCATTCTCAACCGGTTTCCATAAGACAGAAGGCAGCTGCAGATGGAAATGATTCATGACCAGCCCCAGCAGAAAAGCATAGATGACGGGATTTTTGACCATCTCCCGAACCGCGCTTGTTCCTTTGCTCTTAACGGACATCGCATTCATGAGACCGTACGTGTAGGTGAGCAGGTTCTGAAAGATGCTGACTACCACCTGAATGGAAGCCCCCAATGGATTGGCGTGAAACACCAGCTGGCTGACTGGCAAGCCAAAATTCCCCGAATTGTTGAGAACCACGCTGTTTTCAAACGTGGCTGACAACGCACGATCAAATTTCGCAACCTTGGCGATGGCTGTGCTGACAACGATCAAACAAAGATTTTGCAGGATCAAGAAACCGAGTATGCCGATAAACGTTTGACCGTTCATTTTGCTTTCGTAGATGTTGACAAAGCTGACAGCCGGCAGCAGAAAATACGTGGTGATTTTGGATAAAGTATTCATGTCGAATGAGAACTTTCGATGCAAAAATGCCCCTACGCCGATCAGCGCGAAAACAGGCAGGATAACTTGATATACGATCAGAAATAGGACGTTCATACACGTTGACTCCTTTTTACAGCAGCTCGAATATTTGGATGGAGACGGAATAATGGTTTTCGTAGGTCACGCAAAGAGCATGATCATAGGTGTCCGTGCTTTCTTCTTGAATCTCTTTGATGCCGACCAGCGGCAAGCAGAAAAACCTCCCTGTCTGAGGCTCGCTTATGAGAAGGCTGTCGTTTCCGAGCAGGACCTTTCCTTTCGAGATATAGGTGGTGAAATGAAACCCTTCTGCACGCAGATCATCCTGCAGCAGGGCATCAAAGTCTTTTCCTTCATGGCTCTTCATGAAATTGATCAAGCTGGTTCGTTGGTCGCCCATCCCTTTACTTCCCCCTTCTTTCCACATGATAGTACCGATTTGTCATTCTTTAAAATACAATTCTTTTATTACGATCCATAACGAAAAGGAATGGTTTTGCAAACATGGTGGTAGGGGAAGGGAAGAGAGGGCGGGGCTTACGTTCTTGCCACACCCGCAAGGGAGTGGAGACTGTCCGGTTCCGCTTCCAAAAACGGTACGTCGCGCAACAAGTTTCGAAGAAGCTTATTCAACCGGTGGGGTTTGCGCGACAAACGTGTACCGTTTTTGGAAGCTCCACCTCTGTAGGTGTGACAAAGACTCCGCCCGTCCCTCTCTTCCCTTCCTCACGTAGCGTTTGGCTTAACCCTAACCATCGAATAGATGAAAAGAAAAAGCATGAATGTACAAAAAAGATCACTCATGCACAAGCACAAGTGATCCATTACACAATTGATATGAAGGTAACACGTTACTAAAGGTCATGGATGAAATCGAGCCCCTCTACAAACTCTACAAACGCCTTGACCAGATTCATTTGCAGATCGCTCTCGTGGTAAAACATCCATGTGTTGCGGACAAGCGGTTCTCCCGCCTCGTTTTCGAGGTTGATCCGGTACAACTCTTTGTTCTTTTCGACCAGCACGCTAGGCAAGATCCCATAGCCCAATCCGTTCACGACCATTTCCTTGCAGGTATCCGCCTTGTCCACCTCCATGCCGATCAAAGGAGGATGAGAAAAGGTGCCGCTCCACCAATTGTCAATCATGCTCTTGAGCAGGATGTCGGTCTGATAGTCAATCCTGGGCAGATTGGGGAGCTCGTGAAGCTCTATTTTCTCCCTGGAGGTGATGCAGATGTTTTCTTGAAACAAGAGCTTCTTGGCATCCGACCATTGATAGTCGCCGCGGACCATGCCCACATGCACATCTTGATGATAGGCCATCGTGAAAATGTCCTTGCTCCAGCCGGTCGTCACGCTGAATTCTACCTTGGGGTACTGTTCGCGAAAGAGCTTCAGCAAGCGGGGCAGCTTGTGCTGGGTAATGTAGTTTGACACACCCAGACGCAGTGTTCCGCTTACCTCCTGCTCCATATTGAGCGCCCTTTCCTTGATTTGGCGCAACCGCCGCAGCATGTCCTCCGCGCATTTGGCCAAATATTCGCCTTGCGGGGTAAAATGCACCCCTTTTGTTCCCCGCTGCACGATGGTCACCTTGAACTCTTTCTCGATCTGCTGCAGCCGTTTCGTCAAGGAAGGCTGCGATATGTAGAGGCTCTGAGCCGTTTTCGTGATATTCTTCTTTTCGTATAACAGCTTTAGGATCAGCCAATCCCTTTCGTCCATGTTTTATGACTCCACAATCAAAGTAACCGGCCCGTGATTCAGCAGCCTGACGTCCATCATCGCGCCAAAACGT
The DNA here is from genome assembly GCF_004521915.1 of Brevibacillus migulae. Classification (GTDB taxonomy): domain Bacteria; phylum Bacillota; class Bacilli; order Brevibacillales; family Brevibacillaceae; genus Brevibacillus_F; species Brevibacillus_F migulae. The sequence continues at coordinate 79,374 of NZ_SDKD01000016.1, read as the reverse complement.
CCTGTTTCCACATGCAGGCCCTTTTCCCGCAGCTTGGCATTGAACAGGTCATACAGCGGCTCTGCCTGCTCGGGACGTGCGGCCGCCATGAAATTGGGTCTGCGCCCTTTGCGGCAATCCCCATAGAGCGTAAATTGCGAGATCGAGAGGATTTGTCCACCCGTATCCAGTACGGATAGATTCATCTTCTCCTCGGCATCTTCAAATATGCGCAGGTTCGCGACTTTTTCCGCAACAAATTCTACATCCTTCTCTGTATCCGTGTGCGTGACACCGACCAGCAGAACCAAGCCGTGCTCGATCTGCCCGACGATTTCTCCCCCTACCGTCACGCTAGCTTCTTTGGAACGCTGCACTACCACTCGCATCTTGCTGCTCCTCCTTTGCAAAATTTGCTGCGTCTGTACCATGACATATACGAAAAATAGACCCGACGCCGGAAATAACGTCGGGTGCTTGAATCGCTTACGTACTTAAAATACGACGAACGGAATAAATGTCTTTGATGCGTTTGATGCGCTCTACGACCTTGTGCAGGTGGTCGAGGTTTCCAATGGAAATGGTCATGTGTATCGTCGCTACCCGGTTTTTATCGGCCTTGCCGCTGACCGCTGAAATATTGGTTTTCGTTTCAGCCACCGCCTGCAGCACGTCATTGAGCAGACCATTGCGATCGTTTCCGGTAATTTCAATATCAACCTGATAGTTGTGCTTGAGCGTGCTTTCCCAATCGACATCAATCAAGCGCTCATTGCATTCCTCCGCCAGTACGTTCGGACAGTCGCTTCGATGGACGGAAACTCCTCTGCCTCGCGTCACGAAGCCAATGATCTGGTCCCCCGGTACTGGCGAACAACAGCGGGAGAGACGCACCAGCAGGTTGTCGACACCGCGGACCTGAACCCCTGACTCACTCCGACCGGCCTTCGAGGTAGATGCCGGTTTGAACTCCGGAATCGCCTGCTCATCCCGCTCACGGCGCAGCTTTTCGGTCAGGCGTGTCGTGATTTGCGAAGCAGTGATCCCGCCGTAGCCAACAGCCGCGTACATGTCTTCCTCACCCTGGAAGTTGAACTTGTCGGCAACCTCTTTGAGATTTTCGGCCGTCAGCACCTCTTTAACATCAAAGCCGCGCGCCTTGATTTCCATCTCGACCATCTGCTGGCCTTTGATCACGTTTTCTTCCCGCTTTTCTTTCTTGAACCATTGCTTGATTTTATTGCGCGCATGAGCCGATTTGGCGATTTTCAACCAATCCTGGCTTGGTCCGTACGAATGCTTGGAGGTCAAAATCTCTACGATATCTCCGGTACGAAGCGCAAAGTCGAGCGGCACGATCTTCCCGTTGACCTTCGCCCCGACGGTCCGGTTTCCGACAGCCGAGTGAATCCGATAGGCAAAGTCGAGCGGTACGGAGCCTTTTGGCAGCTCGACGACATCACCTTTTGGCGTGAATACGAAGACCGTATCCGAGAACAGATCCTGCTTGAGTGATTCCATAAATTCCTGGGCATTTGGCGTTTCTTCCTGACCGCCCTGTATGATTTCACGCAGGTTTCCGATCTTCTCGGCAAACGTGCCCTGTACCACGCTTTTGCCTTCCTTGTACGCCCAGTGGGCCGCGATCCCGATTTCTGCCGTCTGGTGCATTTCCCAGGTGCGGATCTGCACCTCTAGCGGCTCTCCTTTCGGCCCGATTACCGTCGTATGCAAGGATTGATACATATTTGGCTTCGGCATCGCGATATAGTCCTTGAAGCGGCCCGGCATTGGTTTCCACAGGGTGTGCACGATCCCGAGAACTGCATAGCAATCGCGAATGTCATTGACGATGATACGTAGCGCAAGCAAGTCGTAAATCTCATAGAACTGCTTGTTTTGCGTCGTCATTTTTTTATAGATGCTGTATAGATGCTTGGGACGTCCGGAAATTTCCGCCTCGATATGCAGCTCATCCAGCTTTTCCTGGATCATCTCGGACGCTTCGTGGATGTACCCTTCCCGCTCGGCCCGTTTCTTCTGCATGAGATTGACGATCCGGTAATATTGCTGCGGATTCAGATACCGCAAAGCCGTATCCTCCAGCTCCCATTTCACGGAGGCGATCCCGAGTCTGTGGGCAAGCGGTGCAAAGATTTCCAGCGTCTCATCGGAAATCTCGCGCTGCTTTTCCTCCGACATGTGGCGCAGGGTCCGCATATTGTGCAAGCGGTCAGCCAGCTTGATCATGATGACACGAATATCCTGTGCCATCGCCACCAGCATTTTGCGGTGGTTTTCCGCCAACTGCTCTTCTTTTGACTTATATTTAATTTTGTCCAGCTTGGTCACGCCATCAACCAGCAGCGCGACTTCATTCCCAAACTGTTCTCGCAAGTAGTCCAATGTGATTTCTGTATCTTCAACGACGTCATGAAGCAGCCCCGCTGCAATGGTTACGGCATCCATATGCAAATTGACCAGAATGCCTGCAACGGCTATCGGATGCATGATGTAAGGAACGCCTGATTTCCGCACCTGGCCGGTATGTGCTTGATCTGCCAACACATACGCACGCCGGATCATATCCAGATCCTTTTCCGGTAAATAGCTGCTCGCTTTTTGTAATACTTCTTCCATGCCCGTTGTCATAGTTCCCTTCCCTTATCCTCTCAAACTTTACTCATTTACTCTCGTAAGGGTGGAAATGCGCTGTCGTTTAACAAAAGCTTGTACAAAGCGACATACTCCGCTGACGATTTTTGCTGTATTTCATCTTATTATCTTGTAATCCGATACGGTTGTAAAGCAATTACGCTGATCAAAATATGGAGATCTGCCAAAAAAACGAAAAAACGGGCAAATGCCCGTTCTTCTTTACCCACATTAATATTGAACGAGAGATTTAACCGGGATATTGCCCAGATGCTTCCGTCCATCCAAATAAGAAAGCTCGATGAAAAAAGCCGCGCCGACAACCACACCGCCCAGCTGCTCAACGAGTTTGATGGTAGTCGTGATCGTTCCGCCTGTCGCCAGCAGATCATCCGCGATGAGCACACGTTGCCCTTTTTTGATCGCATCCGCATGCATCGCCAAAGAGTCTTTTCCATACTCCAGGCTGTAGTCCGCTTTGATGGTCTCATAAGGCAGCTTGCCTTCTTTGCGCACAGGAATAAACCCAATTTCCAACGAAGTTGCTAGCGGAGCCCCGACTACGAAGCCGCGTGCTTCCGGTCCTGCCACAACCTCTGCATCCAAGTCCTTGGCGAAAGCAGACAGCTCATCAATCGCTGCTTTGTACGCTTTGCCGTCCTTCAACAAGGTCGTAATGTCTTTGAACCTGATACCTGGCTGAGGAAAGTCAGGAATAACGCGAATATACTCTTTAAAATCCATATGATGGCCTCCTATGGAGTGGTTGGTTCCACCCATTGATTCAAGTATTGAACAAGGTTGTCGTATGAGGATAGAAGCAACTCGGTTGCAAGCTCGGCCTCTTCCAGCCAATCCTTGTAGATTTGGGATTGATCAAGCTGCTTTTTACTAACCTCGGGCATCAGCTGATAGCGATCCTGTTCTTCACGGATGAAGCTTAATTCCGTAAATACCGCCAGCATGCCGTCAAGCATATTCCGTTTGATCTGCAGCTTTCGGGCGAGTGCATCCAATTGATGCTTTTCGATCGAAGGAAAACGGCTGAACAGCTGATACAACTGTTTGAACTGCTCACGGCTCGGTGCCTGAATCCGTTCCAAGCCAAGATCAGGGTCCCCAAACAAACAATAAATTCTCTCCACATGGGCAGTATCCTGCAAGATCTTGCCCAAAACGGATTTCTTTTTTGGTAAATCATATAAGACAAGTGTATGATACCCTTTTGCATCCTCTAAAAACAAGTCATTTTCGACAAAACGATGGTGGATGCAGTGCAATGCCTTGGCGACGCCTTCACTCGCCGCAGCCGTCTGTGCATACCCGAGCAGCGCTTCATGCACTGCCGCGTCGAAGACAATCGTCAACGTGTTCGCTTGATTGGCCAAAGGAAGCCACTTGCCTTCCTTGTTCTTGCTGCCGCGCCAATCAAAAATTTGCCGATGCGGGACGGAAAGATCCCGGATGACCATCTGCGGCTTTTTGATGCCATTCCATTCATTGATCGACAGCTCGCCTACAACATGCAGCTTGGCTTTCGCCGTAATCTGCTCCATAGCCTCCGCCCACGAAAAGCCGATCGCATCCAGCGATACCGTGTCCTGCTGCAGGGTACACTTCAGATGGGTGTTATCACGCCCGATTTTGCGAATGCCTTGTGCTTGTGTATCCTTGATGGTCACAAGCGGCGTCGGATTCCCCATCCCAAACGGAGCGAGCGCTTCCAGCTGTTCCACAAGCTCCACATTCACTTCGGAAAGCTCCACCGACAGATCGACTTTTGTCAATGGGATATAGTCCTCCGGCTTTAGCCATTCATTCGCCAACTTGTTCAGCTTCATACGCAATTCAGGAAGATGTTCCACCGGCAGTGTCATGCCTGCTGCCATGGTGTGCCCGCCATAATGAGGCAGGAGCTCCTTGCATTCTGTCAAAGCTTCGTACATATCAAAGCCGGCGATACTGCGCGCGGACCCTTTCGCTGTTCCCTTTTCCGGATCAATGCCCAACACGATCGTCGGACGGTAAAAGCGTTCAACCATGCGTGAGGCCACAATCCCTACGACGCCTACATTCCAGCCTTCCTTCGCGAGGACAAGGACGCCGTTTTCTTCCGGCGGATAATCGGCCAGCACCATCGCGATGGCCTCTTCGGTCATGGTTTGTACAAGCTCCTGCCTTTCCTTGTTCAGATCATCCAGCAGCTGGGCGTAATGCTCCGCTTCCTGGACATCATCTGTCGTCAGCAGCTTCACCGCCGCTTCAGCGGTCTCCAAACGTCCGACCGCATTGATGCGCGGTCCGATCGCAAAGCCGACATTCCCCGCGCTGAGCTCCGTATCCGCCAGACCGCATACCCGGATCAAGGCTTGCAATCCGATGTTGCGGGTCTGATTGAGACGTCGCAGCCCCATGCTTGCCAACAGCCGATTTTCATCCACTAACGGAACGAGGTCGGCAATCGTGCCGATCGAAGCCAAATCAAGCAAATGAAGAGGCGGTTCCTCCAGCAATGCAGTCGCCAATTTAAAGGCAACCCCAACCCCCGCCAGCATGTCAAAGGGGTAGGAACAGCCCGGCTTCTTCGGATTGATGACTGCATACGCATCCGGGATGACCGCCGGCGGTTCATGGTGATCCGTGACGATGACGTCCAGACCGATTGATTTGGCAAATTCAACCTGCTCCACCGCACTGATGCCTGTGTCGACCGTGACAATCAGTTTGTATCCTGACTGCTGCAAATGCGCAAGCGCCTGGTTATTTAAACCGTACCCTTCCTTGAAGCGATTCGGAATGTAATAATCGAAGACAGCTCCCAATTGCCGCATGGTATGCACCATCAAGGATGTTGAGCTGACACCATCCGCGTCGTAGTCTCCATAAATACAGATCGGTTCCTTCAGCCGGATCGCTTCGCGGATGCGGTGAACGCTCTTTTCCATCCCATCAAGCCTATATGGATCATGAAATTGCTCAACACCTACATGTAAAAAAGATCGCGCTTTCTGTGGCGTATCAATCCCGCGGATCACCAACAACCGGGCGATCAGCGGCGATATCCCGCATTCGTCTGCGATCTCCTGCGCTAGCCCATCGTCATACGTGGCCAGTTGCCAACGCGTTTTCGCTTTCAGCATAGGCCTTCCTCCAATCCACATCTAATTATATGAAAAGGGGAAGGCACTGACAATATAAGAGATTAATGAAGATACTCCCTTTCCGGGGAATCATACGTTTCAGGCGGCATAAAATGGGTATTCGTCTCATCATAGGGATTGATGTGCACGAAAACACCCCGCACCTTTGAAAAGTTCGCGAGCAAGGCTTGCTTCACTTGCTTTCCAATGCGATGCCCTTCCTCAACCGTGATGGAGGGTTCCACACTCACCTTTACATCCACGATCAGATAATGGCCGTATTCGCGGGCATGCAGCGTATCGATACGCAATACTCCGGGTACCGCTTCCACCGCCTGTCGCAGATCTGTGGTTTCCTCTTCATGCAGGACATGATCCAATGTCGTATGAATCGATTCGATGAGGATGTTGTATGCCATCTTGAAGACAAGCAGAGATACAAAAATTCCTGCGACCGGGTCAAGATAGAGCAGCCACGGAATGCCAAAGCGTCCCCCCACGATTGCTCCGCCAATCCCGATCAATGCAGCAAAAGAGGAGAATACATCCGAGCGATGCTCCCACGCGTTGGCGATTAAAGATTGGCTGTTTAATTTTTTGCCCAGGTTGTACTTATAACGAAACATCCATTCTTTCAACCCCATGGAGCCAACCGCCGCCCAGATCGCGATCATTTCCGGTGCATGCAAAGGGGCAAATAACGAATCCACCGATGACATGCCGATCTCAAAACCCACGACCCCAAGCAATACAGCAACAATGATCGCGGCGACCGATTCTGCCTTCCCGTGACCATACGGATGATCTTCATCGGGCGGGCGGTCCGCAGCCCGTAATCCGATCAGTACAGCAACGGACCCGATCACGTCGGATGCTGAATGTACAGCATCCGCAATTAACGCTTGGGACCTGCCGATGAGGCCGATCACGAGCTTGGCCCCTGCCAGAAGAATATTTCCCACGATGCCGACCCATGCCGCAAACTGTGCCTGTGCCAGTCGATTGTCCAACGATTTCCCTCCTGTGACAATGTGATATACATACAGGATTCGCATCGGACATGGCGTTTCATACAAAAAAGAAAAACCGCGGAACTGTTGTCCGCGGCTTTTCATGTTAGCTCTCGTTTGGCGCTGAGGAGAAACGCTGTCTCGCCATCTCTCTTTTTTTCAAGGTTACCCATACTTGCGCAGCAATGAAGATGGAGGAATACGTACCGCTCACCAGACCAAAAATCAGCGCCAGGGAGAAATTGCGAATTCCTTCGCTACCGAACAAGGTAATCGCCAATGCAGTGAAAAATACGGTCGCTACTGTGTAAATGGAGCGTCGCATCGTTTGCCACAAGCTGACATTCACCATATGCTCCAGATCCTCGACCGTCTTCACCTTCATCGAACGAAGGTTTTCGCGAATCCGGTCAAAGATGACGATCGTATCGTTGATGGAATAACCGACGATGGTCAAAATCGCCGCGATAAACGTCAAGTCAATCTCCAGTCGGAACAAGGAGAAAAAGGCGATCGGGATAAACGCGTCATGCAGCAATGCAACTACGCAGGCGATCCCGAACAAAAATTGGAAGCGAATCGCGATATAGATCACAATCCCTACCGAAGCGATCGCGATGGCTAAGCCGGCTTTTCCAACCAGCTCTCGTGCAATGGACGGGTCAACCGTCGACTCTTGCTTGGTCACCTGGGGTCCATATTTTGCTTTAAGGGCCTCTTCCACTTTAACCAGCTTTTGGGCTTCGATTACTTGTTCAAAACGTGTCGCAGCTTGGAAGTTACCGTAGGTCGTAACCGGCGTAAATTGAACGCCCGGCAATTGCTCCTTGATCACCGCTTCTACATCCGCTGTCTTGAACTCTTTGCCAATCAACAGATCGAGGCGGGTACCCGCTTTGAAATCCACACCCAGATTCAAGCCCATGATCAGCATCGTGAGCAAACCCAGAATCAAAATCGTTGCGGAGACGGCGTATGCTTTCCGACGGTTTTTTACGATATCGAACTTAACGACTGTATCTTGTTGATTAGAGCTCACCGATTTCACTCTCCTTTACACCGTACCACACTGGCTTTTTAAACATGTTGGCACGAATGACCAACCACAGGAGGAAACGGGAACCGAATACGTTCGTAATGAGACTCACGATGATGGTCATGACCAGCGTAACGGCAAAGCCCTGGATCGCGCTGGAACCAAAGAAAAACAGTACCCCTGCCGCAATGATGGTGGTAACATGGCCGTCAATGATCGTAATGAAGGAACGGCGCTGACCTGCACGGAATGCGGAAAGTACAGTCTTGCCTGCACGAAGCTCCTCTTGAATCCGCTCTGTCGTAATAATGTTGGCATCCACGGCCATCCCCACGGAGAGAATAAAGCCGGCAATCCCTGGCAAGGTAAGCGTAGCGTCCATCCAATCGAGGACAACCAAGCAAAAATAACAGAAAACAGCCAATGTAATGTTGGCAATCATCCCTGGCAAGCGATAAACCACCAGCATAAAAATCAGGATCAGTGCCCCGCCGATGTAACCGGCGTAGATGGTTTTTTGCAAGGCCATTGCACCCAAGCTGGCACCAACCGAGGTAACCTGCTTCTCGATCAATTTGGCTGGCAATGCACCGGAGTTCAAGATACTGGCGAGCTCTTGCGCGGATTCAACCGTATACTCACCGGTAATGGTCGCTGTACCACCCGTAATGGCTTGTTGAATGACCGGATTTGTGATGACGTTTTCGTCCAAATAAATGGCCATATGCTTCCCAATGTAAGTCCGGGTTACATCCTCAAGCTTTTTCGGATCTTTAAACTTTAACACAACAAGTGGTTTGTTCAGATTGTCATAACCTACGGATGCTCCACCCGGAGCCAAATCGGCACCTCTGAAGAGCACTTGTCCCGCCTCATTTCGGAACTCAAGAACAGCAGGTTTGCCGATCAGCGAACGGAGCTTGTCCTGATCAGCGGTTTGCGTAGCAATTTTAACGCGAATCCGATTGGGAAGCTCGATGGTCACATCCGGTTCAGTTACCCCCCCGATGTTCACCCGCTTCTCTACCATTTCCGCGGTAGCTTGCAGCAATTCGGTTGTCACTTTTTGATTCGCTTCCAGCGGCTCTACCTCGTACAGGATCTCGAAGCCCCCCTGCAGATCAAGGCCAAGCGTAATTTTGTTTGCAACTGGAACTGTTGTCGTGATGAGCAATGCAGCCAAAGCACCCACCACAATCAGGAACAAGACTAATCTGCTCCATTTAATCATCTTCTCTGTAACCTCCCCTGGGACTCGTCCCTTTTGAACGCTCCCTCTTACAACCCCTTGTTGTCAATATGCCCATTATAGCCAAGTGCTAAAAACAGGTCAAATTGCGTGTAAAAATTACGAATTATTGCGGTAGACCTTCATCATTTGCCAGTTCATATACTTGGTCGTTTTTAGAGACAAAATGTCATTGACGAGCTTGTGAAGGGCAGGAAATTCCTTGTAGGAGGAGGCGACACATTCCCAGATGTCTTTGGGAGATACATTGTCATACCCCAACATCTCGAACTCCTCTGCCTTGCTTTTGCACAGATTGTACACCTCCATAAACAGCTCCTCTTCGGTGAAACCGTTCAAGTCGGACATCTCTTTCTTCTCCCCTTTTTGAAAATAGTCATTCTCCTAGCGGCACGTCCATATTCTTACAGTAGGCACAAAAATCGAACCATTCGTAAAGGAAAGGGCTTTTCCATGAGACAATCATTTCTTTACGGTACCGTCATCCTCATCGTATCGGGAGCCATCACCAAAATTCTCGGGTTCGCAAATCGCATCGTCTTCTCACGCATCATCGGTGCAGAAGGAGTGGGCTTGTACCAAATGGTGGTCCCCATCCTGTATTTCCTCATCACGCTCACCACATTTGGCCTGCCTGTCGCCATCGCCAAACAGGTAGCAGAAACCGAAGCGGCCCGCGATCCGAAACAGACCCGGCGCGTTCTACTCCTCTCCTTGTTGATCACCGGGGGGATCAGCCTGGTTGTCTGCTTGCTGCTTTTCCTGAGTGCACGGTGGCTGACGCAATGGCTGTTTACCGATCCACGGGCGTATATTGTACTGTTGGCAGCCATCCCTGTCATCCCGATCGCCAGCTTTTCCTCCGTGCTGCGGGGATATTTCCAAGGAAAGCATAACATGATTCCTACGGCAGCATCGCAGCTTCTGGAGCAGATCGTCCGTATGGTGCTGGTGGTCGTCATGACCCTCTCCTTTTTGGACAGGGGCGTCGAGTATGCTACAGCTGGAGCGGTTGCCAGCATCATTTTCGGCGAAGCTGCCGGATTGCTGTACATCATCTGGCAATATCGCCGAGGCAGCAAGCAAACGGCAGAGAAGCTGATCCGCACTCCCGTCTTCACTTCTCTTCAGCAAAGCCGGGATACGCTGTGGCAGCTGCTGTCCGTATCGTTTCCGGTCACCATGAGCAGACTTGTCGGGTCCATCGCTTATGTATTGGAGCCAATGGTCGTACCCTTCGCTTTAATTTACGCTGGCTTTCAGATTGCCGAGGCTACTTCGCTTTACGGCCAGTTTGCCGGGATGGCGGTGCCGCTCCTCTTGTTCCCGACGTTTTTGACGTATTCCTTGTCGGTTTCTCTCGTCCCGGCAGTGGCCGAGGCCGCTTTTCAAAAGAACAGCCGCATGGTCCACCGGCGGATTTATCAATCCATGCGAATCACATTAGTCATCGGCGCGCCTTGCACCGTCTTGCTGTATGTATTTGCCGAGCCGCTTTGTCAATTGCTGTATGGTGATCCCGCGGTCGGCATTTTGCTGAAGGAATTGGCTCCCTTTTCTGTCTTTTTATTCTTTCAGGCACCGCTGGCTGCGGCATTGCAGGGGCTGGATCAGGCCAACGTGGTTTTCCGCAACACCTTTATCTCCGCAATCGTCAAAACCGTTGCCATGTTTGTGATTACGGCTCAACCCGCTTTTGGGATCCACGGCGCGGTCATTGCCCTGAACTTGGGTATCACGCTGACCACGTTGCTGCATTTTGCCAGTCTGATGAAAGGGATTGGCTTTACCATTCAATTCAGCGACTTTGCGAAAATTGGCGCCGCCATGTTTGCCATGGGCTACAGCGGCTCCTATATGGCAAATTATTGGTTCACCAACCTCACCATCGGCCAAAGCCTGCTGTTCAGCTCCTTTTTCAGCTCCTTGCTCTACCTGCTGCTGCTGATCGCACTTCGCATTTTGGGCAAACAGGACGTAGCCCGCATCCCTTGGGTCGGCGAACAGCTTGCCTTGTTTTTTCCCCGCCGCTAAGCTAATGCTTCGGGCGGGGTTTGTCTTTTCGGTCAATGAACAATTTTCCTTGGTTATCGATACTGCAAAAGCTGATCTCCTTGACATCCTTGATGCCATGCTTGCGGATTTCTTTTTTCAGCCAAAATTTATTCTGCCCGATCTTTCCCAGGGCATCGTCGCGGATCTTGCCATCCAGAATGAGCGGAATGGGCAGTCCCTGAAACGTGACCGGACCTACCGGCTTCGGCGGATCCATGTGCAAGTCTTCTCTCGTTACAGCGTGCTTGGATTCCTTTGGAAAGACGCTCATCTGTCCGGTAGGCTCCAAGATCGCGAATTCCACATCAGCCAAATTATTGATATTTTTTTGCCGCAAATGCACCATTAAATCATCCATATTCAATCGATTCCGCCGCATGGCTTCTTCCCGGATTTCCCCGTTTTCAATAATTAAATCCGCCGAGCCGTCTACGACATCGCGAATTTTCTTGCTCCGCATGGAGAGATAGGACATCCCGATTTCCAACAGTGCGATCATTACCATCGGCACATAAAAGTATATGCCCGGCCGATCTACCTGATCGATCGCCAGCACCGCCATTTCCGCGAGCATGATGGAAATGACCACATCAAAGACAGACAGCTTCCCCAGCTCTCGCTTGCCCATCAGGCGGAGCAAGATAAGCAGGAAGAAATACGTAAAAAGGGTGCGCAGCAAAATGGTAGTGAATTCCACTTTGTCCGACCTCCCGCTTTCGATAGTACCCATAGTCTTCTGCGGGAAGGTCCACCCCTATGCGGCGAAGCTTGCGGGAATCAATTCCTGCCTGCTACAGCCATTTTCTCTTTTTGAAGATATACAGCATGGAAAAGGTCATGAGCAGCATGATGGACAAGGCGATCATCAGCATATACGGTTCCGCTTCATGCCCCAGCCACGAAAAAGTATTCATCCCAAACAGGCCAGTGATAAAGGTCAATGGCAGGATGATCGTGGAGATAATGGTAAGCACTCGCATGTTTTCCGTGGTTTTCGCACTGATGATGGTGTAATACGTATCCAATGCCCCATTCACAAGATCACGCGAAGTTTCCGTCGAGTCGGCGATCCGCTCCAGGTGATCCGTCAAGTCAATATAAAATGGCAGGTTTTCTTCCGATATGTCGAAGGAATAACGGCCATTGACGTTGGCAAAAATTCGTTTTTGCGGAATAATGACGCGTCTGATCAAAATCAGCGTTCGTTTCAGCGCGAGGAACTCCTCTGTGATTTCTTCCATTTGATGTTCATAAATTTCATCTTCCAGCTCGTCGACGCGCACGCTGATTCGATCCATAATTGGGAAGTATTCATCAGTAATCCCATCCACAATCGCATATAAAAGGTAATCAGGCCCTCTGTTCAAAAAGCTGTTGGTACGGTGGCACTGTGCCGCGATCCGGCCGATCGTATTCATGGGCGACTTATGAATCGTCACAATATAATTGGGACCCAAGAATACATTCAACTCGACTGTCGTAATCTCATTATCGCTTTCCTCATTGTAGCGCAATGCATGGAAAACGAAGAAATAATACTCTTCATATTTATCCACTTTTGCACGCGGACTGACATGCAGACAGTCCTCAATGGCCAGCGGGTGGAAATCAAAGATTTTGGCGATGTACTGCAATTCATTGTTGCCGACATCATACAAATCGATCCACAGCAAATCCTCCGGCGAACGCAGCCATTCATCTTTTTTCTCGAGATCCACGTCATGAAACATCTTCTGGTCCGAGTGATTGTAAAAGTAAGTTTTGATCATCTCTTCACCCCCGTCTGGTTCCTCATTCATCATACGAAAATTCTTCCTGATGTTCAACGCAGAAGATGAATAAGGCGACCAAGCCCCTCATATAGATGTACAAACTTTACCTAAGAGGAGGGGTTTCATTGCGGAGTACATCCACCTCTGTCATTACCGGGTTGGTATCGACGTTCGGCCTGGTCCTGATCGGATCATTGCTCACTGCGCTGCTGCTGGCGTTTACCAGTCTTCGGGAAAGCACGCTTCCTTATTTTACGTATACCATCAACGTCATCAGCCTGCTCATCGGCGGCTTCATAACCGGCCGGCGTTGCGGGGGGAAGGGCTGGTACTACGGGGGATTGACGGGAGCTGCCTACTTCTTCCTGGTCCTTCTGATCGGCTTTCTCGGTTTTGACGCACCTATGCAATTTTCCACCCTTTTCTACCTGTTTGGAGCCTTTATTTTGGCGGCGCTTGGCGGCGTGATCGGCGTCAATTCCACATCAAAAAGATATTCGTAGATGACGGTCGTGATTGGCAGGAGCGAAAATTCGTTCCTGCTTTTTTCTTGCTTGAAAGTCACTACCAAAATCGGAACATATGTTCTATAATGAAGAAACGATCATGAAACAGCACCTGGACACCATTCCAAGCGAGGGGGATTTCCATGAATCACGCTTTTCATGTTACAGAGCTGGAGCATTTTATCGTTCAAGCAAAACGGAACACGTATGTGGGCAACGGAACACGCTTATTGCCTTACCGTCTCCACTCAAAAGACTTGCAATTCTCCCTAGGGGAATGGATTTATCACGACAGCTACTTTGGCGAAAGCGACTTTATCGGCCAAGAGGTCGTGTACTTTCAGAAGAAGCCGGTATGGGCGATGAATTATTTTGGCTATATCCTGCAGCCGGAACGAATTACGTCACATGCTGCGGGACTTATCATTAAGAAAAGCTTGTCGCTCATGTATGAGGAAGACAGGTTTTTAGGTGCTTTTGAACATCAGGATGGAGCCATGAAATATGTAGATACAAACCAAGGGGATGTAAAGCTCTTTACCGGGAAGGAATGGATCGAACAAGAGGGAGAAGTCCTTTACGAGCTCGTGTATCATGGCGGTATTTTGAAAGCATAAAAATACGAATGAAAAAAGGAGCTGATCCCTTGGAAAGGGTCAGCTCCTTCGTATGTATGTCAGGATTTTACTTCTTCCGTTTTGTCACTCTCAGAAGATGCTGCAGGGGCTGCATTGCTGCTGCTGATTACGTTATTGATCGCACCGCGGTCAAACGCCACGTTCACATTGTGAGCAATGCGCAGCGTCACGCTGTCATCAGAGATGTCCTGAATGGTTCCGTGCATACCGCCGATTGTCACCACTTTATCTCCCTTTTTCAAAGCTGACAGCATTTGGTTGCGTTGTTTGGTACGCTTTTGCTGCGGACGGATCAAAAGAAAATAGAAGATCGCGATCATGACGATGATCGGCAAAAACTGTTGAATGCCTTGCATGGGAAAATCCTCCTTTTAACGTTAAAATGATCTATCTTCACCCAAACCATATTGGGCGAAAAACTGGTCGCGGAAATCAGCGAGCCGGTCTTCCCAAATTGCTTGTCTCACCTGCTCCATCAGTTTGATGAGGAAATGCAGATTGTGGTAGGTGGTGAGACGAATGCCAAAGGTCTCCTCTGCTTTGATCAGATGGCGAATGTAGGCACGTGTGTAATTTTTGCATGTGTAGCAATCGCACGCAGGATCCAGCGGCGTATAATCACGAGCGTATTTCGCATTTTTGATGACCAGACGCCCTTGGCTTGTCATGCATGTCCCATTTCGCGCAATGCGAGTCGGCAGGACGCAGTCGAACATGTCGATGCCGCGGATAGCGCCTTCGATCAAAGCATCAGGCGAACCGACTCCCATCAGATAACGAGGCTTGTTCGCTGGAAGCAGCGGCGTCGTATAATCGAGCACCTCATACATCAGCGGAAATGGTTCCCCTACGCTGAGCCCGCCAACCGCATAACCCGGAAAGTCCATGGAAACAAGATCTCGGGCACTTTGCTCACGCAGATCCCGGTACATCCCGCCCTGCACGATTCCAAACAGCGCTTGCTCCTGCGGACGCTGATGGGCTTTGAGACAGCGCTCTGCCCAACGGGTTGTCCGTTCCATCGACTGCTTAACATAATCATATTCAGCAGGGTAGGGTGCGCATTCATCAAAAGCCATAAAAATATCGGCACCCAACGCATTTTGAATCTGCGTCGCTTCTTCCGGCCCGATAAAGAGCTTTTCCCCATTCAGATGGGAACGGAAGGTAACCCCTTCTTCCGTAATTTTCCGCATGTTGCTCAAGCTGAACACTTGAAACCCGCCGCTGTCCGTCAAGACTGCGCCGGACCAGTTCATGAACTTGTGCAATCCGCCCGCCTCACGGACGATTTCATGTCCGGGCCGCAGGAACAGATGGTAGGTATTGCTGAGGATGATTCCTGCCCCCATCTGTTTCAACTCTTCGGGGCTCATCGTTTTCACGGTTGCTTGCGTACCTACCGGCATAAAGACAGGCGTATCAATCGTACCGTGGGGGGTGTGCAATTTTCCAAGCCGTGCCCCCGTTTGCTTGCATGTTTTTATCAATTCATAGCGTACAGCCAATCTCTCGCACTCCTTAGGTTCATTAACTGAAAGTCTAGTTGAGTGAAGCCGCATTCCTTCGAAAGTACCAAGCCGTTTAGGAAGCTTTTACTATTATAGAGGGAATGGCACAGAATCACAAGGATAGAAGCTTTTCCTCAGAGGATCAGCATGGCATCGCCGAAGCTGAAAAACCGATACCGATGGGCAATGGCTGTCTTGTATGCGTTCAGGACATGCTCTCGTCCTGCCAAAGCGCTCACCAGCATGACAAGGGTCGACTTGGGCAAGTGAAAATTGGTGATCAGTCCATCGATGATCGAAAACTCATAGCCGGGATAAATGAATATATCTGTCCATCCCGACGCTGCGACCAGCTTGCCGCCGTAATCTCTGCCGATGGTTTCCAGCGTCCGGCATGAGGTGGTGCCGACTGCGATGACCCGCCTTCCCTCCGCTTTCGCTGCATTCACCACTTGTGCCGTCTGTTCAGACACCTCATAATACTCAGCATGCATGACATGCTCTTCCACCGAATCCGCACTCACGGGACGGAAAGTTCCCAAGCCAACATGAAGGGTCAGGTAGGCGATCTGAACGCCTTTTTCTTCGAGTTTTTGCAAATATTCGCGGGTAAAATGCAGACCGGCTGTGGGAGCCGCCGCCGAGCCTCTTTCCTTTGCATACACCGTCTGGTAACGCTCTTTGTCTTCCAGTTGGGCATGAATATACGGCGGCAGCGGCATCGAGCCCAGCTGATCCAAAATCTCGTAGAAGATTCCTTCGTAATGAAAGCGAATGATCCTTCCTCCCGTTTCGGTGATCTCTTCGCATATACAGCGGAGCCGTCCATCTCCAAAGACGATCTGCGTTCCGACTTTTACCCGTTTTCCCGGTTTTACGAGAGTCTCCCAGCGGTCATCTCCCAGGGAACGCAGGAGCAGCAGCTCAATGTTGGCTCCCGTGTCCTCCTTCACTCCGATCAGTCTCGCCGGCATTACACGGCTGTCATTCAACACCAGCACATCCCCCGCCTGGAGGAAGTCGATCAAGTCCGTGAATTTTCGATGCTGCAGCTCCCCTGTTTCCTTTTGCAAAACAAGCAGGCGTGATGCCGTGCGATCCTCCAGCGGATGCTGCGCGATCAACTCTTCTGGCAAGTCAAAATCAAACTGATGTACATCCACGTTTCTCTATCTCCTCTGTCGTACGAATACCCCACACGGCCAACAACCCATGTGGGGCTTGCAATGCTTTCCCTGCTGCGAATGGTCAGACTATTAATCATCGATCTTAATGCCACGGTAATAGTGTTGCAAGATTTCCTTGTAGTCATACCCTTGCTCGGCCATCGCTTTGGCCCCGTATTGCGAAACACCCAACCCGTGTCCGAAGCCTTGTCCGCGCAAGAGGAACATCTGGTCTTTGGTTGCGACCCGCCAGTTTCCGCCTCCATCCAGGATCAAAAAGGAATCCGCATAGCTGTTTGGAAGCGACAGTTTCTTTCCTGCCCCCATGGCATACCAATCATGAGCATCACCGGAGACGGTTGTCTTTTTCCCATTCGCTCCGATCGCGGTGATGGTCCCCATTTGCTCAACCTCAAACTTGGTGCTGCGCAGTGAGCTCTCTCCCTGCTTGAATACCGAGCGAAACGCATCGGGCGAAGACACTTTCAGCTCCTTGCCGTCCGCTTCCATCTCTATCACGCGTCCGGATGGGCCTCGCTTGGTGACCTCGAGCGATTGGATCGGCGTGGAAAAGGTGGTTCCTTTGTTAGCCTTTTGGCTGGTGTTGATCATGGCGGTGATCTCGCTAGCCGTATAAGGACCCCTTGTCCAAGCATAGGCATTTTCCTCCGGCTCCTGCCGGATGATGGTCACTTCGGTTCCGAGCGGCAGCGATTGGATCACTTTATGGTACGTGGTGCTCGGCCCGGAGCGGAAATTCAAATTGTCCGTGTTCACCCTTCCGATGGATAGCCCCAGTTCATTGGTTTCTCCATTCATCGTGACAAAATCGTTGCGAACGTACCCGATTGTGCCATCCTGCAAGGAAACCATATACCATTGGTTAGCTGCATTGGCTGGATAGGCGTCATCGCTCTCGACCGGCCGCAAATAAGGGACCTCATTCCCCCACACTTCCGTACCGTCAGCAGTCATGCCGCCCGCATTGGAATAGAACAGCGCTTCGATGATTTTCCCGCGATACTGCAGCACTTCTCCTTCCGTCTTGTCCACCGCCTTGCGCACATCGGCTGCTTCCTTCGTGGCTCCCATGTAGGCCTGCTCCAGCACCGTGTCCGAGACATCAGCGATCCCGTATTTGTCTGGCTGGGACAAGGCTCGGGTACGTGCCAGGACAGCTTGTGCCTTTAGCGCCTCCAAAGGCCAACCGGTCTGCATCTCCGCTCCGACTACGCCGTACAGATATTGTTCTACCGGGAGCTCGTTGATCAGCGTCAGCTTGCCCTTGTATTCGGATACCTCCATGTCCCCGTGATAACGCCGCTGTTCTCTTTCTACTACGCCGATCAGCTCATCTTTTCCCTTTTGGGGAGAAACCGTCAATTTGACTTCAGGCGAAAAGGTGTATGAAACCGCCGTCTCGCCGCTTCCGTCGATTACTTCCTCACTGACAAGTACATATTCTTCGCTCGACGGCTCTTTATAGGAGAAGCGCGGAAACTTGGCCGAAGCCTTCGCTTCGAGAGTATGCAGCTGATCCTCGGATTTTTCCGCGCCGATCCATACTGCATAGTCGGCTTTCTTGCTGCCGCCTACCAATACGGTGTAGGCAGGGATTCCAGCATCTTCAAACTCCTCTACCCATTTTTCCGCTTCTTTCAAAGATTTGAACTCATCGACCTCGAGATGGTAGGGCCCGATGATCTCAGGATTTGTCCCAGTGGCCTGTGCTGCGGTTTTTGCCTGCGTCTGGGCAAGCTGATACGTATCGTACGTCCCGCTCATGACCCGGTATGTATTCTTGTTCCCTTTCTTCACCAGCCGAATCTGCGCGTCAAGCTTTCGCTGGCTTAGCTGCTGCGCAATCCTTTGTGCCTCGTTCAGACTGCTGGTTTCCTTGGCGATCAGCTGGAATTCATCCACACGAAAACGCATGGTCTCCTCATCGACGTCCGGCAGATCCGTCTCGTTTTTTCCCGATAGCGAAAGCGAAAATCCAGTCTCGCTGGTCAGCGTATAGGCAGGCAGCGTATTCCGGTAGCCTTGCCCATTATCAATAAACAGGGCAACACGGATGTCTTTCTGCGCTGCTGAAGCCGTAGTATCTATAGAAGTGAGGGTCAGGGTTAGAAAACCTGCTGCCAAGAGCGATCTTCGTCCCAGCCATCGATTGTTCATGGCGAAAACGTCCTTTCTTTCACAACTCTTGTCGAAAATTGCCTATAACAGTCTTTGTTTTCGACAAAGCCCAATCTATTTCCTTCCTTTTCCTCCGAAATGGGACCAGAGAAATGCCTATAGCCGAAAAATATTGTCGAAAATTTACAAACGTTCAAACTTTTTTATCCCTACTTAATGGTTTTACGCTATGATGTTTCCAACCCAGTTGCACGCGGAGGGACTCATATGCGCTTGATTCGTTACTGGCCATTCGGTATGCTCATCGTGTTTTTATTCATCGGATTTCTTTTTCTGCCTGCGATCAGCTCGATTACCGGCCCCGCCATCACCTCATCCTCTGTCTTGCTGCACGAGCAAATGGACACATTTTATCCGCTTGGTGTTACCGAACGGATCAAATACAGTTATCCCAATCGCCCATTCGACACAGACCTGACGATAGAGGGGATCGGCTGGCAGGGCGGGCAAGCTTTTCTTCTCTGTTCGGCACGCGTACGCACACAGGAAAATACGTATTCCCACATGCCCAAGCATTTTTCACCTCGCGTCACGTATAAGGGGAAGACCGTTCTCTTTTCCAAAACCTTATGGAGCGAAGGCGCCAGCGGCAATTTCAATGGCAGTCTGTATCGGTATGCGGTGGCTGCGGACGATCCCGTATTCCTGCCGATCAATACGCTGCCAGATGCGATTCAGGTCAGCGAAGCGAAATACCCGCTTCCATCCAGCCTGCCAGCTGCCCGGCTGCTCCCCGCCCTTCCCCTCTTGGAAGCAACCATCGGCAGCGTGGAGAAACAAATCAGCAGCGATGATCTTACCTATCAAGTGACGGGGCTGGAAATCAATGAGCATACTCGCGAGATTACCCTCCTCGTCACAAGCGAAATAGGCGGGGATGAAACGAGCTTCTTTTTATTGCAGGATGACAAGGGCAGGATGTATAGCTTTGAACACGATTCCTTGCCTCTTCATTATGAATCCGGTGAAAACGAAGTACGGCTGAAAATAGCAGAACCGCTGCCGGGGGATATCTCGCATTTGAAGCTAGTGCTTTTTGAAGGAGAATTTCAACAATCGGCTCTCTATAACGTGTCATCGCAGGCCAGCATCCAGATCTTTTAGAGGTGCCCCGATGCGCTTCTCCTACTTACAACGTTCTTCCATCTAATAGAGAGTAGGAGTTGGGTAGCATGCAACTCGATCGATATATCTCGGGTCTATCCCATAAAACACCCAATCGAAACCATTCCATCTATAACCGGAAATTTCACCATACTCCACCCTTGTCGGATAAAACCAGTAGGGGCTTCCTTGGGTGGGCCATACATATGTGTATTGATACATACAGTCAATGATATAGGTAGAGTATGGCTGCAGAGGAAATTGGGAAGGGGGCGGAGACGTAGGAGGGCCGTATGCCATTCGTTTCACTCCTTTTATTTTGTCATCAATAATATAGCTATGAACGAATGACTAGGTTGGATTGGGCGTAACAAGCATGAGTTTGCGATCGTTCCCATGATTAGAAAAACTCCTTGCCACTTGGCAAGGAGTTTTGTTTGTAAACGTATGCTCATTTGAAAAGACGAAACAGGTAGCTGATCAACGATAACACAATGCTGATTACGATACAGGTGACCACCGGAAAATAGAAGCGGAAATTGTCCTTTTCTACCGCGATGTCGCCTGGGAGCCGGCCAAAGGGGATGAATCTACCGCCCACTTGCCAGATAATCCCGATTATGACGAGGATCACTCCCCCGATAATAAGCAGCTTGGCTACCGGATTCATGCTTTCATCTCCCGTCCAAAATGTGCGTAGGCACTGGCCGTTACCGTACGGCCGCGTGGCGTGCGCTGCATAAAACCGATTTGCAGCAAGTACGGTTCATATACATCCTCGATCGTCTGGGATTCCTCCCCGATAGTGGCGGCGATCGTATCCAAGCCTACCGGTCCGCCTCCAAAAAGATCGATGATGGAAAGCAGCAGCTTGTGGTCGATATGGTCCAGACCGCATGCATCAACCTGCAGCCGCTGCAGCGCTTCTTTGGCGATCTCGTTGGTGATGATTCCTTGCCCTTTTACCTGCGCAAAATCCCTCACCCGCTTCAACAGACGATTGGCGATACGCGGAGTGCCTCTGGATCGCCGGGCGATTTCCATCGCGCCTTCTTCTTTGATCCCGATCTGCAAAATATCCGCGGCTCGGCTCACGATAAAAGCGAGCTCATTCACCGTGTAATATTCCAATCGATTCACTACGCCGAAACGATCCCGCAGCGGCGCAGAAAGCATCCCCGCACGCGTCGTCGCCCCGACCAGCGTAAAAGGCGGCAAATCAATCCGCACACTGCGAGCGCTCGGGCCTTTTCCGATGATGATATCCAGCGCAAAATCTTCCATCGCTGGATAGAGCACTTCCTCGACGCTGCGATTGAGGCGATGGATTTCGTCTACAAACAGGACATCGCCTTCCTGCAGATTGGTCAGGATCGCGGCCAAATCACCCGGTCGATCGATCGCGGGCCCAGACGTGGTACGGATATTGACGCCGAGCTCATTCGCAATGATTTGCGATAACGTAGTTTTGCCCAATCCTGGAGGCCCGTACAACAATACATGATCCAAAGGTTCATTTCGCATCTTAGCCGCTTCGATGAACACCTTGAGATTTTCCTTCACCTGCTGCTGGCCGATGTATTCATTCAAGTAACGGGGGCGCAGACTGCCTTCGATGTTTTCATCGTCCCACTGCATATGGGTGGTGATCAATCGGTCGTCCATCTCCATGTATGCTTACCCCCTCAAGAGCAGGGAAAGCCCCTGCTTTACGAGCTGCTCGGTAGGTGTCCCGCTCTGCGCCTTTTCCGCCAATGCGCCTCGTATCTGCTGAATTTCTGCATCCGAATAACCCAGCGCCAGCAACGCGTCGATCGCTTCGTCCAAGGATTGTCTCCCCGGCACCTCCGGACTTTGCGGAGAAAGCGCCGCCGCGGCGAAGATGGAAGGCGTATACCCTTTCAATTTGTCCTTCAGATCAATGATAATCCGCTGCGCCGTCTTTTTGCCGATACCCGGGAACTTCGTCAGATACGTGACATTCTCCTGTTGCACCGCCGTCACGATCTGTTCCGGCGTAGCGCCAGCCAGAATGGCTAAAGCCCCTTTTGGCCCGATGCCCGATACCTCCAGCAGCTTGCGATACAGGTCACGCTCGTCACGGGTGGGGAAGCCGTACAGCTGGATCGCATCCTCCCTTACGTGGTGATGGGTAAAAAACCGGCATGTTTCCCCGTCGCGCGAGACAAACGCGTACGGATTCGGGCAAAACACCCGATACCCGATGCCGCCTGTTTCCACGACGACATATTCCGGATCCAGATATGCTATTTTTCCTTCTACAAAATCGATCATCGCTGAGCACCTTCCGAAAAACTATGATAAGTACGAAATTGCGCATGGGTAATGGCAATACCTAAAGCATCCGCCACGTCATCCGGCTTCGGCACCTTCTGCAGCTTGAGCAGAATGCGCACCATCTCCTGAATTTGCTTTTTGTCTGCCGCACCGTATCCGGTTACCGCTTGCTTCACCTGCAAGGGGGTATATTCGTGAACCGGAATACCTGCCAGCTCAGCAGCCAGCAAAATGACCCCACGTGCTTGCCCTACCGTAAATGCCGTAGTCACATTTTTATTAAAAAACAGTTTTTCAACCGCCATCTCGTCTGGCTTGTACGTGGCGAGCAAGCTTTGCATCGATTCAAAAATTTGCTTCAAACGCAGCGGCACGGAAAGTCCCGCTTCTGTTTGTATGCTTCCATATTGAATCGGAATCAGCTGACTCCCCTTTTTCTCCAAGACACCAAACCCCACGATTGCGATACCGGGGTCAATTCCAATGATCCGCATGATTCACTCTCCGCTACATGTTGCTTCTCCTAACTGTACCATAATCGGCCGAAAAAGCGAACATGCATTTGCAAAAGGCATGTACTGCAAACACAAAAAACCCAACCCCTGTTAGAGGATTGGGCTTCACGCCGCCATTTAATGTTTGTTCATACCGAGAGCATCTGCCTGATCATGCTGCATATGGGCGTATTCATCCACGCCCTCCTGCATGTTCTCGTGGATCATATTAATCCGTCGATAATCGAGCTTGTTGTGCCCTTGGTTCAATTGAACATACAAACGCTGATGGAATTGGTCCTTGTAGCTTCCCCGTGGCATCGAAGACATGCGACAAGACTCCCCCTTCGCTAAATGGCGTCGTATGACATCAGTATGGCGCTCCTCGGAAGCATTTATGTAATGCTTCGATTGGAAGAAGAACGGATGCACATACTACTGGCAGGGGTGAAATTCATGCGCAAAGGTCATTTACTCGCAGCCATCTTGCTAGTATTGCTCGTCGTTCCCTTTCCCACATACGCTGGCGAAAGAAACACGATTCAAATATCCGTTCCCGTCTCACCGAAAGCAGCTCGGGTAATCACCGTAAAAGTGGTCGATAATCCCAAATTCGTGAAGCGGCTTTTGCGTGCGCCGATCTTAAAAGCCACGCAGACGCCCGAATTTCCACGGGCTACGATCCAGCTGCGCAAGCGTACCTTTCTATACGATTCGATGGACAGGCTGTTTGAGCCCGCAAAAAAGCAACAGCTGCTTCTGTCCACAGACTTGCGTGAAACACTTGATTTTTACATATCTCAGGCAGAAAAGCAGTATTACGGCCAATTGTTGGCATGGGAAGCGGTTCGCAAGCATTTTTCGCGGATGTCCTATGCCGATGTGGTTGACCTGGAAACTGGCCAACGGTTCCGTGTCCAGCGCAGGGCCGGAAGCCGACATGCGGACGTCCAGCCGCTCACCCGCAAAGACACGGAAATCATGAAGCGAATTTACCAAGGGAAATGGAGCTGGAGACGCCGCGCGATTCTTGTCCTTGTGGATGACAAGGCGTATGCTGCCTCCATGCACGGCATGCCGCATGGGGCGGGGGCTATCGCGAACAACGGGTTCCACGGGCATTTTTGCATCCATTTTGCCGGCAGTACCACCCACACGCGCAACGAACCTGATCCGAGCCACAGCCTAATGATCATGAAAGCGTCAGGCAAGCTTCCGACGCAGCTGATGGAGGCCGAGCCCCATCAATTGATCGAATGGTTTTTGACAGCCGTTCACGAGCACGACGAATCAATCTGGCGCCAAATGACCACCAGCGCCATGCCGCTCCCCTTTCCGCCAGACCAGCTGGAAGCATTGCGTTACGACAATCCTGAAATTCCGGTGGGAGATCAGTCTCTCCTGACCGCTTTCATTCCGGTCAGGGTTCGTTATTATGCAAAGGGGCAAAAGGAGCAAGCTCAAACATGGTGCTTTTACCTGAACCGTTCTTCCCTGGTTGAACGCTGGAAAATCGCTGATATTTTTATCACGGACTAAAAGTTTCATCCAGACAAAAATTACACGTGCCCCTCCCTGTCATCAAATGGTACAATGAAAGGATGAAACTGACACGGGAGTATTGGTAACCATGGACAAACGATTGCGGGAATTTGACTTTATACGGGCCTTTGCCGCTCTTTCCGTCATTGCCATTCACGTCACAGCTGGCTATCTCTCATCCAATCAGCTGGCCTACGTGTGGAATCAGGCAATGCGATATGCAGTTCCCTTGTTTATTATCTTGTCAGGCTTTTTGCTGTATCACGTGGATAAAGGCAGACCTCCGCTTCCTTATGGCGCTTTTTTGAAGAAGCGGTTTCAAAAAGTGCTTTGGCCGTATCTGTTTTGGACGGTGCTGTATGTGGTATACAGCGGACAGGCAAAGTGGGGCGAGTGGCTATCCGGTCAATGGTGGCAACCGTTGAAATTAAGCCTGGAGCACCTGGTGAAAGGTACGGGCTATGTTCATTTGTATTTTGTCTTGATCGTCCTACAGCTGTATGTCCTGTATCCCCTTTTGCGCCGTTGGCTGGAGAAGCATCTGCCTTCCTTGCTGCTCGCTTCACTGCTCTTGACCGGTTTGGCGCAGACCTTGATTTATTTGCATCAGCTGCAGGTTCTCGTGCTGCCAAGTTTATGGATCCCCTATGTCAGCCTGTTTCCGATCTGGCTTTTCTACTTTGTCTTCGGGATGGCTGCCGCTCTGCATAAGTCAGCATGGGAATCCCGATTGAATAACAGGTTGATCGGTCTCGCTGTTTGTTGGCTCGTATCGCTGGTGCTCTTGTTAGTCGACAGCCGCTATACGCAAACGCATGCTTCTTCGATTAAACCTAGCGTGATGCTGTACTGTCTGACCAGCTACTTCTTTTTCTACATGGTCGCCCTACGCTTCAAGCATCTGGGTAATCTTGCTGGGCGCTGGCTGGACTGGCTTTCGCTGCACTCGTTTATGATTTTCCTCTTACACCCGCTCATGCTCAGCCTGTTGGCCAAGCATTATCCACAGCTGTGGCCCGGCACAAAAGGAATGCTGTTTCTGTTCCTTGCCACTACGCTGAGCACGGTCTTACTCACGTATTTGCTGAGCTTCTTGCCGGCCTCGGTCTGGATCGGCGGCGTCTATCAAAAGAAACAAAAAGCCGAGCGTCAAGCCGTTTCCGGTTAAATGCCATATCGCACACACCCCCGTTCGCCTTGTACCATACATGTGCCGAACGGGGGTGTGTGTTTAATGCGCTTCTACCATTGATTCTTCTGTCTGAAATTCGCTAAAGGTCGAAAGGACGCTGTTGTATTCCGAAAGATCACGGACTCTAATCCCTTTTTGCAGCAGCGCAATCTCCTCCTTCGGCAGGGCTGCCTCCATTTTTGCACGATTGATCTGATAAAAGCTTTGGATCACGTTTTGCTCGCCTGGCACGCCATTGAACAGCGTGAGAACACCGTCCGGAGACAAGCCAAAATAACCATTTTCCTTGCATGAAGGGGCTATGTCATTCTCCCGCTTCAGCAGGATCAGTTTCCCTTCCTCGCTGGCGATGATTTCCCAGCCTTTATAGTCGGACAATATCTGTTCAAACGATTCCTTGCCCAGCACTATCCGTTCCTCTTCTTTTACTCCGCACAGATAGCTGCGGGCCAGCACCAATTCATGCGGCTTGCCCATCGCTTCCACCGCTGAGCGGTAGGTCTCCTCGAGCAGCGGCAAAGCGCTCTTGCCTTCGCTCCCCTGATTCGCCATCCAATAGGTTCCACCCGAGATGATCCCGATCAATAGTATTGCCCACGACAAAAAGAACCCTCTATGTCGTTTCATGGCCGAATTTGCTCCTTCACCTGCATTTTTTCCTAGTATTTCCAACAAAAAGATCAGCTATACTTGCGCTTTTCAAGTATTCGCAAATATTCCGATAAGTTAACAAAGGTATAACCTTTCTTGTCTACCAATTCTTACATTTCTGTGATACATTAAAAATGTTCGTCATTAAACCTTATTTTATTGGAGGAATTCGTCAAATGAAGAAAGCTAGCAAGCAGAAGTTTGTCGGTAGTCTTCTCGCTGCGACATTGGTTGTAAGCGCTTTGTCTTTCCCATTGACTCCTGTCAGTGCGGCAACAACTTCCACGCTCAAATTGAGATTGCTGGAGACGACAGACATCCACACAAACATCGTGAACTATGATTACTATCAGGACAAAACCACAGATGAATTCGGTTTGGCCAAAACAGCGAATCTGATCAAAAAGGCGCGGGAAGAAGCGAAAAACAGCTTGCTTTTCGACAATGGCGACCTGATTCAAGGTAACCCTCTCGGAGATTATGTAGCGAAGATTGATCCGCTGCAAGATGGCGAAACACACCCTGTTTTCAAAGCAATGAACCTGCTCGACTATGATGCAGCCAACATCGGGAACCATGAATTCAACTTCGGCTTGGACCATTTGCAAAAGAGCTTGAAAGGTTCCAAATTCCCATATGTAAATGCAAACGTTTACGTAGATGACAAAGATAAAGATCCAAGCAATGACAAAAACTACTTCACTCCTTATCAAATCCTGGAGCGCACGTTCAAAGATGAAGCAGGAAAAGATGTAACCCTGAAAGTCGGTGTCATCGGTTTTGTTCCTCCGCAAATCATGGTTTGGGACAAAAACAACCTGACTGGAAAAGTCATTGCAAAAGATATCGTGGAAACCGCGAAAAAATATGTTCCGGAAATGAAAGAAAAAGGCGCTGACATTGTCGTAGCGATCGCTCACTCCGGACTCGGCTCTGCAGAAGAACCGGTTAACACCGAAAGCGCAAGCTACCAATTGACCCAAGTAGAAGGCATTGACGCCGTTCTCTTTGGCCATGCTCATGGCGTATTCCCTGGAAAAGGCTTTGACAATATTCCTGGCGTTGACAATACGAAAGGTCTCGTAAACGGCAAGCCTGCTGTAATGCCTGGCTTCTGGGGCAATAACCTCGGCGTGGTTGATATGACCTTGGAGCAAGTAGATGGCAAATGGAAAGTGGCCGATGCTGTCTCCAAAGCGGTTCCGATCTATGACAGCGCAAACAAAAAAGCACTGGTTGATGCTGATCAAACGATCGTAGATGCTGTGAAAGAAGATCATGATCATACCGTAGAGTGGGTTCGTTCCGCTGTCGGTACAACAACTGCTCCAATCCACAGCTTCTTCTCCCTCGTACAAGATGATCCATCTGTACAAATCGTAACCAATGCACAAAAATGGTACGTGGAGAAAAATATTAAAGGTACCGAATACGAAGGCATTCCGGTTCTTTCTGCTGGCGCTCCTTTCAAAGCAGGCGGACGTAGCGGCGCTTCCTACTACACCAATATTCCTGCAGGCACCATCGCGATCAAAAACGTTTCCGACCTTTACATTTATCCGAACACATTGAAAGCTGTACTGGTCAATGGTGCTACGGTACAAGAATGGTTGGAGCGTTCCGCTGGCCAATTCAACCAGATCGATCCGAAGAAAACCGAAGAACAAGCGCTCATCAATGAAGAATTCCGTACGTACAACTTCGACATCATTGATGGTGTAACGTATGAAGTGGATGTGACTGAGCCTTCCAAGTACGACCCAGATGGCAAACTGGTTAACGAAAAAGCAAACCGTATTAAAAATCTGCAATTCAATGGAAAACCTGTGAAGAAAGATGACAAATTCATCGTGGTAACCAATAACTACCGTGCAGGTGGCGGTGGTAACTTCCCAGGTCTCGATGGAAGCAATATCATCATCGACTCTCCAGATGAAAACCGTCAAGTTGTGATTGACTACATCCTGGCTAACAAGGAAATCAATCCATCCGCTGACAACAACTGGACCATCGCTCCGGTAAAAGGCGATGTAAATGTTACCTTCATCACTTCTCCAGATGCGAAGCCATTTGCTGAAAAATTGTCCAACATGAAATATATCACGACTGAACAAAGCGGTTTTGCCAAATTCTCGCTCGATCTGTCCAAAAAGTAATCGCTCGACAGCAAAAAGAAGCTGATGCCTTGTCATCAGCTTCTTTTCTTTTATCCAACAAAATGGTAGGCCCCCCATGGCGAGCGCTGCAGGATTTGATTCTCTGCAGCAAGGAACCGATTCCGTTCTTCCCGAAATCTCGCCTCCATCAGCAGCAGCTGCTGGACGTTCCGGGCACGATAGCCGGACCGCTTCCCATATACGCCGGTCACTTCCCGCAAGAAGTTATCCGGATAGCGAAGCAATTGATGGATCATCCATATTTGGTTGTCACTCAGCGGATTGATTTTATTATAAGCATCGATCCCCTCAAAGAACGCATACACCGAATAGCCGTGCAGCAAGAGGATACGCCCAAAAAACTGGACCAGATCGGCTAACTGCATATCAAAGGCAACTGTATCCAAATCAATGAGAAAACAGCTCCCTCTGTCCGCAATCAGGAAATTATGGCTGGCTACATCCCGGTGCGCAAGCGTACCTTCCATGGAAGCCTGATTCATCTCACCGATCAGTTGAATCTTGTAGGAGCGTTCAATCGTTTCCCCTGCATCCCTGAGGACGTCTTCGGACATGGCGAGAATGATTTGCTCCAACCGATTCTGAGGTCCATATCTGTGGATGGTTTCAAGAATCTGTTTAAATTCGTCAAGCCTTCCTTCCCATTTATCCAAAAGCGGCGGCTGGTATCCGGCTATGGGTATCACGTGAGGAAAACCTCTTGCTGCCAGATGAAAACGGGCCAATGTGGAAATGGAACGTTTCATATCCAGGATTAAGGAATGATTCGCTTCTCTGCCATCAATCGCCTTCATCACTGTGTAATATCGGGAACCAATGGGAATCACCTTGTTTCCCTCTGCATCGCCCACATACTGTACCGTATGATGAAATCCATGATCATGCAGGGTATCTGCCAGATCGGTCACCCAATCCGCCTTTTCTTTTTGTTTATATCCCTTCACAATCCACATTCCTCGGTCGGTTTTTGCCAACCATACATTCCTGCGCGGTCTTACCCCATGTATATGACAGCGAAACGCTTTTTGCAGAGAAGAAAGCAATCGTTTATCCATGGCGGAGCCTAGGACGATGAAGTAGAATCCTCATGTCCATGCTCCCAGTGCGGCCATACCTCATGTTGGGGTGAAGGTGCCATGAATGGAGACATGGGGTACATCGAACTGTGCATATGGCCATGGGGTGTCATGCTGGATCCGTGTCCTCCTTGATAGGGCTGCGCATAAGGTTGCTGACCCCAGGAGGAAGACGGTGAATAAGGAGCTGCTTGCCATTGCTCTCCTGCCACTTCGGTCCGATCCGATTCGACGCAATCTTCGGTAGATGCCATCGAGGATTCCCCAAACGAAGATTGATCATCGGACTCATGATGGTACGATTCATGGTGTTGGTAGTGGTAGAAGGAAGAAGACTGCGATTCCTGATGCATGGGAGACGTATGCATAGGAGACGTATACATCGGCATCATATGCATGGGCGGGAGCGGCGGACAAAGCGGCATGGTATATTGCATTTGTGGCAAGTATGGTGTAGGCCTGCATGGTTGGCAAGGATTAAAGGGCATCTGCTGCATAGGCGGGCGATAGCGCGGCTGTGGCTGTGGCTGCGGCGGTTGGACCTGTTGGATCGGCTGCTGCGGCTGTGGAATGATGTAGATTTGCGGCGGCATCGGCGGCATGACCTGTACCGGTGGCATCATCTGCCTCTGTGGAGCTGGCATTGGAGCTGGCATTGGTGCAGGCGGAGTCGCAGGTGCTGGGTAAACCGGTGGCTGATAGATCGGCGGCTGATAGATCGGTGCTTGGTATACGGGCGGTTGCATGTTTACTGGCGGCATTTGCTGGATAGGAGCTTGCGGTGCCGGCTGTGCTGGAAGCTGCGGCAGCGGAGTCGCAGGCTGCTGCGATTGAATGTTGATTTGTGGTGCTGGTGAAGGCATGGGTGGTGGCGTTGGCGATGGTGCTATCGGACGCTCCTTCGCTTCCGGCATGACTCTTTCAGGCAGCTCCATTTCAGGTGCTTCCTGACGCTCTTCCATGTCTTCCTCAATTACCCGTGGTCGTTGCTCTACCTGTGGCGGTACCACTGGCGGTTCTTCCATTTCAGGGGTTGGCACTGGTGCTTCTTTTACGGGCCGCGATGGCTCAAACTGACCTTGCTCCTCACGTGGGCGTACGGGAACGCGTCTGGATGGGATTTTAATCCTAGCCCCTGGATAGATCACATCAGGAGTTGTCAGTTGGTCGTTCAGTCGCAGCAGTTCCTGGAAATCCACACCGTACCGTTTGGCTATCTTCCACATTGTATCGCCTTTTTGCACAATATGAATCCTCACGTAGCGATTCTCCTCCAATCTCTTTCACTAAGTCCATACCATGGTATGCACCCATGGGCTTTTTGCTCTCCTCCCGAGAAAAAGAGTCCCAGCCTAAATTTGTAAGGTGGCTTTGTCGTATGAATACTGCTGTGGTGGAGGAGAAGCGCATTTTCTGGCTCCGCTTCATTCTACGTCCGCAGGGATGTTATTCTGTCCGCTCCAAAGCGAACACGCGGGAACGGCAAAAAGCAGCACCACTTCGAAGCTTACTCAAGTTTGCCCTTCGGATCCACGTGTTCGCTTCTACGCTAGGATGGACTCCGCAGGCGCTCCTCCAGAAAATGCGCTTCTCCTACGGTACGACTCCGGAAAACAGCCCAATAAAAATCAAAAAGACTGCCGGGAATGTTCCCAACAGCCTGATATCATCCTTATTCGCTCTCTGTCACTCTAGTGCGGACATATAACGGATAGGTCCCTAACTGGCGCAGCTGACAGCCAAGCGCTTCAATTTCCGCAAAAGCACCCGGCAACAAGACGTCGTCCATGTGCTGCTCGATATCAATGACGAAATAATAACTGCCCAGCCCTCTTTTTGTTGGGCGTGATTCAATTCTGGAGAGGTTGATCTTTCTCCAGGCAAATGCCGCCAGCACCTGATACAACGCCCCTGGGAAATCCTCGGGCAGTGTCACCAGGATGGTTGTCTTTTCGATCGAAGACGCCGGGAGCTCCGGTGGGTTCTGTTTGCCTACCAGCACGAAGCGCGTGTAGTTATTATCGTAATCTTCAATGTTTTGTCGGGCAAACTGCAGCGGATAGATGTCCGTCAGCAGTCGCGTTCCGATTGCGGCCCATGCCTCTTCCGGGTTCTCGCTGACGATTTTCGCAGCCATGGCCGTGCTGTTGGTATACTCGATCTCCGCTTGCGGCAGGTGCTCTTTGATAAAGTGATGGCATTGGGCTACCGCATGCGGATGTGACAGCACTTTGCGAATTTGGTTCAAGGCAAGCGGCAGGGAGCGCTTGGCCACGACCAAATGCTGAGAAATGGGAATCGCGACCTCCGCATAAATGGGGAGCTCTTCCTCATGTATCAGCCAATCCAGCGTGATATTTACGGTTCCCTCGATCGTATTTTCCAATGGCACTAAAGCGTAGGTAGCTTGATCCGTCGCGACGGCTTTCAAGGCGTCCATGATACTTGGATAAGGCTGGTACGAGATCTCTTCTTGCAAAGGCAGCGTACGGGCTGCTTCTTCTGTAAACGTCCCATTTGGTCCCAAAAAAGCAAGTATGGTCTTCATGGCATCTCCCATCCTACAATTACTCTCTCTTTTCGATCCGCACTCCTTGGTTATCTGCTGCCAGCACCATGGAACGGTAACTTATCCTGTATTTTGCCATGATTCCTTCGACGAAAGCAAGCAATCTTTCTTTTTGCTCATCCCCTGCATAGAAAAATAAAGTCGTCGGTCCTGCCCCGCTTAGCGCTGCCCCCAACGCTCCATGGTCCGTCGCATCCGTCAGCATTTCCTGCAATCCCGGCACTAGCTTTGCCCGATACGGTTGATGGAGGCGATCCCGCATCGCTTTCCCCAACAAATCCAAGCGTCCTTGTGCCAGAGCTGCGACCAACAGGCTGCTGTGTCCGATATTGTAGACAAAATCAGCTCTGCTGTAGGAGTCTGGAAGGGCTTTGCGAGCTTCCTCCGTAGACAGCCAGTAATCCGGAATCACGACAAGTGTCTGCAACCCTTCCGGTACCGGAAGCTTGACATAAGGAACGCTCGTTTCTCCTTCCTCCGGCATGCTGGCGACGACCACGCCTCCAAAAAAAGAAGCGCCGACATTGTCGGGATGCCCCTCCATGTCACTGGCCATCGCAAACAGCTGGTCCTGTGAAAACGGCTCACCCGCCAACGCATTTGCCGCTGTCAATGCTCCTACGATGGCAGCAGCACTGCTTCCCAACCCCCTTGTCAGCGGAATATGCGACTCCACTTCGATCATGAGCTCAGGAGCAGGCAAGCCTGCCTTTGCAAAAAGCGCTGCTGCAGTCTGATAAAGCAAATTGCTTTTATCCGCCTGAATCCCTTCCATTTCTTTGCCGATCAGTTTGATGGCGGTTTGATCCGCCAGCGCCATGGTAAGCTCTGTGTAAAGCTGGAACGCCATGCCCAGCGAATCAAAACCCGGTCCTAGATTAGCCGTACTGGCGGGCACTCGCACCCGCACCGATCTGACATCCACCTGCTCATTCACCTGCTTTGTCGGCCTTGATTAGCGATAGCACGGCATCACGGCTAGCCGGTACAGTACGAGGTTCCTCCGCGATTACCTTCAGCGCGATGTTCGGATCTTTCAAGCCATGCCCAGTCAATACGCAAGCAATCGTTGCCCCCTCGCCCAGCTTGCCTTCTCTGCGGAGCTTCACGATACCCGCCAGTGAAGCTGCAGAAGCCGGTTCACAGAAGATCCCCTCCTGGCTGGCCAGCATCCGGTACGCTTCCAGAATCTCTTCATCCGTGACTGCATGGATTTGTCCGTCAGATTCTCGCAAAGCCTTCAAGGCACCTTCCTTGCTCGCCGGGTTGCCAATACGGATAGCTGTCGCAATTGTTTCCGGATTGGTTACCGTTTCGCCAATCACCAGGGGAGCGGCCCCTGCCGCCTGGAACCCAAACATTCTTGGCAGCTTCTCAATCCGGCTAGCCGCCTGATACTCGACAAAACCCTTCCAGTACGCCGTAATATTTCCGGCATTGCCCACCGGGATCGCCAAAATGTCCGGCGCCTTGCCCAATGCGTCACAAATCTCAAAGGATGCTGTTTTTTGTCCTTCGATGCGATAAGGATTGACCGAGTTCACCAACGTAATCGGTTCGGATGCCGTGATGTCCCGTACGATGTTCAAGGCTTCATCAAAATTGCCATCGATCGCGATCACTTCCGCTCCGTAGGCAATCGCCTGAGCGAGCTTGCCAAGTGCGATATTGCCCGATGGAATGAGCACGATACAGCGCAGGCCGGCACGTGCGGCATAAGCGGCGGCAGCGGCTGATGTATTGCCCGTAGAGGCACACATGATCGTGGTGCTTCCTTCTTCGATCGCCTTGGCAACCGCCATCACCATGCCACGGTCTTTAAAGGATCCGGTTGGATTCAAGCCTTCGTATTTTACATAAAGCTCAACGCCCAGCTGCTTCGATAGGTTGCCAGCATACAGCAGTGGGGTATTCCCCTCATGAAGCGTCAAAAGTGGCGTGCGCTCCGTCACCGGGAGAAAAGCGCGATAACGATCGATGATTCCGGATTGTCTGCTGAAATTGATGGTTTGCGTCATGTTTATTCCTCCTCCCCTTCCACGCGATAACAGCTTTTTACTTCCACGATGATATCCAAATCAGCGAGGATGGCCAGCACCGCATCCATATCCCGCTTCGCTGCCTGGTGGGTGACCAGGATGATTTCGGCTTGTGCCCCTGCATTGTATGGCTGCTGCAGCACTTGGACAAGGCTGATATTGTTCTCCGCCAGCAATTGGGTAAGCTGGGCCAGCACACCGCGTTTATCCGTCACGATCATCCGCAAGAAATATCGGGACAGCTTGTTCGAATCATCCTTGAGCACCTTTTCTTTATATGGAGCGACCATGCCGCGGCCGTTCACACCAAGCTTCATGTTTTTCACGACCGTCACCAGATCGGATACGACCGCTGTCGCTGTAGGCAGCTCGCCTGCACCCGGTCCGTAGAACATCGTTTCCCCGACCGCTTCCCCATGAACATAGACGGCATTGAACACCCCGTTCACGGAAGCGAGCGGATGCGTCTTGTGAACCATCGTCGGCTGCACGCTTACCTCGATTTCTTCTCCGTCACGCTGAGCCAGACCAATCAACTTGACGGCATAACCCAGCTTTTTGCCATACGCGATATCTTCCCGGCTGACTTTGCTGATGCCTTTCACCTCGACATCCTCCAGGCGCAATGGCACCCGGAAGCCAAGCGTGGACAAAATCGCCATCTTGCGGGCCGCATCGAAGCCCTCCACATCGGAGGTAGGATCAGCTTCGGCATATCCAAGCGCCTGCGCCTCTTTGAGGACATCCGCATAAGCCGCGCCTTCCTCGCTCATTTTGGTGAGGATATAATTGGTCGTCCCATTGACGATGCCCATCATTTTGGTGATGCGGTCGGAAGAGAAGCCCTCTACCAGTGCACGCAAGATCGGGATTCCCCCCGCTACGCTGGCTTCATAAAACACATCACAGCCCTTTTCTTGCGCCTTTTCGAGAATCTCAGCCCCATGCAAAGCCATCAGATCTTTGTTGGCTGTCACTACATGCTTACCGTGCTCCAGCGCGGCTAATATATACTCTTTGGCAGGATGGATGCCGCCAATGACTTCGACGATGACATCGATTTGTGGATCCTGCAGCAAATCATCGGGTTTGTCCGTCACTTGCTCATCCAGCCCGTCGATGCTGCGCGGCTTCGCTTTATCTCGTACGAGGATCTTGGCTACTTCGATGCTGACCCCCGTTTGCTTGAACAGATCTTCCTGATGCCCTTGGATCAGTCGGATGACTCCGGTGCCAACGGTCCCAAACCCCATTAACCCAACCTTGACCAGCTTTCTCTCCATCACACTGCCTCCTTGTGCCTCTCTATTGTTGTTCTCCATGTTTCTATCCCCGTCCGACAATCATCGCCTTGCGTACTCCCGGCAGGTCCTGCAAGCCATCGAGAAAATCGGTTGTGGAAATGGTCAAATGTGCCATATCCACCGACATTGCGACATTGGCAATGCCCTGCAGCGGAATGGTCTGATTGATCGTGAGAACGTTTCCGCCCTGTTCGGCCACATACTGCAGCACACGCGACAAGATTCCTGAGCGATGCTCCAGCGTAAAGGAGATCGTCATGATTTTCTCGCTCATCATCGCATTGAATGGAAAAATTCCATCCTTATACTTGTAGTAAGCGCTGCGGCTCAATCCCACTCGATCCACCGCTTCATTAACCGTATCCACCTCGCCTGCTTCCAGCATTTTCTTCACTTCGATGGTCTTGGCGATGGACTCGGGAAGTATATCAGATCGTATCAAGTAGAACTTTTC
Source organism: Brevibacillus migulae (assembly GCF_004521915.1). GTDB lineage: Bacteria > Bacillota > Bacilli > Brevibacillales > Brevibacillaceae > Brevibacillus_F > Brevibacillus_F migulae. The sequence goes on along the minus strand of NZ_SDKD01000016.1, from coordinate 43,558 downwards.
TTCACGCTTTGTCATTTGTCCTCCCAGAAAAAACATTTGTTCACTTATAGAGGACATTATAGCGGACTCTTTCTTTCCTGACAACTCCTAATTCTCCGTGTTGTCGCCCAATTGCTGAGAAACGCCAATTTCTTTTCACATGAAGCTTGTTCGCTTTGCACAAAATAACCTTGATCGAATCCAAGTGAGGTGAGAAAAATGGCTGGACGAGGAAAATCGGACAAATCCGAACGACGCAATAATCACCCTGCGGCAAAACCCAGTGATCTGGACCAATTTGGCGGTGATTTCGGCGGCAAACGCATGGCCCAATCTCCCCATGTCGTCGAAGATCCAAAAGGAAACGGATAACGAATCACTGGAGTCGAGCCTCGCCCCATCAGCGGGGCTTTTGTATTTTTCGTTCACATTTCCCCCTGCTTCCGCTCCCGAACAGGCAATCGTCATTTCTCCGCCATATCATGCTCCTAGATCCCCAAAAAGGAGTTGTTACCATGCCGCCATCGAATAAACAGGCAGGCGCCAAGCGTGAAAAAATCGACGTAATCATCCCTGCGATTGAAAAGGATTTGCCCACCCTTCCTCATGTCATCGACTCCATCCGAAAGCATGTAAAGCATCCAATCGGCCAGATCATGGTCGTTTCTCCCCTCAGCAAAAAAATCAAGGCTCTTTGCCGCGAAAAGGATTGCCGGTATATCCACGAAAAGCGGCTGCTCCCCATTGGCAAAAAGGACATACACTACCGCTCGAAAAGATGGGATCTATCCGGCTGGTTGCTTCAGCAGCTGTTGAAATGGAGCGGTGACAAAATCAGTACCCAAAAAAGCTACTTGGTGATCGATGCCGATACGGTTTTGATCCGTCCCCATGTGTTCAAACTCAACGGGAAATCGGTCTTTTATTGCCGGAACTGGAGCCGCAATGAATACTTCCGCACCTACCGCCGGCTGGTTGGAAAAAAGGCGGACTCTCCCGTTTCTTTTGTCACGCATTACATGCTTTTCGAAAAAGCGAAGCTGGCACGGTTGAAAAAGATCATTGAGCGCCGCCATGGCAAGACTTGGCATGAGGCGATCTTGAAATGTATCAATCGTTCTCGGATTTTTGCCTTTTCCGAGTTTGAGACATACGGTAACTTCGTCCGTTCTACCTATCCTGACAGCTACCTGGTCCGCCGGGCCCTGAACAAGAGTCTGTACACAAATGCCTCGGCACTATCCCCGCAGCGGATCGCGAAGCTGTCCCAGAAGTATCGATCACTCTCCTTTCATAAACGAAAAGGTTACTACAAGAAAAAGAAATAGAGGAGGAACAGATACTCGCGATGGATTGGAAAAGTCATTATCAACGATGGATCAATTTCCCTGCTTTGGATAAGGAGTTGCGGGATCAGTTAGAGCGGCTGCAGCAAGATCCGCAGAAGCTGGCGGATTGCTTTTCCCAGCCGCTCGAATTCGGGACGGGCGGTATGCGTGGAGAGCTTGGACCCGGCACAAACCGGATGAATGTGTACACGGTACGGAAAGCATCGGAAGGCTTGGCTCGTTACTTGCTGGAGCAGGAACAAAGCGTGCAGCATCCTACCGTCGTGATTGCCTATGACACACGGCATAAATCCCATGATTTCGCCATGGAAGCCGCCAAAGTCATCACTCGCCATGGAATTCGCGTCTGCTTGTTCGATCGCATTTGCCCGACTCCCCTGCTCTCTTACGCCGTTCGCCATTTGCATGCGTCTGCGGGGATCGTCATCACTGCCAGCCATAATCCCCCCGAATACAACGGCTACAAGGTATATGGAGCGGATGGTGCGCAAATCGCGCTGGATACGACCGAACAGCTCACGGCCCATATCAAGAACGTGGAGGATGAATTGACCGTCGCGGTTGCCTCGGAGGAAGATATCCGTCAAAACGGTCTGCTGCACATGATCGGACAGGACATCTTCGCCAGCTATTTCGAGCAGCTGAAAGCATTGCGGCCGGCTGTGGGGAAAGGAGCTGACTTGTCCATCGTTTTTACCCCGCTTCACGGCACCACTTTCGCTTCCATTACCGAAGGACTGCGGCATTTTGGTTACACAGATGTGACCATCGTGCAAGAACAAGCCGCACCGGATCCCGATTTTTCACAGGTCGTCTCCCCGAATCCGGAAGATCCCCATGCCTTCAAGCTGGCGATCGACTATGCCAAACGAAAGGATGCGAATCTCATACTCGCTACGGATCCGGATGGAGACAGGCTCGGTGTAGCGATCAAAGATCCGAGCGGCGGGTATACGGTTCTTACAGGCAATCAAGTCGGGGCAATTTTGCTGTATTATGTACTGACGACGAAATTGAAAGCCGGTAAGCTTCCGGATAATGGTGCCGTGGTAAAAACCGTGGTTACGTCCGAGATGGGCAGGGCCATCGCCGCTGATTTTGGTCTGATGACCATAGATACATTGACCGGATTCAAATACATCGGCGAGAAAATAAAGGCGTTTGAGGCGACCAAAGAAGCTGTGTTCATCTTTGGATACGAGGAAAGCTGCGGCTATTTACTGTTCGACCTTGTCCGCGATAAAGACGCCGTGCAAACCGCACTCATCCTGGCAGACGCTTGCGCCGCTTTTCAAGCAGAAGGGAAAAGTCTTCATCAAGTCCTTTTTTCCTTATACGAAACATATGGGTATTATTCAGAAGATCTGGTCTCCCTGACGATGAAGGGGGCCGATGGTCAGAAAAAGATAGCGGAGATCCTCGCCGCTTTGCGAAGCCAACCATTCAGCACGGTCAATAGCTGTGCGGTTGCCATCGTTGAAGATTATCTGAGCGGACAACGAAAAAACGTGCTTACAGGGGAAACAGGAAAAATCATCCTGCCGGCATCCAATATGCTGAAATATATTCTGGCAGATGAAACCTGGTTTGCAATTCGCCCGTCAGGAACCGAAGCAAAGATGAAGGTTTATTTCGGGGTAAAGGGTATTTCTATGGAAGAAAGTCAACAAAAGCTGGAACGAGTAAAAAAACACGTTATGGACCACATCAAAAGTTTATAAGAGAAAAGGAAAAAGCCTTCAGAGACATTCCGCCCTCTGAAGGCTCCCCTATCCTTGCTCCTGTACATCTGCGTTTCCCTCCGGCAGTCGCCGCACCTCTTCCCATGTCGTACAGATCCGTTCCACATCGGTTTCCGCCAAATTCTCTCCCATCTGTATCTCTATCAGCTTCAGATCGTTTATCGCCCGTATTCCATGCCTGGCACCAGCCGGAATTTGAAAAACATCTCCCACACCAGCTTGCAGCAATTGATCGTCCATCGCGATTTCCCCTCGTCCCGCCACGATGATCCAGATCGTTTTTCGTTGATGATGGACATGGTAGCTTGTGTGTTTTCCTGCGCGGATCAGCATTTGTCTCGTCAGCACTTCCTGATCAGGTGCAGTCCTGCCGCTGCTCAACACTTGCACCCAGCCCCATCGTTTTTCCTGATACATGGACATGGGTACTGTATCGATTCCACTCACGATGTCTTTCACGAGATGACTTTTTGCCTTGTCTGCCATCAATATCCCATCGGGACTCACCGCTACGATTGCATGGGAAATGCCGATCACCACAACCGGGATCTCCAGCTCATTGATGACACTGGTATCATCGCAGTCTTCATGCAAATAGCCTTTGCCCAGCGGATTGTGCTCCATGACCGCTGTCAACGTATTCCACGTGCCGATGTCCATCCACTCCCCGTCATAGGGAACTACGGCGACCCGCTCTGTTTTTTCCACAATTTCATAGTCAAAGCTGATTTTCGGCAGTTTTTCGTACTGTCTTTGCAGCTCGTGATACTGGGCAGGCAGCCCTCTTGCTTGAAGTTGCTGCAGCATGTATCCCAAGCGGAAAGCAAACACCCCGCAATTCCACAGTGCCTGCTGCGTGATCAGCTGCGTGGCAATCGCTTCGGTCGGCTTCTCGATAAACTGCTTGACCCGTTTGTATGTCTGCACGGATTCATCCGCGTTCTCAGCTGCGATTGGCAGGATATAGCCGTATTTCGTGGACGGATAGTCGGGCTTGACACCAATCAATGCGATATCCATCGCTGATTGGCGAATAATCTGCTCCAGTTCTTTTACTTTCTCGAAAAAATGGTCGTCCACATAAGGGTCGACCGGCATAACAATGACAACCTCATCTACAGCAATGCTTTTCACACTGTGCAAATAAGAAGATGCCAAAGCGATCGCGGGGAACGTATCCCTTCGCTGCGGCTCGATGATGCATGGAATCTGTGCACCCAATTGATTTTCGATAAGCTCGACCTGTGACTCATTCGTTGAAAGAAGCGCATCGCCTGCAAGTCCATTCTTCTCCAGTTGTCTCCATATCCGCTGCACCATGGACTCGGCCTGCTGCCCGGAATTGGTCAGCAATTTCAAAAACTGTTTCGATCTTGAATCGTTGGACAGCGGCCACAGTCGTTTGCCTGATCCCCCTGACAGCAATACAATCTTCATCATTGCACCTCTATCGATATGATGAAATATCATATGAGGGCCTGCTGGAATCGGAGATGGGCAACCCCATCAAAAGTCAGGAAATCATCACTTGTCTCGAAAACGGGAATGCTTGGCTGCAGCAAGTCTATATACCCAAAGAAAAAAGCGCTTCTCAGCTGAGAGGCGCTTGCCTTTTTACTCGATAAATTCAAATTCCCAGGTTCCAATGCGGACGGTGTCCCCGTGCTTGGCCCCTTCACGGCGCAGGGCGTCATCAACCCCCATATTGCGCATGATGCGGACGAAGCGTTGGACAGAATCGTAGCTGTTCAAATTGGTCATCCGAACCAGCTTCTCCAGCTTGTCACCGGTCACCACATACGTATCATCTTCCATGATGATGTGGAATTCATCCGGCTCTTTCTCCGCACGGTAGACGACGCGCTCTTCCACTTCGGCTACATCTTCCACTTCCAGGCGGGTAGGAATGGTCTCCAAACGATCCGCGACTGCGTACATGAGCTCCTGGACACCCTGTCTCGTTGCTGCCGATATCGCATATACGGGCACATCAGGGAATTGTTCCTTGAACCGCTTGAGGTTTTCTTCCGCCTCTGGCACGTCCATTTTGTTGGCTGCCACGATTTGCGGACGATCCTCCAGCTTAATGTTGTACAGTTTCAGCTCTTCATTGATCTGTTTATAATCCTCAATCGGATCACGGCCATCTGTCGCCGCCATGTCAATCACATGCACAATCAGGCGAGTACGCTCTACATGGCGCAAAAATTGATGTCCCAAGCCTACGCCCTCATGTGCCCCTTCAATCAAGCCGGGGAGATCGGCCATGACAAAGCTTTTTTCGCCAAGGTCAACCACTCCGAGATTCGGCGTCAGCGTCGTAAAGTGATACGCGGCAATCTTCGGTTTTGCGGCTGTCACACTGCTCAACAGAGTTGATTTTCCGACGCTCGGATAGCCGACAAGCCCGACATCGGCGATCAGCTTCAGCTCTAAAATCACTTTTCTCACTTGACCCGGTTCCCCGTTTTCCGAGATCTCCGGAGCCGGATTGGACGGTGTAGCAAAACGCGTGTTGCCTCTGCCGCCGCGACCGCCTTTCGCGATGATCGCGCGCTGCCCGTGCTCCAACAAATCCGCGATCACTTCACCCGTATCCGCATCAGTCACCGTTGTACCCGGCGGCACACGTACGACCAAGTCTTCTGCGCCAGCACCGTGCATGTTTTTGGTGCGGCCATTTTCTCCACGAGGAGCACGGAAATGACGTTGATAACGAAAATCGACGAGCGTGCGAAGACCTTCATCTACTACGAATACTACGTCAGCGCCGCGTCCTCCGTCACCACCCGCTGGACCGCCCATGGGCACATATTTCTCCCGGCGAAACGATACAGAGCCATTCCCGCCGTCTCCGCCTTTTACTTCAATCATTACCTGATCGACAAACATGGATGTCACCCTCTTCCTATGTACGGCAAGGAATACTCAAAGCCAATACCCATTCCTGATCCGACTTTGACCATTCCTCTACAATCATCAGTGTATTTTCGCCTCTTTCCAAGAGTTTCTCCACTTCTTCATTTCCAGATTCAAAGAGACGACCCGTTAGATCAAAACGAACCTCAACCGCATGATCGTTGCTTGCAAACGAAACCAGCAAACTGTTCGCTTCATACTCCGAAACCTGCTGGTGTTCCTTTATGATGGAGATCAGCTCTGTGACCAGCGCTGCAAATCTGTCCGAGCCCATGACGAGTGTCGAAAGGTCAGTCTGATTCGCAACCTCCACTTCCAAGAGCAGATCTTTATGCAACGCATTGAACGTGAGGAATAGCACGGCCAGTGGAGGACAATTGATGCGAGCGATCATGCTTTCCTGACAGACCAAGCTGGTAATGCGTTGCAAATACTCTTCACCTTGTTCTGGTTTTCCCAATCGCAAATACCCTAACAAAACCTGGAAATGATTCAACCAGTCATGGCGCTGATGATTTAACACCTGCAACAGCAGATCGGTCTGTTCCGTAAATACTTTCAACTCGCCTTTCATCAATCCTCACCCGTACTCTTCACATTTTTTAACGTACCACTAATTGTAACACAAGATAGTCGTGTGACCTATAAGAAAAACTACAATAGAAGTCCTCTCAAAGAAGTTATCGAGTCCTCTTTATGAAGTAGTTTTTCGCTGTATCGGAATGATGAATCATGAGGTGAACCCTTTCTGATACAGTAAAAAAACCCAGCGGCTAGGCTGGGTTTTTATGCGTGCATCCATTACGCTTCAGTTGCAACTGGTTCGATCACAACTTGTTTGCGATCACGACCCAGACGTTTGAAGCGAACGATACCATCTGCAGTAGCAAACAGTGTGTCGTCCCCACCGATACCAACGTTTGTACCAGGGAAGATCTTCGTTCCGCGTTGGCGAACCAAAATGTTGCCCGCTTTTACGAATTGACCGTCACCACGCTTGGTGCCAAGACGTTTCGCGATGGAGTCGCGTCCGTTCTTTGTGGAACCTACCCCTTTTTTGGAGGCGAAATATTGCAGGTCCAAATTCAACAGCATTTTCATTGTGAAGCACCTCCTTGCCATTTTGGATCTTTCACTGAAACATACCTGGCATACTGCTGGGCGATGCTAATCAAGGCGATTACCATGCTTTCGGCAAGCAATTGTTGTTTTTCATGAAGTGCATCATCCGCAGTAGAAGCTAGTCTCCAACGAAGATACCCGCCATCTTTCGCAGCCTGCTGTATGTCAGGTGTTATCCCGAGCAGATGATCGATTCCGTTCAAAATCCCGATGCTGACTGCCGATACACCGGCGCAGACAATGTCCTCGCCGTGCCGGGCCGCATTGGCATGTCCGGTAATCACAATCTCTGCGATACCAGTTTGATTCCGTGTTACAGTCACTTCAATCATGATTCACCGTAATTAAGCGTTGATTTTTTCAATCACAACTTTGGTGAATGGTTGACGATGACCTTGTTTGCGACGGTAGTTTTTCTTGGCTTTGTATTTATACACGATAACTTTTTCACCTTTACCGTGTTTTTCTACTTTACCAGTTACCGAAGCACCTGCAACAGTAGGAGCACCTGCTGTTACTTTGCCGTCTTTGCTCACAAAGAGAACTTTGTCGAAAGTAACCGAGTCACCTTCTGTAGCAGCCAGTTTCTCGATGAAGAGAACTGCGCCTTCCTCTACTTTGTATTGCTTGCCACCTGTTTCGATAATAGCGTACATATCTGCACCTCCTCTTATACTCAGACTCGCCTACCCAGGTGCGACCTCAGCCGGCTTTGAACCTGTCTCGTGCGGTTACAGTATCCTTGTGCAGATGATCTGCCAAGCATAGCTGCATGAACAAAGAATAGAATAACACGGAGCCCAGCACTAAGTCAAGAACTCTCGTGAACTGTTTAGCTGGTAAAGTCGATTGGCCTCCTCCCGCTTCCCCGCATACATGATCCTGTACTCGTCTGGCCGCAGCGTCGGGTCGTTTTTTGCCAAGATCGCTACATGGGCAAATGAATCGCCATTGAGGATTTGTTGAAGTACGGCATGCACAGCAGGTGGAAGCACCGCTACGATTGCTTCTGCTTCTTGGTTTCTGATCAGACCTCTGACTTCTTCCTTGAAGCGCCGCGCCACCTCCTCCTCGGTGTACACCCGGCCGCTGCCTGCACAGCTTGGGCAGGACTTCGTCAAGATTTCTGCTATGTTTTTTCGCTCTTTTTTTCTTGTCAGTTCTACCAGCCCCAGCCGCGTAAATCCGGCCAAGCGCGTAGGTGTCGGGTCTTTGCCTAGCTCCCGGCGCAATCGCTCCAGCACCTTTTCCTGATTCTCCGGCAGCTTCATATCGATAAAATCAATCATCACGATCCCGCCAATATCACGCAAACGAAGCTGTCTCGCAATCTCTGCCGCAGCCTCCACGTTCATCCGGACAATCGTATCTTCCCACTGGGCGCCGCCTTGTCCCGTAAATTTGCCGGAATTCACATCGATCACCGTCATGGCCTCCGTCCGGTCGAAGACGAGAAACCCGCCATTGTCCAAGGGAACTTGCCGGGCCAGCAGTTGATCGAGCTGGGCATCAACCCCAAAACGTTGAAAAAGCGGCTGACTTTCCTGATAAAAATGAAGCCGTTCAAGATACTCCGGATAAAGCTGCTCTACGAACCGTTTGACCCGATGGTAGCTGTTAGCATGATCGATCACGATCTCGCTCGCTTGCGCCTGGAATGCTTCACGGACATAACGGCCGAGCAGCTCACCTTCCTCCAGGATCAGAGCCGGGGTCTTCCGCTTTGTCTCCACGTCCAGCGCTTCCTGCCAACGCGAACGCAGATAGGTGATTTCGGCTAAAAGCTGCCGCTCATCTGCATGTGCTGCTTCCGTCCGGATAATCGCCCCTTCCTCCTCCGCCAGATGCGGCTGAATCAATGCCTGTAAACGCTCACGATCTGCTGGATCTGTTATTTTCCGTGAGACAGAAATTTGCTTTCCCGCTGGAAGATAGACAAGATATCTCCCTTGCAGGCTGATCTCTGTCGTTACCCGAGCCGCCTTTGTGCCTGTGGACTCTTTCACGATCTGTACAAGCAAGGCTTCTCCTTCATGAATGAGCTCGTTGATTTTTCCGCTTCTTCCAGCATTTTTGTGATCCTTGGCCCCAACGATATCGTCCGCAGAAAGATACGCATTTTTTTCCAAGCCAATATCGACAAACGCTGCCTGCATCCCAGGGAGCACATCCCGGACACGTCCCCGATAGATATCGCCCGCTTTTTCCTTGGATTCGATCGTCTCTACACGTATGGCAATCAGACGTCCCGCCTCTCTTTGCGCGAGACGGATCTGTTTCTCATCAACTTGAATCAATATCTGCTTCATAACACTTTCTCCCTCTTTTGTCTTTCCTGTCCATCATTGTACTGCACCAAAAGCAGAAAGGCACGTCCAATGGCCGCGCCTACTCGAGGTCTTTCACAAACGGGACTTCAAAGTACCAGATGAGGACAAACATGATGAGAAAAGAAAGCGGCCAACTAAGAAACGGGTGACGATAGTGAAACCGGAGCATGGGAAACATGATCACATTAAACAAAACTGACCAATAAAGATTCCAGTCGTTTTCGTAGGTAATGCTTTCAAAAAGGGTTGCGACCCATTCCAAACCGACAAAAACGGCGATCCATTTGGCATAGTGCAGGAGCTTGCCCTTCCACTCATGCGGATAATTCGATAAAAAAAGAAAGGTTGCAAACGGTAAAATGAGATAGCTGTATAGTAAATCCACATGCAAATGATTGGGGAAAAGCTCCTCCCCCATTTTCCATAGATGATAATCAAAGCTATGGCTCAGCACACTGTATTGTAAATTAAAGACGAGAATGTACAGCATCGTGGGGTAATAGGCGTAAATCTTTGACCAATCCCCCCAGCGCCAAGCAGCAAGCACCACCCATATCGATATGACGAGATGCATGGGCATCATTCCCCCCTCTGCATCTTATATTTACCAAATTATGTTATCGCTACTCCTACAGCAAGCGATGAATAGCGGCATGCTGTTTTTGCTCAAACAAGAGCGCTTTCAACAACTGCTCCTCAGATAAAATTCCTCCGTTTTCTCCCGTGATGTAAAAAAGGTGGTAAGAGCCTTTCCGCATTAAAAGGGCTGCATCCCAAGCGGTCGTTTCCGGCGACAAACGCACCGGCCGGATGGGATGTTCATCCAAGGCTTGTACGTATTTCTCCATGAGAAAGCGAATAAATTGGTAGGGAAAGCGCAGAAACGCCTGCACATTCAATGCGAGCAAATATGTTCCGACAGCCAGCGCGTTGACATGAAAGTGGAATATTCCGATTCCGAGCATCAAGGCAGCCAGGAATATGCTGAGGCCGATCGAGCCAAGTGCCGCCGTCCGATACGGCAGCTGGCTGGACAACACCGCTTGCAGAATACGCCCTCCATCCAAAGGCCAGATCGGCAGCAGGTTAAATCCTGCTACCAGAAAATTGCTGGTGACAAAATACTCAGTCCAGGATTCCGACCAGATGCCCAGCTTCCAGCAAACCAAAGACACGAATGCCATAGCCACATTCATAAACGGCCCTGCCAACGCAACAACGATTTCATCCAATGGTTCAGCGGCCGCCTCATCCTCGATATGTACGTAACCGCCAAAAGGCAGCAGCTCAATCTGCGTCACATGCCAGCCCAATTCCCGCGCGACCGCGACATGCCCCAATTCATGGATAAACACAATGACAAACAGCGTGATCACTTCAACAAAGTATCCCGTGGCGACGGAAATGCCCAGCACCGCCCAGAACAGGAGATGAATCCGTATGCGAATGCCCCAAAACAATCGTTCACTCAAGCGGTATCACTTCCAGTGGATCGATAAATTGCTGATTCTCCCTCACCCCTAAGTACAGCAGCCTGTTTTTTTCCGGCGTGGCCCCTGCAACACCCAGCACATCCCCTGGGTTTACCATCTCATCCTTTTCTACTGCTACGGCCTCCAAATTTCCATACCACGCTTCGCGATTCCCTGCCATACGTACCACTACCGTCAAACCATAGCCTGGCTTGTCACCCACGAAGGTAACCCAACCAAGCTCACCGTTTTTGATTTGCCCAGTGCCTTCTACCCCGAGAATGAGCTTGGAGCTGGTCGGATCATACGGCTTCAGGACCTTCCACTCTCCCGCTACCTGCCACGGTTGATTTACCGCGCTCCCTTGAGCAGGGACAGCCTTATTGGTCGGCGTAAGGACAGGCAAAATCGTCGGCACTTGCCCAAATTTCTCCTGATACCAAGCAGAAACTCCTTCAAAATTAAATTCTCGGGTCATGACTTCCCGCACGGTCTCCTTCCAGGAGGCAGGCAAAGGCGTGCTGCTCTTGAACATCAGCCAGATCGAACCGAGCAAAAATAAGGATAAAAAGATTTGAATGCCGATTTTTTCCTGAGGCGGCATGGCCGGCGGTTGGTCTTCGTCAGCCTGACTTGAAAAGGGAAATGAGCTCGCCGTATAACGTGTTTCCACAGGATCGACAATATCATGCAAATATGGAGGCATGCTGTCTCTGACCTGCATCCGAATGCGCTCCATCCTTTCCCGCCGTCTCTCTTTGACGCGGTCTCCACCACTTGGCATACGAATCCCCCCGTCCCACTCTTTCTCTCATCTTATGACTTGTCTACATCCAATATGATAAATCCCCCCAAACATGCGAAAAAGCAGTCCCTCCGGAGAGAGACTGCTTTTTATGCTACAAGGAATATTACAGTTTTACTACGTTAGCAGCTTGTGGTCCACGGCTGCCTTGAACGATTTCGAATTCAACCTTTTGGCCTTCTTCGAGAGTTTTGAAACCTTCAGCTTTGATTGCGCTGTAGTGAACGAATACGTCGTCTCCGCCCTCTACTTGAATGAAACCAAAACCTTTTTCTGCGTTAAACCATTTAACTGTACCTTGTTGCATTGAGAAAAACCTCCTAAAAATGCGCCAATTGCTTGGCGTAAAAGTGTTGCGTTAACCCCGACCACTCACCCGATCCTTTCAATGCACTGAAAAAAGCCGCACCTGTAGAGATTTGATCACATGGTGATTGCATCTCATAACGGGTACGACTTATCATCCAATCCATCAAATCGTTCTATGGGAAAAAATCTGGTTAACTTACCTTAAGTGTAGCATATTTCCAATAGTTTGTCACGTATTTTACAATTTGTTCCCACTAGTTAGTCAAATCGAAGTGTATCTTTTCGCATCCCAATATTCAAGACGACGCCCATGATCAAAAAGTTACTGAGCAGCGAGCTTCCCCCATAACTGATAAAGGGAAGAGGCAAGCCTGTAATTGGCATCAACTGAATCGTCATCCCAATGTTTTCGAATACCTGGAAGGTCAGCATCCCAACCACTCCGGACACAACATAGCTGCCAAACGGATCCGTAGTCTCGAAGGCGATGCGAATCATCCGGTAAATGAGGAAGAAAAAGAGAATCATCAGACAGCCCGCACCGATAAAACCCATTTTTTCCGCAATGACCGTAAAGATGAAATCACTTTCACCGACGGGAACCCAGCCGTAGCTGGCCTGTGTGGAGGTGTTCAGGCCTTTTCCCATCAACTGGCCGGAGCCAACCGCAATCAAAGACTGCTTCAGCTGAAATCCTCTGCCCATGGCTTCCAAATCCGGATTCAACCAATAAACGATCCGATCCCACTGATACTCTTTAATGATTTTGTGAAAGATATCCCGCTTATACTGATACAGAAAAGTCATGCCCACAAAAAAGCTGCCAATGAGTGTTCCGATGTACATGACATGACGCAAGCGAATACCGCCTACAATCAGCATCGTCGCGAGCATTCCGCAATAAACAACTGCTGTTCCCAAGTCCGGCTGGATCAGGATGAGCAGCGTAGGAACTGCGAGCAGCAATCCAGCAGGCATCAACTGATAAAAGCTTCGATACCGATCCGGGTTATCCGCTTGATTCGCCATAATACGAGCCACGGCCAGGATCGTAAACAATTTCATCAGTTCTGACGGTTGAAAGTTGATGGAGCCGATCTTGTACCAGCTCGTTGCACCGTACTGTTCTTCTGTGCCGAGAACGCCAATCAAGAGAATGATCCCGATCCCGTAAAGAATATACGCCGTCTGATGAAAAATCCGAAAATCAAACAACAGGGTCACCAGCAAGACAACGAAACCAAATGCATACCACAGCAGCTGCATATTGGCTTTCTCAACACCATCAGCCGATCCCGAGATTCCTAAGTAGCTAAACAATCCAAACGCAAGAAGAATAGCGAGAATCGACCAATCCAGCTGTTTCAGGTGTCTCTTTTCAAGATTCATCTTTTCCCCCTCTTTCTCCCATAGCCCCTGCACTTCTTCGAGAAATGCCGTGAAAAAGGAACAGGTTCATCCCTGTCCCTTTTCCCATTTATTATTTGAGTCCGAAAAACTTACGGAACTTTGTAAGCACACCGGCCTTTTCTTCCATCGGCATCAAAGGCACCGATTCGCCCAACAAGCGGCGTGCGATATTGCGATAAGCCAGCGATGCTCGCGACTCATGGCTCATGACCGCTGGCTCCCCTTGGTTGGCAGACTTGATCACAAATTCATCATCGGGCACGACGCCAAGCAAGTCAATGGCTAATAAATCCAAGATGTCTTCAACATCCAGCATATCCCCATTTTTCATCATATGAGAGCGGACACGGTTGATCACCAGCTTCGGCATACCTACCTTTTCGCGCTCCAATAATCCGATGATGCGGTCTGCGTCGCGCACCGCTGCCTTCTCCGGAGTCGTGACCACAATCGCTTGGTCTGCACCGGCAACGGCATTTTTAAAGCCTTGCTCAATCCCTGCTGGGCAGTCAATGATGACATAGTCGAATTCTCGTTTGAGCTGGGTGACGATCTCTTCTATCTGCTCGGGAGTTACCGCCGATTTATCTTTGGTTTGCGCTGCCGGAAGCAAGGAAAGCGTCTCGAAGCGTTTATCCTTAATCAATGCTTGTTGCAGGCGGCAGGCTCCCTCAGCCACATCGACCAGATCGTAAATAATCCGGTTTTCCAGCCCCATGACCACGTCCAAATTCCGCAGTCCGATATCGGTATCCACCAGACATACCTTCTGACCATGAAGGGCCAGAGCGGTTCCGATATTGGCCGAAGTGGTCGTTTTGCCGACCCCGCCTTTTCCTGAAGTTACTACGATTCCGATACCCACGTCGCTACCTCCTCATTCTTGCACGCACTACCGTTTCTTCTCTCCCAAATCGGGTCTGACCCGTGACAGATAGTTCATCTTGGCTACCAGCATTTTGCCTTCTTGCAAATAGGCAAATTCAGTAGCACCCGTGACTTCTGCCCATTCCTCACCAGGACGGCTGATCACTTCGGCAATCCTGAGCTGCGTCGGCTGCATGGAAGCAGCAGCGATGATGACCTCGTGATCCCCATTTGTTCCCGCATGAGCAATCCCGCGTAAATTCCCGATCACATAGATACTGCCTGTGCTTTTCACCGTGCCTCCCGGGTTCACATCACCCAGAAGAAGCACGTCTCCGTCAAATTCCAGCACTTGTCCGGAGCGTACCGTATGTGTCTGGATTTTGAAGCTGGTTTTTAATCGTTCGGCAAAAGCTTCTTCCTTCGTGATCACGTCAGCATCGATCGTATGGATCACCAGGTTCCCTTTTTGTCGGATGATATCCGTCAACTGCTCCTGCTGCTCGGCGGAGCAATAACGGTTTCCCAATTTTATCGAAACCCGCACAAGCGGTCCGGTCAATATCTGCTGATGACTATGCTCAATCTTTTCCCGCAGATCGGCAACCAGATCGTCGAATGAACACGTGTCGTCCATGTAGAAGACTAAGCCATCTTTCGTTCCTTTGATTGTTACTTTGTTCGTTACCGTCGACATGGACCTGTTTCACCTCAACCGTTACCATTCGTCGTCCCGGGACTAAATTCCTGCTCATGTTGAAAATTTTGCCGAAACAGATCGCTACTTTTTCTTCCCAGTCGCTTGGGCCGGTGGCGAAGTCATCAGGCCTGGGTTAAGCTCGTTGAAAGCCTCCAGCATTTGGCGAGCAATTGGACCCGATGCATCCGAGCTAGACCACCCATCCTTCAAACCGTTCGGGATGATGACGACAAATGCGATTTTTGGATTTTCATATGGAGCATAACCAACCAAAAGGGCATTGTCACTCCCCTTACCGGTTTGGGCAGTACCTGTTTTAGCTGCTACGTTATAAGGTAGTCCGGCAAAATGTCGATATGCAGTCCCGCCAGGCATTGTTACCATACGCATTCCTTCTTGTGCAACCTTAATCCACTGGGGGTCAATCTGGATCTTGTTTAATACTTCTGGTTCAATTTTCATCAATGTTTGACCTGGTTTATTCGGATCGTTTGTACCGCGGCGAATCTCTTTGACGAAGTGAGGACGGAGGCGGTAGCCGCCATTGGCGATAGTCGATACGTATTGGCCAAGTTGCATAGGAGTGAACAAGTCGTACTGCCCGATGAACGCATGGGCCAGGTTTCCATAGAAGCTGTTTGGATTTTCCCAGCCTGCGCTTTCATACGGCAAATCCACACCGGTTTTCACACCCAGTCCAAACTGTGCATTGTAGTAATCGAGCGCTGCGAATTGCTCCTTATAGCTGTGCTTCGCCCGATCTGCGAAGCGTATAGCCATTTCATACATGTACGTGTTGTTGGATACCTGAAGTGCGCGACGAGCATTCACATAACCGTGACCACCTGGTTTCCAGTTCCGCATGATAACATTACCGACCTTGCGATAACCTGGATCAAAGATCGTTTCATTCGGATTCGTCAGCTTTTCCTGCAAGGAGAGCATGACCGACACGGGTTTGACCGTCGACCCAGGCGGATAGGCCGAGTTGATGAACCGGTTGGACTCATTCGGCAAAATCAGTGACGTCCAATATTGATTAAATTTTTGTCGATCGTAATAGAGATTCAGGTCATAGTCAGGGTAACTCGCCATTGCCAAAATCTCACCCGTCATCGGATCCATCGCCAACGCGTGGACCTCTTTTAAGGAGCTTGGATAAGCCGGATTCCCTTTCATTTCATCAAATTTCTTTTTGATGATATCTTCAACCTTGCTTTGGAAGCGCCAATCGAGGGCAAGCACCAAATCATTGCCTGGCTCCGGAGCCTGGCGCTCCTTCTTCTCAATCGTCTGGGAATCCTTGTTCACATGGACTTCCATGACGCCGTCTTTCCCGCGCAAATAACGCTCGTAGTACTTCTCAAGGTTCGTAATCCCGATCTGGTCAGATGGGTTGTAGCCTTGGGCAATGTACTCATCCACCTGGTTTTCAGGAATGGGCTTGATGTATCCCAAAAAGTGGGTCCCGAACGCACCGCCTGAATCTGGGCGAATCTGCCGGATCGGCTCCAGCACCACGCTGATTCCGGGCAGCTCCGTCCGACGCTCTTCAATCATGAACATTTCATTCGGCGAGATGTTCACTTTGACACGCCGCGGGATATAGCTTGGCGTATTAAACCCGCGCATCTCTTTCAAGATCCCCAGCTTGTGCCATTGGAATTTCCGCTGCTGATCCGTCAGTGGCAGTTTGACGTCCAAATCAAGCATCGCCGCATAGCGCAAGAGATTCATATCGGATTCTTCCCGCAGCTTTTCCACTGCCGGGAATATCCCCATTTGATCCTTTACGCTTTTTACAAGCGTTTTTCGATCCTCGGCCGGAATCTTGACATTCACCTTCATCTTTTGCTGGGTGGCATGGGTCAACAAATCCCGATCGGTCATGTCCGCCAGCGCTGTTCCTTGAGCAGTCGTTTTAAATGTATTTTTCAGTCCCGCGCGGATGCGTTCACGTTCTTTGTCATCAAATGGAATTCTCGCTCTCAGTCCAACCGAGTAGGCCGTATTCAACAGATCCAGGTCGCCAAGCTGGTCGACCGCAGAGATGGAAGGCAAGCTTTTCAGGCGCGGCTCGATTTGCGCGATTAGCTGCTCTGTGCCCTTTTCATCAAAGGCAACCGGAAGCGTCGCGCGCAGCTCGAGAGCCTGCTTGATCATCTCTTTGTCTGTCCCCAGTTTCTCGTTATTGTCCATGGTCAAAATATGGGCCAGTTTTTCCGCCACTTCCACTTCATCGATGGATTGATTTTGCTCCTCCACGTACATGACGGTATATACCGGCTTATTGGCGACCAGCACTTCCCCGTTTTTATCCAGAATACGTCCCCGCGGCGCAGAAATCGAAAGCTCACGGGTGCTGTATTTCTCCAGCGCGTGCTTATATTGCTCGCCTTCTACCAATTGCACATACGCGAGTCGTAAAATGATGGCAGCGAAAAATAGGAAGACAATAAAAAACAGGACATTCAGCCTGACGGGAATGTGCGAGTGCTGTTCTTTTTTTTCTCCCACCTCAATTACCCCCTTCACGGCGAAACGAACGCCGAATCTCCCCCCTGCTATTCGTGCCGGGCGCTTTTTCGCAAATCAACCGCTTCACATAGACGTGAAAGCGGCAAATAAATCAGGACAGCGAACACAAAATTACATCCGACGCTGGGCAGAATTTGATTGCTTATCACCCATTGTACATCAACAGGGGATGTCGAAAACAACCGGTATAAACTGTACAAAAGCCATTCATGCCCAAAAAGCACCAAGCAAACCGTCACAAAGACAACCGCCAAATTCCGTTGAAACAGCAGAACCACAAGGCCGGCGAAATAGCAGGCAACCATCATGGTCAGGGAATAAACGCCAATGATGTGCCCATACAGGATATCCTGAAGAAATCCGATCCCGAGTCCATAGTAAAGCCCTTCCCGCCTACCTAAAAAGAACGAAACCAAAATGGCCCCAACAAGCGCAAAGCGGGGCACTGCCTGCCATGGCAGTCCCCATGCGGTTGGTGACACCACCTGCAGGATCGTTCCTTCCAATAAAAAAAGCAGCAAAAGTGTCAATGTTAAAAAGAGCCGAGGCATCATTGACCTCCCCCGCTGCTGGTCGCTGGCGTTCCCGTAGTCCCCGGTGCAGTCGTTTGCCCCGAACCGTTTGTTTGCGTGGATGGTACCAATTGCCCATCCGGCGTTACCACAAAGGAACGTTCGACCACAAACACCTCATTGATTTGGGAAAAATCTGCGCTGGTCTGGATATAGGCTGTCTGCGTCAGGCCCAATACATCTGGCTGTACCTTGGCGACATAGCCAATCGGGAGTCCACGCGGAACAACACCGCCGAGTCCGGAAGTAATGACTGGCTGATTCGGCACAATCTTCGCACCCACTGGAATTTTGCGCATAATTAGAAGTCTTTGCTGCGGATCATATTCCTCAATTACTCCGTCAACCGGCTGCTGTGTAGATTGCTGAGGCTGACCAGCTTGTGGTGGCGTCTGACCAGTTTGCGGTGACTGCCCGGTTTGCGGCGTTTGTCCGACTTGAGGCGTTTGTCCGGTTTGTGGAGCTTGCGCCGTTTTACCGCCAACTGCAGTCAAAGGATAGATTCTGGCGGAGATATGGTTGCTGCGTTCAATATCAGTGAGCAGTTCGACCGTGGAAGAGAAATTGGACACGGATTCGATTCGTCCAATCAAGCCTCGCGATGTGATGACAGCCATATCTTTTTTAATTCCGTGCTGCAATCCTTTGTCAATGGTTAATACGTTGTTCCATTGATCCGCGTTACGAGCAACAACCTCCGCAAAACGAAGCTGAAAATCATGCAGCTGTGATTTTGCTTGCAGCTGTTCCCGCAATCGTTCGTTTTCCTCTTGTAAAATACTTAATTCAGAAGAGACCTGAGCGTATTGGTCCACGCTCGCCTTCAATGCCCGATTTTCCTCATATACGTTATAAGCCGACTTCACATCCTGAATAAAGCCGGAAAAAGCCTGAGCAGGGCGATAAAAAATGCCCTGCACCACGCTAAATACGTCTTTTGTAAACATTTCCGGCCATGTAAGATTCTCGCGCTCTCTCGAGGTAAATCCCATGACGGTAATTAATAATACCAGGCCGACTAGCACGATAATCAGCCGTTTGTTTCCAAAGAACGACATGCCGATTCCTCCACGTTATCTGCCGCGTTTTGAGCGGGAAGAAGTAATGCCGTGTTTCGATTTGAACAGATGCAGATTCTCCAAGGCGCGACCCGTGCCGATCGCGACGCAATCCAGTGCATTTTCTGCGACGTGAACTGGCATACCCGTTTCTTTGCTTAATAGGCGGTCCAGATTGCGCAGCAGCGCCCCGCCCCCTGTGAGTACAATCCCACGGTCCATGATATCGGCCGCAAGCTCTGGCGGACTTTTCTCCAGCGTGATTTTCACGGTCTCGATGATGGCGGTGACCGTCTCCGATAAAGCTTCCGCAATCTCCTGGCTCGTCACCGAAATGGTTTTTGGCAGACCGGACACGAGGTCACGTCCGCGAATATCGACCGCCTCGCCATCTTCCGGAGCAATCGCCGAACCAATCTCCAGCTTCAGCGTTTCTGCCGTACGCTCCCCGATCATCAGATTATAGCGGCGTTTGATATATTGGATAATGGCCTCATCCATCTCATCCCCAGCTGTCCGCAGCGAACGCGCGGTCACGATTCCTCCCAATGAGATGATGGCGACCTCCGTCGTCCCTCCACCGATGTCCACAACCATGCTGCCGGTCGGCTCCCATACAGGTAGGTCTGCCCCGATGGCTGCCGCAAACGGTTCCTCAATGGTGTAGGCTTCCTTGGCCCCTGCTTGCTTGGTAGCGTCCTCTACCGCCCGCTTCTCCACCGCAGTAATCCCCGACGGCACACATACCATCACGTTGGGACGGCGGCTAAACATCCCTTGGTTTTTTTGTGCCTGACGGATGAAATAGCGCATCATCGTAGCAGTAGTCTCAAAATCTGCGATCACGCCGTCCTTCATCGGTCTGACAGCCACGATATTTCCAGGAGTACGGCCGATCATGCTTTTCGCAGCATTCCCGACTGCTTCAATGGTATTTGTATCTGTACGGATCGCCACCACTGACGGTTCCCGAACGACGATCCCTTTTCCTTTTACATAAACAAGTGTGTTTGCCGTGCCAAGGTCAATACCCATGTCACGTGAAAAGCCTCCGAACATAGAAAAAATCTCCTTCCGTTAGTCCCACAGCTGATCTTTTGTCGGCTGGCTGACCAGCGACAAACAAAAAGCTGCACGCATCCGACTTGTAGTCCATTTTCTGGTTGTTATTGCGTTACTTTACATATACCCTGCTTCTTTTAAACTGATGTACCGATCGTCCCCTATGATCACGTGATCCAGCACAGAGATGCCCACTACTTCCCCCGCTTGGCGCAAGGTACGGGTTACCTCAATATCTTCACGACTTGGCGTAGGATCGCCACTGGGGTGATTATGTAAGCAAATCACTGCCGCACTGCTTCGCTTGATCGCTTCTTTGAAAACCTCACGCGGATGCACAATAGACGCATCCAAACTCCCCACAAAAATGGTCTGCTTACCAATAATGCGGTTTTTTGTGTTCAAAAACAAGCAAACAAAATGTTCCTGTTTCAGATCTCTCATTTCAGGGATCATGATTTCAGCTACATCACGAGGCAAACGGATTGCTTTTTGCTGGAATTTTCCTTTGCTAGACAGTCTTTTTCCCAACTCAAAAGCAGCACGCAGCTCAGCTGCTTTTACAGGTCCGATCCCACGCAAGGCTGTCAACTCCTCTTGCGTCGCTTCGGAAAGTCCGCGCAAATCTTCGAAGTGAAAGAGCAAACGCTGTGCTAGCTGATAGGCAGACTCTTCTTCGGTACCTGTCCGCAAAAGAATGGCGAGCAATTCGGCATCGGCTAAAGCGGCACTCCCGTATGCAAGCATTCTTTCGCGTGGACGTTCATATATAGGGACGTGATTTCCTCTTATTTTGTTACAATTTGTCGCCGACATATTCGATTGCCTCCCTTTTTTGCATGACCGTCTGTCAAAAGCGGATAGCCAACAGGGGGACAATCTGGGAAGCAACAAAGCGTACCGCTATAAAATTTGCACGCCAAAGCGCGAAAGCATGCCTGCCAACAGGTTTAACGGCAAGCCTACAACCGTGAAATAATCGCCATCAATGCTGTCGACAATGGTCGCGCCAATCCCTTGGATCGCGTAGGAGCCGGCTTTGTCCATCGGTTCTTTGGTGGCAATATAAGCATTTATTTCTTGCTCGGTCAAGGAACGTATGCGGACTTTGGTCGAACGATGGGACACTTCCTCTCGTCCAGTTTTCACATCCACGATGGTCACACCACTGTAGACCGTATGCTCTCTCCCTTGCAGTGATTGTAGCATCTGAAAAGCATCTGCTTCGTCACGGGGCTTGCCCAGCACCTTTCCGTCCAGAACCACGATCGTGTCCGCTCCAATCACCAGCCCATCGTTGACGTCTTTGGCTACTTCACGCGCTTTTCGCTGAGCGAGACTTTCTACAATCTGTTGTGGTGATAAATCTGGGGAGGTCGACTCATCCACATCGCTGCTTTGCACGGTAAAAGGGATTCCCAATCCTTGCAACAGTTCACGGCGTCGTGGTGAAGAGGAAGCCAGAATAACAGGTATGGTTGTCTGTATCATTTCATTCTCTCCTACTTCTTCTATTCACTCATTCGCAACTTTACTTGATTTTACGGTAAATCCAAAATGCAAGTGCTAACCCGCCAATACTCGCCAGGTTTAGTTTTACCTGAAAGTTCAAATCGTACTTGATAATTTCCAGATCAGCGGCTGGGGACCAGGTCATTGTCTTCGCAACCTTCAAGAAAGGCAGCCATGGACCCAGTATGTCACCGATGATACTCCCAAATAGTGTCCCTGCCAAAAGGATCACTATGAACGTCAAGGTCTCTTTCCCTTTCATGCTCCCCATCCCTTGTCTCGAAAGCGCCTGGCTGATTTTCTTGTAACGGAAATTCAATGGCTTTTCAGCAGGCTCTCTGTAAAGTTACCAAACTTAAGTGTAGCAAATGGGAAAGGGCGACACAATCCCCGAAACGCTTGTTGTAAATGTATAAAAAGACAGATTAATCACGCAAGAAAGTTTGTGTGATAAACCTGCCTCATTTGCTGCCTCAATCAGGGATATTTTTATGAATTTTGCTCCCCTACCCAGAGCGCATAATGCTCCAGATAACTGATCACCCCTGTCTGTACCTGCCAGGCATGGGATTGTGCATTTGCCTGCTTTCCTGCCGCAACGGCCGATTTTGTTTGGTTGATCGCCGCGACGGCTTGGTTCAATCCGTTGATCATCCCGGTAATGTGGTCTTGCCACTCTGGCGGGGCAGCTGTCTGAATGGCCGTGCTGGCATCGAGAAACTTGCGATGCAATTCCTTTATGGCTTGTTCATCCTCAGCCGTGAGCTTTGTCGCACCTGGATTGCTCAAGAATCGGCCGGTCCAATTCGCCATGATATTGGACAGCTGCACGCCGTTTTCAAAGAAGGCGCCGATTTTCGTCTGATCAATGCTTCCCGGAGAACCGGCTGCACTGCGCAGCTCAATCATTTTCTGCAAACCCGGCAATGTCAGTTCTTTTACATACACATCCATGCCATTCCCTTTAAATGAGCTTGCCAGGCCGAGAATATCATCCCGATTGGAAGTTGTTGCGGTAAATAAATAAAAAGTGCCTGCTTCTTCATGCAAGAAATGAGGGTAGCCCTTTTTCACCAACGAGTCGATGGCAACCTGTGCCGATTCCTTGTCTGTGAAGGCACCTACCTGGGCCATAAAGAGCCTTGTTTCCGGGAGCTGCAAGGACATCGGCGCAGTCGGGTCTGTTTGTTCTGGAGCAGCTTGATTTTCCGCTGTGCCCGAACCCGAAACCTCAGTCTCTGCAGGCAGCGCGGAGGATGGCGCTGGAATGACGGATTGGAATGTTTCTCCCACCACTGAACGATAAGAACTATTTAGCTGATCTTGGGTAAATACAGCCAGCACTAAAAAGCCAAAAACCAACCCGATTGCAACGGCGCTTACCGCAGAAATCAGCCAGGCAAAAGGGCGGCTGTTGAAAAAGACGGATCGGCTTTTCCGGCGCGCAGGTAAATGAATCAAATCGGCATCAGGCTCCGCCGGATCTAATTCCCGTTCTTGGGATTCCGGCAGCCATCGCTGTTCATCCATCGTTTCTCTTACGTCTTTTTCCATAGGAACATCTGCCGCATTTCGCTGACGAATCTCTTGCAGGCGATCAATGGCGCTTTCTTCTTTTCCGACAAACTCTGGTTGGACAATCTCTTTCTTGCTGACTGGCTCCGTTAACAACGGTTCTTTCAGGACACTCTGAATCGGCGTCGTTTCTTTTGGCGCCGACTGCTGCTTTGGCTTTTCGCGACCGTTTGGCGTCAATTTAATAGAGATTCTTGCTGTTCCGTTCTTTTCCACAAAAAAACCTCCTCCTCCGTACATTCTCTTGGTTCTAGCATACGTACGGGCAAAAGAGGTTATGACAATTTGTCCAAAATCTAGCTCTCTTTTCTATTCACTCTCGTATCGAGAATGGCGAAACAATTGAAAAAATTCGTCCGGCGGAAGCGGCTTGCTGAACAAATACCCTTGGATATAGTCACAGCCTATCTTTTTTAATGCGTTGTACTGCTGCCAGGTTTCTACTCCTTCCGCCAATACCTCCAGGTTCAATCCCTTCGCAAGGGTTATGATGGAAGATTCAATCACTCGTATATCTTGTTCATTTTCAATGTCGTCGATGAAAGCCTTGTCCATCTTTAACGTATTGACCGGCAGCTTCTTGAGGTAGAGCAACGAACAGAACCCTGTCCCAAAATCATCGATCGAAATGTTGACGCCCAGCGATCGGATCTCCTCCATGATCTTGCTCATCTTCTCGATCTCTTTCATCAATACGGTTTCTGTAATCTCCAGTTCCAACAAGGAGGCGTCCATGCCCGTTTCCTGCAATACCTCTCGAACCGTATCTACCAAGTCAGACTGGGTGAACTGAATCCCCGATACATTGACCGAGACAACGAGCGGGGCAAAACCTTGTTCCTGCCATTGCTTATTTTGCCAGCATGCCTGGTTAAGCACCCATTTTCCCAAAGGAACAATCAAACCGGTCTCCTCAGCAAGCGGAATAAACTCAGCGGGACTGATTCTCCCTTTTTCCGGATGATCCCAGCGTACAAGTGCTTCCATCCCAATGATTTTTTCGCTTTGCAGCTGAAGCTTCGGTTGATAGACCAGTGCAAACTGACCTTCCTCAATCGCGTTTCGCAGCTCTTTCTCAAGCTCCATCTTTCTCTTATACTGCTGCTTCATGGAAGCTGCGAACATCTGAACATTGTTTTTTCCTGCTTCTTTCGCTTGATACATGGCAATATCCGCATGTTTCACCAACTCTAAGCCGTTCAGACCGTCACTCGGGTAGAAGCTCGCACCAATACTCGCGGTGACGGTCAAAAGATGGTCCCCCACCTGATAGGATTCTGCGAGCAATTCCCGCAGCTCATTCAACAATGGCAGCGCCTTTGCCTCGTTACTCAAGCCCGGAATCACAATCGTAAACTCATCCCCGCCTAATCGCGAAACGAAGTGATCTCCCCCGTTTATCAGCTTTTGCAAACGATTGGCTACCTGTACGAGCAGCTCATCGCCTGATTCATGTCCCAGTGTATCATTAATGTATTTGAACCTGTCCAAATCGATAAACACGACTGCGACTCTTTCTCCCGTCTCCTTTGCCCGTTCGATCGATTCGTTGAGATATTCACGAAACATCAAGCGATTCGGCAGCAGCGTCAGGGGATCCTGCATGGCAAGTTTAAGTATTTCGTCATGCGCAATCGCTACTTTTTCAATCATTTCATTAAACCCTTGCTCCAGCGAGGATATTTCATCCTTGCCCGTAATCGCTACACGTGTCAGCAAGTCCTGTGTATGCTGTACATAGTCCATCCGTTCTTTCAAATGCAGCAATCGCCGGATAACCGTCTTGTCCACTAAAAACCAGCCAAGTACGGCAAAGATGCTCCCGAGAAGCAGCACCATAGAAAGAAAGGACCAGATTGTTGTTTTTCCTTGTTGATAGATTCCGCGCTCCATCTTGACCGTCAATACTGTACTGGGCTTGGCCCAAAGATCTTCCAGGATGACGTTTCCATAGATATACTCTTCGCCGTCCGCTTCCATATAGGCGGGAATCCGTTTCAGCTCTGGAACGAGATCGAGATTGATCTGTTTCGTTTCAGAAAGAATTTCTTTTTTCGCCGAGATCGGACTGAACGTGACATGAAGCTTGAGCAGCTCCGATAGTTCTTTTATTTTGCGTTCATCCAAAAATCGGCCGAAAACAAGCGTCCCCTCGACCGGTCCTTGAAAGAGGCTGTCTACGATCGGTCGATAGGCTACAAGAAACGGTTTCCCATTCACCATGTCCAAGCCTTTTACATAATCATTCGGAAACTGTAACGAACGAAGCGCTTCCTGATGGGAGAGAATTGTCTCCAGCATGTTTTTTTCCATGGGCACCAATTCGCCAATCTTAAAATCGTACGACTTGGCGAAAGCAACTTTTCCTTCTCCGTTTAAAATGACAATAAAGTCCAATTGATTCTGCAGAAATGTATCCGTTAAATAATTGCGGAAAATATACGGGTGCTGATCCGAAAAATTGCCCTCTTTCACATACGTTACGGTATCGTCCCATGCCGAATAATCCGTGGCCTGTGCAGCCAGGTCGTCCAAATCGTCTTTCAGGAACGAAAGCACTCGCTGGAGATGGGATTCCAGTCTCCCCTTTTCATACTCCTCATAATTTTGAAACAAATATGTACGTGCCATGATCAGCAGTACGGAAAATAACACAAGTAAGACGATCCCAGTAAAAAGAACGGTTTTAATCCGCAGTCTCATCTTTTGCACCACCAATTGCTTCGTCGAATTTCCCTCTTTTCTCTTGTACTTATACACATTTCCCTTTTTCTACCTGAATGAAACCTCTTCCATTTAATCGAAATTTCTTTGCAGCAAAAAAGCGGTTGGCAACGCAAATTGCTGTTTGCGCCGACCATCCCGCTTTCCGCAAGTGTCCAAGGGATTGTATTCGTTATCCGTTCAGAGTGAAATACCAGATTAGCAGTGCTCTTCCGTACACGTAAGCTGTCACCGCTCCCAATGCGATAAATGGGCCGAACGGAATCATCGTCGTGCGCGATGCTCGTCCGCGTATCCACTGGAAAAGACCAAAGAAGGCTCCCATGGCCGACGAAAAGAAGATCGTCAATACCAATAAGGCTGGCGGCAAAAAAAGACCGATCACCGCAAACAGCTTGACGTCCCCTCCCCCTACGCCACCTCGGCTAATGACAGCCAGAACCAAAAAGAAAAGAAAGCCCGCCGCCATCCCAATCAGGTGCCCCTCATAGCTTGTTTCTCCATAAGGATGGATGAAGCGCAGGATGAGGAAGAGCAGCATGAAAGGAAGCAGCACTTTGTTCGGGATCAGCTGATACTCGAGATCCGATACCGTAATGATAATCAGCAAGGAAACGAACAGCAATCCGCATACTGTTTCCCACGTCCAAGCGTATTGCAGAAAGACCAAAAGAAAACTGATACCCGTGAGTCCCTCCATGATGGGATAGAGCGGTGGGATGGGAGTACCGCAGCCTTTGCATTTTCCCCTCCCTTTTAGGAAAGAGAAGATCGGGATCAACTCAGCTGGACGCAAGCGGCTTTTGCAGCTCGGGCAATGCGGCCGAGCGTGAAGGATGGAATCCTTTTTCGGAACGCGGTGGCCGACCATGGTGTAAAAAGAGCCGAAAAACAGGCCAAGGAGGAAAAGGATGATGGAAAACACGAATGTTTGCACGATTGCGCCTCTCTTCTCGGGTTACCTATCTCCGCCCCATGCTCCCGTGTGCTTTTGGATAAAATCTTTCACGACTTCTCCGGCGTTCCGCGGTTGATCCAGCCAGACAAACGCATGTGCGGACTCTTTGATATGGATTATCTCGTAAGACTCCAGAAAACTTGCGAAAGCGGTCAGGCTCTCTCTGATTTTTTCATCTTCCCATTCTTTTTCGCTCGGAAGAAATAGGACAGGACAGCGAACCTTTTTATAGTAGTCTTCGAAACGAAGTTCCCAATACTTTTGAATATATTCCGATCTGACAACGTTCTGAAAATGATTGGTATAAGTCCCTTCTGCCGTCTCGGCTGCGGTGCTTTCTATGTAAGTCTGGAAATGCTCGTTCCAATGTCCATGCTCTATGTACGCTTTCGATGTTTCTTCGATATAGGCGGATTTGGTTTGATAAATTGCTAGTGTTCTTTCTTTCAATTGAATGCGGCGCCTCTCTTTTTCCGCCTCGATTTCCTGCTCGCTCCCCTTGAACAATCCATATTCCCCGAATTCATTATAAATCGCACCTTCACACACGAGGGATTCGACCATGTCCGGATGAGCGGCAGCAAGGCTTAGCCCTACTTCTGCCCCCATGGAACTGCCTACGATGTGACATTTCGCGATATTCAGCTCCTGCAGAAGCAGGTAGAGATCGTTTGCCATAACATCAATATGATAGCCCGACTGCGGCTTATCTGATTTTCCATGACCGCGAATATCCGGCGCTACGATCTGATATTCGTTTTCAAAAAGCGGGATGACTCCGTTCCACATCTGCAAGGTCCCTCCGCTAAAATGGAGGAACAGCACTGTTGGCCCTTGTGCTTTTTCATAATGTACATTCATTTTCAATCCATTTTTCAGTTGAACAATCTGTTCCATTTTTTCCGCCTCCAGCTATGTAGTAGCACAATGAAACCTTCTATTCGATGTTGTCGAGGACACTTATCCCAATTCTTTGGCAAACAAGACTCGATCTTGACCTTTCCCATCATAGTTTCGGGTTACTGGCACACCATCAACCTCTCCATTCCCTTCTTCGATTTGGAACCCCATCCGCGTGTGAAAAGCAATCGAAGTTTTATTAACCGGTGATGTGACGCAACGAACGACTTTACAACCCTTTGCCTGCACCTTGTCAAAAAACATCCGGTACAGCGATTTGGCAACCCCGTCCTTCCGATAGTCCGGATGTACACCAATAAAGTGAATGTATGCTTCGGTCGGATATGTTTGTGAGACAAAGCCGATCAAGAAGCCAATGAGTTGACCATCCTGTTCAGCTATATAACTAGTGTCTTGAATATGCTGAAAAAATAGTTTCGGCAGCATGTCAGCCATATGCCGGCCGCCCCACCAATCATTGACGACGGATATGACTGGAATGTAGTCAGATTCACGCACATGTCTCACCTTCATAAAAATGAAGCCTCCCCGTCAAAAAATCACTCCCGGCCGCGCTGTATACGATCGGCTCTCCATACAGCTTGTACGAATGCACATTTATGTAACTAGCTTCCAATTGTACTACACCATTCTTCAATGGGAAACATCTCCAGTTACATTAGCTTACTTTATTACTCGGATCAATTGGCGCTCTTTCCACTCGAATTCATCTTTCAATTGAAAGGCAGAGAGTTGAAGTAAAAGTTCGAGTTCCTTTTTTGGTGTATCCGGGAATCTCTGATGCTCATTGGCCCAGCAGGAGTAGAGCTCTATCTCTTCACCCGCTTCCATGTTCCGGCGAAGATAATCGAATAGTTCCGATAAGCATTTTTTGCTGCACTGGTATTGGATCGGGTGAGTCTGTTTCATTTCTTCGGTCATCCGAAACGAACCGAACTCGGGGTACACTTGATAAACAAATGGTTGTGTAAACAGATGCCGGGTCTCTTGGGTAGAGATGGGATCGGCTATAGAGATGCCTGCTGCATCCACTTCTGTCACGTAAATCTCCATAAGCTTATCTCCTTGTGGATATTTCTCTAATAAGACTTGCATAGGGAATTGATCCTTTGCGGCTGGATTCACTTTCCTACTGTAATCCGATATGGTCATAACCGTATATTGTTGTCCAAACGAGCCCGTGGGAAGCTCACGACTTGCAGCTGCATAGTAGAAAAGGCTCATAATTCCATCCCATCTCCTTTTAAAAAGAACAAAAGCAGCGCTCTTCTTCTCATCCTCGATTCCATATGAATCACCGATTCATGCGAAATACAGATATTTCTTGATCACAGCCAGGCTAATTTCTATTACAATAACGATGTCAGAAAAAGAATATTTTAATCTATATTATCTATTGTTTATATTGATTAAAAAATTATAAAATGGATTTTATGGAAAATACAGAAGCAAGGAGTTGACATCATGAAAAGAATGGGACTGGCTTGGCAAATTTTAATAGGTTTGGCTCTCGGTATTGCCGTTGGTGGGATTTTTTACGGAAATCCCCACGTCGCTGAATACTTGAAGCCAATCGGAGATACGTTCATCCGCTTGATCAAAATGATTGTGATCCCCATCGTTATTTCCAGCTTGATTGTTGGTGTTGCTGGGACAGGCGATATGAAGTCATTAGGAAGATTGGGCGGGAAAACCCTCCTCTATTTTGAAATCATCACTACCATCGCCATCGCGATCGGGTTGTTGGCGGCAAACATTTTCCATCCGGGAACGGGAGTAGACCGCACCCATCTTGCGAAAACCGATATTCAATCGTATGTACAGACAACGGAAACGTCAGGGTCACATTCGATGGTCGATACCTTCGTGAATATCGTCCCTACGAACATCATTCAATCCTTAGCCGATGGGAACA
This sequence comes from Brevibacillus migulae, assembly GCF_004521915.1. GTDB lineage: Bacteria > Bacillota > Bacilli > Brevibacillales > Brevibacillaceae > Brevibacillus_F > Brevibacillus_F migulae. Next base: position 13,719 of record NZ_SDKD01000016.1, on the reverse strand, counting down.
TGCTCGCGATCATTTTCTTCTCCGTCATGTTTGGATTGGGAGTAGCGGCGATCGGTGAAAAAGGTAAACCGGTTATCCAATTCTTTAAAGGAACCGCGGATGCGATGTTTTATGTGACGAACCAGATCATGAGGCTGGCACCCATTGGAGTATTCGCCTTGATTGGCGTGACGGTTTCCAAATTCGGGTTATCTTCTTTAATACCACTCGGTAAACTGGTCCTGGTTGTGTATGGTTCGATGATTTTCTTTGTAGTTGTCGTATTCGGCATTACAGCAAAACTGGTTGGAGCGAATATTTTTAAACTACTCAAGTATTTAAAAGATGAACTCATATTGGCGTTCTCAACCGCCAGCTCCGAATCCGTGCTTCCTAAAATCATGGAAAAAATGGAGAAACTGGGCTGCCCTAAGGCAATCACATCCTTCGTCATTCCAACCGGCTATTCATTTAACCTTGATGGATCCACGCTCTACCAAGCGATCGCAGCCATGTTTATCGCGCAGATGTACGGGGTTCATATGAGTATCGGTCAGCAGATCACATTGATGCTTGTATTGATGGTAACATCCAAAGGTATTGCCGGTGTTCCGGGTGTTTCCTTTGTTGTTCTTCTCGCGACTCTTGGAAGTGTGGGAATCCCGCTTGAAGGACTCGCCTTCATTGCAGGTATTGACCGTATCCTTGATATGGCGCGGACAGTTGTAAATGTTACCGGAAACTCTCTGGCAGCCATTGTCATTACAAAATGGGAGAGCAAGAAGGGTGAAAAGGTCGATCAAAACTTTGCTTAAAATGAAGATTTGTCGTGAAGCTTATACTTTCTGATACAGGAATGGAAGGTGCCATTTCGAGATTTCTCGAGGCACCTTTTTTCTTTTTGCTATGGTTGCTTCCCCCATCTTTCGGCCCATCTCTCCATCTCCTTAAGCGCACTAAGAAAATCCACGCCCTTCTCTGTCAATGAGTATTCAACTGTTACCGGTACTGTAGGGAACACTTGCCTCAGAACAATTCCATTTTGCTCTAAGTGCCGAAGCGTATCCGTTAATGATTGGGTTTTGATGATGGCTACATCTCGATGGAGCTGTTTAAATCGTTTCGGCCCTCTTGATAACTCAGCGATCACCAAAAATGCCCATTTAGCTCCAAGTATTTGCAGCACGGAGCAAATGTTGGGGAAACTCTGTCCCTCTTCTTTCGCAGGTTCCAAACGACTCACCTACTTACTTTTTGTTATTTAGTCAATTTACTTGGATAATATCCAAATACTTTGCCTTCTTACATTATTTCCGCTATGTATTTATGATTCCTTTAAAGGGATCTCAAGAAGATTTAGAAAAACTTGGCTACGCCAAGTCTTTGGCGGAGCTTAGTTGCTCTTATGTCGATGAGAATTTTATAAATTCTTATCAACCAAGAAAGGAATGAAACCTATGAATCAGGTAAATCGATTGGCCATTTATCTTCTTACGCTCGGTGTTTTTATCACCGCGACCTCCGAGTTGGTTGTCTCCGGCATTCTTCACGTCATTGCCAAACACTTTGCCATATCCATCGCCCTTGCCGGACAATTGATCAGCACTTATTCCATTGCTTTTGCTATCGGAACGCCCATCCTGGTATCACTCACGTCACGCATGGAGCGCAGAAACGTATTGATTGGTTCATTGATGATGTTTATGCTGGGTTGCTTGGTTTCTTTTAGCAGTTCGGATATCTCGATATTAATGGTTTCCCGGGTGATTCTCGGTGTAAGTTCAGGCGTCTATCTTGTTGTCGCGTTCGGTACGGTTGCGAAATTGGTGCCCCCCGAAAAACTTGGCAGTGCGATCAGCACGATTGTTCTCGGGTTTAGCAGTGCATTGATCCTGGGTGTACCAATCGGGATAGCCATTACCACCTGGTTGAGCTGGCAAGCCATTTTTATCACGTTAGGCTTACTCAGTCTTGTCATCACATTTGTCATTTACCGATTTTTGCCGAAGATCGATGGGGATGCACCGGTGTCTTTTCAACAGCAATTGAAGGTGCTGGGAAGTTTTGTGATCGTGAGTGGCTTGTTTCTCACCTTTTTCAGGGAATCAGGTAATTCAATCCTGATTACTTATCTTACACCATTTATCAAAGACATTCTTCATTTGAATGCCTCCCACCTCAGTATGATCATGCTCGTACTTGGAATTGTCGGCACAATCGGTTCGCGTATAGGAGGGTATGGTGTCGATAAATGGGGTGCCGAGCGAATGATCACGGTAAGCATTGTCGTAAATGTATCCGCATTAGCGCTGCTGCCGTTGTTTTCTGATCATTTCGTGCTGGGAGTGCTATTGATCTGTGTTACGCTATTCTCCATGTTTGTGACTGGTCCTGCCATCCAGACATACTTTATTCAGCAAGCTCCTCAGTCGTCCAATCTCATTCTTAGTTTGAATACATCGATTATTCATCTGGGTTTAGCGGCTGGTGCTGGCATGGGAGGAATCATGGTTAACGTGACTTCCACACCCCTTTATAATCCATGGATGGGAAGCTTCATGGTCACACTCGGGTTGGTGGCGGCGATCGTCAGCTTTTCTTTTGGGAAAAAACAAGAAGGCAGACTTCAATCATCAACGTAATTCACTGGCATGTAACATCTAAGAAACATTTCATTCGAAGCCACACATATTGGAGAACTCGGCTTCACCAAGCCTTAGCAGCAAAAAGAGGTATAGCAGTGTTCGCTATACCTCTTTCTTCGTTATGCTTCCTATTATTTCACTAATCGTTCCGCCAACCAATACGCCGACTTCCAAATATCGCCGGCTCCCATCGTCAGGACCATGTCTCCCGGGCGAATTCTCTCGATCAGATGCTCCTGGACTTGTTCCTTCGTCGGAATGTATTGCGCACGCGGATGGCTGTTCGTGCGGATCTTTTCGACCAACACTTCCGAGCTCACACCCTCGATTTTCTTTTCCCCTGCAGGAGAATAAATATCAGTAATGATCACTTCATCCGCCTCGGAAAAAGCGCGGCTGAACTCATCCATCAAAAAGTAGGTGCGCGTGTAGCGCTGCGGCTGAAAAATGGCGATGACCCGACGGCCGCTGGCTTTTGCTCCCTGCAGAGTCGCTACGATTTCTGTAGGATGATGCGCATAGTCATCGACGACTAAAATATCTTTCACATCCCCGATGATCTGAAAACGACGCTTTGCCCCGCGGAAGGTGGACAATGCTTGGGCGATTTCAGCAAACGGCAAGCCCGCTTCCAAGCAAACGATCGCAGCCGCCAAAGCATTGGCAATATTGTGCTTGCCCGGAACATGCAGGACCAGCTCACCCAGCAGCTGCTCGCGATGCCAGATTTCACAACGGGTCCGGCGATCGCCCATTTCGATTTGGGTCGCGCGGTATTCGGCCTGGCCGGCATATTCTGGACTGATGCCATAAGTCACAATGCTTCGGTTTACCTGTGGAATCAGCTCACGCACATGCTCGTCATCCAAGCAGAGTACAGCCTTCCCGTCCTCTCTGACATGGCTGAGAAACTGTGCATACGCCTTTTTTAAATTGGCAAAATTGCCGTCAAAATGCTCCAGATGATCCGGCTCGATGTTGGTCACAATGGCCAGCAACGGGCGGTATTCCAGAAAGGAACCATCGCTTTCATCCGCTTCAGCGATCACGTAATCGCTTTTCCCGGCCTTGGCATTAGTCCCCGCATTCATCAGCTCACCGCCAATGATATATGTCGGATCTACCTTGCATTCCTCCAAGACATGCGCGATCATCGACGTCGTCGTCGTTTTCCCATGCGCCCCCGCTACGGCAACACCTTTGCGCTCATTGAGAATCCGCGCCAGCATTTGCGAACGGTGCAGCACCGGCAAACCTTTGGCGATCGCCGCTTGGATTTCTTCATTTTCCTTCGGGATGCTCGTCGAATACACCACGATCTGCGCCCCATCCAGATGAGCTGCGTCATGACCGATATAGACCACTGCCCCGCGTGCTTCCAGCTTTTTCGTGAGATCATTTGCTGCCACGTCTGAGCCCGTTACTTTATAGCCAAGGTCGACCAAGACGCGGGCGATGGCGCTCATTCCATAACCACCTATGCCCACAAAGTGGACGTGTTGTCCATGATCCACCCTATTCACCTGCCCCTTCTACGATTATGGATAAGGTTGAACGCACTTCAGAAACGAAGTAGAGCGACCCACAGACGATCAACCAATCGTCTTCATGCATCGCCTTATTTTCGATCCAAGCGCGCAAAAAGGAGCGCCAATCAGGAACCGGGCTTATCCTCCCGGGTTCCAGCCCACTCAAACGCCAGATCTCCGTCAAGCTGTCCATGGGGGCTGCACGCGGAAAATCAAATGACGTGACAAATACCGTGGCCAACCGCTCCCCAAGCGAATGCCATTTTTCCACCATCTGGGGAAGCGGCTTGTCACTGAGAGCCGCCATCAGCAAATGGACACGCTTCGTGCTGGGGAGAAGTTGTTCCACGCTCTGTACAAGCGCTGTCATACCTTCAACATTATGGGCCCCATCTAATAAAATGACCGGGGTATGGACGAATGTTTCCAACCGTCCCAGCCAGCTGGTTTTTTGCAAACCTCTGGCAATCTCTTCTTCCTCCACCAAAAAGGAGAAATACTCTTTCAGCAAATCAAGCGTCATCAAGGCAACAGCTGCATTTGCCGTCTGGTGCACCCCGTTCATCTGCAGCTGATACGTCGCTTCCGACCGTCGAAAAATACTTGCATAGCGGATTTGCTTCTTGCCCAACTGCTCCTCGAGCGTCTCTGCTTGAAACTGCTCACCGCTTCTGTAGATCGACGCTTTTTTGCTATGCGCCACCTGACTGATCACATCAAACGCTTCTGGCTGGAGATCTCCCACCACTACCGGCACTCCCGGCTTGATAATGCCCGCTTTTTCTTTGGCAATATCGGCTATAGTGGGCCCTAATACTTCGGTATGATCCAAACCGATGCTCGTGATCACTGAAACTAGCGGGAAAACAATGTTGGTGGAATCCAGGCGGCCTCCCAGACCCGTTTCCCAGAGTACCACCGCCGGACGAACCACACGGGCAAAATACAGAATCGCCAAGAGGGTGATCACTTCAAACTCCGTGGGAGCCCCATACTGGGTCTCCTGCTCGCAGCGTTCTACTAAAGGCTTCAGCTCATTAACGAGTGTCAGTAAATCTTCCTGGGGAATCCACTCTCCGTTGTAACGGATGCGTTCCCGAAAATCAGCAATATAAGGGGAAGTAAATTCACCCGTGTTATAACCTGCTTCTCGCAGCATATGGGCCAAATAAGTGACTACGGAACCTTTTCCATTCGTTCCCGCCACATGCACAAAGGCAAGTGTCCGTTCCGGATGCTGCAACTGCTCAAGAATCCATTGCATGCGGTCCAGCCCCGGCTTTACACCGAATCGAAGCAGGCTGTGCAACCATTCCAGTGCTTCATCATAGGTGGAAAAACTTTCTGCTCTCATACCGTATGACTCCTATCACCATCTTATGACTGGTATATTGTGGCCAGCTCATAGAGATTGCCTTCTTATCTGAGAGGACTCCCCACCCGATTTTTCAGGTGGGGCCTACTCGTTACCCTTTTAGCTCAGCCAAGCGAGCCAGTACTTTTTCCCGTTTTTGGGCATAGTCGGCGAGCTTCGCTTTTTCCTCATCGATGACTTTGGCTGGAGCTTTCGCCACAAAGCCTTGATTGTTCAACTTCTTCTCGATACGCTCTACTTCAAAATTCAGGGTTTCCACTTCTTTTTCCAGACGCTTGAGCTCCTGCTCAATATCGATCAGCCCTGCGAGCGGCAAGAAGATTTCTGCCCCGGTTATCACGGCGGACATCGCTTTATCCGGCGGTGTCAAATCGGCGGCAATCTCTAGGCGTTCCGGATTGCAGAAGCGAACGATATACTCTTCGCCTCGTTTCAGGCGTGCCAAGCTTTCCGCATCGGAAGCCTTGATCAGCAGCTCGATTTTTTTAGACATCGGTACATTTACCTCAGCCCGGATATTTCGCACACTGCGGATGATTTCCGTATACAGCGCCATCTCCGCCTCCGCTTCCGGGTTAACCAGCGACTCTTGCACCTGCGGCCATGCAGCTACCGTGATGCTTTCTCCTTGATGTGGAAGCGCCTGCCATATTTCCTCGGTAATAAATGGCATGAACGGATGGAGCAGGCGAAGCGTCTGATCCAGCACGGTCACCAAGACAGATTGGGTGGTTTTCTTCGCTGCCGCGTCTGTACCATAGAGAGCGAGCTTCGCCATCTCGATGTACCAGTCGCACAGATCATCCCAGATGAAGTTATACAGGATGCGTCCCGCTTCCCCGAATTCAAACGTGTCCATGAGGCGTGTCACATCCGCAATCGTGGATTGCAGACGGGAGAGAATCCATTTATCCGGTGCGGACAACGTTCCGTTTAAATCAATGTCCTCGTAAGCAAAGCCTTCCAGGTTCATCAGGGCAAAGCGGGAAGCGTTCCAGATCTTATTGGCAAAGTTGCGGTTGGACTCGACCTTCTCCCAATAGAAGCGCTGATCGTTCCCTGGCGAATTTCCGGTTGCCAGTGTGAAGCGGAGAGCATCTGCCCCATATTTTTCGATGACTTCCATCGGATCGACACCATTGCCCAGCGACTTGGACATTTTGCGCCCCTCGGAGTCACGGATGATGCCGTGTATCAGCACATTTTCAAATGGATTTTGCCCGGTAAATTCAAGTCCGGAGAAAATCATGCGGGCCACCCAGAAGAAAATGATGTCATAACCGGTAACCAGCACATTGGTGGGATAGAAGTATTTCATGTCTTCCGTTTCCTCCGGCCAGCCCAGTGTAGAGAACGGCCAGAGACCTGAGCTGAACCAGGTATCCAATACGTCATTGTCCTGCTCCAGCTTGTGGCTGTGGCATTTCGGGCACTCGCTTATATCGGTGCGCGATACGATCTCTTCTCCGCAATCCTGGCAATACCATGCTGGAATACGGTGTCCCCACCAGAGTTGGCGGGAAATACACCAGTCGCGGATATTTTCGATCCAGCGCAAATAGTTGTTTTTGAACCGCTCCGGCACAAATTTCACACTGTCTTCACTTGCTGCGCTAGCCAAAGCTGCATCCGCGAGCGGCTGCATTTTGACGAACCATTGGGTAGACAAGTACGGCTCAACCACCGCATCGCTTCGTTCGCTATGTCCGACCTGATGGATATGCTCCTCGATTTTGAACATCACGCCCTGCTCGGTCAGATCCTTGATAATCTGTGCGCGGCAGGCAAAGCGATCAAGACCAGCGTATGGTCCAGCCTGCTCATTCATCGTGCCGGATTCATCCATCACGACGATCTGCGGGAGGTTGTGGCGCAGACCAAGCTCAAAATCATTTGGATCGTGGGCAGGTGTGATTTTTACCGCACCGGATCCGAACTCAGGGTCGACATAGTCGTCGGCTACAATCGGGATGTGTCGGCCAGTGATCGGCAGCACGACCATTTTCCCGACCAGATGCTTGTAGCGCTCGTCTTCCGGATGCACCGCTACGGCTGTATCCCCCAGCATGGTCTCCGGACGGGTAGTCGCTACCTCGATATAGCCAGTGCCGTCCACCAGCGGATAACGCATATGATGCAACGCGCCTTTTACTTCCTTGTAGATCACTTCAATATCGGACAAGGCTGTGCGTGCTGCCGGATCCCAGTTGATAATCCGGTTGCCGCGGTAGATCAAGCCTTTTTCATAAAGTCGTACAAATACTTCACGGACTGCTCGGGACAACCCTTCGTCCATCGTAAAGCGCTCGCGGGAGTAATCCAGCGCAAGTCCAAGCTTTTCCCATTGCTCGCGGATGTGGTGGGCATAGATATGCTTCCACTCCCATACCTTTTCCAGGAATTTCTCCCGTCCCAGATCGTGACGGGAAATCCCTTCTTCACGCAGGGTAGCTTCCACACGGGATTGTGTGGCAATCCCCGCATGGTCCATCCCCGGCAGGAAAAGGGTGCTGTAGCCCTGCATCCGCTTCGCGCGGGTAATGATATCCTGCAGGGTTGTGTCCAGTGCGTGTCCCAAATGCAACTTCCCTGTTACGTTCGGCGGCGGGATCACGATGGTGAACGGTTTTTTCTGCGGATCACGCTCCGCTTTAAAAAACTGCTTGTCGATCCAGTACGGATACCATTTGGATTCCGCTGCTTTCGGATCATAGTTTTTCGGCAGCAGACTGTCGATGTCTGGCGTCGTTTGATTGGACATACACAATTCCTCCTACATGTTTTCGCAGATAAATAAAAAAACTCCCTCATCCAAAGGACGAAAGGAGTTGCTTCGCGGTACCACCTTTGTTAGCAGCCTATGCCAAAAACGCATGAGATCTGCTCACTCATCAACGATAACGGCGTTTTTACCGATTCCAACTACTGGAAAAGGGAAATCATCCCCTTCTCGTTCACCAGAATTACTCATGGGCGACCTTCAACTCATCCACCTTAGAGAATCTCGCACCCGTTGATTCTCCCTCTCTGCCAAAGGCTTCCTAAGTTTACTCTTCCCAATCATTGCATGTGTTGTACATATTTTTGTATAACAGCTATTATAAACGAGCAATTTCCCCTCGTCAAATAGGCGTTTCCCTACTATACCTGCTTCAAAGGCACACCCAAGGCTTCCGCAAATCCGAGGATGCGCAGGATATCCATGATCTCTTCTTGAATATTGACGATTTCGATCTGTTTGCCCGCTGCCAAAAGGTCTTTGGTTGTATAAAAGAGACTGCCGATCCCGGAAGAATCAACGAAGCTTACACCGAGAAAATCGAGTGTAATTGCTTGATTGCGCTCCCCGTACTGGCGAATGACCTCACCTAGTTTATCACCGACGCTCATGTCCAATTCGCCTTCCAAATATATGATGGCATGATCCTTTTCTTCTTCAATTCGGTAATCCATGGATAGTGCTCCTTTCCCCTTGTGCTCTCCCGCACACGTTGGCGATCGCCCTATACTCTATATCTACCCGTTTGGCGTCAGCCTAAACCTCTTTTTGGACAACCCTCGCTTGCAAGGCATAGTCAAGTACGATTGTAGTCCCCTTTGAAGAACTGTGCAACCAGATCATGTCCGCATACTGTAGCATCACCTGAAATCCCAGACCCAATGTATTATTGGTGGAAAACCCGGGCTGCAACGCTGCTTTCGGTAGATCCGCCAGCGAAATGCCTCTGCCATGATCCGTTACAATGATACGGCAATATTCATCCTTTTGTAAAAGATTCACCTCTACTACTCCGCCACCTGCATGTGACAGTGCATTGGTGGCCGCTTCATTGACGGCAACCGTAAAATGTAGAACACTGCTCCCCGATATCCCAAACGGGGCAATCTGCTCCCGAATTGCCTTGCGCAATACACCCAAATCCGCTGAACAGGCGATTTTGCAAGATACCTTTCTCTCTCCTTGCCGTTTCACTTCAAAAAGCCCTTGCTCATCGATCAATTGGAGCTTGCCTTTTGTAACCAAGGCAACGACATCGCGGCAAAATTCCCACTGCTGTCGATTGCGCTCACGCTCCATGGCGATCGCATCGGTAATATCAATCACCGCTACCCCGCACGTATTGTCATCAAAGGGGAACACATGCAAATCATAGAGGCGCTTTCTCGCTGCAGACAGCGATTGTTCGCGCTTCCCTCTTCTTTCTTTTAGCGCTTGCCGTGCCAACCGATTGATCTCCTCTTGCGCCACCAGATCAATCTGACTCTCGCCAAGGGGTTTCACCGAATCATGCTCCCATACATACATGTGAACTTCGCGAAGTTTTCGCAGGATGGAGAGCCTCTTCAGCTCTTGTACGATCATCTCTTTGCGCTCGCTGTCCAAGCTCTGCTCATCATTGGTCAGCAAACATTCGGGTTGAAGCTCCTGCGACAGTTGCCAGGAGTGGAATTCATCGAGCAGCAAGCGATCGAACATATCTTCCTTGCGCAAAACTTGCTCGATATCAAGGACGATGTAGGACGCATTGTGGACCGCCCCAACTGTCGAGGCAATAATCCGAAAATCCGCAGCCAGTTCTAACTCATATCGGCCGGGCTTCCACTCCGTCTCAGCATATACACCCAGCACCAAACGACTGACTACCCGCAGCTCCGCTTCCACCTTTGTCCCCGTCAGCAAATGAACGATACTGATCGGCCGGGGGGGAAGTACCTTGCGAGCAGCTTGTCCAACGCCCAACTGTTCGACACATGTCTGGCAATCGGGGTTATCCGGACAATTCCCACATACGTGCATCCGCATTGCCTCCTGTTTCTACATCACGTTGCTGCTGAAAAAGAAAGGATTAGTAAGGAGAGATCATCTTCCTGTTGTTTCGTTTTTGTCAGTTTCCCTACTTCTTTTTCGATTGCCGCGATCCGATCTTCGTCTCCGGGTGCGAGCTGACAGGAAACCGCATGGAATCTTTGCAGCCATTGGTCTGCTGTCATCGCTCCTTCTTTTCGTCCCAGATCGATCAAGCCATCGGTATAAATAATCAGGGTGAAATCTTCCTCAACAGGCCATTCATCTCGCCGATAGCGTGCTGATTCCTGCAAACCCAGGCCCAAGCCATTCGAACATGGCAGCAGAGTCTGCTTGGTTGCCGAGAGATAAAATGGCTGCGGGTGTCCGGCACGGCTGGTGCGAACGATCTTTTCCTCTTGGTCGTAAACCGCTACAAACATCGTAATATACGAGCGAATTTGGGAAAGATCCTCATACAACAATTGATTCAATCGGGTAAGAATATCATCCGGATTCTGATAGGTTTGCACGACCGCACGGAAATAGCTGCGCAGTCCATTCGTCAATAAACTCGCTGGAATCCCGTGACCCGCTACGTCTGCGACCAAAAAACAAGTGTAACGATCGTGGACCGTAATATAATCGACATAATCGCCGCCAACCGAAGCCGCCGGGAGATACACGGCCTTCGCCTCGAGAGATGGTATCCGCAGCCGCTCCTTCGGTATCAGGGATAACTGGATTCTGGCAGCCAGCTCCATCTCTTTCTCCACCAAGCGCAGCTCCAGTGCCTGCTGATTTTGCAAGCAACGATGGATCAAGCCGCGTACATGAATGGCCAGCAAATTGAAAAAGGAATCCTCGAGCTCCGTATCCTCTCGAAAGAACGAGCTGGTTAACCCGTCGATGACAATCTGGTCAGGTACATAAGGCGTGTCGATATGCTCTTCCACTTTAATCGACAGCGAAAACGGTCGCTGCTGCCACTTGCCAGCGGCCTGGGGGCAGCCTCGCTCGATTTCGTAATAATCGTCACCTTCTTTGGACTGCAGCGAAATACGCAGATAATCCAATCCGATCATGTTGTCATGCCAGACGTCCGCAATCTCTTCAATCAGCGTATGCAAATTTTCGAAGTCAATCTGCTGCATATTTTGCCGGTTGCTCTCCATCAAGAGCTTTTCATAGCTTTGCTTTACCGAGAGGAGGTTGGACAGATGGTCATTCTTTTGCCTGATCTCATGCATATTTTCTTCGAATTGTTTTTCCAGACTGCGAGACAGCCCAAACATTTCCTTCATTGACTCATTATTCGCACGGCGCGTCAGATATATCCGTACACTCAAGAGCAGCAGGGACGCAATCATCCCCCACATATAGAAAGACGACCATTCCGGAAGTACCAGCAAAATGATCACTAGCACGAATAAATAGAAGCGGTTGACATGATCGTCCCGAATTTGAAAGCTCAGCTTTTCATGAAAATACAGATACTCGTCCAAAATATTGACTCTTTCACCGAGCTTGCCCATCTTTCGCAATCCGATCAGCATCATGATGAAAATGATGATTGTCGCCGCTTGCATGGGAAGCTTGAATACATCATGCCCCGTGGCATCGACCAAAAGAAAGAGAGCGGCACTGATCAGCAACAGATTGTTATGATCACGCTGGGAATTTTTCGTGTTTCCCATAAAAATCGTAAAAGCTCTTCCTAAGATAAATAAAGAGCCTTGCAAATGAAGCAGGTGTATATACCACCAAGCATGCCCTGGCAGATTCCAGATGGTGATCGTAGTCGTCAGATAGATCGACGTAATGATCACGACATCAAACGTCGTTTTCCAGCGATCGTAGTACAGATGCGGAGAAAGTGGAAACGCGTGAAAGGACAGCAGCAAAAACAAATAAAACAGGAATGTCACGGGGGAAGACAGAAATTGGAGGAGCGGAGCAGGATGCATCTCGAATAAGTGTCCCAGCCCCCAAGCAAGGAGAGCCAAGCCATATAAGAATGAAAAGTCGTACCATCGTTTAAAGGTAATCAGATGTCGCGAAGATAACAAAAACAAACATGCGACAAACACGCTGCAAGCATATAAGGATGCGTCCAAAACCACTTCATCACCCACTTAACCCTCTGTCTCCCAATGTAATACCCGTAATCATCTATATACAAACCTCATTGTTTCCCACGTTAATGAATATCTCTTTTTTTGAAACGTCCGCCTTTTACATCGTGAATGGTCCCTATCGCCAGAAAGGCAGTTGGATCCGTTTCTTCCACGATCAGCTTCAGTTTTGCTTCTTCCAGGCGTGTCACTACGCAAAAGATGACTTTTTTGTCGTCCCCTGAATAGCCGCCTTCTCCATTCAAATAGGTAACGCCCCGGCCAAGACGGGCAAGCAATGCGTCTCCAATCTCTTTGTGCTGATCACTAATGATCCAGACAGATTTCGATTCGTTGAAACCTTCAACCGTAATATCAATCATCTTAAAGGCAATGAAGTAAGCAATCAGCGAGTACATGGCATTGTCCCAGCCAAAAATGAAGCCTGCGCCGCCGAGGATAAAAATGTTCAAAAACATGACCACTTCACCGACAGAGAAAGGCGTCTTCTTATTGACCAGAATCGCGACGATCTCTGTCCCATCGAGCGAGCCTCCGTAGCGGATGACCAATCCGACTCCGATTCCGAGGATAATGCCACCGAATACTGCGGCCAAGAGCGGTTCTTGGGTCAAGCTCTGCACAGGATGCAACAGCGTCGTGCCGATCGACATGACGGTGACACCGTACAGTGTAGATAATGCAAAGGTTTTCCCGATTTGTTTGTACCCCAAGATCAGAAACGGCAGATTGAGACCCAGCAAGAAGATCCCGATAGGCAAGCTGGTCAAATGTGCCAGCATGATGGAGATACCGGTGATCCCACCGTCAATCACCTGATTGGGCACCAGAAAAATTTCCAAACCGACAGCCATGAGGGCTGCCCCCAGCGTAATGAATAAACCTCGTTTGACGATTTTACCAGCCGACAAGTTTTTGTGTTGGATGGTTCCTCACTCCCTTATCTGTATTATTGTAATCCTTCTTAATTATAACAAACTTCCGATGAATGACACTGCCTTTTCCCAATTCGCATATATTGGACCGAGGTGATAACCATGAGTTCACGTTGGAAATACAACCCGACTTATCTCAAGATCAAATATGGCTGCAAGCAAATCTTGCTGCCTTTGATCATCTTTCAATTCGCTCGCACCGTGATCTTTCCTACGACATTTGATGTCATTATTCTCGGCATTCTCGCAATGCTTTATGTTGCCATTTGGCTGGAGTGGCTTTAAATAGAGGACAAATCGAGTAGGAGGGGGTGACTAACCCCCGACCTCTCACA